>NZ_JBIVNT010000029.1:0-1323 GCF_044753725.1 Micromonospora sp. NPDC093243 | reverse complement strand
CTGACTGTGAGGCTGGCCGGGTCGGTCCGCAGATGATGGGCTGATGGTCGGCGGCAGCGGACGTGACTCTTGCTCTGACTGGCTTCGTGCCTTGGCCGGACTTGTCCGTCTGCTGCTGCCGGCGCCGGCCCGGCGGGAGACGTTTGGCCTGATCAGGAGCTTGACCGCCAGTTAGCGGCTGGCGTGTCTCATCACAGTCCTGCCATCTCCGCACCGGACCGGACCTGTGCGTCCCCACGGTGAGGAGAGAACGCATGTCCATGCTGGCAGAACTGGTCGAGGTCGTCATCGGCGTCGACACGCACAAAGACACTCACAGCGCCGCGCTGCTCGACACCCGTACCGGTGGGGTCCTGGCCAGGGTCACGGTGAGCACCGACCCGGACGGCTACGCGCGACTGGTGGCCCTGGCTGAGCAGCACTCGGGGCTGCGGGCGTGGGCGCTGGAGGGCTCTGGCGGCTACGGCGCCGGCCTGGCTCGGCATCTGGCCGACGCTGGTGAGCTGGTCGTCGAGCTGGACCGGCCGCTGCGCCCGACCCGCCGCGCCGGGGCGAAGTCCGATGCGATCGACGCCGAACGCGCCGCCCGCGACGCTCTGGCCCGCACGCGGCTGGCGCAACCCAAGACCGGCCCCGAGCGGGCCGCACTGCAGATGCGCCTGACCGCCCGCCGTGCAGCCGTGGAAGCCAGCGCGGACGCCCAGCGGCAGCTGCACGCCATGGTGATCACCGGACCCGAAGTGGTGCGGGCCCGGTTCCGCGGCCAGAGCACCCGACTCATGCTCACCACCGCCACCCGACTGCGCCCCACCACCAGCGCCGACGTCGAGGTGTTCACCTGCCTGACCGTGTTACGGGACCTCGCCCGCCGCGTCCGCTTCCTCGAGGCCGAAGCCACCGAGCACGAGAAAGCGATCCGCGCGATCGTCCGCTCCTGGCGCCCCGACCTGCTCCACCTCACCGGCGTCGGACCGATCGTCGCCGCCACCGTGCTCACCGCCTGGTCCCACCCAGGACGCTGCCGCAACGACGCCGCGTTCGCCATGCTCGCCGGCGCCGCACCGATCCCGGCGTCCTCCGGCAAAACCGTCCGCCACCGCCTCAACCGCTCAGGAGACCGCCAACTCAACCGCGCCCTGCACACCGTCGTCCTGACCCGCCTACAACACGACGAACGCACCCGCGCCTACGCCGAGCGCCGCCGCACCCAAGGCAAAACCGACCGAGAGATCAAACGCTGCCTCAAGCGCTACATCGCCCGAGAGCTCTACCGACGCCTCGAAACCCCACCACAACCACTTGACGCGGCATAGGAGCGTCCGG
>NZ_JBIVNT010000028.1:0-1338 GCF_044753725.1 Micromonospora sp. NPDC093243 | reverse complement strand
GGGGTGTCCCTATGGGTTTCGTCAAGCGGGGATCGGTGCCGTTGGGCGGGGTTGGTAGGGGATCTTGTCGCGGAGCATGGCGTATAGGACGTCGCAGCGGCGGCGGGCGAGGCAGATGAGGGCGGCGTTGTGTCGTTTGCCTTCGGCTCGTTTCCGGTCGTAGTAGGCGCGGCTGACCGGGTCGGCGAGGGCGGCGAACGCGGCGAGGAAGAAGGCGCGTTTGAGGTGTTTGTTGCCACCGCGGGGTGGGTGTTCGCCGCGGATGCTGGTGCCGGATTGTCGGGTGACGGGGGCGAGGCCGGCGTAGGCGGCGAGGTGCCCGGGTGTGGCGAAGGCGGTGCCGTCGCCGACTTCGAGCAGGATACGGGCGGCGGTCCTGACGCCGATGCCGGGCATCGAGGTCAGGACCGGGGCGAGAGGGTGTGCATCAAGGATCCTTTCGACCTCGCCGGCGACCTGGTCGCGTTGCCGCAAGGTGTCGCGGAGGCTGTCAGCCAGGCGGGGCAGGATCGTCTCCGCCGCCTGGGTGCCGGGGACGGTGACGGTCTGCTCGTCGAGGGCGGTCATGATCTGCTCGACCAGTCGGTCGCCCATGCGGGGCGCGTGGACGGCGGCGATCGAGGCGAGTTTGCGGCGGCCAGCCTTGCGCAGGCCGGCCGGTCCGCCGCAGCGCGACAGCAGCTCCAGCACAGCTTTGTGCTGCACCTTCGGGCCGAGGACACGTTCCAGAGCGGGATGGATCTGGGTGAGCAGGCCCCGGATCCGGTTCGCCACGCGGGTGGCCTCGCCGGCGAGGTCGTCGTCGAAGCCGACGAGGACTTCCAGCTCGGCAAGGGTCTCGTCGCCGGTGTCGACCCGCCGCAGCGTGTGCGGCAGGGTCCGGGCGGCGTCAGCGATGACGTAGGCGTCGCGGGCGTCGGTCTTCGCGTTGCCGGGGTGCAGGTCGGCGATACGGCGCATCACCAGTCCGGGCAGGTAGGCCACCTGATGCCCGGCCGCCCTGGCCACCGCCACGGGCAAGGCGCCGATCGAGGCGGGCTGGTCGACCACCACCAGAACCACGCCGTGACGGGCCAGCTTGTCGAACAGTTGCCGAAGGCGGGCCTCGGTGTTCGGCAACGGCGCGTCGTGCAGCCGTCGGCCGTCCGGGGCCAACCCGACCGCGTGATGGCCTTCCTTGCCGACGTCCAACCCGAGGAAGACGCCGTACCCGCCGTTCACCAGACCCGCCTCCACGCATCGTTCGTGGCCTCGGCCGCTGGTCAGGCGTCGGACTGCCGGCAGCCACGTTACGAAGAGACCTACCCCAACACGGGTGGCCGTGTCCCTATCAGCGGT
>NZ_JBIVNT010000027.1:0-2488 GCF_044753725.1 Micromonospora sp. NPDC093243 | reverse complement strand
CTAGCAGCAAACTCGCCGTCGGAGACTTCACCAACGACGGCAAGGCCGATGTAGGGATCCTCTACGACTACGGCGCCTCGACCAGCAAGCTGTGGATGTTCCGTGCCACTGATACTGGTACTGGTTTCGCGGCTCCTGCGGAGTGGTGGAAATCGACTGACGGGAAGTGGTCCTCGGCGAACAGCAAGCTCAGCTAAGCGGAGCGCCAAGATTCACGAACACCAGTTCCAGTGAAATGCTGTACCGGAACTGCTGGGCGGCCGGACGATCGTGTTTGGCCGCCCAGCATCAACAATTGCCACTGACGCATCTGCATCGTGCGTGAAAGTGCCGCTCGTGTGGCAATTGGGATTGCGGGCCTCTTGTCCGCATTGATGGGCTTCCTTAGCTTCGGGCTCAGTAAGCATGGCTGCGGACCGGTGACGAGAAATGAGGGCTGCCGCCGGATCAGGCGACCAATCTTCTAGTCTCCCTGTCGGCGGTTTCAAGCGGTTGTAGCAACGAGGTGCTTGTTGAGTGCTTCGGCTGGATTCTGCCAGTCGAGGGTTTGGCGGGGTCGTCCGTTGAGTTCGCGGGCGACGGCGTCGAGCTGGTCTTGAGTCCAGGTGCGGAAGTCGGTGCTGGAACGGGGGAAGTACTGGCGGAGCATCCCATTAGACGCTCCTATGTTTGTCAAGCTCCGTGCGGGAGGTTGATGGAGGGTGTCGGCTGGCGGGTCGCGGCTTGGATGCGGCGGTAGAGCCGGCGGGCGAGAATGCGCTTGAGGCTGCGACGGACGTCGCGGTGGGTTTGCCCTGCACGGTGCGGTTGGCTTCGTAGTCGCGTGACTCTTGGTGGCAGCGTAGGCGGGGTGATCGCGATCGTATGGAGGGCGCGGTTGAGGTCACGGTCCCGCCGCGGCTGAGCCGGTGGCGGGTGCGTTGCACCGCTGCTGGCCTCCAGAGGGGCGGCGCCGGCGAGGGTGGCGAACGCGGCCTCGCTGCGGACCCGGCCGCGGTGCGATCAGCTCACCAGCAGCTGGGCGGCGACGACCGGACCGACGCCGGGCTCGGCGAGCAGGACCTGGCCCGCGGGGTGGCTTTGACGAGGGCGAGCAACTCGGGGTCGAGCTCGGCGGTCTGGGCGAGGAGGAACCGGATCCGGGCGGTGATCGACTTCAAGGTCAGGATGGTGATCCGATGTTCGACGCTCGCGCCAGCGGGGCTGCGGAGCTGTTCGACGCGGGCCAGTTGATCAGTCGAAGCCCTCGCAACTGTGTGCGTAGATGCTCGGGCGCGACCACGATCAGACTCTTGAGTTCGTTGATCGCTTTGGTGCGGCTGACCAGGACTGCCTGCCGGGTAACGAGAATCTGACGCAGCGCTTCACGCAGGCCCCGTTCACGGGGCGCGGCTTGGTCTTCCTGGGCCAATGCGGTTCGAGCGGCCTGGACTGCGTCGATACGGTCGTTCTTCGCGCCGCGGGATCGCTTTCCACCCGTGATCTCCACGATGTCTTCGCCTGCTTCGGACAAGACCATGACCAGTCCGGCGGCGAAGCTGCCGGTGCCCTCCAGCGCCCAGACCCGACGGCCGGGCGCGTGTTCGCGGGCCCAGGTCAGCAGCCGCAGGTAGCCGGGTCCATCCGTTCGGTCGGCGAGGTGGCCACGGACCCCGCCGGTGCCCGTCTCGAGGATGGCCAGGTCGATCGTGTCGCGGTCGGGGTCACCACCGATGACGAAGTCGTAGTGCTCTGCCAGCATTACCATCCGGTTGTCCTTCCCGCGGGCGAGCGCGGTCGACGCCGACCCGGGAAGAGGTCACCTGTCGCGGCAGCACTGTGAGGAGTCACGCCTGCGGGCGGACAAGCTCCTGATCAAGCCAAGACGAGTGGGTCAGGCCGGTGTCGGCTGCTCGAGAGACGGGTCCAACGCAAGGCACAGCTGTCGGTGTCCAGTGTTCTCGAGAGTCACCTCGTGCAGCCGGCACCAGCCTGCCGGACCAGCCCTCCCGGACCACCAGAAGACTCACAGTGTCCTCGTTGCTGCCGCGTTGCCAGGGTGAGTGGGGGTCGCAGAAGTAGACCTTGCAGTCGGTGGCCAGGGTGAAGGTTGGGTGTTGGATCATCTCGATGCCCTGGTCCCAGGTCAGGGTCTTGCGCAGCTCGGCGGGCAGTCGACGCATCAGGCTGGTGAGAACGTCGATGACCTGCTCGCTGACCCTCGACTCGGGTAGGGCGCCGAGCATGACGTAGCGGGTGGCGCGTTCGACCAGGGTGATGATCGCGCTGGATCCGCGGGCGCCGATGACCAGGTCACCTTCCCAGTGCCCCGGCACGGCCCGGTCGGCGACCTCCGCGGGTCGGGTGGAGATGTGGAAGTCGCGCACCCACGGCCGGCTCCCACGGCGGGCAGCGGGCGTGTCAGATGGTCTGTGTAACGAGATCAGCGTGAGCTGAAGGAGTACACAGATGACCGTGACTGGTGATCAGCGCGGGAGTGAACCGTCGC
>NZ_JBIVNT010000026.1:0-3824 GCF_044753725.1 Micromonospora sp. NPDC093243 | reverse complement strand
CGCCGCTGGGCATCACTTGGGCGAATGTCCGCAGGGATCGGCTCCACGCGCTGGTCGCAGAGCAGATTGCTCTTGTTATGGCGCCATCAGAATGTTACCGTCGGCCCACGGACCGACCGGCCGGTCGGAGTACCGACGAATGGTCGCACTACCGTTGGGGGTAGTTCGCTTGCATGCTAACGCGACTGGCATGGGCAGCGTGAAGCCCATTGGCGGGCGATTAACAGCCCCGACAAGCAGGGGGCGGGTTCGCGGCCGCAGCGCGAACGCTGTCAGGCGGAGTTGCCCCCCGCTGGCAGGATATGCAACCCGGACTTCCGTTGGCACCCGACTCTGCACCGGACGGCGCAGTGGTCGACTGCGTCCGCGAGCCCCCCCTCGTGGCTCAGTCACTGTCGCTTACGCGCGTTACTTCCATTTGCCGTCGTTAGCAAAAGTCGCGAGTTGATTCATCTGAGCCGTCGCCAAGTTGCTTTGTGGCGATGACAACTTTCGCCGTGAAAGCCCGACCTGTGGAGGCACCTGAATGAATTTGCGTGCACGCACCGGAATTGCCGCGCTCGCTATCCTAACTACGCTCAACATAACGGTCGGCAGCGTCGGAGTGGCGAACGCCTCGGCGGGAGCAACGCGCGCTTCGGGCGATCCCGGCAATGCCCGTTACGACGAATATGTGAACTGGTATCCATTTCATGGCCTTACGCCGAACTGGCACTGCAGCAAGACGGTGGATCAGAGCACCTACATCGAGCAGGCGTGCACTATCGTTAGCGGCAACTCCTACCAGGCTGCATTGATCCTCATGCCCAGGCTCTCCAACAGGCGCCTAGCGTTCGTTCAAAATGTCAAGAATCGGGATTTTCTGTGGTGGCGGCAATGTGATGGCTATCTCACTGCGGGCGTGAGAGTGGTATGTTTCGCACCGACGCAGGTCGCAAGTGCCGGCGATAACGTACAGGGTTATGCAAACGATGACCTTTACTACGACCTATTTGGGCCGACGGTGAAGATCTCATAGTTTGATCGGGAGTAGTGAACCTTCGCCCTGTGGAGGTTTCACTACTCCTGAACATCCATCATCGAGCAATGCTCGTGGTCGATTCAACAAGCTCTGGACCTGTACAGACAAAGGCCGTGAGCGCTGCACGTAAGCTGAGCCATCCCGATTTCTCGACCAGTTGACCGATCGCCGCGGCGTCCGGATCGGCGACCAGCACCATCTCGACGCGAGAGTTTCGGTCATGCTGGGCCAAGAAGGCGACGGGCCGCGTGTAGTGGGGCAGATGTTGCCTTTTCTCCAGGGGGTGCTCGTATCGGTCAGGACCGCGAGTTTGAACTCCTGGCTAACGTCCGCCGAGACGCCCGACACACTTCGCACAGGCTGGTTCCACAGGAGACATGTCGACGCGTCTTATCTCAGCGTTTTCTCAAGGCGCCGCGTGCGGGGTTGAGGGATCTTGGAAGTCATTCACCTGGCAAATTATCAACGTCGCACAGGCAGTTCGTTTCTACTCGGGGCGCGCTGGCTGGCAATCGATCGAGGGTTAGAACTAACGCGTTCTCGATCCGGAAGGAACGCGATTTAGATTTGTGGCCGAACAAGAAGGGGAGGCGTTATGGCAACGCGGACAGCATCAAGAATGTTGCTTTGCACAGCAGTATCAACGGCCCTGATTCTGGTGGCTAGCTCGCCTGCACTCGCATTGCACTCGATTGGGTTTAAAGACAACTTCTTTAACTCGTGCGACGCGAACGTTACGATCGATGACGCACTTATCGGCTCCCCTGGCAAGATCGAATCCTGGGGCGGCTACCGTTGCCCCACAGGATCCACCTGGGCTGGGGAAATGACGATCAAGATCACGAGGAACGGCGTCAAGGTTAAGGAGGTGCAGAAGTCTATCAACGGCAGCGTCTCCTCTGACTCAGTCAACGCAACCGTTGCCGACGATGCCGGTACGCAGAATTGGCAAGCAACCCTCACCTTGTTCCGTCCAGGATTCGCCTCAACGATCATCTCGACGGGAGTAATTCCTTCATGAGCAGGCATACGAGGCACTTCAGGAAGTTGACGAACTTCACAGCTGCCGCAGCGGCAATAACACTGGGACTTCTGTCATTCGCCAACCCCGCTTCTGCGGCTTCTTCTGTTGCGAGCAAGAAGGACTTCGATCAGTCTCGTAGGTGCGATGCTAACGTCACCGTTAGTGACGTCACCACTTACGGTAAGGTGGAAGTCTATGGCGGCTTCGTCTGTCCGACCGGTAGCGGGCTTTTCAACGAACCGGTCAGAGCGACCATCACTATTCAGATCTACCGCAATGGTGTCAGCATCCTCCGCAGCCAGAAGGAGCTCGCCTTCGGTACGAGGCCGCTCACGCTTTCCAGCGACTTTTATGCAATTACCTACCCTGACTACTCCTCTTCGGATCGGTTCAAGGGATGGATGCAGATCAGCTCGCTGAGTGGTTCGGTCACCTTGACCACCGGGGAGATCACCACCTGAACAGACGAAGATGGCGGGCCCTGCTGTTGCTGCAACGGCGGTAGTCGCAACAGCGCCCCGTCCGCTCCCCATCCCGGCGGCCATCGACCCGCCGGGATGGGGAGCGGGCCACTGGGCGCCGGTGAAACCCGAGGGGCAGCGACCATCGTGGAGGATCGATTGGAATCACGCGACAAAGACCAAGCCCTAGACCCTCTCACGCACTCCTTCTGGGCGCTTTGATCACTCGCCGGTGTCATCATGACCAGTACCGCGTTCGGATCGCCCAGCTCGTCGACCGTGTACCGGCGCACGCCGTCGCGTACCGCGCCGGCGTTCCACACTGCTTCGCCCAGCGGTCGCTGCATCCGCTGCGGTGACCGGTCTCCGGCCTGCTCGGCCAACTGCCTACAGGATCTGATGCCACATCGGACAGCAAACCGAGTAGGAACGCCCGTGCCTGCCGCCGCCGCGGCTCCACTCGACTGAACCGGTCGGCGATGTAGGCGAACCCGACCTCGAACGTCTCCAACAAGTCCGCGACCGCTACGCTGTCGCAGCGGTCACCGCGCAATCATCGGTTGTCTCCACAAGCCATCCGTGATCACGCGGTGGCCGTCTCTTGCCAGCCACCACGGCGAACGACCCAGCGGACATCAAGTAGCGGCTACACGCCCGCCTTGCCGATAAGGTCAGGCGGCTCAACCAGCGATCCGCCGCTCCCACTCGCCGATCAGACCCTCACGGATCCCCTCGTCAGGCCGACCAGCCTCAATCCACCCGACCGATTCGCCCCCATACTCGATACCGACAGTCAGACCCGTACGACCAGAGAACCCGGCCAAGGCATCGACCAAAGCCTTGGCATCCGCCAACTCGCGCCGGTCCAACTCGGCCGACACAGTCACCGCCTCAGACCCACGCACCTCCGTCAACAACAAGACCACGCCACACGTGTGCACCCCGGCGGAGTCGACACTGTCGACGAACTCAGGTGGCGCACCAGCCCACTCCCGCGCGTGAAGCGACTTAGCGACCAACTGCTTCAGCCCCGCCACCGTGTCCGGCACGACCTCGTCTTCGACAAAGCCGAGCAGCGCCACCTCCGGGTGCCCAGACATGCCATCACCCTGCCACACCTTCAACCCACTTACTCGTGGAACCCTCCTATCCATCGCAGATCGTCTACATAACGATCCCGGGCTGGAGTACTAGATGCGGACAGAACTGCCCCGGGTTTGGTGGCGGCTAGATGGGTTGGGTTTCTGGCTGGGTCAGCCGGTGTTTGGTGGGATCGTAGAGGGCTTCGAACGCGGCTGGTGGCAGGTCTGCGGCGCCG
>NZ_JBIVNT010000025.1:0-4371 GCF_044753725.1 Micromonospora sp. NPDC093243 | reverse complement strand
CCCCCGCGCCTGCCACGCTCGCCGAGTTGGTCCGGGTCGCCGGCCGCTGGACCGTCGAAAAAGCCTTCCACGCCGCCAAGGGTGAGGTTGGCCTCGACCAGCCCCAAGTCCGCCGCTGGGCATCACTTGGGCGAATGTCCGCAGGGATCGGCTCCACGCGCTGGTCGCAGAGCAGATTGCTCTTGTTATGGCGCCATCAGAATGTCACCGTGGGCCCACAGACCGACCGGCCGGTCTGGATGCCGACGAATGGTCGCACTACCGTTGGAGGTAGATATCCGGCCGCCAACGTAGGAGGAATCGTGTCGGTCGAGGTGAGCGTGCCCAAGGTGAGTGTCGTGGTGCCGGCGTACAACTGCGGCGGGCACATCGGAAAGCTCGTAGCCTCGCTCCTGCGCCAGTCGTTGCCCGCCAGCGAGTTTGAGACGATCTTTGTCGATGACGGCTCGACCGATGACACGGGCGAACGGCTGGATCGCTTGGCGGCCGCGCACCCGCACATCCAGGTGCTGCACACCGAGAACTCGGGTTGGCCGTCGCGCCCACGCAACCTGGGCATCGAGCGGGCCCGCGGCGAGTACGTCTTCTTCGCCGACGACGACGACTGGTTCGCCGACGAAGCGCTGGAGCGGCTCTACGAGTGCGCAAAGACGTACGGCGCGGACATCGCGATTGGAAAGATGGCCGGGCACGGGCGGGGCGTGCCGCGGGAGTTGTTCCGCAGTAACCGCTTCGATGCCACGCTGGCCAACGCCCCATTGATCGATAGCCTGACCTGCCACAAGCTGTTCCGTCGGTCGTTCCTCAACGAGCACGGACTGCGGTTCCCGGAGGGTGGCAAGCGGCGGCTGGAGGACCACTCGTTGGTGGTGCGTGCCTACTTCCTGTCCCGGCGTACCTGTGTGCTGTCCGACTACACCTGCTACCACCACGTCCGGCGGGGCGACGCAGGCAACGTCACCGCGACGCGGCTGGACCCGGCGAGCTACTTCGCCAGCATCCACGACGCGCTGGACATCGTGGATGCCAGTACCGAGCCGGGTCAGCTGCGGGATCGGCTGCACCGGCGGTGGCTGCGCAACGAGATGCTCAACCGGTTACGTGGCAAGCGGCTGCTGACCGCGCCCGAGGACTGGCTGGAGCAGGTCGCCCTGGAGACCCAGAAGGTCATCCAGGACCGGTTCACCCCCGGCGTCGCCGCGGGCCTGCCGCCGCTGCAACGGGCTGTGGCGTACCTGACCGAACGGGGCCGAATCGCCGACCTGCGTCGACTCGCCCGCTGGGAGGCGGGCATCGCCGTGCGCGCCACGATTGAGGACTACCAGCTGGCCGACCGGGCCGTCACGATGACCGTCGCTGCGGAGCTGCGCTCCGCGGACCAGCCGGTCGGTTTCCGCTCCGACAATGGCCGGGACGTGCTGGTGCTGCCGGTGGACGAGGTCGCCCCCGAGGTGCTCGACTCCACCGCGCAGGTGCGCAAGGCCCGGCTGGACGTGGTCGCCCGTCGCCGGGAGACCGGCGACGAGATTATTCTGCCGGTAAGCTTCCGGACCGAACGAGTCGCAGACCCGAACGAGGCGGACACCGTGCACCTGGTGCACCGGGCCACCACCACGATCGACGTCGGCACCCTCAACGGCGGCCGTACCCGGGGCAGCTGGTTCATCAGGGCACGGATCACCAATGCCGGCTGGACCGAGGATGCTCAGCCGCCGCTGCTGTTCATCTGCCGAACCGACGGCGCACGGCCCCGCATCCGTGACCAGCGGAGGCCCTGGAACTGGCTGCGGTCCGCGGTGGGTCGTCGGATCCGCCGCTGATCCGCCCGCCCTGGCCATGGAGTGGCGGCCGAGCCTGGTGCGAGGCTTCCGCTGAAAGCTCTGAGCGGCCCTACGACTCTACCGTCGTCGGTTCGGCGTGGCCTGCACCCCATGGGTCTCAGGCTCGGATGCCGGGCGTGGATCTTGGTCTCGGCGGTGGGTGCGCGTGAGGTCGGAAGCTGAAGGACGTCGAAAAGTCGCGCTAGCGATGATCTTGATTGCCGGCCCGCCAGGATCAACAATTTGGCGGCTGGTGACACGTTCGTTACCGGCACCCCAAGATCGGAGCAGCCCAAAAAGGTGCAACCTGACGACCTTCAGGATGCCATCACCAGTGGGTGCGCGGACATCACACATAGCCACGAAACTCGTACTGATACTGACCCATGCCGCAGACCACCGGCTTGCCTGCGCCATCACGCCTGAGCGCGTAGAGCGTGCTGTCCTCGAGCGGTTCACGATCAGGATTGGTCGTCGGTCATTCCCCCACTCGTGTGGCACCGGCATCGGCAGCCGGCAGCACTAACGGCAGCTCAGGCAGATTCCGTTGCTGGCCATCCAATGGGCCGCCCAAGAACGCCACCGACCGCAGGATACGATTGCCGGCAAGGTCGTCTGGTGCCCGTTCAAAGCACTACTAGTGGAGTGCCAGCACACCCGCGCTGACCAGCCCGTCGACCGCCCCGGCCGCGATGACAATGACTCGATGCCCCGCCGAGGGCTGCTCGGCGGGGCGATGCGTAGTGCGGACCGCGTGTGCAGCTGCTCCAGGATCCGGTCAGTAACCTGCTGTTCACTCCAGCGCGCGAGTCGGCTTTCCGATGCGATATAGAAGGTCGTCCGACGATCCACACGGCAGCGTTGACCCCACGCAACTGCTAGCCCCGGGCTCCAATTGGTTGACGCCTTGTCTGCGCGTGGACAGGATGCTAGCCTGATCAACAGACCGGTCGGTCGGTCGGTATGACTTTACGTCCTCGGGGGGTGGAGGCCGCTATATCAGTAACAACTGATACAGCGGCAGCACCCCCGCCGTGGGCGGCGCTGCCGCCAATCCTGACCCGGCAAGGATCACCGCGGCCTCTTCGGGCTACGGAGGCGTTCCTCAAGCTTCAACTGCGTTTGGTGAACGGCGGCATCTACGCCGACACGTCGGGCTACCACAACACCCGAGCAGCCAACGCTGACAACAACTATTCGTGCCGCTGACGCAGAGTCGACCGGCGGTCTTGCCCTCTTCGAGAGAGGACCCATGCGCCCTTCACTCCGTGTACTCATTGCTGGCCTGGCTCTTACGGCCGGTGGTCTCGGTGGCCTCGTCGCTTGCCGCTCCGATCCGGATACGACGGCCACTCGCTCGGCAGGCCGACCGCTGGCAACGCCGCCTCCTGCCGCCGCGACGGCACCATCCGTCACCGCTTCAGCGTCGTCGTCCCCGCCCGACAGCACGGCTGCCTTGCCGACAGGTCGGTCTGGCGACACCGACCCGGCAGCAGCATCGCAGTCAAGTGGGAGCCCGGCCACGGGTTCATGCTCCTCGGATGTGCTGCGGGCGTCGATAGCGGCGCTCGCCCCTGACTTTGCTATGGGCGTACAGCAGGTGAAAGTTTACAAGTGCGTGGGCGGCTTCGCGCGGTTGTACGCAACTCCGAACCCCGCCCCCAATGGCGATCGATCCGAGGGTGATCAGTTCTATCTGCAGCTTACTGCCGGCCAGTGGCAGCTCCTTGTGCGGGGTGCCGGCGTCGATTGTGGAGATGAAAATCCCAGCCTCGCACAAGCCTGCGCGGCCTTCAGCCAAGGCTGACGACCGAAGTTGGGTTTCTCTGCATTCCCCCTAGCGACAAGGAGAAAGATGCACAGTTTCTCGATCAGTCGGCGGCTTCTATGCGCGACCCTAGCTATCGCGCTCGGCGTTGCCGCCGGGATCACTAGTGCCGTCACCATCGGCGGTCCCGCCGCGGCGGCGTCGTCTGTAGGTGGCTACATTTCCCGCTCGGAGATCCTGGAGCGTGCCCAGTATTGGGTCGACGAAGGCATCACCTACACCCAGACCGGTCCGTGGGCCAATGACGGTACCGGCAAGACGTACCGGCGTGACTGCTCTGGTCTGGTGTCGATGGCCTGGCACCTTGGAACCAGCTACGTAACCGACGACTTCCAGCAGATCAGTAGCCACCCGTGGTCGCTGGTGCCAGGTGGGATCGACGGATTTCTACCGGGTGACGCCATGGTCAAGGACGGACACATGGAGCTGTTTGCCAAATGGGTCAACGCTAGTGACCACCGCCAAGGTGCCTACGTTTACTCGTTCAACACGAACGGCGAGACCGTCCGAAACCCTTACAAGGAGAGCAACCACGGCAACCTCGGCAGAAACTCGTGGGATGATCTTCAGACCTACACCCCGATTCGATACGACAAGATCGCCGATGAATTGCCGGTCTCGCCGCCCATTGAGCAGGGCTCGGCGCAGGCGCACGCGGATGTGACCGGTGACGGCCTTGCTGACTTGGTGGTCCTGTATGACTACGGGAACTCAACGAGCAAG
>NZ_JBIVNT010000024.1:0-4765 GCF_044753725.1 Micromonospora sp. NPDC093243 | reverse complement strand
ACAGCGGCGCCGCAGACCTGCCACCAGCCGCGTTCGAAGCCCTCTACGATCCCACCAAACACCGGCTGACCCAGCCAGAAACCCAACCCATCTAGGGAGCGTTTCATAATCCGGTCAGAGCCACTCGTTGATGATGGCGATGGTCAGGACGGCCTGGAAGCGGACGGCCAGCTTGTCGTAACGGGTGGCGACGCCGCGCTGGCGTTTGAGGCGGTTGATGCCGCACTCGACGGCGTGGCGTTGCCGGTAGATGGCCGGGTCGAACCCGGGCGGGCGGCCACCCTTTGATCCTCGGGCTTTGCGGTGGGCGTCCTGGTCGGTCTTGCTCGGGATACAGGCTTTGATACCGCGGGAACGTAGATGGCCCCGGTTGCCTTTCGAGGTGTAGGCCTTGTCGGCCAGGACCAGGTCCGGGCGGGGTGCGGGGATGCCCACCGCCGATCCGGGCGATGCGGATCTTGCGCAGGACGGGGATGAACTGTGGGCTGTCCCCGCGTTGGCCTGCGGTCAGGGTCAGGGCCAGGACTTTCTGGCCTTGCTCGCAGGCGAGGTGGGTCTTGGTGGTCAGCCCGCCTCGGGAACGACCCAAGGCGTGATCGGCGGGTTCGTCGTGTACGCCGCCGGGTGGTTCTTTCTGCAGGTGCCCGTCGTGGCGGGCGCCAGCGGCGTGCTGATGGGCGCGGCTGGTCGTCGAGTCGATGCTGACGTCCCAGTCGATGCGACCGGCCGCGTCCGCCACGGCCTGCAACGCGGCCAGGATCTTCTCCCAGGTGCCGTCACGTTGCCAGCGGCGGCGCCTTCGGGTTCGACCGGGTCGATGGGATACGCCACTTCTTGCGCAGGAACGCGCCCCTGCAGGCCGGCGGTCCGCATCAACCGCTCGACCCGCTTGCGGCCCAACTGCCGGCCCTGCCGACGCAGGATGGCGTGCACCCGAGGACTGCCGTAAGTGCCGCCGGACACGTCGCGAAGCGTTGTCGGAAAGGCTCCTGGTAGACAGCACCCTGCCAGCCTCGTCCAACACTGCCGCGACGTGCACGTCCTTGTGGGTGTCAACCCCGACAGTCACGTCCTGGTCCTCGCTCACTCTGCCTCCTACCTGCTGCATTGACGGCAAGGCTCGACCACCGAGCACGAGGAGAACGCTGGACAGAACGGGGATGAGGGACGAACCCGAGCTCCTAATCAGGTCACCGCGCCGGCCCGTGCACGCGCCGAGACAGGTGCCTCCGCCAGCCGGGTCGACGGGTCCACTTGATGGCACGGAGCCGGTTCAAACTCGGGTCAGGCCCGGCCGGCGGGGACACCTCACCAGAATCCCCGTTCAGACTCAGCGACCGCCGAAAGCCAAAACCTGCACAGGGCTTGGCCGCACACCGGTGTTCGGGTGTCGGGCAAGACCCCTGATCCCGAAGGAGCCTGACCGAACAGACTGCTCAGCGTTTCAAGCTCTGTAGCAGCGATTAGGAAACCGTGGCGTGGAAAAGTACGGGCGCGCGCTGCCACTCAGCCGAGGAACGTCACGGTCTCCGACACAGGGGCGCGGCGGATACGCGGATGCACCACCGTCGGGTCGGCGAAGCCGATCGACATGCCACAGAACAGCATTCGTTCGGGAGGCGGCGCGATCACCTCGGCGACACTGCGGTGGTACTCCGCCCAAGCCTCCTGCGCACAACTGTGCAGCCCCTCGGCCCGCAGCAGAAGCATCACGGTCTGCAAGTACATGCCCGCGTCGGACCACCGCGGCGCAGGCATGTCCCGGTCTACATAGCAGAACAACGCCGTACCGGCTCCAAAGCAGTTCCAGTTTTCGGCTCGAACCCGGGCGCGCGTGACGACATCGTCGCGCGCGATACCGAGCGAGCCGTAGCGGCCTTCCCCCAGCGCCGCCATTCGTTCGATGTAAGGCGAGCGCAACTCGGGCGGGTAAATCGCGAACTCGCGATCGTCGCCGCGATCACCGACAGCCACCCGCTCGGCCACTCGCCTCTTCAGCTCTGCCAACGGTTCGCCAGACACGACGTAGACATGCCATGGCTGCAGGTTGCTGCCCGACGGAGCGTTAGCAGCCGCTGCCAACACGCGTTGCAACTGTTCCCGCGCCACGGGCCGATCGGTGAACTTGCGGATCGACTGCCTCGTCCGTACCGCACTGTAAACGTCCATTGGGTGAGCATACGAAGCGTCGATCACGTCGTACGCAGGGCCGACGATGCCGGAGAGCGGCGTCCCGTCGTGAGGACCAACCCAGCCACGTCCAGCGTGACACGCCGAGCACACTCTGCAATAGACCTCGATCTTTCGACCTTCGTCGCATCATCGAGACTGCCCGGATCTTTCCGTCTGAGGAGGTGATCGCGTTCTCAGTTTCCGGTGATGCGCTCGCCGTAGTCCATGGGCAAGGGAATTCAGCGCTTGCTTCCGGCCGCCGGTCTTGCCGGTGACGTTAGCCCGGATCGGCCGCGGGCTGCGAATGGCCGGATAGAGGACTTTGAGCGCGGCCTATTCGTTGGGGAAGCCCGCAGCGGCGGGTGGCCTGGCGGATCCGGGCCTTGAGCGACTCGATCGCGCTCGTGGTATAGACAACCCGGCGTCAGCCTTAGGGGTGTCTCAGTTGGTGATCTTTGCGAGTCGGCGGTGGCAGATGAGGATGGCGGCGAGGTCGGCGGAGGCTTGAAAATGCTCGGCTTTGCGTCGACGAGCGAAGCGGAGGTTGTTGGTGAACCAGGACAGGCACGACTCGAAGATCCACCGGTGCCGGCCAAGACGCTGGGACGACTCGACGCCTTTGCGGGCGACCCGCACGACGATGCGCCGGCGGCGGACCTCGGCGCGGATCGCCTTGTGGTCGTAGGCCTTGTCCGCGTGCAGCTTGCCCGGACGGCGGCGGGGCCGGCCGCGACGGCCTCGCACCGGCGTGAAGGCATCCAACAACGGGAACGCAACTGCGCGTCCGGGGTGTTCGCGGCTGAGATCGGCACCTGTAGCGGCACGCCCCGCCGGTCGCACAAGACGTGGATCTTCGAGGGCCTGTCAAGATTTCGGCTCTGACGCGGAAACGGTGGTTGCTGTGAGTGATCTACGCGAGCAGGATTCGTTGGCGGAGTAGAGCGAAGCCGGCGCGGCCGTACATTTGCCGTTTCAGCAGCTTGACCTTGGTGTTCGCACCTTCGGTCGGGCCGTTGCTGTAGGGCAGGGTCAGCCCGGCCACAACGGCGGTCTCGTCCATCCGCAGACCGCGGACGAAGCCGTGCAGCGCGGGTAGATCGACGGCGTCGACGGCTGTCATCCAGGGCTCGAGGTCCTCACCGCGGCGCTGGGTGAGCAGGCCGGCGAACTCGCCGACCCGCTGGGCCAGCACGGTCAGGTGCGGGCAGGCGGCGAGCAGTTCCTGCAGGTGGCTGCGGTAGTGGGTGGGCAGGTCCTCGGGCCTGGTCAACAGCCAGGCGACCAGCCGGCGCGGTGACGGTGGGGTGCGTTCGGCGTCGGCGCGGCCCTGGTTGAGGTAGCGCACCAGCAGGTTCGCGCTGCAGGTGTAGCCGAGCTCGCGGATCTCGGTCAGCAGACGGGTGACCGGCACCTGCGGGTCTTCGGCCCGGCGGCGACGCAGGTGGTCCCGGTACGGGTCGACCAGGGTCTCGCGGTAACGCGGCGGCCGTTGCAGCTGCTCGGCGGTGGTGGCCCGGGCGTAGCGCTTGACGGTGTTCAGCGCCCAGCCGAGCTGGCGGGCGCACTCCAGCAGCCCGACACCTTGGCCGAGCAGGTCGTGCACGGCCGTATGGCGTTGACGGGTGCGTTCGTCCAGCGGCCGGTCCGTTCCGGCGGGGTGCTGGTGCCAGCAGCCACTGTGCGCGACCACGGTCTTCTCGACCGCTCTGGCCAGGTTCGCCCACAAGTGCCAACGGTCGCTGACCTGCACTGCCTGCGGGGCGCCATCGCGGATGGCCTCGGCATACGCTGCGGAACCGTCACAGCAGACGACCCGCACCTGCGGGTGTTCGCGCAGCCGCGCGGCCAGGGTGTCGGCTTGACGGTCCGGGAGTACGTCGAGGCGGCGGTGGGTGACCGCGTCGATGATCAGGGTCGCGTACCGGCGGCGCCGGCGCATCGCGAAGTCGTCGACGCTGATCACCTCGGGGATTGGCTCGGTCAAGGTCGGCATGTCCATCAGGACGCGTAGCACCGTCGAACGTGAGCTACGTATACCTAGCCGGGCCAGCACGCTCGCGCCGGCACGACCGGCCAGTACCACCGCGAGGTCAGCGATCAGCTCGGTCAACGGGCGGGTCCGTCGCGCCCACCGGGTGGTCAGGGCGGGCACCTGCTCACGGAACGTGCGCCGCGGACAGGACTGGGTCGGGCAGCGCAGCCGCCGTACTCGCAGATCGATGACCACACCCCGGCCGCCTGCCGGCAGGTTCGCGAGCCGGCGACGGTGATAGGCGTGCACCCGCTCGGCCGGCTCGCCGCAATCTGGACAGGAAACGGCCCTCACCGACGTCCGGGCGCGCACCAGCACCACCGAGCCCTGGTCGGCTATCTCTTCGATGACCAGCGACGACAGCTGAGGAAGCAAGGCCTTGATCAAGTTCCGGTCACACCGGCATCACCCTGCCGTGGAGCGACCGGACACATAGGACCACCCACCACCGTCTCTGCGCCAGAGCCAAGATTTCTGTGTAAGTTGATCTATGGGTTGTCAGGTCAGGTAGGGGCCGAGGCGGTCGGGGTAGGCCAGGGCGAGGGCGCCGAGGGCTTGGCG
>NZ_JBIVNT010000023.1:0-3435 GCF_044753725.1 Micromonospora sp. NPDC093243 | reverse complement strand
GGTTGCCAGGCATGGCCTGGTCTCGCATACCGCCGGCGGTTGTCGGGTTTGGTGTGGGGCTGTGGGTTGTGGGTTGGTCGTTTGTTGAGAATTGCACAGTGGACGCGAGCATCTTTGTGGTCAAGTTGTCAAGGGCGAACGGTGGATGCCTTGGCACCAGGAGCCGATGAAGGACGTGGGAGGCCGCGATAGGCCTGGGGGAGCTGTCAACCAAGCTGTGATCCCAGGGTGTCCGAATGGGGAAACCTGGCATCAGTCATGTGATGTCACCTGCACCTGAACACATAGGGTGTATGGGGGGAACGCGGGGAAGTGAAACATCTCAGTACCCGTAGGAAGAGAAAACAAATAGTGATTCCGTGAGTAGTGGCGAGCGAAAGCGGATTGAGGCTAAACCGGCTGCGTGTGATACCTGTCAGGGGTTGCGTGGTCGGGGTTGTGGGACCCTGCTGAATGAGCTGACACTTGTTCGAGAAGTTACAAAGCTAGTGGCTAGCTGAACAGTCTGGAAAGGCTGACCGTAGACGGTGATAGTCCGGTAGGTGAAAGCTGCTGGTCTTCTGTGGGTGTTCCCGAGTAGCGGCGGACCCCTGAAATCTGCCGTGAATCTGCCAGGACCACCTGGTAAGCCTAAATACTTCCTGGTGACCGATAGCGGACGAGTACCGTGAGGGAATGGTGAAAAGTACCCCGGGAGGGGAGTGAAATAGTACCTGAAACCGTTCGCCTACAATCCGTCGGAGCCTTGCGGGGTGACGGCGTGCCTTTTGAAGAATGAGCCTGCGAGTTAGTGGCATGTGGCGAGGTTAACCCGTGTGGGGGAGCCGTAGCGAAAGCGAGTCTGAATAGGGCGATTCAGTCGCGTGTCCTAGACCCGAAGCGGAGTGATCTAGCCATGGGCAGGCTGAAGCGCGGGTAAGACCGCGTGGAGGGCCGAACCCACCAACGTTGAAAAGTTGGGGGATGACCTGTGGTTAGGGGTGAAAGGCCAATCAAACTCCGTGATAGCTGGTTCTCCCCGAAATGCATTTAGGTGCAGCGTCGCGTGTTTCTTGCCGGAGGTAGAGCACTGGATGGTCTAGGGGGCCCACAAGCTTACCGAAATCAGCCAAACTCCGAATGCCGGTAAGTGAGAGCGCGGCAGTGAGACTGCGGGGGATAAGCTTCGTAGTCGAGAGGGAAACAGCCCAGATCACCAGCTAAGGCCCCTAAGCGTGTGCTAAGTGGAAAAGGATGTGGGGTCGCATAGACAACCAGGAGGTTGGCTTAGAAGCAGCCACCCTTTAAAGAGTGCGTAATAGCTCACTGGTCAAGTGGTTCCGCGCCGACAATGTAGCGGGGCTCAAGCACACCGCCGAAGCTGTGGCATTCACATTTTTACCTCGCTTGGACTTGATTCCTTGTGCAGGTGTGTGGATGGGTAGGGGAGCGTCGTGCCGGGGGTGAAGCAGCGGGGTGACCCAGTTGTGGACGCGGCACGAGTGAGAATGCAGGCATGAGTAGCGAAAGAAGGGTGAGAAACCCTTCCGCCGGATGACCAAGGGTTCCAGGGCCAGGCTAATCCGCCCTGGGTGAGTCGGGACCTAAGGCGAGGCCGAGAGGCGTAGTCGATGGACAACGGGTTGATATTCCCGTACCCGCGAAGGAGCGACCCTGATGAACCTCGTTGTGCTAACCACCCGAGCTGCCGGCGACCTTCGGGTCAATGGTGGGGAGCGTGGGAACCTGGCGGGTAGTAGTCAAGCGATGGGGTGACGCAGGAAGGTAGCTGATCCCGGCCGGTGGTTGTGCCGGGGTAAGCGTGTAGGCCGTACCGTAGGCAAATCCGCGGTGCATGAAGGCTGAGACGTGATGCCGAGCCGATTCAGGTGAAGTCAGTGATCCTATGCTGCCGAGAAAAGCCTCTAGCGAGTTCCGAGCGGCCCGTACCCCAAACCGACACAGGTGGTCAGGTAGAGAATACCGAGGCGATCGGGCGAACTGTGGTTAAGGAACTCGGCAAATTGCCCCCGTAACTTAGGGAGAAGGGGGGCCGGAGACGTGAAGCCCCACGCGGGTGGAGCGTTGTATGGCCGCAGAGAGCAGGGGGAAGCGACTGTTTACTAAAAACACAGGTCCATGCGAAGAAGTAATTCGATGTATATGGACTGACGCCTGCCCGGTGCTGGAACGTTAAGGGGACCTGTTAGCTCTTTCGGGGGCGAAGCGGAGAACTTAAGCGCCAGTAAACGGCGGTGGTAACTATAACCATCCTAAGGTAGCGAAATTCCTTGTCGGGTAAGTTCCGACCTGCACGAATGGCGTAACGACTTCCCCACTGTCTCAACCACAGGCCCGGCGAAATTGCATTACGAGTAAAGATGCTCGTTACGCGCGGCAGGACGGAAAGACCCCGGGACCTTTACTATAGCTTGACATTGGTATCCGAATTAGCTTGTGTAGGATAGGTGGGAGCCGGTGAACCATCAACGCCAGTTGGTGGGGAGGCAATCTTGAAATACCACTCTGGTTGATTTGGGTATCTAACTTCGGACCGTTATCCGGTTCAGGGACAGTGTCTGGTGGGTAGTTTAACTGGGGCGGTTGCCTCCTAAAAGGTAACGGAGGCGCCCAAAGGTTCCCTCAGCCTGGTTGGCAATCAGGTGTTGAGTGCAAGTACACAAGGGAGCTTGACTGTGAGACTGACAGGTCGAGCAGGGACGAAAGTCGGGACTAGTGATCCGGCACTTGCGAGTGGAAGCGGTGTCGCTCAACGGATAAAAGGTACCCCGGGGATAACAGGCTGATCTTCCCCAAGAGTCCATATCGACGGGATGGTTTGGCACCTCGATGTCGGCTCGTCGCATCCTGGGGCTGTAGCAGGTCCCAAGGGTTGGGCTGTTCGCCCATTAAAGCGGTACGCGAGCTGGGTTTAGAACGTCGTGAGACAGTTCGGTCCCTATCCGCCGTGCGCGTAGGATACTTGAGAAGGGCTGTCCCTAGTACGAGAGGACCGGGACGGACGAACCTCTGGTGTGCCAGTTGTCCCGCCAGGGGCACGGCTGGTTAGCTACGTTCGGAAGGGATAACCGCTGAAAGCATCTAAGCGGGAAGCTCGCTTCAAGATGAGGTATCCCACCCACTTTGTGGGGTAAGGCCCCCAGCTAGACGACTGGGTTGATAGGCCGGAAATGTAAGCCCGGTAACGGGTTCAGTTGACCGGTACTAATAGGCCGAGGACTTGACTACTAAGCTGCTACGCGTCCACTGTGCAACTCCCGACAAACGAACAAACACCCCTGTGTGTGGTGTGTTGTTTGATATGTCGATAGAGTTACGGCGGTCATGGCGGAGGGGAAACGCCCGGTCACATTCCGAACCCGGAAGCTAAGCCCTCCAGCGCCGATGGTACTGCACTCGGGAGGGTGTGGGAGAGTAGGACGCCGCCGGACAATC
>NZ_JBIVNT010000022.1:0-5219 GCF_044753725.1 Micromonospora sp. NPDC093243 | reverse complement strand
GATACGGATCTGCCGCCGCGAGCCAGTGGCCGCGTCGACCGCGGTGTAGGTCAAACGCCCATCCGGCAACACCCCATAGATAGAAGCAGTACCGCGTGGGCCGCCGCCCCAACCGCCATAGTCAGTGGCGTGAGCCTCGTCGCGGTCGCAGGCGGCGCCGTCGAAGGTTATGCCGTTCTGCACCTGCCGTAGCTGCGCCCGGGCATCCCAGCGGCCCTCGGACCAGGCGTAGGTCTGCCAGCCCCAGGTCACCTTCCCGGCGTCGAAGAGCCGCTTGATCACGTCGTATCCGCCGTATGCACCGGTCCGGGAGCGGCCGAGTACCGATGCCACGCCGTCGAAGTAGGCGTTGATCGTCGTCTGCTGCGCAGCCGTAGCGTCGAAGTCAACGCTGAAGTAGATCGGCCGTGACGCCGGCATCCCGCACTCGACTGCCTGGCTATGCGCGGCGTTTGCGTGCTGCACGCCCTTGCTGTAGCCGCCGAGAGCGTCACCGGCCGTGTTTTCCCAGTTCGAGACGATGTCGAGACCAGCTGCTCGTAAGGCGTCCGCTTCGGAACGGGTGAGGTTCTTACCGGTCGTGTCATAGCTGAGGTAACGGCAGACGAACGAGTAGCCCGCATTCGCCACAACGCTCGGCCGCGGCCGCCCCCAGGAGTAGTCCAGGCCGGTAGCGACCAGTGCCAGCGTTCCTACGCCGTCTACTTGCGGCCCGGCTAGGGCCGGACGGGCGAACCCGCCGATTCCAACTGCCGCGCCGACCGCTCCTCCCGCCATCAGACCTAGCATCTTCCGCCGCGAGCGGTGGGGACCAATTGAAGTCATCAGAACTTCCTTTCACAAATGAGGGGTCAGCTGACCGTGGCCGGCTGCGTGGACAGGATGCGCCGGGTCTAGCCCCAAGGTGTCGATGACGCCTGGCGGAATGCCGACTTTCGTCGCGGTCACGGTTTGGCGGCCGCACTTGCGGTCTGCACAGCGAGCGGTTTTGCGTCCAACCTACGGTCGACAATCCCGATCTTGCTGATGTCGTCGCTGCGCATGATGCTTTGACCCACGCCGGCTACGTGGAGATCCGGGCGTCCTTCTCGGGCGCGGCGGTTGGTTTCGAGGTGGGCCCACCTGACCACCCATTTGTGGCTCGCCCGGGCCATGGCCAGGTGGACCCGACGGCAGGATCAGCCGGGGGTGTGCCGATCCGCCTCCAATGCCTGATCTGCGGCACGTTACCCACAGGTCCGCGCCATCCACAAAGGATGGTGTAGGCACGGTCGCAGGGCAGCTTGCCCTGCGACCGTAGGGTGAATCGGCCGCGAACCCGCCGCCGGCACTACCGTTACCGCGATGATGCGCGCCGGACGCGAGACGCGACGTCGGGTGGGTATCGGGCCCCTCGATGACCGTCATATACCCCCAATCAAACTACGCCGACCGCCCGGTCGGTCTGCATGCGCCGAGCGAACGTAGCATCCACCTGATGCCTAGACAAGGAGCCATTTTCATCGTGGGTCGCGGGTGTCTTCGGCGGCTTAGAGGACGCGGATGGCCTGCAGGGTCGGGGGGCCAGGCAGGGGCGGCAGCGGATTTTGGCCAGGATTTTCCAGGTCTCGAGCGTGGAGACGGCGCGTTCGCCGAGCGCTCGGACTTGGCGTGGTGCCGGTTGACGGACTACTGCCGGCGGAACCAGCGGATGCGGTGTTTGAACGGGGACCAGGCGGTGCCGGGGGCGCAAGGTCAGCACTTGTTGCTGCTCAGCGCGGCGATCAGGCCGTGGGGGCTGGGATGAGGTCGGGGACCGCGCCCGGGCAAGGTGGGCGAGGCCCAGTTCAGCCGTCGTCCTGCGGCATCGGCGAGGACCTGCACATTGACACCGTGGCGCTTGTGCTTGCCGGGTAGTCGGGCCCTTGGTCGGCGCCGAACATCCGGAGGTCGAACCACCCGGGAGGTCCGCGAGGAGGCGTTGCCGCTTCCCTAGGCCAGTCGTGCGGCCCGACGCATCGCGGCGGCGAGGTTGTCGGTGGGCGGGGCGAGAATCAGGTCGACGGCGTGGCGTAGGTATCGCCACGTGGCGGTGACCGACATGTCGAGGCTGGCCGCGAGGCGGGCGAGGGTGTCACCGTTAGGCAGGTGAGCCAAGGCCATCAGCGCCTGCTGCTGCGCGGGCTGCGGCGCCAGCGGCCCCAAGGATGCGGTGACGGTCACGAATCAGCCCGGTCAGGCTGGTCACGCTGCGTGTGGACAACGGTGTGTTGCCACCGCTGACTGGGCCGTGGAGGATCACCAATTCGCCGACTCGCAGCCCGCCCGGGGGCCGCAAATCCCGGATCTGCGCGGTGAGCAGTTTCGCGCTGACAGCGAATCGAACTCCTGAAAGGGGTTCGGTTCCTCGAACTTGCCCCGGCGGACCCGGCAGCTCATGGCGACCGAGCATCGACTTGTCGCAGTCGTGGTGCTTCTCAATCTCCGGCGACGCCGTCTGCCGCGGCCGGTATCCATCAGCTCGAAAAGCCAGCGCCGCTGCAGTTTCTCCCAGTCCGCCACCGCCATCAGCGGGCCCACCCGGCGCCAAACCAGTTACCAGCGCGGGCGCCAAATACATGCCCACCGTCTTACGATCCGGGCCCAAGCTGACCGCGATCTCGCTGTTCGAGCGACCCGCGTACCAGTGGACAGGATCTCGGTCACACGAGCCTCGTTGAACGTTCTCCTCGCCATCGGCTCGCTCCCTATCCGCAGACGAGGGAGGACTCTTCTTGATCGCGAGGAGCTGACCAGCACCATGCGTAAATTCCGCGATCGCTCGGGCCTATCAGCTCGCTGCGGCCACACGCTGGTTCCCCCGCAACGGCAGATCGAGCCGCCCGGCGGGGCTCACATCGAGCCACCCGAGCACACCCTCGGTCAGTCACGTGGCGGTGGACTCCAGGCTGCACCTGGCCTACGAGCAGGGCGGCGAGCCACTGTCGATACACCTGATCGCACCTCGCCGCCGACGAACGCGGCCAACCCATGTCGATCCTTCTCACCTCCGGCCAAGCCGGCGACAACCCATAACTCCTGGCACTGCTCGACGCGATCTGGGTCAAGAGCCCGACCCCGGTCGACCCCGCAAACGCCCCGATGCGCTGATCGCGGACAAGGGCTACGCCCACGACTCGACCGGCGAGCGTTGCGGCAACGCGGGATCCGGCACGTCATCCCGGAACGATCCGACCAGGCCGCCGCGCCCGCGAAAGGCAGCGCCGGCGGTCGACCACCGACCTTCGACAAGGTGACCTCTAACAAGCGCAACGTCGTGGAACGCCGCTTCAACCGGTTCAAGCAGTGGCGTGACCTAACCACTGCCAAACGCGCATACCTCTACCGAGCCAGCCTCGTCCCTATCGCCGCCATCATCTGGCTTCCATGATCGACAGGACACCTAGCCGCCTTGCCCGCGCCGCCGACAACCACGGTGGGCGCCACTGGCTGCTCATCCGCAGCAACCGGCGAGCTGACCTTCTAGCGCTGCTGGTCACCGCAACGCGCCGCGCTACACACGCTCGTCACGGTCGCCAGGGGCCGGACGCCACTGGAAGGTCGAGGAATCGTTTCAAGCCGCGAAGACCGGCCTCAGCCTGGACCAGCATCAGAACCGCCGCTGACCGTCTTGGCACCGCTGGACCACCCTCGCGATCCTCGCCCACGCCCTCCTCGCTGCCGCCAACGCTAACCGCTACCGGCTCTACCCAGCCGGGCTGATCCCGCTGACCGTCAACGAGCTACACCACCTGTTCAACAAGCTGATCATCGAACCCGCCCGCCGGCACACCGACCTCCTGCTCTGGTCAATCCGCCGACGCCGCCACCGAGCTCGCGCCATAAACAGCCACTACGCCCGATAAGCCCTCATTGATCCGTGATCACAATCCCCCCAGCTGGAGTACTAAGCCGCCCACTATTTAGTAGCAACACACCATGCTTGCTCGCGCGCGGATCGAGATGCTAACGTCCTCGATCAGTTGCTCGCCGACCGACCGGGCGGTCGGTCTCCAGGCGAGGAGAATGGTGGTGCCTATCGGCCCAGTTGACTCTGTCCAATCTAAATCTTCTCTAAGTGTAAAGCATCGGGTGCGTTCCGCAATGGCATATTAGCGATTGTCGGGCCGCGCTCAAAACCGAGTAGGAGTTTTAGTGCGTGGATTGATGGGCGCTTCGAGAGTACGCAAACCGAGAAGGAGGGTTATGCGTGCGAGCGCGTTTGCTGGCTTCCTAGCGGTGCTAGTTGGGGCTCCTGCGGTGGTGGCTACGCCGGCAAGCGCTGCCAACAACCCAAACCCAGCGAGAATCACGGACGCTTCGTGGTGGCTTAGGAATGAACTTCTAGCGCTCGAACCCGGCACGCGCGACGGCGGCATCTATGCCAACAAGCCGGGTTATCACAATACGCGCGCCGCTAATGATTCTGGCGATTACTCGGTCAGGGACGCGGAGGATCAAGGCGGGCCATCCGACAAGGCCGCTGCCTACGATTGGACTTTTCCCGAGGCGCAAGGTTCCAGTGCAGGCTACACTGGCGCCGGCGTTTTCAGCCCATCCATTGCGAGCGACGGTGTGGGCCTGAATGCGGACTACAGCGGCATCGCACTGTACTCTCGTCGACTCCTCGCCTCCGGCTCCGACCCGAATGACCCGCGTTTGAATGGATGGCGGGAGTTCTATGGCCAAGCAGACAACGACAACTCGGTTGAGGGTTGGGACTTTCGTTACGACCGCGCCGTCTCGTCCGACAATTCTCACCTGTGGCACATTCACCTGAGCGAAGACCGCGATAAAGTCACCAGCCTCGACAACAAGAAGGCCTTGTTGAGCGTACTTCGAGGCGAATCACTTGAGGAATGGCTACGCAAGCCTGTTGAGCAGGGCTCGGCGCAGGCGCACGCGGATGTGACCGGTGACGGCCTTGCTGACTTGGTGGTCCTGTATGACTACGGGAACTCAACGAGCAAGCTGTGGGTGTTCCGTTCCACTGGTACTGGCTTTGCGGCTCCTGCGTTGTGGTGGGACTCCGGCAGCGGAAAGTGGGACTGGTCTAGCAGCAAACTCGCCGTCGGAGACTTCACCGCCGACGGCAAGGCCGATGTGGGGATCCTCTACGACTACGGCGCGTCGACCAGCAAGCTGTGGGTGCTCCGTTCCACTGGTACTGGCTTTACGGCCCCCGCATCGTGGTGGGACTC
>NZ_JBIVNT010000021.1:0-6617 GCF_044753725.1 Micromonospora sp. NPDC093243 | reverse complement strand
GATCATATCGGCGGCCAACTCGGTTTTCGCGGCGAGCTAGTTGTTTGCGATAGAAGCATGCCCAACTAAACGCGTCCGCTTCTCACCCCTTCCGCCTCGGCTCGAGCGGCGCGCACGAGGACCGGCAGGCGCGGGCTTCGATGTAGTCGACGACCATGTGGGCCGGGTAGTCCTCTGGGCTTGGCTGCCCCGGCCACCAGCCACCGACGGCGAGGTTGACCAACAAAAACACCGGTTGGTCGAATGCCCAATCGCCGTCGACGGCCTCGGGCGTGATTGACTGATAGTGCGCGCCATCGACGTACCAATCGATTCGTCTCGGCTGAGCATGCCAATCAACGGTGTAGGTGTGGAAATCGCCTGTGAGGCCGCCTGCGTCATGATGGCGAGCCCGCCGGCCCACCGGCTCGTTACAACCAGGACAGTGCAAGACCCCGTAGACCTCATCGGCTGCCGAGCCCCGGTACTCGATGACGTCGATTTCGCCCGACTGTGGCCAACGCAGATCCCGCCGGAAGGAACTGCCCAGTGCCCAGAACGTCGCCCAGCTGCCGCGCGCCGCTGGCAGTCGAACCCGAGCTTGCATCCGCAGCGTTCCACCCGTCGGAGGAGCGAGGTCGGCGCGGCGGGTCTCTATCCGGGCTGAGTGATATTGCCCATCACCGTCGACAGTCGCAGTGATGATGAGGTTTCCGGTTCCATCAAGTCGTACGTTGCGCGGGGAGCGCTCATACCGCTGGATCTCGCCAGTGCCCCAGTTGGTCGGTCCGCCGGGGTAGTGATGTCCGGTTTGGACGATCCAGTCTGCGGGTGACGGGAGCTGGCCAGCGGGCCCGTCAAAGTCGTCGCGCCATACACCTGGAGCAGGCGGTGCCGGACGAGACGGCCGCGGCGGCAGGCTCGCCGCTACAGCGACTGAAGCGGTGGCCAGGAGGGCGACGACAGCGGACGCCCGCGCTCCCAGCCGCGCCCGCCGCAGCCGTGCTATGGCCGGCAGAAGGAAGAGGGCGGCCTGAGCGGCGCACCACGCGAGCGGAAAGGCGAGCCAGAGCCCGTCGGCTGACGGCACCCCCAGCGCCGCCGCAGCGCCAGCGTAGCCGCCCCGGGCCGCCGTCCGTGCGGCGCCCATCAACACCGCGAGCAGGTTCGCCACAGCAAGCACGCCGAGAATCACATACGCGGCCGAAAAAGGCGAGGGTCGTTGACGCCCATGGGTAGGCACCCATCCGCTGGTGCGCCGAATCAGCGCGTCGACCAGCCCGAGCGCGTGCGCGGGCGTCGCCAGCACATGGGCGAGCATCGCGGCCAGCCCCGCCGATCCGGTCTGTATCCGGTTAGCGACCGCGATGCTCAGTAGCCCTGACACAAACAGCAACAGAGGTGCGACCGGAGAGACTGTGACTGGGGAGACGTCCCCCAATAGAAGGCACACCGGCAGTAGGGAAAACGCCAGACCGATGACGGACGTGAGGTAGTGGGTGCCCAGTGACGCATACTGCCAGCGCTGAGTCGCGTTCAGTCGGCTGGAGCGCCACAGTACGGCGCTGAGTAGCACCTCGAATGCGCCGCGCGCCCACCGCCGCTGCTGGCCGAGGTACGCACGCCAACTCAGCGGCGGTAGTCCGACAGCGAGCACGTCGGGCACGAAGACGGATCGTAGGCCGGCGCAATGCAGTCGTAGCGACGTGTGCACATCCTCGGAGTGGCTGTGTCGATACAGGCCCTCAACAAGGTCTAAGGCTGACCGCCTAAACACGACGTTCGTGCCCACACAAATCGCGGCGCCGTGGCGGGCCTTGCCGGGCATGAGATAGCGATAGAAGGCGCTCTGCGCCTGCCTCGCACCCCGCGCCGCCAGAGTGCTTCGGGGAAGGTAGTTCTGGGGCGTCTGAACGAAGGCCACTCGCACATCGACGAAATACCCAAGGGTCCGAGCCAGAAATGCCGTGTCCGGCACGTGATCGGCGTCGAAGACGGCAACGAAGTCACCCCTGGTCTGGCGCAGCGCGTGGTTGACGTTGCCTGCCTTTCCGTGGCTGCGGTCAGCGCGGTTGAGGTAGCGGACACCCTCCTCCTGACACACCGCGTGCAGATCTTGGCTGTCGCCGTCATCGAGCACCCAGGTGTTGTGGGCTATTCGCATGTCCCGGGCAGCACGGATTACTAGGCGCACCACATCCAGATCCTCGCCGCACACGGTGATGAGGACATCGACAGTGCCGTCCCACCGCGTCACCCGCGCGTCCAATGGCAATCTGACGCCGAGGCTGGTCCACCAAGTTGTGGTGAGATGAACGATTACCAGCGTCTGCAGAAGGACGGCGCCGCCCCAGATTCCCACCTCGACCCGGGTCTCAGTGCTCGGAAAAACTAAAAGGAGGAACTGGAAGGCTAACGCGTGTAGAAGAGCTAGGAGCGAGGCGACATGCCCGGGATGTGTGCGGACATAGCCCGATTCTGCGCGACTCCTGGGTAACATTTCGGCTTGGACGTGTCTCATTTGCATGAATGTTGTCGGGAGGCGGGATCTGCGTCCGCGGCCGAAATCATGATCGGTACGTGGGCGCCGCTAGTCGGCAGCATCCAGTCATCGACTACGACAACCACAGGGTCACAAACCCGTCGAGTCACCAGTCCTCATTCCGACATCCCGGGAGCAGCGATAAAAGGATCGCGAACGCGAGGGTCGCAGTAGGTGGGGCCTCCAGAGCACGCTTCTCCGCATCGGGATCAGCGTCGGCTACGTAGTGGGCACCGTGTCCACAAGCGACGACCATCATACGTACGCCGTCCCAGCGTTCATTGGAAGGGGAGGTGATATCGATGATGACTCACGTCCCGTCTAGCTCGATCGCCACGTACCGATTCCGACCCACAAGCCGTTCGCGGAAACGCAGCGCCACAGCTGGGCCGAATCCGGCAGCGGCGTCTTTAGGTGTACACACATAGACGCGGTGGATTAGCTGCGGCCCCATGCTCGGCCGTCGTTCGGTCAAACAGCGGCCAACAACGAACGCTTCGTCGAGCATGTGCCTCGCCATTCGGCGAGAGCTCCCTCAGCGCTGCGCTCCGAGTGGCGCCCGTATGGGATGACACACACGGCCTCCACAACGTCGGCGAGCGAAGCCGACTCGGAGAGTCCCGCCCGCCATCTCAACGATCTTCACATAAGCAACCGGGAACGCCATCGATTTCTTCGCCGCGCTCTCGGAGTCACATTCCAGCGGAATTCCGACTCCTAAACCCGACAGGGATACCACGGCAAGCAACTACGCTCAACAAAGTTCGTCGCCCTGCCGTGCGGCCCCTCCCGGGGTTGTCCAGGCTTCCATCCGGCCGTCCGGACTTGATGGCGGCCATACCAGTCGCGTTAGCCGGAAGCGAATACTGCCCGCAAACGGGATGCCACACCCGCTCCGCCCAACCTAGCCCCACAGGTCGACCGACCGGCCGGTCTGCCAGTGCGAATCGACTCTAACATCGTGAGGATGCTCAAACAAGGGAGATCGACCGGCAGCCGAAGCACGCGCAGCCATCGCCCCCGTTGCCTTTCGGATCGTTCCCAGCCGGGGACCCTCGGTCGCCCGGCTCGGTATGACTTCCTGCCCCTGTCGTTCGGATGATCCGGGGGGTGTTGTCGCCGAGTCGGGTGGCGTCGCCGGACCGCTGATGGGGACATCGCCACGCGTGTTGGGTAGGTCTCTTCGTAACGTGGCTGCCGGCAGTCCGACGCCTGGACCAGCGGCCGGGGCCACGATGCGATGCGTGGAGGCGGGTGCGGTGAACGACGGATACGGCGTCTTTCTCGGCTTGGACGTCGGTAAGGGTGATCATCACGCGGTCGGCTTGGCCCCGGACGGCAAGCGGCTACATGACGCGCCGTTGCCGAACACCGAGGCCCGGCTGCGGCAGCTGTTTGACAAACCCGCCCGCCACGGCCGGGTCCTGGTGGTGGTCGACCAACCCGCCTCCATCGGCGCCCTGCCCGTCGCGGTCGCCCGGGCGTGCGGTGAGCAGGTGGCCTACCTGCCCGGCCTGGTGATGCGCCGTATCGCTGACCTGCACCCTGGCGCGGCGAAGACTGACGCCCGCGACGCTTACGTCATCGCCGACGCTGCCCGCACCTTGCCGCACACGTTGCGGCGGGTCGACACCGGCGACGAGACCTTGGCCGAGCTGGAAGTCCTGGTCGGCTTCGACGACGGCCTCGCCGGCGAGGCCACTCGGGCGTCCAACCGGATCCGTGGGCTGCTGACGCAGATCCACCCTGCTCTGGAACGGGTCCTCGGCCCGAAAGTGCAGCACGAGGCCGCGCTGGAGCTGCTGTCGCGCCGCGGCGGACCGGCGGGTCTGCGCAAGGCGGGCCGCCGCAAACTGCTCTGGGACGAGACCGAAGCCGCGGCTACCGCCGACCTCACCATTGACACGTCCCTGACTACCCAGAGGAAGCGGCCAAGCTGGTCGACCAGGCAGTGCGACGCGGCGACACCGTCACCGCCTGACCAGCGAGCGGCCGGCAGCCGGCGATGTCGGGCTCCACTTGATGGGTGAGGGATTTGTGTCAGATGTTGGGTGACAACGCTCCTAGGTTGCGACTTCGGCCGCAACGCTGAGTACTCGGGGTCTGGGTGATGATCTAAAATTTGCGGGTGATCTTCGAAGCGCCCGATGATCTGCGCGGTCTGTTCAGTGACGGCGATCGTCAGCTCTCCGTGCCGTTGCCGCCCGGTCGCGCGGTCTTCTCATCGGAGCAGGATCTTGACCGGCCGGTGTACTGGCTTAGCGATGAGCCCGCCCCTGCTGGGCTATGGGGTCCGCTGCGCGGAGCGCACGCGGAGTCCGGGCTATGGCCGTTGCTGCTCTTGGGTTCAAAGCATGTGGCTGCGGAGTCGCGGCCCTGGGCCGACGGCGAGATGTATCCCGGCGATATGTCCCACCCAGGCGAGCACGACGCCGCCTCATTGCTGGCTCGGTGGTGGTATCAGCACACCAGCAGCGACGACGAGGACATGCTGTCGCCGAGTGAACGCCTGGCGGTAACCGCGCCGTACGGGCGGCAGTGGCCGGGCATCGCTCCCGTCGCGACCGAACAGATCGATTCCGGCCGTAACGCGGACGGGTATGCGGAAGTCCTACTGCGGAGCCATCCGGGGATGCGGCTCGGCCTGGTCGCCAGCGAACGCGGTGCCGACTCGCTGGCAGTCGCAGGCTGGTGGGGCGCAGCCAATTACACGAATGACACGGCGGAAATTTCCGCTGTGCTGCGGGACTGGGAAGATCGGTTCGGAGTGCGGGTCGTGGGCCTCTCCGGGTACGCGACGCTTTTTCTGAGCGTCGCCGCACCACCGCAGGAGTTCGACGAAGCGCTTCGCGTCGCTGCCGAACACTTCGCATTCTGCCCGGACAACATCTGGCAGGGCCCCCGGCCGTGCACGCTAGCTGCCTACGCCGAGCGACTTATCGGGGCCAACTCTTGGGGGTTCTGGTGGGACTAACGGCGGTCGGAACCCCGACCTGACCGCCCGGCACTCCTGGTAGCTGAAAACCATCTGACCAGGTTCCCGTATCTGGTGGACTCCCGGAGCTGACGGACCGGCGACAGACGATTGTGGCGGTCACCCCGTGCGGGGTGACCGCCACAACTGCGTTGGCCTCGCAACGGCCGGACCGGCGACCGGTCCTCCCCGCAGTCGTGAGGACCAGGCCGTCGCCCGGGGCGTCAGCCCGCCCGGCGCGCGGCGTGGGCCGGTTTCTGGCGGATCAGTGTCGATCGAGGGAAGCACTTCCCCGGGAACGGGTCCACAGCGTCCCCGTTTGGCGCGGTGCCGCCGGCCGGGTGGGCCAACGCCTTCGCCCGGGTGAGTCAGCTCACCCGGTTGAGCCGCAGGACGAGCGGGACGTCGCCCTCGCTGGCGTGGATGGTCATCACCTGCCGGTCGAGGCTGATCTTGACGGTGAGGGCGAACGACGACCCGGTGCCGTCGCAGTTCTGCGGGAAGCCGGTGCCGCTGTAGTTGAACCCCTTGCCGCTGACCGTGAGCAGGACACACCCGGCCTCGGGGCTGAGACTCAACCCCTGGAAATGCGTCGCGGTCAGCGGGAAGACCGTCATGCTGTAGGGCGTGCCCAGGAGGTCTCCCTCCCAGGTGCCCACGATGGGCTCGTAGGCCGTGGGCGGTACTGCCTTCGCGTCGACGACCCGGACCTCCGTCGACGCCGGCACCGCGGCGTGCCCGGCGCCCGGCGTCATGGCCAGGGCGCCGAAGGCGGCGACGGCCCCGGCCGCCGTCATCCAGATGCGGCGACGGAGTGAGCGACTGATGGTCATGGTTGACCTCCCGTGTGATTGCAGAAGGCCGCCTGCCCAGCCGGGCAGGCGGGGTGGGACGGGTAGAAGCTACCCTGAACGACGCGTCCCCACTGACCGACCCCCCGGTCGGCGGGAAGGCCGTGGAGACCGATCAGGCCGGTCCCGGGCCGGAGTCCCCTTCGCCTAGGTGGTGTGGGTCCTCGGTGTTCACCGGGGGGGGTGTCCCTATGGGTTTCGTCAAGCGGGGATCGGTGCCGTTGGGCGGGGTTGGTAGGGGATCTTGTCGCGGAGCATGGCGTATAGGACG
>NZ_JBIVNT010000020.1:0-10663 GCF_044753725.1 Micromonospora sp. NPDC093243 | reverse complement strand
GCCAAACTCCGCTGCCCGCCCCGCCGCACCACCACGAACCGCCAGGCCGTCCTTATCCCCCATCACGAACAGACCAGCCAAAACCCACGACGAAAAACGGTCACACTTTGTTTGCAGCGGGCGTTAATCGTTACGTGGCGGTGGATTGTTGTCATGACTACCCGCTTTGGGTACCCGTCGCGCCTTCGTGCCCATCTACCAACGTTCGGGCGAGTAAGCGTGTACCGCTGATCTCACGGAGAGATCCGGCGGGCGGCAGGCCTTGTAAGCAATTGGAGAGGTAGCCGGCGAGAAGATCCGTGGTCGCGGAGGCATCATTCCGATTCGCCTCTACGTGCAGCAGCCGCTGTCGAACCCTTACCCGCTGGTGTCCTAATTCGGAGGAGGCTGCGGGGCGCGTCGCGACGCGCGCTACAACGGAGGTCGGTGCCAGAACAGCCGCCGGTCGCTGGCGCAGCTTCGGTGAACCCGGCCATGACCTCCGGCGATCCAGCGCGGAGATCACCGCATCGACCCTAATCATGTGGGGTGAGCTGGCTCCCGGACTTCGCGGCATACGGCCCCGAACGCCCAACGAAGTACCCGCACCGCGAAGCTCGAATGACTTGCTACCCGTCACGTCGCGTTCTCATCGGAGCTAGGGGCGTTTCTCGAATTGACATGTTCCTTCCTTCAATCCGCGCTGACCGCAGAAAGCCGTAACGCCGGTCCGACGTTTTTCCGCGCAGCGGGCCGGATAGCTCAATGGGGTGCGGAGTTGACTACGTCGGAAAAAGCGTAGATTTTCCACCCATCGTCGGTCAACTTGAAAGCGTAGAAGGCCGACACGGTTTCGATCAGCGAACCGTCCTCGCGGACGCGGTCCGCGCTGTACAGCACCACGTGGGCCTTGGATGGCGAGACGGCGAGAACTTGGAATCGGGAGTTCCTCGTTGTGTACCAATCCTTGGAGCGTTTCAACTCGGCCGGGTTGATCGGGAACACATCGTGCATCTGGACGTCGGACTCGGCGATGTGTGCCAGCGGATAGGCAACTACTGCGTCGAGACCTTGGATGTCGTTGGTGATGAATGCATCGAGATATCGGAGGTAGGCGGCAAGCACCTCATCGGCCAGCCTCGAGCCCTCATTGTCGATCGGCGATCGGCCTGTCGTCATCACTCTACCTTCCTACTGGTTGTTGATTCGGTCCGTCTGCCCACCACGTTGCCCCTACGGGAGTCGCCTGGGGGTCATCGATTGCGTCTACGGCGAGATTGCCTCGGGGGTCGCTGTCGAGGTTGCTTTTCGCCGACGGTTCGTGGTCCTGTTTCTGCCCATTCTGCCCATCACGTCACGACTGCCGCAACGAACCGGCCGCGACGTTCGGGACGACGTCGCGCGTGGGTTCGGGACCTGCCGGAAGGCGTAGGTTGGCATCGTGATGCGCTCATCGCTGCCGGACTTACGCACCTCGTCCCTTTCGCTGCTGAAGCCCTGTCCCAGGTCTTGACGTACCGCCGAGAAATCATGAACGAAGAAAACCTGCCGACCGGCAGTCCGCGCGCGCCTGCGCAGCGCGAGCGCTGATTGCCGCGACGCCCGCTACCAGCACGACCCCACCGAAGTAGGCCGCCAGCCCGGCGCAGAATCTCGTTCTCCACCGCCAGGCGCCGCCTCTCCTTACACAGCGCCGCCAGCTCTTTGCGTTCGTCGCTGGTCAGGCCCTTGCGCTTGCCTTCGTCGGTGTCGGCCTGGGCCAGCCAGTTCCGCAGGCACGACTCGGAGATCCCGAGGTCCTTGGCGATCTCACGGATCGGCTTGTCCCGCAGCCGAGCCAATTCGACTGCGCGCTGACGAAACTGTGGCGGGTATGGTGCGGGCATCCGAACTTCTCCCTCGGCGACCAGTGTCACTTCAGCTCAGGTGTCCGGGAAACCGCGGGAAGCTCAGACGTGTCGAAACCCTCGGCGGACGTGGGCGGGTGACTTTGACTGTCTGTGGCGCGTCGTGCAGGTCGATCTCGTGCAGGATCTTTCTGGCCGTGGCCGGGCCGTTGGTCTCGACCCCGCTAACGTCGGCTTGGGCCACCATCACCGCTACGGCGATCCTGGCCACCGCGACTTCAAGCGGGCCCTGACGCCAGCGGGTGATGTAGACGTGCCCGCCTCAGCCGCGAATCGTTCCGCGGCGGTTGTCGACGCTTTCGTGGCGATCGACCCGCAGATGACCTGATCCAAAGGTCGTCGTTGGAGTTCCGCTATTGACCGGCTGGTCGGTCGGTATTATAGTCCGGCGCGTGGGATGGCCCGGATGCGAAACGGGGATGCTGGCCGACGCTCGCTCGGTGATCCGCAGAGTGTGCTGAGGCGCACGACACCGGCCTTTTGGAAAAGGGTCCGATCGGCGGGGCCGCCCCAGCACCCCGGGCCCGCATGACGGAGCCCGCCGCCTAATTCCGAGTGGACTGGCTCCGTCGCTTACAGAGGGTTTATACGTCCGGGTTTACGGTGAGGGAAGGGGATCGCCAATGATTTGTTCGCAATGCGGGCGGTGGCGCCTGCTCGGGAACCCGTGCCGACGGTGCCGCCGGCTGTGGCGGCGGTGGCGGCGAGATTACCTAGCCCGGGCCGCGCCGCAGGACGCGCTTACCGAGATGACCCGTCTACCTTCCGATACGAGTTGACCTTCGGCGCGAGCCTCCTGCCATGCAGTTGGGCTTCCGGCTTCCTGTGCCCTATTCCGCCCCGGTGTCTCTGCCCGCAGTCGTGTCACGTCGGCGCGACCGTCGGTCCAGTGATCGCAAGAATACCGAACGCCAATTCCGTGATCACGGAGCCATTTTCATCGTGCGTAACGGTTGGCTTCGACCTAGCGCAGGACGAGGATGGCCTGCCCGATCGTAGTGGTTCGGCGTGGGCAGGAGCCCAGTTTTGGCTAGGATCTTCCAGGTATTGAGGGTGGTGATGGCTCGTTCACCACGGGCGGGGACTTGGCGTGCGCACGGTTCACGGCCGTCTGTCAACGTGACAGCTTCGGCCGGTAGCGGTGCCGCTTGAACGGGGTACGCACGCCGCACCGGGCACCTTGGTGGCCCATATCCGCGAACGTCATCACGTTCGCAATGGTCAGCGCTTCAATGTTGCCGTGAATGCGGGCTGCGGTCGGGACGTGGACCGCAGCCCGCAGTGCCGGGAAGGCCCAGACGACCGACCGCCGCGTCGCCGATGACCTACACGTTCACCCGTGCCGCTGGTGCTTCTCCGAGTAGTAGGCCCTCTGGTCGGCGACGCGGTCGATCGGGATCAGGATGCCGTCCAGGATCGGGCACGCCAACCGGCGAATCTGCCGCGGCCAGGTCCATCTACCGTCGAACTAGGAGATCCTCACCGAGGGGCCATAAAGGTTTACCCAATCGGGATCGTTCGCGATGCTGTATACGGAATCGCCGCTCGTTCCAGTCCGGGTCGGCGCAAAGCACACGACCCTGATCCATGCGGTAAGATCGCCGTGACACACCCGCTGGCCGGCGTCAACCCCGTTTCGGACATTCGACACCACGACGGAGCGGTAGCTCGAGGTCTTAGGCACGAAAATCAAAGCGCTCTGATATGATTTACCGTTGACGATGGTGCAGACCTGCTCATAGAAGGCGGGCTTATCCACGGTGGCGCCGCAATGCCAGGTCGAGTCAGTGCCACGGTACGTATACCAGTCGACATATTCGACGTAACTCGCAGCGCTGCGATCCCCCGACGCGTGTGGTGTGCCGGCCGAGGCGTTCGCTACACCGGCGCCGCCGACCGTCATGCTTATGGTAGTTAAAATCGCGAGTGCGGCAATTCCCATGCGTGCACGCAAACTCATTTAGATACCTCCTCTGTCAGTCAGTACACATTCCTGGATTTGCTGTCATAGATATCCCTCTGGCGACGGGCACCACTAACCGGCTCCGTGCGAGATCGCCAACCGGCGCGAGAGGGGAATCGATGTGATCGGCGGTAACCGAGTGGGGGTGCCCGGGAACGCGATCGACTTCCGCACCGGACTCCGGGAGTGGGATGCCAGCGGCACGCCCGACAGGGGTGCCGCGGCCCGGCAACTCCGCCCATAGGAATCCGTTGCCCTGCCGCGCGCCCCCCTCCTCGGCCTGCCTGGGCATCAATCCGGCCGCCCCGGCTTGATGCCGGCCACAGAAGTCGCCTTAGCCGCGAGCGAACTGCCCGCAATGCGATGGCCATGCCCACCCCGACTATCCGACAGGCCGACCGGTCGGTCGGCGGCGCGCCGAGCGTAACATCGTGATGATGTCCAAACAAGTAAGAACGGCCGGCAGGCGAAGCACGCGCAGCGATCGCCCAGTGCAGGGTTCGCCACCTAATACCGAGTCCTGCGGCCACGCAACCCTGAAGATCCACCGTGCCCTGGTCGAAGCAGACCTCGAAGCCGATATCGCGCTGAACCGCGGTCGTGTGAAAGGCGCGGCCACCGGTCCGCTGACGTGCGCGATGTCCCCTGCTCCGGCGATGGTGTTACAGGACCGCCTACGCGGCGGTGATGCAATACCCGCACCGGCGCGCGGCTGCCCACCCTGGCCGACGTGGTCGCCTACCTGATCACGTGCGAGCGACGGCGTTGGTGGACGCACCGAGATCCGGGGCCGGCGTTCCAGCGCCGGCCGGGCCGCTCGGGCGGTGATCGACGGCTCCCACGTGCCGGCGCTCAACGGCGGCCCAAAACCTGCTCGTGCCCGGTCGACCGCCGCCGCCCGGGCTCGAAACACCACGGCCTTCACCGACGCGGGCGGCATCCCCTCGCCGCGACCCTAACCGGCGGCAACCGCCATGACCTCACCCCCTACTGCCCCTGATCGACAAGGTTCCCCGGATCAAGGGCATCCGCGGCAGACCCCGGCAGCGACCCGAACGGCTCTACGCCGGCCGGGCTTACGACTACGACAGCTACCGCGGCCAGCTCCACAAGCAGGGCATCACTCCGGTCATCGCCCGACGCGGCGTCCACGGTTCCGGCTTCGGCGCCCGACGGTGGGTCGTCGTCGAGCAAACCATCGCCCTGCTGCACTGGATCCCGAACGGCATCGCAGAGAGCGGCACCTTACGCATCATCACCCCGCCCGTCTCGATCCGTCCTCAGGCGCGTTGATCGCGGCGGGGCTGCTGTAGCGGGCGAACTCGTCTGGGTCGTGGGCGCAAAAGACCTCGACCGGGTGATTGGGTGTGGCGCGTATACAGCGCAACCGGTCCAGGTTGGCATGCCGGGCCTGACGGTCGAACTGTGCCAAGTTTCCCGACATGCGCAGCCCCATCGGGCAGTGTGGTCGGTTTGGATCGATCTCGCCACGATAGAAGTAGGTGTCCCCGGCGTGGAGCAGCCAGCCAGCCCCGGTGTCGATGGCCACACCTGAATGCCCACGGCTGTGGCCAGCGAGGGGGATCAGCAGGATCTGCGGAGGTAGGTCGACGAGTTGGTGGACGGACGCGAATCCGAACCAGTCGTCACCGTTGGTCTCGTCATAGGTGGTCCAGGAGGGACCGTGGTCCCACTGATTCGGGCGGTAACGGCGACGTTCGCCGCTGGTCGGGCGCCGCGTCGCCGCGTCGTGCTCACGGGCATGGAGATGCACGGTTGCCCACGGGAAGTCGCTGATTCCGCCGACGTGATCGACGTCGAGATGGGTGAGCACAATGTGCCGCACGTCGGTCGGTTGGTATCCGAGTCGGTTGACCTGCCGAACGGCTGTCTCGTCCGGGTCGAGTGCGGGACGGGCGAGCCGCAGGAACCGGCGGCCGAGTACGGCGACCGGGTCCGCGAGGTCCCGCATGCCGAATCCACTGTCGATGAGGACCAGCCCGCGATTGGTCTCGACGAGCAGGCAATGGCAGGTCAAGGTTGCCGCCTCGAACAGTCCTCCGGTCCCGTTAGTCAGGCGGCGGCTGACCGGGTGCATCGAGCCACAGTTAAGGTGGTGAATCCTCATGATGCCCTCCTGGTGACGGATTGCCGCCGTGGGCGGCATGGTGTTGCCCACCACTAGCGACGCAGGTTGTTAGGTGCCGGTTTCATTTTCAATTCAGGTGAGACGGTCGCAGGACGGGGATGAGGACAAAGCCGACCAACAAGGAGCCAGCTGCCTTTAATGATGGATCGCATCCACACCCTTCAGATGGCACTGAACCCCTCACAAGGATCGTGTCACCCGCACGGAGACTCGCTCGCGGCCGCGGTTATCGGCTAAGCCACTTTCAGCCCAAGGCCAAGGGCCGCCGCTGGCGACGGCTCACGCCAAGTTGGTAGCGCCCGCGGCGAACAGAGCTGTTTCTGTGCGGACGCTCAGCCGCTGTCAGGCCAGGGGCGGCGGGCCACGAGATTGCTTCACCAAGCGAGCCGGCCAGGCCCCGGGGCGGTAATGAGGTCTTTTGGTTTGGGCGAAACCAACAGCTCTCATCTGCCCCCACCTCTGTTGACCGACCGGCCGGTCGGCGAAAGCGGTGCCGACGCTACCATGCCGGCCAACCATCGACAAGGCCGGTCGGCAGGCCCCGCGATGCCACGCCGGGTGAGACACGCGGCCGCCCGCGCCCTTGCAGAGATCGTGCTACGAAGCGCGCGAAGCTTGCCAGCATGCCCCCGGGCGGTGCCTGCGTCGTCGTCTTCTGCGCCGTGGTGATCGCGAAAGGCCCGCAAACCAGGTTGAGGACTGCGGCGGTCAAGCGACCGGGCGGCACAGGTAGTGCCGTTCCGCGACACGGCACATGGCCTCCGCGCGTCGGGCCCTTGCAACTACCCCAATTGACGGACGCGCCAGCGACATCTTTGTGTGCGCAACGGCAGGATGCTATCGTGGCAATCCGACCGGTCGGTCGACAAACCCGAACCGCGACCGGACCACCGAGCGGGCCCGGATGGCCAACCAACAACCATCACCGGCTGAGGGCGGGAGCCTGATGATGCCGGCACCAGGCCGACGTCGTCCATGACCGTCGTCAGCGATTCGCCCACGTAACACGCGCTGGAAGGGGGAACGTTGGCCACCGTGCTGTCAACGATTAGCGGGCCGCGCGACTTGGACAGGCTCAGCCCCGCACAACTGACAACCTTGGCCCAGGAGATTCGAGAGCATCTGATCGCAGCTGTTTCCTGCACAGGTGGACATCTCGGGCCGAACTTAGGTGTCGTCGAACTGACCATCGCCCTGCATCGCGTCTTCGACTCCCCACACGACAAGATTGTCTTCGACGTCGGTCACCAAGCATACGTTCACAAGCTCTTGACAGGACGACAAGATTTTACGCTGCTGCGCCAACAGGGCGGACTGTCCGGGTACCCATCACGTTCCGAGTCAGCTCACGACATCGTCGAGAACCAGCACGCGTCCACCGCACTCTCCTGGGCGGACGGGCTGGCCAACGCCCGTCGCGCGACCGGCGCGGTGGGCTGCGTAGTCGCGGTGATTGGCGACGGTGGGCTCACCGGCGGCATGGTGTGGGAGGCGCTCAACAACATTGCCATCGCGAAGGAACGGCCGATGGTGATCGTGGTCAACGACAACGGCCACTCCTACCAGCCAACGACTGGCGGTCTAGCCGACTACCTGGCGCGGGTGCGCACGGCTCCCGACTACGAGAAGGTGCTGGAGTGGGGCCGGTCGGTGCTGGAGAACACGCCACTGGTCGGCCGGCAGATGATGACCATGGCCCACGGCGCCAAAAAGGGGCTCAAGGACATCCTGGTCCCGCAAGGCATGTTCGAGGATCTCGGCTTGAAGTATATCGGGCCGATCGATGGACACGACGAGCAGGCGCTGGAGAAGGCCATGCGCCGGGCGAAGCGCTTTCCCGGACCGGTGGTCGTGCACTGCATCACAGAGAAGGGCCGCGGCTACCTCGAGGCTGAACAAGCGGACGAGCGGCATCACCAAGTCAAGGCGAAAAACGCGGCCCCGCCGAGTGCCGACAACTGGACGAACGCCTTCGCCGATGAACTTTCAGCCCTAGGTGCAGAACGACCGGACATTGTGGCCATCACTGCGGCTATGATGCGCTCAACAGGGCTCGAGCCGTTCGCCCAACGGTTCCCAGACCGGTTCTTCGATGTCGGCATCGCCGAGCAGCACGCCGTCACCTCCGCAGCGGGCCTAGCCTCGGCGGGCCTACACCCGGTGGTTGCGGTCTATAGCACGTTCCTCAACCGGGCTTTCGACCAACTGTTGATGGATGTAGCGCTGCACCGGACTGGCGTGACGTTCGCGCTGGACCGTAGTGGCGTAACTGGCGAGGACGGCGCCTCCCACAACGGCGTGTGGGATCTGGCCGTACTCCAAGTGGTGCCGGGTCTTCGTATAGCCGCGCCGCGAGACGCCGTCCAACTCCGCGCCCAACTACGTGAAGCGGTCCGGGTGCAGGACGCGCCGACATTGATTCGTTATCCGAAGGGTGATGCTGGGACACCCATCACTGCAGTCGGGCGAGTTGGCGGCATGGACATCCTCCACCAACCGGATCCGGCGGACCAAGCCGAGATCCTCATCGTGTCGATCGGCTCCATGGCCGATCTCTGCTGCTCAGTGGCCGACCGGCTGACCGCCGGCGGGCACCTGGTTACCGCCATCGATCCTCGATGGGTCAAGCCTCTCGACCCGGCCCTGCCGGGGCTGGCCGCACGCCATCGCCTGGTCGTAACGGTGGAGGACGGCGTCCGCGCCGGCGGCGTAGGGGCCATGGTCAGCCAGGCGCTCAGCGACGCGAACGTCTGGGTGCCCGTACGTAGTTTCGGTACCCCCGTTGCATTCCTCGATCATGGTAGCCGCGAACAGGTGCTTCAGCGCTGCGGCCTAACCGCAGCGGACATCACGGACCAGACCGAGCTGGCGCTGACGGCCCTTGGGCAAGTGGGAACTCCAGCGGGCCCGGGCCCACGAGCGGAGACAAAGCCGCAGCTCCACAATGCTGCAGCCCAGTGAACGCAGCCGAAACCAACACACCACCCGGGTGCCTTCGCCGCCGTGAGAACAGATCCGGCCCGAAATCGCGGTGCGGAACCAGATCTCCGGTCGTGTCCCAGATTGGACCGTTTGCAAGAAGAGTCCGGAGCGTCGGGGCGGCTCACCCGCCCCGACGCTCCTGATCGAGGCTGCCAGGAGATTCACCAGTCCCAAGTTCGAAACGTGGTAGGGCGGGGTTGGGCCCGCAGCACCTAGGCGAACTCCTGCCGCAGGGCGGCGACATCGACCGGGTGCCTGGCCAGACGGGTGCACAACTAGTCCAGCGGCCGGGCCGCGAGGTAGCCGAAGCGCACCGCGTAGATCGCGACGGTGTGCAGGGCGAAGGTGTCGGAGTAGTCCATCAGGGTGTACCCCAGCAGCTGATCCAGATCTGTGCGGATCAACGCCGCAACGCGAGTGCCGTCCGCCTGCGGTTTGCCCTCTGGCTTGATTGGGTGGCCTCGGATGCGTGTCAACCCAGTGCCTTTCGCAGCAGCGCCGTCAACTGGTCTTGTTCGTCGGGTGAGAGTCGTCCGACCGCCGTGCGGGCGAAGGTGAAGGCGGTTGCGAACCGGTGGTTGATCTCGTCTCCTCGGGAGGTTCGCGCGACGAGTCGTGCGCGGCGGTCCCGGGGATTCGGTTCGCGGGTCACGAGGCCGAGCGCTTCGAGACGCGCGACGATTTGGGTGATGTTGGAGGCATCGCAGCCGAGCTCCTCGGCCAAAGCGCCCATGCCGCGTCGCTCATCGAGTCTCCCGAGCACGCATGCCTGTGCCGGGCTGAGCGACAGCTCGGCTGCGGCCGCCTCGTAGGCGCGGTCATATACGTCGACCAGGTCGAACTGGGCGAGCGTGTCTACGCTGGGACGATGCCGGTGCCGCGCGGTGGCTTCCACGCCGAGTACGGCGTCGTTATGGTCTTCGGGCCGAGCGGGGGTATCGGGCACATGGCCGTGCAGCTGGCGCGGCACAGCGGCATCCGGGTGTTGGCCGTGGCCTCTGGTGACGACGGTGTCGCCCTGGCCCGGCGGCTGGGCGCCGACAACGCCGTCGACGGTCGCAAAGACGATGTGTTGGCTGCGGCTTTCGAGTTCGCACCAGGCGGGCTCGATGCGGCTCTAGTCACCGTGGGAGGCGCGACTGCCGAACGGTCTCTTCGCGGGATCAAGAACTCGGGGCGGATCGCCTGGCCGAACGGGGTCCTGCCTGTGCCTGTAACGTCGGCGGGCGCGACGGTGTCTTACTACGACGGGGATCGAAGCCGCGCCGGCACCGATCGGCTAAACGCGATCATCGAGGCGAGCTCCTTCGAGGTCCATGTCGCCCAGACCTTCCCGTTGGAGCGAGCCAAGGATGCGCATCGCGCCCTAAATGATCACTATGTCGGGAAGCTGGCCCTCAAGGTCGGATAGAACGCAACATGCGGCCCGAGGCCCCGGCTGTCAACAGCATCAACGCCGCTCAGCCTGGCGACAGGGAGGCCGGCACACGGCCTCCGACACACTTCCGTGCGAACTAATTGTCAAGCTGTGTCCGCAGCAGGCTGTCTCACTCGCACGCGGCTGGGACAGCCTGCTCTCGCGAGGGCTCGCTATGCCACCGTTGCCGGCTGCGCCGACAGCAGCTTTTGAGTCCATCCGCTGTCGTCAACAGTGCCGAGGTTGCGGATGTCCTGGCCGCTCAT
>NZ_JBIVNT010000019.1:0-17613 GCF_044753725.1 Micromonospora sp. NPDC093243 | reverse complement strand
CCTCGGCGCCCTCGCCCTGGCCTACCCCGACCGCCTCGGCCCCTACCTGACCTGACAACCCATAGATCAACTTACACAGAAATCTTGACAGGCCCTCGGGGTGATCTGCAGGCCGTGCTGACGCAGCACGCGGCAGATCGGCTCGACCCCGCCGAAGCGGCCCCGATACTCGGCAACGAACCTCACGAGCGTGTCGTAGGCCGGTCGAGCTCGGCCGCGAAGAAAGCCGACGCGGCCTTCAAGATCTCATTCGCCCGGCGCGGCTCCGCGTTCTGCCGCCGCAGCCGCTTCAGCTCCGCCGACTCCTCCGATTGACCCCGGGCCGCTGCCCGTCATCGAACTGCGCCTGACGCACCCACTTTCGCAGCGTCTCGGCCGTGCCAATGCCCAGCATGGCGCCACGGCGGTGATAGCCGCCCAGTCCGACTCGTAGTTCGGCCGCAGCGCGACCATCCGCACCGCCCGCTCCCGCAGCTCCTGCGGATACGGCCTCGTTCCTGCCATCTCTCGATCCTTCCCAAGCGGGGAAGTCTCTACAAGAACCGGGGCGGTTCAGCCGACAAGCCGATCAGTGAACCGCAGCGTCAAACGCCGACCGGCTCCCGCCGCCCGCCGCCGGTGGCCACCCCGACGGGCACAGCCGGCCCTCTCCCGGCCAGCCACACCACACGCAACTTGGTTCGAAGAGATCGTCTACCTGCGGCAGAACCGCGGCGCCAACCACGCCCTACACACCATCGCGCTATGCCGCATGCGCTACGACCAACGCACCCAGATCTACCTGCAACGACACACCACAGAAGGCCTCAGCAAGCAGGAAATCCTCCGCTGCCTGAAGCGCTACAGCGTCCGCGACGTACATACCGCCCTACGCGCCGACTTCGCCGCCCTCACCCCTTGATTTCCGTAGGAGCATCGGGAGGGCGTCCGACGTCGTGGCTGCCGCTGGTGTTCGAAGAGATTGCAACATGTTCGCCCCAGCCGGCGATAGTGAGGTGTGACGACAGAGATACAACCGTCTGACCACGATCTGTGTTCGGCTATCGCAGCCGGCGACGAAATCGCCTTCGGCCGGCTTTTCGACCGGTATTACCGGGCGGTGTACAACCACGCGTTCCGGCTCACCGGCTCGTGGATCCTGGCGGAAGACGTTACGCAATCGACCTTCCTGGTTGCGTGGCGTAGGCGCGGAAAGGTGCGCCTGGTTGACGGGTTGGCGTTGCCTTGGCTGCTGGTGGTCGCTACCAATGCGACCCGTACTGAGTGGCGTTCGGCCCGGCGGTGGTTGGCAGCCCTGCGTAGGCTGCCGCCGCAGCGGGAGGCTGACGTAGACCCGGCCAGCGACGTAGCCGCGCGGCTCGATGACGAGCGGCAGATGACCAAGATCCTTGCGGTGGTCCGCCGACTACCTCGCGCAGAACGCGAAGCGGTTGCCCTGTGCCTGTGGTCCGGTGTGCCGTACGGCGAGGCGGCGACAGTCCTCGGAATCAGCGAGGGCGCGGTCCGTTCGCGCGTGAGTCGCGCGAAGGCCCGGCTGGCTCGGATGATCACTGACGACAACAAGGAGTAAGCGCGATGAAAGACATTCTCGACGCGCCTATCGAGCGGGATCTGCCGCCCGGCAAGGCGACGCGCATGCGGGCGGATCTGATGACGTCGATCCACCGGCCGCGGCCCCGAACGGCCGTCCGACTCGGGATTGCCACCATGGCGGCGGCCGCAGCGGTGGTGACCGGCGTGGCGGTGGCACCAAACGGCGACGATGTGCAACAGCTGGCGATGGGTCCGGGCGAGCTCTCGCCGACGCTGCACCAGGCGATGGAGCAGTGCCTGTCGTGGAACGCGCAAACTGAGCGGCTTCCGGTGTCGTTGGACCAGCTAGCCGTGGCCGCTGAACAGCACCACCGTGCCGTGGCGCTGTTCATGACGGAGACCGGGTACCTCACCTGTGATGTCTCCATGTCGCCAGGTGAGGAGATCAGTGGGGGTATCACGGGGGCAAGCGACTGGCCACAACGGGACTGGTTGCCCGGCCCGGTCCAGCGACTCCTACTGACGTCGACCGAGATCGAAGGCGGTGACGTCGCCGTGACCGGCCGGGTCAGCGCTCGGGTGCATCGGCTGCTACTCGAACACGGCGACGGGCACACGACCGCGGCGCGGCTAAATGACGGCGTGTTCGGCCTGCTCACCGAGGACGCCAGCGTCAACGAGGACGCTGAGCTGGTCAGCTATGACGCAACAGGAACTGAAGTCGACCGCCGTCTGCTGTTTCGTCCGTCCGACGAATTCGACACCTGCTACGCCGACTCATCCGGCAACGTTGTCTACGGCAAGAGAGGCAGCGATTGCCTACCCGCCGAGCGCTGGAATCGATAGGCAAGCGGCCTGCAATAACGGCCCGGGCCGGCGGCTCAGGCCGCAGCATGCTGGCGACCCCCGGCCGGCATCGGCCGGGCCGGCCGCGCGAGGTGTAGCGCGAGCTGGGTGACGAAGCGGGTGACAACGGGTGCGTCCAACGACGGACACTCCCGGACTTTGGCGGACTGTTTCCCCAGCCCAGAGGAAATGTGGTGGTAGGCCACAGCCGCGTAATCCTACTTTCACACCGAATAGATCACTGGTTCGATCCCAGTATCGCCCACCATCTGTACCCGCAGGTCGGAAGCTCGTTGCCGGAGTGTCCGGTAACGAGCTTCTTGCTTATGGCCCTTACTAGGGGGCAGTTTGGGAGCAGTGGACGGCTGTATGCCTAATGGCTCCGTTGGGCCTTATGCCGCTCGTCTGGGCGGGCACCACCGTGGTGGCGGCCCGTATTTGGATCGCTGGCGCCGGCTGGCTCATGCGGGATCAACTTCTCCGCTCAATCGGGCTGGTCATGAGGGCAGGGCGTGCCCGTGGGGCGACCACTTTAGACCTGGCGGTATGGCGGTCCGGTTCCGGGGTCGGGGGCGGTCGTGCTCGAGACCGAGTGGCGTTGCAGCGCCCGCGGGTGGTGTCCGCCCCTCCGCGCCCCTGATGTTTGTGGCTATGTCGACGCCGGGATTCGAACATCGTTCCGTCGAACGTATGTACTATGCCGTGGTGGTGCACGTGAGGGGGCGGAGACAACCCCTGAGCACCCGGACTGCCGGGATTGGACTGTCACCGGCGCAGCCCGACTAGTAGTGCTTTGTTAGGTTCGGTGACGTTTGTTGCGGTGTAGCGGTTTCACGGGTTGGTGGCAGGTGAGGCAGGCGCCGGTCCAGGTCGCGAGGAGTCGTTGCAGGTCGCGGATGATCGTGTAGAGGGTCAGGCCGGCGCAGCCGCTTTTGGGTCCAGGCGTAGTTCTGTGAGGAACAGGTGCGCGGCGGTGACGAGGGTGACGTGGCGGTGTCTGCCGGTGAAGGAGCGGCCTTCGAAGTGGTCCAGGCCGAGGCCGGTCTTCAGTTCGCGGTAGTCGTGTTCGATCCGCCAGCGGATCTTGCCGTAGCGGACCAGGTCGGGGTGGCTGGTGGTGGCGGGCAGGCTGGACAGCCAGTACTTGACCGGCTCGGCCTGGTCGTCGGGCCATTGGGCGATCAGCCACCGTTCGGGCAGGGTGCCGTCGGTGTCCCGGGCGACGCGGTGCCCGGCCGGACGCACTCGTAAATAGATGAACTGGGAGCTCATCGTGCCTTTCGAGCCTTCGCGCCAGGTGATCGTCTCTGCGGCGTCAGGTCCGGCGGCGCGGACGTGTTCGACCAGGCTGAGCGCTGTCTTCGGGTAGCGCGGGTCGGTGCGGGTCGGTGGGCGGCCCCGCCCGGACCAGACCCGCTCGACTGGTTGCACGTCTGGCTGGTGCGCGAGGGCGTCGCCTTTGACCGGCATGATGTAGCCGATCCCGCGCTGGTCCAGAGCCTTGCGGAACTGGCTGTTGTCGCCGTAGCCGGCGTCGGCGGCCAGCAGCGGTGGACGCAGTCCGTGTCCGGCCAGTTCGTCGAGCATCTCCACCACCAGCGACCACTTCGGCCGATGACGCTCCTGCTCAGGTATCCCGCACCTCGCCCGGCGGGCGGCCACCCCGCGGCTGTCAGCCCCGTCAACGCTCTGCTCGTCCCACGACGTCGGCAGATACAATGCCAGTTCAGAGGGCACGAGGCGTGTCGGTCACGACGTGGACACTCACCCCGATCTGGCAGTTCGCCACCTTGCCGAGGGTGCCGGAGTACTGCCTGGCCACGCCCGGCGAGCCCTTGCCGTCCTTCGGGGAACCGGTGTCGTCGACCACCCGCGCCACCGGCTCGACCACGTCCAGGGCTCGTCGGGCCAGCCGCATCCGCACCGCCGTGGTGTCCCACGTCGAGGTCGTCACGAACTTGATCCACTCCCAGCCGCTGCGCCGTCGGCTGCATCGACTTGCGCCGCCCGTCCAGCAGCAGTCCCCGCAGATACGACTCACCCTTCGTCCGCTGATCCGACCTCACCAGCGGGGTGAAGACGTCCGCGGCGAACGCCTCAAGCCGTTGCCGCACAACGGAAAGCTCGTCAGGGGTCACCGCAACGTCCAACTACCCCAAACGACTCCGACGACCCGCGACACGCCGACCTAACTAAGCACTATTAGGCCGGACAGCAGGTCGCTCAGAGCTTCCTCGGTGCCGAGCGCCTCCTGGCGTTCGTGGAAGCCCCGCAGGTTCAGGTGGAGCTGACCGTCCGGGAACCGATCGACGACCCGGTGGGCGCATCGCACTGCCAGCGCCGTCTTGCCGACGCCGGCAGTGCCCGTCACCACGACGACCGCCGGCCGGTCCGCTGGGATCATCACCCGCATCGATGGCAGCTGTCTGGTTCAGATGCCTGCGCCGTCCACACTCGGCTCGGCCACGACGGACGGCAATTGGTCGGCCAAATGCGCGGCACCGAGCACACCGACCTCTTCCCGGTCAAGAGGACGAACGCCGTGGCCCAAGATCGCTGCATCAACGCTCGATGGGTCGCACCGACCTTGAGCCGTTGTTCAGACATCGACAAACTGCTAATGTTGGCTGACCGACCGGACGGTCGCCACGTGGATGAGGCGCCTGCATCCGCGCTATTGGTGCATCGCCACATCGAAGAAGGGGTGACCCCCATCTGGCCCGGCCGGTCATAGCCGGCTGGTGGTCACAATTCCTATTCACCCATCAGACTATGAGGATGGTGCGAGTTGTCGTCGTTATTAAGGCAGCATCGGGGGAGGGCAGGGAAACTTGCCTCTGCAGTCGTCCTGGCCACCGTGACCTTTGCGGTCGTGCCGGGAACCGCGACCGCGCACCCGGCCTCTGCGGCGCCGTTTGTCCAGGCCGACCAGACCGTCCCGGTCTACTCGTACGTAAACGCGATCCGGGAGAGCGTCTACGTCGACTCGCCGGTCAGCAGCGGTGAGGGTGTGAACGACCGGATTGCGGTCGACATCATCCGGCCCCGCGAGGCAGCTGCGGCCGGTGTGAAGGTGCCGGTCATCATGGTCGCCTCGCCGTACTACAAGAGCATCGGTCGAGGACTCGAGAGCGAGATCAAGACCTACGATTCGACGGGTACGGCGAACGGGTTCCCGCTGTACTACGACAACTACTTCGTGCCGCGTGGATACGCGATCGCGCTGGTCGATGTCGCGGGCACGAACCGCTCGACGGGCTGCAACGACATCAGCGGGCCGGCCGAGATCGGGAGCGCCAAGGCGGCCATCGACTGGCTGAACGGCCGGGTCGGCGCGAGCGCGGCCGACGGACGGCGGGTCGTCGCGGACTGGTCGACCGGCAAGGTCGGCATGATCGGCAAGTCCTGGGACGGCACCATTGCCAACGGGGTCGCCGCGACCGGCGTCGACGGGCTGGCCACCATCGTGCCGATCGCCGCGATCTCGAGCTGGTACGACTACATGCGGTTCAACGGGGTGCTGCGTGGCCCCGACGGCGTGCCCTGGCACCACGACTTCGTCACCGGCCGCCCCGACGGGGTCTGCGACGCGATGGTCGCGCAAATGGCCGCCAATGCCGGCGAGGACACCGGAAACTACACCGACTTCTGGGCGCAGCGGGACTTCACCCGGCAGGCCTCGAACGTCCGGGCCAGCGTGTTCGCCGTGCACGGGTTGAACGACCTCAACGTGACGAGTTCACAGTTCGGCGACTGGTGGACGGCGCTGGGCGCCCGCAACGTGCCCCGCAAGGTGTGGCTGTCCCAGACGGGTCACGTCGACCCGTTCGATTTCCGTCGCACGGAGTGGGTCAACACGCTGCACCAGTGGTTCGACTTCTGGCTGCAGGGCCTGGACAACGGCATCATGGGTCAGCCGGCGGTGTCGATCGAGCGCGATCCGAGCCAGTGGGTCCAGGAGCGGTCCTGGCCACCGGCGGGCACCCGGATCACCGCGCTGCGGCTCGGCAACGGTGACGGCACCACCGGGGTGCTCGGTGCCCCCCAGGCCGACACCACGATCAAGACCTTCACCGACGTTCCGACGTTGAACGAGGTCAACGCGGTAGGCGCGCCCAAGACGACCCGCGATGGCCGGCTGGTCTTCCTGACCAAGCCGCTCACCGCAGACCTGCGGTTCGCCGGCAAGCCGACGGTGACACTGAGCGTGCAGGTCGACCGGCCGACCACCACGCTGACCGCTCGGCTGGTCGACTACGGCCTGGCGCAGCGGGTCGACCACATGTCAACCGGTGAGGGCATCCGGGTGCTGACGACCGAGTCCTGCTTCGGTGAGTCGAGCCCGACCGACAACGGGTGCTACAAAGAGACGGCACAGACCGTGGTGAACAAGGACGTCAGCGTGCTGACCAGGGGCTGGCTGGATGCCGCCCACTACGGTTCGCTGCGGTCGAACACCCCGTTGCAGCCCGGCAGGTGGTACATGATGACGGTCCCGCTGCAGTCCTACGACGCGGTGCTGAAGCCGGGGCACATCCTGGGCCTGGTGCTGACCCAGAGCGATCTGGAGCAGACCTACCCGACGCCAACCGGTGCCACGGTCCGTATCGACCTGACCAAGAGCCAGCTGAACCTTCCGATCGCGGCCGGTTCGGTGCCACCGGCCGTCGGGGCGCCGACGGATGTCCCGACGACGGACAACGCCGTGGCGCCGCGGGCGCAGGGCGGATCGGTGACGGGCTGGAAGTCGTACCACTGACGCGCTGACCGAACCGAGGCCCCGCGGCACGTCGGCGGATTTCAGGGGTCGTTGCAACACCGCTGTTAGTGGTTGGTGCCGAGGAGAGTAGCGAAGCGCTCGGCTGGGGTGGCCCAGCCGAGCGCTTTGCGTGGGCGGCGGTTGAGTTCGGCGGCGACGGCTTGGAGGGGGACTGTAAGACGAACGGTGTAACTCCTGATCAAGGAGCAGCACCTGATGTCCGAATCGATGGCCGCCGTGAATACTGCCGCGGTGGCGAAGAACGTGCCGGGACGGCCGGCGGAGGGTGTCGACGCGGAGCTGGTCGCCCAGCTCGTGGAGCAGGCCCGCGCGGCGGGTCTGCAGCTGACCGGGGACGGTGGGCTGTTGCAGCAGCTCACGAAGCGGGTCCTGGAATCAGCGCTCGAGGGTAAGATCACCGACCACCTAGGCTATGACAAGGGCGACCCGGCGGGCAAGAACGGCGGGAACTCCCGCAACGGTGTGCGGGCCAAGACGGTGCTGACCGACGTCGGCCCGGTCGAGATCGACGTGCCTCGCGACCGCGACGGGTCGTTCACGCCGCAGATCGTCCCCAAGCGGCAGCGGCGATTGTCCGGTGTGGACGACATGGTCATCTCGCTGTCGGCCAAGGGCCTGACCACCGGGAGATCCAGGCCCACCTGGCCGAGATGTATGGCGCCGAGGTGTCGCGGCAGACCATCTCGACGATCACCGACAAGGTCGTCGAAGGCATGACCGAGCGGCAGAACCGGCCCCTCGGCTCGATCCCCATGGTGCAAGATGATCGACATGCAGAAGGTTGTCGCGCTCCTCCGTTATCCGCTGAAGAGCGCGCAAGGTGAGACCCTCAAGGTAGCGGCTGTGGAGCACGGTGGTCTCCGTGGGGACAGAGCCTGGGCATGCCTCGATGGCCGTGACGGGACAGTGGGTAGCGCCAAACATCCCCGAAGGTGGGGGCGCCTGCTTGATGTTGGCACGAGCCTGCGCGATGACGCCGGTGAGCCGATGTTGGTGCTGCGTGTCGACGGAAGGAACGTGCTCGCCGGCACCCCAGAGGCGGACGCCGTGCTTAGCCGCTACCTGGGCCGGGTGGTACATCTCAGTCAGGACGTACCGGCTGACGCCAAACTCCACCGGCAACTGCCCGACGAGGCCGGCATGGTGCCCGGATGGATGGAGGCAGTCGGTGCGGGTCAGGAAATCGTTACCGCGATCGCGGGACCTCGCCGCGTTGGCCGCCTGGTCGACTTCGGGGCCGTCCACATCGTGACCACCGGCGCGCTGTCCATGCTGGGCCAGCAGATGGGTCGCGTGGATGTCGCCGCAGCGCGGTTCCGTCCGAACCTCGTCATCGACGCGGAGCGCGACCCTGAACCGGGCCAGGAACTGCAACTGGGCGACGTAGTTCTCCGGGTGATCGTGCCAACTCCGCGGTGCGTGGTACCCGGGCTGAGCCAGGGCGAGCTACCTGCCGACCGGACGATTCTCGGCGCCCTTGCCCAGCATCATCGAATCTCTGTACTCGGACTCGGCCGCGCTGCCTGCTTCGGGACCTACGCAGAGGTCGTACAGCCAGGCCAGCTTCGACTCGAACAGCGCGTTCGCTGAGAGCCTGTTGTGTCCTACTAAACATCCTCTACCCGGCTACTTGTTTCATTGACATGCGACCGTGGCCCGGCCAGGCCTCGGCCGAGGCGCCCGGGCTGTCGCTCACTTTTCGGCTGCCCACGCTGGTGGGACTGTGGATCTGACGGCACCTCTCTGTGTCATCCATGAAGGAGCGGGGCCGGTCAAGGTTGGGATTTTGAACCGTTGACGTTGTTTTGCCCGTCTCCCGGCATGGTTCTCGGGCAGGCGTGTGTGCGGCGCCGGGGTCAGGGCTGGGCCGCAGGCCCACCCTCTAGGGCTTGGCCTTGACGCCGGCGCCGTGGGCGCCATCGTGGTGATGCCGGAAGTCGGTGTTGTGGGTGTGGTCGCGTCGCCAGGTTCCGACTGCTGTCGGTGGGGGCAGGCCGGGTTCGGCTGCCGGTCATCCATTCGCCCCGCCTGGGTTGGGGGGCATGGTGGTGTGCGGCCGTGACCGGACGGGGTCAATCAAGCGGGCGGCCTCGCCGTCGGCCGACGGGGGTCAGACACAGAACGGCCGCGCGTCCGGTCACGTCCGAACCTGCTCACGCCGCCGCCCGGGCCGGGGCGAGGGCGCGGATGTGCCCGTCGCGTAGGCCGTAGTAGACGAGGGTGAGCAGTTTGCGGGCCACCGCGACGGTGGCGATGTTGCGTCCGCGGCGTTCGGCGATGCGGGCGCGGGCGCCGGTCAGCCAGCCGGCGGTGTGCGGGACGCCGTGGGCGGCCTCGACTGCGGCCCACCGCACCAGCCCGGAGCCCTGCTTTGTGATCCGGCCCCGGTGCACGACGAGGTCGGACTCGCGGTGCCGTGGGGTCAGTCCGGCCCACGAGGTCAGCTGCGCCGGGCCGGGGAACCGGTCGACCTCGCCGATCTCCGCCACGAACACCGCCGCCAGGACCGGTCCGACACCGGGGATGGCCTGGATCGCCGTGTAGCCGCGATGTCCGGCGAGTCTGGCCCGGATCGGCCCGGCGACCGCGTCGATCTCGAAATCGACCGCGTCGATCAGCCGGCACAGCGAGGACACTCGCCCTCGATACGCCCCGTCCAGCGGTGCCCGGGCGAGTAGTTCCCGCCCGCCCACGCGGAACAGATCCGAGACAGGGATGTGCACGCCCTGTTTGGCCAGCACCGCGTGCACCGACGCTTTCAGGCCGCTGCGCCAGGCGACCAGCTTGGCGCGATACCGCACCAGCTCCCGCAACTCGCGCACCGCCGGCGGGGCCACATACAACTCCGGCAGCCTGCCCATGCGCAGCAGATCCGCCAGGTCAGCGGCGTCGCGGGCGTCGTTCTTCACCCGCCGGTAGGCGAACCCCTTCACCCCCAACGGATGCGCCAAATGCACCCGGGCGCCGGCTGCGGTCAGCACGTCCACCGCCCAGTACCAGCCGTAGGTGGCCTCCAGGACCACCTCCGGGTCCGGGCCGGCCTTAACGATCTCCAACCCGAGCGCGACCGGGTCGTTGTCGATCCGCACCGTGTCGAGCTTTTCGCCCGCCTCGGTCATCCGCACGATCACCGACCGGCGCCGGTGCAGATCGATACCCACGATCTGCCGGCCGTCGTACTCTGCCTGCATGAGGGGCCTCCTTCGTCGTGAGACGTGAGCACCCCGAGCATCCCGCCCGGGACCCACGAGGAGCGAGGCCCCGCTCCTTCATGCCATCAAGGCGTTGGCAGCAGAGAGGTCTCCGTATCTTTGATCATGGCTCGGTAGACGACGTCCGCGAGGCGGCGTTTCAGGCAGCGCATAGCTTCTTTGTGGGTTTTGCCGGCGGCTCGTTTGCGCTGGTAGTAGTCCCGGCCGGGGGTCGCTCGTTTGATCTGGGCCATGGCCATGACATGCAGCGCATAGTTGAGCTGCCGGTCGCCGGCACGCGAGAGGCGATGCCGTTGGATGCCGCCGGAAGACACTTCTATCGGCGCAACGCCGCAGTACGAGGCGAACGCAGACTCCGACCGGAACCTGTTGACGGAGCCGGCGCGGACCAGGACTTTCGCGGCGAGGACGTAGCCGATGCCGTGCAGATCGGTCAGGGTGGTGCCTGAGGCTGCGACGGCGGCGGACAGGGTCGCTGTTGCCTCGGCGATGCGCCCATCGAGGCGGCGCACCTCGCTGAGCAGGTCCACGGCCACCTGGCGCAAGGTGCGGGCCAGCACGGCCCGAGGGCGGATGCTGCGTAGGGCGGTGGCTGCTGTCTCGGCGGTCAGTCGGCGGGGCATGCCGGCGGGGATGAGCTGGGCGAGCAGCGCATGCAGCCGGTTGATGGTCTGAGTTCGAGTGCGACCAGGTCATCGCGGTGTTCGGTAAGGCACCGCAGGGTGGCAATCGCTTCGTCGATGACGGCGGTGTTGAGTCGGGTGGCGGTGTGTGCGGCGATTCCGACCGACAGGGCGTCGGCCTGATCGCTTTTGCGGCCATGCCCGGTCGACAGCAGGCGGACGCGACGGGCAACCTTCGCGGGTACGTCGACCACATCGATGTGGTCGGCGGTCAGTCTGGCGGTCAGCGCGGCGCCGAGGCCGACTGCGCCTTCGACCGCCCAGGTCGCGTGCGGCCAGCGGCGGGCGAACCGGCGTAGTTGCCGGTAGCCGTCGCGGTTGACCTCGACCCGGATCGCGGTGAGGAGCTGGAGTCGGTTGTCGACCGCCACCGCAGTCCATGACGCCTTGTGGGGATCGACCGCGATGATGACCGGTGCGGATGCTGAGGGGGGCCGGGGGCACGGGTTCTCCTTGCAGGACGGGAAGAGGGATCCGGCGAGGAGGGCAGACCAACTTCAGGCTTAACAGACCTCTCTCGAGCCACTCTCGCCGGCGGTTGTGGCCGGGGCACAGGCCGTTAGGGGGCCAGCCCGTGGGCGGCAGGTGTTTCCCGAGCGACCCCGCCCACAACCTCGGAGATCATGGCTACAGACCCTGATCTCCGCCACCAATCCAACAAGTTGGTGTTTCCGGCCTGACCCGCCAGGCGTTGTGCCTGGTGAGAAGGGTGCCGTGATGACCGCGACACTGAACGACCAGACCGGACGCAAGAAGCGGCCCGAGCCGTCTGCGGAGGCGAAGGCCGCTGCCGAGCTGGTCCGGGCGGCCAAGGAGCAGGGGCTGTCGCTGACCGGGCCGGACGGGCTGCTCAAGCAGTTGACCAAGACGGTCCTGGAGGCGGCGTTGAACGAGGAGATGACCGAGCACCTCGGCTATGAAAAGCACGACCCGGCCGGTGCCGGGGCGGGCAACATCCGCAACGGCGCCCGGCCGAAGACGGTGTTGACCGACGCGTCGGGGCCGGTGCAGATCGATGTGCCGCGGGATCGGGCCGGCACGTTCACCCCGCAGATCGTGCGCAAGCGCCAACGGCGCCTGTCCGGGGTCGACGAGGTCGTGTTGTCCCTGTATGCCAAAGGGTTGACGACCGGAGAGATCTCGGCGCACTTCGCCGAGATCTACGGGGCTTCGGTGTCGAAGGAGACGATCTCGCGGATCACCGACAAGGTGATCGAGGAGATGACCGACTGGTCGCACCGGCCCTTGGACGAGATCTACGCGGCCGTGTTCATCGACGCCATCGTCGTCAAGGTCCGCGACGGGCAGGTCGCGAACCGGCCGTTCTACGCCGCGATCGGCGTCACCCTCGACGGGGACAAGGACATCCTCGGGCTGTGGGCCGGCACCGGTGGTGAGGGTGCCAAGTTCTGGATGAGCGTGCTGACCGACCTGCGCAACCGGGGCGTGAAGGACGTGTTCTTCCTCGTCTGCGACGGCCTCAAAGGCCTGCCAGAGGTGGTCACCAACGTATCGCCCCAGACCGTGGTGCAGACCTGCATCATCCATCTGATCCGCAACACGTTCCGCCTCACCTCACGGCGGTACTGGGACGAGCTGAAACGCGACATCAAGCCGATCTACACCGCCGTCAACGCCACCGCCGCCAGAGCCGCGTTCGACGACCTGGCCGACAAGTGGGGCGACCGGTATCCGGCGGTGATCCGGCTGTGGAACAACGCCTGGGCCGAGTTCATCCCGTTCCTCGACTACGACCTGGAGATCCGCACCGTCATCTGCTCCACCAACGCGATCGAGTCGCTCAACGCCCGCTACCGGCGGGCGGTCAAGGCCCGCGGCCACTTCCCGAACGAGCAGGCCGCGTTGAAGTGTCTGTACCTGGTGACCCGGCCCACCGGAGCAGGCAGAACCCGATGGACGATGCGCTGGAAACCCGCGTTGAACGCCTTCGCCATCACCTTCAGCGACCGCTTCCCGGCCGCTGAAACCTACTAACCAAGATCGCCGGAAACACCGTTAGCGAGACAGCCCCCCGCGGGGCACGGAGGACCTTTCGGCATCACGGGCGGTGGCACCGAGGGCGCGGCACATGCCCCCTGGCCGCGCTGTCACTCGCTGACAACCGTCAGGTGCGGCGGTTCGCTGCCGGTTTGGAAAAGAGTGACTGCCAGTTCCGCGGTTGCGTGTGACCCCCGTGGCACCGACGGTCAACGGGGGGCCTGACGCGTTGCTGGATCGGAATCATTCGGATCGGTTGGGGTAGTAGCCGCTGTGCTGGCAAGTCATGAACGTTTCCGACAAGCAGTCCGAGACCTTAGACAGGCCGAGGCCGGCCAGGAGCTAGCGCGAGCCGCTGCCCGACTGAGGCGATGGTTCAGGTTGACTGCAAGGGATCGGTTGCAGCGGGTCCGCGTGGGTGGCATCCTCGCGTTGCAGGCGGGGCTGGCGGCGACGCTGGCGTGGTTGGTAGCACATGAGCTGTTGCGCAATCCGGAGCCGGTGTTCGCTCCGACCGTGGCGGTCACCACGCTGGCGGCTTCGGTCGGTCAACGGGTACGGCGGATTGTCGAGTTGATCGTTGGGGTTGCTCTTGGCGTTGGCGTTGGTGACGCGTTGCTTGCGGGTGTGGGAACCGGGCCGTGGCAGCTCGGAACGGTCGTCGTGCTGTCGATTCTCGCAGCGCTCATCCTCGGCGGTGGCGCGGCGGTGGTCCTGCAAGCGGCGGCGACCGCGGTGTTGATCGCAACTCTCAGTCCGTCGACGCGGGACCTTGAGGTACCTCGGTTCGTCGACACGTTAGTCGGCGGCATCGTCGCGTTGGTTGTCACCTCTGTGTTGCTGCCGCTCAATCCCCTACGTGTGATCAACCAGGCTGCCGGCCCGGCGTTGGATATGCTGGCCGATCAGCTGACGAGCGCGGCGCAGGCGCTCAGGGACCGCAACGCCGGCCAGGCGCAGGCGGCACTGGACCGGCTGCGGAGGAACAAGGCCGAGGTGCAGGCGCTGACCGACGCAGCTCAAGGCGCGAAAGAGGCCACCACACTGTCGCCCATTTCGTGGCGGCGACGCCGGGGCATGCTTCGCCACTACGCGGCGTCGGCGGAGCCGATCGATCGCGCTATGCGTAACAGCGGAACCTTGATTCGTAGGGCTGTAACGTTGATCGAGGACCGTGAGCCAATCCCGGATGAAATGGTCAACGCGGTGGAACGCCTTAGCGAGTCAGTGCAGGCGCTCCGACAAGAATTCGCCAGCGGGAAGGACCCGCGCCGGGCGCGCGAGCAGCTCCAGGAGGCAATACGCGAGGCAGGCCGGGCTTACCGCAAGCAGGTTGGCTTTTCCGGCGGCGTGGTCATCGCTCAAGTCCGTACCGCCGCCAGTGACCTCATCGTTGCCTCAGGCTGCTCCCAGAACGAGGCAAACCAACTCGTACGTGAGGCGTTCGGAAAGGAGACGTGAGTCGTCGTTCGTCCTGGCCCAGATTCGGCCTCGAGACTGGCAGGGTGAGTTGATCCATCTGGCTGTGTTGCACTGGATGCAAGCATGATCGACTACCGCATGCAATCGTGTGGTCTGCTTGGCCGGTGAGGTCGCTGTCTCGTGTCCGGTCCTTGTCCCGGCCCCTGGATGGTCAGCGGGGACGATACCGCCGCCGCCATCGAATTCTACGTGCCGCAGGTCAGCCGCTTCGTCAGAAACGGCCGGGTCCTAGGGTTCAGCTACGGGCACCGGCTCCGCGGCGGCCGATCCGGCCATGACCAGCTGGTCGGAGTCGTGCAACGGCTACGCCACCAGCCCGGTACGCGTCAGGCGAACGGGGTGGTCTGGGAACCGGCCGACGCGGTGCGTGAACCCCTCGACATCCCCTGCACGATCGCGAGACCGGACAGGCAGTACACGAACTGCCTTGGCAATCGCGTCGTGATCTGGGAAACGTGAGCGTTTGGTTCGTGCGGCCGTGGTCGTGCGCTGACGGCCGAGCGGTTCAAGGGGGCGATCGGCCGGATCGGCTACGCCTTCAGGTCGGGCCTCGGCGTCCCCCCGGAAGTTGTTGAGAGCCGTTGCATCCCGTCGGGAGCGATGTCGCCGGCGGCCTCGGCGATCGTCCAGCTGTTCTTGCCCTCCGGCGGCGACAACAGCCCGACTAGGTATCCCCACGCCCGGCAGCGCGGTTCCACGTGTCCGAATCGGCGCGCGATGCGTGCCATCGCGTTCAGGTTGGAGGGTGACGTGGAACCCGGCCGTTCACAAGGTTGAGTGGTACGGCGCGAGCACTGGTGGCGAAGACGACCAGCGCCACGCGTCGGGCACGAGCACCTTCCGCGCTCCGTACACGACCACGCAGGTTACAGGATCGGCTGGCAGTACGCCCGCTTCTGCTGGCATGCCGTCTGTCCCCGCAGCCGTCTCATCGCCGTCGCGGGGCAGCAAAGCGGGATACTTGTTACATGCGCTTCCGTTTCATTTCGGTCGTCTTGGCTGGGCTGCTTTCCGCAGGGTGTTCGATTAGCTTCGGGCCGTCCGCCCCCGAACCGTCGGCGTCCTGGCCGCACCCACCTACCCTTGGGCAGCCTGTGGTGTTGGACGGTCGCGTGCCCGGTTGGGAAACCTCCGCCTGGCTCGCCGAGGACGTTTCTTGCGTACGCGCGGCCCGCGTGGGTGGCAAGCACGTCGAAGGCCAGGAAAACGAGTCCGTCGTCTGCGATCCGGCGCCAGCTGCCCTCAAGAGCAGCGGCCCACCGCTTCTACCCGCCAAACCGCTGCCTTACCTGCAGCCGTGGGACCCAGGGTCGGAGGAAGTCATCCTCGTCGGGTTCGTACGCGGTGCCATCGCCAGCGTCTCAGTGACCATGTTCGGCCAGACCGCAACGGCCACCGTCCACCCGCTGCCCGCCACCAGCGGTCGCCAAGTCGGCGCGTACGCGGTCTGGCTTCCCCGCAGCGGTGCCGAGCGCGAGGGGATGAACCTCTCCGACATCACCGCCGTCGTCGGCCGCGACACCGACGGTAACGTTGTTACGCGGCTGGACTGAGGTCAGTGGAGCGAGGCCGAAGGCCGACGCTTAGCGCGACACCTCTCCCGTCGGCAGCGGCACCGCCGATGGCCGTCGCGGGTCTTCAGCCACGGTTGCCACAGCCTCGGCGTGGCATCGAACGATTCGCGCCCTCGGCGATCCGCAACCCGGCAACCGCAACGACACCATCGTCTACCGCACCAGCGGCATCGATCAGAAGCTGGCCGGACGGCCAGTCATGGCCGACGGCGCCTACCGCGGCAACCCTGAAGTGATCACCCCGTACCGCAAGCCCGCCGCCGGCAGGGAACTACCCGACTGGAAGGCCAACCTGCACAAGCAGCACCGGACCGTCCGAGCCCAGGTCGAACACACCCTGGCCAGGATGAAGTGCTTCAAAATCCTGCGCGACTACCGCCGCGCCGCCCACACATTGACCGACGCAGCTTCCGGCATCGCCCATCTCCACAACATCATCCTCGCCGGCTGAACCACCAGCCCGGCTGGGGCAACACCTTCAGAAGGTTACGAGACGTCCTTTAGCGGGGATGTGGAGGAACTGTCGGTCGAACGCGGTATATGAGGTGGATCACGTCACCGTCTACCGGTGGGTACAACGGTTCACCCGCTGCTGGCCGACGCTGCCCGATTCCACCGCCCAACCAAACGGGTGCCGCGCGTCCTGCCCTGTTGCGCAAAGCAGGACGCCCGCGCCCCTCGCGTCTATGTACGACTTGATGGGTCAGCCCGGCGGCGGTGGCTATGTGTAAACGCGGTTTGGTGTTGGGCGGCAATCGCCGCAGGGGGTGCGACTCCGGTGCCCTGCTAGCGTTCGACGGGCTGAGGCGCGCAGCGACAGACTGAGGCCCTGGCAGGCGAGACTGGGCCTCGGGTGCATTCACCCCGACCGGTGGCTGCGGTCAGCACCGACGGCAGCAGCGGCCGCGTCATCACCGACGAGGACGCCCCGCTGACGGCGACCTGCGATCGTGAACGCGCTGGACTCGATTGCGGAGGAACCGCCTCCCGCCGTGCCACCCGCGACTGGTGACCGCCATCCGCGCGGTGCTGGTGTACCCGACCGACCGATCGGCTGCTGCTGCCGGGCGAGGTCGAGCCGCGGACCGTACCGGGTCGGGCGGGCCTGCTGGAGAACCTGCTCGACCATCGAACCGACCGGAAGGTGCCGCTGATCGCGTCGCTGGCCCGCACCGCGCAGTTCACGGCGCTGGCGCAGGCGATCCACGCCGCCCCGGTGCCGGCGCTGGTCGGCGGCGACCGGGTGGTGGCAGCGAGTGAGCCACCGGACCGGGTATTGACCATTCGGGGCATCGACGCCTCGCTGCGCCGGGCCGGCGCGACCGGGACGCTGTTGTCCGAACTGGACGTGCCCAGGGCGGTCAAGCCGCACCGGGCGACGGTGCAGGAGGAGCCAGGCGACGGGTGACTCCCCCCCGTTACCTTTTTGATCGTCCCCAGCCGGGGACCCTCGGTCGCTCGGCCCGGTATGACTTCCTGCCCCTGTCTTTCGGATGATCCGGGGG
>NZ_JBIVNT010000018.1:0-21356 GCF_044753725.1 Micromonospora sp. NPDC093243 | reverse complement strand
GATACGGATCTGCCGCCGCGAGCCAGTGGCCGCGTCGACCGCGGTGTAGGTCAAACGCCCATCCGGCAACACCCCATAGATAGAAGCAGTACCGCTGGCGCAGTTGGCGCTCGTCCGCGTCACGCTGTAGGAGTGATCGTTGTGGGTGATGCCCGACGCCACTCCGTTGAAGTAGGACTGTGTCTTGTTGCCGTTGACGCGCTGCTCATAGTGCAGGTGCGGACTTCCCGATTCGCCGGTCGAGCCGACGTTGCCAAGTTGCTGACCGCGTCGAACCGACTGGCCGACCGACACCATCGGGGCATACTTCATGTGCAAGTAGAGGGTTTCCCAGTCGTCTCCGTGGCGGAGCTTGACATAGTTGCCGCTGTAGTTGTCCCAACCCGACGCGGCCACTGTGCCGGCGAATGAGGCGAGGATGGGGCGGTTGTCGGTGGCCCCACTGGTCGCGAACATGTCGATGTCATAGTCGTCGTGCCCAGTATAGGTAGTTAGCCACCACGTCTCACCGCAGGCGAATGGCAACTGAAAGAGGGGCCGCGGGTCGGCGGCATGCGCGACCGCAACGGTTGGCAGTGCCGCAAGAACGGCAAGGCAAGAGAGGACGAAGGTACGGAGTAAGGCACGCACGGACATGTGGGCTACTCGCTTTCGCCGAAATCGGGATGAGGCGGTGACACTGTCAGGCAGCGCAGAGAACATTTTCTGCGTTCATCCACCCTCGTTGACGACGCCGAGGTTGCTGATGCCTTCGCCGTCCATGCGTACGGATCGACGCCGAGGTAGCAGATAGCGCCGGTAAAGCTCGAGAGTGAGCGGTAGGTCAGCATGACCATCGTGGACGCGCTTCAGCAGTCCTTCAGGGCTGCCGGTGAGAGCATCGCGGCGGACGTCCGGGGCTTCAACAAGGCGATCTACGCAAACGCAACGTCGTGGAAAGCTGTTTCAACCGGCTCAAGCGGTGGCGTGACCTAGCAATCCCACCCCGACCGACCTTGCCGGACAGGCCGACCGGCCGGTCGGTGAAGCTGACTGTAACATCGTGACGATGCCCAAACAAGTGAGATCGACCGGCGGCCGAAGCGCGCGCAGCCATAGCCACGAGCAGGGTTCCGTCACCTGTCGAGCAGAACCTTAACGGGGCGCGGCGCACGCGGGCGGGTGATCCACTGCGCCGGGAGTCCTTCATCCCATCCCCGATTGCAACGACGTGGCGGAGGTTGGCAGGGTGCGACGTCGGTGACCGCGGTGTCGCCGCCGAACGGAACTCGCCCGGTCAGGGCCATGGCCGGCAACGACGCCGAAGGCATAGATACCTAAGGCAAGCGTGCGCTCCTGCTTGGTGACCTGCTCAGGTGCCATCCAGGGAAGAACATCAACATCCAAGGGCTGTTCTGGTGACCAGTGTGCATGATCGTTGTTCGCCTGGTGCCGTCGGGGAGTTGGACAGGGTCCGGCGAGAGTTCTATGACTGGTTGGCTGCTCGGGCGGACGGGTTGTTCGAGCTGACGGACGCGGTGTGGTGCGGCGATCGGCCGGTGCGGTCGTTGGTGGGGTTGTCGCTGGTGGGTGAGCACCGTCGGGGTTACGGGGCGTTGTAGACGCCCTCGTCTGCGGGCGGCTGGACACTGCGCACCTGCCTCGCGGCGGTGCCGCTGCCGCGGGCGGCTGATAGACGTCTCGTTCCGGCAGTGGACGCCACCTACTGGCAGCGGCCGGACCACCGCAGCGGACCCTGTGTCACACCTACGGCCGCGGCAAGGACCAGCACATCCCGATGCCCGGCTGGCCGTATTCGATGGTGGACGGCGCTGTTGGAGCCGCAGCGACTGGCGCCTGGTGATGACGCGGCCACGGTCACCGCTGGGCAGCTGCGGAACATCGTGAGGCGGCTGATCGCGACCGGGCAGTGGCGGCCCGGTGACCTGGAGTTTCTGGTGGTGGCCAACGCCGGCCACGACGCGTCCCGGCTGGCGTTACCCCTGCGTGAGGGGTGCCCGTGCAGGTCCTCGCGCGGATGCGCTCAGACCGGGTACTGCGCCGGGCGGTGCCATTTCGGCAGCCCAAGACGGTCTGCCGGCCACCCGCCACGTGCGCGGTCAGACCCTCGCTGACCACGGGATCCCGCGCCGCAGACTTTAAGACGAAGACTGACGCCAACCGCTGGTTGACGCCGCTTGAGGCAGACATTTCGAGTGGCACCTGGTGGGACGACCGTGCGGCGTCGGAAACGTTCGGCAACTACGCGCGGGCCATCCTGCGGGACAGCCCGAAGATTAGCGTTCGATGGCGGGAGACGTGCGAACGGAATCTGCGGCTGCATTTGGTGCCGTTGGTCGACGTGCCGCTTCGCGATCTAACGACGAGTCAGGTCCGGAGTGGCTCGCTGCCGGCCTGCGTGGCAACGGTGGACGCGACTCCATCTCTCAGTCGTACCGCTTCCTGCGCATGGTTATGAACACCACACCGCCGCCGCCGACGACCCGACCTACCCCGTGTACGAACGAGCCCTGGCCACCGCCCGCCTCTCCCGCCGCCGAACCGTGCCCGCAACGGTCGCGGCACTCGTGCTAGTAGCGCTGATCGGGACTGTGCTCCCGTTGGCGCATACCCCCTCCGTCAACCCGGCGGCTGGCGCGGACGCCGCCCTGCCCGACCGGATCGCCCTGCCACCGATCGGCACCCTGAACGCCACCGACCGACCCCGCCTCGGCCCTGCGGCGGTAATCTTCAGCGGCCAAGCACAACGCCTGCAGGGCTACGACGAAGATGGCATCGTTGGCGTAGTCAGCGCCGACTCCGACCGCTACCGGATCTTTCCATCGGCTACGAGGCACCCGTCGGCGAGAAGGTAATCCTCTCCCCTAACGGCCGGTACATCGCCCAACCGGGCGGGCTTCCCGACGACCCGCGGGTCGACATCATCGACATGGTCGCCGGCCGCACCCGGCAGTTACCGAGCGACGTCGCCGACAGCGTGGGAAGCCAGCCCTTGGCCTGGTCACCGGACGGGAAGCAACTGGTAGTACACGACACCGTGCCAACCAGCCCGGAGGGCTCCGGCTACCAGTCGCCGTCAAGGCACTGGCGACAATGAGGTATCCGAGGTCACCTTGCGGCGGGTTTTGCCGGCCATCACGCTGCTGCGGTCTCCCATTCCGGAAAGGACCGGAGGAAGCGAGCGTCTATGCGAGGCCACCGGCACTAATGCAAACAGACCTCGGTCTCCATCCTAGCTATCAGTCCCGCATAGTTGGACGCTCGTGGAGAAGGGGAAACTGGGATGACGCGAGTCGCGAACCGCGCAATCTTGCGTGCAATTCTCCGCGCACCGCGTGGCGAACCATCCGTCGCGGCTCATAACCCGGTTCGCACCGCCGGCCAGGTCACGAACCCCGCCACCAATGATTAACCCGGCGGCCTAGCGGTCGGGGCATCCTGAGGGCTGTCCGTAGATGTCGGTAACGTACGCGCCTCGCTGCTCGCGGCGGTGCCTGCCGGGTGCGCTTCGAAGAATTCCCAGAGGACTTGGGTAGCGTTCATGGCAGTACTGGGCGGATCGAGATGCAGCAGTCGAGCTGCCCGATCCGAGACCTCCGACCCGGGCCACCCATGACCGGCGCCTTCGATGCTGAGTAGTTCGACCGAACGCCCCATCGGACATTGAGCTGAAATGATGCGAACCGGGTCACCGCCGGTGGTTTGGGATGGTCCGCAGCTTTCCGCGCGACGCCAGAACTCGTTGAGCTCAGGTATCGGGGGGCCAGCGGCGTCTACCGGCCTGGCACCCCGTCCTTGGTTGTCCCGTCTGCCCGGCCCACCGGCGTACGGCAGGGTGGTGTCGGCGGTGCCGTGCACGTGGATGACGGAAACCGGTTGCGGCGACGGGCACGGGCCGAGCATCGTGCCGGACACGACCCCCACGGCGGCAAAGGTTGACGTCTCGCAGGCGAGTCGGTAGGCGAGCATGCCACCATTCGAGATACCGCTGACATATATTCGATCGGAGTCCACGCGCTGGGCTTGGGTTATGGACTCCACGGTCGCGACGACAAACCCGACGTCGTCGACGCCTTCGGTTGCAGAGGGTCCGCAGCAATCACCGGTTATTGCCCAGGACCGCTTGAGGCCACTGGGGAATGCTACAAGGAAGCCACCACGGTCGGCCTGGGACATCCATCCGTAAGACGTTGCTGCTTGTTCGCCCGTTCCAGACGCGCCATGCAACATCACGACAAGCGGGATGGGCTTGTCGGGAGGAACGCTACTGGGGCGATAGAGATGGTACTGACGTTGGTTGCCGTCCACTATGATCGTATGTTCGATCAGGCCGGAGCCCGTGGTGGTGGGCACCTCGCCCGCTGGCGGTGGATTGCTGCCGATGCAACCACCGAGAGCGATCACAAGCGCGAACGCGGTTATCGTGATTAGCCGCTTAAGGTGACCGCTTGGGAGGGCACTGAAGTTCATATGGGGTATATTGCCGGCTCGGTGTTCGAGGCTCGTCAGCCCGTTGTACGAAGCCGATCTGGGATTAGAGCCTCGGATCAGCGTCCGGGAGTCCGGTAGCTGCACCGGTCTACGAGCCGGCTCCCGAGGAGGATGTCTCCACATATTGCCCTCCTACGCGTGGTGGGAATCTCCGTGCCCGAGGTTTGCTCGGCTGCACACGGCCAACCGCAGGTACGTGGCACCACGGTCTGTTTGGGCCAGTTGTAAGGTGCAGGCCCCCCGCAGTCAGCCGAACGCCCGGACGATCTGGCGTGACACCGGCATGGTAGACCGGCCGGTCGGTCTTGAACGAGATGCTAGCATGCCTCTCGAAGCAGAGCGGTCCACGTCGCGAGATTGCCGAGAACCCCGTCGGGACAGCGTGATGTCACCGCCCCGACGAAGGCGGATCGACCTGGCGTTGGACCCTCACAGCTACCGAGATTGTCGCTTGATGGGGACCCATCATCGCTTCGCACGACGACGCCAACGATGAAGCGGCCGCGTGACACCTCGGCGCCTTGTCAGCGTTGACGACCCTCGCCATAGGCACTCCCCCGCCACTCCACGCCGATCGGGGCTGTCCCGACAGGTTGGTGACGCGGCTGGCGGGTGGTGGGCCGCCGAGCGCGGTGTGGGTCGATGGTAGTTGTACCAGTCGAGCCAGTCGGTGCGGGCGTCGTGGCGTTCGGTTTCCCTGGTGTAGGGGCGGTGGTAGGCCCATTTCTCGATGAGGGTGCGGTGGAATCGTTCGACCGTGCCGTTGGTCTGCGGTCGCAAGGCCTTCGTGGGTTGGGGGCGGATTGCCGAGCTGGTCGCAGGTGCGGCGCCAGGTGTGTTTGGTATAGGCCCAGGGGTTGTCGGTCAGGACGTGTTCGATGGTGACGCCGCGGGCGACGTACCAGGCGGTGGCATGGGTGAGGAAGGCGGCGCAGGTGCGGCGGTTTCGTCGGTGAGGATTCTGGTCGACCAGCTGGCTGTGGTCGTCCACGCCGGTATGGATGAAGGCGTATCGGACGCCGGTGCGGTTGCGTGTGCCGGCGCCCCTGCCGATGACGCAGTTGTCCGCCGCCGTTGGGGGTGCGGCCGAGCCTTGACGTCGGTGTGTAGCAGTTCACCGGGCCGATCGCGTTTCGTAACGCACGATCGCGCCGTGGCCCGGTCCAGGCAGAGCAGTCGCGGCATGCCGTGGCGGATCAGGATCCGGTGGGCGCGCGCGGCCAAGCGAGCCGGACCGATGCGGTGCTGGCGGGTAGGTCGAACACGTGCTGCTCCACCGCCACTAGGGTGCGTGCCGGCGAGCGGTGAGAGCGGCTGGGCCGGTCGAGCATGACCGCCTCACCCTCAGAGCAGTAGCGATCAGCCCAGCGTTTGGCGGTGGTCGGGGCTGACTTGGAAACGCCCGGCAGCGCGGCGCAACGGTCAGTCGTCGGCGACGATGCACCTAGCCAGACGCAGCCCCGGTTGGCGTTAGCGGTGCAGTAGCGTCCGCTATGAGGACCTTGTCCTTCCCGTAACCAACGTCCCGGGACAGCACATCTAGCGCAGCTCAACCAACCATGCTAGCGTCCGACCGCCCGGTCGGTCTGTAGGGCGTCGAACTGGTATTGCCGCGTAAACCAACTTCCGGCCGACAGCATCGACGGCGCCAAGCCCGGCCTCGGCAACCCCATTTCAGCACGAAGGAGTACCATGCCCACCCTTACCCGTCGAAACGACGTGTTCGTTCTCGGTCTCGGCGACAACGAGAACCGCTTCCATCCCGATTGGATCACCTCTGTCAACACCGCACTAAACGAGGTGGAGCAGTCCGCTGGCGCCCGCGCGTTGGTGACTGTGGCGGAGGGCAAGTTCTTCTCAAACGGCCTAGACCTCGACTGGCTCTTTGCCAACGCGAACAAGAGGCGCGAATACTTAAACTCTGTGCATCACTTGTTCGCGCGGATACTCTCGCTCCCGCTAATCACCGTTGCGGCAGTACAGGGGCATGCCTTCGCTGCGGGGGCAATGCTCTCGCTTGCCCACGACGTCCGTGTAATGCGCGTGGATCGCGGCTTCTGGTGCCTACCGGAAGTTAAGCTCGGTTTGCCATTCACACCGGGAATGTTGGCTCTGATTCAGGCTCGGCTGAGCCCACAGACCGCGCATGAGGCGATGACGACGGCACGCCGCTACGGGGGTTCGGAAGCCCTCGCCGCAGCGATCGTCGACCGGGCAGTGCCAGAGAGCGATGTCCAAGACATCGCGACGGAGATCGCGGCCTGCCAGGCCAGCAACGCTGGCGACGTGCTCAAGTCAATCAAAATCGGCCTATATACGATGGCGCTGGAGAGGTTGCAGACGATGGAGAACTTGCAGGGCTGAACGTGTCCCTCACTCCCGGGACAAGAGACTTCGGTTCAGGGTGGACCTGCTCCCAACTCCGACCTGTCCGCCTCGCGGTCGACTAAGCCAGCGCCCGGTCGATCCGATCGCGATCGTCGACGGCACTCTCATTCCCACTCGGCACCGGCTGGCCGCGCCGAGTAAGAATTACCGCTACTCGACAAACTTGCAGGTCGCCATCGACGCGAGCATCCGCCTGATGATCGCGTTGGTGACCCTGCAGCCGGGCAACCGCAACGACACCATCGTCTGCCGCACCAGCGGGATCGCCGAGAAGCTGTCCAGGCGGCCGGTCATGGCTGACGGAGGCTACCGCGGCACCGGCAATGATCATCCCCCAACCCCCGCGACGGCGGCGAGCTACCCGGCGGGAAGGCCGACCTAAAATAGCGGCACCGCACGGTGCGTGCAGGTCGAACACGCTCTGGCCAGGCTTAAGTGCGGGAAGGTCCTCCGCGACTGCCGCCCCGCCGCCCGCACATTGACCGACGCCGCATCCGACATCGCCCATCCGCACAAATCGCCCTCGCGGGCTGACCAACATTCCGGTTGCCCGAGCAGCGCGTCCACTGGGTTACGAAACGTTGAGGTTCTTGCCGATTTCGTGCGAGTCGCGCGTATGCCGCCTATTCAGCTTCGGTGTCGAGTTGTGGAGCAACGATTGCGATAATGTCGATCGGCCTGCGGCCGTGGGTATGAGTCCAGACGAACGTCGGGTGGAAGCTGTGGTGCAGTGCCCAGCGCTCCCAGATGCAGCGATATGCGGAGTCGGATTCGACCAGTACCCGTCGACGTCGAACAGCACGACCAGGTTACGGAGCCCCGTCCGCCGTTTGGGTCGTCCGGCGCATCTGCTCGATGGCGTTGACGGCCTGGGCCGTGAGTTCGTGGATGAGTCGGCCCGCTGGTCGGACTGCCCGGATGAGCTCGACCGATTGGCCGGCGTAGAGGGCCATGTCCGCCAAGTCGCCGGTCATGCCGGGTAGCGGGATCAGATCCTCGTCCAGAAGGTCAGCGCGGCCGGGTTCTCCTTGTCCGTGACGACGTTCAGTCCCTGCTCACTGAGCCATGCTGCCACATCCCACTTGAAACGCGTTACCGGCGAGGTTGTTGATCTGCCCGTCGGTGAGCGAGTTCTGGAGATCGCTCACCACACCGTTGCTGTCGACGGCCCATCTCGCCGGCCAGGTGCCCGAGCTGGTCGTAGGTGAGCTGTCCCGCGTGGTACGCCCGGACCGCACCAACCTGCACGTAACTGCGGGCCGAGGTCCGCGACTCACCCGTGCCTCAAATCACCCGCGTCTACCCAACGTCCGTGGTGTCGGACCAGAACGGATCTACTCGCGTTCCCGCCGTGCTCGGCGACCAGGCGGACCATGCAGGCACTGGGACGGCTGCCAGCCGGTGAACGGGAAGATCAAGTCGGGGCGCTGCCGAGGTCACCTGCATTCCGGGCATCCTCGTTGACCGTCCTCATCAGACGGACGCCGAGGTTACGGGGCGCGCCTGAGCCGAGCAGCCGCGGAAAGAAGACGAACGCCTCGAATAACCCGAGGGAGGTCACGCCGAGCGGGCCAAAGATCAAGCTAGCGGTGGCGACTACTCCCCTGGTGATCAGCTCGCGGCGCAGGCGGCTGGCGGCCCCCTTGCGCGCCGACCGACCGGCCGGTCATCATATCTGTTAACACACGTCACGCGCGGACATGGTCCGTGCCGATATGCCGGGTGGTAGAACCGCTAGCCGCATCGAGAAGGGCCACGATGAAAACCTATCGGTATCGGAATCCATGCGAGGCGCAGTCGGGCAGCGTCGGTTGGCGTTTCACGCCCCGGGAGCGCCTTGGTCTCTGACTGCAGGCTAGGCACGAAAGTCAAAAAAAATCGTGGCCTGGCGGGCCGAATCAGTCCCGGCGGTTGCGCGGACCCGCCAGCACCCGTTTTATAGTCCGATTACCCGACGAGCAATACTTCAAATTTACACCCCATGGCGGCTGCCGCTGCCGCCCGCTAATTCTGTGCAAACTGCATCGCTACTTCCATCTGGAGTTTGCGTGCCAAATAGGCTTATCTGGAATCCGACTCGTTCCCTAATCGTGGGCGTGTTGGCGCTGGCCCTGGGCGTCATCGTCACGACTGATGCGTATGTCACCTATAAGACCACGACCGCCACAATCGCCGACGACGCCACACGTCGACCGGTCCGCGGGAACCTTCAGTAGGTTGCAGGATAGTCTGATGCGGGGTAACGAATGACAGTCAAAGCATTCGCGATACTCGGCCCGGTCGAGGTATGCGCCCGGGAAGGTACCGTGGCACTCGGTGGTATTCGCAACCAGTGCATCTTGGCCGCTCTGCTCCTCGATGCTGACAGGGTGGTCTCGATCCGCCGGTTGATCGACGCGGCATGGGGAGACGACCCGCCGAGCAGTGCGCGTGTCCAGGTGCAGAACCGGGTTGGAGTGCTGCGCCGCTTGCTGCGCACCCCGCACCCGGAGAGCGAGCTAATTGTCACCAGAGGATCGGGATACTGGCTAAGCCTCAACGACTGGGAACTCGATTTGCGACGGTTCGACGAGGAGATCCGCCGCGCCGACGGCCTTGCAGCCAGTGGCAACCTGCGCGAGGCGAGCATTGTCCTCCGCGCGGCGCTGAGGTTGTGGCGCGGCCCGGCCCTGGACGGGCTGACCACCCCTCTACTCCAGGCCGCCGCCGTGCATATCGAGGAGCGGCGGCTGAGCACGCTGGAACGCCGTCTGCAGCTGGACCTTGACCTGGGCCGGCATGGAGAGCTGGTGCCCGAGCTGACCGACCTCACCGGCGCGTACCCGTACCGGGAGGGCCTGCATGCGCTGCTCACGCTGGCGTTGTACCGGTCCGGGCGACGCGCGGAGGCGCTGCACGCGCATCAACGGGTGCGCAACCTGCTTGCCGAACAGGTCGGGGTAGAGCCTGGCGAGCGGCTGCGCATGCTGCACGAGGCGATGCTCCGCGAGGATGACTCGCTCCCCCTGGTGTCGCCTGCGGGTGGGTCCACGTTCGTCACCCTGCGGCCGGCAGCGGTGCCCCAAGAGCTCCCGGCGGATGTAGCCATGTTCTGCGGCCGGCGACACGCGTTGACCGAGCTCGACCGGCTGCTTCCTGAGGCAGGCAAGGCCACTGCGCCGATGGTGACCTTGGCGATCGTAGGCAAGGCCGGAGTGGGCAAGACATCGCTCGCGGTGCACTGGGCGCACCGAGTGGCGAGCCAGTTCCCGGACGGTCAGCTTTACATCGACCTGCGCGGATATGCACCGGCACCACGGATGCGCCAAATCGAGGCGCTGGGCGTGCTATTGCGCTCGCTGGGCGTACAGCCGGAACATGTGCCGATGGATGTCGCCGGAGCAGCCGCCATGTACCGTTCATTGACGGCTGGCAAACGCATGTTGGTGCTGCTGGACAACACACGCTCCGCGGCAGACGTGCGTCCCCTGTTGCCCGGCGGCCCCGGCTGCGCGGTTCTCATCACCAGCCGGGAACGGCTCACCGGGCTGGTCGCCCGGGAAGGCGTCCGCCGCCTCACCCTGGACGTGCTCACTCCGGACGAGGCGGGAACTTTGGTGGCCGGGCTCCTTGGCGAGGGCCGGGTCCGGGATGAGCCGGAGGCGGTAGCCGAGCTGGTCAGCCTGACTGCGTACCTGCCGCTTGCAATACGCATCGCGACTGCGCGCCTGACGCAGCAGCCGTACCGGCGCGTTGCCGACCTCGTCGCGGAGCTGCGTACCGCAAAGTGGCTCGTTGCGCTCGCCGCCGACGAGGATGAGGAAGCCTCCGTCCAGGTCGCCTTCGACTTGTCCTATGAGACGGTGCCGCCGGCCGCGCAGCGGCTGTTCCGGCTACTCGGTCTGGTGCCTGGCGTCGATTTTTCGGCCGCGGCTGCAGCGGCGCTGAGCGGCACAGGGCTCGCCGAGGTGCAGCCACTGCTTGACCGGCTCGCCGCAGCGCATCTAATCGACGAGCACGCCCAGAACCGGTTCGCCTTCCACGACCTGCTCCGCCGGTATGCCATCTACCGGGCCACGGCACAACACAGCGCCGACGAGCGCGTCTCGGCTCTCGACCGTCTTTACCGCTGGTACCTAACCGCGGTAGGCGGTGCGGCGCGTGAGCTGTGTCCGCAGATGGTGCGGCTGCCCAATGTTGGCGGCGACCGCCTCGATGTCGCGCAGAAGGCGGAGGCTCGCCTGGCTGGATGTCGAGCGGCAGAACCTACTGACGACGATTCATCATGCCGCCGATCAGGGGCCGCGTCAGGTGAATTGGTCGCTCACGGACTGGCTGCGCGGATACCTGTGGCAGCGCGGCCGCCTCGCTAAATGGTTCGGGGGCCGTCTCGGCGGCACTGGCCGCCGCCGAGACGGCCGCGACCCAACAAACCAGGCCGCCATGCGACACATCCTGCTCAGATAAACCTCTGCCTCGGGGACCATGAAAGGCGCTCACGCTCCTAACTACGGCGATCGACCTGTCCGGCCAGGCGGACCGGGCCGAATCACCACCGGCCCTACACCGCCACCGCGGGCGGCGAACTGGCCTTCACCCTGTGCGTCTTCCCTGCTGGCAACCGGGCCTGGGGCAGCTTGGGTTCTGGTGGGCGAGCATCTCGAAGTACGCGTCCGAACTTCGCTGATCTACAGCAGACTGACGGCTTTTCGCCGATTTGTTCTACTCTGGCCTCCACCGATGTTGTCTGCTGGGTATAGGCATATTGCAATCCGTGCAATTTTCGACGCCGGCGCGTAGGGCGCGTGCCTCCGCAAAAGCTCTGATTGACGGCGGCCACAAGCAGCGTCGGATCCACACTTCGTCATTCGAGCCGTTGAACACGGCCAGGAGGCAAGCGTATCCAGTGCCGTCTTATGTCGACAGAGCATTCCGCGCACCATACCCAGCCGAATCGCGATGGAAAAGCGCGGTCTGGGGTTAGACAATGCTGATTTCATCAGGCCCTTCAAGCCGTCGCAGACGGCGATCCACACGTCCTCGACGCCCCGGTTCTCGATTCCGGTTAACACCGCCAGGCAGAACTTGGCGCCCTCGCCGTCGTCGCCGGCCCAAAGGCGAAGGATACCCGTTATTCTGCGCATACTGGCGCCAATGCCGCTGGAGCGTCACCCATATCCGGGTTCGGTCGGTGTCTGCCCAGCGTGCCGCCGACGCGCGGCCGACCCTCACACATCGCAGCGAACCGTTACCTGGAAAGGCGCATTGTTCACGCCCGGGACGGCAATGATCAATAAATGATGCCCCTGTGATACCTGATGCCAGGCTAAGGTCTCAGGTCGATGTGATTTGAGACAGAGGCCGGGAAGCCCACTGTCTCGTCGTGAAAGGGGTTATTCGTTGAAACGTGGTGCTGCTGGCCTTGTTGTCCTTGCCATCTCAACCGCAGCGGTGATTGCTCTCCCAGCCTCCCCCGCTCAAGCGGACCCTTGTGGGGCGAGCAGTTATTTGAGTAACGGCACTCAGTATGTCGGATACCGCAATTGCGGTGGGGGCACTTCCCCCCGCTTCAAGGCCCACATCGGCGGCAATTGGGGTGGTTGCTACGCGGTTCCGGGTTATAGCTACGGCACCTTGCACCAGCGTAGCGTCGGATCGCTCCAGTCATGGGGCCTAGCCTCTTGCTGAGGGGTGCGTTCCGGAGCAATGCAATTCGCTCGACCTTAGCCTGAGATGACTGGTTGGTCGTTCTCCTGCAGAGGGAGGACGGCCGGACCAGCCCGCCTCCGGCACCTGGTCAAGTGGAATTGGCAGCTTTGCGGTTGTTACGGTGATCAGTGCGTTGACGTTGCCCGGCTGGTTCCGTCGGCAGAACAAAGCCGGTTCCGCCAGGATATTAACGCCTACTTGCCTGGCGGGCGGGGCGCGCTGCTTGAGTTCACCGATGTGCGATTTGCGTGCCAACGGATCGGTCCGGTCACTCGTGAGGCTCTCGATGATAGGGGCAGCGCTGCCGCTGAGGGCGGGCGGGTCGTGCAGACTCGCCTGCTCTCGCCGTGCTCCTCTGTCGGGTCAGGAGGTTTCCACTTGAACACGGCCCATAGCGTGCAGATGGAGACGTACTTATCGCTACTAGAAGTGCGGAAGGCATCTGGTGGAAGGGTTCTATCGCCCTCTCCATCACGCTCCTCGCCCCTACCACTAAACCAAATTTACCAAGCACGCAGGGAGCCCTTCGACCAACAACGTTCTGGCCGAAATCGTTGGACGGTTAACAGCCATACGATACCACCTGGCAGTAAATAATGTTGAGCGTCGGACCTATTGTGCCGGCAGCGTTGAATGCAGTGAATAGGCCGGGAATGCGGTTTCGGGGGTAGTCGTCATGCGCCGCCCGGATATGCCGGATCGTCATCGGCAGCACTGGCCGCGAGCGGTCCAGGGCCCGGATTGGGATTTCTCGTCAACGCACAGCGCGACGGCCTGTACGGGCAGGTGGTGGTACAGACCGACGACGTCGACGATCTTCTCGACGAACTGCGGGGTCGGTGCACAATGAGCCGCCCCGGCCTTTGTAGATTCTTCCCCGCTCGAAAGGATCGAGAGCTGGCAGTGAACGAAGCCGCTCCCGCAGGAGTTGCACGAGCGGGCGGTCCGGATGGTCGCGGCGACTCAGCTATCGATAGCCGGCGCGGTTGAACTCGACGCGAATCGCGGCGAGGTGCTGGAGTCGGCTGTCCCCCGCCGCAGTGGTCGGGATGCTGGTAATTCAGGGTTATCTGGCGGTCATATTTCCGGTGACTCCCCCGGACCGTATCGCGTTGCTTCTGTGGCCACCGAGAGCTAGGAAACGTTGTCGGCGCGAATGGTTGCATGGCGGTGAGATTGCAGTGATGTCGAACCGCATATCGGGTTGGGAACGTGGGTGCAGCCGACCCATCAGGTCACGATTACCACTGTTCTGCCTGAGGGGCTGGTCAATTTGCCGGGCGCTGTGGTCTCAACTGCTTTCCCCGACGCAGGGCGAGCTGACGTGGCATTCCGTGGCCCTCAACATCGACGGACGAACCCTTGGGCCAATGGGCAAACCGCCCCCGCGTGTTGCCTATCACGCGGGAGGCCTTAGAGCCTTAACTCCTGACAACTGGCGGTTTCCTTACATGGCAGCTGCCTCGCCATGTTTGCTGGCTCGCCGCAACTCTACGATCACGACCGGTGTGAGAGGCCGAGGTTAGGAATGACGGAAGACGGAGTCGGTAGCAGCCTTGCTTGGCTCGTGGACGAGCTGGTTGGCCGAGTCAAGCAGGCGCAGCATGCCGTCGTCCTGACGGCGGACGGTCTGCTGTTGGCCTCGAGTAGGCTGCTCGGCTCCGACGATGCCGACCACCTCGCCGCGACGGCCGCGGGGGTGCACAGCCTCGCCAAGGCTGCTGGGGCGAAGTTTGGAGACGATGTCGTTCGGCAAACCATTATTGAAATGCGGTCTGCATTTCTTTTTGTCAGTGCCGCGGGAGATGGGGCCTGCCTTGCAGTGCTTGCAACTGAAGATGTCGAGCCCCATCTCATCGCCTACGAGATGGCAATCCTTGTCACCCGAGTTGGTGCGTTTCTTGCCGCTCCAGCACGCACAACTGTCTGACCCATCTAGGTGGCATGTCGCCACTGCTTGATGGCGTTGCCCAGGTTGGTTGCCACCAAGTCAGGGCGATTTCGTGTTAGGCGCGCAATGTATGAAACGTTGGCCAATGCGGGTGGCTCAGGGATAGTCGCGGCGGCAGGCGGGTGCGCAGCCGGCGGGTAAGCTGACGACTGTCCGCCTTCACTTTCCCAGTAGAGCGCCTGGGCAAATCATCTCGTCAGAGCCGGCCTGATCCCGGCGACGAGGGTGAACGTCCCGGTGCACACATCCGGGCATGCCGCATGGCGGATGCAGCAATTCGCGCAGCGCCGGTGGAGGGAGTTAGCTATCGAGGCCCGAGCCCCGTCTCTCCATCGATCAACTCGCGCACGATGTCGAGGTGACCCGCATGACGTGCGGTCTCCTCGATCATGTGGAGAGCGATGCGACGCAGGTCGGTGACCTCCTTACCGAGCGGACCTGGGTGACGCCCTCGGGCAGGCGCAGACAGCGGCATAGAGGCAAGGACGGCGTTGGATCGCTCACACTGCGCGCGGTAGAACGCGAAGACCACCGACGGTGCTCGTGGGGTGGTAAGCGGCATGTGGTCGTCGTCGGGCCAGGCCAGCGGCTCAGCGGAGCCGGTGGCAATTTCCTGGAACCAGTGCCGCTCGGCGTAGCCGAGGTGTTCCAGGAGACCCAGCGGCGTCCATCCCGAGGGCAGGACGGCGGTTGTCAAGGCCCCGTTTTCGAGGCCGTCAATGATCGAAAGAACGCTGGCACGTTGCGCCTCCAGGAACGTCAACAGTGCGTACTTCTCGCCGTCATCCACCCGGTCCACGCCCTTCCTAGTCAAACTGTTGGGACACCTCGCGCCGGATCACTGCTGCGGGTGCCCGACGTTAGTTGTCCGGACCGACGTACTTCCTGGCACAGCGGGGGCCGGCCCGGGGCGTGCCTGCCGGGACGCCTCGCCAGAGCCACCCCGAGGTATCCCCATATGCCGCGTTCCGCGCGCCGCCTGTTGCTCGCAGATGAGCTGGCGGACGAGTGCCGCTTGACAGTCGAAGGAGGACACGGCCGGTTTGTCGGCTATTTAGGCGCACCTTCGCACCTCGAACCCGGATTCGGGTCGACCTTCACCACCGTGCGGCACCGCAGCCGGGTCACCGTTGCACGCGCCCGGCATCCGCGCCGCTGGCCTGGTGACGGCGTTCGAACTCATCGCGGCTGCTCAAAAACGGCCGGTGGGCGGTCTACGCCCACACCTCTTCGCCCTGGTCTGCGCCACCGCCGTCTTCGTCGACGGTCGACTCGTCGAACGACCCCACCGACACCTGGCGGGACCGCAACTTCCCGATCCACAGGTCTTGGCGATTTCTCGCGGAACAGGATCCGGTCCCACGTTTCGTCCGCGGGTCCACTGGCGCAACCGCTTCGTGCGCGTCTTCGACGGCCCACACCGATCCGGCAGGGTCACGCAACGTAAGAGTGCGTTCGCAGCCTCCAGCGAGGCCCGCCTCCTTGATGACCTGCGATGATCCCGCCATCGCTGTGCAGGACCCACAGGTGTCACCGAAGGAACGACCACCATGTGACAGCTACACAGATGGCCAGCATGCCGGTGGCATTCGTGAAGTTTCTACCGAAGTCACGCTGGCGGACGTGCAGAGCTACGGCTACCGCAAAGTAGGTCACTAGCGCGGAGGCAGTGGCCAAGCCCAGGTACGGGATGAAGATACCGAGAAGCAGTCCGCCTGCAGCGCCTGCCTTCAAAGGGGCAAGGACCGGCCAGAAGCGTTCAGGAAAGGCAACGTCCTTCAGACACTGACGGACAAACTCGACTGGCTTGACACAAAGTACAGCGTCAGCGAGCTGAAGGATGGCTAGTGCGACGACTGGCCAGATCGGTTCCGGGATGCTCATTCCGCGTGTCTCCTAACAATGCCAGGAAACAGCTTAGCAGACCGACCGGTCGGTCGTCCATACGGCTCGCACCGGGATCCTGCAAGAAGTCGGCGACGGCACCGCCTTCCAGCCTTCGGATACCTCGCCGCCCACGCCAACCTCTCCCCGACACCCGCCGCCCCGGCAAGCAGCACCCGCGGCGACTACCCAATCCCAAACGGCAACAAAGACCTCGAATGCCCAATCTTCTGTATACGTTCGCCGTCCCACCGGCAGCCGCACCTACTATGACAGCACAGGCACCGAAAGCCCGAAGACAGCGCCGCCCTTATCTGCCTCGTCGGATGCGGCTGCAACGTCCAGTTAGCCGTGCTCCGCGACAAGAACCGCTACCAACCCCGCCACCACATACCGGTCGCCGCGGCACCGACTTATAGGACAACTTAGGCGATGTTCGGCTCTCGTCCCAGCGTCCGCCCTGCTGCAGGCGCGAGTTCGAGCTGCTCTGGACGGCACAGGGCAGTGCACCCAACACAGCACATTGAGGTAGCCCGACGCCACACGCTTGACGGGGGTGCCGAAGTTCATATGAGGCGCCAGGATTACCCGCCCGTCAGGAGGCCCAGAAGAGGCGCGATTTGGAGCCGCCGCTCAAGGCACTACGGCCGTTGCAGGAACCATCGCAGGGTAGTGCGGGTGTTGCGGTGGAGACGTCCAGCGTCGAGCTCGATGAGTGCTCCCTCGGCCACAAGACCGACCCACAGCCTGGCAGCGTCAAGTGGGTGGGGCCACCCCATCGCGCGGAAGTCCGCGGCACAGAGCTCGGCCATTTGCGCGTTGCGCAAACGCACGGCGTCGGCGATCGGCGCCTCGGCGCGGGCCTCCAGCAACAGGGCACGCACACCGCGATCCCGCAGACACGCGTCGAGGTAGGTCTTAGAGGCCACCAGCAGACGATCAACGCCGGGTGGCATCTGGTCGATCGCCCGCTGGATCTCATCACGGAGGCGCTCATGGAAGTTGCTGTGCAGCGCAAGGAGGTAGCTGGCTCGATCTTTAAAGTGGTGGAAGAACGAGCCCTTGGAGACGCCTGCTTCGTCTACCAGCAGATTGATACTGAGGCCCGCGAGCCCGGTTCGCTCCGCAAGCCGCAGCCCGGTTTCGATGAGACGCTCGCGTGTCTGAGCGGCTGCCGCAGCCCGGGCGTTCTTCGGTGAAGGAACGCGCTTGGGCAAGACGGATCCGGTACTTGCGTCGTCAGCTTCTCTGGTCTTGAGCACGCACCCGATGATACCGGTCGGCCGTCAGGACGGTCGAGCGTGACGGCCGACATTCGGGGCAAAGGCGCCTCAATGGGGTCTACAACCACAGATGGTCACGCCGCCCATTTTCGAAGCCGCCGTGCACGTCGCCGGCGATTGCTGAATGTGCCGAGCGGCTCTGGCTCTGATCAACGGGGATGACCTCGTAGGATCCCGCCGGCTGACGGGCAGAGCAACGGGCTGCCGAGGGCCACCTACCACTCGCCCACACCGAGATCGGCGACCGCACCATGTCTACGCCAGGTAGCCCCGCACCGCCGGCAAGCCGACTCTGCCCGCAACACCCCTGCCGGCTCTCGCTGAGGATCCCTCATCCATTCAGCAGCAATCGTCAGTAATCCAGGCCGTACCCTCCCTCGGATGGCAGGGCTGTCAAGATTGCCGACATTTCATCCTCACCCTCCCTCCGACTGAAACAAATTCATCGACGGGAAGCATCCTTGTCGCGCAATAGCCGATCGGCAAAGGCCCGCCGTCATCACTAGTGAGTATCAACAGGCTGATACGAAGCGTCGGTCCGACCCCATCTGCCGGGAATGCCACGCAGTGTCAGCCGGCCTATTTTCTCCGGCATCAGGGGCTCAACCAGCAGTTGCTCTTTCGATGGCCGCATTCCGAGCATCGTCCGCAGCAGCAGCAATGGGGCACCTGTGGACCAAGCTTGAGGGCTACACGCGGTAGGATATTCGACCGGATACTTTGTCAACTCCCGATCATACCCGCCGAACGCCTCCGGCAACCGCCCTTGGAAATACTGGGCAGCATCGATCATGCCCTCGGCAATGCGGCTGGCCTCGGCAGCAAAACCATAGCGCCGGAGCCCCCAGGCAATGAATGAATTGTCGAACGGCCAGACGGTGCCAACGTGGTAGCCGACGGGATTGTATCGACCCTCTCCCTTTGCCAGCGTTCGCACTCCCCAGCCAGAAAACAACCTTGGACCGAGTAGATGTTCGGCGATCTTGTTGGCCCGGCTTTCTGGGATGATTCCGCTCCACAATAGGTGGCCAATGTTGGAGGAGAGAACATCTACCGGCCGGCCATCGGCGTCGAGTGCAAGCGCATAGTATTCGCCGTCCTCGATCCAGAAATCTCGATTGAAGCGTCGTTTAAGCTCGGCTGCTTCTCGCTCCAGCCGGTCGGCATACTTTGGATCTCTCCAGAACTCACGAGCCAGCCGCGCGCCGCGCACTTTAGCGTCGTAGGCGTACCCCTGCAATTCGCAGGTGGCGCGAGGGAAACCAGGAAGTCGACCATCCCGGTATGAGATGGAGTCCCAGGAGTCCTTCCAGCACTGGTTGTCCAAGCCGTTTATCGTGTTACGCCGCTGGTACCATACGTAACCGTTGCCCATCAGGTCGGCGTACTCGTCAATCCAGTTGAGCGCCGCTCGCGCCTCCTGCTCGAGCTCCTGCACTAGGGCGCCGTCCCCCGTCCACTGCTCATATTCGTCGAGCAGGATCACGTAGAGAGGGGTGGCGTCGGCCGAGCCATAGTAACGCGAGTGTGGCTGCTCCTCGAACGCGGCAGTCTCCCCGTAACGCAACTCATGCACGATCTTTCCCGGTTCCTCCTCGCGGAAGTCATCCTCCTTGGCACCCTGCGTAACCCCGAGCATGCGCAGGACCGTGCGGGCGAGATCTGGCCTGAACGGCAGTGCCTGCAGACTAGTAAAGGCGCTATCACGGCCGAAGATCGTCATGAACCATGGCAAACCTGCAGCCGGAACGGGTTGACTTCCGGTAGGCAGCGGCCTATACCTCAACGCGGCGAGATCGACTAGGCTGCGCCGATACGTCATCGCCAACGGCTCGAGTTCGCATTCCAGGCGCGGCGCATTTGAAACCCACTGCTCGAGGTCCTGCTCCATCTTTTTAACGGCTGGACCCGGGAATCCTTGCAGGCTAGTTCGGATATCTCGACCGTCAGCCCCCAACGTCGCCACATGAATATTGGTGACCCAAGCGCCTTGGGGTTCGACGCGAACCCTAAACGTTAGTCCCTGTTTATCGATCTCGGCCACTTCAGTCGACGAGACAAACGTCTCGCGCCGATACGCCTCTCGCTGGTAGCCAAGACGCAGACCGCCGGCCTCCACCCGAGCATAATGCTTTCCCTTCTTAGGCTGCACATCCTTAACATCAAACAAATCGGCAAAGTCGCTACCAGCTTCCAGGCGAATGGTTAGGTCAGCAGGCTCTCCATCATGGTTGAGGACGATCAACTCCTCATCAAAGCTGCCTCCGACCGACCGCCGACGGATGACCGACAGCCTCGCGTCCACGTATTGAGTCGGCTCACCTGGAACTAGGAAGAAGCGCGCCTCAAAGTACTGCAGGTCGTCCACCGACAGCGCATGCAGTCGCTCCCCGTTGACCCTTAAGCGCCATAGAGACAGAAACCGGGTGTCAAATGAGAACAACCCGTTCGGAGTCCCCGGCGACGGATCGATATCTCCGTGCCCATTGCTGACCACGAAAGTATTGCCGTCCAGGATGCTGACGATATCCTTACTCACCGCGCCGCCCTTCCCTCGCCGACCGGTCGTCGCCGATGCCGAACGCCTGGCCGTTCAGGAAGGGTCCGGACGAAGAGCGCCGAGAGCCGTTGATCGCCCTCAAGCGTGAGTTCATTACGCAGCCAAGCCGCGACCGGATGCGTAACGCCGCTGGCGATAAGGTCGAAGACTCCCCCGTCGGCCCGGAGGATCAAATCCGCCGGATTACACTCCCGTGATACGGTAACGTTACCCTTTTCAATGGCAACGAGCCAGTGATCGGTCCCATGGTCTCGCCGTAGATCGAAACGTAGGATTCCCGACACAGCCTCAAGCCGGCGCTCATGCCCACGCCGACCGAGCCCTTCAAAGTACTCCGTAGTGGGATCCAGCATCGGCATCCGGCCTCCTCGTCTTGCCCACGGGGTCCTACCAGGACCCAAGCATCGTTTAGCCTGGAGTGCCTCTGCATCACCCGGAAAGGGTGAAGTCGCTTCGAGCCCGCGTTCCCAGCGGCTGTTGGAGGCGAGACAACCGCGAGAGCTTCGGCCGGGATCGCGCTAGCTGAGGGTCTGGTGGGCGTGAGACGACCGCTGCAACTTCTGATCAAGGAGTAGCTCCTGATGCGGAAGCAATGCTTGGTGGGAACGTTTATGCTTGGGGTTGTCCTACCTCGACGACCCGAGGCAATGGATGGAGCAGCTCCTGGAGCGACTCAGCCATGCCGACGGAGTCCTGATCCTCGATGGGACCGGCTTCGTCAAGAAGGGCTACGCCGCAGTCGGTGTACAGCGGCGCTACACCGGTACCGCGGGCCGGATCGAGAACAGTCAGGTCGCGGTGTTCCTGGCCTACGCCTCACCGCCCGGCCGTGGCTTAATCGATCGGCGCCTTTACTTAGTGGTGGTTTCAGAATGACTTGCGATGGCTCGGGTGCAGGCACGGTCTGACATCGGTAGGAGATGTTGAGTCCGCCATCCACGGAGTCGCCCACCAGACACCGGTTCGCTGTTCGCCATGGCACTGACGTGTCAGCGGCACTCGCTAGCGTCCATGCAATGACCTCAAGTGATCAGCTGCTTGACCTGATCCGGAACACCCCAGAGATCGATCTACTGCTGCGGTCATCGTTTGGCTTCGACATCCATCGGAA
>NZ_JBIVNT010000017.1:0-21636 GCF_044753725.1 Micromonospora sp. NPDC093243 | reverse complement strand
GATCATATCGGCGGCCAACTCGGTTTTCGCGGCGAGCTAGTTGTTTGCGATAGAAGCATGCCCAACTAAACGCGTCCGCTTCTCACCCCTTCCGCACTTTGTGCTTCAACGGGGCCGCCGTGCGTGTTGGTGAGCGATGCGGCCGGCTCGACCGGCTCCGCCGTGACCGCAGATCCCTTTACCCGGTAACGGTCGGTCCAATGCGAAGCCGTCGTTAGGCTGACCTGGAACCGGTCCGAGGCCCACCTAGTCTAGCTCCCCGGCGTCTCCTGCACGCGAAGCTGTTCCGAGTGATGGACGCCGGCGCCAACGAGTCGATGGATGGCGCGCTGCACTGCCAGACGAGCGAGCTAACAGAGTCAGGATCCTCAAGACCGGGCGACCGCATCGTGCCGGCGGCCACCATAGGACTGGCGTAATCCACGCTCCCCCGGCGAGGAAGCCGCCGAGCAGTCAACCGAGCATGGTCACCCCGAACCAGCCAACAGGCCGGATCGCCGGTGTTGGGTGCAGACCAATGCTGGTTGTCAGCCGGTATTTGGATAGTTCGTCAAGCCGACCTGAAGGGCCTTCGCCGTCCTGGCTGACCGACCGGGCCTCGTATACGCCCCGCCGGCAGTTCATCAATCGTTACGGCCAGAGCAGCTGGCGGTCCCACCCGGACGCGGTGCGGGCGTACCGGAGCCGTGTGTGTTGGCGGTGTTTGTCGCCCTGCCAGAACTCCACCTCCTCGGCGTGCAGGGTGTGCAGCGTCCACTGCGGGACGACCAGGTGCGGCTCGTCGGCGATCATGGCGCGGGCGTGTGCAACGGCGCCCTCGAGGGTGTCGCGGTCGGGCAGGGGTTGGCTCTGCCTGCCGAGGAGGGCTTCGGCGCGGGAGCCGGCCGGGCGGGCAAGGAAATCCGCGGCGCTACGCTCGGCGGTTTCGGGACGTACCTGGCCGCGGATGCGGACCTGGCGGGCTTGCGAGGGCCAGTAGAAGGTGAGCGCGGCGGCGGGATACCGCTGCAGGTCTCGGCCTTTCGGGCTGCCCGCGTGGACGGCGAACTGCCAGCCGTGGCGATCGACGTTCTTGAGTAGGAGCATCCGGGCGGATGGTAGGCCGTCGGCGCCGATCGTCGAGAGGGTCATAGCGTGCGGTTCACGGACGCCGGCCTCGACCGCGGTGGTGAGCCAGTCGGCGAATAGCAGGTTCGGCTGTTGCGGCGCGGTGGACGGGTCGAACGTGGGTAGGTCGCCGGCGAAAACCGGCAGGCTGCGCAGGTAGTTCCTCATCTCGGTCACTGGTGACTCACAATCAGGCGTAGCGATCCGGCGAACTGCGGTTGGCTGCGTAGGTGTCCGTGGCGGATGTCCCAGGCACCGGAGTCGAGATCGGCGCGCAGGCGGTCGAGGGATCGGGTGGTAGCGGCCCGGTCGACGAAGTGCCAGGCGGATTGCGCGGCCCGGACCTGCGGGTCGAGGAACTGCTCCGGGCGGGCGTAGTAGGCCTCGATGAAACCGTCGAGGCAGTCGATCGGGATCGGCACGTCGATGACCTGTACGTCAGCTCCGATCATGTCCGCGATGCTGCTGATGGTCGGGTAGCGGCGCCGCCTTGAGGAGATGAGTTCGGGGGCGTACTCGGTGAGCCAGAGCCGGTCGAGTTCGTCGCCATCGAAGGTCAGCACTAGGACGGGGCCACGGGCGACCCGGCGTAGCTCTGCCAAGCCGCGTGCGGTATCGGCCCACTGGTGCACGGTGACGATGGCCATCGCAGCGTCGAAGGCCCCGTCGTCGAACGGCAGCCGCTCGGCGGTGGCGTCCAGTGCCGGCACGGCGGTCAGCGGGCGCTGGGAGCGCATCCGGGCGGAGGGCTCGACGGCGACGACATATCGGTCGGCCGGCTCGTAGGAGCCTGCTCCCGCGCCGACGTTCAGTACGGTCTGGGCCTCGCCCAACGCGGCGCCGATGGTCGCCGCGATCCGGGGGTCCGGACGCCGCCGTGTCGCGTACCCATGGCCGTGAATCTCGTAATCGACGTCGCCGCTCGATGTCTTGATCATCCGACGACGGTAAACCCGCACCCCGGGGTCCAGGTCAACTCGATCCGATGCTTCACCGCTGACGGGAGGGGTAACTGGCGGCGCCGCCGAGTTCCTCCCAATGCAGATGAGTGGGTTGTACTTGGCAGTGCGCCGGAGCGAGACAGGGATCCGGCTTTGATCTGGCCGCGGCCGACGGTCAGGTCGGTAGCTGGCCTGTTGGGCTGTCGTGACCGTGGTTGGCGTTTCGGTGAGAGTGCCGGTCTAGTTGGCCTTTTACGAGGATCGCGTCGGCGTGTTGACCGTCGATGCCGTCGCGGAGCCGGTCGGCGTCAGTGCAGTAGACGTCGTCGCCGACCAGTTGGGTCCGCTGACCCGCGAGGGGTCGTCAGCCGCTTCCATCCGGACAGGTCGTCCTCGGCAATCGGGTCCTCGATTGAGGTGATCGGGAATTGGGAGGTCAGCTGCCCACGTCGCCGACGGCGGTGATATGCCCGCCCGCCGCGAGAGATTGATGCACCTTGTGGAAAACTTGCGAGCCCCAGCCGGCCCCTCGGGCAGAATTGCCGCGCCGATCAGGGCGATCATGAGCTCCTGGAAGTTGAGCCGGTTGTCGGCGCGCGCCGTCATTGATGTTCATCGTTGACACGCGCAGGAGGCGGGCGTCGACGCCGCCGACGTAGCGGTAGAGCGGTAGGCGGTGCCGCAGCCTTCGCCGGTCCCCAGGGACACCCGGCGGTCGCGTGGGCGCCCAACCGGCTCTTATCGTCCGTGCCGTCCAACGCGATCAAGGTCTCGTCCACCGGTGTCGGTCCTCGGCATCAATGCCGGTCACCGCCGCGGCGATCTCGCCGTTGACAGCGATGGCGGCCCGGCTCAAATCGTTGCCGTGGATGCGTCGGGATCGCCGTCGTGCCGGCCGACCGCTTCGTGAGCGCCGGTCGACGCGCCGGTCGGTACGCAGGAACGGCCGGTCGAGCCGTGCGCGAGTACCACATCGATCTCCACCGTCGGGTTTTCGCTGCTGTCGAGGACGTGCCGGCCGATCACACGGCTGATTGCGGTCATCGCTCTACCTCCCTGTGTTCGGGGTGTCTGTTTCAGGAGGCTCACAGTGGCACAGAAGGGCGGCTGTTCCAGCGCGATGAGGACGACCTTGACCCGTATCCGAGGGTGCGGGTTTATAGTCGCGGAATGCGGGTCGGTGAGCTGGCACGACGGACCGGAACGACGGTGCGCGCGTTACGCTACTACGAGTCGGCTGGGCTGGTCGTGCCGCGCCGGTTGAGCAACGGCTACCGCGAGTACGATCCGATTTCGGTGCGCCTCGTCGCGCAGATCCGTGAGCTCATGGCGCTGGGCCTCAGCGTCGAGGAGACCCGACCGTTCGTCGAGTCGATCGCCGACGGATCAGATGACGCCGGTGTCTGCGCCGCCGCACTGGCGACCTACCGCAGCACCATCATCGGCCTGCAGGAGCGCATCGCCAAGCTGACTGCCCAGCGCGACGCCCTCAACGCCCGCCTCGACGCCGCCGCCGAGCAGATCGTTAGTGGGCGGCCGGCCGCCGCGGTGGCGGACCTAGCCGACCTCGCCGGCGGGGCGATGCCGCCGCTCGCCTTCTACGCCACCGACGGGCGGCCAATCAATCTTTCCGCGCTCGGGGCCGGGCGCACCGTCATCTTTGTTTACCCGCTTAGCGGTCGGCCCGGCGTGGACTTGCCGCACAGCCTGCTGGAGGTCCACGGCGCGCGCGCCGGCACCGAGCAGGCCACCTGGCTGCGCGATCATCACGCGGAACTGCTCAACGCCGGCGCCGCCCGGGTCTACGGGCTGTCAGCACAGTCGACCGGTTACCAACGGGAACTCGTGCACCGGCTCCGGCTGCCGTACCCACTCATTCCGGACCCGCGGCTGACCCTGGCCGCAGCGCTCGGGCTGCCCACCTTCACCGCCGCAGACATGACCCTGTACGAGCGTCTGACCCTGATCGTCTCCGACGGGCACATTGAGCACGTCTTCCACCCGATCCCGCAGCCCGCCCCGCACGCCCTGCACGTCATGCAGTGGCTCACCAAACGACGCCAGAGCTGATGGCGCGCCCCAAGTCCTCCGTCCGGCACGCGGGTTCGAGGGTCCACGCCGACGCTAACGCCGACATATAAAGGCCGGTTAACGATCTGTCCGTCCCGGACCTTCACCACCATGGCGTCGATGAACAGCGCCGGATAGACGCGGCCGGCGGACGTGGCACCACTCGCGAGTTGATGTAATAGCCGAAATGCAAGCGAACATGGCGAGCGCTCGACTTGCCGACGACGACACGGGGCAGCCGTCTGGTCACGACCGCCGGGTCTCGTTCGCCGACGCAATCACCATGATCGACATACTCCCCACAACCGGAACACGCGCAAGTTTCCCATCGCTGGCCGACCGTCCGGAAGGTAGACCGGTAGCATACCGTCTATGCCCAAGATCAGGGAACTCAGGTGGTGGACCGACCGTGGCCAAGCGTGACCCCTCGGCGACCAACGCACGGGCGGCGGCGGCCGCACAAACGCGCGAGCACCTCATCAACACAGGCTTTCGGCTGGCCGAGCGAACCGGACTTGGCGGAATGAGCGTGAACATCCTAGTCGAAACTGCCGGCGTGTCGAAGGGTGCCTTCTTTCACCACTTCAAGGATCGGACCAGCTATCTGCTCGCGGTGCACCGCAATTTTCACGATCGACTGCAGAACGAGATCTCGAAAGCGATCGACCACATGCCACCCGGCGTCGAAAGGCTGCTGGTCGCCTCCCACAGCTACCTCGATGCATGTCTGCGCGACCGTGGTGTGCGGGCCCTGCTGCTCGAGGCCCGCGCCGAGGCGCCCATCGCCGACGCCGTCAGGGCGCGCAACGCGCAGATGGCCGAGCTCCGCGCTGCGGACTTTCAGGCGATGGCCTGGCCGCACCCACTCGACGCGGCTAGGTTGTGGGTGGGTCTTGTCGCCGAGGGCGCACTCATCGAACTCGACGCCGGTTGCCGCCAGGAGGCCACCCGCGACACCCTCCGCTGGTTTTTGCAAACACCATAGGCCCGCTCGAACGAGGCCCAGAAACCGTTCCGAGCCCCCACCGCCGCCCCGGCTCAAACATCACGTCATCACCGACGCTGGCGGATCTCCCTCGCCGCAGCCCTGATCGGTGGCAACCGCCACGAGTTACCCAACTGCCGCCCCTGGTCGACAAGGTTCCCCGAATCAAGGGCATACGCGGCCGTCTGCCGCAGCGAGCGAGGCAGCTCTACGCCGACCGCGGCTACGACTACGACTGCTACCGCCGGCAGCGGCGAGACAAGGGCATCTCAGCGGTCATTGCCCGACGCGGACGTCAGCCACGGCTCCGGAGTCGGCACCCGACGCTGGTTTCTTCGAGCAAACCATCGCCCTACTGCGCTGGCTCCGCCGCTCCGCATCCGCTGGGAGATTCGCGACGACATCCACAAGCTTTCCCCACCCCACCCCTCGCCTGCGCCAGCATCTGCTGGCGCAGAGCTCGAAGAGTTGGGAGCTCTAAGGCTGCCTGGAAGCCAACAATTCTCTCGAGCCGAGGACAGCAGGCTTTACTTGACCGACCGGGCGGTCGACGATAAGGTCATCTCATGGGAGGGATTGAATCCGACACGACGCGCGGCCAAAGCAAAGATGGCTCGCGTCTTACCGCACCCATCGGGTCCCCATGGATCGTCCCAATGCACCGCGCCATGCTCACAAAACAGCCGGTCGAGTGTCGACGATGAGCGACACAGTAGGAGTCTGCCGGGTTGTCAAGACCCGGTTGGGGCCGGTCGCGGTCTCCGTACGCGGGAGGGGAACGCCCCTTGTCCTCCTGCACGCCAACCCCGGAGACGGGCGCGATTACGCCGCCATCGTGCCCGCTTTGGCGCAGCGGCATACGACCTACACGATCGACTGGCCGGGCTATGGGGCCTCGCCGCCCCCGCCCCAGCCGCGGACCACCACCGCTATGGCATATGCCGAAATACTGCCGGATGTCGTAGCAGGACTGGGTTTGCGGCGAGCGGCCTTCCTGGGCAACAGCGTCGGCGGGTATGCCGCGGCGCGGATGGCGATCACCTGTCCAGAGATGGTATCGGCGCTGATTCTGGTCAACAGCGGCGGGTTCACTCGTCCTAACGTGCTCACCCGTGCGCTTATCTGGCTGAAGGGGACCGAAATCCTGACCCGTGCGCTGGTGGGCCGGCTGCCCAGAATCTACCTTCGCAGACGCACTCCGGTCGTGGAGGAGATGATTGCCCGCGACTGTGCACGCCGAGGTGATCAGGTAAGTGTCGCCGTGGAGGCCGCAGTGTGGCGCAGCTTCATGGCCGCCGAGCATGACCTCCGTCGTCGGGCAGCCGAGATCACGGCCCCGACGTTGCTGGTCTGGGGCGTCCGCGACCCGATCCTCGGGCGCGACGGCCGGTCCGCGCAGCGGTCAATACCGCACGCGGTCTGGCATCCCCTCCACGCTGGTCATGTTCCATTTGCGGAGAAACCTCAGGCCTTCCTCCATGCCGTCCTGCCGTTCCTCGCCCGCCATACATCAGCCGGGAGTGGGTAGCCGGCGATGCTGACCTGATGACTGCTGATGGCAGTCATCCACTCTTTGCAGGCATTACAGGCGGTTGGGCCGACATGGCCCATTCTGCCCGCCGACGATAGCTGCACGGCCGGCCTGCCACTATTCACGGTATGTGCAGCCCGTGTCGGAACGCGTTCGTCTACGCCAGCCGGGTGCGACGACGCGCGAGTGAGGGCCTAACTTCTTAGCGCACCGGGCATCGCCATTCGGATTCCCTGGCGCAGTTGGTTAAACTTGAACCCCTACGCTGCAGGCGCATGCCGGAGGGCGAAATTCGCGTAGCCGCAACTCCTTACCGTCACATCCAGGACGACAGTGAGGCGCGTTGATCCCAACGATGATTCTGCTCGGCCTTGTCCTCGGGCGCTGGTGGTGGTTACCGCCTGCGATCGCAGCGATCAGTTGGCCAGCCGTGCTCGCCGCCAACGGCACCGTCGCCACCGGGCCCGCACTGCTCGCCTCAGCGGCGTTAGGCGTTGTGAACGCCGGGGCCGGCGTGCTGGTCCACCAGGCCGTCCTACAAGCGGTTCGGTGGATGCGCCGACGAAGGGATAGGTTCCTGGGCCTGTGACGGGTCGTCCCGCAGCCCTCTCCGCAGGGCCCGTTCGGTAGCGCGACGCGGCCACCGCACCTTTCTCCACGGTCCTACCCGTCGCGCGGGTCGAGCTGAGTTACTGTGACATCCCGAGCAGGCAGTGCAGCAGATACCGCATCGGGCGTGTCCCACCTCGCCGACGCCCACCGCGCCAGCCGCCTCCGAGACGAACTGGCAAGCTCGGGCGGATCCGTTGCTGATCATCGACGAGGTCGGCTAAACCCCCGTAGAAGCCAAAGCGGCAGAACCTGTCTTCCAGGTGGTTTCCATCCACTACGAACGCGCCTTCGCTCATTGTCACCAGCAACAAGCCCTACGGCCGGTGGGGGCGAGGTCTTCGGAGACGACGTCGTCGCCGCGGCCATGATCGACCGCCGCGTCCACGCCAGTCATCTTTCTGAAGGGCACCAGCTTCGACTCAAGGACCGCGACCCCCGCCGGTCCCCGCAGCCACCAAGACCAACGACTAGAGATCGCCCAGCAGCACGGGTTCCGTCTTCAGCTGGCGCCATGGAGCTCGTTTTCAGCGTCGTTGACAGCGAGAGTTCTGTCTATCCCGAAGTTGGTCTGCCCTCCTCGCCGGACGCCCTCCTGGCCCTGCAAGGAGAATCCGTGCCCCGCCCTGCCAACAGCACCTACCCTGGTCGTCATCGCGATCGATCCACAAGGCGTCCTTGTATGACGGCGGCACATGCTTCAACAGGGCGTTGCTGCTGTTCTGGCCAAGATCAGTGGCAATGGCTTCGTCCGCGACAGGCCTGGCGACCGCCGAGGTCACACGACTCCGGCCGAGGTGCAGACGTAGCTGAGGTGTCACAGCGGACAATCTCGCGGTTGCTGATAAGGCCACCGAGGCAGTGGCCGCTTGGCCGCCGCAGAGGCCGGCGACGTGACGGCGTACCTACTGGTAGCCGTGCGTCCTGGTGGGCTTGCGCGACGGGCTGCGCTCCGGCGACGTGTTCGTGCCCGGTCGCGTCGCTACGCTGACCCGACGTCGTTCCTGCTCACCGCCGAGCGGTGGGAACCGCAGCGCGTCGAGTTCTGCGCGCTGGTGTTCCACCCGGCCGACGCCGTCGAAGCGATCGCGCAAGCCGACGACGAGCTGCACACCGCCGTGGTCGACCTGGAGACGACCCGCGGGCAAAGTTCACCCGGACGAGGTTCGGCTAAACCGATGAAGGTGAGCTGGTCGATCCGTCGCTGACCGCCGAGGATGCGCCGGGCGGGGCCGACGCACTGCACGCCGAGATGGCCGCGATGCTGCCGCGGCTGCTGCTGGCCTCGGCGCGCTGATGGAAGTCGATGCCCGGACCGGGTTCACCGACCCTCTGGTGCACCCTGGCGGAAAGGTCAACCGGACCGCTGCGCTCAAACGAAACCTGATGACGTGATCATCGCCGAGGCCACGAACACGGGCCTGTCCGCGATAGCCGAGTCGTGCGGGGTGCCCTACGACGTGCTCGCCTGGACCGCCGAGTGGTACTTCCGCCAGGAGACCCTGGAGGCGGCGAACGGGACGATTGTGAACTACCGCCACAGGCTCACGCTGAGGCAAGCTCCGGCTCGGACACCCTGTCGTCGTCGGGCGGGCAGCGGTTCCCTGTCAAGGGCACGTCCATCGCGGCGCGGCGCCTGTCGCGGTACTTCGCCGGCGGGCAACGCACCGCCACCTACACCCACGTCTCCGACCACGCCGAGCGTGTCGGGGGACTCCATCGCTGACGGTCGGTCGGGGCCGCTGCGACCTCGCCGACCGGGTGCTGCTAGCGCCCCGTATGGCGTACGAACCCGACGATGCGGCAGATTTCCCGAGCTACAAACGTCCCTCAGGGGCTCGGTGACTACACCCTGTCACAGCTTCTACGGAAGCGGTAATCGGCGAGTTTACCCGCGCTGAGTTTGTCGGCACCCCAGGAACCACCTGAGGACGGCGCGAAGGTTATCGTTGCTACCACCGGTGTCGAACTCCACGAATGCGCCCTCGGCGACAATGCCGACCCACAACCTCGCCGCATCGAGTGGTTGCGGCCAGCCCATCGCGCGGAAGTCTGCGCTGCAGATCTCGGCCATTTGTGCGTCGTGTGCACGGACGGCGTCGGCGATGGGTGCGTCGGCGGGGATCTCGAGGAGCGGGGTTCGCACTCCGGGGTGACGCAGGCACACGTCAAGGTAGGCCCGGGAAGCGGCCAGCAGCCGCTCGACCCCAGGCGGCATCTGGTTTATAGCGTTCTCGAATTCGTCTCGCAGTAGATTGTGGAAGCTGCCTTGCAGGGTCGGCAGGTAGCGGGCCTGGTCTCCGACGTGGTGGAATGCGCCGTTCCTTGAATTCATGGTGCCCCTCGGGTCGCCTTGCATGGGTCTGGCCGTGAGACGGTCGGGGTATCGGGGCCGCGTCACGGTGATCCATGGTTATGCTCGCTGTCGGTCTTTCTGTGGCTGCTCCTCATCGACGTGGCGGGCGTCGTCAGCTCGGATCCGCTCAGCGGTTGCGCGAAGCAATCCCGGCACGATTTGACGGTGGGCTACGGACAAGGGGTGCCACACGTGGGTGCCGACGGATCGGCTGAATTGCAGGCAGGTAACCAGCGACACCCGTTCGTGGGATGTCCGCACGACGAGGTTCCCACTCAGGAACCAAGACGCAGCCTCGAGCCGGATCCAGTCCTGCGCGCGTCCGCCGATTCGCCATCCGGCGACGGTGTCCGCCGATGGTAGTTGGGCAAGGCGTATATGGAGGAGGCCGCGCCAGATCAGCAACTCCGTGAGCGTCGGAATGTTGCCGAACATCGCACGGGCCCACCGCTCCGGGCTGGCTTCCACATCCGTGGCCAGCGTGAATTGGTCGACGTAGTCAATCTCGGGTAGCGAGCTAAGTGCGCGGAAGGATTCCGGGACGTTGTTCACCCCGACCGCGCTGGCAACCAAGCCCATGGTCATCGCACCACCTCTCCCATTGGGTATACGCTGCCGTACAAACGCAGGTTACCAGATGATATACGGCAACGTATAGATGGAGGGGGGAGCAGATGGTCGTTGCGCGCACTCCACGTGAAAGGTGGATCGAGGTGGGCCTGCAGGCACTCGCGGACGGCGGCCCTGACGCGGTTCGGGTCGAGGTGCTAGCGAAAACGCTCGGCGTAACGAAGGGTGGGTTCTACGGCTGCTTCAACGATCGGAGCGAGCTGCTCGAAGCAATGCTCGAGGAGTGGGAGCGCGAGAGTATCGACGAGGTGATCGACCGCATCGAGCGCGAGGGGGGACACCCGGGAACGAAAATTCGGCGCGCGGGGGTGCTGACATTCTCCAGCGATCGCCTGCTGCCGATTGACCTCGCGATCAGAGGCTGGGCACGGCGCAACGAGGCGGTCGCCGAGCGCCTGCGGCGGGTTGACAACCGTCGTATGGCGCTGCTCCGTGAGATGATCCGCACCTTTTGCCTGGATCCCGATGAGATCGAGGCCCGCAGTCTGCTCGCCTTCTGCCTCGCCATCGGCGAGCACTTCCTCGCGGCCGACCATGGCGAGAGCACCCGCGCGCAGGTGCTGAAGCGGGCTGCCGATCTACTTTTCCATCGGCCATGACGATCTGAACTGCGACCCCGGAAGGGCGCCACGCCCGTTCGATTAGCACGGCGTTCGCACTCCGTACCCGAGCCAGCCGGGCCCCGGACTGTGGAAATGACGGCTGATCGACCGATCACGGGAGAGAGACCAGATGACGAGCGAGGTACCTCGGGGCAGGAGCCGGCGGGCGGGCCGGCGGGAGCGGTCAGGGACGAGCAGTTTATCGCGATGCTGGTTGATCCTTTCCTGAGTGCCAAACACGACGTTGGCCAATACCAAACCACCTGCTGCCTCGATGAGCAGGAAATACCAGATTGCCAATCTCCGAGCGAATGATCCACCGGTTCATTCGACGGCGGTTGAACGGTAGGGCGCATTGTTCCACTTCCACAGTCAAGGTGGTGTAGCCGCATAGCGACGTCCTAGCGCCTCACGCGTATATGCTGGGCGGCGATGCCCCCGCTCAGAGCACGATGGCGTCCGCTGCCAGCCGTGCCCAGAGGCGATAACCGAAGGCCGACGGATGGAAGCGGTCGGAACCGAAGAACTCGGGTGGCGGGGCGCCAGTCGTGGTGACCCAAGTGGCGCAGAGATGCGATGCGCATACCTGCCGGGAGACCTCATCCAGTGCCGCTGCCCGGCTGCCTAGATAGCGGCGAAGAGCAGTCGGCAATGAGGGAAATAGTCCGAACGGCGGTATACCAACAACCACCACCTGGTCGGCGCATTCCACGAGGCCGTTCACGATGACAGAGAGATCTTCACGCCATTGTTCTGGGCTCCGCCTCGCCATCACGTCGTTGCCCCCGGCCAGAAGAACCGCAACATGGAACTCGTCGCCGACCTGCGGCAGGAGGCGGTAGCGGATACGGCGCGCAGTGGCACCGAACTCCCCGACCACCTTCCAGTGCACCGGTCGTCCGGTACGCGTGCTAAGCACGCCCGCCAAATTCGCCGCGAAGCCATCCTGATGATTGCCAACTCCGCACCCCGCCGCAGTTGAATCACCCAGCACGACGAGATCCAGCGGCTGTCCCGCATGTGTGGCTACCCTACCGCTTGTCGGGCCGGCCGCTGGCGGAGCCATCTTCACCGTCCGCCGCATCCACAAGCCCTGCGCCGCAGCGACCGGAAGCAGAAGTCGACTCATCGCAACACCCTCCAATTTGCGCGCGAAACACTGGCACCCGCTGCCGCATGCCGTGTTGACCTCGACGTAGTCGTAGGCCACGCAGCTCAGTCTCCGCGCCAGTCGGTTCTCGGCATCGCACAGCCATCTTTCGGGCTGGCCGACCGGACGGTCGGTCGGCCAGCCCGAGCGAGCGTAGCATGCGTTCCTTGCCGCCGACAATCTCCCGCAGGCCGTCAACGCGCCGGCTGCGGTCCGCGCGGATTCTCGGTGGCCAGGACAGCGAGGTTCGTTTGCTGCCTGGACGAGTCGAATCTCCGCAAGGCGCGCACTTGTGGGGCGCCGATCGCCGCAATACTCGCGATCAGCACAATCACGCCACACGCAGCTAGCGTCAGGCGGAGACCGAAGGCCTCGGCCGCTGGCCCGGCGAGCGCGAGCGCCAACGGCGTTAACGCCAGCGAGCCGAGCCAGTCGTAGGCACTGACCCGCGACAACGCCGCCGCCGGAACGCGTTGCTGCATGACGGTGGTAGCGAGCACCGAGACCAAGCCCGCGGCGACCCCGCCGGCTCCGGCGCCAAGCACGACGAGCGACAGTGGTGTAGCGCCGGCCATCAGCATCATGGGTACCGCGAGCGTCGGGAAGAGCGCGGTCGCGGCCAGGGCGGGTCGAGCAGGATCGACCCATCGGGCCCCTACAGCGCCAACCACCGTCCCCATTCCCTGAGCAGTCAGAATCAACGACCAAGCGGTGGCGCCGCCGAGATACGCACGTGCGGCAAGCGGACCGAGTACACCCGTGACGGCGGTCACCACGGCGTAGTTGAACGAGTACGCTGAAACGAGTACCCACAGCCATTGTCGGCTGCTGAATTCGCGCCAGCCGTCTCGCAAGTCTCGAACCATCCCCGAATCCGACGGCGCGACTGGACGGGAGGGCTGCAGGCAGGCCGCGAGCGCGGCGGCGACGAGAAAGGTGCCCGCGTTGATCAACAAGGCGTAGCCGGGGCCGATCAGCGCCACCGTCGGCCCTGCAGCGGCAAAGCCCGCGAGTCGGGCCGCGTGCGTGGCGGTCTTGAGCGTGGAGTTTGCACTGCGGAGTCGCTCGGCCGGCACTATGTCGGGCACGAGGCCGGTCAGCGCCGGGCCGACGACGGCCGCCGCGATTCCGGCGAGCGCGGCGCCTCCGGCCAGCACAACCGTTGGCGCGGCCGAGGTCACCAGCATGATGCCGATGGCTGCCCACGCTACACCCGCGACGCTCTCAGCAGCCACGAGGAGGCGAGGACGTGGCAACCGGTCAGCGAGCGTCCCAGCGATAAGAACAAGCAGCAGTTGCGGCACGGCGTGGGAGGTCAGCACGAGCGAAAGTGCGATCGGCCCGCCACCCGGAAGAGTGAGTAAGCCGAACGCCAGCGCCACAGGGCCGATGCCCGCGCCAAACGTCGAAATGCCGCGGGCGGCGACCAACAGTCCGTAATCCCGCCGCCGCCCGGCCGACGTGTTGGCCAAGAACCTCTCAGTCATGCCGATGACGAATTCAGCGACGCTGTTGCATCGTCGACACCATGAAATGGGTGATCGCTGAAAATGTCGTGGCATGGGTCACGACAGCAGCGCGCGGGACCAGAAACAAGAGGTCGCGCCCTAGGGGTCACACCAGGCGCGCCGTAGGTTCCCATGCACTTTTGCAGTTCGCTGCTTAGTCGTTGGAGAGGAGGGCCTTGGCCGAGACTGCTCCGAACGCTCTGCACGCAATCTCGAGGCCGTCCGGCGCTTCCGGCCGGAGTCAGGCCGGCGGGGCTAAGGTAGTGTCGTCGATTCTCGTCGCTTGCCTGAAGGTCCATGCCAGATCCTCTCGCTCGGCGGTCGGTTCCCCGGAGGTGGGCCCACCCGACCAGTCTTCGTGGTTCCTCTCCACGTGATCAGGTGGGCCCGACGGCGGGATCGGGCGAGGGGTTCCGAGCCGCCTCCAAAGCCGGGTAGTGCCTGTCAACTAATGGACCTACGTCGGTACCGCCCGATCACTGGGCTTGCTCAGTGCGCCGAGAGGGCGAGACGTCCTGCCGCACGAAGGCTTCGAGCTCCGCGACAAATGTGCGGGGCTTGAACATGTGGATGACGTGGTTGGCTCGGACCTTCCTGTATCTGCTGTGGGGCACGAGCTCACGGATCCGAGATGCGTCGTCGTCGTCCATCGCACCGACCAGTCCGTGTCGCCGAAGCCGGCGCCAGTCAGCATGCAATACCAGAGTGGGGCACGAGACACGAGCGAGCGCCTCAGCATGGTTAAGGCCGTCGTAGAACCGGCCGTCGACGAACGCCTGAGCGAAGTCGGAGTCGAACATGGACAGAGACTTGAACAGCAGCCGCACTTTGAGCGGGAAGTAGCGGATGTCCACTGGCTGGCCTGGGTGGCGTCGCTGAAACGCATGAATGCGGCGTGACAGAAAGGAAACGAACCAGTCCGGAACTTGGCGTTCACGGGTCTCGGAGACCGGCAGCGTCTGGCCACGAAGATAGCCAGTGAGATCAGGCTTGTCCTTGTCTTTCAAGACCTGCGCCACGTGCTTCAACCCTTGGTAGACGAACCTGTCCTGATCTCTGAAGCGAGGCAATTCGGCCGAGAACACGGGAGCGTCCTCGAGGACAACGGCCGCTACCTGGTCAGGAATGTTAGCGGCGCACCAGAGCGCGACGAGCCCACCAGAGGAGTTGCCAGAGATGATCGCCGCTGACCGCACTACCTCGGATAAGAAGGCTTTCATGTCCAAGCCGAGATGCCGCCACGAGTAGTCGCCCGGCGTCCAACTGGACTTCCCGTGCCCGCGCACATCGACCGCGTAGACGCGGAAATGACGTGCCAGCGGAACGAGGACCCGAACATAGCTTTCCCACGTCGCGATCTGGGCGGGAATCAGGACCAGCGGCGGCCCGTTGTCCGGGCCAACCACATAGTTGATGCGGACGGCCCCGGCATCGAAATGGCATTCGCGGTAACCGGCAGCACGTACCGCCCGATGGTCGATCACTCCCGACAGTTCTACATAGGGGTTGCGATAGGGATAGGACTTCATGTCCGTCCTTCCTCAGTTCGACACGGTTGGCCCTCGGAGCGAGCGCCATTGACCAGCCACGGCCAACCGCAGGCGTGTCAGGGCGGGCGTCCACCCAAGGCCGGATACCGGAGGCCAGCGCGCGAGGGCCGGTCGCTGAGCATCATATCAGACGTAGCGACCGGCCGGTCGGTCAAGCATTCCCGGGAGCAACGTCGCCATCAGGGTATGTCGACAAGCTGACCGACCGACCGGTCGGCATGGGTGTTATCATGTGGCTATGCGCAGCAAGAGAATTCGCCATCCAGCGGAGCATGGATACAAGACGGCTGGTCGCGCGATCGCCGTCCGCCGGTGATGACTTCACGTGCCGTGGCGGCCGCTCAGACTCGCGAGCATTTGATCAATACTGGGCTCCGGCTCGCTGAACGAACGGGACTCGCGGGACTCAGTGTGAACATCCTCGTCGAGAAGGCCGGCGTCTCCAAGGGAGCGTTCTTTCATCACTTCAAAGACCGGGCAGGTTATCTACTAGCATTGCACGGCAGCTTCCACGATCGGGTGATTGACGAGGTGCTGGTCGTTATCGAGCCGCTCTCGCCTGGCGTTGACCGACTGCTCGCCGGCTCTTGGACCTACCTCGACGCGTGCCTGCGCGACCGCGGTGTTCGCGCTCTATTGCTCGAGGCCCGCGCCGTGGCACCGATCGCCGACGCGGTACGTGTGCGAAGTGCACAGCTGGCCGAGATCTGCGCCGCGGACTTCAGGGCGATGGGGTGGGAGGAGCCGCTAGGTGCGGCGCGGTTGTGGGTCGGCGTCGTTATCGAAGCCGCACTCGTCGAACTCGAGGTAGGTGGACCGAACGACGCAACCCGCCACGCCATGCACCTGTTCTTACGGCCGTCGGGAGGTGGCGTCCGACGGGGATCGCCACTTGGGCGTCCGCTTGCCTGATTACCCCTCCTGCAATCACCCTCGTGCGAGGTGAGCGCTTCGGACATCCTGCGGCGCTACACCTTACAGCTACCGCGCCGTGGCCTCGCACGAGACGAGCTCCTTCACCCTGGCCTGCATTCCGCGCTGCCTGTACATACGCATCAAGGCGACGATGTTGATAAGGGCGCGTGCCTTAGAACCCGCTCGTCGCCGGTCGTGCCTCGTACGAACGGCACGCAGCCCTAGGTCGTCAGCGGCGGTCTTCGAGCCTACACTGCCGCTAAGAGATCGTTTCACTTTGAGTTGTGTAGTGTGCGTAGGCAGATCGCCGCGCAGGCCAGGCTCAGCAGGGCTTCGTGGATGTCGGCGCGGCGTTCGTAGCGGGTGCGGAGTCGTTTGAAGGCGTGAAGCCAGGCGAAGCTGCGTTCGACGACCCAGCGCCGCCGGCCGAGGCCGGAGCCGTGCGGGTGGCCGCGGCGGCCGATGACCGGAGTGATGGCGCGGACGAGGCGGCGGTACTTGTCGTGGTCGTAGCCGCAGTCGGCGTAGATCTTGCGGGGCCACAGGTCAACGACTACCCAAAAGAGGCACGCCATAGGCACCCAACGCCACTCACTGATCAGCGTCCAGTGCCCGGCCAGCAGATCCGCTGACTGCCTGGTCGGGATCCAACCGCCCACAGCCACCGCGAATAGCCGCACACCAACACCGGCCAGTCTGGCCGAAGCCCAGCGGCACGTCCGCCGGCGGGAACCACAGATCACACTGCGCCAGCTCACCCGGCAGATAATCCGTCCGCTGAGCAGGGTTGACGCGTCGGAACAACGCCCGCAACCTCTGCACCCGATCACAGAACACCGTCTTGCCTCGGGCCTACCAACCCGCTCCATGATCACCGGTGTCGGCATCGCCTGGAACTCCGCCAACGACACCTGGATCTGCGGTTCAACCGTGTCGTGGGCACCGAACTCCCGGACCCGCGGCGCGCATTGATCCGCTCCGTCAGTGGATCGACAGCCCACTAAACTCGCGACCAACCGCTCTGCATACGATCATGCGCTAAAAGACTTCGTCGAGGCTAAGCACCTGGCGTACCTCGCACTTCAGGTCTGGTAGGGCCGGGATCCGCTTCGCCCACTCGACTGCCTCCTCCTTCGAGGATACGTCAAGCAGATAGAACCCGCTAAATAGCGCCCTCGCCTCGGCGTATGGTCCACTCGTGACGATCGGAGCATCCCCTGTGAAGTGAACGACGACTCCCCCCGCCGGGTCACTTAGCGCTTCAGCGGCGATCAACACCCCGGCCTTGATGACGTCGTCCTTGAAGCGGCCTAACACATCGAGCAAGTCGCTGGCCATCGCCGCCTTCGTAGTGGCCTCCGTGCCGCGCATGATCAGCATATACCTCACCATCATCAATCTCCCAGTCATCCGGTGCGGCGAACCTCTACCTCGACTCCGCATATGGGTGCTTTTGTCCGGTCGCGATCGACCCCGCGCCGAACTCAGCCATTGAAGACGGGTCAGGACGACGCCTCCTCGATCACTTTCCGACCGACCGGTCGGTCTATCATAGCATCCAGGCTACCGTCAGACAACGGAAATCAACCATCACCAGCAGGAATACGAGGAACCGCACTCGCTCCAGATCGGCGGCGCCACCGGGGGCTGTCTCGCTAACGGATAACTCGGCCATCTTGGCGAGGTGTTCTGCCCAGAGAGGTTGGGGACGCGGCTGGCGGGTGGGCCGCCGAGTGCGTGGTGCCGGTGATTGAGCCATTTTCAACCTCAGAGGCGCAGGGTCCCTGGGGGCGGTGAAGAACGGATGGCGGTTGCTCGTGTCAGACTCCGCAGGTGCAGGTGAACGAGTTCTGGTCGCTGGTCGAGAGTGTCGGCGACGCGTGATTCTCAATGCTGTTTGTCAAGTGGCGAGGGCGGTCAGGGGCTGGCCTTCTTCGTAGGGTCGGTCGTCGCGCAGCATCGCCCAGAGCACGTTCACGCGGCGCCGGGCGAGGGCGAGGACGGCTTGGCCGTGGTTTTTGCCCTGGGCTCGTTTGCGCTCGTAGAAGGCTTTCGAGGCTGGGCTGCGCTGGATGCTGATCAGGGCTGATGTGTAGAAGACGCGTTGGAGTTGGCGGTTGTATCGCTTGGGGCGGTGGAGGTTGCCGACGCGCCGACCGGAGTCGCGTGGTGTGGGTGCCAGTCCGGCGTAGCCGGCGAGGTGGTCAGCGGACGCGAATTCGTCAAGGTTGCCGCCGGTGGCGGCGAGGAACTCCGCGCCGAGGAGGTCACCGATGCCGACCATGCTGGTGATTACCTTGGCGTGGTGGTGGCGGTGGAACCGGTCAGCGATGAGCTTGTCCAGCTCGGTGAGCTGCCGGTCGAGGTCGAGGACGGTGGCGGCAAGCCGGCCGATGAGCTCTCCGGCCATCGCCTCACCGGGAACGCGGACGTGCTGAGCGTCGGCGGCATGTATCGCTGCGGTGGCGAGCTTGTCTGCGTGACGGACTTTGCGCTCGCGGAGCCAGCGCTCCAGTTCCTCTCGCCCGATTGCGGTCAGTGCGGCCGGCGTCTGAAACTGGCTGATGAGCACGAGCGGTCCGCGGTTGGTGAAGTCGAGCGCGCGTTCCAGGGCCGGGAAGATGCCGAGCAGGCGTCCCCGTAGCCGGTTGATGGTGCGGGTGCGATCGGCCGCGAGGTCGGCGCGGTGGGCATGCGAGGTTCAGCGAGCAGAGTGTCATCGAGGTGCAGCTCACGCAGGTCACGGCGCATGCGGGCCTGGTCAGCGATGACTGCGGCGTCCTTGGCGTCGGTCTTGCCTTCACCGCGGTAGGCGCTGGCGATACGGTTGACTGCCACGCCTGGCAGGTAGAGGACCCGCTGGCCGTGCTCGAGCAGGAGCGTGATGGCAAGAGCGGCCGGGCCGTCAGCCAGGTCGATGGCCCAGGTCACCTTCTCCGCTCGGGCGAGGACAGCGGTGATCGCCGCAGCCAGTTCCGGTTCATCGTTGGACACCCGGCGCGACAGCAGGCGGCGCCCGTCGCTGTCGATGACCACCAGGTGGTGATGGCCCTTGCCGGCGTCGATCCCGGCCCATGCTTGCTCGACCTGCTGCATCCAGCCCTCCCTGTTCGTGGTCGGAGTGCCGTCGACGCGCTCGCCGTCCATTCCCTACGCAGCGATCGATGTCGCAGATCTCAATCAGCGGTCAAGACGTCGTGGAGCACCGGGGTGGCCAATCAAGCGAAGCCATCGACGGCAGAAAACAAAAGCCATGCCCCGGTGCTCCCGGCTGCCCGGACAGTACGACAGCCCGGACGATCAACAAGGTAGGGAAAACTGACCCTCTGGCGGCGCGTGGGTTCCAGTAGTTGTCGCAACACCTCCTAGATCACTTGGATGTGTTGATGGGACAGCGTGGGCGCAAGCGGCAGTTGGATGTGGAGGCCCGGTACTGGCAGCTGCTGTTGTCGGGGATCGGAACGGTGCAGGCGTGTCGGATGGTCGGGAACACTCGCAAGACCGGCTATCGGTGGCGGGCGGAGAATGGCGGTGTCCCGCCGGCGCGGATCGCTGAGGCCGCCAGGTCGAACCGCTACCTGTCGCTGTTGGAGCGGCAGCGTATCGCCACCCTGCGTGGTCAGGGCTTGGGTGTGCGTGAGATTTGCCCGTCGGATTGATCGTTCGCCAGCGACGGTTAGCCGTGAGCTGCGCCGCAACACGCGTTCACATGACAAGGCGTACGACGGGGATCTGGCTCATCGCGAGCCCGACAGCGCACCAGGCGCCCGCGGCGGGCAAGCTCAACCTCGATTCCGAGCTGCGTGACGTGGTGCAGGACAAGCTTGAGCTGGACTGGAGCCCGGAGCAGATCGCCCTGCACTTGCGTCGCGCGTTTCCAGACCGCGGTGACTGGCATATCTGCCACAAGACGATCTACCAGGCCCTCTACCACGGTGGTCGCGGCGGCTTGAGTCGGCGGCTGAGTCGACGGCTGCGCACCGGTCGCCCGTTGCGGCGCCGGCGTCGCCGTGCCCACCAGCGGCAGTCCCGGTTCATAGCTCCAGCACTGCTGATCGATCAGCGGCCTGCCGTCGTCAACGACTGCGTTCGCATCGGGACTGGGAAGGCGACCCGATCGTGGGGCGGATGAGCCAGAGCGCCATTGGCACCCTGGTCGACCGGACCAGCCGCTATCTGCGGCTGGTGCACCTGCGGCTGGTCACCGCGCCGACCAGCTCCGGGTTGCGCTCATCAACGTTCTGGAGCAGCTTCCGAAGTCGGCGCGGCTGACGCTGACCTGGGACCAGGGCTCCGAGATGGCGCACCACGAGCAACTGGCCGAATATTCCGTGACGGAATCTACTTCGCCAGGCCGGCCAGTCCGTGGCTGCGTGGCACCAATGAAAACACCAACGGGCTCCTGCGCCAGTACTTCCCCAAGGGCAGCAGCCTGGCCGTGCACGGGCCGGACATGTTGAGGATGGTCGAGGACCCCTCAACCACCGGCCTCGCAAAATCCTCGGCTGGCGCACGCCACACGACGTCTTCCACTCCGCTCTGGCATCCTGATCACGAGACAGCGTTGCGACGATCGCTCGAATTCACCGTTGCCTGTAGGGGCGGGGTTTTCTTGACGGTGACACCGAGCTGGGTGCAGGTGTCGCGCCACAAGCCGGGACTTGTAGCAGGAGCCATTGTCGGTCAACACCCGGGCGATGGTGATGCCGTGGCCGGTGAGCCAGGCGTGCGCGCGTTGCCAGAACGCGGCAGCGGTCTCTTGACGTTCGTCGTCGAGGATTTCGGTGTAGGCCAGCCGTGAGTGATCGTCGATCGCGGTGTGGGGTAGGCGTAGCCGAGCCGGGCGCCGCCCCACGCGTCGGTGCGGTGACCTGCGGTGGCGGTGCGGTTGAGTTCGCCGCGAACACGGCCCTGGGTGCGCCTGCCGCCGCCGTCGGGGATGTTGCCGAGCTTTTGACGTCGACGTGGACCAGGTCGCCGGGATGGGGGTGTTCGTAGCGGCGGATCGGCTCTCCGGTAGCCCGGTCGAGGTGGGCCAGGCGGGTAACGCCCGCGCGGCGCAGGATCGCGTGATATGTCGAGGCGGGCAGATTCAGGCGTCTCCCGATCCGCGCGGGTCCCCAACGCCGGCTGGTACGCAGATGCAGCACCTGGCACCCGCGGGCGGGTGCGGTTCGGGCTATGCGTCGTGGCCGGCTGGAGCGGTCTTTCATGCCCGCGGCGCCGGCCAGCGGCGCAAGAAGCCGTCGCCGCGGCGGCGAAAGATCACGACGCGGTCGGGAACTACCGAGATCGTGATGATTGCGATGGACTATGGAATGGTGAACCCCTCCGGAAGCTCCGAAGGGGTTCACCACATGTTCGAGCGTGCTGCGATTGGTGGCCTGATATCTGATCATGATGTCTGCGGCAGCCACCATGGAGTGTGGCTGTGTGGAGTAGCCCTATCCCGCGGGCTAGGGCACAGGCCAGCGGGTGTTCTATGGCCGGAGACCGAGCCCGTTGCCAGCGTGTTTCGGTCGCGAGCCAACGATAGCCGGCCCGTCTACGTAAACGGCCAGGCAAGGCCAACCTAACTGCGTGAGCGCGCTATGCCACCGTTGCCGGCTGCGCCGACAGCAGCTTTTGAGTCCATCCGCTGTCGTCAACAGTGCCGAGGTTGCGGATGTCCTGGCCGCTCAT
>NZ_JBIVNT010000016.1:0-24391 GCF_044753725.1 Micromonospora sp. NPDC093243 | reverse complement strand
TCTTGGTCGACCGCTGTCTTACCGGGAGCCTCGTCCTGTCGACACGGCCTTCCTTGCACCTGCCGTGACCAGCGCCACCACGATGAAAATGCCTCGATACAGCCACCGAGCCGTATCTGCCGCCGATCCCGGGTCTCGCGGAGGCGGGCGCGTTCGTCAGCAACGACCTACTCCGCTCGGGCCGGAATCCGCAGCGTCTGACGCATGGCGGCAGCACTGTCGGCGCGGGTGATGGGCAGATGCGGTCGCGGGCGTGCGCACGGCCCTGTGGTCACCCCGCGAATGGCGAGGCGCCCTCGGGCAGCCGGCATTCGTCCTGTCACGGAGTGCCGTGGTTATCCTCGACGGCTGAACCATCAGCCCGGGCGGGCAAAACCTTCAGTGAGTTACGAGGCGTCCCTTAGGATCGCGATTTTACCTGCGGCCATCGCGATTTGGTGTCTCTAGGCTGGCGCATCGGTGGGTTGGTCGGTATGCCGCGATCCAGCGTGCCTATGTGGAGTTGAGGGTCCACTGCTCAGCTTACCGCGACCTCGGGTTTCTCGTCGTGGACGCGTTCATTCCACCTGTCAATGCGGAATTCCGTGCCCATGGGCAGCTCGGGGGCGAGACCACACACGACCAGAGTGAGGCCCGCTGCTGCCAGTTCATCATGGACCCACTGCGCCAGCCGCTCCGGCCCGTTTCGTATTTCCCGGCATGGCCACAACCTATCGCGGTCGCGGGCAGATGCGTTAATAGGTGGTGAACCCTCTACTCCCGCAGGGTTCACCACCTATTAACGCATCTGCTGCCGAACTAGGAAATCCTCATCACGGGACCATAAAGGTCCGCGAAAGAGGGATCGAACGCGTAGCTGTATACATACTCGCCGCTCTTTGCGGTCCGCGTCGGCGCAAAGCACACGATCCTGACCCATGCGGTAAGCGTGCCGCCGGCACAAATCCGCCTGCCGTCGGCAGTCCCGTTTCGGACATTGATTACCTCGGCCGTCCATTCAGCCGAGACCTTGGGCACAAAAATCAACGCGCTCTGATAGGATTTACCGTTGACGATGGTGCAGACCTGCTCATAGAAGGCGGGCCTATCCACGGTGGCGCCGCAATGCCAGGTCGAGTTAGTTCTCTCGAACGTGTACCAGGGCACTACCTCGTAACTGGCAGCGCTGGGATCCCCCGGCGCGTGCGATGTGCCGGCCGAGGCGTTCGCTACACCGGCACCGCCGACCGTCATGCTTACGGTAGTTAAAATCGCGAGTGCGGCAATTCCCATGCGTGCACGCAAACTCATTTTAGATACCTCCTCCGTCAGTCAGTACACATTCCTGGGCTTGCTGTCGTAGACATCCCTCCAGCCACGGCACCACTAACCGGCTCCACGTGAGATCGCCAACCGCCGCGAGAGGGGGAACCGATGTGATCGGCGGTAACCGAGTGGGGGCGCCCGGGAACGCGATCGACTTCTGCGCCGCACCCCGGGAGTGGGATGCCAGCGGCGCGCCCGACAGGGGCGCCGCGGCACGGCAACTCCGCCCATGCCCGTCGCGTAGGCCGCAAGCGAACTGCCCGCAAATGCCGATGGCCATGCCCCCCGATTAACCTCCTATACCCAACAGGCCGACCGGTCGGTCGGCGACGCGAGCGTAACATCGTGATGATGCCCAAACAAGTAGATTGGCCGGCAGGCGAAGCACGCGCAGCCATCGCCCACGTGCAGGGTTTCGCCACCTAGTACCGAGTCCTGCGGCCACGCAACCCTGAAGCTCCACCGTGCCATGGTCTAAGCGGACCTCGATGCCAACATCGCGCTGGATCGCGGGCGGTAGAAGGCGCGGCCGCCGGTCCGCTGCCGTGCGCGTTGATCCTTGGTCCCGCGAGGGTGTAATAGGACCGTCTATGCGGCGGTGGTGCCATGCCCGCAGTTGGTGAGCTTACCGGTGAAGAATCCGTGCCCAGGGGACGCTTCCCGCGCGGGCGTCAACGAACGCCGCGTGCGAGGGGCCGGCACACGAACGATCGCGCGCACCGAGTGCTATCGCTAAAGCACGATGTCATCGATCAGCACGGCGGTAGGGCTGACATCTTCCTCGCTGTGAGTACAGGCGTCGACGACTAACCGACACTGCGCTATCGGCGTCGCCTACCTGCCCAACATTGCCCTTACCTCCTGACCATCAACGCGGCCGCAGGCAGCGCCTTCAACCAGTTAGGAGACAGCCATTACCGCCTCGTGCATGGTTGGGGGTGCTTGGTGGGATGATCTTCGACTGGCTTGGTCCACTGTGGTGTCTCAGCATCGTGTGACCTCTTGTCGGTGGAGGTCATCGCCGAGCTCGTAGTCGATCTGGATCCGGTCTGGCAGGACTGGGCAGCAGGCCCGGTTGACCGCCCGGACCCGGCGGCGGGCAGGTGCAGCGCCGGTTCTCCAACCACCGGCCCAACCGGTTGTGGGTCGCTGACTTCACCTACGAGGCCACCTGGACCGGCATGGCCTGTGTCGCGTTCGCTGCGAGGACACATCGCTGTTCCCCTGGGAAGTGCCTCCTTCGTCATCGACGCCTACTCCCGCCGCATCCTGGGCTGGCGGGGCCGCCACCAGCATGACGACCGGCGTGGTGCTCGACGCGTTGGAGACGGCGATCGGGACCCGCCGCCAGGGCGCACTTCGACGATTGATCTCTCTTGTCTGAGAATGGCCAGGATGCTACGTTCGATCGAACAACTAGACCGGCCGGTCGGTCGGCGATTGCAGAAGCATTCGCGGGGCAGCCGGATCCGCCGGTCCAGGGACGCAGCGACGCATGGCTTCGCTCGCCAATATCGATCTAGCGTGGGAGTTTGTGGTGACGATTGTTTCCCGACGGCAAGTCCTTGGTGCGACGGCCGGTATTGCCGCGACCGGCTTGCTCGGCGCGCCCGCGCAGGCTGCCGATGCCTCGCCCGCTCTCTTCGCTGTGGCCCACCCTGACGACGAGATCCTCGGCATAGGTGTTGCCCTGGCGGAGCATCTCGCCCTCGGGCAGGACGTGCACGTGTTGTGGCTGTCGCGGGGAACGCGCTCCAACGCGCGCGCCCTGATCAACGGCGCGACCACGTCGCCGTGGTGGGGTGTGCCGCATGTCCCAACCGCTGAGGGATACACGGCGCTCAGCGTGGATGAGTTCGGCGCGGCGCGGATCGCCGAGGGCATGGTAGCCGTGAACAGCCTTGCCGCTGGCACGTCGGGAACGCTCACGTTGCACGAAGCCCGTCTAGAGGACGGGGCCATCAATCAGGCGGATGTCCAAAGGGCGCTCCTCTCGGTAGCCGATCGGATCGCGCCCGGCAGGCCGGTGCGGATCAAGACGCACTCACATGTCATCGACGACCATCCGGACCATATTGCTAGCGCCCTGGCCGCGCGAGCGCTAGCCGCCTCCTATCCGGCGCGATTCTCCGACCTCCGGCACTACATTTTGCCCGCCTACTGGTCTGACCCGCGACTCGACCAGGTCGCCGAAACGTGGGACGCAGCGGCCAACGCCGAGATCACACAGCGCGTGCGGAACGCGATCCGTGCCTACGGCGCCTGGTCTCCGGCGCGCGGCTCGTTCGCGATCGGGTGGCACAGCGTTCCCACCTACTTCGCCGCTCTGGAAGCAAACCCCCGCAGCCTGATGCATCACTGATAGATGCTGCCGCCGCGGCCGGCGGCGCCAACTCGACCCAAGGCAGGAATCATCGTCGATCTGGCAATAGATAACTCGCCGGACTGCTCGTTCCGTCGACTGCGACGACTATCGAGTCGCCGGCTGAATCACCCTTCCAGCGAAAGTCCGTGGGGTCGAATTCCCACCTTCCCGCAAGTCGCCACCGGTCACGATGACGCACCAACGCTGACCTGGCGGTGCTGCGGAACCAGCCGATCTGTTCGGCTCGGCTAGATCCGGAGCGCCCGTGTTTGCCGCCGCTGAGCTTGTGGGTCCGCCGCCGCGTACCCCGCCTGCGGCGCTCGCTGCGTAGCGGCCGCCACATGAGCCACCAGTTCCCTGGATACGATCATGGCACGATAGGCGGTCCCGTAGTGTCCTCACCGTGGCGAAGGACCTCATGGTGAGAACTGGTCTACCGAGCGCCTCACGCCCTGTCGATTACTGTCCGATATCAACGGATCGGCGGCCGACAGTGGCTTAGTCTCCGAACGGAAATTATGGCCCAGTTGCTCGCCCAGGCCGAAGTAGTGCCGGAAGTTGTAGATCAGCGGACTCCACCGCCGCGGATCGATGTAGCTGGTGTTGGGCACGATGATGTCCGGGTCGGCGTGCACGGTTACCACGGTGGCCTGAGCGATGAGGAACTCGCCGTCCGCGTCGAGCGCCATGTGCGCGACACGGGCTTCCAGCTGTAGGGGGCATTCGGCCGCACGCGGCGGGCGTACGCGCACGGACGGCACCGGTGTCAGGCCAGCTTTGCCAAACTTGTCGCGTTCGTGCGAGTACGTGGACTGTTTGTGCTCGGGCACTGGATCGGAGCCGGTCATCGCGGCGATGCGTTCCACAGCCGCCCATAACTCAGGCCCAGGCACGTTGATGACCAGGTCAGGGCGGGAACGCAAGTTGTGTGCGGTGTGGCCGTCCGGGCCAAGCCCTAGGACCACCGTCTGGCCCAGCGCCCATGCAGAGGACATCGGGGCGAGGTTGGCGCTAGCGTCGTCGTTCTCGGTGGAAAGCAGCACGACCGGGGTGCCGAAGTAGAGGACTTTCGGGGCGATGATCATGCTTATGACGGTACCGGCGGGATCATTCGGTGATCACCGAAGCGTTTCTGCGGCGGGACGGGCCGATGCTCACAGAGACGTAATGCTTGGGGATTCCGCTTGAGGAGGGACCTACTGAAGAATTCGCCGGCCGAATCGCCCAGCTCAGCACCGCATGCCTGCCGCACCACTGCCGAGCTGACACCGCCAGACTCACAGTCCGTCTAGCCGCGACCGGCGACAGACCAGGATCGCGATTACACCCAGGACCAGTATGGCGAGTACCAGCACAGTGCCCATCCCGAGCAATAGGGGCAGTGCGGGGCCGCCTGCATCGTACGGCCCGGCAGGCTCGGCTCGGCTGTTTCCGTGACCAGACAGGGTCCCCAGAGGACCCTCGGAGGTTAAAGAGTTCAATGGGTCATGGAGTGCTCCTGGTGCGTTCTCCGATACAGTGCCTCCTCGGAAGTGATTCGGTTTGCAGGAAGGGTCAGGCGTGCATGACGTCCAGGTTGCGTACCCCATTGTGCGAACGGCTGGGCATCGACGTGCCGGTGGTGCAGGCGCCGATAGGCTCCGCGGCAGCGCCTGAACTGGCCGCGGCGGTGGCCGAAGCCGGTGGGCTCGGCATGTTGGCGTCGACCTGGCAGAGTCCCGAACGCGCGCGCCTCGGCATCCGCCACGTTCGGCAGCGGACTTCGCGGTCGTTCGGGGTGAATCTGGTGCTGGACTTTCCCATCATTGACACGTTGGCGGTGTGCCTGGAGGAGGCTGTACCGGTCATATCTACCTTCTGGGGTGATCCAGAGCCCGTTAGCCACTGGATCCGTGACGCCGGCGCGCTTCATATGCATACCGTCGGCAGCGTGAGGGAGGCTGTGCACGCCGTCGACTGCGGCGTCGATATCATCGTGGCGCAGGGTTGGGAGGCCGGCGGCCATGTTCGCGGCACGACTGCCACGATGGTTCTGGTGCCGGCCATTGTCGACGCGGTGGGCCCGATTCCGGTCATGGCTGCCGGCGGCATCGGCGACGGCCGCGGCCTCGCTGCCGTCTTGGCCCTGGGCGCACAGGGCGCGTGGATGGGCACGCGTTTCCTGGCGACCACGGAAGCTTTCACCCACCAGCTGTATCGGCAACGCCTCGTCGATGCCACCGCCGAGGACGCCGTCCACACACACTGCTTCGACGGCGGATGGCCCGACGCCGCACACCGCGCATTGCGGAATCTGACCCTGCAGCGGTGGGAACGAGCCGGTTCACCTCCAGCGCCAGGGCGTCCGGACGAAGGCGACGTCGTAGCCTTCGACAGCACAGGCCAGGCCCATTACCGGTACGAGGATCTAATCCCGCTACCCGGCATGACCGGCGACTTGGCGGACATGGCCCTCTACGCCGGCCAATCGGTCGAGCTCATCCGGGCAGTCCGACCAGCGGGCCGACTCATCCACGAACTCACGGCCCAGGCCGTCAACGCCATCGAGCAGATGCGCCGGACGACCCAAACGGCGGACGGGGCTCCGTAACCTGGTCGTGCTGTTCGACGTCGACGGGTACTGGTCGAATCCGACTCCGCATATCGCTGCATCTGGGAGCGCTGGGCACTGCACCACAGCTTCGACCCGAAGATCGTCTGGACTCATACCCACGGCCGCAGGCCGATCGACATTATCGCAATCGTTGCTCCACAACTCGACACCGAAGCTGAATACCGACTGGTACGCGACTTGATGGCAGGCGAAGGCGTCGCCTTCCTGGTGTACCCCGACGCCCCGACCTTGCTGAAGGTCACCCGAAACCAGGGGGAGTGTGGTCACCTCCGGGCCGAGCCCCCAGCGTGCGGAAACGACTGCGAGCAAGCGGCCTACCTGAATCCCCCCGGTCCTTGGGGACAGCACTTAGATCACCCTTGGAAACCAGGCCCGGACTGCTGCCTTAGTGTGGCTAACCTGCTGCGAGGCCCCCACCAGAGCGCTGCCTGGTCATCGAGGGGCGCCCCGGCCGAACTTGAAGCAGCTCGCACGGCGCGGATGAACTAGATCGCACTGGCCACCACCCGTTCGCCGGCGGCCCTGCCTATGGGTGAAGAGCCTTCCTGTGGATCATCCGCCCGCCCGCCCGCGCTGCCGCGCCATTGGTGTGCGGCTTGACAGCGCTAGGTGGCGAAGCCGTGCACGCGGGCGATGGTGCGGGCGCTTGGGCTGCCGCCTGATCTCACTTGTTAGGGCATCATCACGATGTTACGATCGGTCCCGCCGACCGACCGGTCGGCCTGTCGGCAGGTCAGTCGGGGTTGAGTGTGGCCATCGCACTACGGGCAGTTCGCTTGCGGCTAAGACGACTTCTGCGGCCGGCATCCAGCCTGGGTGGCCGGATAGGACCCCAGGAAGGCCGAGGAGGAGGGCGCGCGGCAGGGCAATGGACTCCGATGGGCGGAGTTTCCCTGCCGCAGAACCCCCGTCGGATGCGCAAGTCGGAATTCTGCCGGAATGGGACTCAGCGAGTGCGGCGCGGAGTTCGATCGCGCTCCCGGGCCCCCCCCCCCCCCCGCGACTACTGTCGATCACATCGACTCCCCTCTCGCTGCTGTTGGCAATCTCGCATGGCATCGGCTAGCAGCGCCACCGCCAGAGGTCATCAACGACAATAAACCTACGAATGTGTACCAACTGATGGAGGAGGTATCAGAATGAGTTTGTGTGCACGCATGGGAATTGCCGCACTCGCGATTTTAACTACCGTAAGCATGACGGTCGGCGGCGCCGGTGTAGCGAACGCCTCGGCCGGCACACCACACGCGTCGGGGGATCGCAGCGCTGCCAGTTACGTCGAATATGTCGACTGGTATACGTACCGTGGCACTGACTCGACCTGGCATTGCGGCGCCACCGTGGATAGGATCGGCTTCTATGAGCAGGTCTGCACCATTGTCAATGGTAAGTCCTATCAGAGCGCCTTGATTTTCGTGCCTAAGATTTCCGATGACCGCACCGCCCAGGTTACCAATGTCCGAAACGGTGTTGCCGACGGCTCGCGGGTGTGTGCCGGCTGGCTTACCGCCTGGGTCAGGGTCGTGTGCTTTGCGCCAACGCGGACCGCAAATCGCGGCGATTCCGTATACAGCCATGCGAACGACGACTCTTACCAAGATCTTTATGGTCCCTCGGTGAGGATCTCCTAATCCGACAGCAGATGCCCTGAAGTAGTGAACCTTTGCTCCGCAGGGGTTCGCCGAGTTGGAATTCCGCCGGCATGAAAGTCCGAGAATGCGGCACGGAAGTCGATCATGTTCGCGTCCTCCCTCGGTTACTGCCGATCAACTTGATTCCCTGCTCACGGCTGTTGGCAATCTCGCATGGAGTCGGCTAGTTGCGCCGCCGCCAGAGGTCATCAACGACAACAAACCTACGAATGTGTACCAAACTGATGGAGGAGGTATCAGAATGAGTTTGCGTGCACGCATGGGAGTTGCCGCGCTCGCGATCCTAACTACGGTAAGCGTAGCGGTCGGTGGCGCCGGTGTAGCGAATGCCTCGGCGGGCGCGCCGTACGCTTCGGGGGATCGCAACGCTGCCGGCTACACCGAGTTCGTCGACTGGTATGCATACAGTAGCACCACCCCAAACTGGACCTGCAGCCTCACCTTTGATACAGCCGACTTCTATGAGCAGGTCTGCGTCATTGTCAATGGTAAATCATTTCAGGGTGCGTTAATTTTCGTGCCTAAGAAATCGGATTACTACTCCGCTCAGGTTTGGAATGTCCGGATGGGTTCTTCCGAGGCCTCGCGGGTGTGTGCCGGGAGGCTTACCGCCTGGGTCAGGGTCGTGTGCTTCGCGCCGACCCAGACCGGAAGTCGCGGCGAGTCCGTGTATGGCCTCGCGAACGATCCCAATTACAAAAACCTTTACGGTCCGGTGGTGAGGATCTCCTAATTCGACAGCGGATGTTAGTAAGTAGTGAACCCGTGCGGAGCAGAGGGTTCACTACTTACTAACCCACCGCCCGCGCCCACGATAGGTTGTGGCCATGCCGGAGAAGGGCGAGACGGGCGGGAGCGGGCCGGAGCGGCTCCTGCAGCGGTTCCGTGGCGAACTGGCGGCAGGCCTCCCGCTGGTCGTGCGGGTCAGCTCACGGATGTCTGCGCGGACTGCGGCGTCGTCCCACCGCACCCGGGTCAGCCGGTCCTGCATCTTGTCCGGGCCGGCATCCCCGGCATACTCAGCAGAGGTCTAGCAGTTCTTGCGCGACAACGGCGCCAGCAAACTCCCGAGCGAAGGCACGCACCCAGGCACGGCGCTCAGGCCCGCGGAAACCTTGCTCGGCCGTCAGCATCAGGTCGGCGAACAACACCCGCCCCGCTGGGCATCCACCCTGGTCCGGCAGCCATCGCTGGCCATGTTCAGTCCGGCCCACACAACCGTCCATGGTCGACGGCGGCTGCCTCCGATGGTTTCTGCAGCACCTCAACCCGCAGCTCAGCCAAGGTCAACATCCCGGCTGGAGCATCTATAGGGCTTGCTCCGGCGGCGAACTGTCGTTCTGGTCCCAGACTTCCAATTCCCTTTGCCAGACGAGGATGTCTCAGTGAGCAACACACCGCATCTCGGTCCCGCGCCCCAACGCATTACCGTCGACGCCGATCAGGTGCGTCGGCTTGTTGCCGACCAGTTCCCTCAGTGGGTCGGCCTCTCGGTTCAGCCCGTAGCCAACGGTGGCTGGGACAACTGGACCTTCCATCTCGGCTCGCGGATGTCGGTGCGTTTACCCAGCGCATCCGAGTACGCCTTGGCGGTCGACAAGGAACACCGGTGGCTTCCGGCGCTAGCCCCCCGGCTACCGCTGCCGATCCCCACCCCACTGGCGAAAGGCGAACCCGGCGCGGGTTACCCCTACTCGTGGTCGGTCTACCCATGGCTCGACGGCGAGCCTGCGAGCGCGGACCAGATCGCCGACCCCGTCCGGTTCGCGCTCGACCTGGCCGGGTTTCTGGCCGCCTTGCAGAGCGTCGATACCACTGGCGGCCCCCGCCCCGGACTGCACAACTGGTTCCGGGGCGGCACGCTGCGCACCTACGAGGGGCGAGCCCAGCGCGCGCTCACGGCACTCGACGGCCACGTCGACGTCGATCTGGCTCGCGAAATCTGGCAGAGCGCACTGGACGCACGCTGGGACGGTGTAGAGAGCTGGTTCCACGGTGACGTCGCCGAGGGGAATCTCCTGCTCAACGACGGCGAGTTGGCAGCCATCATCGACTTCGGGACGTGCGGCGTCGGCGATCCAGCTTGTGACCTGGCGATCGCCTGGACACTGCTGACCGCCGACGGCCGGCAGGCGTTCCGAAAGCGGCTCTTCGTCGATGAGGCGACATGGGCGCGCGGGCGCGGATGGGCGCTCTGGAAAACGCTCGTCAGCTGCTCCTACACCCTGGGCGACGCCGACGAGTCAGCCGCCAACGCGCTGCGCGTCCTCGGCGAGATCTTCTCCGAATACACGGCCGGCGCCGTCACCGCGCCCCAGCCATGAACAGCCACTACGCCCGGCACGCCCTCACCGAGCCATCATCACAATCCCCGCCTGGAGTACTAGACGCGATCCTAGGAGGTTGAGTTGACGGAGTTTCCGCCGGAAGTCACGCAGCGTTTCCACGGCATCCCTGCGCAGTCGGCCGCCGCCGTCCAGTAGCGCGATGCCGGCCACCCCGAACAGGTCGGTCATCGGTACCTGCACGCCGCATTTGGCCAGCACGGCGTGCACCTCGGCCTTACACAGGCTGCGCACGGCGACCAGCTTGGCGCGGTGGCGGACCAGCTCCCGCAACTCCCGCGTGCCCGGCGGTGCGATCCACCCCTGGGCGAGGCGACCCATCCGCAGCAGATCCGCCAGGTCGATGGGCGTCGCGGACGTCGTTTTTCACCCGGCGGTACTCGAACGCCTTGACTCCCAACGGGTGTGCCAGGTGCACCCTCGCGCCGGCCGCCTGCAACGCATCCACCGCCCAGTACCAGCCATAGGTGGCTTCCACCACCACCTCCCGCGCCTGCCCGGCTCGGGCGACCGCCTCGGTCAACCGGTCGGCGTCATTGACGATCCGCACGCTCTCCAGCACCTCACCCGACTCCGTCATCCGCACGATCACCGAGCGGCGCCGGTGTAGGTCGATACCCACGAACTGCTGTCCCGCATACCCTTCCACCAGGGGCCTCCTTCGTCGTAGACGTGAGCACTCCCAGCATCCCGCCGGGAGGTCACGAGGAGCGGAGGCCCCGCTCCTTCATCACATCAGGTCTCCCCAGCTTCGGCGCGCGATACGAGGTCGCCGGGCATCGCCCCCGGTGGGGGTGCGGATGCGGGGGCCACCGAGGCCAGGCCGTCCTCGGCGTTGTCCGCCGCCGATCGCACCCCGAGCACGGCCTACATGCGCTTCCAGTTTTCGTTGAGGTTTCCGGGAGGTTGACCCCCTACCGTCGGCCCGACGCACCGGCGGCTTTCTGGTCGGGGCATGCATGAGGGAGACGATCATGACGATCCGACGCACCGGCGTCCTGCTGGCCGTGATCTCTAGCCTTGTACTCGCGGCCACAGGATGCGGGGACAGCGGACCGGCCGAAGACGCCACACCACCGAGCGCCCATAGCGGCGAGGCGTCTCCTATGACAACCGAGGCGGTCAATGAGCAGGCACGACCGTCACCGCCCGCGACCCAGTCGGCCCGGCCGGCGGCGCTCCCGCCGGCAACGGACACCGACCCCGCTTGCCGATCTACCACGCTGCTGGCGGCGACCGACGCTGCCCTGAATGCGGAAGCCGTGGCACAGGTCGAGGTGCTCGCCTGCCGGAACGGCTTCGCCCGCCTCCTTGCCATCGCCCCCGGACAAGCGGAGACATCCGATGGCAGCCAGGTATTCCTCCGCTCAGACAACAGCGTCTGGCAGGTCGTAGGGCGCGCCTCGGCCGGCACCGACTGCGGGGATCCCGGGTTGAGCAAGCAAATTCGCATGGTTTGCGAGGGACTCGTGTGATGGGCCGCTTCGCGGCACCCGCGCCGGCTGCAACCTCCCAGCATGGCGAAACCTCGTATCGCCACCGTCCATCACGGGTACCGTCAGGCCTCCTGATCGTCTAGCGAGCCGTGGCACCGAATGATGATTCGAGCCGTACCGAAGGGAACCGCCCGTAGCGGCTTCGGGGGCACAGCCGCCGCCTCCGACTGGCGATTCTCCGGCCGCTGCCCACCAAGGCAGACAGTGGCCGGAATCGGCTCGGCAGGCGGCATGGGGCGGTGCTGGCGAGCCTCACCGCGCGCCGGGCTCATACAGGGCCGTCGAACAGGAGCACAGCGCTGTAGAAGCTTCGCTCCGCGTCCGCAAACCGGCCTTCCATGTGGCACAGCAGCGCGTTGCCACATTCGATAACCACCTGACCGGCGGTGTTGCTGGCCTAGCCCCCCCGACTGTCGCTGTATGGGTACGGCTACAGCCGAGCAAGTCGTTGCGAACGGAAGACGCGAAGACCGGAGCGCCGGCCAGTGCGCAAGCGGCGATGTCCAGATCCAGATTGGTGGCGCGCTCCACGGCCGCGATCGGGCGCGGCGCTTCGGCGTCTCCGGCAAGCCCGGGCATGGCCGGCGGCGCGTACGGCCGGCTCACGGCCGGCCAGCAGCGTGGCCTGCTCGTCGAGCGGTGGCACCGGTACAGGAGGCGCCGAGCCAGCCGGTTTACACCAGTTCCGATGCAGCCATCAGCGCTCGGGCCGCGGCCGCGCGCAGCGCACTCTCCGACTGCTCGTGCTCTGCCCGCTCGTGGGCGAACAGGCGGACGAGGTCGTGCATTTGATAGCGGAGCACTTGGCTCGTCGGCTCGGGCCGGGCGGTCACCAGTCGGGCATCGGCCAACTGCTCCAGCAACTCCTCGACCGTGTCGAGGCTGTCGTCGAGCAGTTCGGCTGCCAGCCAGGCAGAGACGTCGGTTGCTCCAATGAAACCCAGCAGGCAAAACGCCCGCCGGGCCGGCGGATCGAGCGTCTGGTAGCTGACCGCGACACTGGCGCGCACGGCCAGGCCGTCTGCGGCCATTTCGTCAAGTCGGCCCCGTTGGTCCCGCATCCGGTCGGCGAGGCGGGCGATCGGCCGGTGCGGGCGGGCCGCGATCCGGGCGCCGACGATGCGTAGGGCCAGCGGCAGCCCCGCGCACATCTCAATCAGACTGGCCACCGCCTCCGGCTCGGCCACAATCCGTTCGGCACCGACGATGCGCTCCAGTAGCGTCTTCGAGTCGGCCCTGGTCAGCAAGGGTACCTCGACGTGCTTGGCACCAGGGATGGTGGTGAGTGACGCGCGGCTGGAGACGATCAGTGCGCAGCCCGGTCCACCGGGGACCAGCCGTCGGACTTCCTCGGCGCTCACCGCTGAGTCGACAACGATCAGGATGCGGCGTCCAACGAGCAGGGAGCGGTACTGGCCGAGCTTGTCCTCCATCGTGCGAAACTGATGGAGGTTGGTCACACCTAGGGCCCGCAGTACCCGGTCCAGCGCCTCGTTGGAGTCGCCGTCACGGTTGTTGAGGCTGACGAAGATCTGTCCGTCTGGATAGGACAGACGCAGCAGGTAGGCGAGCCGTACGCTCAGCGCGGTCTTTCCCGCGCCGCCCGGGCCGGACAGGATGACAACAGGCCCCGCCGTGTCCTCGAGGTGCCGGGCGGCTGGCTGCAGCACACTGAGCGCGCCGGATATCTCCGGTTCGCAGCCGACGTGGTCTGGCAGATCGGCTGGAAGCTGGCAGCCTGGGGTCTCCACTCGCGTCGGGCGCGTTGGCTCCGGACTGGAGGGCGGCTCGGAACGGGGGAACGCGGTCGTCTCGGCGCGGGCGGCCGGCATGACAGGTAGGCGCGAGTGGCCTTTGAGGATCTCCCGGTGCAGCTCCTGGAGTTCGGCGCCAGGGTCGACGCCCAACTCTTCGGCGAGCAGCGTCCGCGTCCGCGCGTAGAGCTCGACCGCTTCCGCCCGGCGGCCGCTGACGAACAGCGCCTGCATCCGGCTCAGCACGAGCGGCTCGCTGAGCGGGCTGCGGTTTAGCGCTTCCGCGAGGCGGTCAGCGACCTTTCCAGCGTGACCCTGCCGCACCTCGCTGTCGGCCCAGTCGAGGAGCACCTGGACCAGATGCCTGCGCAATCCTTCCCGTGCCCGCTCCGCCCAACCACCGGGCAATCCGTTGAGCGGATCGCCACGCCACAGGTCGATCGCCTCGCGTAGCAACGCGGCACGGTCCGGATGGTCGGCGGGCAGAGCCCGCGCCTGCTCGGCGAGGCAGCGCAGCTGGTACAGGTCGACTTGGTTCGGGTCGGCAGTCAGAAGGTAGCCGGCGTGGCCGCGGCTCACGGTGACGGGCGTTGCTGTCGCGGGCTGCGCCGCGGCGAGGATCCGGCGGATTCGGGTGAGGTAGGTGTAGAGGACGCCACGGGCGTCGCTTGGCGGCGCGTCGTCCCAGACCCGGTCGACCAGGGCCTGGATCGGCACGTTTCGCCCCATGTCGATGGCGAGAGCGGCGAACACGAGCCGTTGCTTCGGCGGACCCAGCTCCAACGGTCTGCCGTCTGTCAGGACTTGTAGATCACCAAGTATGCGTAGCTCCACGGCATCCCTCGCTCCGATTTGGCGGCTCAGTCGGTCGCAGCGTTGACCACGTCGAAAATGGCATACAGTTTGCATCCATCGGTGTTCGGCTTGAACGCGTAAAAGGCAGACACCACCTTGATGACCGACCTGTCGTCAGCCACTGGGTCGGCCGGAGTGGGAAGTGCGTCTTGAGGGGCGACAGTGCCATGATCTCGATGCGCGCGCGTTCACGGTCGTATGCCACGCCTTGGTGCGTCTCAATACTGCCGGGCTGATCGGAACCAGTTGGTGTATCTGGACGTTGTCCTCGTCGATGTGCGTCAGCGGATAGGAGATCACGGCGTCGAGGGCGGGATTCCGCATCAATGAAGGAGTTGAGATATCGCTGGTAGGCCGCGAGTAGCGCGTCCGTCGGGTCGGTCTGTCCATCGATGGTAGGCGTCTTATTCGTACTCATCGTTGCCCTTCCCAGTGCGGCTGAGGCCGCTCGCCATTCCAGGCACCGGTCATCACGTTGCTCGTGCCCGATCATGGCTCAGCTCAGGGCATTTCTCGACCTCGCAGAGTGTCGAGCGCTGTTGCGTGTAGGCGGGCTTTGGCCGTCCTAAGCGTTTTGTCGGCCATGCCGGTTGGAGCTTTGGCTAACTGCAGGGCGACCGTGCGGACCTCATCCTCGGTTACTGCTCGGTCGACGATCGTCGCGGCCAAGGCATCGCCGCCGCCGCCGTAGCGGCGTGCCGTTGTCTCGGCCCCAGAAACCGTAGGGAAGGGCATTTGTACTCCTTCACACTAGAAGGATGGACCTAGCGGGCCTCAGATCCCAGAGGCTGTGACGCTGGCGGGGTCGAGGCGACCTGCCCCATCAACACCGAGAAGCAAACTACGATCATCTGTGGCAGGCGTTGTCGTTAGCCAAACGTTACCGACCGGCCGGTCGGTCAGAAGGTGGCGGTGAGATTAGCACGGCCGGGTGGCTGGGACAACGCAGCTCGCTCCCCGTGGCCGACCTGCTGGGGTGCGTGGGGGGTTGTGCGAGGCGGCGGGCATGTTCATCCGTGCCCCGTGGTCATGTTGCCATGTGTCGTGGAGGGTGCCCTTCGGGAAGTCGGGGGCGTTTACGGAGAGATCTACCCTGAGCCGCGGGGCCGTTTCGTTCGGCGGGCCGGAGGTCCTGCGACGATGAGACTTTCCGCGTCTGGGCGGCGACCGCGGCGTGAGAGTTCACCGCCCGTTCCGGTCATCGGGGTGCGGTAGGCAAATGTCCCACCTATCCGATAATGCTCGTCTTGGGCAAATGCGCCAGATCGACGGAACAGGCGATGTCGCGGTACTTCGTGCCCTCAGGATGAACGCCACAGACCCCGATCCAACTAATCGGCGCAACCGCGAGCCAACGATCTTGGCGCGGCTGCCGCCATCGCACCGCGTATGTCTGGTTACTGACGTTGCATGGAGGCAATCCGAAGGCAGGAGGGGTTGGCCAATGGTGGCGCCGATCAACTGAGCGCTTCTGGCGCGCGTGCCGCTTCCCCCGTAGCTTTGGGGCCAGAACCGCGCAATAGAGGTTCATGATCGAGGAGAACGGTCGTTCGATCCGGAGTTCCCGTGAGGGCGCGGTTCGGATCGTGCGAGAAAGCAGCGCAGAACTATGACCGCCCCGGTCCGGCAGGTCTTCGATTCAGGCGGCATCTATGACAGCCCGCGCGGCGGTGACCAGTTTCGCGATTAGGGGTGGCGGGTGCCCACCGTATGGTCGCGCTGATCATGTCCGAGCTTGGGCCGGTCGCCCGGGCCAACTCGTTGCCGCCGGGGCCTGGCCTGGCCGGGTAAGCGGCCGGCCGTCCCAGATTTGATCCAGAGCAAGTTCACCGCGCTGGCACCCGATATCGCCTGGTGCGGGGACATGACCGAGATCGTCACCGGCGAGGCAAGCTCTATCTGGCCACCGTCGTTGACCTGTACTCCCAGCGGATGCTCGGCTACGCGATGGTCAAGCATCACGACGCTGGCCTGCTCGTCGCTGCGCTGAACGTGGCCGCGATCACCTGCGGCGGCGACGTGGTTGGGGCGATCTTCCACAGCGACCGTGGCAGCGAATACTGCTCAGCCGACCTGCGCACGGTGGCGGGTGCGCTCGTCGATGGGTCGGGTCGGCTCGTGCTTCGAAACGCCGTCGCGGCGGCCACCTACTCCACCCTCAAGGTCGAGTACGTGCGCTCTGCCAGTTCCGCACCCGCACCGGGGCCTGGGCCAAGATTGCCAGCTGGATCACCGACTTCTACAAACACCGACGCCGACACTCCGTCTGCGGCGGGCTCCCACCCATCGAATAGAGCGATCAACGGCGCGGCCGCCAAAGGCCCAAGCCGCATAACGGGATCCGCCGCGAATCGAGGGATTGAGACCTCGGCCGCCGAGGACGTCCACGTAGGGCCCAACTGATGTGAGCTCCGGAGGGTTAGGGGTCGCCGTATGCTCGGCGATCCCTAACCCTCCGGACATGCTGCCGGATCACCAGTTGCCGAGGACCAGCCGGCCGGCGACGGGATCGAGGTTGTAAGGCCCGGAGGTGTACCAGCGGCCCCGGCTGGTGAGGCCGGCGTCGAAGACGTAGAAGCCGAAGGTGCCGTCGGCCAGCTGGTATGCCATCACGATGTCATCGGTGCCGTCACCGTCGACGTCACCGGCGGCCACCCGGTTTCCGACGCGGGACACCGTGAAGGCAGCCCCGCCCTTGTAGTCGGTGGTACGGCTGAAACTGCTTCCATTGGAAACCCAGCGATGAATGGTCATGGTGGCGTCGCCGTCGTCGCGCACCAGGGCCGGTTCGGCCTTGCCGTCGCCGGCGAAGTCGCCGACCACAAGGCGGCCGGCGACAGTGTCGAGGTTGTAACTGCCCGAGGTAGACCAGCTGCCCCGGCTCGTGAGCCCGGCGTCGAAGACGTAGAAGCCGAAGGTGCCGTCGGCCAGCTGGTATGCCATCACGATGTCATCGGTGCCGTCACCATCGACGTCACCGGCTGCCACCCGGTCGCCCACGTTGGACACCGTGAAGGCACCTCCGCCCTTGTAGTCGGTGGTACGGCTGAAACCGCTACCGGTGGACTTCCATCGGTAGATGGTCATCGTGCCGTCGCCGTCGTCGTGCACCAGGGCCGGTTCGGCCTTGCCATCGCCGGTAAAGTCGGCCACCACCAGGCGGCCAGCGACGGTGTCGAGGTTGAAAGGTCCGGAGGTGTACCAGCGGCCCCGGCTGGTGAGGCCGGCGTCGAAGACGTAGAAGCCGAACGTGCCGTCGGCCAGCTGGTATGCCATCACGATGTCATCGGTGCCGTCACCATCGACGTCACCGGCCGCCACCCGGTCGCCCACGTTGGACAAGGAGAACGCTCCCTCACCCTTGTAGTCGGTGGTATGGGAGAACGATGACCCACCGGACTGCCAGCGGTGGATGGTCATGGTGGCATCACCGTCGTCGTGGGCCAACGCTGGAGCCATCTGGAAATACGGGTGCTCCTCGTAGCGACCGTTAGAGGTGCCGGTCCTGCGGATCGGCTTGTACGTGCGAAGGTCGGTCACGTTGTTGAAGCCAAGATTGCCGCGGTTGGTCCGTATTGTCGGGTTCTGTACGGTCTCGCCGTCGGTGTTGAAGGAGTAGACGTAGGCGCCCTCGGTGTGGTCGCTCAAGTCCTTCCAGTATGCGAATAGTTCTATGTGACCGCGGCGTACCATTGCGTCACCCGGTTGGAAGTCGTCGATGCTGGACAGTGTGCTCCAACGGGAGTTGCTGCCCAGAAAATCGTCGGTGACATAGCTGGTGTTCAGATGCCAGGCCATCGATACCAGACCAGAGCAGTCCCGCCGGTATGTCTTGTCGCCGTCCATGTCTGAGGCCCAGGGGCCCGCTATGGAGTATACAATTTTCCGATCCGTCCAGTTTTGGGCGCGGGCGAGGATCTCGCTGCGGCTGATAGGTCCGTCGATCGACGAGGCGTGGGCGGTAGGGGGCGACAGGCCCACCAGACCGTTGGCGACCACCGCCACGGCGCTGACAGTGACCGCTGATCTGCGGGAGAGTAAGCGACGGAAGGTTCTTTGCACGGGTACTCCTTGCACTCTAGATGTCTTAGCGACGGCACCGCATGCCCCGGACGACAAGGAGTCGACTGGGGTGGATGAGGCGATAGGTCTGCGCAGAACACCGTGGGCCAAGCCCTTCTCCTCGTTCCGGGATGAGTCCTGTGATGCGGTTGTCGGCCGGCTGTTGGGGAGACTTTCGCGGGCAAACCCGGTAGCGATCCTTAACTGCGCCTTGACAAATCCAAACCTCGTGTTTGCAGGCTGTGCAGCGGCACTGCGGAGCAGGGACTACCCGAGGGCGCGGTCTGTTCCAAGGCCTGGTTGGCGTCTCGCCGCACGGTGGCGGCTGCCACGCGCGCCGCTCACAAGGGCGACGCACAAACGAGTAGCGGAACTCATATCAACGGACCGCCGGCACGCTGACGATGAGGCTGACCCGCCAGCGACAGGGTCGCCCTCATTATGAGCCGGCAGATCGTTGCGGGGCCGACATCCCCTACTGGCGGGCGCGGGTGGGAACGAGGGGAGCGAGCCCTTCGCTCTAAGGACTCAGGCAACGTCATTCCCGAACGCCCAGACCAGGTCGCCCGCCGTGCCCCCAAGGGCAGTAACGGCGGACGACCACCAGCCTTCGACAAAGGCGATCCACACGAAGCGCAACTTCATCGAGCGCTGCCCATGCCGTAGGCAGGTACAACTGCTGGTCGATCAGCCCGTGCCCTTCCCCCGGCCGACCTCGTGGCCTTCTTCAGGAATCAAGTGTCGTCGACGATCCGCACCCTTGCGGGCCGCCGAGGTGCTCGAGCAGGTAGTCCCGCACGTCGTCGCGGACCGCCTCGAGGTCCCAGTCGGCCCATCGCAGCAGCCGGCGCATGCCGTCCGGTGACACCTCACCCGCCCGCTCCGCGAGGGTCCAGCCGTTCTTGCGGTGCAGCCCAGCGGCCAGCCCGCACAGGTACTGCCGCGCCCGAGCCCGCGGCTCGGCCCGCCGGAACCAGCCCCGCGATCCGCGCGTGCAACCGATCCAACTCCACCGCCCACGCATCGACCTCTGCCACGACCACGAACAGACATCAGCACCACACCACATCCACAACGGCCGTTGCAGTACTAAGCCGGTGACCGGGGTAGCGCGGTTCACGGGCTGACCAGCTGGTCGCGGCGACGGGTGAGGTATTTCGTCTCGGCGGTGTTGCCGGCCAGCCCGATGGCCCGGTCGTACGCTGCCCGGGACTCCTTGCTTCGGCCGAGCCGGCGCAGCAGGTCGGCACGGGTGGCGTGGTAGGCGTGGTAGTCCTCCAGCGGCAGGCCGTTCACCTCCGCCAGCGCGACCTCCGGGCCGTCGAGCTCGGCGACTGCGATCGCCCGGTTTAGCCGCACGATCGGCGAGGGGTCGAGGCGGACCAGCTGGTTGTAGAGTGCGACGACTTGCGACCAGTCGGTGTCACGAACGTCGGGGGCGTCGGTGTGGACGGCGTTGATCGCGGCGAGGATCTGGTAACACCCAGGTGCCTGGCCGGAGGCGAGGCGCGCACGGACCAGGGCGTGGCCCTCGGCGATCAGTTCGCGGTCCCAGGCGCCGCGGTCCTGCTCGCCGAGGGTGACAAGCTCACCGTTCGCCGACACCCGCGCGGCCCGGCGGGCCTCCGTCAGGAGCATCAGCGCGAGGAGTCCGGCGACCTCGCCGTCCGTCGGCATCAGGGCATGGACCAGCCGGGTCAGCCGGATCGCCTCGGCGGTCAGGTCGCCGCGGACCGGCTCCTTCTCGGGGTCCGAGGCCAGGTAGCCCTCGTTGAAGATCAGGTAGAGGACGGCGAGCACCCCGGCGACCCGGGCCGGTAGGTCCGGATGTAACGGCACGCCATAGGGGATCTTGGCTGCCTTGATCTCCGCCTTCGCGCGGGTGATCCGCCGGTCCACGGTGGTCTCCTCGACTAGGAACGCGCGGGCGATCTCGGGCACGGTGAGCCCGCCGACCATCCGCAGGGTCAGCGCGATCCGTGCCTCCATGGCGAGAGCGGGGTGACAGCAGGTGAATACGAGGCGGAGCCGGTCGTCGTCGATGGCGCCGAGCGGCTCAGGGGTGTCGGACAGCATCAGCGCCTCCCTGGGCTTCTACTCGCACCTGACCTCGCGCCGGAGCGGATCGATGGCCGTGCGCTCGACGGCGGTCGCGAACGCCTCGACGGCCATCTCCTCGGCGATGTCGAGGTTCCCGAGGCGCCTGGCCAGGGTCGCGACCACCCGCGCCCACTCCTTCCGGTGGACCCGGGTGATCACCTCGCCGACGTCGGTCATCAGGACCGGCCGGAGTCGACCCTCCGGTTGCAGTGCTTCGACACCAGGGCGGCGATCCGGAGCGCCACGTCGAGGTGGGGGGACTCGATGATCCAGAAGGCGGCCATGTGCTCGTTCGGCTCCACATAGGCCCGCCGGTGAACACCGCCTCCCCATCCCGGCTCTCGACGACGGTGGCCGGGATGGGCGACGCGAGGCCGCCGCCGAAGATCCAGTGGCCGTCGGACTGGAGTTGCTCCTTGAAGGCGTCGATTGAGGCCTGCTCCTCTGCGGTGGCCAAGCCGGCGGTGTCGTCGAGTACGGATATCAGGTGCTGCCTCATCGAGATCATCTCCTGTGGTGTGGCCGCCCCGTCGGACCGGCCTGTCACCCCTGCTACGAACGCCGCCGCCTCGATTCGACACGCCCCGCTGAGTTTTCTTCGACGATGTTCGTACGCTGCTGCGCCGCGGCCGCCGCGGGCCCTGTCCGACATGAGCTTCAGGAACCTCCGGGAGCACCGCCTCGAACAGGGCCGCACCGTCGGCCCGCCGATGAGCGCTCGAGCTCTCGGCTGGAAGACTCCCGCCGAAGTTCTCGACAAATACCTACGATCGCTCCAACAACCCAGTGTCGCGATGACCGATTGAATACGTTCCCCACCGCCGCCGCCATGTGACTCCGTACCCCAGCCAGGGCACCTCCCATGGCAGCAGACAACCATGCACGAGGTCGTTAGCCTCGGTCGGTGAGTCGCCGCCGGATGAACTGCGCCACCTGGTTGGTGGCGGCGCGGGCGTCGTCGAGGATGCCGGTCATTGTAAAGAAGCCGTGGATCATTCCGTTATATCTGGTGAGCTCCACGTCGACGGCTGCGCGCTGCAGTCGAGCGGCATACTGCTCGCCTTGGTCGCGCAGCGGGTCGTGCTCGGCAGTGATGATCAGCGCTGGCGGAAGGCCGCTTAGGTCGCTGGCGCGCAGCGGCGAGACCAGGGGGCTGTCGGCGTCGACTGGAGAGCTCAGATAGTGGTTCCAGTACCACTCCACTGACCTGTTATTGAAGAAGGCGGGATCGGTGTTGTCATGCATGGATGGTGTGTCCGAGAAACGGTCGGTGTTCGGATAGATCAGGACTTGCGCGGCAAGCTTGGGCCCCCCTTCGTCGCGGGACCGGAGAGTTGAGGCGGCGGCCAGGTTGCCGCCGGCGCTGTCGCCAGCGACGGCGATTCGGTCCATATCTAGGCCGATGACGACGCCGAAATCGGCGATCCATCGCAGCGCGGCGTAGCAGTCGTCGATCGCCGCTGGGAACCGGTGTTCAGGTGCTAGGCGGTATCCAACCGCTACCGTGGCGCAGCCGGTGGCGTTGGTTAGTGCGCGGCAGACACGGTCAGAGGTCTCGAGCGTGCCGAGTACCCAGCCACCGCCGAAGAAGTACATCAAAACGGGGTGCGGCCCGCCTGCGGACCGTGGCAGGTACACCCTTATCGGGATCCGGCCGGCAACGCCGGGGATCAGAAAATTGAAGACCTGTTCTACCGGTTCCGGTGAGCTGCCGGCCTGCTTGACCTCGGCGAGGTCAGCGGCGCGAGCCTCATCTACCGAGAGCATATAGATCGGAACGCAGCCATCAGCGAGCCGTTGCTCGCGCAGCGCCCGTACCTGCTCGTGAAGAGCCATCTTTGTCTCCCCTCTCACCTGCGTCTGTCATCGCGGCCCCGGCTGGCACCACCGTTCATGCTACTTCACCAGCCGACCGGCCGGCCGGTCGCCGCAACGTCCTAACCGCTGAGCCCAAGGGCACTTGGCTGCCGATCAACGACACGACCCTGGACATCCGCTGCGTTGGCAGTCGGCGACCGGAGCCTCGCTTTGTGCAGCGGAGCGTTGTCATTGTGTGGTGGGTGATTCGAACGGGCGGAGATGACGGCCCCCATCGCGTTGTGTGTAGGCGCCAGCGCTGGCGGCCGCATCCGGCGTTAGTGGCGGCCCGGGACCCGGCCGAGCATGCGGTCAGGTCTACCTGCGCTTCCCTAGGCCAGTCGTGCGGCCCGACGCATCGCGGCGGCGAGGTTGTCGGTGGGCGGGGCGAGAAGCAGGTCGACGGCGTGGCGTAGGTATCGCCACGTGGCGGTGACCGACATGTCGAGGCTGGCCGCGAGGCGGGCGAGGGTGTCACCGTTAGGCAGGTGAGCCAAGGCCATCAGCGCCTGCTGCTGCGCGGGCTGCGGCGCCAGCGGCCCCAAGGATGCGGTGACGGTCACGAATCAGCCCGGTCAGGCTGGTCACGCTGCGTGTGGACAGCGGGATACTGGCAGGACGGGTCAGCAACGAAGCTCCCGCTGGGCGGCCGTTCTTGGTCGACTGCCCGCGAGCTTCGTTGTATCTGGAGTAACGACACGCTGGTCTCGCCGGTCAGCACAACCGCCCTTGATCACATTGATAAGGGATCATTGCACGGATAGTGCCGTCGTCGTGCGCCTACACCGCAGCCAGGTCCGATCCCGCATCCTTTCACTCAGCTTGCCCCAGGGCTCGCCAGATCGGTACGGATCCGCGCTTTTCGGTTCCGCGTGCAATACGTGCCAACTAAGTCGCGCTGCCACGCCCGCACAAAGCGTTTCCCACCCTTGAATCCAGGAACACGGGACCACGCGCGAGGACCGGGACCAAACCCAATCGGCGCAGGCTCCGGTAGTCGGCAACCTCCTGTCATCGACTACGACCACTACCCGGGACGCGGCCCGTCGAGTCGCCAGTCCTCATTTCCGATATCCCGAGCGCAGCGATAAAGGGCTCGCGGACGCGACGGTCGCAGTAGGCGTTCTCCAGAGCACGCTTCTCCGCATCGGGATCAGAGTTGGCCACGTAGTCGGTACCGTTTCCACAAGCGACGGCCATCGAACATGCTCCGTCCCAGCGCTGATTGGAGGGAAACGTGATATCGATGATGACTCGCGTCCCGTTCAGCTCGATCGTCATGTACCGATGCACGTCCCACAAGCCGTTGTTGGGAACCGCCGCGGCTGCAACCGGGCCGAATCTGGCAGCGGCGTCTTCAGGTGTACATACATAGACGCGGTGGACTAGCTGCGGCATCGTACTCGGCCATCGTTCGGTCAAGACGGCGGCCAACAGTGAATGCTTCGTCGAGCACGTACCTCGCCATTCGGCGAGGGCGCCCTGAGCGCTGCGCTCTGAGGGCCGCCCGTACGGGATGGCACGCACGGCCTCCACAACGTCGGCGAGCGAAGCCGACTCGGAGAGTCCCGCCCGATCTCTCAACGATTTCCACATAAAACCACCTTCGTCCGTTTGTTGTTCATGTGCGGCTCGCCGTCCAGCGGTTGAGTTTCCGGGAGGAGCTCTCCGCGATCACCATCGCATCCAGAAATCAATCCTTCAAATCAATTGTCCTGCGAGCGGAACTCTCGCACGGCGCTAGGCGCGTCAGCGGCAGTTAACGATTCTGGGCGGCCAGACAGATCGCCGGGCCGCCCAGAATTACGGTGTCGCATGTCGCTGAAACTGGTGCCGTGAGTCCTGGTTGCGCCGCGCCTAGTTGACCTTGCTGCTAGACCAGTTCCACTTTCCGCTGCCGGAGTCCCACCACGATGCGGGGGCCGTAAAGCCAGTACCAGTGGAACGGAGCACCCACAGCTTGCTGGTCGAGGCGCCGTAGTCGTA
>NZ_JBIVNT010000015.1:0-27556 GCF_044753725.1 Micromonospora sp. NPDC093243 | reverse complement strand
CCGGCCGCAGGGCGTGCTCGTCGGCGATCGTGGTGCGTCGGGTCTTGCCCCGCACGATTCCGCGTAGTCCCAGCTGGCGCATGAGCCGTTCGACGTGCACCGGGCCACCGGGATGCCCTCATGGTTCAAGGTCAGCCACACCTTCCGGGCCCCATAGACGCCGTAGTTCGCCGCGTGCACCCGCCGAATCTCGCCAGCGAGCCAGGCGTCGCGACGCGAGCGGGTCGAGGGCATGCGCCGGCAGGCGGCCCGGTAGGTGCTGGCCGCGATCTGCCAGCCGTGCTCGCGCAGGATCCGGCGAATCGGCTCGACGCCGAACACCTGCTTGTGCTCGTCGATGAACCTCACGAGCGTGGCTGTGCCCGGTCGAGCTCGGCCGCGAAGAAAGCCGACGCCGCCTTCAGGATCTCGTTCGCCCGGCGCAGCTCCGCGGTCTCCCGCCGCAACCGCTTCAACTCGGCCGACTCGTCGGTGCTCACCCCGGTCCGCTCACCGGTGTCGGCCTGGGCCTGGCGCACCCACTTACGCAGTGTCTTCGCGGTGCCGATCCCGAGCTTGTGGGCCACCGCGCCGATCGCCGCGTACTCAGACTCGTAGTTCGGCCGCGCCTCGGCGACCATCCGCACCGCTCGCTCACGCAACTCACGAGGATAAGGGGAAGGGCGTGACATGGCTCGATCCTCCACAAGAGGTCGGGCCGCCATCAAACCCGGGGCGGTTCAGACCGCGGGTCGGGCGGGCACGCAGCGTCCGTTTGGAAGAGCGTGCTCAAGCCGTCGTGTTGCCCGAGTCGCCTGGGGGCGGCGGGCAGCCAGAATGCGTTTCGTGCCCGCTTCCGCGCCACGGTTACTGGCCCACGCCGGCTTCCGATTAGAAGAGCATTAGGGGTGGCTGGCCTGGCTTTGCACGCCTGGGCAGCCTGTCCGTCGTTGTCGGGCTTCGTCGGCATCTGGCGGATGGACTTGGCTGTACGGGTGGCTCTAGGTCTAGAACTGCCGGAGGTTGTTGACACTTCGACTCTCCGATCGTTGGAGACTCCATGCCCCGTCGCTTGATCAACAGCAGGATCGGCAGGCCCGGCGGCGGCTGGCGATCCTGCGCCATGCGGAAGAGGTCAGCGGGAATCTGGCACAGACGTGCCGCTACTACGGCATCAGCCGCACCCGTTTATCCGTCTGGCAGCGCCGCTACCAGGAAGAAGGGCTAGCAGGTCTGCGGGACCGTTCTCGCAGGCCGCACCACAGCCCGACAAGCCACCCACGCTGACATCGTCGACAAGATCGTCTACCTGCGGCAGAACTACCACTTCGGCCCAGTCAAGATCCAGATGTATCTCAGGCGGTACCACGACCTCGAGATCGGCCACTCGGCGATCTACAACATCCTCAGGCGCCTGGGCCTCAACCGGCTGCCCACCTCCCAGCGCTACCAGCGCCGGGAGAAACGCTACAAGCGCTACGAGAAGCAGCTGCCCGGCAACCGGGTCCAGATCGACGTCAAGTTCATCGAACCCACCGGCATCTCCACCGCGGCCGGCAAGGCACCAGTCACCGCACAGCTACCCAGGCAGCGCCGGCGCGCCCGCTACTACCAGGCATCTCGCCGAGGCTGACCTCAAGCGCGTTCCACGCCTCGATGTACTGTCGGTGCAGGCCCGCGAGCGGCGGACTCGGGCTCACCGAGTTCCGCGGGCACGGTCCTGGCTGGCAATGAGTCGACCGCCCTACAAAGTTCCCGAGACGGGCTGGGGAACGCATCAGCAGCGGCAAGATGCTGCACGGTCGCCGCCCGTCGACGATCAGCCTCCTGAACCTGTCGATCGACCTTTGCATCAGCCCGCTGCAAATACTCCACCACAAGCGTGACCCCACCGCCCGCAAGCGCATCGATAAGTCCCACCGCCGATGTCACCCCATTCATCGACCATGATGACTGTTTTACGCGACTGTCAGCAACCCCGGTGTCTCCTGCAAGCCCTGACCGAATCAGGACGCTTCGCGGTGCTCCAGACGTGGCAACGCAGAGGCTAGCCATCTTTGCCACGCGGCATCGCACCATTACATCGTGCGACAGCGGCCGTATCGGTCGCCTCGACGAGGCGACCGACCGGGCGGCGACCGACCTCCGACAGTTGGCCGATTGCAGCAGAGCCCCGATCATCTTGTTGAGGGGGTTGCGGGCGACTATGTCGCTGCCTGTCCGCGTGCCGGATTCCACATGCCGCAACGCCCGTCCGGTCGTCGCTGTCGGCGATCAGTGCGGCGGGGCCGAGCTTGGTCACCGGAGATCGCGTCGATGGGTGACAGGAGCTACTGGGCTGAGCTGGCTTGCCGGCGGCGTAGCGTACGGATCCAGCCTTGGGCGGTGTGCCGGGGCACGTCGTAGTGATCGGCAAGGGCGGCAACGCCGCCGGCCTGCTGGTAGACCGACTCCAAGTCACTGGGTGAGCGCCGGTAGCTACGTCCCTTGCCGGTGGACGGCTCGGCTTTCGCGGTTTGCTTGGTTTTCCGGGTCGTGTTGGTGGCCTTGGCGACTGCTGCGGCTTTCCGCCCGCCGGTTCGGGTCGCGCGGGTGGCTTGTGCCTTCGCCCGCGACGTCTGCTTCGGGACGGCGACTTCGGTCGTGTCGCTCTTGGCGGGGATGGGCGTTGCCGGCTCATCAGCGACGGAGGTGACGATGTCGGCGGCCTGGGCGGGCTGAGTGTCGGGGACGGTCCTCTCGTCGTCCTTCGGATTGGTCGCGTCGTCGGCGGCGGGGGAAGGCAACATGGTGATTGCCTGCTGCCCGTCAACGGTAGGTGTGACTGCCTTGAGCAGTAGATCCAGGTCGACCGTGGGAATCTGGCCCGGGGTCAGCCCGTCTCCGTCACCGGCGCGTACCAGCAGTTCGGTGATGCGTGCGCTCGCGCCGTTGAGCTCGACGGTCAGTGTGGTGGTCGCTTGGCTGGGATCGTCTGGGGCGATGGTGATGGTGTAAGAAGTCATGGCTAAACCTCCAGGCTGAAGCGGCGCCTTTGTCGTCTCTCGCGCCTCGGGCGCGCGACGGGGACTTGGGCCCTCCTCGGATAAGGCGTTCCTGATCGGGACTAGAAGCTATCGGATATTCGTGGGTAGACCGCTAGGCGCGTCAGCCAGATCGTTCGCCGGGCTGGACGGCGGTAGCTGTTTGTCGGCGGTGGTTGCGGCGGCCGGCCACAGCCGTGCCCGCAGCAGCGAGGTGCTGAAGAGACCTTGAGGAATCGAGGGTCCAGGCTTTTGACGGGGGCTGGTCCACCGCGCGTCAGGCGGCGGAGCATGCCGCTGGTTGCGGCCCAGCGATTCATTGCTTCTGAGGTGACGGAGTGGCGTTCGCGGTCACGGGCAGCCGCCGGTGTGCCTCAGCAGCGCTGGGGTGCGTTCGACGACCCCGCTCGCCCATACGGTGGCGGGATCACACGGGTCGCGCCGCGCGCCTTGCGTTGGCGCAGGTCGATCACCTGTTCTTGTATGCATCGACGATCGACAGCGGGATGCGGCCTCTGTCGGAGATTTCATAGCCGTTCTTCGCCGCCCATTCCCGGATCGCCTGGTTCTGGCTTCGGTCCGAGCGGGTAGCCGTTGAGCGTGCGCCCCGTCGGTCGGCGCTGAGACTGTCCGTGTCGCCGCGCCCGAGGCGACGGCCCGCGTCGATGTACACATCTAAGACCTTCCGCAGTTCTCCAGCATGCTGGTCGGACAGGTCGATGGAGTACCGCACGCCGTCGAGGCTGAACTCAACGGTTCGGTCGGCCGTGCCACCATCCAAATCGTCCGTCAACACAGTGATTACCTTGCGAGCCACAGTAGTTACTCCTTGAATTGGTGTCAGTGGGCGTTTGCCCTGCCGCTAGACTAAGAGTAGTCAGGCGAATTTGCCGACACGAGATGGGCCTCGCCCAGGACTTCAGCATGAACCGTTGTCGGCGTCGGCAACGAGGCCAGCCCCATGCTAGACGTGCTCGGAGGCCGCGGTGTATTTCCACCACCTGGCCGTGAGCCGTGGTCGTCGACGGGCCACACGGCACAGTTGACATGTACGCTTCGCGAGTTCACCCAGGACGTCGGGAGGTCATGCGTCGCGGCCGGTAACAAGCCTGATCGCTCTCAGGACCATTAGGAAACAGCTGACAAAGGAACAGCCACCAGTCAGTAGGCCTCGCCGAGGTTGAGTTCGGCGGCCCAAGCGATCCAACTCGTGATGGTGGCAGCCAGACTGCCCGACAGGACAGCGATGACCAGGCGCAACAGCCGAACCAGAGCGCTGCTCTCCAAGTCCCGCCCTCCACTCACGAACTAGGCCGCCGCTCGCCACGCTTGGAACCGGCACAGGAACTACTCGGGGCGGTGCCGGTTGCCAAACCAGTGCGCCGAGCAACATTGGTGTGAGGGCCAGGTCACTGGGTGCGAGATACATGCCATCGGTTGTGCCGCTGACCCTTCGTCATCACTTGCCATGAACATCTTCGGTCTCACTTGGAGCCTTGTTGTTGACTACGCGTGCCAGGAGTTGACTTTTGCGCGCCGCGGCCGGGGGCGCGCGATGAGGAGGGGCGCAGAGAACGAGCCCCGCCGGAAGCGCCTCCCGGGGATTAGCGCTCTTATGACCTGGCATCCTGCCGAGGAGCCGTGTTCGCGCTACCGGCCTGGTGCCCTGAGGCGTCCGCGGCGTCAGACTGCCGGCGTTGGTTCTGGAATACAGCCGCATGATCCGTAACTTTGGCTAGTTCGGCGTCAACCGCGAGACCTTGCCTGCTGCGAGTTACACGTCGGTCCGGGGAAGCCCTGCATGTGCGATGGTGCTCTCCTGCCAGCGAAGATCTTATCGATCGGCGGCTGGCAACGCTCAACCGGCAACGACCTGTTCGCGTGCCTGGCCAGTTGAACCTGCTTGGACGCCTGCCCGTGGGCCTATTCGCAGCGGTCCTCTGAACCGCGTCCGTACGGCTTGCAACAGTCGGGCCGGTGTTGGTACACGCGCAGGTCTCGGCCGCGGGAGCGCCCGATGCCGGATGTGCGTTCGTACAGACACGCGCCCCAGACCACGGTTTCACCGCCGCCTTCGGCGACCTGCCCGTCGCCTGGCCCGCCTCGCAACAGCACCTCCACCCGCAAGGCGTATCACGCGGATATGGTTCGTGTCCGGGAGGCACCGTAGTGGGCCCGAGCGTGCGCCGGCGAAGCCCCTGCAGGCGGGGATAACCCGCTCCCTCTTCGTCGTCCCTGTAGGTAGCGGTGAGATGACGTGAGCGTGATCCTCATGTTTGACTATGCGTATGCAGGCGGGGGAGGCGCGGCTGGCGATCGACTGCGGCAATGCCAGCACCATCGGTGTCCTCGCCTGGCCCGACGGCAACTCGTCAACGCTGTCCTTCGACGGGGCGCCGCACCTGCCCAGCGCTGTCCACCTCTCTGCCGATGGTGAGGTGCGGACGGGACAGCGGGCCTGGCAGGCTGCGGCGGAGCAACCGGAGCGGTTCATCCCGCACCCGCGCCGGCCAGCCGACGACCAGCTCACCGTCGCCGGAAATCCCGTCGACGCGGTTGACCTGGTGGCCGCGACGCTGCGCCGCGTCAACGAGGAGGCCGAGCGTGTAGCCGGCGGCCCGGTACGGGATGTGCGGCTGGTGGTACCCGCGGGGTGGGGACCGCGACGGCGCACCTGGTTGCGGCACGTCGCCCACCGGGCCGGTTTGCCGCAGCCACGTCTGGTGGAGGCCCCGGTCGCCGTCGCCGAGCATCTCCTGGCCAACGGCCTGCAACTGCAGGTCGGGTCGTTCATCGCCGTCTGCGACGTCGGCGCGGGCGCCGAAGTCACCGTGCTGCGCCGAGGACCCGCCGGATTCGAGGTCCTCGCGACCCTCGCCGATCCGGACGCCGGCGGCATCGCGATCGATCACGCGCTAGCCGCTTCCCTCACCGGTGATGTCGCCCTGGCCGATGACGACGCCGCCGGACGGTGGATGGTGGCGGCCAGCGTCCAAGCCGCCAAGGAGGCCCTGCAGCAGCATCCGGCGGTCACCGTGCCACTGGCCGACCGCCCGCCGGTGATCATGAACGGTGCGATGCTCGACCAAGCCGCCCGCCCGGTACTGCAGCGCGTGGCCCAGCTGACCAGCGACGCCATCGCCGCGGCCGAGATCAGCACCAACGACCTCGCCGGCATCTACTGCGTGGGCGGCACCGCCCACCTACCGCAGCTCCAAACGCTCATCACCGAATACATCGGCCTCACGCCGACGGTGGTCACCGAGCCCGCGCTCGCCGCCGCGCGCGGCGCCGCGGACGCCGGAGCCGCCAACCTCACCGCGGCCGCCCACGTCGAAGTGCCAGTGCCGCCGGTGCGACGGGCCGTCGCCATCGCCGTGCCCGGCTTCGCATCCCTGGCCCTGATCTGGCAATGCCTCATGACCGCCGAGCAGCACAGCGCGCTGAACGTGCACTACTGGGTGACCCTGAACTGGGGCGAGCTCACCATGGCCGCCGTGTTCGCCCTCCTGGCATGCCTCGGTGCGGGCACCATCCTCGGCTCCCTCGTCGCCGCCCACAGCCCCACCCCCGACACCCGCTCCGAAGGCGGAAAGGTCAGCGTCGGCATCCTCACCGCCGTCTCCCTCGGCCTCGCGATCGCGGGCCTCTACGCCGTGGTCGCCAGCCAATACCTGGGCCAGCCGGTGGGCGCGTACCTCAAATGGGCCCTCTGGCCGATCACCCCGACCGTGCTGATGGCCGCCGCCATCGCAGTCGTCGCCGCCCGACAATGGCGCGCACCCCACGGCGGCTGGTCGGCGCTGCTGGCCCCGCCGACCGGCTCCATCACCGCCGCGGCCGCCGGCATGGCGTTGATCCAGTACTCCCTGACCGCCGACCGGTGGCCGCATCTGGTGCTGTGGATCGACATCGCCGGCCGCGTCGGCGGCCTGCTCCTGGGCGTCGGGGTGGTCATGGCGCTGGTGACACCGCTGGTGTTCCGCCTCATCCTCGCCGCACCCCTCGCCGTGATCACCGCCGCGATCGTCAGCCGGCAGGCCGCCGGCACCCTCGGCGTCATCTACGCCCTCGCTATCGCCGTGTGGTGGGCCGCCCGGCTGTGGACGCGCGTCGTCCGCCCCGCGCAGACGCGGCCCGCGGGGGAGCCGTCGGTGGCGCCGTGGGGTGTTGCCGCCCCGCCGGGCGGGGGAGGCTGAGGTGCGCTGGCCACGGCAGGCGATGTGGCTGCTGTTCGTCCTCCTACTCCTGGTCGGCCCGCCGGCGATTCTGGTGTCCCTGGTGGGCTCGCCTGTATCCGGGTGGCCGAGTGGGGAGCAGGTTCGGGCGTGGGTGCAGCAGCCCTTGACCGAGCAGACCCTGGCTATCGCACTGACCGTCGGGGCTTGGCTGGTGTGGCTGGTGCTGGCCTACACGGTCACCGTTCGGGTCCTGGCCCGCCTGCGCGCGAGCGTGGCCTGGTTGCGCCGCCTGCCGCTACCCACGCCGATACAGGCCACGGCCAGCGGGATGGCCGGCGCTGCCGTGTTCGGGGTCAGCGCCAACACCGCCACCACCGCGCCGCCGCAACCACCTTTGCCCGTGCCCGCCGCCCCCCTCGACAACTCCCTGTCCGCCGCGTCTGTCGACAACGACAGCGGGATCCTCAGCGGCGACGGAGTCACCGTGAACGGTGGCTGGCTGCCCCGCGACACCGCCGAGCAGGTCGCCGCCGCCGCGGCCTTGGTCTGGCTGCGCCGCCGCCGCGCCTACCAACCTCGTTCATCTGGCCCGCTCGGACGCGACGATCAGGACCTGAGCCCGCTGCCCACGACCGCCGCCGCGGTGCAGGCAGCCCTCGCTGATCACCCGTCGCCACCGGAAGCCGCCGGCGCCACCCCCTCTCCGGCGTCGCCAGCCGCGGGCGGGTTGCCCGCCAGCCTCGCCGTGCTTCCCGCCGCGGGGGTGGGGCTCATCGGGCCGGGCGCCCTGGCCGCGGGCAGGGGCCTGTTGGTCACCGGGCTGCTGGCCGGGCAACGCCATCCGACGGTGCCGCTGGTCATCACCAGGACAGCCCTGACCAGCCTGCTCGGCTCCGCCGAGACGCTCGGCCGGCGCCTGCCTCGGATGACCGTCGTGGGCAGCATCGACGAGGCGGTCCAGTCCCTCCAGATCCGGCCCGACGACTGTGCGGACGCCACAGCGGATGAGCCGCAACGGCAGACCGACGAGACGACCGTTGCCGCGCATCCCGCTCCTGTCGTGATCGTCGAGCACTGCGCCGAGCTCGACCGCGTGGAACGCCTGGCGGGCGTGACGGCTGCCGGAGCAGGCACCGTGGTGGTGCTGGGACGATGGGCGGCCGGTCCGACCTGGCAGGTTGATCCCACTGGGTACACCCACGACCCGCGTCGACCCGGTTGGGCCGCGCCGCGGCTGTGTGTCCTCGACGCCGTGGCGGCCACCGATCTGCTCACCGTGATCGCCCACACCAATCCACCACTCGACAATCCCGCCGCAGACTCGCTATCGGACACCGTCGCGCCGACGGGGCGGCGGGTCCCGCGGCAATCGACCCGACAAAGCCACCCGCCCGCCAGGGGCCCGCGCCGGCGGCTGGAGCTGCGGGTCTTGGGCGAGCCGACCCTGCTCCTCGACGGTGAGCCGCTGGCCATCCGCCGCAGCGCGGCCGTGCAGGTCCTGGTCTTCCTCGCCGCCCACCCCGACGGGGCAGGCGCCGCGGACCTGATCACCGCCATCTGGCCGGGTCTGCCCCGACACTCGGTGACCGGCCGGCTCTACACCACCCTCAGCGAGCTGCGCCGCCACGTCCACACGGGCTGGGGCCTGAACCTTCTCGAGCACACCGACGAGCGCTACCGCCTCAACCCCGCCCAGGTGGACGTCGACCTGTGGCGACTCCACGCCGCCGTCCAGCACGCCGCTACCGCCGTCACCAACACCGCCATCGCCTGGGAGGCCGTCATCGACGCCTACCCCGACACTCTCGCCGCCGGCCGCACCTGGGCCTGGCTCGACCCCATCCGAGAAACCGTGCGCCGGCACGTCATCGACGCCCACGTCGCCGCCGCTGCCGCCGAACCTGATCCCCGCCGCGCCTTGGACCTGCTGCAAGGTGGCATCCGCGTCGACCCGTACAACGCCGACCTGCAGGCCCGCGTGATGAACGCCCTCGAGGCCCTCGGCGATCACGACGCGGCCGGCAACCTGCACGACAGCTACACCCGCCGTCTCGCCGAGGCGGGCCTCGACGTCGACGAGAAAGCGCGCCACAAGATGGGCAGGACCAGCGCCGTTGGTCGGTAACCGCACCGTCTACCACCGGTCCCGTAGATGACCTTGCCGCCCGAGCGCGGACGCTGTCACCGCTTGACACTCCCGCCGCGGAGCGGGTGCCCTGCTCTGGCGGTGTCAGGATCCAGCGGCGATGAAGTAGCCGGCTTGGTCGACGATGACGTGGGTGCTACCCGAGCTGTTGTTGTGCAGCGAGATCCTGGCGCCGGTGGTCTTCACGACGGTGAGGTTCGACGCGGTCTCTCCGGCGAGGAAGTTGACGTTCGAGGCTGTCGGCCGGGGCTCATGGTCCGGGTAAGCGGTCAGCACCCCAGCCGCCGTGGGTCCGGTGATCGTCAGGTTCGCGACCAGAGCACTCTGCAACGGGCAGTTGGTGTTGCACCGGATGCCAGACACAATGTAGTTAGCGCTGACGGCGGCTGCCTCTTGCTTCGCGAGAGGGCCGGCGGTGCGGCCGATCAGCCCGATGCCCGTCCGACTGTCCGCGAGGCGGAACGGCCCGAACGGCACATAACTTTGGCTCGCGCCGGAAGCGGCCGAGCCGAAGTAGCCGGCCAGGTCGACGACCACGTCGGTGTTGCCCGCGCTGGCGTTGCGGATGAGCACCTTGCCCCCGACCACCGGAACGATCACCAGGTTGGGCACTGTCTGCCCGGCGACGAAGTTCAGGTTGGAGGCGACCGGCAGCGCGGTGCCATCCGGGTAGAGCTTGAGAACGCCACTGGCCGTCGGGCGGGTGACGGTGACGTTGAGGATCGCCGCGGTCGCGTCGTCAGGCAGGGTGCTCGACAGGTCGAGGCGATGGTCGGCATTGGCGGTGATCGCGCCCGCGGCGACGGCGCGGGTGTCCAGAACCCGGGTCGGAGACAGGGATTTCAGACCGGAGCCCAGCCGGCTGTAGAAGCCCTGCAGGTCCGCAATCAAATGAACGGTCCCACTGCCGCTGTTGCTGAATCGGATCTTGCCGTTCGTCATCGGCACGGTGACCAGATTCGGCACCGTCTCCTTCGCCACGAAGTTGACGTTCGACGCGATCGGTTACACCCGATCCTCGGGAAACACGGTGATGAAGCCGGCGGAGCTGGGCTGGGTGACGGTCACGTTAAGCACGACAGCGCTGATGTCGGCGGCGGGCACCTGTCCGATGCTCGGGATCGGCAGCACAATCTCGGAGTTCGGGGCGACCGGGGTGGTGGTGGCGGTGCCGATCGCGGCGCGGGTATCCAGTAGCCGGGTCGGTGCCAGCGGCGTGTAAAGGGAACCCACGATGGTGCAGCTGCCGTACAAGCCGTATCCGGCCCGTGACCGGAAGCCGTCGAAGTTGGCCCAGATGTCCACGCACGCGGATCCGGCTCTGCGGTAGGAGTGCTGGGCCGTGGGGGTATTAGTGACCCGCCAGAAACGCTCGTCGCTGAACCTGTACGCGAACCTGCCCACGTTCTGCTCGCGCGCCCAGGTGTGTCGGGGAGCGGCGATCGCCTCAGCCGAGCTGCCACCAGGTGCGCGTCGGACGCTGTAGGTGCCAGCGGTGACCGGCCCCTGCAGCTCCACCGCGCCCCGGTCGCGGTAGCCGCTGCCGGTGTTGGCGACGGCCGGGTTGTCGGTGGCGGGATTGCCGAGCATGTCGGTCGGTGGCAGCCCGGGCGCCGTCGCGTCCGCGGAGTCGATCGCAGGCGAGGCCTGGTTGGGCAGATATCCGCCCCGTTCCGGGCCCGGGGGGCCGGCCGGAATGAGTGGATCGGCGGCGATGTCGTGGACGCCATGTCCGGTTGCCTGGCTGAACGCCGGCAGCGCCCAGAAACTAGTGCCGCCCCACGAGTAGAGCGCGCCGCCGGTGATCGGGTCGATGAGGTTGTAGTCGGCCGTCGTCTGCGCGGTCGACGCCGCCGACACGGACACAGCTGTCGCGTTCTCCGGCGTCGCGCAGGGGCGGCGCCCGATGTTGGTCCGTACGATGTTGTTGCGGATCGACGCGCCTGGCGACGTGCCGACCAGGTCGATGCCACGGCTGCAGTAGCTCAGGATGGTGTTGCCCGACACGACGGCGCCCGGCGCGTCGCGGACGAGGACACCACCAAACGAGATTTGGTTCGCGGTCACTACGGCGTTGCTGACGCCGGCGTCGATGACGACAGTCGGCCCGGTGATACTGGCGAGGTAGCTGCGGCTGATCGTGACGGCGGTGGAGCCCCCAGTAACCCGGACCTCGCTGGAGCCCTCCGACCGGATCGCGGCGAAGCTATCCACGGTGATCCGGTCCGATCCGTCGATTAGCACGGTTTCATGCCCGGGCGCGGCGCCGGCGGTGAAGCCCTCGATGACCACGTCATGGACGTGCGACAGCGAGAAGATGTTCCCGGAAACGGTAGGCAGGCTGGTGTAGTTGCCGACGTGCACAATGCCGTCAGGGCTGTTCACAGCCCGGAAGGTGATCGGCGCGGACTCGGTGCCCGAGCGGGTGATCGACACCGCCTCGGGGTAATCGCCGGGCTGCACCAGCACCGTCTGGCCAGCCACGGCCACGGCCGCAGCGGCGGAGATGGTGCAGTACGGCGAATCAGGGGACCCATCCGCGGTGGCCGTGCAGTGGTTCTTGCTGACGTAAACCTCGGCCCCGGCAGTGGCCACGGCGGTGGCGTCCGAGGTCGGCGCCGCCGCCGCCACGGGCGCCGCCTCCACCAGACCGACCGCCCCAAGCAAAGGCACGATCGCGAGCAGTGACCACCAACGCTTGTTCATCCCGGCCCCCGTGCCAGATCGATCATGCTTCGGCCGGAGCGTACAGCAGCCCACATCGGCACCGGCAGCGTCGAGTTGGCCAATCAGCAACCAGGGCGGGAACAGCTGAACCACCGCGACCGCGAGTGCGACGGACTCGACAGCCGGCACATAGCTGCCGCCGCCGAGGCACTCACATCATCGAGCTCTTCAACCAACTGATCATCATGGACGGCGTGGCCGTTCGTCATTTGCCTGCTGTGATGTCGCGGCTGGCATTGCGCATGAGCCCACACGCCCTGGCTGCGGTGCGCATGAGCCACACGCCCTGGGTGTGGTCGGCCGCGCCCCACAGCGCGACCCCGTAGCCAGCTCTCCAGGCACCCGCAACCCGTGCTGACCTGCCCGTGTGAGGTCGTGTGAGGCGGTGTGAGGTGCTGTAAGGCCTCACCGCGCTCCGCAGCCACATCGACGGCCGTAACGTCACGGCACTACCCGCCCAGAGCTCTACAGGCGTCCGATCGCCAGGGGAGCGGGCTACGCCAGCTACGGGCGAAGGAGGCCAGATGACATCCCGAGCAGCTCTCGTCGCCGCGATCGCCACATCCGTACTGTGCACGGCCGCCGGGCCCGTCGTCATCGCCGCCACTGGAGCGTGGACGCCCGAGCTCCCCTCACCGACCGCCAGCGTCCGGCAATGGATAGCCCAACCGATGAGCACCGGCTTCGTCATCGCCTTGGCCGGCGCGGGCGCGGTGACGCTGTGGCTGCTGCTGATCATGACCGTCCTCGTGCGCGCCTACACCGCGCTGGCCCGCCGGCTGCGCTTCGCGCCCACATTCCGGCTTCCCGGCCCTGTCCAGGGCCTCACCGCGGCGCTGCTCGGCGCGACCGCCGTCACGACCGTCACGGGCGCCACCGCGCACGCCAACCCCGCGACCACCACCGGCGGCAGCGATCAGCCGCACGACACCGAGACAGCTGCCGTACCCGCACCGCTGCGCGACCAGGCGCAGCGAGATACGCGATCAGCAGACCAAACCCCCACCTACACCGTCGAACACGGCGACAGCCTGTCGGAAATCGCCGAGCAGCGGCTCGGTGACGCCGACCGATGGCCGGAAATCTTCGCCCTCAACCGCGGCACCCGCTTCGTCGACGTCGGCGGCACGCTACGCAATCCGAACGTCATCCACCCCGGCTGGACACTCGACCTACCCGCCGACGCCGCCACACCGTCCAGGCAACGACCCCGACCACCCACCGCGACGGCGCCGCCGAGCAGCAGCGGGTCCCACGCGGACCCATCGGCACGCAATCCCGACGCGACCACGTCGCCACCGGCCACGTCGCCCGGCCCGCAGCACGCTTCGACCCCAGCCACGGACAGCAGCCCCACCGCCGTCGCCACCCCCACCACGACTACCGGCCGGGCCAGCCCCGCAGCAACAGACACCCGCCGCCTGAACGAACAGGCCTGCCGCGGTGTGTCGCTGCCCAGCGGCAGCTGGGTGGACCTTGGCCTGGCCCTGGCAGTCGCCGCCGCGGTCGCGCTGGTGTGGGCACACCGGCAACGCCGCTACATCCCCCGCGCACCGTCCACCCGACCTCGCCTCGACGAGGCAACCCTGGCCCCGATGCCACGCGTGGTCGATCAGATCCGCCGCGGCCTACGCACCACCGCCGGCGTCCCCGACCCACAACAACCCGCGCCACTGCAGCACGACACGAACCAGAATGACCTCGACGACGAGTATCAGTTCGCCAGCGGCGACAGGGAACTCGACGGCCAGCAGCCGGACGACGACAATCCGCCGAACCTCGCCGGCAGCGGTGCGGCGGGCGACCCCCTGCCCGTGCCAACGCTGGATGATCCGCTGTCGGTGCTCTGGCCCGCCGCGGGGATGGGCCTAACCGGGCCCGGCGCGCACGCCGCCGCCCGGGGATTCCTCACCGCCGCGCTCGCCACCGGCAATGTGGAGCAGCCGCAGCCACGCACCGGGGTGCTGATTTCCTCGACGACCGCAGCCACGCTGCTCGACGCCGCGGCAGCGACCCTGCCCCGGACACCCCGGTTAACCATCACCACTAGCCTCGACGAGGCCCTGAACATCCTGGAAGCACAGACAATGCGGCGCACCCGCCTGCTCTACCGCCACGAAGCCGACAGCGTCGCCGAGCTGCGCCGCACCGACCCGCACGGCGAACCCCTCCCGCCGCTCATGCTGATCGCCGAGACCGCCAGCCGCCACGAACGCGCCCGCGTTGCCGCCCTGCTCGCCCAAGGGCAACGTCTCGACATCCGCGGGGTGCTGCTAGGCGACTGGCCCGTCGGCAGGACCGTCACCGTCGCCGTCGACGGCGCCACCACCCGGGCCGGCGGTGAAGAAACCAGCGACAGCAGCTATCCCGCCAACATCGGCCGCGTCACCGTCCTCGACCCCGCCGAAACCGCCGACCTGCTCGTCACGCTCGCCGAGGCCCACGCCGGGCAGCCACAAGTCGCCGGATCTTCCGAACGCGCGCCTCAAGCACCGGCCGAGGCGTTCGTCTCACCCGCGGCCGCCGGCACCGCCGACAGCCCACCCTCTTCCGGCGTCCCCACCGACCGGGACACGACAGCGGAGAACGACAGTCAGACCGACGACCCCAGGGGCGCCACCGCGACGACAGCGGACGACGTCGGCAGCACCGCCACCGGTGCCCCGCCAGCCCCAGTCGCCGAGCCGCGCCACGGGTCAGGGGAGTCAGCTACAGCCAGCGGTGAAGCCGACGCGACAGCACGGCCAATGGGCAACGCGCACGACCGCGAGCCCGCGCCGCGCCCGCTGCGGGTGCGGGTGTTGGGCACACCCGGCGTCGTCGACGGCGACCCTCAGCGCACCCCGCGCGCCAAGTCCCTGGAACTGTTGGTGTACCTGGCAGCGCACAGCGGTGCGGCCTCGACGGAGGCGATCCTCGACGACCTGCTGCCCGACGCCCCCTCCAGCAAAGCCCCAGGCCGGCTCTACACCTACGTCTCCGGACTACGCGCGTACTTGCGCCACAACGGCGGACCCGGCACCTACGTCAGCCACCCCGACCACCGCTACCTACTCCACCCTGACACCCTCGACATCGACCTGTGGCGCATGCGGACCGCGATCCGGGAAGCCGAACAAGCGACCGACCCGCACACCCGCGCCGCCGCGCTGCGCCGCGCCGTCGACGCCTACACCGGTCCCCTCGCCGACGGCTGCGACTACGAATGGATCGAGCCCTACCGCGAAGCGGTCCGCCGGGACGCCCTCGACGCGCAGCTCGCCCTCGCCGACGCCCTGGCCGACGAACCGGCGCAGCAGATCGCCGTGCTCGACGCGGCCATCGCCCACCACCCGCACCACGAGGCCCTCTACCAGGCGGCGATGCGCGCCCGCGCAGAACTGGGGCAACCCGACGCGATCCGCGCGCTGCGCCGCACCCTGGCCCGCCGCCTCAACGAGATCGACGCCGAACCCGCCGACGACACCCTCACCCTGGCCGACCGACTCATCACCGAGCTGCAACAACGCCGCGGCCGGCATCCTTCGGGCGACGGGAGCGCCGCATGAACCCAGACCCCCACACCACCAAGCCGGCCAACGCAAGAACCCCGGCCATCACCCTGACCGACACACAACTGCGCCGGCTGCGATGGGCCGTGCGCGCCACTCTCACCCTCGGCGTCGCCGCGTCCGTGGCCGCGAACGTCCTGCACGCCCGCCCGAACCCCATAAGCCAAATCATCGCCGCCTGGCCGCCCCTGGCGCTGATGCTCACCGTCGAACTGATCTCCCGCGTTCCCCACCACCGCTGGTTCCTCGGCGCCATCCGCATCACCGCAGCCGCCATCATCGCCATCATCGCCGGCTGGGTGTCGTACTGGCACCTGGTCGGCGTCGCCGCCCGCTACGGCGAAACCGGCTACGGCGCCGCCTACCTCCTGCCCATCTCCGTCGATGGGCTCGTCATCGTCGCCAGCGTCAGCCTCGTCGAGATCACCGCCCAAATCCGAAGTGCCACACCCGCGACGGATTCGCCCTCCGCTGACCCGATCCCGACGCCCGATCCTCACGACGACGACCGAAAGAAGCCGCGCCCCCCCAGCAGCCTGGCCACGAAAGCTACCGCTCCGGAAACGACCGCCACGCCAGAACGCACCACTCGGACACGAACGCACGGCACCGATGACGTGCCGCGAGTAACGACGCCGCCGCCGAAAGCTGGCGCCTTTCAGCCGCCAGCCGCGGACAGCCAAGGCGCCGACCGGGACGAGCCGAAAGACGCTGCCGCAGACGATGTGCCGACGGAGACCGCCGGCGCGGTGGCCCACTGGCGCCGTCGCGACCCCACCCTGCACCCGGCGGACATCGCCACGCGGATCGGCAAGTCCGAGCGCACCGTCCGCCGCCACTGGTCGCCGCGGACCACGAACGGCACACCGCACGCCAACAAGCACCTCACCGGCAGTCCGCGCCGCTGACACCTCTGCAGACCGGCGCCCGGTCAGCGGCAGCTCACACCCATCCAACCGGCCGATGCGTCAGTCGGCCGAGGGCTGGCCGAGGACGCAATCCGTGATCAGTAGTGAGCGAGGACCTGCGTGACAGGATGGCCGAGAATCGCGCCCACCTCAGCGAGTTCCTGGGCGTCAAGTTCGTATCTCCCACGAGCCGGGTTCATCGCGATGACTTCGAATCGCGCGAAGCCGACTGGCCCGTCGTAGCGCAGCGCGTCCAACAAGACCACCGCGCCGCAGCACGGCGCCGTGACGCCCAGGCTTTCGTAGCTTCCGCTATCCTCCTCGATCAGGCCAAAGAACCACTCCAGATCGATGTCTCCGTCACAAAGGGTGCACCCGATCCGGGTGGTGTTCTCGCCGGCGTCGATCAGGTTGACCTGCTCATAGAACTCGTAGTCGACGCGCTTATCGGCATTGTCGGAACCGGAGAAGAGTTGAGAGCCGTAGGCTGCGGCCGCTTCGGCGGGCCCCGAGGCGGGCTGCCAGTTTAGGTCTGTTGGAATCAGGCGGATGTACCCATCGCTCGCGGCGCCAACGATGCATGATCGCGTTGCTTGCACCAACGCCTGGTGATTAGGACCCTGGCTGCCCGGGGTCGGCATCGACCCACAGATCCGAATGTCTGACATTGAAAGGCGGTCACCCTACGAGCCGGCGGCACGCCTCCCGGCTGCGCGGTAATCCGGCCTCCTTGAAGACGAGCCCGCAGCTCCCGTTAGTCGGCTTCCAGAGTTCGTCGTTGCTCACCAGCGCCCGAGCCAGCGCACGCTGTGTTTCGGTAAGGGGCCGGTGCTTCGCATACGGCCTGGGTGAGGCGAAGCGCACCAACGCGTCCCAGCCGTCGTCGAAGCCGGCCCAACTGTCCCGACTGGCCACCTGACAAGCGGCCGCGGCGATCTCGTCGAAGTCAGCGGCGACGCGGATCGCCGCGGCGACGAGCGCGAACTGGTGCACTCCTGGAGGCGGTGGCTCAGCCAGCGGGGCCAGGATCAGCTCACGGCTGCACGGATCGTCGTCGTGGGCCGGCGCGGCCCGGAGCCGGACCGCCGGTCCGGGTCGGTGAGCCAGCTGCGAAGGTCGGCACCGAGCTGGCCGAGGCAGCCCAACCACTCCGCCTGCGGCCCGGCGCCTCGCTCAGACCATTCCAGGACGAGCGCCGCCAGCTCCTCCCGCCGGTCCGCTAGTGACGGTATCCGCGCAATCGCGACAAGGTTCTCCGCGCGGAACAGCGCCCGGTCCGGCGGGGACGGCGTGAGCAGCGGAAGCACCACCGGGTACGCCTGCGCCACGGCGTCGGCGAGGTCCGGCAACATCTCGGCGAAGTAGCGATCGTCGGCCAGGTCGGTCACACTCATGGCCCCGTCACCCAGAAACTCCAGAAGCGCTTCCAATCTGTCCGGGTGGGCCCTCCGATCGGCGAGCAGCGCGGTCACAGCCCGCACTACCGGCGCGGTCGCCGTCTCCGGAAAGCCCTGGCGCAGCAACGCGATGTCGAACTGATCCAGCGCGGCCTCGCGGGCCTCGGCGTTACCGGACTCCAGCGCGGCCAGGTGCCCCCGGGTGTCCGTCGCCCAGCCGTACGCGTGCCGGAGCCGACCCCAGTTAGCCGTTGTCACCACGTCGTTCACAGTCCGCCAACAGGCGCATTGCTCCCGCCAGATGCCCAAGTTGTCGTTAGTCAGCCACAGGCCAGTGTCATCTTGCATCGGTACGGCAAAAGGCATGGCGCCACCGCATGATAGCCAATGATCGCAAGCTTCACCTTTACGACTACGGCGGCCAGTCCACCGATAGGCGGCGGGAGACGATCGAGGGCTGGAAGCGTCGCACGTCCTGCAGCCAGCGCACGTACCGCTCGGTCTCCGCGCGCCTGGTCGACAGTGGCTGCAGCTCCTGGCCAGTGCAGCAGGTCAGGAAGACACGCAGGCCGGACTCGGTGTGCAACTGCGTGTCACCGCGGTACCGACCGAGGTAGGCGGCGACCGCCGCACGGAGAACCACACAATCAGGAGACGACGCTGGGATCGGAAGCGGGAGAGGAAGTCATACCTCACGGTGCGTCACCAGTTACAGTCAGCGTCAACCTCTCCGCGTGGCAGATCAGGATGCCGGCGCACTACGGTCGACCGTTGGCACGACGGCGTCAACCTCGAACTCCACCAACCACCCTGGATCGATGAAACGCGATACTTCTACGAACGTGCAGGCCGGTCGTACCTGATAGAACCGTTCGCCGTGGGCGCGCGCAGCCTCCCGCCAACGGGTGATGTCGACAAGCATGACCCTGGTCCTGATGACGTCAGCCAGCGTCGCGCCGGCCTCGCGCAGCGCTTGCTCGGCGATGTCCAGGCAACGCACGGACTGCGCGTACACATCTCCCGGGCCGGCGGTGGCACCGTCATCCGCGATCGGCGCCGTGCCGGCCACGGACACGTATGGCCCGATACGCACGGCGCGTGAGAAGCCGATCTCGGGTTCCAGCGGTGAGCCCGAAGTCACCAAGTGGCGGAAAGAAGTCACGGTACATGAGCCTCGCAGACGATTGGCCGCGCCGGTGTCCCTCCCGGGCGCATTGCGCGTAGCATACTCATCTCGGCAGCTCAGGATGTCAGGCTTCACCGGACCGACCACCGAGTGAGAAGCTCGTCGTTCGCCTGCGTATGACTGGCGGCGTGTCCGTACACACGATCGCTGTTGCCGGTCGCCGTGGACCAAGGTGGCTCGAACAACATGGCGTGGCTGGTCATTCAGCGGTGATTAAGCCTGCTGCTCTGACAGCCGACCTCGGTGCGTTCTCGTTGCCCGTTCCGCCGCTGTTTGCCGCGCTGGCTCCATCGCGGAACATCCTCATCGCCGGAGCGGGCGGGGGCTTTGACGTGTACGTTGGCCTGCCCTTGGCGTTCGCTCTGCGGCGCGGCGGCGCACGGGCGCACCTGGCCAGCCTGTCCTTCTCCGAACTCGAGTTGATCGGCCAGGAGGCGTGGGTAGCGAAACACGTCGCGGCGGTGCAGCCCGACACTGCCAGCCCGGACTGGTACTTCCCCGAACGGACGCTCGCCCGGTGGCTGGCGGCTCAGGAACTGCCGTCGACCGTGTACGCCTTTTCGCCGCACGGTGTTTAGCCCTTACGGGCGGCGTACCGGTACCCAAAGGAGCTGACGATCAGCAACAATCGATCATCTACCACGGCAGGTGGTGCCCGAAGAATCTGCCCAAGTGGTGCTCGTTCAAGGTGCCGGAATCAGATGGGAGACGACGTCGCCACGTGCCACGTAGCCGGTCTGCAGGGCAAACGGGTGGTAGATGGCTGGACCGGTTTCGGGCGCGTGGTAGGCGCTGACCGCCAGGTTGGTCTCGGTCGTCGTCGCAAACCCGACCGGGTCGCTCACCGCTTCCTCGCCGACGCCGATCGTCACGTGCGGCGCCCGGCCGAAGGTGACCACGGTGTCGGTGCTTGCGATGATCGAAGATCCGGCTTCGAGTGCAGCCACCCGCGTACGGGCGATGGTGAGCGGCTGCTCGCCGTACAGGTTGCTGAGCCGTACTCGCAGACGCTCACGGTCACCACGCACTCGCACGACCTGACGCAGGGTTTGGTCGTGGCAGCCGCGGGACGGGGAGACGAGTGTCAGCGACTAGCTGCTCGGGTGATCTGCAGCCCGTGCTGGCGCAGCACGCGCCAGATCGGCTCGACTCCGCCGACGAGGCCCCGATGCTTGTCGACGAAGGCGACGAGCATGTCGTAGGCCGGTCGAGCTCGGCTGCGAGAGAGCCGACGCGGCCTTCAAGATCATTCGTCCGACGCAGCTCGGCGTTCTCCCGCCGCAGCCGCTTCAACTCCACCGACATCCTCCGACGTGAACCTGGGCCGCGCCGCCCGCTCCCGCAACTCCTGCGGATACGGCTTCGTTCCCGCTAGCTTTCGACCCTTCCCAAGCGGGGAAGTCTCTACAAGAACCGGGGCGGTTCACTCGCTTGGGAAACTTGCCGGGAGCGATGAACATCCGCTGAGCCGCGCCGGAGCTTGGATTGCGGCTGGTCGTGGTGCGAACTGCACGAGCGGCAATCGGGCTTGATCGGGCTCGTCGGGTTGCGCGCAGCGGATCCGGTGATAGCGCGCCCCGGCGTGGCCCGACGTAAGGTATCGATCCCTCGCCGCAGATGGCGACGCTGTTGGAGATCCTCTTGCGCATGTGCCGGCAGGATGTTAACCTCACTAACCAATAATTGACCGACCGGTCGGTCGGTTCTAATCGAAGGGAGTGACGAGACTTGAGCGCTCAGGTTGCTGACGGTACACAGCTGCTATCCCGCTGACGGCGGGCGCGGGCGGTGAGGCGGCATGGTTAGGGCGCAAGAGCTGGGGTCGGGAGCGAGTTGCTGCGGCAAGACGCCCGCCGCTAACGAGTTGGCCCGGCCGCTGCTCAGGGCAGGAATTGCCGCACGTCCTTTCCCTTGCATTCAGGGACACTCAACTTGGTTCCCTCTCGCCGCGTACAGCCAGTCACACGTCGCCACGGACGAGCCATCCTACCCCGGAGTCCCACTGCAATTCACACGATATGGAGGTGTCCGATGAGATTACGAATACGTACGGCAAATGCAACGGTAGCGGTTCTTGCCGCGATATGCGTCATAGTCGGCGGCGCTGGCGTTGCTAGGGGCGCACCGCCACAAAAGCCCGTCGCGGAGGTGTCCGTAGAACCACTTTACGCCTGGTTTACATTCTACAAAACGTCCCCGAGTTGGCACTGTAATCAGACCTTGGATACAGGAGCTTTCTACGAGCAGGCTTGCACCATTGTCAGCGGCAGATCCTACCAGGCTGCCTTGATTTTTGTGCCAAAATACACCGGTTACTATGAGGCTACGGCCTGGAGTCTCCGCAATGACGCTTACCAGGACGTCCGAACCTGCGGCGGCAAGTTGACTGCGTGGGTAAGAAAGGTGTGCTTCTCGCCCACGCGCACGGCAAACAGCGGGGACTTTGTATCAGGAAGTGTAGTCGATCCATGGTTTGAGGTTCTTCCCGCGCCCACCATCAGGGTCTCTTAGCTCGAATAGATGGATCTACGTCGCTGCACGTAGTTCGCGCCGCCGGTAGCTCAACCAAGCGAACCCGGACGTTCGGGCCGGTGGGGGACTGTGGATCTGACGGTGTTCCGGCCTGACTGCCCGGGCGTGACGCCCGGCGAGGAGGGTGCCGTGATGACCGCGACACTGGACGATGTGACCCCACGGAAGAAGCCTGAGCCGTCGGCGGAGGAGCAGGCCGCTGCCGAGCTGGTCCGGTGGCAAAGGAACAGGGCTTATCGCTGACTGGACTGGGCGGGCTGCTCAGGCAGCTGACCAAGACGGCGCTGAACGAGGAGATGACCGAGTACCTGGGCTATGAGAAGCCCGATCCAGCCGGCTCGGGGTCGGGCAACATCCGCAACGGCATCCGGTCCAAGACGGTGCCGACCGAGGCGACTGGCCTTGTCGAGATCGACGTGCCGCGCGACAGGGCTGGGACGTTCGAACCGCAGATCGCTAAGAAGCGGCATCGCAGGTTGTCCGGGGCCGACGAAGTCGTGTTGTCGTTTATGTCAAAGGGCCGACGCCCCGTAGATCTCGGCACGCTTCGCCGAGATCTACGGGGCGTCGGTGTCGAAGGAGACGGTCTCCCCGATTACCGACAAGGTCATCGAGGAGATGACCGAGTGGTCGCACCGACCGTTGGACGAGATTTACGCCGCGGTGAGTTCGGCACCTCGACTGAGCACCACCCAGGCAGGTTCTTTGGTGCCAGGCGGAGCCGCTCGCGTCGGGACCATGATTCGATGACGGTCGTGATCGACGCTTGATTCGGGGCACCAGCCCGCAGGGGGCGGTCATGATCGGTAGGTTGTTTCGGCGTCACGGAGGTGTTGTGCGTCGTACCGGCGGCGGCACAAATGCCAGCGGGGCCGCGTCCCGGCTGGCGCGAATCTTTGAGTCGGGAATCCTCGACGCTGACCGCCTGGTGGGATACGTATGCCACGGATGGCTACACAGCGGCGAAGAAGCAAAGCGCGATGGTGCACGAACTCGGTCACGTTCTCGGTTTGGCGCACAGCGGAATCGGTCCGTGTGTCAGCGTTCCGGTGATGTATCCTTCGACTGACATTCGCTACGGCAATTGCCTGATCAACACTCCGAAAGCTGATGACGTCAACGCGGTCAACTTCATCTACTGACGGGGCAGGGGATGATCAGAAAACTCATGCTGGTGACCAGTGCGACTGCGGCCATCCTGCTCGGGGGGTGCAGCGCCGCGACCCAGCCCGCCCGGAAGACGACCGAGCTCAGCGGCAGCCGGGTCAAGGATTACGCGACGTTCGCTGCGCTAAAGAAGGAGAGCAGCGCCATCGTGCGGGTCTCGGCCGGTGACTCGCGTGTCGACGACTTGAACGGCGTTCCCGTCACCGTCACGACCGTGACGGTGCTTCGCGCACTGTCCGGGGCGGTGCCGTCGAACAAGCTGGCGGTTCAGCAGATGGGCGATGCGAGCATGTCCCTGCCGGACAGCTCGTCGATCCTGCTCAAGGGTCGGGAGTACCTGTTGTTCGTGACGCCCTTCCGCCTCACGCCCTCGGACGACACCGGGCGCTTCATCGTCACCGGGGACCAGGGCATCTACCTGCGCAACGAGGCCGCGCCCGGGCAGGGCGCCCGGGCACAGTTCGTCTTCGCCGGAGCAGGTCAGGCGCCGTCACAGGCGATGTCACTGCCTGCTGCGGACGTGGACTCTCTGCGATTCATGCGCTGACGCTGCGCCTGCAGCGACCAGACCAATCGACTGGCCGGCACCTGAGGGTGCCGGCCAGCTCCGTCCGTAGCCGGCGCGGCCGGCGCCCGGGTCACTCCTGGCACGGACAGCCGACGCTGACGTGCAATGCCGCAGGCAAGGGTGCCGAGCTCACCTTCCGACACGCGGAAGGCGCGCTTTGCGGTTGTTCCTCGACTTGTTGATATCGGCCAGTTACGTTGATCCCGGTCATATCGGGAGCCCGGGATGTTCACGCGTGTCGCGTTGTTTGACCGCATTCGCGCTGATCGGCGGGTGGATCCGTCGGTGTCGCAGCGGGAGTTGGCGCGTCGGTATCAGGTGTCGCGCCGCACCGTCCAGGCGGCGCTTGCCTCGGCGGTTCCGCCGCCGCGTAAGCCGCCGGTTCGCGGTCGGCCGTTGGCGCCGGGGCCGGTGCTCGCGGCAGAGGATGAGATGCTGCGCTCGGATGTGGTGGGGCCGCGTAAGCAGCGGCCCACGATTGAGCGGATCTGTCAGCGTCCGGCCCTCGAGCACGGTTTCACCGACGCGTCGTACTCGCGACCATGACAGCCACCATCGCACCCGCGAGCATCCGGGCGCTGCGGGAAGCGCCCGCCCGCGGCACGACGCAGCGGCAGGCTGACACCGCAGCCGACCCGAGCATGATCATCTCGAAGCGTCAGTGTCAGGACGTCACCGCCGGCGTGACGCCGGGCGTGACCATTGGGCGGTGGGGCGGCCGTTGAGACGCCACGGGTGCCCGGTGATCCGCGGCCAACCTTCAGGCGAGTTTTCCCAGTTCTCTTGCCGGCCGTACACCGTGAGGTCCAGGGCGTGGTAGCTGGTCGTCAACGCCTCCACGCCCCGCCCGGTGGTCCAGTAGGTTTCGTAGACCTGGTCGCCGTCGCGCAGGTAGCAGGCGATGAACCCGAATTCGCGACCGTCGGCCAGAGCCGGGTCGGAGTCTTTCGCCGAATACCAGGGGAACGGGTAGCCCATGAACTCCGCGAACGGGGCACTTTCGTCGTAGAGGCCTTGGCAGAACACGGCGTAGGTGACGTCCCGGGCGTGAAGGTAGTCCAGCATCTGCATGTGACAGGTCGAGAAGGTGCACCCCTCACACTGGTGCTCGTACGGTTTGCCGTCGTGCCACATATGGAAGTAGGCCATGAGCATCCGGCGGCCCTCGAAAACCTCCACCAGCGGGGTGTCCCCGCCGGGGCCCTGGACCGTCACCGTCGGCATCAAGGTCATCGGCAGCTGACGACGAGCGGCTGCGATCGCGTCTCCTTCGCGGGTATGGGCCTTCTCCCGGACCAGCAGTTCGTTGCGCTCGCGCAGCCAGGTCTCCCGGTTGACGACCGGGGGCGTGGCTGCGCTGGACGCGGGGGTTGCCGTCATGGCTGTCTCCTTCGCGGGGTGGGGATCGGTCACAGGTACAGACGACCGAGTCGGCGATCGTCATCGGTGACCGATGACGGATGGGTTCCGCGGTCGTCAGTACGGTTGTGAGGACGACTCAGCTCAGGGGAGATCACATGTCTGAGGCGCCTGACGAGCAGGCGGTCTGGCTGCAGCGCGCCTTCGACGAGCACCGGCGTGAGCTACACGTGCACTGCTACCGCCTCGCAGGGAACGTCACCGACGCGGACGACCTGGTGCAGGAGACCTTCCTGCGTGCCTGGCGGGCTCGCGACCGCTTCGAGGGGCGGGCGTCGGCGCGTACCTGGTTCTATCGGATCGCCACGAATGTCTTCCTCGACAGCCGCAAGGCGGCCGGTCACCGGACGGTACCGTATGGTGACCCGCTGGAGTGGTCCACCGAGCTCGGTCCCTATCCAGACGGCCTGTGGGCCGACGATCCGCAGACCGGTCTCACCGCACGGGAGACCGTCGAGCTGGCCCTGATCGCAGCGCTCATGTACCTGCCGCCGCGGCAGCGGGCGGCCTTCGTGCTGCGCGACGTCTACGGCTGGACGCCGCAGGAGATCGCCGGCGCGCTTGACACCGCCGTAGCGGCCGTCAACAGCCTCCTCCAGCGGGCCCGCCACACCCTCCGACGGCGCGCTCCGTCGGACCCACAGGACTGGCGCCGTCCGCAGCTCACCAGCGAGGACGAAGAGATCCTGCGCCGCTACGCCAACGCGAGGGACCCGGAGACGTTCCGGGCACTGCTCGCCGAGGATGTACGGATCACGATGCCGCCCGAGCCGCCGGTCGTCGGGATCGACGCGGCTGCGGAGTTCCTCGGCCGACCGCTCGACTGGCGTACGTTCCCCACCTCGGCCAACGGGCGCCCGGCACTGATTAACTATCTCCGCCGGCCCGGCAGCCCGCACTACGAGGCGTGCGTCGTCGACGTCCTCCGGATCGAGAATGGGAAGATCGTCGAGAGCAACGCCTTCATCGGTGCCCGTCACGTCGCCGCCTTCAGTATGCCCGCCACGCTCGAGCCCTAGGTTTTGCGGGCAGGACGTTGGTGACAGGCGGGGACGGTCACTATGCGATGGATGACTCCACGGGGTTGGGTTGGGCCGGGGCGCGCGTGGTTGCGAGCAGGTCGTCCAGCAGCGACCGCGTGTGGACGAGTTGGTCGATGTCGTTGGTGATCCGGCGGCGCTCTGCTTCGAGACGTTCGCGGCAATTGTCTAGCAGCAGGGATTCTCCGGACAGGCATGCCAGGATCTCGCCGATGAGGTCCATGCCGAGGCCTGCGGCGAGGAGGGTCTGGATGTGCGCCACCTTGCGGATTTCGGAGTCGGTGAAGATCCGGTACCCGCTGGGGGTTCGATCCGGCCTCAGGGCGCCCTTCTCCTCGTAATAGCGCAACGCTCGCACGCTGACTCCGGTCCGGTGCGCCAGCTCTCCGATTTTCACCTGGCCGCTCCGTTCGCTACTCAGGCTTGACTCTCACGCCGACGTGAGAGTTTAGCGTGCCAGGCATGCTCCGACTTGCCATCCTCATGTTCTGCGTTTTCAGCATCACCACCGGTGAATTCGTGGTGGCCGGAATCATGCCCGAAGTCGCCACCGACCTCGAGGTCACCGTCGGCACCGCAGGCCTGCTGGTCACCGCCTACGCCGTGGGCATGATCATCGGCGGCCCGGTGCTCACCGCGGTGACCGCCGGGATCGACAGGAAACGGCTGATGCTGGCACTGCTGGCTGTCGCGGTCGTCGGGAACGCGGTCTCCGCCCTCGCCCCCGAATTCTCCTTGCTTTTGACTGCCCGAGTGGTCACCGCGCTGGTGACCTCGACCTTCTTCGCCCAAGCCATCGTGATCGCAGTGCAGTCCGCGCCACCCGAGCGAGCCGGGACCATGGTTGCCCGGCTAGCGTTCGGGATGAATCTGGCCATGATCCTCGGAGCGCCCATCGGTACCCAGATCGGTAGTCAGTGGGGTTGGCGCGCGACGTTCGCCGCGATTGCCGTTGCGTGCCTGATCGGGCTGGGCCTTGTGTTCCTACAGCTCACACCGCCAAGCGATGTGAACCGCCCCGGGTTTGGTGGCGGCCCGACCTCTTCTGGAGGATCGAACCATGTCACGCCCTTCCCCTTATCCGCGTGAGTTGCGTGAGCGAGCGGTGCGGATGGTCGCCGAGGTGCGGCCGAACTACGAGTCTGAGTACGCGGCGATCGGCGCGGTGGCCCACAAGCTCGGGATCGGCACCGCGGAGACACTGCGTAAGTGGGTGCGCCAGGCCCAGGTCGACACCGGTGAGCGGACCGGGGTGAGCACCGACGAGTCGGCCGAGTTGAAGCGGTTGCGGCGGGAGAACGCGGAGCTGCGCCGGGCGAACGAGATCCTGAAGGCGGCGTCGGCTTTCTTCGCGGCCGAGCTCGACCGGCCACAGCCACGCTCGTGAGGTTCATCGACGAGCACAAGCAGGTGTTCGGCGTCGAGCCGATTTGCCGGATCCTGCGCGAGCACGGCTGGCAGATCACGGCCAGCACCTACCGGGCCGCCTGCCGGCACACGCCCTCGACCCGCTCGCGTCGGGACGCCTGGCTCGCTGGCGAGATTCGGCGGGTGCACGCGGCGAACTACGGCGTCTACGGGGCCCGGAAGGTGTGGCTGACCTTGAACCGTGAGGGCATCCCGGTGGCCCGGTGCACCGTCGAACGGCTCATGCGCCAGCTGGGACTACGCGGAATCGTGCGGGGCAAGACCCGACGCACCACGATCGCCGACGAGCACGCCCTGCGGCCGG
>NZ_JBIVNT010000014.1:0-56510 GCF_044753725.1 Micromonospora sp. NPDC093243 | reverse complement strand
ACAGCGGCGCCGCAGACCTGCCACCAGCCGCGTTCGAAGCCCTCTACGATCCCACCAAACACCGGCTGACCCAGCCAGAAACCCAACCCATCTAGCCGCTACCAAACCCGGGGCGGTTCAATGAGGGTCGGACCTCGGCGGTCTCGGAGTTGCTGGTGTTGCGACAGCGGCCGGTGCTGGTGGCGCTGGCCATCACTGCGGTCGGCAACGTCGGTGTTCTCATGGTGTTCAACTACCTCGCCCCGCTGCTTACGGATCTGGGCGGCCACCCCGCCACCCGGCTGCCGGTCCTGCTCCTCGCCTACGGCGTCGGCGCGACGATCGGCAACCTCGTCGGCGGCACGCTCTACGACCGCAACCCGCGGCTCTTCCAACCAGCCCTCCTCGGGCTGTTGGCCGCAACCCTTGTGGGCACCTGGTTCGTCGCCGTCTCAACCACACTCACCGCGGTGGCGGTCGTGGCAATCGGCCTCCTCGGCTTCGCGATCATCCCCGGCATGCAAGCACGCGTGATGATGACCGCCGCCGAAGCGCCCACGCTGGCCATGGCCGTCAACGCGTCCGGATACCAGGTCGCTGCTGCCTGCGCCGGCCTGTTCGGCGGACTCATCGCCGATTCGACTGCTGGTCCCAGGCCCATCTACCTCCTAGCCGCGGGCTTGACCATGTGCGGCCTGCTCATGACCGTCATGGCTACCGGTTCCCTGCAAGGGACCCACCACGAAGACGTCGCAGTGGCCACGAACTGACGCCCGTCGACCTGGCTCTCGAACGATTCGGGCCCAGGACACACCCAGCTGTCCGCTGGGCAGGCTCGCGACTGCCTCGGTTCGAGCGGTATCTCCTACCCCGAACCGCGCCTCCTGCAGCTGCCCGTTCGCACCTTCTGCGAAGGAAGGCACGATGACGCATGCCAACTCACCCCTCAGCCTCGAGGGACGCCGTCGCCTGGTGCGGCGATGCCAGCAGCGGACATCGCCCACGTCGCCGCTGAGATGGGCATCTCCCGCGCCTGCGCCTCGAAATGGGTGAACCGCTGGCGCCGTTACGGCGACACTGGGTTGCAGGACCGAATGTCCGCACCACATCACAGTCCAAGCACGACCCCTGCCTGGGTGATCGAAAGATCGAAAGCTGGCGTCGTGAGCACAAGTGGTCCGCGCAGCGGATCACCGACGAGTTGGCGGACCCGGTTTCACCATCGACCGCCGCACCGTCACCAGACACCTGACCCGGATTGGGCTCGGCAAGCGCAAGTTCATCGATCCCAACGGCGAAAACAACCGCAAGCCCGGGAAGATCACCACCCACTGGCCCGGCCACATGATGCACCTGGACGTGCAGAAGGTCGGCCGGATCCCCGACGGCGGCGGCTGGCGCATCCACGGCCGCGACAGCCAGCAGGCCAAGTCCGCAGGCGCGAAGAGCGGCTACGTGTACTTGCACTCCATCATCGAGGGGTTCTCGCGACTCGCGTACACCGAGCCGCTCATCGACGAGAAGGGAGCTACCGCAGCCGCGTTCGTGGCACGGGCCAAGGTCTGGTTCGCGGCCCATGGCATCAACGGCGGTTTCTAGGGGTGGTTGCAACACCTGCCGTTTCCAGGAGTTGCATTGGTTTCACCACGTCGTCCGCTGGGGTTGCCCGGCTCGTTGCCGCTGACCGAAACGCGTGATCACTATCTGCGTCTGATGGCGCAAGGCATGAACAACGCGGAAGCCTGCGGGATCGTGGGTGTCGGTCGCGGCACCGGCGTCCGCTGGCGATACGGCCGCACCGTGACGAACCCCGACGGTAGCTCACGGCATTACGCGCCGATCATGGCGTCCGTGCAGATCTCTGAGCGGTTCCTGTCCGAGGATGAGCGGGTCAGCACCGCCGATCGCCGGGCAGCAGGATGCAGCGTCCGCGGGATCGCTGCCGAGCTGGGTCGCAGTCCGTCGACAATCAGCCGCGAGATTCAGCGCAACAGCGACCCTACGACCGGCAAGTACCACCCGTTCGGCGCTGGGCAACGCGCTCGAGATCGCCGCGCCCGGCCCAAGGCTGGAAAGCTGGCCGCCGACGAGGCGTTACGCACGTTCGTGCAGCACTGCCTGCACGAACGCTGGAGCCCGGAGCAGATCAGCAAGGTACTGCCCTCCGCATTCCCGGACCAGCCGGCGATGCGGGTCTGCCACGAGACCATCTACCAGGCCCTCTACTCGCCGTATCATCTGCTGTTGCGTGCCGCACCGAAGCGTCCGCTGCGCAGCGGACGGATCCGGCGCAAACGCCGCCGGCGAGGTGATCAGCGCACCACTCACTTCATCCAGCCTGGGCACTCGATCAGTCGGCGTCCCGCCGAAGCTGCCGACCGGAGCGTGCCCGGCCACTGGGAAGGTGACCTCGTCCTGGGCAAGTTCAACAAGTCCGCCATCGGCACTCTCATCGAACGCGCTACCCGATACGTGATGCTGCTTCACCTGCCTGACGGTCACAGCGCCGCCCAGGTCCGCGATGCGCTCATCACCGCGTTTGCCGCACTGCCCGGCGACCTTGCCCGTTCGCTGACCTGGGATCAGGGTGGGGAGATGGGCCGTCATCACGAATTCACAGCTGCTACGGCAGTTCCGGTCTACTTCTGCCAGCCGGGCAGTCCCTGGCAGCGCGGCGCCAACGAAAACCTCAACGGCCTGCTGCGCCAGTACTTCCCGAAGGGGACCGATCTCAGCTCCTACAACGCCGAGCACCTCGCCCAGGTCGCCGAGCAACTCAACAGCCGGCCCCGCCGCTGCCTGGGCTGGTCAACGCCGGCCCAACGCCTCGCTAGGCTCACACCAACAGCACGCTGACCAGCCCTGTTGCGACGACTCCTGGAAACCGCCCCTGCCAGGTGTGGCAGTCAATCGCATCGCCGGTGCCTACCGCGGCGAGGGCAAGACCGACGCCAAGGACGCCGCAGTCATCGCTGACCAGGCACGCATGCGCCGTGACCTGCGTGAGCTGCACCTCGACGATACCCTTCTCGCTGAACCTCGCATGCCCACCGCGCCGGCCTTGCGGGCGATCGCACCCGCACCATCAACCGGCTACGGGTACGGCTGCTCGGCATCTTCCCGGCCCTGGAGCGCGCGCTCGACTTCACCAACCGCGGACCGCTCGTGCTCATCAGCCAGTTCCAGACGCCCGCCGCTCTCATCGCAACCGGGCGAGGGGAACTGGAGCGCTGGCTCCCAGGAACTCCTGACTCAGACGTTGAAGCGGAACATAGAGCCGCCGTCCCGCCACCAGCATGAACGGCCCGCGACACCTGCTCACGCGGCGTTTTGGGCCGCCATCGTTGATGGCTGATTTACGACGTTTGACAGTGTCTTTGCCTCCTGTGTGCCCGACACTGACCCAACGACCTGCGCATTACGAGTCGGTCGCAGGGCGCTGGTAGGCCCTCCGCTCCTCGTGCCCGGCGTTGTGTCCAGGTCCGCGATCGTCCGCTCTCCTCCGCCGGTTTGGCTGCTCGCATGGCTGCTCGGCAAGATCCCGCGCTAATCCGTCGGCGTCCGTAGGCGTCCTCGACTGTCCGCACCGATCGTCACCCAGTTAGTCACCCGCCAACGGACAGCACTGTGCCTAGCCGGCCAAACGTGGATCGGCCAGCAGCAGGACACGGCCGGCTTCGACATCAAAGCCGAGCACCGGACGCTGGTAGTCGCCCTCGGGAGCCATCAAGACCGGCTTGCCCAGCCTGCGCCCGATCACTGCAAAAAACCCGCACAACATGTCCAGCCGCTGCTGACCTTGCAGCTCCCGCAGGTCGATGTCGAAGTCGATCTCGACCGCCGAGTATGGCCAGAAGTTGACCAGGACGCCAGGGGCCGGCCACACCCGCAAGATCGGCAGCTCATCGTCAGCAGTTCGCGCCAGCACATCGGTTGCTGGAGGAAGTGGTACGACCGCGTCACCCACCGAGTACTCCCACTTCCAGTCCTGCGTCTGGACCAGGTCGAACACCGCCTGCCAGTCCTCCACCGAAGCATCTTCGACACGCACGTCCGGCAACGCACCCATCAGATTCGGGTCGAAGAAGTTCTTAACGTCGTCCCACACAAGGTCAGGCACCCTGTCATGCTGGCTGACCGGCGGTGATGACGCACCCCCTATTGCGTCGGGCACGCCACAGACCGCGCGCTGTTGCCATCCCGATGGGGTCTGTGGATCTAACGGTGTTACCGGCCTGACCTGCCGGGCGTTGTGCCTGGTGAGGAGGGTGCCGTGATGACCGCGACACTGAACGACCAGACCGGACGTAGGAAGCGGCCCGAGCCTTCGGCGGAGGCGAAAGCCGCGGCCGAGCTGGTCCGGGCCGCGAAGGAGCAGGGCCTGTCGTTGACCGGCCCGGACGGGCTGCTCAAGCAGCTGACACGCCCCTGCTCTCCGCCGCGTACTGGCGCATCAATCTGACCATGCTGCAGATCGGCCCGCCGTTCGGGGTGTCGCACTCCGCCGCCCACCGCGCCGACACCCTCGGCCTGATGCTGGCCGTCGAGCCGGTGCGCCGGCGGCCGGTCGAGCAGATCGCCGTCGTCGATGACACCCTGATCCTTACCCGCTATCACCGCCTGGCCGCCCGGAGCAAGAACTACCGGTACTCGACGAAGCTTCAGGTCGCCATTGACGCCAGTACCCGCCGGGCTGGGTTCGCGCGCCGGGCCGCCGAGACCGTCCACCGCATCCTGGCCACTCCGTACAGCGCGGCCCTGCACGACGCCACCGTGGACACCTTGGTCCGCCCGGTACCCCGCCACTCGCCTGATTGCCGAGCGCGCCGACGTTACCTGCGTCGGCGGCCAGGCAGAATAACTCGCAGTCCCCTAACCAATCTCCGGTAGGAAGTACACATGGTTTCGCTTCGATCTCGACGACTGGAATCCATCTTCGGTACCTCGCTGGACACCCTCGCCTCACACCACATTCACGCACTGTTGACTGCGAGCGTGCAGGAGGCCTTCGACCTGGATTACAAGCAGACCCTGTACGGCGGCAAGGACCAGGAGAAGCGGGCGCTGGCCGGCGACGTCGCCGCCCTGGCAAACACCGGGGGAGGGGTGATCGTCCTGGGGGTCGAGGAAGACGACCAGGCGTGCGCCACGAACGCGCCGGGCGTCGCCATCTCCGATGCCGAGGTGGCTCGGATGCGTCAGGTGATCGCGTCACTCGTCGCGCCGATGCCGGTGGTCGACATTCTTACCGTGCCCGAGCCGGCGACCGACGCCGTCGAGGACGGTACCCAGCAGGGCTTCATCGTTGTGGCAGTACCCCGCAGCCCGGGAGCGCCGCACGCCGTCCTGATCAACGACGGCCTGCGCTACCCCGTGCGCAACGGTGCCACGACTCGCTACCTCTCCGAGCCCGAGGTCGCCACCGCCTATCGCAACCGGTTCGCCAGCGCGCAGCGGCAAGGCCAGCGGATCGTTGAGATCGAGAATGAGGCGATTAGCAGGCTCGCCACGGACGACGAGTACGGCTGGGTGATCGTATCGCTGGTGCCCGACCTGCCCGGCGAGATGATTCTTACCCAGGACGCGTTCAAGGACTGGGAGATGGAGGTTAGGCGCGGGCGGCCGACCCTGACCAACGAGGGCGTCGGTATCAACCGGACGCGTGTGGGACGTCGGCGACTCCTTGCCGACGGGACGAGCAACTACGCGGCGCAGTCTCGGTGGGTCTCAATGGAGCTTCATACGGACGGTTCGGGGACCTTCGCGTTGGGGGTCGCCAACCTGAACCGGCGGAGGCGCGACGAGGAGGGCGCGCAGAACTCGCGGGTCCGGCTGCTCTCCGATGAGGGGATCGCCTCGGGCATTGTCTCCGGACTCCTCCAGCTCGGCCGGCACGCACGGGACCGAGCGGCGGCTGGCGGCAACGCCTTGATCCGGGCCCAGTTGTACCCGGTGCGAGGGACGCAGCCAGCCACGATCGGTCACACGCGCTTCTACGGCTTGGGGGAGTCCCGCTCCGGTGAGCAGTACCAGGTCGTTGCCGACCCTGCCGAAGCGGCTGCCGCTGTCGACGACCTGGCACACCCCGGTCCGACTCTCATCGAAGCCGCGGCGCTGCTTCTGGACGAGCTGGGCCAGGCGTTCGGCGTAGCTGAGATGGGCCAGCTAACGCGGGACGGTCGGATCCGCCGACGGTACTGGAGTTCCACCCGGCAGCCCGAGATTGTGAAGTGGGCCGAGGCGAACAGGATCGAGGTGACCGACGAAAGCATCTGATCGCCTCGGACGCAGCGTCGGGGCTTCGTGGTGCGAGCGTCAGAGCGTAGCCGCAGCGCCAGCCCCGCGAGTGCTACTTGAGCTGCTTAATCAGGGCACCCACGCCGGTCAGGGTGAAGGGGTCGCGGGTAGATCAGGCCCTTAATGGATGCACCCACTCACGCTGAACTTCAGCGAAGTCCGTGAAGTCTACGCGTCCGGGGTGGCTGGCTGATGATGCTGGCGCGGCGAGGTCGCCGAAGTCGACGCCAGCGCACGGGTCGGCGACGTACCGTACCTGGTCGAACTTGGGGCCAGCTCCGCTGACGGTGACCAGGGCGAGCCGGTAGTGGGGGACGATTCTTGCCGGTTACGACCTCGTTGTGGGTGGCGTAGAAGTCCTCGGCACCCTCGATGCGTGCCTTGTCTTCGATACGGCTCGAGGGGCCGCCGCCGGTGGGGGATGGACAGGATGTTGTAGCCGGGGTTGCTGAGGGCCTGCTCCCGGGGCTCCCGGCCGAGCGCACGCTCGGTGGCGAGCACCAGCTCGACGCCACGCCGTTCGACGGCCTTGGTCTCCTTGGCGTGGATCGGGGCGTCGGCGGGGATCTCGGCATCGACTATCGACAACGGCAGCACAAGCGCGGCGGTCATGTTGCGCGGCGGCTTGGTGGCCAACTGGGCCTGCTGGTTGAGCAACGCCAGTCCGGAGTCCCTGCGGGCCTGGAGCTCGTGCCTTGCGCGTATAAGGCTGTCGGAGCTTTCCTTCGGCCGGACGCCGGCCTGCTCCTTCTCCTGAGCTGCGATCGCCTCGCCGACTAGCCGGTTCGGCCGGTACCCCTATACCTTCGGAGCCGATATTGGGCGGGTGGAGACGCCGCTACGAGAGCCAACGTTCCTTATCCTGGCGGCGCTGGCCGGTGAGCCGCTACATGGCGACGGGCTCATTGCCGAAATGGCCAGGCAGTCGCAGGGTCGGATCTCCCTGAGACCCGGTACGCTCTACGGCGCGATGGACCGGCTGGGTGACGCCAGTCTGGTCGCTGTGGATCGTGAGGAGGTCGTAGATGGTGGGCTGCGCCGCTACTACCGGCTCTCCGAGCAAGGTTACGGCGTACTGATAGCCGAGTCGGAGCGGGATGCGCCGCAACGTCGAGGCGGCTACGAGGCGGTTGCGGGCTTAGCCTCGTGATGCGCGTTCGGGTGCGCAACGGCTGAGCGGGGTGATGGCATGAGCGACTTGGAACGGCGGTATCTGCGCCTGTTGCTCTGCTACCCATGCGAGTACCGGCGGGCGCGGGGCGCGGAGATCGTCGGAACGTACCTGGACCTGGCCGAGCCCGGCCGGCGATGGCCCTCGGTCGCCAACGTCGTTGACTGTGCCGCAGGCGGGTTGCGGCAGCACCTGTGGGTGGTAGAGGGCAGCGGCGAGGCCATGACGCAGGGCAGCAAACGCCGTTCTACGACGCCTGGTGACCGTGCGCTGGGCCGTCTATGACTGCCCGCCGAGGAGATCCTCTTCAGCGCTTGGCCTTGGCCTGTTACGTGTCAGCCAGCAGTGGCTATGCGTGCGCAGCTGCTCAGAGCATCGCGCTCCCAGTCGCTTCCTACGAGAGCGACGGGGTAGCTAACCTCTCTGCCTTGCTCATCATCGGTCTCGACTGATAACCCTAGCGGCAGCGGCTCTCGCTGGATGCGTGCGACCGAGCACTCGAACCGCAGCTCGACCGCGAGCTGACCGGTGCTGCCAGGGGGTAGCAGCCGGGGATGTCCGATGGTGCGTATCACGACGCCCGGCCTTTCTGCGTGAACCCCACGGACGGTGATCGGGGCGGGGCCGGCGTTGGCCAACGCTAAATACCCGGACAGTTGAACAGATCCCTCGGAGGCCGAGCTTCCCAAGCTGGCCGATTGGGGGAAGGCCACGAGTGCGACCATGGCGTTCCGCTCCCGCTGGTCACGCGAGTCGAGCAGTTGGCTGACACCGAAGCCGCCAAGCACGATGCCGACCACGAAGGCAGCGACGAGCCACAGGGTCATCTTCTGCCTGACCACGAGGCGGTCATGGGCGGTGGTACCCGACGGCTGGTGATTGTGCTCGTCCAGGTCGATCACTGCATGCTCCGCGACATGGGCGTCAGCCTAGGGCCTCTTCACACCAGCAGGTCCGCTGGCCTCACAACCGCCCGTGCAACCAAGTCCATCCGCAGATGCCGACCAAGCCCGACAACGACGGACGGGCTGCCCAGGCGTGCAAGGCCGGGCCAGCCACCCCTGATGTTCTTCTTTTAATCCAAAGGCCCGCGTGGGCCTGCAACCGTGGCGCGAAGGCGGACACGAGCGGGCACGAGACGCAACGGGCTGGCCGCCGCCCGTAGGCGAGTCGGGCAACACGACCGCTTGAGCACGCTCTTCCAAACTGACGCTCCATGCCCGCCTGACCCCGCACTCTGCATCAAGTCCGCAAGACCCCGGAGGGCGACAGGGGGGTGGTGTGAGATGTCGAGAGGGACTTCCGCTGCTAGACCGCCATGTACCCAAGTCGACGAGACAAGCAGTTTGATCTCAAAATCCCGCGGTCGCGGGTTCAACCCGCCCCGCCCCACACATGGCACGTGAGCTGGGAGAACGCGAAACCGGACGGGCAGTACGCGAACCGCCTTGGCAAACGCGTGACCTGTGGAACGCGGGCGTCCGGTTGGTGCGGCCGTGGTCGTGCGCAGACGGCCGACCGGTCCGAGGGGCGCGATCGGCCGGACCAGCTACGTCTCCGGGTCGGGCCCTGCTCGTGGAGGCGGTCCCGGAGCGGGGCGCTCCGGGACGGTCGTCGGCGCTGCGCCTACGCCGGTCGACGGCTAGCTGACACCCTGACTGAGCTGGCCCCGCGCCTTATCCGCGGCAGTCGAGGGTGCGTCTCATTTGGTGAGGCGGTGGTAGCAGATCAGGGTGTTTGCGGTGGTGGCGAAGGCTTCGAAGTGCTCGCCCTTGCGGTCGTGGCGGCGGATGAGGCGCCGGTGGCGCATGAGCCAGGACATGCAAGCGTCGACGATCCAGCGGTGGCGGTCCAGGCGTTGGGAGGACTGGATGTCCTTGCGGCGGTGGTTAGCACGGCCAGGGGGAGCCCGTCGCGGTCGCAGATGACATGGAGTTTGCTGCCTGCCTTGCCACGGTCGACCGGGTTCGGTCCGGTCAGATCGCCCCCTTTTCCGCCCGCGCGCTATGAGTCGGCCACCGCCCATGACCAATCGATACGGCGGGCGGCGCCGAGCCGGTCCAGCATCGCCACCTGCAGCCGCAGCCAGAACCCAGCCGGCGGTCCACCGCCTGAACCTTCGGCACGCGTTGGCCCTGGCGACTCCGAACGACGCCTCGAGCAGCTTCCCCCAGGGAACGAACCGACCTGAGTCACGTACACGATCGCGGCCAACACCGCCCGGTCGTCCACCCGCCGGCGACCACCACCTGCCGACGAACCGGCGCGGGCGGGATCAACGGCACCGCGCTCCCCCACAAATCATCCAGCGCCCCGGTACAGACCATGGCCTCACCCACGAAAGCAGATCATGACCACAGGTCAACGATCATCCAAATGAGATGCACCCTAAGTAGTGTTTGGGCCACGCCGGCCGCCGGTGGCAAGGTCGGCCGGGTGTCGGTGGTGGGTGACGAGGTGACCTAGCCGTTCGAGCGGGCCGCCGGAGCGGCGCGGGCGATGGCCGAGGCGGGGCGGGCCGGGGCCAGCAGGAGTTGGTCGGGGATCTGTCGTTGGCGCTGTCGCTGGCCCTGCTGGTGTTTCCGCTCGGGGTGGTGCTGTTGGGCTGGCTGCCCTTGCGGGTGCGGTGGATGCGGCGGCCCGGTGCGGCCCGGGCGCTGCGGTCGGGACCGGCCGGGCGGGACCTGTTGGCGTTGCGGACGCTGACGAACCAGCCGATCCGGCAGCTGACCCGTGCAGCATCGCCCGCGCCCAGTCGAGTTCCTTGAAGGAGGAGATGACGGCCTTACCGGCCCGGAAGAGAAAATGGATGTGGTGTCAGCCAGGCTGAACCACGGTCGGCGGGCCGGATGAGGCGACGACCAGCCGGTCGAGCTGGTCTTTTCGCTCTCGCGGCGCATGAGCTCCTCCCTGCCGTCACGAGTCACCTCCCTGCGGCGGTGGAGTGTCGGGCTGGGGTGGCTGCGGCGGGTCGACCTCGACGAAGCCGAAGAGACGCTCGATGAGTTGCAGGCCTTGGGTGCGGTAGCGGTCGGCGAAGCCGCGGCAAATCGCCGGCTTGGCGTTGGGGTACTTGTAGTGCGGGAGTGTGTCGTGACAGACGACGAAGGACTCCCGTTCGCGGGTTTCGGTGACGAGGTCACGCAGCCGCCCGGCGGTGAGGTGCATCCGATTGCCCGGGGCGAAGATGCACGTGTCGCACTGCCGCGACAGTAGCCGTGACTTGCCGAGGGCCGGGTCACCGACGCTGAGGGGTTGGCGGACGTCGGTCTCGTCAGGCTCGTCGGGTGGGGGTACAGGCTGCATCGTGTTGTCCTCCTGAATCAGCGAGGGTTGCCGCCGTTCGGCGAAGACCCTCGCTGGTGTTCCGGATTGCGGAGCTGCGCTGAGTGCACGGGTGCCGAGGTGGCTGGCAACCGGGGAGGCAGGGATCGGGCGGGCGTCCGTTGATGGCGTCAACAGCGGCGCCGGGCGCGTGCGTGATGGTCGTCCGCTGGGAGCGGTTACGCCGGCGGGGCGGGGGTGTGGACGGGGAGGAGGAGCCGGTCGACCGCGGCCAGCCGTCGCCGGCGGGCTGCCAGGCGTCGGCAGCGGCGACGCTCGGGAAGGGGCCGACGACGGTGAGGTGGGCACGGTCACGGTCCAGCAAAGCCAGTGCGACGCCGGTCGTGTCGAGGGTGGTGGTGCGGGCTGCTGCTGCGATGTCGGAGGGAACAGCTGTCCACTCGTCGTCGCTGATGTGCGCCTCGGTGGGGTCGTGGAGGGCCACGGGTGTGGTGGCGGCGATGTCGGCGTCGCGTATGGCCAGATGGGGGGCGTAGTCGGCGGTGGCAGAGCGGCCGGGTATCGGCCCGTGCAAGGTCAGGGCGGCCGTGGTGGTGACGGCGAGCAGCGCGTGGGGTCGGCGGTCCTCGGCGCTATCGACCAGGGCGAAGCTGAAGGCGTCGCGACTGCCGATGTCGATCAAAGTGATCATGGCCGGTCGGCCGGTGATGGCGCTGTCCCAGCTCACGACTTCGAAATGCTCGCCGGCGAAGGTGAGGAACCGCTGGTAGGCGCGGTTGCGGGTGTCGAAGGGGTATCCGGAGTCCGGCATGGCAGGTTCTCCTGAGTAGCGAGCGCGCCCGTGGCCGCGCTTTGCGGTTGAAGGGGTCATCGGGCGAAAACGGAGACGGTTTCGCCGAGCAGCAGGGGCGCACCGTCGGGGCCTTTGATGTGGGAGTGGATCCAGATGCGGTAGGGCTGACCGTCGGCGTTGACGAGGCGCCGCCAGTGCCCGCGCACGATGAACCTCACCCGGTAGTGCCATTTCGCCTCTCCGGTGGGTTCGGCGACGGGTTTGGTGCGTCGCAATGACCACGCGGGTGTCGTGGCGCAGGCTGGCGCGCAGGGCACGTCGGCGCGCGGGTCGGTCCAGAGGCGGGTTGGCGACGGTGGCGATGGGTTGTTCTTGGATGCGCCAGAACGCGTAACAGATCGCCGCGACTGCACGTGTGCGCATGGCGGACTCATCGATGCAGAACCGGCCGTCAGGCGCGGATGCCCAGTCCTCTTTGGTGGTGTCGGGTAGGTCGTCGCGCGTCGGGATCGGGACGCCGATGGAGATGTCGGCGAAAGTGTTCAGCACTTAGGGGCCGAACTGGGCGGCGAGGTGCGGCGCTTCGGCCACCTGGTCGCGGCGGCGGGCGGCGGCGGGGTCGAGGGGGTCGTCGCGGTCGGCCCAGCCGGTGATCCACCAGCCGGTGCGTCCGGTGTCGCGGTTGTGGACCTTGGCCCAGGTGATCGCGCCGATGGAGGTCACGTGGCCGTGGACGCCGCGTTCGTAGATCGGCTCGGGTAGGAACAGCACCCCGGCGTCGCTGGGGGCCATGTCGTTGCCGATGGTGTCGCCGGTCAGGTCGAGGGCTTGAGCGGCGGCGGCGATGATCGCGGTCATAGCCGGGGCGAGGACATACGGTTGGCCGTCACGCCAAGGCTGGTGCACGATGCGGCTGAACGCGTCGAGCACGGCGGGACTGTGGCCGCCGTCGTCGCTGACGTGGGATTCCAGCCACGCCCTCAGGTACTGTCCGGCGAACCGGCTGCGGCAGTATTCGCTCATCTGCAGGCGCAGGTCGACCGCGGCACGGGCATAGCCGGTGAGGGTCTTCTCGGCCCGGAAACTCATGCTTGCTCCAAGGTTGGTGGGGATCCGGCGGCCCGACCGGCCGCCGGTGCATAGGGCGGCGGGGGCTGGCGTTACGCGGCGCGCAATGACGGGGTCGTGCGCGGTTGCGGTGGCGCGGGCGTCGGAGCGCTGGGATGGAACCAGCCGACGAATCGGGTGGCCGCGGCGGCGATCGGCGCCGCCAGCCGGGCTCGGCCGCGGGCCAGTAGGACGGGGCGGTTGGCAGCCGCGTAGGCGCGCTGGGCGTCACGTGCGGGCCGGCACGGGTATGCCTCGCCGACGCATCGCAGGTTCGCGCACCGGCCCGGTCGTTCGGGGTGGGGTGGGTGGGCGGCGGTCACGTCGGCTGCGAGGAGCCACAGCGGGACGTCGGTGACGGTGCGGGGTACCGCACGGCGGTGCGGTTGGACCATTCGCGTTGCCTTTCGTCGGCGTCGGGTGGCCGCCGCCCCGGCCAGCGGGTGTGGGGATGCCGCTGTCGGGTTCGCCGGGGCGGCGGCCGGGTGCAGTGACGCTCGACTTTCCGAACCGATCAAGTCGCCGTGCACGGGGTGGGGCGGCCGTGAGCAGGGGGGCTTGGGCCGGTCAGCGGACGGTGCCAGGGGCTGTGTCGCCGAGACCGAGTCGCGCGCCGATGGCGGGTCCCCGGTGGACGGCGGCGATGGCGGCGGGCAGGTGGCGCCGTTGCCAGCCGTGCAGGGCCGCGTCGAGGTCGGCGCGGTACTTGCGGTGTTGGGCGAGGGCCGCGACGAGCCCGGCGGCTTGCTCGATCCCGTTGTTCGCGCCGCGGGCGGTGTGGGGGCGCACCGGGGCGAGGGCGTCGCCGAGCAGCACGGCGTGCCCGCCGCCGAGGGGCCACACCATGCGAGTGGGCGGGTCGATGTCCATGACGGGAACGGCCATGCGTGTGGTGGTGGCGTGCACGGTGGCGGCGTGCTCGGCCGGCAGGAGCTGCTCGGCCCGGGTATCGACGTGGGCGCGGGCGGCGGGGCTGACGTGCTGCGGCAGGGCGAACAGGCGGCGGGTGGGCGGGGCCCCGAACCGGTCGCTGTACTCGGTGGGGCTGGCGTTGAGGTAGAGGGTCCAGTCCAGGCCGCCGGGGACCGGGGCGACGTTGTACTGGCAGCCGGGGCCCGGTTCGAGGCGCAGGAAGTCGCGCAGCCCTGGGGGCGGGGTGTGGGCGTGGCCGCGGTGGGCGACGTAGCCGGCGTAGCGCAGGGCGCGGTCGGGGTCGAGCAGCCGCCGGCCCGTGGAGGACCGTCCGTCGGCGAACACCACCAGGTCGCAGGCGGCGCTGTGGCCGTTCGTGAACTGCAGCGTCGGCTGGCCGGTGCTGGCGTCGAGGCCGGTGAGACGGTGCGAGGTGTGCAGCAGCCCGGCGGGTAGGCGGCGGGCAAGAGCGGTGTGCAGCAAGGTCCAGGTGGTGTTGCGTCCCGGGTAGACCCGCCGCCGCCCGGCGGCTTCGCGGCGGTCGCGGATGGGGATTTGCCAGATGGTTTCCGAGTCGTGGGCGACGAACTCGTCCTGGCTGACGCCGAGGCGGTCCAGCACGTCCAGGGCGGCGTGTTCGAGACCGATCAGCCCGCCGCCGAGATTGGCGGTGGCGGGCGCGGCTTCATAGACGGCGACGTGGTCGAAGCCGGCGTGCAGCAGCAGGAGCGCGGCGACGGGCCCCGTGAGGGATCCGCCGATCACGGCGATCCTCGGTTGGCGGCTGCCGCGCGCAGGGCGGGTGACGGTGTAGGCATGGGCGGTGTTGGTCATGGGGGTTCCCTTCGGTGGTGGGAACCCGGGCACGGCCTTCTCGGCCGTGCCCGGGGGTGCGCAGGGGAGCGCGCGGTGACCGGGCAACGGCCGATGGCGGTGCGAGCAAGGACAAGCGCGGCAGAGGCGGGTCTCTCAACGCGCGGAGAAGGTGGTGATCGCAGCGGTTGTGGCACCGCCGCACTGGGAGGCCAGCGGTAAAGGTTGAGTGCGGGTCAGGCTTGTTCGAGGGCGGTGGTGGCGGCGTCGGCGATGTGGCCGATGGCCTGAACCGGGTCGGCGACCAGCAGCGTGGTGGTGTCGGTGAAGGTGTGCCCGTCGAGGTCTGCGGGGCGCAGCCACAGCACCGGACACCCGGCGTGGTGCAGGGTCGTGATGAGCCGCTGCGCGGGTTCGATGTCGGGCAGGTCGCCGTCGGAGACGACGGCGAGCATCCGCAGCCTGCCGGGCTGGCGCAGCTGCAGCAGCTGATCGGCGAGTTTCACCGCGTCGGTGAATCCGCTGCTGCCGCCGGTCGCGGCAAGCTCGAGTACGTGGGTGGGCTGCTGCCGAGCTCCGACGAGCAGGGTGACGTCGCTGCCGAAGGCGATCGTGGCGGTGACGGCGCGGTTGCGGCGGGCGGCGTGGGCGAGGATCCACCCGGCCGAGGACATCGGTGCCGCCCACGGGTGCATGGAGAAGGAGGCGTCGACGATGACCCCGAGGTGCAGGGCCGGCTTGGGTGGCGGCACCTGGGTGCGGCGCTGCCACGGGGTGGCGGTGGGCATCGCCCCGGCGGCGATCTGCGCTCGGGAGGTGATGGCGTGGCGGGTGCGCAGCCGTCCGGGCGGAACCGTGCTGGGCCGGGTGTCGGGTTCGGGGGAGTGGGTGCGGGCCCGGGCCAGCCGCGCGGCGAGGTCGCGGGCGGCGGCGCGTTCGCCGTCGGTGGGTTCGCGGCGGGTCCACGTCGTCGGCGCCGAGTGACGGGCGGTGATCTCCTGGTCGCGGTACTGGGCCGGGGTCAGGCCGGCGGTGTGGGCCAGGTAGTCGGCGAGGGCTTGGGCGAGCAGGCCGGCGAACACTCCGGGGTCCGGGGCCGGCGGGTGCGGCTGCCGATGCGGGTCGATGCCGAGGATCCGGCACCACCGCCACGCCAGGTCGAGCATCTGCTCGGCGTCGGTGTCCGCGGTCAGGTGCGCCTGTCGCCACACGTCACGAAGCTGCAGCAGCCGCTTGCGGCCGAGGATCGTGGTGACGGCGGCGCGAACACCCTTGATGTCCTTCGCGGTGACGATCCGGGCGTCGACCCGCGCGAGGAGCAGCGCGGCGAGGGCGCCGGCGTGCCAGGCGTCGTCCACTCCGGCGTCGCCGGGGTCGAGCAGGGTGGTGACGGTGTGGCGCAGCCACCGGCGGTCGCCGCGCCGTCTGCCGCGCTGCCGGTGCTCCGCGCGGGACTCCTCCAACAGGTCGGCGACGTGAGCCACGACTGGCGGGGTGCCGGGCGGTGCCGCCCACAGGCTATGGGCGGCGTGCGCGGCTTCGTGCACGAGCAGCCCGTACGCGGTCGGCACGAGCCGCTTGTGGCCGGGCCGGCGGGGGTTGGCGATGTCGGGTGCGCCGATGTGGGTGGCGTCGACTTCGATGCGGCGGGCGTGGGGGTAGAAGCAGGCCGGTGCGCCGCCGCCCGCGCCGGGGGCGACGGTGACGGTCAGGTCGGCGTGTCCGGTCAGGACCGCGATGTGTCGGGTCCAGGCGTCGCTCCAGTCCCGCCAGGCAGGGTCGCTCGCGGCGAGGGCGGCAGCCCGTGGTTGCAGATGATGAGGGTGAGGCATCGGTGCTCCTTCCAGAAGGCGGTTAGCGCTGCTTGCCGAGGGTGAGTGCGGTGATCTCGGTGCCGAAGTGGTGTCGCAGGGCGGCGGTGACCTGCTCGCGGTCCTCGTCCGGGGCGCGGCCGGCCAGGTTCGCGACCGCGGCGGGCAGTCCGAGGGTTTTGCGGACGCGGGTGAAGCCGAGCAGTTCGCGCAGCTGCGGCGCCCACGAGATCCGCCCTGCCGCCAGGTCCTGGTTCAGGTCGACGGCCGCTTGGACGGCGGCGGTGGGGACGCCGAGGTGGCGGGCTAGGTCCCAGTCGGTGGTGACCTCGATGTGCACGTCGAACCGCGACGCGAGGGCCTCGGTCAGGATGGCGCCGTGTACGCCGGGGTTGTGCCCGGCGATGACGTAGAACCCGTCGACGGCCTCGACGCGTTCGTTGCGGTAGCCGGGGATGGTGATGACCCGCCGGCCGTCCATGGCCGGGTACAGGACGGCGAGGACCTTCGGTGGGATGAGGGTGGCGTCGTCGACCAGCAACGCCCGCCCTTCCCGCATCGCTACAACGAGGGGCCCGTAGACGAATTCGAACCCGCCGTCGGGCAGAGGGATGAAGCTGCCGAGGAAGTCCTCCACCACCGTGTCGCCGGTGCCGGCGACGGTGAGCAGGTCCGGGAACGCGGCTTCGACGAGGGCGGTCTTGCCGGTGCCGGGCGGGCCGTAGAGCAGCACCGGGATGCGCTTGTCGCGCAGCCGGCGCAGCACGTCCACGTCGGTGGCCCCGGCGAGCTTGCGCGGGAAGTACAGGTCCCCGTTGGGTCGGGCCACGGGCTGCCGTCGCGTTGACCGCGGGCCACCGTTGCCGGGGGAGCGGGGCGCGGGTGGCGGCATGGTGCCGGCGGCGTCGATGCCCGCCTGCGTGATCTGGAAGCGGTGCGGTTTGGTGTGGTGGGTGGCGTAGCCAGCTGCGGCCATCTTCTTCAATGCGTCGAACACCGCGCCGGTCGAGGGCACGGAGAGTGCGGTGGTGATCTCGCCGACCTTGAGGACCTGGTCGGGGTGGGCGGCGAGGTGGGCGGCGACCAGGCGGTAGAGGTAGCCGGGGCGGCGCCCGCCGCCCGCGTCGGCGGGCGCGGTGCTGGCGGGTGAGGGTGCAGGGTCCACGGAATCTCCTGTCATCAGGGTTGGGCCCGCGCATCCCGTCTCCGGGTGCGCGGGCAGGCGTGGTGCGGTGTCCGCGCGGCGGAGACGGCGGTGGCGGACGCGGCCCTGTGACAAGGGCGGCCAGCGACCTCCGCGAAATGTGTGCAGCAAACAAGATTGGCGCTAGGGCTGCTGGTCAGGTGTCGCCGTCACCGGCCGGCGGACGACGACAAGGAACGCACCCGGCACCGGATTGATCAAGCCGTTGTGGTGCTGCGGGGCTACTGGGCTACGGGCGGTGGAGGGTGACCTCGCCGTGGGGGCGGCGGGATATCTGTACGGTAAGGCCGAAGACGCTGCCGTCGGACAGTTCCAGCCAGACGCCCCGGTCGAGGGTCAGGACGCCGGCGTCGCGGTAGACGCGGGCGGACGTGATCACCACGGGCGTGCCGTCGTCTCCGACGAGATGAGGCAGGTCGGCGTCGTCGCAGAGCTGGTCCAGATCACTGCCGGTGAGCAGCCGCGCCACGAGGGCTTGCAGCAGCTCTTCGTGGGCGTACTCGCCGAACTCGTCGCCGTCATCGAGCACAGGCGTAGTTCCTTTCGCAGTCGGGAATGGTGATGCACGAGGGGTTAGGCCTCGACGGCGGGCGGGTCGAGGATGATGCCGGCGATGCGGTCGCAGTCGTAGGGGTGCACCGCCGTCCAGGTCCACGCGCGGCCCATCACGGTGTACCGGCCGTCCGCGTCAGGGGCGATCCGTTCGATGGCGTCGGAGTCGCCGTGCACCCGTGTCTCGTCGACGACGATCGCGGTGCCGTCGAACCACAGCCGTGCCATGGACTCGTCGACCGCCTGCTCCAGGCGCTCGCCGGTGACACCGCCCGCGTGAGGTGCTGCCGGTAGCGGTCGCGGGCCTCCTGCTGGTCGGCGACGATTGCCTCGGCGACCTCTCGGGTGCAGGTGAACACCGCCCACCCGTTCCACGTGTCGACCAGGGTGCCGGCGAACCCGACCGGGATGCGCAGCTCACCGTTCGGGTTGGGTGTCCACGCCCAGTCCCCGGCGAACACTCCCGGTCCACCCAGACGCACCTGGTCGGGGTGCACGTGGCTGAGGTCCCGGTCGTCGCCGTCGGGGTGTAGGAACATGCGGCACCGGCGGGCTGCCTCGGCGTGCGCGGCGTCGTCGTACCCGTCGCACCACGTCCACCGCGCCTGGTCGCACTGCCGCGCGGTCAACTGCTTCCACGCAGGGGCTCCGGGTGGGGCGTGCTCGGCGTACCGGTCGGAGTCCTCGATCAGGCGGTACCGGTCAGCGGTGGGAAGCCCGTCGAGGATCGGCGCGTCGATGTCGCTGGCTTCGGCCAACACCTGCCGCGCCGTCTTGGTGGCATCACTGCCTCGCCGGGCGTCGAGGGCGTGCTGGGCCCACCGGGCGGCGGCGTCTCGCCCGTCAGTGGCGCCGGCAGCGTGCAGCGCGGCGAGCACAGGCCCCCAGCCCGCGTCGGCGTCCGCGGCGGGGGCGCGGCGCACGCGGCCGACCTTGCTGGATGTCCCGAAGACGTGGTCGCAGTTCTGGGGGTTGACGGATAGCCAGGGCAGGCCCCAGCCGATGCGATAGCGCCCGTTGGCCGGTTCGACGCGGTGGACGCCGCCGCCGAGGGACGGCGGGCGGGCGACGGTGAGGACGTGTCCGTCGAAGTCGACCGTGCGCCAGTCGCCGCCCACGTAGTCGGCCATCGCGGTGAACGTCTTGGCGAGGGCGCTCGCCGTCTCTGCGTCGATGCTGAGCTCGCAGACGCCGTTCCACCAGCCGAGCACCGTGGCGACGTAGCCCTCGTAGTAGCGGTGGGCGCCGTGGATCGGCGCGTAGCGCAGCCATGGCCCGGAGAACACGGCGGTGCTGCCGCGCGCCGGCAGGTAGTCAGGAGTGGGCATCGACGACCGCCACCGACCAGTCCGCCGGTTTGAACCGGGTCCGGTCCCGCCGTGAGCGGCCGGGGTGCCGCCACGGCGCGGACCAGTCGGCCGGGGTGGGCCTATGCCGCGCCGCCGCGGCCGCCGCCGCAGGGTCAGGGTTTCGACGCCCGGCTATCAGATCCCGGAACACCGCCCGCAACGGCGGCGGGATGTCGCCGGTGTCGGTGCCGGTGAGTATGGCCTCGCCGGTGCCGATCCACACGACGCCGGCCAGGTCGACCCAGGCGATGGGGGTGCGGCCCGGCGCGAACCGCCAGCCGGGATGCATCAGCCGTGGCAGCGCCACGATGTCGCCGGGGTACCGCGTCCAGTCGGTGTAGCTCCAGGGCACCACCGTGCCGGTCGGTCGGCCGGCCTCGACGGCGTCGCTGCATTGGCGGCATGCGGCGCCGTTGATGCGGGTGGTGCCGCGACAGGCTTCGCAGGTGTGCCAGTTGTTCGGGTCGGTGGCGGGATCGTAGTCGGGGTTCCACGCTCCGGTGACCTGCCCACCCAGCCGGTAGCCATCGATCGGGTGCAAGCGCGTGAGCAGACGCATCGGCCGGGCGAGGTGGGCGTCGATGGTGGTGACGGTGGCGGTGGCGCGCACGAGAACCGCCAAGAGGTGATGTGCCATCAGAGTGTCTCCTAATGGGTTCCGGGCTAGGTGATGACTCGGCGTACGGCGGCAAGTTGGTCGGCCCACGCGGACAAGCGGACGATCTTGACGACGTCGCCGCTGTGCGGGGCTTGCACGATGAGCCCGCGGCCGAGGTAAAGGCCGACATGGCCGGGGCGGGTGGCGCTGCCGCGGCCGCCGGGAATGAACAACAGGTCTCCCGGACGCAGGTCCCGGTAGTTGGTGACCGGCTGGCCGGCGCGGACCTGGTCGCGGGTGACACGGGGCAGGGAGATCCCGGCGGCCCGGTAGGCCTGCTGCATGAGGGATGAACAGTCGCACTGGCGAGCCGGGACGCCGGAGCGAGGTGCGGTGCAGTCCCCGCCGAAGGTGTACGGGGTGCCGACCTGACCGAGGGCCCACCCGATGGCGGTCACAATCTGCGGTGGGGTACCGAGTGGGAGAGTGAATCCGTCCGGCAGAGGCACCTGTTCGGCGCCGGGTTGCCCGTCGCCGCCGTCGAACAGGCACAGCGGGTTGCTCATCGCCTGCTCCAGATCAGCCGCGACGGGCCCGGCAGGGGTGCCCCCGGTCAGGACGCGAACCAGGGCGATCGCATCGTCCTCCCACTTCGCATAGGCGCCCGGGTAGGCCGAGCGCTGCACCGCCTGGGCGGCGTCGGTCAGCGCCATCGCCTGCCACCCGTCGACGGCCAGCAACGCCTGGTAGAACTTCCCGGCCGCGTAGCGGGGGTCCCGCAGCTGGACAGGTAGGCCCCAGCCTTGGGAGGGGCGTTGCTGGAACAAGCCGACGGAATCGCGGTCCCCGCCGGACAGGTTGCGCAGCGTGGATTCCTGCATGGCGGTGGCCAGGGCTATCACCCAACCCCGAGGCGGCACCGTCAGCTCCGCGCCGGCGGCGACGATCGCGGCGGCGTAGGCCGTCTGTTCGCTGGTCCACCCGCCGGCGCCACCGGCGGGTGGGGACACGGTGAGGGTGGGCAGCAGCGGTTGCCCGTCCGGGCCGACCGCGCTGTAGCAGGCGGCCGAAGCGGTACCACCGCCAGTGAACAGGGCGCCGATACCGCCCGCGCACAGCACCAGCACGACGATCACCCCGACGCTGACCCCGGCAAGGGCGCGGGCGCTCACCGCGGCGCTCCCACCGTCGGTCGCGGACCAGTGGGCGGGCGTCGGTTCTCGGTGGGCGGGGGCAGGCAGTCGCTGAGCTGGTAGCCGGCGACGAGGCTGCCGTCGCCGGTGTGTACGCCGATCGTGGCGGTGCCGGCCTCGACGAGGTAGATCCGCTCGGCGTCGAGGTGCGCGGCGTGGCACAGCGGGAACACGGTGACGGGTTCCGCCCCGTCCACTGTGCCGTCGTTGATGCAGGCCAGGGTCATGCCGACGCCCGGGACCGGGTGCTGCCGGGCGATCCCGGAGCCGGTGGTGGCGGTGATGTCCGGGTCGAGGTACTCCCAGTCGCCGGCGAGAATCGCGGTGATCAGCGCCGGGGTGTCGTACCGGGCGTGGCCGGCCCAGATCGCGGCCAGGGTCGGCAGCACGACGCTCGGCTGGCCGTCGAAGAGCACGAAGCGGGCGTGCACGAGCCGCGGATTGTCGGGTGTGATGACGCCGATGTAGCAGTGGGTGCTCACGGGAGAGGACTCCTTCAGCGACAGGCGGATGCGGTCGGGGATGGTCGTCATGGCTGCTCGTGATCCGGGGTGGGCGGCCAGGTGGCGGGTGTGGCGCGCCAACCGAAGATCGGGTCGGTGGTCTCGACCGATCCGCAGCGCTTACACGTCATCGAGGTGTCCTCGCCGTAGCCGGCCATGGACGGCACCTCGTGGACGGTGACCTCGTCGACGGCGCCACAGATCCGGCAGCAGATGGACGCGCCGTCGGGCCCGCACACGCCGAAGATCGGCTCGTCGGGGTCGGTCGAGGGTGTCTGCGCTCTGGTCATGCCGTGCCCACACCCGTGCTGGCCTGGGTGTAGCGGGCGGTGGCGATCAGCAGTGAGCGCAGGCCGGGCCTGGTGTAGGGGGTGTCGCTCGGGTCGGGGGTGTCGTCGACACCGAGCAGCGCATGGTCCTCGCCATGTAGGTGGGTGAGCTGGTAGACGCGGCCGTCGGTGTCGACGGCGTCGATGCGGCGGGCCTGCCGGGGCTGGCCATCGAGCGTGTGGATGGTGTCGTAGCAGGCGGCCCAGGCCAGCACCCGCGCGTCCGGCGTGCCCGCGCGGATCAGCCGGAGGATGGTGTCGAAGGTGGCCCGGTAGGGCGTAGGCGTGTCCGGGTCGTGCAGGTCGGCGGCGAGGCGGTGCAGCAGCGCGGGCAGCCCCGCCGGGTCGGTGAGCAGGTCGTCGCGGTGCAGCGGGAACTGCACACTGCGCATCGCGCACATCCGCGTCGTGCCCCCGATGGAGGGCAGGCCGTGCAGGAACAGCAGCGTCGCGGGCTGGCCCCAGCCCAGCATCTCGGCGTCAGCGTCGGCGGCCAGGAGGCAACCGGCGAGACCGTGCACGTCGGTGAAGGACAACACAGGGTCTCCCTTGTCAGGGGCGGGAAAGGAAAAGGACCCCGCAGCCGGCGGCTGCGGGGTCCTTCAGGCATCGGAAGGTCAGTGGCGGTCGCGGCTGCGTCCGCCGGACGGGGCCAACGGGTGATGGCCGTGCACCCCGGACCGGTCGCGTTTTGCCTGGTACATGGCCGCGTCTGCCTCGGCGAGCAGCTGGCGGGGTGGGGCGGGCACGCGGGTGTGGGTGTAGCCGACGGACGCGCGGACACCGATCTCGTGGGTCCGGCTGCGCAGGGGAGCACCGCCGATCACCTGGCAGGCAGCCCGGGCCACGGCGGCCACCTCGTCGCGGTCGCCGCGCACCAGCAGCGCGAACTCGTCGCCGGAGAGTCGGGCGACGATCTCGACGGGCGCGTCGAGGCCGGCGAGGAGCCGCCCGACGTGGTGCAGCAACAGGTTGCCGGTGTCGTGGCCGAAGGTGTCGTTCACGGTCTTGAACCGGTCGAGGTCCAGCAGCACCACCCCGCACGGCGCGCCCTCGCTGAGCGCGGCGCGGAGCCGAGTGAGGAACAGCCGCCGGTTGGGCAGGCCGGTGACATCGTCGTGGCTGGCCTGGTAGCGAGCCACCTGGAGGGCTTGCTGCTGCCGCCACAGCAGGGCCGCGGCGAGGGCGAGGCCGGCGAGGATCCCGCCGACGGCAGTGACGATGGCGTGCACGATGGGAGACACTGAGATCGCTCCTTTTCGTAGAAGGAGCACCGGGGGCGGACGTGAAGCCGCCAAACTTGAACGTCCGCCCCTGGGCTACCTGACATGTGGCGGCTATCGGCCGTCGGCGGCGGGGGCGAGTTGGAAGGTGGCCGGGCGCTCCACGGTCTGCACCGCCGTACCGGCGGCGACCAGCTTGACCGCCGCGTTGTGCACCGCACCCGCGCTGGCCTTCCTCGCGCTCGTGCCGGCGTTCGCGGCGTCGATCAGCTTGCTCAGCTCACCGGTCTTGTACTGCCGGTCCGGGTGGGCTTCGAGAATGTCCAGCACCGCTGCCCGCAGGGACCCCTTCGCCCGCCGGCCGTTCCCCATCCACGGGACCTCGCTGACGGGGTCGGCGTCTGCCGCGGCGCCGGTGTCGCCCGGACCGGGGTCGGCCTGCTGACCGTCCTGATCCGCCTGCGCTGGCGGCGGTTGTTCGCCGTCGCCGCGCGACGTGGACGGCGCGGCGCAAGCATCGCTGGTGGGACCCGGAAGCTCGTCGTCTGCGGGCTCGCCCGGCGGCACCGGCCGCTCGCCGTCCTGATCGAGGGCTGGGCCGGCGTCGACCGGCACGCCGGGGTCCGCCGTGCTCAGCGCGGGCTCGTCCACGGGTGTGTCGGCCACCGCGTCTGGCAAGGGTGGCAGGCCCGAGGTGGCGGTGGTGGTGCGGCCGGCGGCGGTCAGCCGCCACACGGTGCGGTTGCCGTCGGCGGGCAGCTTCTCGGTCTGCCCGGTCTGCTCCCAGGCGCGCAGCTTCGCCGTGGTGGTGGAGTAGCCGAGGCCGGCGCGCTCAGCCACCGCCGACGCGGTGGCTTCTCCAAGTTCGCCGAGCGCGGCGAGGACCTTGCACGTGGTGTGCGCCGGCGTTGGCCCCGGTGTGTCGGTCATGGGCATTCCTTTCCGGTTGTGGAGGTCAGCACTGATCCACGCTTCGAACGTGGCGCTGATCAAGTCGAGCGGCCGGTTCTAGAGCGGGGGCGCGGCGGGAGCGGTCCGTGGACGCTGCCGGCGGGTGGCGGTGACCGCGCGGGTACGCGCGGCCAAGGCGGCCAGGTGCAGGCGCAGCCGGGCGCGCAGAGGGAGCGCCGAGGTGGTGTCGGTGTGCCAGAGCCACCGGTAGGCGCCGATGCTGTAGTAGCCGTCCCGGTCGGGGTAGCAGCGGTCGTCGACGTCGAGGAGGGTCTCACCGCCGGTGTCGCGTTCCTCGAGCAGCAGAAGGGTGCCGCCGGTGAAGCGCAGCAGCGGGTACTCCCCGGGCATGGTGCCCAGCCGCCACCCGCCGCCAAGGTCAGAGGCGATGAGCCGGGCGGTGTGCGGGTCGAAGCGGCAGATCAGGCCGCCAACGTCGGTGCTGTAGCCGTCGGCCACCAGCGCGGGATAGGACCGGCCGGCGACCTGCGGTGAGGTGACCATGGCGGGTCGCCAGAGCACGCCGAGCGGGGCAACGTCCGCGCGCCGGTCAAGGACCTGAACGTACGTGACGTCGAGAGGGTCGCCGTGCCTGCTGCTGGGTGTGATGGCCAGCCACGGCTGCTCGAGGTCGCGTCCGGCGCGCAGGACGTCGATCACCCGCCGACCGGCCGGACCCGCGGGCCCGACAGGCAGGTAGACGTCATCTGCCGGCTCGTTGCCCGAACTGGGGCCGCTGGGGCGCCAGAAGGTGCTGACGGCGACCTGCTCGTCGCCCTGTGGGGTGTGCCAGGCCGGGACGCCGTTGGACCGCAGCACCCCGCGGGCACCGGTGCGGGTGAGCGTCAACGCCGGGCCGTTGGACTTGCCTGCGGCCAGTTGGGTACGGGTGAGGCGGTGAGTAGGGCAGGCGAGGGCGTGTTCTGCCAGGGGTAGCACGTCCTCGACGCGGAACCACAGTCGTTTGGACATGACAGGTGGGCCTCCCGATCAGTCGAGATAGGGGGTGGAAGAGGAAAGGACGGCCTGGTGCTGGCCGGGCTCGGTGCGGCCCCCCGGCCCGGGGCGCCCGGCCGGGGGGCCTGCACGCCACGCGGCGGGTCGTGGGGTCGGTCCGGCCGGACGCTGACGCGGGCGCACACCGACGCGAGCCGAGGCCGCAGACAATGGCGGCGTCCGGCGGATGGCTGGGGCCGGTGGCATGAGACAGATGCCCCACAGGGGCCGCGTACGGGTGGGTTTCCGCCGACGCGGACGCGGCGAGACCGTAGGCGTCTACCTGGACGTCCGGCGGGTCAGCCCCGACCGCGGAGGCGAGTGTTGGCGCCCCTCGTGGTCGACTCGCGGTCAGGCGCGTGCGGCGGTGAGCAGGCGGTGCAGGCAGGCCGGGATGACGGTGGCCCGCACCCGGGCCGGCGGGTCGTCCAGCACGACGGTCGTGGTGGTGGCGGTGCCGCGCAGCCGCAGGATCTGGTAGTGCCGACCGTCGATGTCGCAGGCGGTCAGCGCCCGCACCGGCACCCCGTCCGGGTCGTCGGGAAGACCGTGTGCGGCGGCGTCGCGGCGGCCGCTGTCGCTGGTGTCGAGGCCCTCGGCCAGGAACGCCAGCCCGATGAGGCGCCGCTGCCCGGCGTGCGCCCACCGTGCCAGCCAGGGCTGGGCGTCGGCGGCGGTGAGGCGGGCGGTGAGGGTCTTCAGGCCGACCCAGTACGGCAGCCGCATGCCGGGAACGGTCTGCGCGTGCAGCCACCAGAACGCGGGGTCGACGGCGAGTTCGTCGATCTCGAGGCGGGGCTCTTGGCGGTGGGTGGTGGCGTCGAACAGACCGAGCAGGGCGGGCAGGTTGTCCCAGCCTCGGCTGTCGGCGTCGTCTTCGATGGCGGTGAGCGCCGCGCGGATGGCGCCGGCGCGCTGTCGTGATCTCATCAGTGGATACCTCCTGGTGTTGAGGGGTTTGCGTCTGGGCGGACGCGGCGGCTGGACGACGTGGCTGGTGTCCCTGGGGCAGGGATCAGGGCTTTTCGTCCGTCCGGCTTGCCGCCTAGGGGTGTTACAGGGCGACCGCGAGTAGCCGCTGGTCCGCGTCGACGGAGTCGAGGTGGGCCAGGGCCTGCTCCAGGTAGGTCACCCGGTGGGCGAGGGCGTCGCTGGCCGGTGCCAGTTCGCGGCCGTCGACGGTGAGCAGGGCGTCACCGGCGACGGCGCTGGCAGCGCGGTAGTGCTGGTATGCCATCTGGCCTGCCTGGTACATCTCCAGCTCACCCACGGCGGGCTGGCCCGGGCCGGGGGTGGCGGCGGCGTGCATGCGCATGGCGTTGACGCGGGGCTGCGCGTGGAAGTCGGCCACGGCGGTGTCGTAGGGGTAGCGGTCGGGTTCGCTGAGATGCCGGGTGGCGAACACCGGCCAGGGGATCGCCGCTCGAGTGCCGTGCACGACCTGCTGCCAGATCTGATGGCGGATGCCGGCGCCGACGGCGGCGGCGTGGCGCATGCCGGGCAGGTCGAGAAGCCGCACCGGCCCGCCCGCACACGGCGCGGGGCGGCCCCTGCGCAGGCCGATCATCTGCTGGCGTTGCCACAGCCGCAGCCGCGGTGCCGCCCAGAACAGGGCCGTCAGGGTGCCGGTGACCCCGAAGTGGGTGGCGAGGTGCTGGCTGGTGAGCGCCTCGGCCGGCAGCTCGTCGGGCAGGCACACGATCATCGTGTTGATGCTCGGCACCGGCGTGACGGTCGGCCGCGACGCGGTGGTGGTGGCTCGGGCACGGGCCGGCTGGGGTGCCGGGGTGGCCTTCGTGGCGGCGGGTCGTGGCGGGATGGCGGGCACGCGGCTGCCGTGGCGGGTTAGCGGGGTGCCGTTGACAGCGGACATAAGCACGGTCCTTCCTCAGACTGGGTGCGTGTGGGCACGCAGGACTGACCGGCCCACCGGGTGCATGGGTCGGGTCAAGGCGCGCAGGACGTGGAGTGGTGGTTGGTGCGACTGTCAGGATCTCGCCGCGTGGGGCGCGTGCCGACCGGCCAGAGGCGGGTGAGCGTCGCATACCGCTGGGGTGCGGCGGGGAGATCCCTTGCAGTGGGACCGAACCGGGTGAAGCGCTGTGTGGGGTGTGGTGTTGCCGCAAACGGTAGCGGGAGGCTCTGTCAGCGCCGGTCGTCCGCCTCGTGGGGGGAGACCGGCCTTGACCAGCACTGTCAGCCGCTCGGTCCGGCCGGTGCGGTGTCGGGGTCGTCGCCTGTCGGAGTCGACGGATCTGTCAGGGCGAGGCCCCGTCTAACAGCCGCACCTGCACCGCCACTCGCCGCGCGCCGCGAGACGGGTCGTGGCCTGCGCCGTCAGACAGGGGCGGGCGGCTAGCGACACCCAGGATCAGTCGTCGGTGTCGGGGTCGGTGAAGCGGTGCGGGTTGGTGGCGGCGTTGTCGGGGCCGTGGTCGCTGGGCAGCTCGTGCAGCCAGCGGCGTAGCCCGGGGTCAGTGGTCAGGGTCCAGGCCGGGCCGGCGGGGTGCTCGCCGTGGACGCCGGTGGCGACGGGCATGGCGCTGGGCAGACCGGCCAGGGCGCGCAGGAGATTCGCCTCCCGGCGGCGGCCGCGCACGCGCAGCAGCACGGGGTAGCGGGGTCCGAACTCGGCGAGGCGTTCGTAGGCGCGCAGCTTGCGCAGCACCCTGCCCAGGTTTTCGGTGTTGTTGTCGTGTTCGAGGAAGAACCCGACAGTGCGGGCGCCGGCGGACCAGACGCCGTGGGCATCGGGGCGGATGTCGGCGGCGGCGTAGGCGGCGGTCGCGTGCTGCTCGGACCACCAGCGCAGCAGCCGGGTGTTCGGGTCGGTGCGGGTGCAGGCGTGCAGGTCGACGAAGAGTTGATTGACGCCGAGCAGGTGGCGCAGTTTCGAGCTGCCGACGATGCGTTCGGTGCGCTCGACGTTGCTGCGCGGCGGCCGCGCGGCGGGCCGGTCGGGGTCGGTGTAGGCGGTGGGGTGCAGGACGGCGCCGAGGGGTCCGAGGGCGTAGAGGTGCTGGCTGGTGCCGGTGGTGACGTCGACGAACCGGGTGACCGCCTCGATGGAACGCAGCGTGGCCAGGCGCAGCAGCGCCGCTCGCCGGGAGGGGAACAGGGCTTGGGCGATCTGGTCGGTGGACAGCAGGTAGTGCTCGGCGAGCCAGGCGAGCAGCTCACGGTCGCGCAGGGTCAGCCGCCGCAGAAGCTCGAGCCGTTCCTGGCGGGACAGACGCCGAGACGATATTGAGCGCACGGGTGCGACGGGCTCGGGCGGGGGCTCGGTGGAGTCAGGAGGCTGCGGATTGGGGAGTGCGGAGGACATGCGGTTCCCTTTCAGGGCAAGCAGGAGGGGCCCCTCCCAGGGGAGGGGTGTCTGGAATCAGTGACCGCCCTGACCGTGGCCGGTCACGTCGGCTGTGCAGCACTGACAGGCCCGCGCCGCGGCATCCTTCCCGCAGCACGGGCTGACCGGTGGTGAAGAGGCGACGAAGAGCTGACCGAAGGTGCAGAGCAGGGTCGATCTTGTGACGCTGACAGACGCTGACGCGCCAGCGTCGCGTTCCTATCTCGGCTTCTGGGCCCGTCAGGAGCGGCCCTTGCCGCCCCGGGCCCTCCCGCCTGTGTCGTCGCGGGCCTGGGACCAACGCTCGACGAGAGCGTCGATGGCGCTGCTGTTCTGGGCCTTGACGCCGCGTGCGACCGTCTCCCGGATCGCGGTGGCCTCACCCATGACCGGCTTTGGTGGGCGGGTGCGCAGCGTGAACGCAGGTAGTTGCCGGCCGTCCACGATGAGGCGGGCGGCGGCGGTGTAGGCGTCGAGGTGGGTCAGGTCGTGCTCGTCGAGCTCCGGCAGGGTGTGCCGGGCCAGAACGCGGGCGTCCTCGGGCGCGCACGAGAAGTAGATCTTGTTGCGGGCGTTCGCCGACGCCGCGGCGAGCAGGTCCTTGGGGAACTGCGCGAGGTCTTGGTGGGACAGCACCAGGGACAGCCGGTATTTGCGGGCTTCGGCGAGCATCGTGTCGAGGCTGTTGGCCAGGGTCAGGAAGTTCTGCGCCTCGTCGATGATCAGGGTGGCGTCCCGCCGCTTCTCCGGGGCGACCTTCGCGCGGGCGGTGGCGGCTTGCCACACCTGCGCCAGGACCAGGGAACCGAGCAGTTTGCTGGTGTCCTCACCCAATTGGCCCTTGGGGATCCGGACGAGTAGGGCGCCGCCGTCGAGGACCTTGCCCATGTCGAAGCTGGATGTCGGGTAGCGCATGGTGCGTTTGACGAAGTCGCGCAGCAGGAACGCCCGCAGCCGGGCCAGGACCGGGCCGATGACCTGCGAGCGCAGGCCGGGGTTGAGCTCGTCGTACCACTGCCAGAACCCCGCCAGCCCGGCCGGGTCGTCGAGGTGGACGGTCATCGCCGAGCGGAACTGCGCCGAGTTCAGCAGGGGTGGGATGTGTTGCAGGGTGACGTTGGCGTGGCGCAGCAGGGTCAGGCAGGCCACCCGCATCACGTCATCCATTCGTGGTCCCCAAGCTTTGGCGAAGATGTTCCCGAAGATCGACACGAGGTTGTCCACGACCAGGTCGGGGTCGTCGCCGGCGAGCGGGTTGATGTTCGGCGGGTTCGGTTGGTCCGGGTCGAAGATGACGAGGCGGTCGGCGACGGACGCGGGGAGCCGGTCGAGGATGTCGAGGACCATGTCGCCGTGCGGATCGATGACGACGGTGCCGCGGCCGGCCTTGATGTCGTCGACGGCCATGTTGACCAGCAGCGTGGTCTTCCCGCTGCCGGTGGAGCCGACCACGTGCAGGTGGTAGCGGGCGTCGGGAACGGACAGGGCGACGCCGTGACCGCCGACCTGCGCGTCGCCGATCACCTTCGTGCCGCGCCCACCGGTGGGCACGGCGACGGGAGTGGGCATGGACTTGGCCCGGGCCCGGTCAAGGCCGGGCACTGCCAGGTCCCGCGGCAGCGCGGCGAGCGCTGCCAGCTCGGGCGTGGAGGTGAGGAACCCGGCGCCGAGTCGCCGGGATGCCAGCACGGCGGCGGGTGCCGACATGCGGGCCCGGTGGGTGAGGCGGTTACGGCCGGAGTACACGGCGAAGGACGAGGCGATGGTGTCGGCGATGCCCCGCAGCCGGGGCCGCGGGTCGGTGGTGGCGCGCTGGCTGTCCTTGGCGACGGCGTAGCGGATCGCGGTATCCCACAGCGGGTGGGTGCACTTGTCGAGGATCGCGCGCACGTCGCGTTCCACTCCCGGGTCCCGCCGGCGTACGGCGGCGGGCCGGGTGGTGCCGGCGGTGCGTGCGGGCAGGAACAGCTCGATGAGCCAGAGCAGCGGCGCGGCCGGGTTGACGGCGGGGATGGCGGTCTTGCCGTCGCGCAGCCGCGCGGCGGCCCGCCGGGCGCGGAGGGCGCGGCGGGCTGTGGCGGGGCGGGCGAGGACCTGCACGCAGGCGTGCTCGTCCGCTCGAAGCCCGGAGCCGGCGGACATCAGCGCCCGCAGCGGGTCGCTGTCGTGGTCGGTGTGCAGGGGCAGCCATTCCGCGGCGGTGGGAAGCAGATGCCCTCCCACCGCCGCCGCCGCGCCGAGTGGGATCGGCGCGCCGGGAGCGTCGTCTGTCGTGCATATGGCGCCGGGCCACGCGGCGCGGACGGCTGCCTCGACCGAGCCGGGTGGCACCGTGCCGGGCACCCACATGGAGATCAACAGTCGCCGGCCGGTCCAGGTGTACTGCCACACCACGTGCGGGCTGCCGTAGATCCAGCGGCGGCGTCGGGAGGGGGTGAGGGTGCCGGCGAGGTTCGCCCACAACGCCTGCGCGCTGTGCGGGTCGACCTCGGGTGGCGGGGCGATCGTCACGAGACGGGCGCCGTCGCCGTGCCGGCGGTGCCGCCACAGCGCGAGGAGGTTACGCCCGCCGGCGACGGCGAGCAGGGCAGCGGCGGCCACGGCGAGCAGCGACGGCCGCTGCCCCGCCCAGGCTGCCGTGTCGAGGACCCGGCGGGTCGGGTCGGCCGGTGGTACGACAACGCCGACGCCCGGCCCGGTTGGGCTGGGCGCCGGCGTGGGTGGTTGGAGAGCCGCGATGGCGATGGCGATGGCGTGGGGGGTCACAGGTCGTCTCCCTCGTCGTCGAGGTCGGCGAGGTCGCCGGGGCTTGTCGTGCAGAGCAGGTGCTCGGCGTCGGAGGCGATGGCCTCGAAGCTGCTCCGGTTGGTGCCGGAGATCAGCAGGCCGGTGCCGACCCGCGCCGCGAGCAGCAGCCGCCGCTCGCCCGCGGTGAGGCCGAACGCGTCGCCGACGGCGTCGATGGCCTGCGGCGCCTGCTTGAGCAGCACCTGGGTGGCGGCGTTCGCTACGACGGCCTGCCCGAGGTCGGTGCCGAGGACGTCGGCGACGTCCTGGGTGATCACGGTCAGGCCGGCGTTGCGCTTGCGGGCGGCCTTGGACATGCGGAACAGGAACCGAGCGCCCTCGCCGTCGCGCATCAGCAGCCACGCCTCGTCCACCACCACCAGCCGCCGCACGGCCAGCCCGGCTCGGCCGGGGGCGTCGACCTGCCGCCAGATCGCATCCAACGCGAGCAGCGTGCCGACGGTGCGCAGCTCGTCGGGCAGGTGCCGCAGCGACCACACCACCAGGTGCCCGTCGGCGCGGGTGGTGCTAGGCCCGTCGAACAGCTCCGAGAACGACCCCTGCACCCAGGGGGCAAGGCGGGCGGCCAGCTGCGCGGCCGCCGGATCGCCGTCGCCGTGCAGGCAGGCAGCGAGATCCCGTAGGAGGGGTGCGGGGCGGTGATGGGTGGCCGGATCCGCGGTGATGCCCGCACTGCGGTAGGTGGCGAGGATCGCCCGGTCCAGCGCGGCCCGCTCCGCCGCGGACGGCTGCTGACCCAACAGCACGCTGATGAGGGTGTGCAGGAACAGCCCGCGCCGGGTGAGCACGTCGGGGCGCGTGTCCCCGGCGGGCAGGTCGAACGGGTTGACCTTCACCCCGGCCACCCCCAGCCGGAGCACCGATCCGCCGACCGCATCGGCCAGGCGCAGGTACTCGTCTTCGGGGTCGATGACCGAGATCTGCACCTGCTGGTAGAGGTTGCGCAGGATCTCCAACTTGACGAAGTACGACTTGCCGGCGCCCGATCGGGCCAGCACCACAGAGTTGTGGTTTTCCTGCGCCCACCGGTCCCACCACACGATGCCCTGCGAGTCGGGATTGACCCCGTACAGCACGCCGCCTTCGGCGGGCGGGTCGCCGGGCAGCGGCGCGGGCAGGTCGGCGGAGGCGAGGGGGAACGCCGCGGCGAGCGCGGCGGTGTCCATGGTGCGGCGCATCTGCAGCGAGTCAGTGGCCAGCGGCAGGCTGGTGGTCCACCCGGCGAGGTGGCGCCAGGTGGCCGGCTGCACCTCGATCAGCGTGGACGCGGCAGCGGCTTTCACCTGCGCGCATGCTTCGAGGAGTTCGTCTTCGCTGCGGGCGTGCACGGTCAGGTAGAGGCCGACGCGGAACAGCTTCGCGACACCGCGGGCGAGGCGGTGCGCGAGGTCGGCGGCGTCCTCGGCCGCCGCCTCCACATAGGGGTCGGCCAGCTTCCCCGCGTCGGCGTCCGCGCGTCGCGACGACTCGAAGCGGGCACGCTGGTTGCGTAACCGGGAGGCGGCGAGCGGGGCCGGCAGCGGGTCGATATGCAGGGCCAGGTCGAGGCGGCCCGGCCAGGACAGCAGCGGTTCCAGCCAGGCGGGACCGACCTCGGCCGGGTAGCCGGTCACCACGAGAGTGGCGGCGTAGCCATCGCCGACGCGCAGCATCCGCGGGGTCACCTCCACCGCGGCCGGGGCGACGCTCGCCGCCACCCCGCGCGTCCGCCGGCGCTGCTCGATGGGGCGGGATTGGTAGGGCAGTCTCATGTCTGTCGGCTCCTTCCGGGCGGGCCGGGCTCGCGGGGTGTTGAGGCGGTGATGACGGTGTCGGGGGCGGCCAGCCCGCCCGGGCGGGCGGGCCGGTACGGGTCGGCGGCGGCGGCGATCGCCGCGGTGACCGCCGCCCCATCGAGGGCGCGGGTGGTGACACCGAGAGCGGACAATGCGCGGACGGTGTCGTCAGCGCGGCGCCGCGCCGCGTGCTCGCCCGCCGTGGTGGTGCGGGTGACGATGAGGACCTGCCGGCGCAGCGGATCTCGGCGGGTGGCGAGTTCGTCGAGGAACCGGGCGTGATCTGCGGCCGCGTCGCCCAAAGCTGGATGCCCCAGTCCGCCCGCCGCCGCGGCGAGCGTCCGGGCGTGGGAGTGCAGGTCCACCGGCTGCGCAGACACCACGATCTGCGTCGGTGTCGACAGGCTGTTGAGCCAGCGGCCGAACGTGTCGACCAAGGCAGCCTGCTCGTCGGCGGTGCGCAGGGCGAGGTTGACGTTCGTAGCGGCGACCATCGCCGCCCTCGCCCCACCGAGGCAGATCTCCCCGCTGTCGTCGATCGCGTCGGCGGGCAGCGTCAACGGCGCCGGCAGCATCACCTTCGACGGTGGGGCCTGCACCCAGTTGGGGGTCTTCGACGTGGTGTCCGTGGTCGACAACGCTTGCGGTGCCCGCGCGTGGCGCACGGCGGCGAGCAGCCACACGTCCAGGGGCAGGCCGTCGCGCCGGCCGACCGCGATGCCGAAGACGAGCCCGCCGAGGATCACGGCGGCGCCGACGAGAACCGGCGCCGGCACGACCCGGTGCAGGGCCTGCCAGGCGCCGTAGAAGGCGAGGGCGGCGACGGCGAGGACGGCCAGCTGCCGAAACGTCAGGCCGTAGGCGACCTTGTCGGGGGCGTCAACATCGGCGGGCATCCGCGCCCGCCCCACCTCCATCCGATCGCGGGAGGTCATCGGCCCACCGCCTTCAGGCCGCGGCCGAGGCCGGGAACCGCGCGGGTGACCTGCTGCACGACGATCACCCGTGCCGCGGCGCCGATCATGTTCGCACCGCCGCCGGTGCCGGCGGAGACGAAGCGGCGCATCAAGGTGGGCACCCGCAGGGTGGTCCAGAGCATGACCATCACCACGAACAGGTTGATCACGCCGCCCGGCTCCACCGGCAGGCCCAGCACGGGCAGCAGATGGTGCGGGTCGGTGAGCATCCACTGCCCGGCGTAGAGGGTGAAGCCCTGCACCACCGGCACCGCCAGCACCCCGGCGTACGACTTCCACCACAGGCGGGCGAGCGCGTCGGTGTGCGGCAGCGCGTGACACGCCAGCGCCAGGGGGGCGAAGGCGGTCAGGACGAGCACGACGGCGAAGCGGACGATCACGCTGAACGCCGTACCGGCGAGAAGCACCGCGATGATCGCCACGCACACCACGAACAGCAGCACCGCTGTCTTGTCCTGCCCCGCGGCGACGTGGGTCTTGACCGCCCGCAGCGCTCCCGCACTGTCCCCATCGTCGGTGGTGAGGGCGCTGGTGAGGGCGTTGGCGAGGTCGATGAGCATGCCACACCACAACTGGGAGAAGTGCGCGGCGACGAACCCCACGATCAGCCTCGGAATGAGGTCCTTGACGGTGTAGCGGGAACGCTCGTCACCGCCGGAGGTCATGGTGAGCACCCCGGCGGCAACGAAAGCCAGGACGAAGACGGTGTCGACGACGAGGATCGAACGGCCGGTCAGCGCCTGCACCTGCGGCAGGGCGGTGACCTTCGGCGTGACCAGCAACGCACTGCTGATCACCCCGATCAGCGCGTCCAAGGTCGCGAGGATCGCCGCCGCCAGCCAATCCAGGATCTGATCGAACAGCCAACCCATGATCAGCCTCCGACGATGCCGCGGACGACCTGCAACAAGACAGGTGCGAGGACGGCAAGGCCGTACCCGACCAGGGCGTTGCGCAGCGCGGCCTTGGCCCGCTCGACCTGAGCGGGGTCACCGCCGGCGGTCGCCCAATAGACCCCGGCCAGGACGAGGAACAGGGTGGCCAGGGCGGCGAGGATGCCGATCAGCCACGTCTGCAGGTTGTTGATGACGACCGGCAGGGAGTTCGCTGCCACCACCTCCGACGAAGCGGGGTCGGCGTGCGCGGCGGCCGGCGCCGCCACCACCAGGAGCACGGTGGCCGTCAGTGCGGCGGCGCGGCGGACGCCGGGGGAGCGGGTGAGGGCACGAAGACGTGCGGGGATGCGGTACACGGGCGGGTTCACCTCCGGCCCCCACCCCTCGTCGATGCGAGGGGTGGGGGCGTCGAAACGGTGGTCACGGGGGCCGCCGCCGGGCACCGTAGGCAGGGCGTCAGCGAGCCGCGACAGGCCCTCGGGAGGAGCACGTCCTCCCTGTCGGGTGTGGCGGGTATCGGTGAGTGTCAGCGCACCAGAAACAGCGCGGCACCCGAGGCGCCCGACTCGCGTCAGCCCCAACCTCGGGACCCAGCGGCGGAACGGAAGCCGCAGCGCCTTCGGCAGCGCACCACGGGAACTTCCGCACACTCAAACCGGCGTCTGTCAGCTCGGGCGGACACCCCAGCACCTGACTCGGGTCTGACAGCAGCAACGATGTCTGACACCGGTCAGACGGCCTTGCAGCGACGAAGGTTCGTCCGCTGGCGGGCAGGCGGCCAAGTGGGCTGTCAGGTAGCGGTCAGGCAACTACTCCCCGGGAGTCTCGTTCGTGATCCTGTCCGTATGAATCCAGCCGAAGCTTGCGCAAGTCATGGTTGGAGCATCATCACCTCGGCCTCCACCAACTCCCAGTTCGCAGGCGTCCTCGCCGGTTTCGTCTTCACCGGCATCGTGATGCTGTTCGCCATGCGGGGCGGTCGATACACCCAGGCGTTGGCGGTGCTGAGCCCGACATTCATCGTGCTCGGCTTCGACAGCTACCTCTTCAGCCACGTCACCGGCAGCGGAAACGACGGCGAATGCGCCCGAGTCTGGACCGACGGGATGTTCGCCAGCGGCATGCTCGGCGTCGGCGCCGCCGGCGTCGTGTCCAGCATCTGCTGGCTGCTGGCAGCCCACCTCGACGCCCACGCCGAGCAACTACCGCCAAAGAATGCAAGCACAGACGAGACAACCCAACAGTCACACAAGGACGCGCAGGCGCAGACGGCCACGGACCAGCGGACCCAAGCGGCGCAGCGGGACCCAGCGATCGTCAACCTGCCGCGCATCGCAGCCGGGATGGTCTATGGCGTGACAGTGGGAATCAGCCTGCTTTTGGCGATGACGGCAGACCGGTACCTGCGACTTGTCTTAGCGGACGCGCCAAGCACCGTCTGGATATGGGCGGTATGGGCCGTGCCAGTGGCGGTCTTGGTGAGGATCGCTGTCCTGGTCTTTGCCCGGTGGCGGCGACGCAAATCGCATCCGCATGCGGTAGAGAGCAAGACCCGAAACTCGCGCGTCAGGTCTTTGACGTTCGTGGTGTACGGGATGCTCACGTATGGCCTGCTGACCCCGGTGCTTGCCGGCGTCATCGCCAGCGTGAGCGATCACTGGTGGCGAGAACCCGCCCCACTGATCATAGTTGCGGCGGTCTTCGTCGAACTCGTTTTGGCGACCCTGCTGCTCGTCGCCCTTGTCCTCGCGGCACCGCCGATGCCCTCGGCCACCGCCATGAACCAGGGGGAGGATGGCTCTCCCGGCGGTCAAAACCGTGACGTACCAAATCAACCAGGCCCCGCCACGCTGGTGCCTCATGACCGTGGCGGCTCCGCGGGAAAGCAGTCACATGACCAGCTGGGCCGGCGTGCAGAGACGGAAACCGCGTAGGACAGGCACGCGAGAGGCACCCTGCCTGGCAGTCGGGAGAGTACTACCTGTGACCGGCACGTGGCGCGGAGAAGATCGCACGGTTGCCGTGCTGGCCGTGGGGATGCGGTCAACACCAGCCGTCCGGTGCCTCCCTGGTTCGGCGGACATGCACGTCGGCGGAGACCAGTGACGGGGCCCGGCCGGCACGGTCGGACCCCGCGGCGCGACCCACACGGGTCAGGCGACGGCGGACGCCGAAGACGACGGTTGGCCCGCACCGCTGGTGGCACGGCCAGTACGTGTGCGCGTGCGGTGTGCGGACTGGACCTGTAGGTACGCGCGGGCCTTCGGGGACACAACGCTGCTGAGTAGCCCCTTGGCGAGGGCGTCGGCGAGGCGCGCGTCAATGCCGTTCATGCGCTTTCGCAGCGCGTCGACGGTGATGCCCATTCGGGCGGCGATGGGTTCGATCGCGCGGCGGCCCAGTCGCAGGTCGATGTAGGGGTCGAGGTCGGTGTGCTCGAGCAGGCCGAGACGCGCGGCGCGGCGAACGAGCAGGTCGGGGTGGCCGTAGGGGACGTGCGGGGTGCGAGGGCCGGTGACGTGGTCGACGTCCTGCACCGGCACCGTGGTTCCGGTGCGCTGGCGCAGCTGGTACCCGGCCCGCCAGGCGGCCATGCACAATGCCGCGTACGGGGCGGGTCTGGCCAGGTCGACGCGGTCACGCAGTGCGGTGAGGAAGCCGGTGAGGATCTCGGCGTCGAGGTCGGCGGCGTCACCGGACCAGCCGGTGTGCAGCCGGCCGGCGTGGCGGCGCAGGGCGGGCATCGCCATCGCCACCGCCGCGATGACCCAGGACGGGCCGTCGAGGCGGGCGCGGCGGACCAGGTGCCGCCACACGGCGTCACGCGCCGTGTAGGCGCGTGGGTGACGCAGCAGCCAGTCCCGCAGCGCCGGGAGTGCCATGACACCGCCCGGTAGGCCGGTGTCAGGTCCGAGGGTGTCCAAATCGAGTGTCATCGGGTCGGGGTCGCACGTCAGCGCCGCGAAGGCGGCGTCAACGGCGTCCAGCGGCGAATCAGGCCAGTCCGGGCGGGACCCAATCATGTCCACACACTCCATCTCGGAAAGGTCGTCGATGACACGCCGAGGCGGTGTGTCACACCTGGCGCGATGGACCCCGATTGCGCCACGGCGACCTCACAGACCTCTGACAGCCCAGGCCAGGTCCGGATGACACCGCGCCCGCGCCGGCGCGCCGGCCTCACAACACGCGATGACAACAGACACCGACCCCTGACAGCGGTCTGACAAACGCATCGCGACCTGCGCGTTGACACTGGGACGTCGCCCACGACGACGCCACGCCGCCGTGACTGACATCCTGTCCGAGCTCGCCGCAGGCGTCTGACAGCGTCTGACAAACCGCCGTGCCGTCACACCGGTGCCTGGCATGGGCCCGCTGTCAGGCGCCGCTTCTGACAGCGCCGCCGTGGCATCCTGCCGGCCACCGAGTACTCCGGCGGCGGCCGACCACGATCTGACAGCGACACCGGCCGGATGACACGGCCCCAGGGCGCCGTCACCGCCGCCGCCCTAGGGAGTGTCTTCAAAGGATCTTGGTGTCGGATGATGTAGCGCGTGGGTCGTCGCTACGAGCTGTCTGACGTCGAGTGGGATGCGCTGTCGAGGTACCTGCCGTCGATGGTGACCGGTGGCCGGCTGCGGGTCGATGACCGGCGGGTGCTCAACGGGATCGTGTGGAAGATTCGGGCGGGAGCGGCCTGGCGGGACTTGCCCGCCCGGTACGGGTCCTGGCAGTCGATCTACACCCGTTTCCGCAGGTGGGCTCTAGACGGCACGTTCGAGCGGATGCTCGCCGGGGTGCAGGCCGACGCGGACGCCGTTGGGGACATCGACTGGCTGGTGTCGGTCGACTCCACGATCGTGCGAGCCCACCAGCACGCCGCCGGCGCTAAAGGGGGCGCCGAGAAACGGACGAACCACAAGATCACGCCCTCGGTCGATCTCGAGGTGGACTGACCACCAAAATTCACCTCGCCTGCGACGGACTCGGACGGACCCTCGCCTTCGTGCTCTCCGGTGGCAACGTCAACGACTGCGCCCGCTTCACCCACGTCATGACTGCCATCCGTGTCGAGCGCTCAGGTCCCGCCGCCCTCGGGTCCGCCCGGACCACGTTATCGCCGACAAGGGCTACAGCTCGAAGGCCATCCGCGCCGAGCTGCGCCGGCGAGGCATTGGGCACACCATCCCCGAACGCGCAGACCAGCAGGCCAACCGCCGTCGGCGAGGCTACCGGGGCGGCCGGCCACCGGTGTTCGACAAGCACCTCTACAAGCGCCGCAACGTCGTCGAGCGCTGCTTCAACCGTCAAGCAGTGCCGCAGTGTCGCCACCCGCTACGACAAGACCGCCACGTCGTACCAGGCCACGGTCACCATCGCCGCGCTACTGCAATGGCTGGAGCCTTTGAAGACACCGCCTAGGGCGGACACGCGAGTCCTGTCACAGCGCGGTGCCGGCCTGGCAGTGCCGGCCACACGCTGATGTCATCGACAGCCGCCGGCGACATGGCCACGAATCTTCGTCATGCCGTGCCGGCAGCGACGACCACGGCGGGCGGCGCCGCTCTGACAGCGCCAGGGGCGGCCTGCCTTGCGGACCGTGACGGTGCTCGGCGAACAGCACTGTCAGACGTCTGCCAGACCAGGGGATGTCCGTCGCAGCTGACAGACGCCGGTTTGAGGGCGTCAGCGCACCACAGCGCGGCGCGGAGCCGACACCACATGAGTGAGCACCCGCCGCAGCACCACCAAGACCCTGCCCGCCCGGTCGACCCGCAGAGCGTCGACCCGACACTGATCGACCTGGTCGCCGGCGACCCGCCGGTGCCGGTCACCGTGTGGCGCACCGCCCGCACCGCCGCGGACGCCGGGCACCGCATCGGAGCCCGGCTCGCCTACCGGCTCGTCGCCGCCTACAGCCGCCCCGGCGAGGTCGTCGTCGACCTCACCGGCGACCACGCCCTGGCCGCCGTCTGCGCCGCAGGCGGCCGCCAGCACCACCCAGGCTGGTTCACCGACGCCTCCAGCCTGATCATCACAGCGGCCACCCCGTCGACCCGCCCCGACCCGACCCCACTGCCCGACGACGACAGCGACCTGCCAGACATGCGCGTCTGGTTCGGCGACGACCTCACCGACCCCGACCCCGACCCCGGCCTGCCGGCCGACTCGGCCACCCCGGCCCGCGAGGGCACGTCACCGCAGCCGCCGACCAGCCTGGTCGTAGCCTGCTGGCCCCTCGACCCCGCCGACGCGACCAACAGGGTCCGCCTGGCGTGGCTGCTGAGCGCCTGCGCGCGACTGCTGCGCCCCGGCGGCTGCCTCGTCCTCATCGTCACCGCCGCCAGTGCGGTCGAACCGGAGGACTTCACCCCCATCGCCACCGCTGCCGCAGCAGTCGGTCTGGGCTACCTGCAGCACATCGTCGCGGTCGCCGCCGACACCAACGCCGACACGTTCGTCTATCACGTCAGTGACGAGGAACTGCTCACTCTCGCTCAGCAGGCCAGCGAGCATCAGTGGGCGGTGGCGCACCTTCGGGTGCACGCGGACGTCCTCGTATTCAGCGCAGCCCCGCCACCGTCCACCGCTCGGCGACGGCGGGAGGGCGGTGACCACCGTGGCTGACTTCTTAAGCCCGCGGAGGCCCGATGAGCCGGCCGGCGGGGACAGCGCCCGCGGCCTGCCTCGCGCCGACGAGCGACGCCACCGCGACGCCACGGCACGCTATGAGGCGTCGGACGGGACGCAGGGACTGTCGGTGTGGGCGACCGCCCAGCGGACCGGGCCGGTGCAGCGCCGCGGACGGTATGTGGCCGAGTCAGTCAAGCACCCGGCGCGGATGCTCCCGGCGATCGCCGCGCACGCCGTCGACGCCTACACCCAGCCCGGCGACCTGGTTCTGGACCCGATGTGCGGGATCGGCACCACCCTTGTCGAGGCCATCCACGCCGGCCGCGACGCCATCGGCGTGGAGTACGAGTCGCGCTGGTCCGACATCGCCGACGCTAACGTCACCCACGCCCAAACCCAAGGTGCCACCGGCCGGGCGTCCGTGGTCCGCGGCGACGCCACCCGGCTGCGCTCGCTGCTGCCCGCCGCCCTCGCCGGGCAGGTCGCCCTCGTGGTCACTTCGCCGCCCTATGGACCGACCGTGCACGGGCTGGTCCGCCCGGGCGCGGACGGGGTGGCGAAGTTCGACAACGCCTACAACGACGGCACCGACCGCGGCAACCTCGCCTATCGGGACCTGACCGGCCTCGCCGACGGCTTCGCGCAGATCCTCGCGGGCTGCGCGGTGCTGCTGCGCCCCGGCGGCGTTGTCGTGGTCACCGCACGACCGTGGCGCAAGAACGGCCAGCTCGTCGACCTGCCCTCGGCAGTCATCGCCGCCGGCATCCGCGCCGGCCTCACCCCGACCGAACGGTGCGTCGCCCTGCTCGCTGCCGTCCGCGACGGACAGCTCATCGCCCGCCCATCATTCTTCCAACTCCAAGGGGTGCGCAAGGCCCGCGCTGCCAGCACCCCACTGCACCTGATCATCCACGAAGACGTGTTGATCTTCCGGCGGCCTCAGGCGGGCCACGCGGACGGGCCCAGCCGCCCATGAGCGGGCCTAACAGACATCACCGAGGCGGGCCCGCACCCACCGGTCCGGTCCCGCCCTCCCGCGACGAGCCCACCCCGATCACCGCCAGCCAGCCGAACCAGCGCAAGGAACCCACTGATGCCCACCAACCCGCGACGATCCCAGCCACCCACCGGCCCCTCCGGCCCGCACGACCCCGCAGACCCTTCGACGGACACCCGGGACCCGCGCCTGTACAGGCCGGCGGAAGCCGCCGCCCGGCTCCGTGTCCCGGAATCGTGGCTACGCCGCCGCGCCGGCCGCCGACAAATCCCCTGCACCTTCCTCGGCAAGCACCTGCGCTTCTCCGAAGCCGACCTCGCCGCCATCATCGCCACCGCCGCTCAGCCGTCCACCGGCCGCCGGCACCCGGGCCGACGTCCACGCCCGCCTCGCGACCCGGACTTGCCCCCGCCCGCGAAGTGACGCGTCAATCACGACCGCACCAACAGCCAAACCGATCGGAGTAACCATGGCCTGGGTAGAGAAGCGGGGCACCAAGTTCCGGGTCCGGCTCCGCATGCCCGACGGTACTGTCACCACCGACTCCACCCACCCCCGCCGCGCCGACGCGGTCCTCCGCGCGAAGGAAATCGACGTCGACGTTGCCCGGGACACCTTCATCGACCCCCGCAACGGCCGCATCCCGCTGCGTGAATGGGTCGACATCTGGCAGGCGACCCACCAGGCCGCTCCATCCACCTGGTCGGCCTATCGAAGCCACCTACGGATACACATCCTGCCCAACCTGGGCGACCTCGCCCTGGTCGACATCCGCCGCCAACACATCAAAACCCTCGCGGTCACGCTCGGACAACGCCTCGCCCCACGCTCCACCGCCGACGTGATCATGGTGCTGTCGATGGTCCTGCAAGAGGCGGTCGAAGACCGGCGCATCCCCTTCAACCCCTGCCGGGGGCTCCGACTACACAAGGGCATCCAGCCCGAACGTCCCCACGCCACCGCCGAGCAGGTCGCTGCCATTGTCGCCCGCCAACGCCGCCCCAGCGACGGCCTGATGATCCTCACCGCCGCCTACACCGGAATGCGCTGGGGCGAACTCGCCGGACTGTCCCGCGACAACCTCGACCTCACCGCCGGCACCATCTACGTCCACCCCCAGGTCGGCGCCTTGCACGAGGTCGACGGCAAGCTCTTCCTCGGCCCACCCAAGACCAACGACTCCGTACGCCGCGTAATGCTGCCCCGCTTTCTGGTCAACCTGCTCGCCGTCGGCTTGACCGAACACCATCACGCGACCGTGTTCCCCGGCGAGCGCGGCGCCTACCAACGCCGCTCCAACTTCAACCGCAGAGCCTGGAGCCCCGCCGTGAGCGGTGCCCCCGGCAGGGGCATCGAGCCGATCCTCACCGGTATGCACTTCCACGACCTCCGGCACACCCACAAGACCTGGCTCATCGAGGACGAAATTCCCGAGGTCGCGCAGGCTCGTCGCCTCGGTCACCGCCTCGCCGGTGTACGCGGCATCTACAGCCACGTCACCGAGACCATGCAACAGAAGCTCGTCGACGCCCTACAACGGCGGTGGGAAAGTACGCAGTTCCATCGGCCGGACACAATCGTTCGCCGCCTCCGCAACACCGCCTGACCAACGACCTCGCCGGCAGTGATGCGGTCGCATGGCGCAGGCCGTCGTGGGGACCCTGGCCCCGCGAGGGTTCCCAACCGTCGGCGTCGTGGAGTAGGACGGGGTTGTCGACGGCGAGCAACGAGACGTGCCACTCCATCGAGCAGCCGCCAGAGGCCAGGTAGAGCCATGACGCTGGCGAGCCGTTCTCAGATGCGCGTCGATGGAGGTGGACGGGGGACGACCAGTCCCGCAGGTGTCCCGGTGCGCGATTGCCCTCGGTCCGGGTTCTGGCTGCGGCTTCACCAGGCGACCCTGGACCGGCTCGGCGCCGACGCCCGGATCGACTGGCCCAGGACCGTGGTGGACTCGATCAGTGTGCGGGCGGAAAGGGGGCGATCTGACCGGCCCGAGCCCGGTGGACCGAGGCAAAATGGGGCAGCAAGATCCATGTCGTCTGTGACCGGGCCGGTCTGCCCTGGCCGTCATGGTCACCGCCGCGAACGTTCACGACAGCCGGCTCTTGCTCCCGATGCTCGACAGCACGCCCGCGATCCGCACTCCGGCCGGACGCCGCCGGTGGCGGCCGGACAAGCTGCACGCCGACAAGGCCTACGACAGCCGTGGCCTACGCGCCGAGGTGCGACGCCGCGGCATCGCGGTACGGATCGCACGAAAGGGCGTCGAGTCCTCCACCCGCCTGGGCCGCCCCCGGTGGATCGTCGGATCGTGCATGTCCTGGCTCATGCGGCACCGGCGACTCGTCCGCCGCTACGACCGCAAAGGCGATCACTACGAAGCCTTCGCCACCATCGTCAGCACCCTGATCTGCTACCGACGCCTCACCAAATGAGACAGCCCTAAGATCCTTGCCGGGGCGGCCCCGGGGCGCGTGGAGGACGTGATGACGCAAAGGCTTACGCCGGGCGGGCAAGGTCCCGCCCGGCGCCCGGCACAGCGACGCCGGGGCGCGCCGGCGCGGACAGGACACCCGGTGACCCGGGGCGCCAAAGCCAAGGACAGCACCGACACCGGCCGCTGGGCCAACCGCCGGGCCGCCCGCCGGGCGGCTGTCCGCCGCACCGACGCGCCGCGGCTGCGCAACTCCACCGGCCGCGCCACCGTGCTGCTGGCGGTGCTCGTCGCGCTCGCGCTCGGCTACACCTACCCGGTGCGCGTCTTCCTGACCCAGCGGTCTGACATCGCGCGCATGGAGCAGGCCCAAGCCGAGCAACGCCAGGAGATCAGCGACCTGAGCGAGCGGGCGGTCCTCTGGAAAGACAAGAAGTACATCGAGACCCAGGCCCGCACGCGCTTCTTCATGGTGCGCCCCGGCGAGGTCCCGCTCGTGGTCGTCACCGACGCCGAGGGTGCCACCCGCGACGCGGGGAAGCCGGCCGACACGGGCAAGAGCCAGCCGGCCGACCCCTGGTACGACACGCTCTGGTCCTCCATCCAGGCCGCCGACGCGGTAAGCGACAAGTAACGGAACCGCTACACGGCCGACCGTGGTGCCGGGCACAGCTCGGCCGCCCGCCGCGCGGCACCCGGGCGGCGGGCGGCCGAGCTGATGCTACAGATCGAGGCTCGCCTCGCCGCCGATCCCGACCCGGCGAAGCGGTACCAGGCAGGTGCCAGCCATCGGCATCACCACCAGTAAGACTAACGACCTCGTGCATGGTTGCCTGCGGCATGGAGGCCCCCCAGCCCCGGGTAGGGGTCACATGGCGGGGGCGGCGGTGATGGCGGCGATGGGTTTGCCGCGGTCGATGTGTTGGTGGTCGGACAGTAGGCCGGCGACGGCGCGGATGGTGGTGTCGAGGTTGTCGCGGCGGCCGAGGTGGCGGGTCAGGCTGCGCCAGTTCTTCAGCTGGGCGATGGCGTGTTCGACGCGTGCCCGGCGGCGGGCGTGCTCGCGGTGCTGGGCATGGCGTAGTTCCGCGATGCCGGGCGGGCGTTCCAGGGCTTTCTTGTGATGTCGCAGCGTCGGGGTCATTACCTGGCCGCCGGTTGTGCGCCCAGGCCCTGATAGCCGGCGTCGGCGAGAATGCGCACCCCGGCGGTGTGGGCCAGCCAGTTCGTCAGGCCGGCCTGGCGAGCTTGGGTGATGTCGGCGGTGCTGCCGCGGGCGGCGACGCCGCAGAACAACAGCCGGCCTTGCGTGTAGCTGAGGACCAGGGTCTTGATCGCGTCGGTGCGCGACTTTCCGGACACGAATCGCTGTCGGCCGGCCCGGCCGGCGCTGGGACGTCGGACGCGGATCTCGGTGGCGTCCATCAACGCCGGCGCCCGCATATGATCCAGGTAGGCAACCACGTCAGCCAGGGTGCGTAGCCGCATGCCGCCTGGCACCCGGCAGCCCCGCTCGGCCAGCAGCGGTCGGATCTCGCCCACCGCCCGAGTGATCGTGGAGCGATCCACCCCGAACCACGCGGCCAGCACATCGTGGGTCCGGCCGTGACGCAGGCAGACCAGGGTGGCCAGCAGCCGGTCGACGAAGACCAGTCGGTAGCGGGCGCCGGCAGCGACCGTCCGCTGCCGGGTCCGGGCCGTCAACCGGGTCTGTTGCCGGTCCTACCACAACGGATTCAGCTCGGCCACAAGCTCGGCGATGGCCTCGACGGGCAACCCCGTGACACGACGACGAAACGCCACAGTGGACCCGACCGCCGGAAGACCATCCACCAGGCACCCACAACCATGCACGAGGTCGTTAGGCAGATCGGGTACAGCCCGAGGGTCAACGGACTTGTGGCGCTGGCCGGCGGCGGGAGTCCGCGGGGATCGCAGCGGCCGGCACGACCGGGGCGCTGACGGGTCTGCAGGGCGATTGCCTGGGCCAAGGAGTCCGTGCTACGGTCAAAGCCGCCTAAACGACCGACCGGTCGGTCGAATACGGGAATGCTGTGCTGGCATCGGTCGGGGGGTGTGGACGACGACCCACCGCAGGCACATCCCGGATACATCAGGAGGTGCTGCTCCTATGAAGCGGTTGCTGTTTCCGGTCGCCGGGGCGAGGTCGTGTGGATACGACGGACACTCAAGATGTCTCTGCCAGCCTCCTGCCCCAGAGTTCGATGTGATCCGCGACTACCCGAGCCCAGACGCGGTAACCGAAGGTGGAGGGATAAAAGCGGACGCCTATCTCTTTGACGGTGAGATCAATCCGGTCCGACCACACTGTCCCCTCGGGCTGCACGTCCTCGGGAACCTGGTGCATTTCGGCCGTTCGTCTCAACACGCCAATCTGGCTCGAATGCGGAAGCTACGAACCGGTCAAGATGGACGTGTGCAGATTATCGAAGCCCACGACCCGATAGAGCTGCCTCGTCGTGGTGGAACCAGGTGATGATCACGAAGTCGCAGCACCAGGACCGGGTAAGCGTCTGGTCGCCAACGTTCGCGCTCACTGCGGCGTCCGCTTTCATGGTGGCCATCGACAATCTCGTGGTGGTCACCGCCCTGCCGGTGATCGGCCATGCCTTCGGTGCGGATATCAAAGGCCTCCAGTGGACTGTCAGCGCCTACACGCTCACCTACGCAGTCTTCCAACTTGCCAGCGCTGCCGCCGGCGACCGGTTCGGTAGGCGACGAGTCTTCATCACCGGGCTCATCCTATTCGTCGTCGGGTCCGGCGTCGCAGCCACGGCACCGACAATCCAGCTCCTAATCGGCGCCCGCGCCGTGCAAGGACTGGGTGCCGCCATGGTTTCCCCGCTAGCGCTGGCAATCATCGCCCACGCAACCCCACGATCACGTCGCGCGATGGTCCTAGCAGCGTGGAGCGGAATCGTCGGCATTGGCATTGCGATTGGGCCCATCGTCGGTGGTGTCCTTGTGGATTTGGCATCCTGGCACTGGATCTTCCTCGTGAACCTGCCGGTAGGATTGGTGATCCTTCCGCTGATCCGGGTCAAGATCAAGGAATCCTGCGGCCCGCGCCGCCGGTTCGACGTTCTGGGCGTGATATTCAGCAGTGCCGCGTTCGCCATGCTGCTATACGCGCTTATCAATGGGAACGACCTCGGCTGGACTCATCCGCGTATCGTGGGCGCTGGCCTCGGGTTCGTGGCGCTGTTGGCGTCGTTCGTTCTCACGCAGGCCCGGACGGAACAGCCGATGCTGCCGCTACGCCTGATGGGCCGCCGCGCCTTTGCTACGTCGATCGTGCTATACCTACTGATGACCTTTGGCCTATTCGGCGCACTGTTCCTGATCAGTCAATATTTCCAGAATGCCCTCGGTTATACACCGATGCAGGCCGGATTGGCGATGGTTCCGGCCGCGACAATGCCAGTTCTGGTCGCGCCGCTTTCTGGCCTGGTTGCCCGGCGCTACGGCTCTTCTTCAGCGCTTTTCGCGGGTCTTGCACTGCAAGCTATCGGGCTCGGTTGGCTCAGCTTGGCCGTAGCGCCAGGCGCCAGCTATATACGTATCCTGCCGAGTCTGCTGACCGTCGGCGTGGCTATTGGCATGTTCTTCGGCCAGATTTCTAAGGTCATCCTGGAGTCGGTGCCCGCCGAGTGGGAAGGTATCGCCGCAGGCGTGGGAACAACATTCCGTCAGCTCGGCACCACCCTTGGCATTGCGATCCTAGGCGCCGCCTTTGCCGCCCACGGCGGAGACCACGACGCGAAGACCATTGCGGACGGCTTGAGCGCGGCACTATGGATTGGCGCCGGTGCCGCTGCAGTCGCCGCCGTACTTGCGCTGACACTTCCGCGAAAGCTAGCGGAGCATGACCTCGATGTTACAGCGGTACCGGAGGAGTTGGATTCTGAGGCCGCGTCGAAGCATGTTATTCAACGCCAGGGAGGTGGACGCCGGTGGCCGATAAACACGACGACGCAGAGGCGTTGGTGGTAGGGGCTGGGGTCGCCGGGCTAGCAGCCGCACACCGCCTCACATCTGCTGGCCTCGATGTTGTGGTGCTAGAAGCCGAAGTTCGACCGGGTGGCCGCCTGTCCACGTTGGAAACAAGTGGGGGGCCGATGGAGCGGGGTGCCCAGTTCCTATCGACCGGGTACACCGTAATACCAGAGCTGGTGTCGGTCGCCGGGCTCGCTGATCAAGTGGTCCCGGTGTCAGGTCGTTCGATGGTCCTGCTTGGCGGTCGTTCTCATGCGTTCGACACAATGCGGCCGGGGACTCTGGTCCGCGGAGGTACCGTGCGGGCCCGCGACGCTCTGCCCGCGCTGCGCGGCATGATGCGCGCTCGCCGGCTGGCTCACCGGGACATAGCGGACATTGGACAGTGGGCGGACCTCGATCAGATCGATGGGCAATCTTGGTCTACCGCCGTGTTCGGAACAGGCCTGACTGCCCGACTGCTCAACCCGACCGTTCTGGGGCTCTACTTCCTCACTCTGTCCGCCAATAGCGGCGCCATCCCAGGCGCTCTAGCGGCCTTCCAGGCGCGCCGGGCCAAGGCGGTCACCGTCCGCGGCGGCTTGGGCCGCCTCGCCGTCGCCCTTGCTAGACCACTAAACGTGGAGTACGGCGTTCGCGTCGAACGGGTCTGGCGGGATGGCACCGGCGGGGCCGTCCTTGCCACCAATCGAGGCCGCCGCCGTGCTGCCTCCGTCGTCCTGGCCACGCCCGCAAAACCGACGACCGAGATGCTCGCCGAACCCACCCCGCAAGAAGCCGCCGTCCTGTCCGTCCCGTACAGCCGCGGCCTGTTGATCGGGCTCGCGTTGGGTGAGCAGCTCGCTGCAGGAGAAGTCGGTGACGCGTATGGGGTTCTGGCCAGCCCCGGCGACACCACTCCGCTGGCCGCAGTCGCGGTTCGTTCGCGCGCCGATGCTGGCAGCAGCGGCGACCTGCTTACCGTGATGCTTCGTCCGTCGGCGGTCGATCAGTGGTGGTCCGCCAGCGACAGGGATTTGCACGGTGTCGCGGTCGCTGCCCTCTCCCCCCTGCTGCCCGAGCTAAAGGATCGGGTGACAGGCGCGCACATCGTTCGATGGGAGCAGGCGATGCCCGCAGTGCCGACCGGACACGTCGCGGCCGTGACCGCATATCGTCGGGGTATCCGACCGACGGATCCCGTAGTGCTGGCTGGTGATTACCTTGGCTTCCCATGGACAGATTCGGCCGCCTTCAACGGCCGGTGGGCCGCCGACCATCTGCTCTCCCGCTAACTCCGCGAAGGCGGCGGAGGGCGAGAGCAGCGATACCGGCCAACAAGCCCGACCGTACATAGTGGCTCCGCTGCGGCCCTCTGGGCTACGAACGGCTCAAGCAGAAGACCACGAACCAGCCGTAAACGATCACCATCCGTCGCACACCTAGATAGTGGTCCAGGTTCAGCCTGGATCGGGCCTTGGCCATCAGCCGTTCATGCCGGGCCACCTCGGTGCGGCCGTCGAAGACGACAAGGTCAGAGGCTTGCAGATGGACATTGACCTGCTGGCCGAACAGGCGAACAGGTGCGAGCCGCGACGGACCGTTCGGGATTCCTTCGGTAGCGGGTGGGTCATCGCCCTGGCCACCGCCATGCAGGAATTCACCCTGCGCGACCTTCCCAGCGGAGACCGCGACTCCGTCGGCCTGCTCCAGCAACGCCCCTCCTAAGGCTGGGCACGCCCGCCCAACCTGAGAGCCCTCGCTAGGCCACCGGGAAGTTCTACATCGCACTCCTCGCGGTCGACGGGTGGCAGGCCATGGCGTTGACCGCTGCCGCGAAGCCGGTCCAACGCGTCGACTACCCCGGCGCCTACGCCAAGTGGGAAGGCCCGCAGGTTCGGCGCTGATCTAGGCATCTGTGTACCTGTTGACATGGGTGGTCGCGGTATTCGTGCTCCGCGAGGCATGTCAACTAGGTCCGACAATGGGTGTAACCGACCGGGTTGCTGCGGTGTGTTCATACCGGAGATCGCAAAGGAGGTGGAAGTGCACGAGGCAAGGGCACGTGGGCGCGAGACGGCCGAGTTCGATGCGTTCTACACGGTCACGGCGGTCCGCGTCGTTGGCCAGGTGTTCGCTGTTTATGGCGACCTGGCCGAGGCTCAGGATGTGGTTCAGGAAGCCTACGCGAAGGCATGGCAGCACTGGCACAAGGTGAGTACTTACGCCGCCCCGGAGGCGTGGGTGCGGGTGGTGGCGTGGAGGCTGGCGGCGAACCGTTGGCGTAGCGCGCGTCGCCGGGTGAGGGCCTGGGTGCGACACGGTGAGCCGCCTCCAACGCCGGGGCCGGGGCCGGACCGGGTAGCGATCATGGGGGCGCTGCGACAGCTTCCGGTCAAGCAGCGGCAGGTAGTGGTCTTGCATTACCTCTACGGGTATCCCGTGGCGGAGATCGCCGACAGTACTGGCATGCCCGTGGGCAGTGTCAAAGCATATCTACACCGGGCACGGGCCCGCTTGGCGGTGGCGCTTGGTGAAATGGACGGGCCGGAGGAAAGGAGCGGTGATGAAGCACTCGCATTTTCGTAAGCTGGAGTCCGACCTCGGGATGGCGCTCACTCAGGTAAAGCTTTCGCCGGCATCGGCGGTCCGGGCCCGGGGCAGCCAACGCCGCCGCCGCCGGCAGGCTGGCGTAGCCGTCGGAGCAGTCGCGGCTGTTTCGGCGATGGTCGTCGCGGCCGGACCCGTCTGGTCAGTGGACTTCGGCTCGGGCCCCAGGGCGTGGGCTCCGGCTGCCGGCCCCAGCGCCGGGCCTTCCGCCGGTTCCGGTCCAGGGGTCCGGCCTTCGGCAGCGGTGACGGCGCGGCCCACACATTGTGAAGTGACGCTAGATCCTTATAGCGCGCTCGTGGCTCTGCGTCCCGACGCCACCGCCGCCCAGCGTGATGCGGTCTGGGAGACGATCGTCGGTGTCAAGGGTGTGCAGTTCCTCAGCGAATCGGCGGCGAAGAACTTCGAGTCGGCAATTCGGGACACCTGTGCCACCGACGGGAGTGGGATCATTGTCGCGTCATCGGGTTCCGGGCCGATCTTCGACAAGACGACGCCCCAGTTCTTCTTCGTCCTCCTCGACACGACGCAGGCCTACGACCGGGTTGCCACTGCCGTTGCCGGCTTGCCCGGCGTCGATGCGGTCGAGCGTCCCGACAGCAAGCAGGGCTGCTGTGGGCCGCTGCCGCCGCAGGCGACCGAGCCGCCCTACCATAACCCGGACCCCTCGACGATCGGCGAGATCGACGCCGACTAAGGCCCGTGCTGAAGCCGGTGCCAGGGCTTGGCCGGCTTGAGGTCGGACACGAAACCCGCAACGGCGCTGATGGTCTCGGGCAACAGCTCACGGCGGCCGATGGTGAGCCAGACCAGGATGTGTTCCACACCCTCGCGGGGTGGATGGACAGCGAAGCCACGCTCGTCGGTGGGTTTCCGGGCGATCTCCCGTGTGCTGCGTACGGTGTCGTGGGTCCAGCCGACGAGTCGTCCAGTGAAGCACTGGTCGGCGAAGACGTGCCGGACCGCGGCGGTCATGTAGGCGCTGAGCAGGGTGGTCGTGGTCATTCGTCCGATAGAGCGCTTTCCATGGCCTCCGTTCGGGAAGGCCGGACGGACGGACTGGTCGACGAGGAGATCCGTTAAGCCTGCAGGGACTTGAGCTGTAAGCATCGGAAGCAGACCTGAGCGTGTGGGGCGTCGACGGTTTCACCTGGCGGAGCCGTTGCCTCCGGTGGCAGCTTTACCGCGGCGTGAAGTGTTGGCAGGTGGCTGGCGGTAATCACCCGGCCGGAGATGACACAAGTCAGGGTGAGAGTTCGTCAACCAGGCGGGAGTCTTGGATGGGTCCACCGGGCAAACGCGATGAGGATTGGTTCACCAGTGTCTACGCGGCCGATTACGGACATCTTGTGAAGTACGGCCAGCGCCGGCTTGCCGATATGGAAGCGGCGGCTGAACTCGCTCAGGAGGTGTTCGTCATCGCTTGGCGGCGCCGCCGCGAGGTCCCGGACCGCAGCCTGCCCTGGCTGTACGGAGTGGCTCGTCGCCTGCTTGCGAACGAGTGGCGGGCTCGGAGAGCTGCGCCGTATGTGCTACCGATTACCGAGGCTGGCCTGTTGCAGACGCCGGGTTCGTCCGGCGCCGACGCGAGCGTGGGCATCGCCGATCTCCAGGCCGCTTTAGCCACCCTCGGCGACCTCGATCGGGAGATCCTCCGGTTGGTCGGTTGGGAGGAGTTGACGGTTTCCGAGGCCGCTCAGGTCCTCGGCTGTACCCGTACCACCGCTGCGGTGCGTCTGCACCGGGCCCGTAGGCGCCTCAACGAAGCGATGTCGTACCGAGCTATACCGCCGGCGCAGCAGCCGGTGTTGGCGAGCACTCGAAAGGTCATGTGATGTTCGGAGAAGAGCGAACGCGTACCCTCCTCGGTCCGGCTGACCCGGCCCGGTACAGCACCATCGCACCGCCGCGGCTTTCGGCGCACGACCTGATCGTCCGCGCTGAGGCTGTCCCCGATCCGGTCGACCATCGCCGCCGGGCACGCCCGACGCGAAGGCTGGTTTTGACGGCCGGGACGCTGGCCGCAGCAGTCGGCGCCGCAGCAGTCGCCCAAACGTTCGGCCCGTCCAGCCCGGACACCTCAGAGGTCGCCAGCCCGCCCGGGGCGGATCCGGGGGTGGTGCTCGTGCCGGTGGCGTACGGCTCTGGCACCCGTGATGCTGGGAGCCAACTGCGTGCGTTGGCGGGCAGGCTTGCCGATGCGGAGTACGACAACCGCACGGGCCGGTACATGTACCACCGCACAAGAGCGTGGGGTGATGCGGTGATGAGATCTCCCGACGATCGCTACCATGCCTCCTTCGCGAGCGAGACGAAGCTCTGGCGGGCAGCCGACGGGACCGGTAAGCAGGCCACTACTCTACTCGGTGTGCAGTACCCAGACCGGGAGTCGCAGGCCTACTGGCAGCGCGAATGGCAGGGCAGTCAACCGAAGGCCGCCGCTTCCCCCGGCGCCACCGCCCGGCCCGGCGACAGCTATCCGCTGCCACCGGACGGCCGACCGCCACTGCCGTCGAATCGCGCGGGCCTGAGCGAGATGCTCAAGGTCCGCCATGGCGCGAGCGCGCTAAGCAAAGAGGTCGGCACGGTGTACGCGCAGTACGTCCTTCCGCGTGAAACCCGGGCGGAGGTTCTGCGGATCCTCGCGGACGTACCGGGCTTTGTGTGGCGCGGCGAGGTGACCGACCGAGCCGGCCGCAAGGGCGTAGCCGTCACCTTTGATGATCGCGAGCATGACGGCCAGTCGCTGCTGATCTTCGACCCGAACACCGGCGCGCTGCTCGCCCACGAGTGGCTTACGCTCTCACCCGTACGGATCAGCGCGTACCAGGTAATCCTCGACACGGCTTGGAGCGACCAACTCGGCTGATCGACAGCGCCCGGGCCGTTCCGATTGGGCGGCCCGGGCGCAGCGCGATGCCGCCAGATGGACTAGAACTCTGTGAGGCTGCGGCTGCGGCCTTGAACGGGGCCGGCAGGCATGATCGGTGTTCGGCGTCTTGAGTGACTCGGAAGAACTCTGGCCCGCCTCACGTGCCTACGTTTGGACTCGTCCTCAAGGTGCCGGCACCGGTCTGGCCACCAACTGTTCCGATCAGAAGCGTTGTCGGGCCAGCTCAACGTCTGCACGGCGGACCGTATGGGCCAACCGTCGCGCCTCGGCCCGACGAACCTGCTGCTCGCGGCTGTCGGTTCGACGGCCGCGGTGGCGGACAACGGCCTCCAGCCGCACGACGGTGAAAGCACCGGCCAACTGCCGATCGCTGTCATCACCGGTGAGAAGCAGGCGCGCAGCCAATCAACTTGCCTTGTGCGGGGGTGGTAGTCAGCTCATCGCCGAGCATCGAGCCGGATGCGTTAGCGCCTCCCTGTCCTCATCGGCGCGAGCTGTCGGTAGTCGGTCGGCGTCCAGGGTGAAGCGCCGCAGGCACAGCCAGGCGACGTCGATCTGGTCAGTCATGCCTTGCCGCGGCGGGCGGACGATCTCGACCACGAGCAGCCAGGCTGCGGACAATGCCCGAGCCGGGCCGATCCCGTAGGAGCGGGAGGGAGCACTCCAACGCGAAGAACACCCGCGGGCCCGGCGTCAGCCGAGCGGCCCACTCAATCGCCTCGGCACAGCCGGCCTCGTCGTTGCCGATGATGAGTTCGGTGATCGGTGTACGCCGTTGGGGTGGGCCAGCTGAAACGCATGCGTGTCGCGGTGGAGCTAGTTGTACTGCCCAGCAAGGTTGGTTAAGCGGCTGATTCCGAAGACCTCCACGTCGTACCAGGCTACCCGGGAAGGCATAGCTTCGTGTCAGTTTTCACGCCGAAGCAGATTCAAGAGCCGCGTATCGATGGACAGCGGCCCGATGGCGTCGATCCGAGCAGAGGCGCCCACTCTTGTCGGCTTCAATCGAGGTCACGGCGGACACTCCGCGACTGGATCTACAAAGCCAGAAGAATTATCGAGGCTAGCCTGCTCATGCTCGGGCTCGCGGTCCTGTTGGTAACTCAGGAGCACCGGATGATGGGCGACGGATTGGCACGCTACCAGGCGCTTATCGATCTGTTGGGCCACCGGCGAATTCCCGACACCGCGTATTCCTTGATCGGCCCTGTCTTCGCCGCACCACTGTGGTGGCTTAGTCAACATGCCGGTAACCCTGAAAGATTGCTCGGCAACTACAACTCGCTCTTGTTCTGTCTGATGCTCGCCGCCTTTTACCTGATGCTGCGTCGCCATATTGAAGCGGGTTTGCTGCGCAGATTTCTCCTCATCCTAATTGCCGGCAGTGTGATTGCTCCGCATTTGGCGGACTTTTATGGGGAGACGTTCACTCTGAGCACGCTGGGCGTCGGAATGTTGACCCTAGCATCGCGTCGTCCGCCGAAAGGCGCTCGGACGGGAGCGTGGGCACTGATCGTGCTCGGGGTGGCAAACACTCCTGCCTCCATAGTCGGGTTAGCGTTCGTAGCTTGCCTCGAAGCTGTCCGCCGCCGACGCATCGGCCCGCTGGTGTCCGTTGTAGCGGCGGCGGCTCTCATTGCCGGTGAGGCCTGGCTTCGGCGAGGCGGTCCATTCGTCACTGGATACACCGACAACCACGGTGCCGAGACTGTTATGCCGTACTCCGGGCTCTCCGGTTTCTCTTATCCGTTGATCCTCGGCGTGCTAGCGATCGTGTTCTCCTTTGGGAAGGGTTTGCTGTGGTTCATTCCCGGTCTGTTCCTGCCGGTCCGGCGGCGATTATCTGCGGCGTCCAGGACCGGCTCGGCCTTCGACCTTGGGCACGCGTGGCTGTTGTGGACGACGTTTACGGTTGGTCTAATTGTTGTATACGCGCGGTGGTGGGCATGGTACGGCGGAATGTACTGGGGGCCTCGCTTCTTCCTGATCGCAATTTTGCCGGCGGCGCTTGGTCTTGCTGTCTGGTTGGGCGATGCGCAGGCCAGTCCGGTCCGGACCGTCATTACCCTGGTCGTGTTGGCGCTGTCGGTATGGGCGGCCGGTAGCGGCCTTGCTTTCGGCGACCTTTGGGCATGGACCTGCTATCAGGACGGATACCGGCTGGAAGCGCTGTGCCACTTCACCCCAGAGTTCAGCCCGCTGTGGTACCCGCTGGTCGAACAGCCGGACCTGAGTCCTAGCCAGCAACTCCAACTAGCGCTGCACGCAGCAGTCCTGCTATGGCTTGCCGCACCGCTGATAGTGCGCCTGACGCAACGCGCTCGCGCTTCCGTCCGAAGGCTGCACGCGCGGGTTGATCCGAAGGCCTGGCGATGGTGATGCCTTAGCGCGTGTCTCTTTTGGACGGTTGTTGACTTGTGGTCATGATCTGCTTTCGTGGGTGAGGCCATGGTCTGTACCTGGGCGCTGGATGATTTGTGGGGGAGCGCGGCGGCGTTGATCCCGCCCGCGCCGGTTCGTCGGCAGGGTGGTGGTCGCCGGCGGGTGGACGACGGGTGGTGTTGTGGCGCGCCCGCTATCACGCACTGGTGCATGCGCCTGATCGTCGCGTTCATCGACTCATTCGGGAGCCCAACAAAGCCCCTGTCACCAGCGGCAATGCGCCGGTGATCCCCCGGTGCCATGGCTCCGGGGATGGGGCACCCGGATTGCGGCGGAGGGGAGGGGTGGGCAGGTGGTCGATGCGGTGGAACAAGTCGACCTCTTGGTGGTCGACGATGGGAAGGCAGGCATGACCCCTGCCACGAGTTCACTCGGATGGGTGCGACCGTGGCGATGGTCGAGCGGGGCATGACCGGCGGCAGCTGCATCAACGTCACGTGCATTCCGACGAAAGCCCTGGTCACCATTGCTCGATTGGCACGGCAGATGCGAGACGTCAACGCCCTGGGCGCCCACGCCGTCATGAATGACCGTCTTTCGTCGTGGGTTTTGGCTGGTCTGTTCGTGATGGGGGATAAGGACGGCCTGGCGGTTCGTGGTGGTGCGGCGGGGCGGGCAGCGGAGTTTGGC
>NZ_JBIVNT010000013.1:0-119688 GCF_044753725.1 Micromonospora sp. NPDC093243 | reverse complement strand
CCGGGCGGGGGGGGGGGGGGGCCGCGCCTGGGGGGGGGGCCCGGGGCGTGGCGGGACTGGGGGGGCCCCCTTCCCCAACCACGGGCCGGGGGGGGGGGGGGGGGGGGGGGGCCCCGCCCGGCCCCCCCCCCCCCCCGACCAGGCTCAGAGCACCCGGGGCGGGGTGTTGCCGGCCGCGACGATGGCCCGGCGCATCGGCACCGCCAGCAGCAGGAGGAAGCCGACCACGAAGAAGATCAGCAGCGAGACCAGGCCCACCCGGTAGGACGCGGTGAGCTGGAAGACCAGGCCGAACGCCAGCGGCCCGAGCCAGCTGGTGCCCTTGTCGCTGATCTCGTAGAAGCCGTAGTACTCGCCCTCCTTGCCGGTGGGGATGAGCTGGCTGAACAGCGACCGGCTCAGCGCCTGGCTGCCGCCGAGGACCAGGCCGATGGCGGCACCCAGGATCATGAACGGCAGCGGCGCCTCGGCGGGCAGCCGGAACGCGGCGATGATCACACCGGTCCAGAGCACCAGGCTGAGCAGCACCGTCTTCCAGGCTCCGATGCGCTTGGCGAGCGCGCCGAGCGACAGCGCGCCGCCGAAGGCGAGGAACTGCACCAGCAGGATGGTGACGATCAGGGTGCTCTGCTCCAGCTTCAGCTCCTCGGTGCCGTACTGGCTGGCCAGGGTGATGACGGTCTGGATGCCGTCGTTGTAGACCAGGAAGGCGAGCAGGAAGAAGAGCGTCAGCGGGTACGCCTTGATCTGGCGCAGGGTGCGGCCGAGCTGCCGGAACCCGTCGGTGAGCACGTTGCCGCCGCCGGTCAGCGCCGCCTCGCTGGGACGCTCGCGCAGCCAGCGCAGCGGCACCAGGGTGAACAGCGCCCACCACACACCCGCGGAGACGATCGACCAGCGGGCCAGGTCCAGGGTGCGCTGCGGGTTGCCCTCCTCGCTGAACAGGGTGACCGCGACCAGGTTGAGCGCGAGCAGCAGGCCGCCGCCGAGGTAGCCCAGCGCCCACCCGCGGCTGGAGATGCCGTCGCGTTCGTCGGGGCCGCCGAGCTGCGGCAGGAACGAGTTGTAGACCACGATCGCCGCGCCGAAGCTGATGTTGGCGATCAGGAAGAGCGCCCCGCCGAGCAGGTAGCGGTCGCCGGTGACGAAGGCCATCGCGATGGTCGCGCCGCTGCCGGTGAACGCCGCGCCGGCCAGCAGCCGCTTCTTGTGCGCCGACCGGTCGGCGATGGCGCCGATCACCGGCAGCACGAAGACGGTGAGGAACACCGACAGCGAGATCAGGTACGGGTAGTACGAGCCGGCGGCGACCCGGATGCCGAGCGGGTGCACGTAGCCGTCGCAGCTGTCCGCGCCGAGTTCGCAGCCGGCCGCGAGTTCGGCGACGGTGGTCAGGAACGGTCCGAGGAAGACGGTGATGACCGTGGTCTGGAAGGCCGAGTTCGCCCAGTCGTAGATGTACCAGCCGGTGCGTTCGCGGCGGGTGCTCGCCGGGGGTGGAGTGCTCGCCGTGGAGGTCACGGTCTCGGCCATCGGTTCCTCGCCGGGTCAGGCGGCCCAGTGGCCGCGGCTGCGGTAGACGTCGCGCAGCACGCCGACGTGATCGGTCATGATGCCATCCACACCACGATCAAGTAAGTCGTGCATTTCGGCGGGTTCGTCGATCGTCCAGACGTGCACCTGCAGGCCGAGTGAGTGGGCGTAGCGCAGGAACCGGCTGTCGACGACCGGCACCCGGCCGTAGCGGACCGGGACCTGCGCGGCCACCACGGACGGCGGCAGCCGCAGCCGGCTGCCGGTCAGCGAGGCCATCCGCAGCCGGGCCACCCCGCGCATGCCCAGCGAGGTGGCGACCCTCCCCTCGGTGAGCGCCCGCAGCCGGGCCAGCCGGGCGTCGCTGAAGGAGGCGAGCAGCACCCGGTCGCCCGCGCCGACGCGGGCCACGGTGGCCACGGTCGGCTCGACGCCGGGGTCGGACTTCACGTCGATGTTGAACCGCACCTCGGGCCACGCGCCCAGCACCTCGTCGAGGCGGGGCACCACGGCGGCGCCGCCGACGCGCACCGCGGCGAGGTCGGCCCAGCGCAGGTCGGCGATGCGGCCGGGCTCGCCGGTGACCCGGCGCAGGGTGGCGTCGTGGAAGACGACGCTCACCCCGTCGGCGGTGGCGTGCACGTCGGTCTCCACGTACCGGTAGCCGAGCGCGACCGCGCGCGCGAACGCCTCGGCGGTGTTCTCGTCGCCGTCGGCGGCGCCACCGCGGTGGGCGAAGGCGAGCGGCGCGGGCGCGTCCAGGTAGGGATGACCGGTCAGCACGCAGCGCAGTATGCCCGGTGCCGGTGGCCGTCGGGTGGCCGGCCGACGACTGTTCAGAGCCGGTGGTGGGTCCCCGCACGCCGGTGCCGCGCGGGGACCCACCGGGGTCAACGCCCCAGGAGCCGGAGCGTCTCCTCCCAGAGGCGCTCGGCGTCCTTCTCGTCCAGGGCGTACGGGAGCACGCCGCTCATCCCGTCGGCCCGCTCGGCGAGCAGCACGGCCTCGTTGCCGTCCTCGAAGTAGCGGCCGGTCACGCCGTCGACCTGCGGGTAGGCGGCGAGCAGGACGGAGGTGGCCGCGCCCTGCTGCGGGGTCTTCCAGCCCGGCGGCACCACCAGGCGGTTGCCCTGCTCGTCCACCGCGCCCACGTACCGCAGCTGCGCGTCGTCGAGGTGCCGCTGGAGGTTGGTCATGATGCCGCCGGGGTGCAGGGCGTTGACGGTGATGCCGTCGGCGGCCCACCTGCTGGCCAGGGCGACGGTGAACAGGATGCTCGCGGTCTTCGACTGCCCGTAGGCCGACCAGGCCTCGTACGGCCGGTCGGTGAAGTGGATGTCGTCGAAGACGACCGGGGACTGCTGGTGGGCCGAGGAGCTGACGACGACGATCCGGGCGCCCCGCGCGGCGGCGAGCGCGTCGTGCAGACCCAGGGTGAGCGCGGCGTGACCGAGGTGGTTGATGGCGAACTGCCGCTCCCAGCCCTCGACGGTCCTGCTCAACTCCGGCAGGGCCATGACCCCGGCGTTGTTGACGAGGATGTGCAGCGGACCCGTCCAACCGGCGACGAAGGCGTCGATGCCGGCGCGGTCGGCCAGGTCGAGGCGGGCGACGTGGACCGTGCCGCGGCTCGTGCCCGCGCTGATGTCGGCCGCGGCACGCTCGCCGGCGGCGGTGTCGCGTACGGCCAGCGTCACCTCGGCGCCGGCATCGGCCAGCGCGCGGGCGGTCTCCAGGCCGATGCCGGACGCGCCGCCGGTGACCACGGCCCGCTTACCGGTGAGGTCCACGCCGGCGATCACGTCGGCGGCCGTCGACTGTGCGGAGTAAGGGGTGGTAAAGCGTGACATTTCGGAACTCCCGGGGTGCAGGGATGGTGGGAAGGGGTGGGGTCGGCGGGTGTCAGGCCGCGGCGCGGCGGATCAGTCCGAGGGCGCGGCGGATCCGGTCGCGGAACTCGTCGCGGGTGGCCGAGGTCGACTTCCAGGTCAGCGCGGCGGCGAAGAGCACGTCCATCACGTCGTCGGCGCGCAGCTCACCGTCGAGCAGGCCGGGCGGGGCGAGGGCGTCGATGTGGGCGCTGAGCGTCGCCCGGGCCCGCTCCTGGTAGTCGTGGAACATCGAGCCGAGCTGGGGCTCGCTGTTCTCCAGCAGCTCGTTGAGGTCCCGGGCCAGCTGGGTGTCGATGTACTGGCCCATCAGCGCGTCGAGCCCCGCGACGATCCGCTCCTCGAAGCTCAGCGTCTCGTCGGCGAAGCGTGCCTCCATGCCCTGCTGGGCGCGCTCCATGACGCCCTGCATGGTGGCGCGGTAGAGCTGCTCCTTGTTGGCGAAGAGCAGGTAGAGACCGGGCCGGGAGATGCCGGCGGCCTTGGCGACCGCCTCCATCGAGGTCTTCTGGAATCCGTAGCGCCCGAACACGCCCACCGCCGCGTCGAGGACGGCGGTGCGCTTCGGGTCGTCGTGCTCCACGTCCGCGTTGCTCACGCTAGACAGCCTAGACAACTTTCCGAATATTGTCTAACGCGTCAGGCCGGCGGGCGGCGGCGGTGCTTTCGGCTGGTGTCGGCGGGGCGACCGGGGTCGACGTGCCGGGGGCGCTCGGGTTCGTCCGGACGCAGCGGGACCAGCGCGTCGGTGATCCGGTCGATGATCCGGTCGGTGGCCCGGCGGGCCGCGCCGGGCGTGCCGGGGGCCAGGCTGCTGAGGTCGATCGGGTCGCCGAAGTGCACCCGGATCACCGGGCGGCGCACCAGCGCGCGGGCGAGTCCGCGCAGCAGCCCCTTCGGCGCCCGGTACGGCAGCACCTCGTGCGAGCCCCACTGGGCCACCGGGATCACCGGGGCGCCGCAGGAGAAGGCGAGCCGGGCTGCGCCGGTCTTGCCCCGCTCGGGCCACATCCCGGGGTCCAGGCCGATGCGGCCCTCCGGGTAGACCAGGATCACCGAGCCGGCGGCGACGGCCGAGGCGGCGTCGTCGAGGGCCTGGCCGACGGCGGCGGTGCCCCGGTCGACGCGGATGTGCCCGGCGTGGCGCATCGCGGCTCCGATCACCGGAGCGCGGAACAGCCCGGCGGTGGCCATGATCCGGGGGGCGACGCCCCGACTCCGGCAGGCCGCGGTGAGCACCACCGGGTCGAACGGGCTGATGTGGTTGGCGGCGAGGATCAGCGGCCCCCGGCGCAGCGCCTCGGGCACCTCCCCGCTGACCTCGAGCCGGGCCACGGCGGCGACGACGCCACGGGCGAGCAGTTGGGCGGCGCGCCAGATCGCCGGGGGCTGCCAGGTGGTGTGGGCGGTGTCCATCAGCGCTGAATGGTCGCACGGGCCGGCGGCCTCGCACCGGTGAGGGCGATTCTTTCCCCTCGGCAGCCCCGCCGCAGGCCAGAGCCGGGCGTGCGGTGCCCGCCCGGCGGGCCGCGCGGCCCGGGGTGATCAGGGTCATTGGTCCCGGGGCGATTCGGGCCCCCCGCCCCTGCCGATTCTTCTACGACGAGCAGTAGTATTTACTACGTCCCGTAGTATGAATAGCTGGGGGTTCCAGGTGGACGCGTTGGACGTCGCCCGCTGGCAGTTCGGTGTCACCACCGTCTACCACTTCCTCTTCGTGCCGTTGACCATCGGCCTCTCCGTGCTGGTCGCCATCCTCCAGACGATGTGGCACCGCACCGGCAACGAGCGCTACCTCAAGCTCACCAAGTTCTACGGCAAGCTCTTCCTGATCAACTTCGCGATGGGTGTGGTCACCGGCATCGTGCAGGAGTTCCAGTTCGGGATGAACTGGAGCGACTACTCCCGCTTCGTCGGCGACATCTTCGGCGCGCCCCTGGCCATCGAGGCGCTGGTCGCCTTCTTCCTCGAGTCCACCTTCATCGGACTGTGGATCTTCGGCTGGGACCGGCTGCCGAAGCGGGCGCACCTGGCCAGCATCTGGGCCGCGGCGATCGGCACCAACCTCAGCGCGTACTTCATCCTCGCCGCGAACTCCTTCATGCAGAACCCGGTGGGCTACCGGATCAACCCGGACAGCGGCCGCGCCGAGCTGACCGACTTCGTCGCGGTACTCACCAACAAGGTCGCCCTGATCACCTTCCCGCACACCATCGCCGGGGCTTTCCTGGTGGCCGGCTCGCTGCTCGTCTCGGTCGCCCTGTGGCACCTGATCCGCCGGCGCGACCCGGCCGAGGCCCCGACCTACCGCTTCGCCGCGAAGTTCGGCTCCTGGGTCACCCTGGTCGCCGCCGCCGGCGTGCTGATCACCGGTGACATCCAGGGCAAGATCATGACCCAGGTGCAGCCGATGAAGATGGCCGCCGCCGAGGGCCTCTACGGCACCGAGAGCCCCGCCTCGTTCTCGGTGCTCACCGTCGGCAGCCTCGACGGCTCCCGCGAGATCTTCTCCATCAAGATCCCGTACCTGCTGTCCTACCTCGGCACCGGCGACCTCAACGGCACCGTGCACGGCATCAACGACCTGCAGGCCCAGTACGCCAGCCAGTACGGCCCCGGCAACTACGCCCCGATCATCCCGGTCACCTACTGGAGCTTCCGCTTCATGATCGCCTTCGGGCTGGCCGCCGCCGCGATCGCCCTGCTGGTGCTCTGGACCCACCGCAAGGGCCGCACCCCGAGCAGCCGCTGGCTGCTGCGCGCCGGCCTGGCCATGCCCGTGCTCCCGCTGCTGGCCAACTCCTTCGGCTGGATCTTCACCGAGATGGGCCGCCAGCCGTGGATCGTCTTCGGCGAGATGCTCACCCGCAACGGCGTCTCCCGCAGCGTGTCGCTGGCCGAGGTGCTCACCTCGTTCACCGCGTTCACCCTGATCTACGCCACCCTCGCCGTGATCGAGTTCAAGCTGCTGGTCCGCTACGCCAAGGCCGGCGTACCCGACCTGACCCCGGAACCCGAGATCGACGACAGCCACGACGACGCCGAGCGCCCGCTCGCCTTCGCCTACTGACCCGGGGAGCGCACCGTGGACCTCACCACCATCTGGTTCCTGCTCATCGCCGTGCTCTTCACCGGCTACTTCATCCTGGAGGGCTTCGACTTCGGCGTCGGCATGCTGCTGCCCGTGCTCGGCCGCGACGACCGGGAACGCCGCGTCCTGATCAACACCATCGGCCCGGTCTGGGACGGCAACGAGGTCTGGCTGATCACCGCCGGCGGCGCCATGTTCGCCGCGTTCCCCGAGTGGTACGCCACCCTCTTCTCCGGCTTCTACCTGCCGCTGCTGCTGATCCTGCTGGCCCTGATCGCCCGTGGCGTGGCCTTCGAGTACCGCCACAAGCGCCCCGAGCCGTCCTGGAAGCGGCGCTGGGACGCGGCGATCTTCTTCGGCTCGTTGGTGCCGGCGGTGCTGTGGGGGGTGGCGTTCGCCAACATCCTGCGCGGGGTGCCGCTCAACGCCGAGCACGAGTACGTCGGCGGGCTGTTCGACCTGCTCAACCCGTACGCCCTGCTCGGCGGCGCGACCACCGCGGCGCTCTTCCTCACCCACGGCGCGGTGTTCGTCGCGCTGAAGACCGTCGGTGAGATCCGCGAGCGCGCCGGCGCGCTCGCGGTGCGCGTCGGTGTGGTCGCCGCGGTCCTCGCGGTGGCGTTCCTGACCTGGACGCTGGACATCCGCTCCAGCACGGCCGCCGTCGTGCTGGCGGTCGGTGCGGCGCTCGCGCTGCTCGGCGGTCTCGCCGCCGCCCGGGTACGGCGGGAGGGCTGGGCGTTCACCGGCACCGCCGTGGCGATCGGCCTGGCCGTGGCCACCCTGTTCGCCGCGCTCTTTCCGAACGTGCTGCCCTCCACCCTGGACGCGGCCGGCACCCTGACCGCCACCAACGCCGCCTCCACCCCCTACACCCTGAAGATCATGACCTGGGTGGCCGTGGTGTTCACCCCGGTCGTGCTGGCCTACCAGGGCTGGACGTACTGGGTGTTCCGCAAGCGCATCGGGGTGGTCCACATTCCCCGGCACTGACCGGGTCGGGCCCGCCGCGTCCGCGCGGTGGGCCCGGTGCGTCGTAAGGTGAGGCGGTGACCGGCGCGCCGTGGACCCCGCTGCTCGGCGCCGCGACACCGTTCGTCGCCGCGCCGATGGCCGGCGGCGCCACCACCCCCGCCCTGGTGCGGGCCGTCACCGGGGCGGGCGGCTTCAGTTTCCTCGCCGCCGGCTACCGGACCCCCGAGGCGGTCGCCGCCGACCTGACCGCGCTGGCAGCCACCGGCACCGAGTGCGGGGTGAATCTCTTCGTCCCCGGCCCGCGTGAGATCGACGAGGTCAGCTTCCGCCGCTACGCCCGCCAGCTCGCCGTCGAGGGCGAGCCCTACGGCCTGGACCTGACCGACGCGCCGCTGCTGCACGACGACGACCACTGGCCCGAGAAGATCGAGCTGCTGGTGCGCCACCCCGTGCCGGTGGTCAGCTTCACCTTCGGGCTGCCCGACCCGGTGGCGCTCGCCGCGCTGCGCCGGGCCGGCTCCCGGGTGCTGGTCACGGTGACCTCGGTGCCCGAGGCGCTCGCCGCCCGAGACCTCGGCGTCGACGGGTTGATCGCCCAGGGCACCGAGGCCGGCGGCCACAGCGGCACCCACACCCCGGGCCGGCCCGCCGCGCCGGTGACGACCCGGGCGCTGGTGCGCGACGTCGCCGGGGCCACCGGGCTGCCCGTGGTGGCGACCGGCGGCGTCGCCGGCCCCGCCGACGTGCGCGACCTGCTCGCCGCCGGCGCGAGCGCGGTGGCGGTGGGCACCCTGCTGCTGCGCACCGACGAGAGCGGGGCCAGTGACACCCACCGCGCCGCGCTGGCCGATCCGGCGCGGACCGGCACGGTGCTGACCCGGGCCTTCACCGGACGGCCCGCGCGCGGGCTGCGCAACGCCTTCATCGACCGCTACGGGCCGGTCGCGCCGCTCGGCTACCCGGAGCTGCACCACCTGACCCGGCCGCTGCGGGCGGCTGCCGCCGCGGCCGGGCACCCGGACCGGCTGCACCTGTGGGCCGGAACCGGCTACCGCCACGCCGGCACCGGACCGGCCGCCGCGGTGGTCGAGCGGCTCACCGCGACGCTCTGACGCGGCCGCCGCGATCGCGACGAGCGCCGGTGAGCGCGTCGTCGGCCGGGGCTCGGACCGACGGGTCGCTACTCGGCCTTGGCCAGCCGGAGGGCCAGCTCGGCGTCCACCCGCGCGTCACACCGCCGTGGGCGGTGCTCCGCCGGCGGCCAGGGCGAGTTCGGCGTCGGCCCGCTGCCGTACCAGGGTGAGGACCCGTCCGGCCACGGTCAGGTCGTCGGCGGGGATGTCACCGTACAGCCGGGTGGTGATGGCGGTGACCGCCTCGGCGACGCGGCGCTGGACCGCCCGGCCGGCATCGGTGAGCGCCAGGCCGGACGCGTCGGTGGGCGGCATGCCCAGCAGGCCGGCGTTGGTCAGGTCACCCACCACCGCCAGCACCGCCGATTCGTCGATCTTCAGGGTGCTGGTTATCCGCCGCACGAGGTACGCCCGTGCAACGGCCCCGCCCTCGGCGGCGACGGCGTTCAGCGCGATTGACTGGTGGAACGTGATGCCGAGCCCAGCCAGCTCACGCTCCAGCAGGGTCCGGGTGGCGTAGTGGGCCTGGCCGATGATCTGGCCGTTCAAGGTGGTCATGACACTCCTCGTCGCAGTCGTTGGAAGGACCAACGTTGGTCGAACCAACGTAACAGATTTCGTGGGTCCGACCAATGATTGGGTTAGGCTTGCGGCATGGACCACAGCGGCGAGCAGGAGAGCCTCACCCGGCTGCTCACCACCCCGAGCTGGCTGCTCAGCCAGAGCGCCGCCCACGCCGGGCGGCTGGTCAGCGACGGTTTCGCCGGCATCGGCGCCCGCGGCTACCACTACCGGATCCTCGCCGCGCTCGAGGAACTCGGCCCCGCCAGTCAGGCCGACCTCGGTCGGCGTGGCGGCATCGACCGCAGCGACGTCGTGGCCACAGTCAACGAACTCGCCGCGAAGAACCTGGTCGTGCGCGCGCCCGACCCCGCCGACCGACGGCGGAACGTCATCACCCTCACGCCCGCCGGGCGTCGCGAGCTGCGGCGGATGGAGAAGACCCTCGCCGGCGTCCAGGACACCCTGCTCGCCCCGCTGACGCCCACCGAGCGCGACCAGCTCACCCGCCTGCTCGGCAAACTGCTCGCGCACCACCGACAGCGGCACTGACCGGCGGAAAAATCGACGGCGGGGCGTACAGCGTCTGCGCCATACGCCCCGCCGTCGGCGGCCCTCAGCCGGCCTCGCGCAGCTCCGCCAGCCGGGCCTCGATCTCGGCCAGCTCGGCGCGCAGCTTCTCGGCCTGCTGCTCCGCCTCGGCCCGCTCGGCGGCCAGGATCTGCTCCACCGCCTCGTGCACCCCGGGCACGTCGACCAGCGCCACCATGCGCAGCGCCTCCGCCGGCTTCACCACGTACGGCTTGGCCAGGGCCTTGCTGCCCTGCTGCGCTGCCACCGTCCACTCGCCGTCGGCGTAGGCCAGGGTCACCGTCAACCCTGCCGGTCCCTTCGGCTTCGCCGCCTTCACCGGCCGGCGCGCCGGCTTCGCCGCCTCCACCGTCTCCACCTTCGGCTCCTCTCGCCGCTCCGAGCGCTGCGCCGGCACCCGGTCCAGGACGAACTCCGGCTCTGCCACCGCGGGCGCCTCCTCGGCCGGCGGCTCCGCCGGCGCCTCGACCGGCTTACGCCCCGCGCCGCGCGGCGCCACCGCCACGTCGGCGGGGGAGAACGGCAACTCGTCACGACCGAACCGGACCACCACGAACTCGTCCGACGCCGCCGGATCGGTCAGCTCCACCACCTGACCGACCTGCCCGGCGATCTGCCCGGCCGCGGCGGTGAACACCACCTTCGGCTTACGCCCCGCCGCCAACGCCTCCCGGAAGCTGCGCACGTCGTCTTCGGACAACCCCTGGCCCGCGGCACTCATCTGCAACCTCTTCCGTACACCTGTTTGATTCCTGCCTTGATACCAGCCGGCTGCGACACCACCCGATCGGGGGGCTCAGCCGCCCAGCGCCCGCAACGCACGGTCGGCGTGCCCGGTCATGCTCAGCTCACTGTGGACCACCTCGATCACCCGCCGGTCCTGGCCGATCACGAAGGTCATCCGCTTGGTGCCCAACGACCCCAACGGCAGCCGCCGCCGCACCCCGAACTGCTCCGCCACCGCACCGTCCGGGTCGGACAGCAGCGGATAGTCGAAGCCGTGCAACTGGGCGAACTCCGCCTGCTTCGCCACCGGATCGCGGCTGATGCCCACCCGCTGCGCGCCCAGCGCCGCGAACTCCGCGGCCAGGTCCCGGAAGTGGCAGCTCTCCGCCGTGCACCCCCGGGTCATCGCCGCCGGATAGAAGAAGAGCACCACCGGCCCCGCGACGAGCAACTCCGACAACCGCCGCACCGCCCCGGTCTGATCCGGCAGCGCGAAATCCTCCACCACGTCTCCGACTTCCACCACCGCGCACCTCCACCTCGACACCGACGCGCGGCGAGCCTAAGGGATCAGCCCCACACCGCTGACACCTCGTCCAGCACCGAGGCCGCCTGCGCCCGCCCCGACCGCGCCGCGGCCGCCCGCCGCGCCGGATCCAGCATGTTGCGCCCGATCGCCGAGCGGGCCGCGGCGTCCGGTGCCACCACCGCCACCTGCGCCCCAGCCGCCTGCAGCGTCGCCACCTGCGCCGACAGTCGGGGCATCGGCCCGAACGCCGCCGCTGTCGGCGCCAGCACCACCACCCGCTGCGCGCCGGCCGCCAGATCCGCGTTCACCGGCGAGCGCATCCCGCCGTCGACGTACCGGCGGTCACCGATGCTCACCGGCGGCCACACCCCGGGCACCGCGCAGCTGGCCCCCACCGCGTCCACCAGCGACACCCCGGACCCGGCGTCGAAGACCACGAACTCGCCCGAGGTCGCGTCCACCGCCGTGACCAGCAGCCGCCGCGCCGGCCACTCCCGCGCCGGCAACCGCGACTCGATCACCGCCCGCCGCGACGCCTCCGACGGGGTACGCGCGGCCAGCGCCATCGCCCCGATCCGGGCCCGCGACCGGGCCGCGTCCCGGGTACGCCCACCCGCCCACACCAGCCGCGCCACCGCCGCGAACCCGAACCGCGCCGCCACCTCACCCTGCGGTGGCGCCACCTGCGCCGCGTACGAGTCCTCGACCGAACGGCCCGAGCGCAGCTGCGCGCCGACCACCGAACCGGCCGAGGTGCCCACCACCAGATCCGCGTCGGCCAGCTGCACCCCCCGCTCGGCCAGCCCGGTTAGCACGCCCCACTCCCACGCCACCCCGGTGACCCCGCCACCGCCCAGCACCAACGCCCGCGTCATGTGATCCTCGCCTCGCCGTCGCCACGTGCCGGTCACGGTAGCGTCGGCGCACCGGCAACGGCAGGGGAGAGGCTCGATGGGTTCCGTCACCGTCATCACCGGCGGCAGCCGTGGCATCGGCGCCGCCACCGCCCGGCGTCTCGCACTCGCCGGGCATGACATCGCCTTCGGCTACCGGCGCGATCACGACGCCGCCGCGGCGGTGCTCGCCGACGTCCGCGCCGCCGGCCGCCGTGGCCTCGCGCTGCCCGCCGACACCACCGACCCCGACCAGGTGGCCGCGCTCTTCGACGCGGCCGCCGACCTCGGCCAGCTCACCGGCCTGGTGAACAACGCCGGCGTGACCAGCCCGATCGGCCCGTTCGTCGACCTCGACCCCGACGACCTGCGCCGCGTGGTCGACGTCAACCTCATCGGCTATGTGCGCTGCGCCCAGCACGCCGCCCGCCGGATGCGCACTGGCGCCGCCATCGTCAACGTTTCCTCCGCCGCCGCCACCCTGGGCAGCCCGGGCGAGTACGTGCACTACGCCGCCGTGAAGGCCGCCACCGACACGCTCACCATCGGTCTGGCCAAGGAACTCGCTCCACGCGGCATCCGGGTCAACGCGGTGGCCCCGGGCATCATCCGCACCGACATCCACGCCGTCTCCGGCGTACCCGACCGCGCGGACTCCGCCGCCGGACGCGTTCCGCTCGGTCGCGCCGGGGAAGCCGACGAGGTCGCCGGGGCCATCGCCTGGCTGCTCGGCCCCGACGCCTCGTACACCACCGGCGCCGTGCTGCGCGTCGCCGGTGGCCTGTGACCGCAGGCGAACAGCACGGCGACGAACGACGGCCCGGGGCGCACGCCCCGGGCCGTCACGGTCAGCTCGTGAACAACTTCGCCGCTGTGATCACCGTCTGGACCACCCCGTAGCCCAGCAGCACCGACACCACCAGCCAGGAAATCCACAACCGGGCCTGCTGCCCGCGCGGGTCCACCTCGTTCATCGCGTACCGCTCCTCTGCGCAGTCTCCGTCTCGACATCGCCCGCCACGTCCCGGGCCGCGGGTTCGTGGAACCGCTCCGGCACCGGACGGATCAACAGGTTCGCGATGAACCCCACCGCCAGCACCCCGACCATCGTGAACAGCGCCGGCCGGTACGCAGCCGCCGTCAACGTCCCCGGCTCACCCTGCGCGTCGAGGAACCCGTTGACGATCAGCGGCCCGGCGATCCCCGCCGCCGACCACGCCGTCAACAGCCGACCGTGGATCGCGCCCACCTGGAACGTGCCGAACAGGTCCCGCAGATACGCCGGCACCGTCGCGAACCCGCCACCGTAGAAGGAGAGGATCACGCACGCCAACAGCACGAACAGCGCCGTCGCGGCGTGCCCGACCAGCGCCAGCAGCGCGTACAGCACCATGCCGACGCCCAGGTAGACCAGGTAGATCGGCTTGCGGCCGATCACGTCCGACGTCGACGACCACACGAACCGGCCGGCCATGTTGAACAGCGACAGCAACCCGACGAAGCCGCCCGCCGCGGCCACCGACACCGCCGAGGCCCCGTTGTCCCGGAAGAAGTCCTGGATCATCGGGCTGGCCTGCTCCAGGATGCCGATACCGGCGGTCACGTTGCAGAACAGCACCACCCAGAGAAGCCAGAACGAGCGGGTCTTAACCGCGTTGGCCGCCGACACGTTCGCCGCGGTCACCAGCGGCTTCGCCGCGACCTGCGCCGGGTCGAAGCCCGCCGGGCGCCAGTCCGGCGCCGGCACCCGGACGTTGAACACGCCGAACATCATGATCAGGAAGTAGCCGACGCCCAACGTCACGAAGAGCCACACCAGCGCGCTGCCGGAGGCCGTCGAGCCCGCGTTCGCCGGGTCGTACCCGGGGTCGTAGAACGACAGCAGCTGCCGCGACAGCGGGGAGGCCACCATCGCGCCACCACCGAAGCCCATGATCGCCAGCCCGGTCGCCAGGCCGGGCCGGTCCGGAAACCACTTGATCAACGTGGAGACGGGGGAGATGTAGCCGATCCCCAGGCCGATGCCGCCGAGCACGCCGTACCCCAGGTACAGCAGCCACAGCTGCCCCGTCGCGATACCCAGCGCGCCGACCAGAAAGCCCGCCGCCCAGAAACACGCCGAGACGAACATCGCCTTACGCGGCCCGTTCGCCTCCACCCACGTGCCCGCCACCGCGGCCGACAGGCCGAGCATCACGATCGCGATGCTGAAGATGACCCCGATCGCGGTCTGACTCGCGTCGAAGTGCGCGATCAACGAGTTCTTGTACACGCTCGTCGCGTAGACCTGGCCGATGCAGAGATGGATCGCCAACGCCGCCGGCGGAATCAGCCAACGGCTGTAGCCCGGCGGCGCGACGGTGTGCCCACGATCGAGTGCGGAAAGCATGCGCTGCTTCCTCTCCGGTGATGGCGAGAAACCTTCAGGGGAATTCATGCCCCTGATCACGGCTCGCGGCAAACCCGCCCGGGGGTGGCCCGTCGCCGGACGGTTGACCCGGTGAGCCGAACGGTCACTGTGCGCCCCACCCACCGCCGGCGCACCGTGCGAGAACGGCGCGCGTGAGCCTGGTCTTCGGAGGTCGCCGACGTCCACGACGACGCCGTCGACAGCCACCCTCCCGTTCCGTGATCATGAGGGCATGAGCCAGTACTTCCAGGTCGGCCCGCAGGTGCTGTGGAACCCGTCCAACAACGTCGCCGAACTCTTCGTCCGCACCGGCGACGCCCTCGGCCCGCTGCTCGGCCTGCCCACCGGCGTCGGCCCGAACGTCAACGACAACTACCAGATCGACCTCGACGCCTTCGGCGCGTTCGTGACCGCGCTGGCCGACCGGTACCGGTCGAGCACCCACCTGATCCTGCGCTCGCTAATCGAGGGATATCTCGTGACCGCCGTCGTCATGCTGGGCCGAGCCGGTCGCGCCGTGCCGGACCTGGACGCCGCGGCCGCGCCGCATCCGCGTGACGTCTCCGTCGGGCCGGACGGCTTCGGCCGGCAGGCCGAGCCGGGCCGGCTGCGCGCGCTCGTGGCCGAGCACGCCCGCTTGATGCCCTGCTGATCCCGCGCCCCTGGGTGCGGCGGGCACCGGTGAGAATCACCCGCATGCCGCTGACCGTCGCACCCGCCCTCACCCCGGGCCTGATGGCCCGCCTGCCCCAACCCGAGATCGTCGCGGACGGCCTACGGCTGCGGCCGTGGCAGCCGGGCGACCGCGCGGCGGTGCTCGCCGGCTACGCCGACCCGGCCGTCCAACGCTGGCACTGCCGCACGATGGACGACGACGAGGCCCGCGACTGGATCGCCGCCTGGCCCGAGCGGTGGCGGCGGGAGACCGGCGCCGGCTGGGCCATGGTCGACGGCTGCGAGGTGCTCGGCCAGATCAGCCTTCGTCGGCTCGACCTCGCCGACGGCCTGGGGGAGGTCTCCTACTGGGTGCTGCCCGCCGCCCGGGGCCGGCGCAGCGCAGCCCGCTCCCTGTCGGCGCTGGCCGGCTGGTGCTTCACCGCCCTGGGGCTGCACCGGGTGGAGCTGTCCCACTCGAGCGCCAACCCGGCATCCTGTCGGGTGGCCCAGCGCGCCGGCTTCCCCGCCGAGGGCACCAGGCGCGGTGCGGCGTTGCACGCGGACGGCTGGCACGACATGCACGTGCACGCCCGCCTCGCCACCGACCCTGCCTGACGACGGCCACCCACCGCTACCTCGGCACCCGCCGCGTCCTGGTACGGGACGGCAAGGAGTCGCTCTACAGCGCCACCGCCGTCGTCCGGATGGCGATCGTCGACCGGTCGGGGCAGGTGCCCTGAGCGGGCCGGCTTTCATAAGGAAGGTTTACAGTCCGAAGGCGGCGCGGGTAGCGTGCGGAACAGATCGATCACCGCCGATCAGACGAGGCCTGGAGGTATCCGTGCGTCGCCGACCCACCACCATGACGCGGCTGCTGGCCATAGCCGCACTCGGACTACCGTTCGTCCTTCCGGGCGCTCCGGCAGTCGCCACGCCCGCCACCCCGGCCCGACAACTGGGCGAGGTGATCCCCGCGCCGGTCGAGGCCCGCCCCGACGCCCGGGGCACCTTCACGCTCGGCCGGCACACCGTCATCCGCACCTCGCCCGGCTCGGGCGCCGCCTGGCGGGTGGGCCGACAGCTCGCCGAGACGCTGCGCCCCGCGACCGGCTACCCGCTGCCCGTATTGCCGGTGCGGGCCACGCCCCTGCCCGAGATCGCCCTGCTGCTGGGCGGCGCGGACGCACGCGTCGGCCAGGAGGGCTACCAGCTCGACGTCACCCGCCGCGGCGTGACGATCCGGGCGAACACCGCCGCCGGGCTCTTCGCCGGCACCCAGACGCTGCGTCAGCTGCTGCCCGCCGAGATCGAGGCGTCGCAGCGGCAGCGGGTCACCTGGAGCGTTCCCGGCGGCCGGATCGTGGACTACCCGCGCTTCGCCTACCGGGGCGCGATGCTCGACCTGGCCCGACACTTCCACACCGTCGACGAGATCACCGCCTACCTGGACCTGCTCAGCCAGTACAAAATCAACTACCTGCACCTGCACCTCAGCGACGACCAGGGCTGGCGCATCCAGATCGACTCCTGGCCGAGGCTCACCACGGTCGGCGGGGGCCCCGGCACCGGCGTCGACGGCGTCGGACCGGGCTACCTCACCAAGGCCGACTACAAGGCGGTGGTCGCCTACGCCGCCGCCCGGCACATCACCATCGTCCCCGAGATCGACATGCCGGGGCACACCAACGCCGCCCAGTCCACCTACGCCGAGCTCAACTGCGACGGCGTCGCACCGGCGCCGCGTACCGACATCGCGGTCGGCTACAGCTCGCTCTGCATCGACGACGAGCTGACCTACCGCTTCGTCGAGGACGTCATCCGCGAACTCGCCGCGATCACCCCCGGCCCGTTCCTGCACATCGGTGGGGACGAGGCCCACGCCACCACCGACGAGGAGTACCGCACGTTCATGACGCGGGTCCTGCCGCTGGTCGCGAAGTACGGCAAGCGCGCCTACGGCTGGAACGAGGTCATGCAGGTCGACCCGCCGACCGACGTGGTGGCCCAGTTCTGGGGCACCGGCACGACCAACGCCGACCTGGCCGAGGCCGCAGCCCGGGGCAACAAGGTGGTCATGTCACCGGCGAACAAGGCGTACCTCGACATGAAGTACGACCGCAACACCCGCCTCGGCCTCTCCTGGGCCGCCTACATCGAGGTCCGCGACGCCTACGACTGGGACCCGGCGACCCGGGTCGCCGGCGTGGGCGAGCAGGCGATCCTGGGCGTCGAGGCGCCACTGTGGTCGGAGACGCTGCGCAGCCTCGACGACATCGAGTACATGGCCTTCCCGCGTCTGCCCGCGATCGCCGAACTCGGCTGGTCGACGGCGGCGAGCCACGACTGGGAGTCGTTCCGGACGCGGCTGGGGGAGCAGGCGCCGCGCTGGCGCCTGCAGCAGGTCGACTTCTACCCGTCACCGCAGGTGCCGTGGATCTGAGCAGGTGAGGTGGGGGTCCGGCCCGGACCCCCACCCCCGCGGTCTGCCGTACGTCCCGCCCCATCCGATCATTATCCGAGTGTATATACGCGAGGTATACCCTCAGTGTAGTCTCCTCGCATGAGCGTGCCACTGACCCTTCTCGGCCTCCTCGAACGCGAGCCCAGCCACGGGTACGACCTGAAGCGCGACTACGACGCCTTCTTCGGGCGCGGCAAGCCGCTGCCGTTCGGCCAGGTCTACTCCACCCTCAGCCGCCTGGCCCGCGACGGCAAGGTGGTGATCAGCGACGTCGCCCCCGGCTCCGGCCCGGACCGCAAGCGCTACATCATCACCGACCTGGGCGCGACCGAGGTCGAGCATTGGCTGACCCAGCCGGTCGAGCCGGAGCCGCACCTGCAGACGGTGCTCTTCGCCAAGGTCGTGCTCGCGCTGATGCTGGATCGTCCGGCCGACGAATACCTCGACACCCAGCGCAGCGCGCACCTGCATCGGATGCGCGAGCTCACCGAGGTCAAGCGCGCCGGCAACCTGGTCGACGCGCTGCTCGCCGACCACGGCCTCTACCACCTCGAGGCGGATCTGCGGTGGATCGAGATGACCGGCGCCCGACTGGACGCCCTGAGGAAGGCGGTGCGGCCATGAGCGCCGTGATCGAAGCACGCGAGGTGGAGTTCTCCTTCGGCCGAACGCCCGCGCTGCGCGGCGCCAGCGTCGCCGTGGAGGCGGGCGAGATCCTCGCCATCATGGGCCCCAGTGGCTCGGGCAAGTCCACCCTGCTGCACTGCCTGGCCGGCATCCTCGTGCCCGACGCCGGTGAGATCCTCTTTGCCGGGGCCCGGATCGACACCATGGCCGAGACCGAACGCAGCAGCCTGCGCCGGGACCGCTTCGGCTTCGTGTTCCAGTTCGGCCAACTCGTCCCCGAGCTCACCGCGGTGGAGAATGTCGCCCTGCCGCTGCTGCTCAGCGGCGTGCGCCGGGCGCAGGCGCTGCGCAGGGCGCGAGCCTGGTTCGAACGCCTCGGCCTGGACGGCCTGCAGCAGCGCCGGTCGGGTGAGCTGTCCGGCGGGCAGGCACAACGCGTCGCCCTCGCCCGCGGCCTGGTCGCCGAGCCGCAGGTGCTCTTCGCCGACGAGCCGACCGGCGCGCTCGACTCGCTCACCGGCGAGCAGGTCATGGACCTGCTGGTCGACGCCGCCCGCGAGCAGGGCACCACGGTCATCCTGGTTACCCACGAGCCCAGGATCGCGGCGTACGCCGACCGCGAGGTCATGGTCCGCGACGGGCGTGTGAACGCGCCGGACCGGATCGCCTCATGATCGCCTTCGCGTTCCGCCTCGCCGTGGCCGGCGGCCGGGAGGCCCTCACCCGCCTGGTCGTCATCGCCGCCGCCGTCGCGGTCGGCACCGGGCTGCTGCTGACCACCCTCGCCGGGGTCAACGCCGTCAACGCGCAGCTCACCCGCTACGCGTCGGTGTATCCCAGCGCCTCGACCGGCGGCGACGCCGACCCGCTGTGGTGGTCGACCCGCGACGACTACTTCCACGGCAGGCAGATAACCCGGATCGACGTCGCGGCGACCGGCCCGAACGCGCCCACCCCGAACGGCATCCCGGCCACCCCGGCAGCCGGGGAGTACTACGCCTCGCCCTCGCTGCGGACGCTGCTGGCCGCCCACCCGGCCGACCAACTGCGCGACCGCTACCCGGGGCGTGACCTCGGGGTCGTCGGCCCGGCGGCGCTGACCTCACCGGACACCCTGCTGGTCATCGTGGGCGGCACCCCCGACGAGGTCGGCAAGCTGCCCAACGCCAAGCAGGTCACCAGCGTCGGCGACAAACCCGCGCTGCCCGAGACCACGGTGAACCTCATCCTGGGCGTGGTCGCCGGTGGGCTGCTCTTTCCGGTGCTGATCTTCATCGGCACCGCCACCCGGCTCAGTGCTGCCCGACGGGAGCAGCGCTTCGCCGCGATGCGCCTGGTCGGCGCGACACCGAAGCAGATCTCGGTGGTCGCCGCGGTGGAGGCGACCGCGGCCGCCGTCGCCGGCACCGCCGTCGGCTTCCTGCTGTTCTACGCGTTCCGCGGCCCGCTCGCGGGCATCCCGTTCACCGGCATGCCGTTCTTCCCCAGCGACATGTCGCTGGGCGTGCTGGACGTCCTGCTCGTCGCGCTCGGCGTCCCGGCCGGCGCGGCGGTGGCGGCCCAGGTGTCGCTGCGCCGGGTGCGGATCTCACCGCTGGGCGTCACCCGCCGGGTCACCCCCCGCGCCCCCCGCGCGTACCGGTTGATCCCGGCCGTGCTCGGTGTCGCTGTGCTGTTCTTCGCTCTCGGCTTCCGGCCCGAGACGTCCGACGGCCAGACGGCGGTGTTCCTGCCCGGCCTGCTGCTCATCATGGCCGGCCTGGTCTTCGCCGGCCCGTGGCTGACGATGGTCGGCGCCCGCGTCATGGCCCGGTACGCCAGCCGCCCCGCCACGCTCATCGCCGCGCGACGCCTCGCCGACAACCCGAAGGCCGGCTTCCGGGCGATCAGCGGGATCATGCTCGCGCTCTTCGTCACGAGCGTGGCCGTCGGCGTGATCACCACGATCGTCGCCAACCGCGGCCCGGCCCCGGTCGGCTCGACCGACGCGGGCACCGTGACCACCGTCTTCGACGAGAAGGCATCGTCGGTGCCCGACACGCTCTTCGCCGAGCTACACGCGATCAGCGGCGTGCGGTCCGCGACCGCGATCCGCGAGAACCCGGTCCTGACCGGCTCCAGCGAGGTCGGGGTGATCGCGTGCACCGACCTCCCGGGCGCGTACGGCCGGTGCGCCGAGGGCGCCACCGTCGCCGAGGTGCCGTTGGGCCTCAGCCTCTGGCAGGAATCGGCGTCGTCCACAAAGTTCTGGCACACCGCGTCGGTCACGCTCGACGAGCTTCAGCGGCTGCCGGTGGTGTCGATCGTCGTCGGCACGGACGGGTCCGCCACCGCCATCGAGCGCACCCGCACCGTGCTCGAGATCGCGTACCCGACCTTCTGGGTGGGGCCGAACGTGCCCGGTGACTTCGAGTCGGACTTCGCCAACACGCTGCGCGGCTGGGAACAACTGGCCAACGTCATCATCATCGCCAGCCTCGCGCTCGGCGGGTGCAGCCTCGCGGTCAGCGTGATCGGCGGCCTCACCGAACGCCGGCGTCCGTTCAGCCTGCTGCGCCTCAGCGGCGCACCGGTGCGGGTCCTGCGCAGGGTGGTCGCGCTGGAGAGCGCCGTACCGATGCTCGCCGTCGCCGCCATCGCCATCGGGATGGGCCTGCTCGCCGCCCACCTGTTCCTCCGGGCGCAGATGGACTACACGCTCGTCGCGCCGGAACCGCGCTTCTACGTGATCATCGTCGTCGGGTTGGCCACCTGCCTCGGCGTCATCGCCGCCACGATGCCGCTGCTGGAGCGCGTCACCGGACCGGAGACCGCACGAAGCGAGTAACCCTCCCACCAGGCGCGGCCGGGTGGGAGGGCGCACGGGCCGCTCGGCGCCCCGTCGCTGCGCACCCGGCCGCGCCGCCGCGGGTCACCCGGACCCGCGGCGACGCGGCGCCGCGGCCGGATCAGCCGTTCGCCGCGGGCTGCTGCGGCGGCAGGTCGACCGGGTACGGCTGGTCGAAGTCGGCCGACCGGCTGACCTGCTCCCACGCGCTGGCCTCGGCGATCTGCTTCCGCGAGTAGTCCAGTGCCATCGTCGCCGCGAGGGCGCCGATCGGCAGGTGGGACGGCAGGTCGCCGCGGTGCACCATGCGCACCAGGATCTCGGCGGCGCGCTTGGGGTCGCCGGCGGTCAGCAGCGGGTTGTTCTGCCGGCGCAGGCCCACCGTGTCCGCGTACTCCGGCGGGACGTCGTGCACCGTCATCGACGAGCCCGCCCAGTCGGTGGCGAAGCCGCTGGGCTCGACGACGAGGGTGCGGATGCCGAACGGGGCCGTCTCGGCGGCGAGGACCCGGGTGAAGCCGTCGACGGCGAACTTCGCCGCCTGGTAGGAGCCCAGGCCGGGGCTGCCGCCGACCCGCCCGCCGATGGACGAGAACTGGATGATCGTGCCGCCGCGCTGCGCCCGCAGCACCGGCAGCGCCGCCTTCGACACGTGGTAGACGCCCCAGAAGTTCGTGTCGAACTGGCGTCGGAAGTCCTCGTCGGCACCGGTTTCGATCGGTGCGAGGTTCGCGTATCCGGCGTTGTTGACGACCACGTCGATGCGGTCGAAGCGGTCGACCGCGGTCTGGACAGCCGCCACGGCCGCAGCCTGGTCGCTCACGTCGAGGGCCACCGGCAGGATGCGGTCTCCGTACTGCTCGACCAGGTCGGCGAGCTGCTCGGGCGTCCGCGCGGTGGCCACGACCTGATCGCCGGCATCGAGGGCGGCGGTGGTGAGGGCCCGCCCGAAGCCGCGGGTCGAGCCGGTGATGAACCATGTCGTTGCCATGCACCTAGCGAAACACGGTTTCGTTATTAGTGCAACCGAGTTGTGTTAAGATGGATGTGATGTTCCCGACCCCTCCGAAACGTGCCCGCAGCGGCGAGGCCAAGCAGCTTCGCGAACGCACCATCCTCGACGCGGCGCGCTCCCTCGGCGCCCAGCACAGCGTCCGCGAGGTGACCCTCACCGACATCGCGGCAGCCGTCGGCATGCACAAGTCCGCCATGCTGCGCTACTTCGAGACCCGCGAGCAGATCTTCCTGACCCTCACCGCCGAGGGGTGGCGCGAGTGGTCCGCCGCCGTCCGCGCGGCCCTCGACACCCTCGACCCGGCCACCCCCGAGACCATCGGGGCCACCCTCGCCGAGACGCTGACCGCTCGCCCCTTCTTCTGCGACCTGCTCTCCCAGGCCCCGCTGAACCTCGAACGCAACGTGTCACTCGACGCCGCCCACCGGTTCAAGACGATCGCCCTGAGCCAGGTCGCCGCGATCGTCGAGGAGCTGCGCCGGCACCTCGACATCACCGAGCGCCAAGCGGTCGATGTCGTCGCCACCGCCACGAGCATGGCCGGCGCCCTCTGGCAGATGGCCGCCCCCGGCACCCAGCTGCGCACCCTCTACGAGACCCACCCCGAGCTCGCCCACGCCGCGGTCGACGTCGGCCCCCAGCTCACCCGCATCCTGACCGCGTTGCTGACCGGGATGCGGGCCGGCGCCGAAGCCACCACCTGACCGGCGGGCCCCGCACCACCAGCGTGTGCCACGCCCACCGGACGCGGGGCGTGGGCAACTGTCGGCCCGGTGTGGCACCATCCAGCACGTGACCAGCAGACCCGCCGAGGAGCAGCACCTGCGTGACCTCGCCCGGCTGCGCCGCGTCCGCGACCGCATCGACAGGGAATTCGCCAAACCCCTCGACGTCGAGGCGCTCGCCCGCGGGGCCAACATGTCCGCTGGGCACCTCAGCCGCCAGTTCCGCCAGGCCTACGGCGAATCGCCCTACTCCTACCTCATGACCCGCCGCATCGAACGGGCCATGGCACTGCTGCGCCGCGGCGACCTCACCGTCACCGAGGTCTGTTTCGCCGTCGGCTGCTCGTCGCTGGGCACCTTCAGCACCCGCTTCACCGAGCTGGTCGGCGTGCCGCCGAGCACCTACCGGGCCCAGACCGCCCCCGCCACCGCGGAGATCCCCCCGTGCCTGGCCAAACAGGTCACCAGACCGATCAGGAATCGAGAAGCGCGGGCCAGCCAGCCGCAACTAGCGTGACGGCCATGAACATCACCATTCACTACGCCTTCCTCCCGCAGACCGACCCGGAGGCCGCCCTGGCCTTCTACCGCGACACCCTCGGCTTCGAGGTTCGCAACGACGTCGGCTACTCCGGGATGCGCTGGCTCACGGTCGGCCCCGCCAATCAGCCGGGCACCTCCATCGTCCTGCACCCGCCGGCCGCCGATCCCGGCATCACCGACGACGAGCGCCGCACCATCCTCGAACTGATCGCCAAGGGCAGCTACGGCGCCATCACCCTGGCCACCGACGACCTCGACGGCCTCTTCGAGCGACTGCAGGCCAGCGACGCCGAGGTCGTCCAGGAGCCCACCGAGCAGCCGTACGGTGTCCGCGACTGCGCCTTCCGCGATCCCACCGGCAACCTCATCCGCATCAACGAACTGCGCTGAGCCGCCCGCGCTCACCACCCTGGTCCGCACCACCGGCACAGATGGAGACACGATGAGCATGGCCACCCGGTCGCCCGGGCTGCACGACGCCGACAGCCACGATCTGATCCGCGTGCAGGGCGCGCGCGAGAACAACCTCAAGGACGTCAGCGTCGAGATCCCGAAGCGGCGGCTGACCGTCTTCACCGGCGTCTCCGGCTCGGGAAAGAGCTCGCTGGTCTTCGGCACCATCGCCGCCGAGTCACAGCGGATGATCAACGAGACCTACAGCGCGTTCCTGCAGGGCTTCATGCCGACGCTGTCCCGCCCCGAGGTCGACGTGCTCGAGGGGCTGACGACGGCGATCATCGTCGACCAGGAACGGATGGGTGCCAACCCCCGCTCCACCGTCGGCACCGCCACCGACGCCAACGCGATGCTGCGCATCCTCTTCAGCCGACTCGGACAGCCGCACATCGGCTCGCCCAACGCCTACTCGTTCAACGTCCCCTCGGTGAAGGCCAGCGGCGCGATCACCGTCGAGCGCGGCGCTGGCAGGACGAAGACCGAGAAGGCGACCTTCAACCGTCTCGGCGGCATGTGCCCGCGCTGCGAGGGCATGGGCTCGGTCAACGACATCGACCTGGCCCAGCTCTACGACGACAGCAAGTCGCTCAACGAGGGCGCCATCACCATCCCCGGCTACAGCATGGAGGGCTGGTACGGCCGCATCTTCCGCGGCTGCGGCTACTTCGACCCCGACAAGCCGATCCGCAAGTACACCAAGAAGGAACTGCACGACCTGCTCCACCGGGAACCAACCAAGATCAAGGTCGACGGGATCAACCTGACGTACGCCGGCCTCATCCCGCAGATCCAGAAGTCGTTCCTGTCCAAGGACGTCGACGCCCTGCAGCCGCACATCCGCGCCTTCGTGGAGCGCGCGGTGACCTTCACGACCTGCCCCGAGTGCGACGGCACCCGCCTCAGCAAGGAGGCCCGGTCGTCGAAGATCAACGGGAAGAACATCGCCGACGCCTGCGCGATGCAGATCAGCGACCTCGCCGACTGGGTCCGGAAACTCGACGAGCCCTCGGTGGCCCCGCTGCTCACCGGCCTGCAGCACCTCCTCGACTCGTTCGCGGAGATCGGCCTGGGATACCTCTCGCTCGACCGGCCGGCGGGCACCCTGTCCGGGGGAGAGGCCCAGCGCACCAAGATGATCCGCCACCTCGGCTCCTCGCTCACCGACGTCACGTACGTCTTCGACGAGCCCACGATCGGCCTGCACCCCCACGACATCCAGCGGATGAACAACCTGCTGCTGCGACTGCGGGACAAGGGCAACACCGTGCTCGTGGTCGAGCACAAGCCCGAGACGATCGCGATCGCCGACCACGTCGTCGACCTCGGCCCCGGCGCCGGCACGGGCGGCGGCACCATCTGCTACGAGGGCCCCCTGGCGGGGCTGCGCAGCAGCGACACCATCACCGGACGCCACCTCGACGACCGGGCGAGCCTCAAGGAATCGGTGCGTGCCGCCGCCGGCGCGCTGGAGGTCCGCGGCGCGTCGACGCACAACCTGCAGGACGTGGATGTCGACATCCCGCTCGGGGTGCTCTGCGTCCTCACCGGCGTCGCCGGCTCCGGCAAGAGCTCGTTGATCCACGGCTCGGTCGCCGGCCGTGACGGCGTCGTGGTCATCGACCAGGGTGCGATCCGCGGATCGCGACGCAGCAACCCCGCCACCTACACCGGCCTGCTCGACCCGATCCGCAAGGCTTTCGCCAAGGCCAACGGCGTGAAGCCGGCTCTCTTCAGCTCCAACTCCGAGGGCGCCTGCCCCGCCTGCAACGGCGCCGGCGTCATCTACACCGACCTGGGCGTCATGGCCACCGTCGAAACCACCTGCGAGGAGTGCGAGGGCCGGCGTTTCCAGGCCTCGGTGCTGGAATACACGCTGGGCGGCCGCAACATCGCCGAAGTGCTCGCGATGCCGGTGACCGAGGCCGAGGAGTTCTTCGGCGACGGAGAAGCCCGCACCCCGGCCGCCCACAAGATCCTCGACCGGCTCGCCGACGTCGGACTCGGCTACCTCACCCTCGGCCAGCCACTCACCACCCTCTCCGGCGGTGAGCGCCAGCGGCTCAAGCTGGCCACCCAGATGGCCGAGAAGGGTGACATCTACGTCCTCGACGAGCCGACCACCGGCCTGCACCTCGCCGACGTCGAGCAACTGCTCGGCCTGCTCGACCGGCTCGTCGACTCCGGCAAGTCGGTCATCGTCATCGAACACCACCAGGCGGTCATGGCCCACGCCGACTGGATCATCGACCTAGGACCGGGCGCCGGCCACGACGGCGGCCGGATCGTCTTCGAGGGCACCCCCGCCGACCTCGTCGCCGCCCGCGCCACCCTCACCGGCGAGCACCTCGCCGACTACGTCAGCCGCTGACCGTCATCCACAGCCCGAGGCGGGGAGGCCGCAGCGCCGCCCCGCCTCGGCCGGGCCTTCTTCCGCCCCGTCACCGGGGGTTAGGCTTCGACGCATGTCCAGCTGGCGATGGCACGGCCGGGCGGCGAACACGGCCCTGATCCTCGGAGTCGGCCTGGTCGCCCTCGTCGGCCTGCTGGCCCAGTCACGCGGCATCGACACCACCACCGACTGGGCGGCGCTGCTGGCCGTGCTGGCCGCCACCGGCGCGCTGCACCTGCGCCGCCGTCACCCGGTGGCGGTGGGCGTGGTGGCTCTGGCCGCCGTCGGCGCGTACGGGGCGTTGCTGCACCGCCCCGGCCCCATCATGCTGGTCTTCGTCGTCGCGCTCTACACCGTCGTCGACGAGGGCCACCTCGCGGTCGCCATCGGGCTCGGTCTCGCCTCCGTGGCCGCCTTCGCCCTCGCGGACAACTACGACCCCACCGCCAACACCGCGAACGGGGCCACGCTGCTGCACGCCGGCTGGCTCATCGCGGTCATCGTCGGCGTGACCCGCAACCGCCGGGCCTACCTCGCCGAGGCGCAGGCCCGGGCCCTCGCCGCCGAGCAGGGCAGGGAGGAGGAGGCCCGGCGCCGGGCCACCGAGGAGCGGCTGCGCATCGCCCGCGAGCTGCACGACGCCCTCGGCCACCACCTGTCACTGATCAACGTGCAGGCCAGCGCCGCGCTGCACCGCCCCGACCCCACCCGTTCCCTGCAGGCGCTCACCGCCATCAAACAGACCAGCAAGGACACGCTGCGCGAGTTGCGCACGACGCTCGGCATCCTGCGGCAGGAGAGCGAAGCGTCGAAAATGCCCGCACCCGGCCTGCACCGCCTCCACGAACTGGTCAGCACGGCCGGGCATTCCGGGCTGGCCATCCGCACCGAACTCACCGAGACCCGGCCCCTGCCGCCGGAGGTCGACCTGGCGGCGTACCGGATCGTCCAGGAGGCGCTGACCAACGTCACCCGGCACGCCGGCGCGACCACCGCGGTGATCCGGGTCCGACCCGACCGCGACGGCGTGCTGGTGGAGGTCGACGACGACGGCACCGGCACACCGGGCCGGCCCGGCAACGGGATCCTCGGCATGGGGGAGCGGGCCCGAGCGCTGGGCGGCTCGCTCACCACCGGCCCCGGGCCGGACGGCGGCTTCCGGGTGCACGCCCGACTCCCGCTGCGCCCCACACCGGCAGGAGCGCCGGCGTGATCCGAGTGCTGCTCGCCGACGACCAGACCCTGGTACGCGCCGGCTTCCGATCCATCCTCGACGGCGAGGACGGCATCGAGGTGGTCGGCGAAGGCGTCGACGGCGCCGAGGCGGTCCGGCTCGCCCGGCAGCTGCGACCGGACGTCGCCCTGCTCGACATCCGGATGCCGCGGCTGGACGGCCTGGCAGCCACCCGGGAAATCACCGCGAACTCCGACGTCCGCGTGATCATCCTGACCACGTTCGACCTGGACGACTACGTCTACGGCGCGCTGCGCGCCGGCGCGAGCGGCTTCCTGGTCAAGGACACCGAGCCGGCGGAGCTGATCCACGGGGTGCGGGTGGTCGCCCGCGGTGACGCGCTGATCGCGCCGTCGATCACCCGCCGGCTGATCTCCGAGTTCGCCGCCCGGGCCACACACCCGGACCCGAGGCCACGGCTGAGCGCGCTCACCGAGCGGGAACGTGAGGTGATGGCGCTGGTCGCCGCCGGCCTCTCCAACGACGAGATCGCGGCGCGGCTGGTGCTGAGCCCGGCCACCGCGAAGACACACGTCAGCCGGATCATGACCAAGGCCCAGGTCCGGGACCGTGCCCAGTTGGTGATCCTCGCGTACGAGTCGGGCCTGACCGTCCCCGGCTGGCTCGCCGGCCCCTGACAACGTACCGGCGGGGGAGAGCACCCTGCTACGGCACCCGCCACGCCCGAGCAGGCGGTGTCAACGCGCCTGCCCGGGCGTGGCGGGACCGGCAGGCACCCGAGCCGTTGGTCAGCCGGCACGGCGGGCGCGGGCCAGCGCCAGCCCACCCAGGACGATGCCGACCACCCCCACCACCAGGGCCACGAAGGCCCCGCCTCGGCCGTTGCCGGTGCCGACACCACCGTCGGAGGTGGCCACCACCAGCCCACCGAGGACGACGCCGATCAGCCCCGCCACCAGGGCCACGAGGCCGCCGCCTCGGCCGTTGGCGGTGCCGATCCGGGTGGCGGGACGGGCCAGCGCCAGCCCACCGATGACAACGCCGATCAGGCCCACCACGGCGGCCACGGAGGCCCCGAGACGCCCGGCGCTCATGGTGAAGGCGTCGGCGGCGACCGGCTGGAACGAGACGTGCGCGGCCGCCGGGGCGGCGAGCCCGAAGCCCCCGAGCAGGACGGTCGGGGTGGTGGCAAGCAGGTGACGGACGTACATCGAGGATCCCCTTTTGCTCGCAGGACGGGTACAGGCGGCAGCGTATGTACCGGCGAGGTCACCCGTCGTCATGCCGCAGTTGCGGGTGGGCGTACCACCGGGGTTGTCAACAATCGGGGCTTCGTACCTCCGGGGTTGTCCCGCCGACCGGCTCGACCTCCCAGCCTGCTCGCGTTTCGACCGACGAAGGCCGATCCTTTCCCCATGCGGTCGACGATCTTCTTGCTGGAGTGTCTGGTCCGGGCGGGGATGCGCGATGTCGTCACAGTGGAGCCGGCGACGGGTGGGGTAGCGGCGCTCGCGGGCATAGCCACCCGCCGAGAGGCGCCACCGGTGTTCGTCAAGGCCTTCGCCGACCCGCCGGCCGATGACGTCTTCGTCGCGGAGGCCGAAGGGCTGGCCGTCCTGCACGAACTCGGAGGCGTGGCGACACCCGAGGTGATCATGGCGGGTCGAGAACTGCTTGTGCTGTCGGTGCTGCGGCCGAGGCCGCGCAGCGAGACCTTCTGGGAGCAGTTGGCGCATGCGCTCGCCCGCCTGCACATGAGCACCACACATCCTCGCTTCGGATGGCACCGCGACAACTGGCTGGGTCGGCGCCGGCAGATCAACACGTGGGATGACGACGGCTTCGCATTCTTCGCACAGCACCGGCTGCTTCGGTGGCTCGGACAGCCCCGCGTCGAGGCGGCACTCGACCGCGGAGACCGGGCGGCGCTGGAGCGGCTGTGTCACCGACTGCCCGAACTGCTGCCGGACCGGCCGGCATGCCTGACGCACGGTGACCTGTGGGCACAGAACGTCCTGGCCACACCGACGGGGGAGCCCGCGCTGATCGACCCGGCCGTGTCCTACATGTGGGCCGAGGTCGACCTCGCGCACGTGTGGTCCACCTCGCCCCCGCACGAGGCGCACCGGTTCTTCGAGGTCTATGCGGAGCTGACCTGCCTCGACGACGACTGGCGGGCCCGCATGCCGATCATCCAGCTGCGGCAACACCTCGCCGTGCTGGCCCAGTTCGACGACGACTGGGGCGCGGCCGAACAGATCCGTGCCACCCTCGCCCCGTTCCGGACGCGAACCTGACCAGAGGCCCGACGGCTGATGTCGCAGTCGAGTTCCGGTGTTGAGCTCCGACTGCCGCGAGCCTGGAGAGAAACCACGACACCTGTCAATGGGATAGCGGAAAATTCCGGCAGAGCGAGAAGGCCCACCCGAAAACATCCTTCGGCGTCCCAGCACAGCTTGACTACCGCCATGACCATCAATCGCCGCACGCTACTCGGCAGGGTCGCCGTGGTCGGCGCTGCCACGGCGACCGGCGCCCTGCTCACCCCCGGTGCCGCGCGGGCCGCGTCCTGGAAGAAGCGCCTCACCGGCGCGGATCTGGACACCAACCACCGGTGGCGGGTCGCGGGCACCGACCTCGGCATCCCCTACGTGCTGGAGAACGGCTCCATCGGCTACCTCTTCGGTGACACCTTCAACACTCCGTGGCCGGAGGGTCCGCCGCTGCCCAACGACTGGCGCTCACCGGTGATGCTGCGCTCCAACATCCACCCCGGCGCCGCCGGCGGCGTCGTCTTCGACAGCGCGGCCCGGGTCACCGGCGACGGGCGGGCGCCCGAGCTGATGCACAACGGCCACAACGGAGTCGGCATCGATGGTCTGTGGGAGGTGACCGTCATCCCCAACGACGGCATCAGCTTCCCGGAGACCGGCCGCCAGCTCATCTCGTACATGAGCATCGAGAACTGGGTCTCCGCCGGGCCCGCCGGGCCGCACTGGCGGTCGCGCTACGCCGGCCTGGCCTACAGCGACAACGGCAACGACTTCATTCGTACGCCGCTGAAGTGGTGGAACAACGGGAGCAACACCGACCCGTTCCAGATGTGGACGATGCAACGCCACGGGGACTGGGTGTACGTCTTCTCGGTGCGCTCGGGACGCCAGGACGGCCCGATGATGCTGCGCCGGGTCCGCTGGGACCGGCTGTTCTACCCCGAGTCGTACGAGGGCTGGGGCTGGAACGGCAGCAATTGGGGCTGGGGGCGGCCCTGCACGCCGATCCTGAGCGGCCGCTTCGGCGAGCCGTCGGTCCGGCGGCTGGCCGACGGCACCTGGGTGCTGTCCTACCTCAACTGCGCCACCGGCTGCATCGTCACCCGCACGGCGGGCGGGCCCGACCAGGTCTGGACGCCGGAGAAGGTGCAGGTCACCTCCTGGCAGGAGCCGGGGCTCTACGGCGGTTTCATCCACCCGAGTTCGAGCCGGCAGGCCAACGACCTGCACCTGATGGTCTCGAAGTGGACCAGGACGCCCGACGGGCGGAGTACGGCCTACCACGTCAGCCAGTTCGTCGGCACCGCCTGAGCGGCGCTGCGGGTCCGCACCAGTAGGTTCGATAATGTACATTATGTCAAGTAGACCGGATCGGGGGTCTCCTCGATCGGGGCCGGTGGCCCGAGATACGTCGCCACCGCGGTCGCCCTCTGCGTGACGGAGCCGGGCGCGATCGCGACCAGCTCGTGGCCGTGCTCGACGTACACCTGAGTGTGCACGCGCGCGAACTCCAGTGACTCGGCGAGGCTGATCCGGCGCGCCGCCGTCGGTGTCACGAAGCCCAACGGCTCGACCAGGAAAACCTGGCGTTGGTAGATCCCCTTCAGGGCGACCCGGTTCACCTCGGCGGCCAGCGTCGGACTCACCGGCCGACCCAGGTAACGCGCCAGCGCCAGGGTGCACAGTGGTGAGCGGTCGTAGACCTGCACGTGGCCGCGCGCGTCGGCCGCCTGCTGGCGGTGCCGCTGAAGGCGCACGACGGCCTCGACGAAGCCGGGCTCGCGCCACGGCTCGTCGCTGCCCCGCCCCTGCCGCACGGCGATCACATCGGTCGCCGCCTCGGTGACGACGGGATATCCCCGCCGCCGAAGCTCCTCGGCGATGCTGGTCTTACCCGCCCCCGGCGCCCCGGTCAGCACATATCGGCGCATCTCCGCACTCCCCTCGCCTGTCGTAAAACGCGAAAATCATGCATAATATCCCTTATGCATGACAAACAGGACAACTCGGTGGCCTACCTGATCGAGGAGTTCCTGACCGCTCGGGCCACCCGCAAGCCCTCCCCACACACGCTGGAGGCGTACCGGCGAGACCTGCGCACCGTCGCTGCGCTGGCCGGGGACGGGCTCACCCCTCCCCTCCCCCTCGACGTGCTGCCCGTCGACGCCCTCTCCCCCCGCGTCATGCGGGCCGCGTTCGCCGCGTTCGCCGCGCCCCGCGCCGCCGCGTCCGTCCACCGTGCCTGGTCCACCTGGAACACCTTCTTCACCTTCCTCGTCGCCGAGGGCGTGGTAGCGGGAAATCCGATGCCGGCGGTGGGCCGCCCTCGCACGCCGCTCCCCCAACCCAAGCCACTGCGAGGTGAGGACACGCCGGAGGAGTTGCTCGCCGCGGTCGTCCGCGAGGCCGGCCGGCAGCGCGACCCCTGGCCGGAGCGCGACCTCGCCGTGCTGGCGGTGGCGCTCTGCGCCGGGCTGCGCCTGAGCGAGCTGTTGGCGCTGCGGGTGGCGTCCCTGGCCGGTCGCGTCGGTGAGCGCCGGATCGAGGTGCTCGGCAAGGGTGGGCGGCCGCGTTCGGTGCCGATCGAGGACGGCCTGGACCGGGTGTTGGCCGGCTACCTGGACAGCCGCCGGCGTCGGTTCGGGGCGCGCAGTGTCCGGCCGGATTCGCCGCTGCTGGTGGACCGCCGAGGTGAGGCGCTGCGCCGGGGTGGGCTCCAGTACCTGGTGGAGTCATGCTACCGGCGGGCGGGCATCACCGACCGGGTGCCGCGCGGGGCGCGGTTGCACGCGTTGCGGCACACGTTCGCGACGCGGCTGGCGGAGGACGGGGCGAGCGCGGCGGAGATCATGCGCCTGCTGGGGCACGCGTCGTTGGCGGCGTCGCAGACGTACATCGAGGTGACGGCGGGTCAGCAGCGCGCGGCGGTGCGGTCCAACCGGACCAACCGCGCGCTGGCCTTCCCCGCGCCTGCGGGGTAGCTGTCGTCACGGTGGGCCGGGGGCCGGTGCGCGACGATCGTCCGTGGCATCGCGGTCTCGTTCGGCGCCGGAGAGGAACTCGTAGCAGACAAGGGCGACGAGGAATGCGGTGAGCAGGCCGAGGGCGATCATGCCGGGCAGGAACCGGCCGGCGGGTAGGAGCAGCAGTACCGCGCCGGGGGCGAGGAGTTGTCCCGGTGTCGCGCATCGGAGGCTGAGGCTGAGGAACATCGCCCGGCCTGCGAGGTACAGGGCCGTCCCGCCGAACAGCGCGACGGCCGGGATCCAGCCCAGGGGTGGGTCGGCGCCGCCGTGGGCCTGCTGGTGGGTCAGTCGGGCGAGCACCTGCTCGACCCCGAGCGCCAGGTAGATGGTCCCGGCGATCAGCGGGAAGTGGGCGACGCTGTAGGCGTTGGTGGCCATCCGGCCCCGTTCCGCGCCGGTCTGCGTCCTCAGCGTCTGCTCCGCGGTCGTCGCGCTTCGCGAGTACAGCCGGTACAGGCACACCGTGACGGCGAGGGTGAGCAGTGCGGCCAGCAGGACAGGTCGGTGGGTCATGCCGGCCCCGACGCCGGCGCCCACCGAGATCAGGGATTCGCCGAGCGCGATGATCACGACGAGGCTGTGCCGCTCGGTGAAGTGGCCCGGGCTGCGTACCGGCCAGCCGCTGAGGTTGGCGGCGAGCACTCCGCCGGAGAGGTCGACGACGAGGGCTGTGGTCCAGAGCAGGATCTGTGTGGTGCCGCCGTACATGGCGCCGAGGACGAGCGGGATCCAGGACAGCACGGTGGTGAGGGTGTAGTAGCGGATGGTCGTGCGCAGCCTCCGGTTGCCCGCCGCCGACCAGTGGTAGAGGGCCAGGTGGGTCGACCTCAGCACGATGTAGGCCAGGACCATTGTCAGCCGGGGTTCCGTCGTTCCCGGGCCGGATTCCCAGACCTCTGGGATGACCAGCGCGGTGAGGAAGACGGCGGCCATCGCGGCGGTGGTGCCGACGCGCAGTGGCCCGGCGTCGATTCGGGCGTAGTTTCCCAGCCAGGCGTAGACCAGCCAGGAGATCCACAACAGCAGCAGGACGACGAGTCCCTGGATCAGGGTCTCCGGGGTGGGCCGCGCGGTCATGAACTGGGTGACCCGGATGAGGGCGAAGACGAACACCAGGTCGAAGAAGATCTCGAAGAGGGTCGTCCGGTGGGTCTCCGCGGTCATGACCGCGCCTGACCGCTGGATCCGCCCCATCCCGTCATCTTCGTGCGTCGCGACCCCGAGCGGGCTTCTTCGGCCGGCTTGCGCGGGCCTGGCCGTTGCGGCGTCCGGGTTCGGCACGGCGCGACCGGCTCAGCATCGCTCGGGCGGCGCTCCGGCCGGCCGGGTCCGGCTGGGGCGGCTGTCCCTGGTGCGCGGCGGGCGCGTCGAGCCGGCCGGCGGGTGGCGGCGGGTCAGTGGGCGCGGTGTCCGGTGCCGTCGGCGGTGGTGGGTAGCGGGCCGAGCACGGCGTTGACGAGGTGGATGCGGGCGCCGGTGGCCTGGTAGTCGGCGCAGACGGCGTCGGCTTTGGCCTTGTCGTCGGCGAAGCGGGTGCTGGTGCCGGTGCGGGTGACGGTGAGGTTGGTGCCGTCGACGGTGGTGGCGGTGCCGGCGGTGACGAGTTCGTCGACGGTGTGGGTGCCGGTGATCAGGTGCGCTTTGAGCAGGGTGCGCAGCTTCTCGTGGTCCCGGGTCATCAGGGTGTCCCAGGTGTCGTCGTTGAACTTCGCGGCGAAGGCGTCGTCGGTGGGTGCGAGCAGGGTGATGCCGTCGCGGTCGAGGTCGGTGAGCAGGCCGCTGGCGCGCATTGCCGCTTCGAAGGTGGTGATGGTGGGGATCCAGCGCAGCGCGTCGTCGACGGGCTGCCCGGCGAGGAAGGTGGGGTTGCCGGGTTCGGTGCCGGTGGGCAGGGCGGCGCAGAGCGGCCCGCTGACCTGCACTGCCGCTACGGCGGCCGGGCTCGGGTCGGGGTTGGCGTCGTCGTTGGTGCAGGCGGCGGTGAGGGCGAGCAGCAGGGCCGCCGCGGCGAGGCGGGCGGCGCGCCGCGGGGTGCTGGTGCGGGGGTACGACACGGCGGTCTCCACTGGCTCGGGTGTGGTGCCGGCAGGGCGGGCGTGGGGCCCGTCCTGCCGGCACCTGTCACCGGGTGGGTGTCACAGGGTGGCGCACTGGTTGGCGCGGGGGCCCTGGACGGTGTTGGCGATGCCGAGGTTGATCGGCGCGGGGGTGTTGGCGGTGCAGTTGAGCGGGCCGCGGACGGTGCTGCCGGCGATCAGCGGGGTGTCGGTGCCGGTGGTGTTGGCGGAGAGGTCGACCGGGCCGGTGACGGTGACGTCGATGACGGAGACCGCGCCGGTGGTGCCGGTGACCCGCAGCGGGCCGTTGACGGTGCTGTCGGCGAGCATGACGCCGGCGGCGCCGGTGGCGGCGATCGGGCCGTTGACGGTGCTGCCGGTGGCGACGAGTGCGCCGCCGGGCCGGACGGTGATCGGGCCGTTGACGGTGGCGTCGGCGAGGCAGGTGAACCCGCTGACGGTCAGTGGTCCGTTGCGTCGGCCGGTGAGGGTCGGGTAGACGCGTTCGCCGTCGGTGAGGTTCTCCACGCCCTGGCCGTCGAGCAGCAGCGGGATGAGGCCGCGTTCGGGCTGGTTGAGGGGGACGTAGTAGCCGTCGGCGGTCTTGACGACCTTCCAGCCGTGTGCGGCGATGCGGTCGGCGACGGTGGTGCCGACGCCGCCGGGTCCGTCGGTGCGGGCGCCGCGGTACTGCTCCTCGGTGAGCTTGTAGGCGCAGGGCGCGTTGTCGAGGATGAGGTCGGCCGGCGGCGCGTCGATCGGCGGCGGGCTGTCGCCGGGGTGCGGTGCCGGGTGGGCGGGGATGGGGCGGGAGCCGCGGAAGACGAGGCGGCCGGTGTTGGCGGCCTGGAAGGTGATGGCTTCGGCGCGTGCGCCGGTGATGTCGGCGAGCTTGGCGCGGTGGTAGTCGAGGAACTGCTGGAAGGTCCAGAGGGCGGAGAAGGTCTTGCGGCGGCGGTTGTTGGCGCTGTTGCCCTCGTCGGGTCGGGTCTGGCCGCCAGAGCTGCGCAGTTCGAGCAGGCTGTTGACGACGTTCTTCAGGCCGAGGGTGTTGCGCAGGATGGTTTCCTCGCTGAGGCCGACGTTGCCGCCGCCTTCGCAGCCGTAGGGGCAGGCCCACCAGCCGGCTTCGGCGCCCTTGGCGTACATGTGGCCTTCGATCATGTCCTGGGACTCGTCGAAGATGGCCTGGGCGACGTTCTGGTGCCGGGGCGGCAGCATGGGCAGGTCGCCGGCGCGGGAGTTGCCGAACTCGTGACCGTCGTAGCCGGCGATGGGCCGGTATTCGCGGATCATCTTGACGTACGACGCGGTCTCCGGCTGGCGGATGAGCGAGTAGTCGCGGTTGAGGTCCTGGCCGGTGGAGTTGCCGCGGGTGTTGGCGGCGCGGCCGTCACCGTTGATGGTGGGGACGATCAGGACGGTGGTGTGGCTGAGCAGGTCGATGGTGCGGGGGTCGGTGCTGAAGGCGAGTTGCCGGGCCATGATGAGGCAGGCTTCGCGGTCGCCGGGCTCGTTGCCGTGCACGTTGCAGTTGACGGCGAGTGGTGAGGTGGCGGCGACGGCGGCCGGGGTGGCCGGCGGGGTGGGGTAGCCGATGACGAACATGTTGATCGGCCGGTTGAGTACGGTGCGGCCGATCTCGACGACCCGGACGCGGTCGCTGAGCTGGTCGATGGCGGCGGTGTAGGCGTACTCGTCGGTGTCGCTGGTGTACTGCGCGGCGTGGGTGGTCTCCCACTGGGTGCGCAGCTGCTCGCCGGGGGTGGCGGGGTTGCCCCAGGGGGCGGTGGTGGTGCCGACGACGGGCTCGGAGTACGGCTGTTCGGTGGTGCCGGTGCGGGCGCGTACCCGCCAGCTGAAGCGGTCGCCGGGGTTGAAGCCGGCGTCGGCGAAGGTGGGTGACTGCTGGTTGATCTGCCGGTTGGGGCGCCACACGCCGACGATGGTGGGGGTGCCGGTGGCGGTGCCGTTGTCGTCGACGGCGGTGCGTTCGATCTGGTAGTCGGTGGCGCCGTCGACGGGCTGCCAGGCGAGGGTGGCGTACCCGTCGGCCTGGCGGACGGTGAGGTCGCTGACCTGGTTGGGTTCGGCTGCCTGTTGGGCGCTGGCCGGGGTCGCGACGGTGGCGAGGCTCGCGGCGAGCAGTGTGGACAGTGCGATCAGCAGGGACCGCTGGCGTTTCATCTGGCCTCCATGGCGCGGACTGGTGGACCTTGGCGCGGTGGGCACCAGCATGATCGGCATGGATCTGCGACGCAACGATCTTGAGGGAATCTTGCGGCTGGGAACAGTAAGGGGTCCTCTCCCCCGCCGCCGCTGACGGTGTCAGCCGAGGTCGACCAGCAGGGGCCGGTGGTCGGAGATGGTGGACAGCGGTGTGCTGACGGCGGTGACCGGGGGCAGCCGGTGGTGGGCGTGCCGGTCGGCGAGGATGTGGTCGAGCTGCACCCGGGGCTCCCCGGACGGGTAGGTGGGGCGGCGGCCCAGCAGCCGCCAGCCGGAGACCGCCCGGACCACGCCGGCGGGCAGGTTGAGGTCGCCGAGCAGGACGCGCGGCGCCGGCAGGGCCCGCAGCGCGCGGACGACCTGGCGCAGTTGACGCAGGTTCCACCCGGGTACGAAGGACAGGTGGGTGGCGGCGGCGGTGAGCGGCCCGTGGGGGGTGTCCAGGACGGCGGCGAGCACGACCCGTGGTTCGTCGTGGAGCAGGACGAGCCCGCGGCCGGGGCCGGGGACGTAGACCGGGGAGCGCACCGGCGCGGGCTTGAGCCGGGTGACCTGCCAGGTGCGTACGGGGTAGCGGCTGATCAGCCCGATGCCGTAGCAGGGTTCGCCGTGGCCGTCGTCGTCGTGGTTGAGCGGGCGGAATCCTTCGCCGGGGGTGCCGACGACGGCGGCGGCGAAGCGGTGGTGCGGGGCGTCGAGGGCGCGGGCGGCGATGGCGGTGAGGTCGAGGTGGCCGCTGCGGCTCTGGTCCCGGTCGACCTCCTGCAGGGCGAGCACGTCGGCGTCGAGCGCGGTGACGGCCGCGGTGAGCCGGTCGGGGTCGACGAGCCCGTCGGTGAGCGAGCGACCGTGCAGCAGGTTGAAGGTGGCCAGGCGCACTCCTGCACCCTACGTCCCCGTGGCACTCTTGCCGGGTGGTCAAGGTGCTGCTCTGTTCCGTGCTGGTGTTCGTGATGGTGGGCGCCGTGGGCGTGTGGCTGCGGCGTCGCCGGGGCCGGTGAGCGCGCCGCCGGGGTTCGCCGGGTGACCGGCGCCCGACCCGGGGTGAGCCTGGTCGGCCGGTGGCCCGCTCCCCGTCGCGTCTCGTTAGCCGGGCAGCAGCTTTCCCGGGTGTCGTTAAGCTGCGCTGCATGCTGGATGTGCGGCGGATGCAGGTGCTGCGGGCGGTGGTGGTCAGCGGGTCGGTCAGCGCGGCCGCGCGGGAGCTGGGCTACACCCCGTCGGCGGTGAGCCAGCAGCTGGCCGTCCTGGAGCGCGAGGCCGGGGCGCAGCTGCTGGAGCGCTCCGGGCGGGGGGTACGCCCGACCGAGGCCGGGCGGCTGCTGTCCGGGTACGCGGCGGTGATCGGCGAGCAGTTGGCCGAGGCGCAGGCGGGGCTCGACGACCTGCGGGCGGGTCGGGCCGGTCGGGTGGCGCTGCGCTACTTCGCCACGGTCGGCGCGAGCCTGGTCGCCCCGGCGGTGGCGACGCTGCGCCGCGAGCTGCCCGGCGTCCGGGTCGAGTTGCGGCTGGCCGAGGCGGAGGACCCGTTGCCGCAGGTGCGCGACGGGCTCGCCGACGTGGCCCTGGTGGTACGCGCGGCGGACGCGCCGCCGGTGGACGGGATCCGTTTCGTGCACCTGTGCGACGACGCCTACCGGGCGGTGCTGCCGGCCGGGCACCGGCTCGCCGATCGGCGGGTGCTGAAGCTGGCCGAGCTGGCCGACGAAGCGTGGGTGGGCAGCGAGGGGCCGGGCCCGTGCCGCGACGTGGTGCTGGCCGCGTGCGCCGCGGCCGGCTTCGCCCCGAGGGTGGTGGTGCAGAGCGAGGACTACCCGACCGCGCAGGGGTTCGTGGCCGCCGGGCTGGGTGTCAGCCTGCTGCCGGAGACCGGGCTGGGTGGGGTGCACCCGGCGGTGCGGGTGCGGCCGGTGCGCGATCCGCGGCCGGTCCGGGTGATCTGGGCGGCGTTGCGCGAGTCCGCCCCCGCCACCCCGGCCGTGCACACCCTGCTGAGCGCGCTGCGCGCCGTCGCCGGTCCCCACGCCGGGTGAGGCTGGCCACAGGCGGCGGCGTGTGTGGTGGGCGGGTGGGAAGAATTGCCGGCCGTGGACCCCGTATCGCTGACCACCCTGCTCGCCGCCGCCGCGATGGCCGGCTGGGTGGACGCCGTGGTGGGCGGCGGGGGTCTGCTGCTGCTGCCGGCGCTGCTGGTGGGGGCGCCGGGTCTGCCGGTGGCCACCGCGCTGGGCACGAACAAGCTCGCCGCGATCGCCGGCACCGCCACGGCGGCGGCGACGTACGCGCGGCGCACCAAGGTCGACTGGAGGGTGGTCGGGCCGGCCGCGGGGCTCGCGGTGCTCAGCGCCGGGTTGGGCGCCGCGCTGGCCGGCTCGGTCCCGGCCTCGGCGTACCGGCCGGTGGTGCTGGTGGTGCTGCTGTCGGTGGCGGTGTTCGTGCTGCTGCGCCCCCGGCTGGGGGTGGTGGCCGCGCCGCAGCGGCGCACCCCGACCCGGGTGGTCGTCGCGATCGCGGTCGCCGGCGTGGGCATCGCCCTCTACGACGGGCTGATCGGCCCGGGCACCGGCACGTTCCTGGTGTTGGCGTTCACCGCGCTGATCGGCGCGGACTTCGTGCACGGCTCGGCGATGGCGAAGGTGGTGAACGCCGGCACGAACCTCGGCGCGCTGGTGGTGTTCGCGGCGACCGGGCACGTGTGGTGGCTGCTCGGCGCGGGGATGGCGGTGTGCAACATCGCCGGGGCGGTGCTCGGGGCGCGGATGGCGCTGCGCCGAGGCGCCGGGTTCGTGCGGATCGTGCTGCTGGTGGTGGTGCTGGCGCTGGTCGGCAAGCTCGGCTACGACCAGTGGCTGGCGGGCTGACATGCCGGTGCGGGCCGAGCACGACCGGGAGGTGCTGGCCGGGCTGCTGGGCCGCGATCCGGTGCTGCACGCCTACCAGCTCGGCGACCTGGACGACTTCTTCTGGCCGTACACCTCGTGGTTCCGCCGTGGCGATCAGGTGGCGTTGCTCTATCACGGCGCGGACCCGCCGACGCTGCTGGCGTTCGCCGCGCCGCCGGACGTCGCCGAGCTGGCCGCGCTCCTCGGCGAGCTGGGCCCGCTGCTGCCGGCCCGGCTGTACGCGCACCTCTCCCCCGGACTGGACGCGGCGCTGTCCCCGTGGTTTCACACGGGCGGCGCCGCGCACCACAAGATGGCGCTGACCGACCCGGCGCGGCTGGCCCTGGTCGCGCCCGCCGGGGAGCCACTGGGGGCGGCGGACCTGCCGCGGCTGCAGACGCTCTACGCCGAGGCGTACCCGGGCAACTGGTTCGATCCGCGGATGCTGGACACCGGCCAGTACCTGGGCGTGCGCGACGGTGACGCGCTGGTCGCGGTGGCGGGCGTGCACGTCTGGTCACCGACGTACCGGGTCGCGGCGCTGGGCAACGTCACCACCCACCCGGCGGTGCGGGGGCGTGGCGTGGCGAGCGCGGTGGTGGCCGCGCTGTGCCGGCGGCTGCTCGGCACCGTCGAGCACGTCAGCCTGAACGTGCGGGCGGACAACACCGCCGCGGTGCGGCTCTACGAGCGTCTCGGTTTCACCACCGTCGCCGACTACGGCGAGTACTCGCTGACCGCTCGGCGGTAGGGCGCGGGTCAGCGGCGGCTCGGTGAGTCGAAGCGTCCGGCCCGGATCTCCCGCAGCGCCCGCCGGCGGGTCTCGCCGCGCAGGGTGTCCACGTAGAGCCGCCCGGCGAGGTGGTCGGTCTCGTGCTGCAGGGCGCGGGCCAGGAAGCCGCTGCCGGAGATGGTCAACGGCTCGCCGTGCTGGTCGAAGCCGCGCGCGGTGGCGTGCAGGGCCCGCTGGGTCGGGAAGTACAGCCCGGGAATGGACAGGCAGCCCTCGTCGTCGTCCTGCAACTCGTCGGAGAGCTCCAGGGTCGGGTTGATGAGGTGACCGCGGTGCCCGTCGGCGTCGTAGACGAACACCTGGGCGTCGACCCCGATCTGCGGGGCGGCCACGCCGGCCCGGCCGGGCGCGCCGAGCAGGGTGTCCATGAGGTCGCTGACCAGGGCCTGCAGCTCGGCGTCGAAGCTGGTCACCGGCGCACACGAGGTGCGCAGCACCGGGTCGCCGATGATCCGGATGGGGCGCATCGTCATGTCGGAAAGGTTAACCGCCGGCGGACGGGGCGGCTGCGCCCGGGCGGTCGCCGACCAGCGTCTCGATGCCGTCGAGGATGCGGGCCAGGCCGAACTCGAACGCGCGGGCCGGGTCGCTGGCCGCCTGGTACTCCTCACCGGCCGCGGCGCCGACCCGGGCGGCGAGCGGGAATCGGCGCGGGTCCATCGCCTTCTCCAGGTACGGGGCGTGCGCCCCCCACCACTGCTCCTCGGTCATCCCGGTGCGTTCGGCGGCCTGCGCGGCCTCGACCGCGCCGCGTACCGCGCCGTGCACGAACCCGCCGATGAGGGTGACCACGGCGTCCATCTCCAGGTCGGTCAGGCCGATGCCGTCGACGGCGCGTAGCTCCCGCTCGTAGCGGGCGATCAGGTTGGGCCCCAGCGGGGGGCGGGTGGTGGCCACCTGCAGCAGCCAGGGGTGGCGCAGGTAGAGCGCCCAGCTCTGCCGGGCGACGTCCTCCAGTCGGGCCCGCCAGCCGGTGGGCGGCGCGTCGGGCGAGACGGTCTCGCCGTAGACGGTGTCGAGCATCAGGTCGAGCAGTTCGCCCTTGCCCGGCACGTGCGTGTAGAGCGACATGGTGCCGACGCCGAGGCGCTCGGCGACCCGGCGCATGGAGAGCGCGGCGAGGCCTTCGGCGTCGGCGAGTTCGATGGCGGCCCGCACGATCCGGTCGACGGTGAGGTCGGTGCGACCTCGGCGGCTGGCCGGTTCCCGGGTGCGCCAGAGCAGGGCGAGGCTGCGCGCGGGGTCGCCGGTGCCGCTGTACTCCGTGGTCACTCCCCGGACTCTACCGACGCGCTTACCGTACGGTGTACGGTACGTCGTACGGCGCACGGCGCACGTCGGGAGGAGCACGGGATGCGAAGCGGAACACCAACCATCGAGGCCGAGGGGCTGCGCAAGCGCTACGGCGGCACCACCGCATTGGCCGGGCTGGACCTCACGGTGCCGGCCGGCGCCGTGTGCGGGCTGCTCGGTCCGAACGGCGCCGGCAAGACCACCGCGGTGCGGATCCTCAGCACGCTGTTGCGCCCGGACGGCGGCCGGGCCCGGGTCGCCGGGCACGACGTGGCGCGCCACCCCGACCGGGTGCGCGCCGCGATCGGACTCGTCGGGCAGCACGCCGCGGTCGACGAGGTGCTCACCGGCCGGCAGAACCTGGTGCTCTTCGGTCGGTTGCACCACCTGACCCGGCGCGCCGCCCGGACCCGCGCCGACGAACTGCTCGACCGCTTCGCCCTGACCGAGGCCGGGGCCCGGCCGGTCGCCGGCTACTCCGGTGGGATGCGCCGTCGCCTCGACCTGGCCGCCAGCCTGATCCTCGCCCCGCCGGTGCTCTTTCTCGACGAGCCCACCACCGGGCTCGACCCGCGCGGGCGCAGCGAGATGTGGGACGCCGTCCGCGCCCTGGCCGCCGACGGCACCACCGTCCTGCTGACCACCCAGTACCTGGAGGAGGCCGACCAGCTCGCCGACACCGTCGCGGTGGTCGACGCCGGCCGGGTCGTCGCCGCCGGCACCCCCGAACAGCTCAAGGACGCCCTCGGCGGCGACCGGCTCGACGTGCTGCTGCCGCGCGCCGAGGACCTGCCGCGCGCCGCCGCGGTGATCGCCGCGAGCACCGCCGCGACCTGCGACGTCGACGCCGGCGCCCTGCGGGTCAGCGTGCCGGTCGGCGACCGGGTCACCGCCCTGAGCGCGGTGCTGCGCGGCCTGGACGAGGCGGGGCTGCGCGCCGCCGACGTGGCGGTACGCCGTCCCACCCTCGACGAGGTGTTCCTGCGCCTCACCGGCGAGCGCGAGCAGGTGCCGGCATGAGCAGCCTCTCCCTCGCCCCGCGCCGGCTGCGCTGGGCCGTGGCCGACACCCTCGTGCTGACCGGCCGGGCGATGACGCACTGGGCCCGGCAACCCGGGGAGCTGATCATCGGGCTGCTCTTCCCGGTGCTGCTGGTGCTGATGTTCGGCTACCTCTTCGGCGGCGCGATCGCGGTGCCCGGCGGCGGAGACTACCCGGCGTTCCTGCTGCCCGGCATGTTCGCCATGACCATGGCCTTCGGCCTCGAGACCAGCTACACCGCAGTGGCCACCGACACCGCCCGGGGCGTCACCGACCGGTTCCGGTCCCTGCCGATGGCCCGCAGCGCGGTGGTCACCGGCCGCGCGGCCGCGGACCTGCTGCACTCCGCCGCCGGCCTGGCCGTCATGCTGGCCTGCGGCCGGCTGGTCGGCTGGCAGTGGCACAACGGGCTGGGCGACGCCATGGCGGCGGTGGGGCTGCTCCTGCTGCTGCGGTTCGCGTTGATCTGGGTCGGCATCCACCTGGCGCTGGTGCTGCGCCGACCGGAGTCGGTGATGGTGCTGCAGATCCTCGTCTGGCCGGTCGGGTTCACCTCGAACGCGTTCGTCGCCCCGCAGACCATGCCGGGCTGGCTCGCCGCGATCGCCGAGTTCAACCCGCTGTCGGCGACCGTGGCCGCCTGCCGGGAGCTGTTCGGCAACCCCGGCTGGGGTGGGGAGTCGTTCGCCGCGCAGCACGCGCTCGCCCTCGCGGTGGCGTGGCCGGTGCTGCTCATCGCCGTGTTCCTGCCCCTGTCGGTGCGCCGCTACCGGCAGCTGAGCCGTTGACTCCGGTGGCTGCGTGGCCGGCGAGGGCGGCGCGCACCGGGACGGTCTTCGCCGCGGCCTCGGCCACCTCCGCCCACGGCTCGCTGCCCCAGGTGATGCCGCCGCCGGCCCAGACGTGCAGCCGCTCGGCGTCGGCGGCGGCGGTGCGGATGGTCAGGCCCAGGTCGATGCGCCCGGGGGCCACCCAGCCGAGCCCGCCCATGCTGGCCCCGCGGCCCACCGGCTCCAAGGCGGCGACCTGCTCCAGCGCGGCGCGCTTCGGCGCGCCGGTCACCGACCCGCCGGGGCAGACCGCGCGCAGCAGGTCGGCCAGGCCCAGGCCGTCGCCGACCCGCGCCGACACGGTCGACTCGGCCTGCCACAGGTCGCACCAGCGGCGCACCGCGAAGAGCTCGTCGACCCGGACCGAGCCGGTGCGGGCGACCCGGGCCAGGTCGTTGCGCTCCAGGTCGACGATCATCACGTGCTCGGCGCGTTCCTTCGCACTGGCCAGCAGCTCCCGCCGGCCGATGGCGGTGGCCGGCCGGGTGCCCTTGATCGGGCGGGTGACCAGCCGCCCGTCGGTCAGCTCGATCAGCGTCTCCGGTGAGGCGCAGCCGATGGCCCACCCGGCGCCGGTCAGGGTGCCGCCGTAGCGGGCGCCGGGCAGCGCGCCGAGGCGGGCCAGCGCCGGCAGCGGGTCGCCGGCGTACCGGGCGGCGGCGTGCCCGACGACGCTGACCTGGTAGACGTCGCCGCGGCCGATGGCCTCGCGTACCGCCCGCACCGCGGCGGCGTGCTCGGCGGGGCGCCAACTCTCCGCCCAGTCGCCGAGCCACCAGCGCCCGGCGGCCGGGCGGGCGGGTGGGGCCGGCTGGTCCGCGTGGCCGTACACGACCACGGCGACCTCCGGCAGGGCGGGCGCCGGGTTGGCCGCGCCGGGCGGCGCGCCGGCCAGCAGCGCGCCGGCGGCCGCGGAGACGTAGAGGGCGGCGCCGCACGGCCCGGCCGGGTCGTGGCCAGGGGCCGGGCGGCCCAGGTCGTCCAGGGGCAGCCCGTGCGCGGCGAGGAACTCCTGCGCGGTGGCGGCGGGGTCGCCGCCGTCGGCCGGACGCCACTCCCAGCGGGCCCGTTCGACCAGGGTGCCGCGGCACCCGGCCGGCGCCCCCGGCACATCGATCACCGCAATTGGAAGGGTATCCACGCCGTCCGGCCCATTCTCCCTCGTCCGTTCAGTGGATTCGCGCCACCCACGCGTACACCTGCTCGATGTTGGCCACTTTCGCTTGGTACTGTGCGTCACTGGTCATGTGAACCATGACACAGTGCCCCCACAGTCCGGAGAACCCGATGTGCCAGCACCAACCGACCTGCCCCTCCGCCGACGCGACTGACCGGGAAGCCGCCCGGGTCATCGCCTGCTTCCGTGAACAGGGCTGGAGCCTGCTCTGCAACGGTGTCATCGTCTTCGAGGACACCGGCGAGCTGCTCCCCGACGGCAGCTGCATCGCCCCGCACCGTGGCCCCGCCCGCCACGCCCTCGTGGCCTGACACGAACACGCTGCGTAACACCTGCCAGCGTCGACCAGGCTAGTTCCCCGGTACGGGACAACCACGCCCAGGTCGACCCCGCCGGGGCGGCGCATGACCGCCCCGGCGCGCGCCGTCAGCTCTCGAACGCCTCCGGCGACGGGCACGAGCAGACCAGGTTCCGGTCGCCGTACGCCCCGTCGATCCGCCGCACCGGCGGCCAGTACTTCCCCGCCCGGTCCACCCCGGCCGGGTACGCGCCCACCGACCGCGGGTACGCGTGCGGCCACTCGTCGCCACTGACCATCGCCGCGGTGTGCGGCGCGTTCGCGAGGGGATTGTCCCCCGCCGGCCAGTCGCCGGCGCCCACCTTGTCGATCTCCGCCCGGATCGCGATCATCGCGTCGCAGAACCGGTCCAGCTCGGCCAGGTCCTCGCTCTCGGTCGGCTCCACCATCAGCGTCCCGGCCACCGGGAACGACATCGTCGGCGCGTGGAAGCCGTAGTCGATCAGCCGCTTGGCCACGTCGTCGACGCTCACCCCGGTCGCCTTGGTCAGCGGCCGCAGGTCCAGGATGCACTCGTGCGCCACCAGGCCCTTGTTGCCGGCGTACAGCACCGGGAAGTGATCCCGCAGCCGCGCCGCCACGTAGTTCGCCGCCAGCACCGCCACCCCGGTCGCCCGGGTCAGCCCCGACGCGCCCATCATCCGCAGGTACGCCCACGGGATCGGCAGGATCCCCGCCGAGCCGTACCGGGCCGCGGAGATCGCCGGCCGGCCCTCCACCTGCCCACCCAGCGGGTCGCCGGGCAGGAACGGCGCCAGGTGCCCGCGCACCGCCACCGGCCCGACGCCCGGCCCGCCGCCACCGTGCGGAATGCAGAACGTCTTGTGCAGGTTCAGGTGCGACACGTCCGCGCCGAACTGGCCCGGCTTGGCGAACCCGACCAGCGCGTTGAGGTTCGCCCCGTCGACGTACACCTGCCCGCCGGCGTCGTGCACCTTCGCGCACAGCGACGCGATGCCCGTCTCGTACACCCCGTGGGTGGACGGGTAGGTCACCATGATCGCGGCGAGCGCGTCCCGGTGCTTGTCGATCTTCGCGTCGAGGTCGACGAGGTCGACGTTGCCCTCGTCGTCGCAGGCCACCACGACCACCCGCATGCCGGCCATCACCGCGCTGGCCGCGTTGGTGCCGTGCGCCGACGACGGGATCAGGCACACGTCGCGGTGCTGCTCACCGCGGTCGCGGTGGTAGGCGCGGATGGCCAGCAGGCCAGCCAGCTCACCCTGGGAGCCGGCGTTGGGCTGCACGCTGACCGCGTCGTAGCCGGTCAGCTCGGCCAGCCACCCCTCCAGCTGGCCGATCATCTCCCGGTAGCCGGCGGTCTGCTCCGCCGGCGCGAACGGGTGCACGTGCGCGAACTCGGCCCAGCTCACCGGCTCCATCTCGGTGGTCGCGTTGAGCTTCATGGTGCACGAGCCGAGCGGGATCATGCCCCGGTCCAGGGCGTAGTCGAAGTCCGACAGCCGGCGCAGGTAGCGCAGCATCGCCGTCTCCGAGTGGTGGCTGCGGAACACCGGGTGGGTGAGGAAGTCCGACGAGCGGCGCAGCTCGGCCGGCAGCGCGGCGTCGACGTCCCCGGCGACCCCGGCCACGCCGAACGCGGCCCACACCGCCGCCAGGTGCGCGGCGGTGGTCGTCTCGTCGCAGGAGACCCCGACCCGGTCGGCGTCGATCAGCCGCAGGTTCACCCCGCGCCCGGCGGCCGCCGCGACGACCTCGCCGGCGCGCCCCGGCACCGTCGCGGCGACGGTGTCGAAGAACGCGACGTCCGCGACCTCCACCCCGCCGGCGCGCAGGCCGGCCGCGAGCCGGGCCGCCATCTCGTGGGTACGCCGGGCGATGGCGCGCAGCCCGTCCGGGCCGTGGTACACGGCGTACATGCCGGCCATCACCGCGAGCAGCACCTGCGCGGTGCAGATGTTGCTGGTCGCCTTCTCCCGACGGATGTGCTGCTCACGGGTCTGCAACGCCAGCCGGTAGGCGGGGTTGCCGTCGGCGTCCTTCGACACCCCGACCAGGCGCCCGGGCAGCATCCGCTCCAGCCCGGAGCGCACCGCCAGGTAGCCGGCGTGCGGGCCACCGAAGCCCATCGGCACACCGAAGCGCTGGGTGGTGCCGGCGGCGATGTCGGCGCCGACCTCCCCGGGCGCGCGCAGCAGGGTCAACGCGAGCAGGTCCGCGGCGACGGTGACCAGCGCCCCGACCGCGTGCGCCGCCTCGATGAGCCCGGCGTGCTCGCGTACCGCCCCGGACGCCCCCGGGTACTGCAGGTGCAGGCCGAAGAACTCCGCCGGCAACTCGTCACGCTCGACGTCGAGCACCCGCACCTCGATGCCGAGCGGCTCGGCCCGGCTGGCGATCACCGCGATGGTCTGCGGCAGCGCGTCGGCGTCGACCACGTACACCGGGCTCTTGCTCTTCGACGCGCGGCGGGCCAGGGTCATCGCCTCGGCCGCGGCGGTGCCCTCGTCGAGCATCGAGGCGTTCGCGGTGGCCAGCCCGGTCAGGTCCGTGACCATAGTCTGGAAGTTCAACAGCGCCTCGAGGCGGCCCTGGCTGATCTCCGGCTGGTACGGGGTGTAGGCGGTGTACCAGGCCGGGTCCTCCAGCACGTTGCGGCGGATCACCGCCGGGGTGTGCGTGCCGTGGTAGCCCAGGCCGATCATGGAGACGGCGACCGTGTTACGGGCGGCCAGCGCGCGCAGCTCGGCGAGCGCCTCGGCCTCGCTGGCCGGCTCCGGCAGATCCAGCGTGCCGTGCCAGCGGATCACCTCGGGGATCGCCGCGTCCATCAACTCGTCGATCGAGTCGTAGCCGACGGCCTGCAGCATCCGGCGCTCACCGTCGGGGTCGGGACCGATGTGACGGGTGGCGAACTGCTCTGTGGTCATGGGCGGCGCTCCCGAGGGCGAGGTCGACAGGTCGGCCTCCCCCTCTGTCGCGCCGCGCAGCGCTCCACAGTGCCTGACCCACGAGGTCCTTTTGCCTGAGAGGTTCCGGGGAGGATTTGCCCCTTCGGCGCCGCCCCGGGTGCTGTTGGGCGGTCTCTCCCACGTGGGTGTTACCGGCAATGCCAACGCTACCAGCGCGCATGTTTCCGGCCGATGTCGTACCCCCAAGTGTGATCATCGGGGCCCGCGTACGCCCCCACCGTGGCCCGCCGGGGGGCGGTCAGCCGGCTACCGGCGCGGTGGCGTCGAGCCCGGCGGGCACCGCACCGGGCCGCCCCGCACCGGCGGCGCGCTCGGCGAGCCCGGTCAGCAGCCGGCCCAGCGGCGCGTCGACGGTCAGCGCCGCGTACCCGTCACCGCGGGTCGGCCCCTGGTTGACGATCACCACCGGGATGCCGAGCTTCGCCGCGCGCAGCACGAACCGGCGGCCCGACATCACCGTCAACGACGAGCCCAGCACCAGCAGCAGCCGGGCCCGCTCGACCAGCTCGAAGCAGCGCGCCACCCGCGCGGCGGGCACCGTCTCGCCGAAGAACACCACGTCCGGTTTGAGCGTGCCGGTGCCGCAGAACGTGCAGTCGACGACGTGGAACCGGGCCTCCGCCGCCTCGTCGAGGTCCACGTCACCATCCGGGTTGACGGCCGCGACCCGGGCGTCGAACCCGGGGTTCGCCTCCCGCAGCCGCCGGTCCAGCTCCTCGCGTGAGGTCTGGTTGCCGCAGTCGAGACAGACCACCTCGTCGAGGCGGCCGTGCAGCTCCACCACGCCTGGGCTGCCCGCGGCGGTGTGCAGCCCGTCGACGTTCTGGGTGATCACCGCGTCGACCAGGCCGTGCTGCTGCAGCCGGGCCACCGCCCGGTGCCCGTCGTTGGGCAGCGCCCCGGCCATCAGCCGCCACCCCAGGTGGCTGCGCGCCCAGTAGCGGCGCCGCGCCAAGGGATCACGGGTGAACACCTGGTAGGTCATCGGGGTGTGCCGGCGGGCCACCCCGCTCGGCCCCCGGTAGTCCGGGATGCCCGATTCGGTGGAGAGCCCCGCCCCGCTCAGCACCACGACACCACCGCCGGCCATCCGCTCGGCCAGCGCGTCGATCGTCTCCGTCACGGCGTCCATGCTGCCTCAGCCCGCGCCCCCGCGCCCACCGGCGGGCTAGGTTGGCGGGTATGCGCGTCGTCATCGCCGGAGGCCACGGCAAGATCGCCCTACTGTTGGAGCGGCAACTCGCCGGGCGCGGGGACACCGCCGTCGGCCTGATCCGCAACCCCGAACACGCCGCGGCGCTGACCGCGGCGGGCGCCGAACCGGTCGTCTGCGACCTGGAGCACACCGACGTCGCCGAGGTCGCCGGGCACCTCGCCGACGCCGACGCGGTGGTCTTCGCCGCCGGCGCCGGCCCGGGCAGCGGCGCCGCCCGCAAGGACACCGTCGACCGGGCCGCCGCCGGCCTGCTCGCCGACGCCGCGCAGCGCGCCGGCGTCCGCCGCTACCTGCTGGTCTCCTCGATGGGCGTGGAACGCGACCCGGCGCCCGGCACCGACGAGGTGTTCGCCGCCTACCTGCGGGCGAAGAAGGCCGCCGAGGACGACGTGACCGCCCGCGACCTGGACTGGACGGTGCTACGCCCCGGGCGCCTCACCGACGAGCAGCCGACCGGACGGATCACCCTGGCCCGGCACGCGCCGCGCGGCGCCGTCACCCGCGCCGACGTCGCCCAGGTGCTGCTCGCGCTGCTCGACCGGCCCGACAGCGCCGGGCGGATCCTGGAACTCGTCGGCGGGAACACCCCACTGGGCGAGGCGCTCGCCACCGCCTGACCACCCTCCGGGCCGCCACCTGCGGCTCCGGTCGGCCCGCGCGGAACCGCAGGCCGACCGGAGACCGTTCAGCGCTGCTGGTGCCGGGGCAACGCCGCCGGCTGCGGCCCACCGGCGACGAACGGCGCCCCCGGGGTCTCCTTCGCGATCCGGTCCATCGTCCGGGCCAGATGCTCACTGCCGTCGTCGAGATGCCGCGCCGCGGCCTGCATGTGCGAGATCATCATCTCGCCGAAGATCCGCAGCGCCTCCCGGGTGGCGACCGTGTCGTCGAAGCTCGGCCCGGCCGCGCTGCGGTACTCCGTCACCGCCCGCTCGGCCTCCTGCTTCGCCTCCTCCGCCGCCGCCCGCATGTAGCTCTCGTACTGGACCCGGGCGTACTCGGCGACCCGCCGGGCGTAGTCGTGCGCCTGCGCGATGATCTGCTCGGCCTCCCGCTGCGCCGCCGAGAGCAGATTCACCTCCTTCGCCGCCGGCACATTCGACGCCTCACCCTTGCTTGGGATCACCCCGTGCCGGTGCAGCTCCACCCGGTCGTTGAGCCGCTCGTTCTCCGCCCGCAGGTGCGCGATCTGCGCCGCCAACACGTCCAGCTCGTCGGCCACCTGCAACCGGAACCGGTCCACCTCGGCGTTGTCGTAACCGCGCCGGGTGAACGGCGCGGCCCCGAACTCCCACCGACGCGCCCGGTCGGCCGTCATCCGCACCTGCACGCCGCCGGAGACCTGCATCCCGTCGTACCTGCTGATCGGGGTCGCGCTCACCGGACCCGCCTTCCGTTCGCGGCTGCGGGGCTCGCAAGCTCACTCCTCGCGCTCACCGAGCCCCCCTCTCCGAGTTGTCAGTGGTGGTGGACGACGGCTCCACGGCCGTCCGCCACGCCGGGCCGTACCAGTGCTTGCCGAGCCCTTCGTGATGCAGCTGACCGGCGTGGTAGCCGGCCCGGGTCAACGCCTGCACCGAGTGGGTGACCATCTCGTCGGATCCGCACACGTACACGTGCCGGGTCCGCCAGTCACCGTCGGCCAACGCCCGGTCCACGGCCTGCATCAACTCCCCCGGCCGCTGCGGGTCCGCACCCACCACGTACGTCACCGTCAACCACGGGAACGACGACGCCAACTTGTCGATCGCGTCGGTGTCGTAGAACTCGCTGCGTGAACGGGCCCCCACGTACAGGTCGACCCGGCGGCGGGAACCCTCCGCCGCGACCTGCTCCACCAACGCCTTCACCGGCGCCCAACCGGTCCCGCCGGCCAGCAGCAACAGGTCGCTGGACCCGGCCGACCAGAGGGTCAACCGATCCCCCACCGGCGCGGCCAGGTGGATCTGGTCACCCACCGACGTCCCGTACACCAGCCGGGAGGAGACCGCGCCACCCGGCGCGGCCCGCACGTGCAGCTCCAACGTGCCGTCCGCCCGCGGCGCGTTCGCCGGCGAGTAGTACCGCCACGACCGCACCGACGGATGCGACACCCCGATCGACTGCCCCGGGGTGAACGGCAGCAGGTACTGCGGACGCAACGTCAGCACCGCCACGTCGAAGCCCCGCCGCTCATGGGCCACGATCTCCGCCACCCACCACGGCGGGTTCACCGACTCCGCCGCCTGCGCGGACTCGGTCATCACCTGCGCGACCAGCCCGTACGCGGCCGTCCAGTCCTGCGCCAGCTCGTCGGTCCACTGCTCAGCGAGGAAATGCCGCAACGTGGCGATGAGCGCCTCGCCCACCGCCGGATAGTGCTCGGCGCGCACCGCGAACTTGCGGTGGTCCGCGCCGAGGTCCTGCAGGAACCCGACCAGCCGGTCCAGCTGGTCGACGTTGGTGACGATGTGCCCCAGCGCGGTGACCAACCGGTCCCGCTGACCGGCCATGTTCGTCGGGAACATCTGCCGGGTCTCGGGATGGGCCAGGAACAGGGTCGAATAGAAGTAGAGCGGCACCTGGTCGCCGTGCGCGGCGACCGCGGACCAGCTCTGCTTGAGTCGGGCGACGTCCACGCTCAGACGCCCGAGGAGTTCCCGCTGGCCACCACCTGGCCCTGCACCTCGCCGAGGACCGTCTGCACGTCCGCCAGCACGTCCTGCGGGACGCCGAGCTCGGTCAGCGTCGCGATCAGGTGCTCGCCCACCTTGGCGTAGTGCGCGACCGGAATGTTCAACGGCTGGTGCGCCTCGGCCAGCCCGCGGCCGGTGTACTCGTTCGGGCCGCCGAGCACCACGGTCAGCATCAACGCCAGGTGCCGGCGCTGACCCACCATCTCCACGTCGGCGAAGTAGCCGGCGAGGTCCGGGTCGGCGAGCACCTTGTCATAGAACAGCTCGACGGCCGCCTTCACCGAGCTGGCACCACCAATGCGCTCGTAGTGCGAGACGGGGGTGGCTTCTTCCGTAACCGTCACGGTCGTTCCTTCCAGGGTGGAGGGTGGTCGCGCGGGGTCGGCGCGGAGGGGCATCGGCCCGTCGGCACGCGATGACGCGGTCCCGCTGACATCGGCACCAAATGGGCCGTGTCGGACCATAGCGTGCCGACGGCCGCCGGTCACGGCCCCCCTATCAGATTCCCGACAGCGCCCACGCACACACCGTCACCACCGCTGCCACGCAGCGAAACGGCCCGCGTACCGGTGGTGATCCTCAGTGGACGGTGAACGGCGGCTTCCTCCACCCTGGACGGTGAGGCCGCGCGGACCATCGCGCAACCTGCGGAAACCGCCGCTGACCACCGATGATGTAACCCGCACCGGCCACCGGCAGGTCGCCCAGCGACCCGGATCGGGACACCCTGGCGCAGCCCGCACCAACCCGGATCAGGCGAACAGCACCAATCGGCGCCCGGAACACAGCGTCACCACGCCATCGCCCGAAAAGAGGTTCCCCGCCACGCCGGGGAAAGACGCCGGACTCAGCCGGCCCGCCGCCGCGCCCGCCGCGCGGCCAACTCGTCGCCCACCGGATCCGCAGCGGGGACCGCCGGCTCCCCGGAACCCGCCCCCGCCGCCGGCTCCGCCGGCAGATGCGACAACGAACCCTGGATCTCCTTGAACGCCCCACCGATCGCGATGCCGAACACGCCCTGGCCACCCTGCAACAGGTCGACCACCTCCTCCGGGGAACGGCACTCGTACACCGTCGTCCCATCCGAGATCAGCGTGATGCCCGCCAGGTCCTCGACCCCGCGCGAGCGCAACGCCTCGATCGCCTTGCGGATGTTCTGCAACGACACCCCGGCGTCCAGCAACCGCTTCACGACCTTCAACACCACCAGGTCGCGGAACGAGTACAACCGCTGCGTGCCCGAGCCCGACGCGTCGCGCACACTCGGCACCACCAACGACGTACGCGCCCAGTAGTCCAACTGGCGGTAACTGATGCCCACCGCCTGACACGCGGTCACACCCCGGTAGCCCACCGAACCGTCACTGTCCGTCGCCGATCCCGGCGGCGCCATACCCGGCTCGTCCAGTTCCGTACCCGGATCGGAATTCCGCGGCTCGTGCATCCGGACAACCTCCCCGCCAGTGTGGTGACGCGCCGTTTCCGGGACGCGCACCCCTCGACACGGCAACCCTATAGCGACCTTCAAGGGTTACCACGGAGGAACGACCGCGACACGCCGCGCAGCCACGCGAAAGATCACCACACACGCGAGACGTCACCGACCGTGACGCCCGGGAAAGACGACCAGCTGCCCGTGACCCCACGGACCCGCCGCTCAGCCCGCGAAATCCTCCGGACGCACCTGCTCCAGGAACTCGCGGAACTTCTCCACCTCGTCCTCCTGCTCGTCCGGGATGACGATCCCCGCCTCGCTGAGGACCTGCTCGGCACAACGAATGGGAGCCCCCACCCGCAACGCCAACGCGATGGAATCGCTGGGCCGCGCCGACACCCGCACCCCGTCACCGATCAACAGGTCCGCGTAGAACACGTTCTCCTTGAGCTCGGTGATCTCCACCGCCCGCAACGGCGCCTCCAGCGCCGCCAACACGTCGCGCAGAAGATCATGCGTCAACGGTCGGGCCGGCTTGACCCCCTGCTGCTCGTAAGCGATCGCCGTCGCCTCCACCGCACCGATCCAGATCGGCAGATAGCGGTCCCCCTCGACCTCCCTGAGCAGGACGATCGGCTGGTTACTGGGCAGCTCCACCCGAACCCCGACCACGCTCAGCTCGCGCACCGCCGCCTCCGTGTCGTTGTCACCTACGCCGCACCGCGCCCTTCCCTGCACGGTACACGGACCGCGACACGGCCGTCCCATGCGCTACCCGCACCACGCCCGCGCCAGAAAGGGGTTACCCCGGCAAGCCTACGACACGCTTCCCGGAGCAGATCTTTCCGCTCGACCACCACCGCAGCGCACCGGCACACACCTCACCGGCCCAGCGTCGAACGCAACCCCACCCGCACCAACGCCGCATGCAACTGCTGCGACAACGCCACCAACTCCCGCGCGGTCTCCGCCGCCCTGGCCCGCGCCGCCGGATCACTCTGCCGAGCCAACGGCGCCACCAACTGAGCGAACAGACCGACCTCCCGATCCGCCGCCGAGCGGTAACCGCGCAGATGCCGCGGCTCCAACCCGTACGCCGCCAGACCCGCCACCGCCGAAGCGATGATCAACGCGTCCCCGTCGTACCAGCCCGGCGGATCCGACACCACCACGCCGAGGCGCTCCAACTCGCCCAGCGTCGACTCGTCGATTCCGCTGCGCGCCACCAGATCCGACCGGCCGAGCCGCACCTCCGGCGACTCGACCGGCTCCTCCCGGCCCGGCACCTCGCCAGACGGGCCCACCGCGACCAACATCGGCCGCGACCGCTCCGGCGCGTCCCCGGACGCGTCCCACTCGGCCAGCTGCTCCCGGATCACCCGCAACGGCAGGTACTGGTCGCGCTGCGCGGTCAGCACGAACCGCAACCGCGCCACATCGTCCCAGCTGTACTTCCGGTAACCCGCCGCCGTCCGCTGCGGCTCGACCAGCCCCTCGGCCTCGAGGAACCGCAACTTCGAGATCGTGACGTCCGGGAAGTCCACCCGCAACTGCCCCAGCACCTCACCGATGCTCATCAGCGGCTGGGACCGGGCCGCCCCCGGTGGCGTGGAGGCCGCAGGCTCGTTCACCCCCGGCCGGCCTCCTCCTCCGGGCGCGGACCGGCGATGAACACCACCCGGAACTTGCCGATCTGCACCTCGTCACCATTGCTCAACGTGGCCGCCTCGACCCGCTCCCGGTTCACGTACGTGCCGTTGAGGCTCCCCACGTCGCGCACGGTGAACGTGCCACCGTCACGGTGGAACTCCGCGTGCCGCCGGGATACCGTCACGTCGTCCAGGAAGATGTCACTGTCCGGGTGCCGGCCACTGGTCGTCACATCGTGGTCGAGCAGGAACCGGGCGCCCGCGTTCGGGCCGCGACGAACCACCAGCAGCGCCATTCCCGGCGGCAACGAGCCGGACATCCGGCTCGGCACCACATCGGTGTCCGGCCCCTCCAGCACTTCGTCGAGCGAACCGAGATTGAGCGTCGAAGTGACGTCGAGCGGGGGGAACTCGTCGTCTGGCCGCGTCATGGGACCACCTCACGGATCTGTTCGGTCGGCGTCGGGTGATGGCGGGTCTGGCCGCCGGGCAGTCGCACACCCGGCGGCTGGCTCCCCGTGCCAGGGAAGGCAATTCCGCAACGCTCAACTATTTGGGTTCTCGGTCGACTGGGCGAGCCTAGCCAGCGCCGAAATGCAGGGCAACCGGACGCGCGGACTCGACGGGCGCACCGGATCAAGCAGACTCAGCTCTCAGTGAGCTCGCGGTACGCGCCCGCGGTCAACAACCCGTCCACCGCCGTCGGATCAGCCGGAGTGATCTCCACCAACCAACCCGCACCGTACGGGTCCGTGTTGATCGCCTCAGGCGCGTCACCGAGCGCGTCGTTGCGCGCGGCCACCGTGCCGGCCACCGGCGCGTAAATCTCCGACACGCTCTTCGTCGACTCGATCTCACCCAGCGACTCACCGACCGCCACCACGGCACCCGGCTCCGGCAACTGGACGTACACGATGTCACCCAGCGCGTCCTGCGCGAAGTGCGTGATGCCGACCCGGACCGTGCCCGTGCCGTCACCCGCCACCCACTCGTGCTCGGCGGTGTACCGCAGATCCTCAGGAATCACCAGACGCGTCCTTCATCCATCGGTGCGCCGAGCCACCCGGCCCGGCGCGGCCGCGCCGGTCAGGAGACCGGACGGGCGTGTTCCAGCTTGATCGGTGCATGAAGCGCCGAAACCTCGACAGCCTCATGCTCCTCAGGGGTCACCGTACCGCCGTCACCCTGGACCGACGCCACCACCCCACCAGGAATGGTCAACGCCGTGCGCATCGTCGCCGGATCACCGATCACCGTGATCGTGTACGGCCCGGTCAACCGCCGCCCGTCCACCACCAACGACCCGTTCTCCCCGTCCAGGAAGTACGTCGACGCGATGATCCGCACCGTCGCCCGATCACCACCGGAGATCTGCATCGCCTCCGCGCCCGCGCCCCGCAGCTCCTGCACCGCGTCCAGCACCCGGGTCGCCGAGACCGGCTTCGCGCCCGCCTTGAACTCGACCGTCAACCCCGGCCCCGTCGCCGGCAGCGTGCCGGCCAGGATGCCCAGCTCGTCCGCCCGCCGCGTCGCCTCGTCCAACGCCGCCTGCCGCCCCTGCTCACCGGAGCGCAACTGCCGCTGGCTCTCCTCCAACGCCGCGATGTCCTGCCGCAGCCGGTTCTCCCGGGCGTCCAGGTCCGACAGGATCCGGACCAGGTCCTCCTGCCGCGTCGCGCCCAACGTCGGATCCGCCGACGTCGTCTTCAACTGCACCACCAGGGTGAACCCCAGCAGCGCCAGCAACACGGCGATCATCACCCCCGCCGCCGAGAACCGGGACCGCGCCGCCGACACCGTCGACGAGTCGTCGCCCGTCACCCCGGCCGCGCTCTCTCCCGACACGGCCCGGGACAGATCCACCGTCGCGTCCTCGACTGGCTGCCCGCCCTCGCCGGGTCGCTCCACCGGCTCCGGCTCGTCCACCGGCGCGTCCGGCACCAACGGGCTCAACTCGTCCGGATCCGGCGCGTCCGGCCGCGGATCCGGCTCACCCGCCGGGCCCGCCGGCCGCGCCGGACCCGCCGGCTGCGGCCATCCCGTGCCGGTCTCGGTCTGCTCGTCGCTCATCGCCACAAACCTACGCCCGGAACAGGTGCCGACGGATCGCCGCCACGTTTCCGAAAATCCGCACCCCCAGCACGACCACGACACCCGTGGAGAGCTGCCCGCCCACGCCCAACTGGTCCCCCAGGTAAACGATCAACGCCGCCACCAGCACGTTCGAGATGAACGACACCACGAACTGCTTGTCGTCGAAGATGCGGTCGAGCTTCGCGCGCACCCCACCGAAGACCGCGTCCAGCGCGGCCACCACCGCGATCGGCAGGTAGGGCTGCAACGCCGCGGGCACGGTGGGATCGAGCCAAACCCCGAGAACCACACCGGCGACCAGCGCCAGCACCGCGATCATCGACCACCTCCGGAGGGGCTGGGAGACGTCCCCGAGCCGGACGACCCGGGACTTGCGGACCGGTCACCCGACGCAGAGGGGCTCGGGCTGGCCGGTGGCTCCGCGTAGCGTAGCTGCGGCTCGGGAGCCGCCGGCAAGGTGAGGTCGTCGGCGTCCCGCACGCCGAACGACAGGCCGGTCTTCTCGGCCACCTCCCGCATCAACGCGGCGTTGCGGCTCTGCTCGAAGCGGCGCTTCATCGACCCCGGCCCGATCGCGGACACCTCGTACGGCCCGGTCACCGGCCGGAAGTCGACCAGGATCGCCTCCCCCGCCGAGCGGATGGTCGACGTCGCCGTCAGCCGCTGCCCGTTGATCGCGATCGCCTCCGCGCCGGCGCCCCACAGGGCGTTGGCGACCCCCTGCAGGTCGCTGTAGAGCACCCGGGGCGGACCGGCGCCCGCACCGGTCACCGCGTCGGCGTTGCCCGGGGCGTCGGCCAACCGGACCACCACCCCGTCGCCGCGCACCCGACCCACCCCGGTGCCCGCCTCCAGGTCCCGTAGCCGCGCCGCGGCCGAGCCGCTCAGCGCCGCGTCCCGCTCCCGGCTGACCTCCTCGCGCAGCTGATCGGCGCGCGCGGAGAGCTGGTCGGTGGCGCTCTCCCGCTCCTTGATCTGGGCCACCAGCCCGGAGCGGGCCTGACTGCGCCCCGGCTCGTCCTCCAACGTCTGCCGGTACGCCACCGCCAGCAGAAAGCCGAGCAGCAACAGCACGACGACCGTGACGGTACGGGCCGAACGGGTCCGCCAGGCCGGCGGCGGGTTCTCCCGACGGCGGGCCGCCGCGTCGGCGTACCCCGGGTCGAGCGGGTTGCGGAACAGCTCGGTGAGGAAGTCAGGGGTGAACACCCGCGCGGGGCGCTCGCGCTCGTCCCGGCCGGCGCCCGTGCCGGCGTCCCGGTCGCCGCTCATGCCGGCGCTCCCCGGCCGCGGGCCGCCCGGACCAGCCGGACCGCCTGGATGACGTACATCGCGCCGGCGACCCAGTAGAGCACCAGACCCCACCAGGCCAGCCCCCAGCCGATGGCGCCGGCCACCGTCGCCGCCCCGGACACCGCCGTCGCCAGCAGCAGGGTCGGGAACGCGGCCAGCAGCAGGAAGGTGGCGGTCTTGCCGACGTAGTGCACCGGCGGCGGGCCGTAGCCGTAGCGACGCAGCACCGCCAGCGAACCGAGCAGCAGCAGCTCCCGGGCCAGCAGGGCCGCGGTGAACTGCCACGGCACCACGTCGCGCACGGTGAACGCGATCAGCGTGGCGAGGATGTAGAGCCGGTCGGCGAGCGGATCGAGCAGCTCACCCAGCCGGCTCACCTGGCGCAGCCTGCGGGCGACCCAGCCGTCGACCCAGTCGGTGGTCCCACCGATGGCGAGGACCACGACCGCGGCGACGTCCGCGTGTGGCACCAGGAGGAGATAGAGGAAGAGCGGCACGCCGAGCAGGCGTACGAAGCTGATCAGATTGGGCAGCGTGAGCACCCGGTCCCCGGCCGCCGCACCGTCCGTGCCGCCCGAGGCCTCGGAATGCCCTGCCCCAGCCGGCCGACGCGACACCGAACCTCCTCCACGGCACGCCTCGACGCCCGGCGATCGTCGGGCGCTGCAAAGGACGTGCGCGCTGTCGGGCCGGCAACCGCCGGCGCCCCCTGCGGCCCCGTGGAACGGGACCTTCGCCTGAAGTCGGCCCACGATCGACGATCGCGGGCCGAGTGAGTTGCGCTGCCACTATATCGGGCCGTCGGTGCAGGGCCGCTGCCCCGAGCGCCGGCTTGCGGTCTGCCTTCTCTGATGTGGCGGAGGTCACCTCGCGTAAGGCGTCCTAGGACACTAGTCGAAGGGTCAGGCGGTGCGCACAGCCGAGCCGGTCTGCTGCTGGTCGGCAGCCGGCGCGGCGGCCTGGCCGAACGCGAGCAGCGCGAGCAGCAGTTCGTGCTGGGCGCGGGGCGGCATCCGGTCGAGTACCGCCTGCACCGCCCGGTGCCGCCGCTCGGTCAACTCGCGCAGCAGCTTCTCGGCCGCCGCGGTGGGTCGCAGCCGCACCTCGCGCCGGTCCCGCGGGTCCGCCACCCGACGCAGCAGCCCGGTGGCCTCCAACCGGTCGCACAGCCGACTCGCCGAGGAGGGCACCACGTCCAGCAGCTCGGCCAGCCGGTTGACGTTCGTCCCCGGCCGGCTGCTGATCAACGACAGCACCCGCAACTGGGTCGGCGAGACCGAGATGTGGTGCCGGGAGGCGGCCGAGTCGAGCACACCGACCAGCACTTCGGCGGCGGCGTCGATCGCCGCGGCGAGATCCGGAGGTCGCTCCATCCGATGTCCCCTGCCATCGTCCCGCTCGTGCCCGACCGCGGCGGGGCCGCTCATCCGCCGTCCCGGCCGCGGAAACCGCGCCAGTCCAGGCAGACCACGACGGCGTCGTCGCGCAGGTCGGTCTCCGCGTGGTAGGCGTGCAGTTCGCGCATCACCGTACCAACCGCCTCGGCGGCCGGCTGCAACCGCGTGGCCCGCATCGACCGGGCCATCGCCCGCTCGCCGTACGGTTCCTGCTCGGCCGGGGCGGCCGCCCAGACGCCATCGCTGACCACGAAGAGGCGGTCGCCCGGCGCCAGCTCGAACTCCTGCAGGTCGTAGCGCGCCTCGGCGAACATGCCCAGCGGCAGCTGCTGCTCCAGCGCGATCTCCTCGACCGTGCCGCCGCGCAACCGCAGCACGTGCGGCGAACCCGCGTCGACCGCCCGCACCAGTCCGGAGCGGATGTCCACCTCCAGCAGCAGCGTCGCCACGTACCGCCGACCCCGGTGCTGGTAGTAGAGCGTGTCCGATGCCAGCTCGGCCTGCTCGGCGAGGCCACCACCGGAGCGGCGGGCGTTGCGCATCGCGTTGACCGCGACCGCGGTGAGCAGGGACGCGGCCAGTCCGTTGCCGTCGCCGTTGAGCACCGTCACGGTCAGCCGGTCACCGTCCACCGACCAGTCGAAGTGGTCACCGCCCACCGTGTACGCCGGTTCGAGCTGCCCGGCGAGGTCGAACGCCTGGTGCGACACGCTGCGCCCGGGCAGCAGCTCCCACTGCATCTCGGCGGCCATGCTCAGCCGCTCCCGGCGCCGCGCGCGGCGGTAGCGGTCGGTCTCCCGGTCGGCCGCGCGTAACGCCACCGCCAGGTCGCCGGCGATGTCGGTGGCTTGCGCCTCGACGCTCCGACCGGGCGCGCCGGGCAGCTCGATCAGCAGAACCCCGAGCCGCTCCCCCCACACCGACAGCGGCAGGTAGAGCCGGCACCGCCCGTCGTCGGCGGCGTCGCGGACCGGCTGCTGACTGCTGAAACAGCGCTGCGCCACTCCCTGGCAGGCGAGAAAGCCGGCCGCTGGCAGTTCCGGGTCGAGCACCGGCCAGAGCCCGCTGATCCGGTAGTCGGCGATGAAGACATCGGTCCGGGTCGCGCCGAGGGCGGACCGGATAGCCTGGTCGGCGGCCTCCACCAGCTGGTCGGGCGGGGCAGCGCGGAGAGCACGCGACACCGAATCGGGCGCGTCCACCATGGTTGTTCCTCCGGGATACTTGCTGTAGGGCAAGCATCATACGGACAGGGTCCGACGGCCGGACGGCGCGGTGCCCGGCTGCCCCCGAGACGGGGAACGGCTAGTCGTCGCCCCGGACCGCGACCCCGCCGTGGAAGGCGTCCGGCACCTGCGGGGGCGGTCCTTCCGGACGCCACCTGGTGACCGGGACGATGCCGTCGTCGGTCGGCGTCCAGCGGCCCAACAGCGGCCGGAACGCCGACGGCGGACGCATCCGGAACGCCGGCCCCATCATCGCCAACGCCTGCGGATAGCCGGCCAACTCCTCGGTGTCGAAGTCGACCGCCAGGCAACTGCCCGGGGCCGCCGCCGTGTACAACTCGTCGAGCGTACGGGCCAACGTGTCGTCGTCGAGGAACGCGGCCAGACCGAGGAAGACCACTCCCACCGGCCTCCTCCCCCAGCCCGGCACGAACCGGTGCAGCTGGGCCGGGTCGACCGTGCCGACATCGGTGGCGTCGCCGTAGCCGTAGCCGGCCCGGTCGCTGCCGGCCAGGATGCGCTGGCCGAGCCGGATCGTCACCGGGTCGACGTCGGTGTAGAGCACGGTGGCCTCCGGCGCCACCTCGTGCACGTTGCCCATCGTGGGCACCCCGGCGCCGAACACCAGGAAGCTGTCCACCCCGCGCGCCGCGATGGCCCGTACCGACCGGCCGAGGAAGGCGCGCAACGCCCGGAACACCGGCGCGCACGGCCCGTACGCCTGCTCGAAGGCCTGCGCCGCGGCCACGTCGACCGGGAAGTGGTGCTCCCCGCCGAGCCAAAAGTCGATCATGCGCGCGGTGCTGGGCTGGTCGGGTTCAACCATCGATGACGCTCCCTCCCCGGTGGTCGTCGCCAGCGTACCGACCGGGCGTCCTGGGCGGTATCGCCCCGCCCGTGGCACCTCGGCCGGGATACTGGCGCAGGGTGGGCGGGAGGTGGGCGGTGAACTCGGCGGAGAGCGCGGCCGTGGTGGTCGGCGTGGACGGCTCCGAGCTGTCGCTGCGCGCGGTACGGCTGGCCGCGGCGGAGGCCGCCCGCCGACACCGGCCGCTGCGGGTGGTGCACGGGTTCATCTGGCCGCTGCTGCACGTGCCGCTCACCGCCGCGCCCGACGGGCCACCCGGCGGCGGGCTGCGCAACCAGGCGGAGCAACTGGTCGCCACGGCGGTCGCCGAGGCCGAGGCCGCCGCGCCCGGGACACGGGTCTCCGGAGAGATCATCGACGGCGAGGCCGCGGCGGTGTTGCTCGGCGAGTCGCCCACCGCCGCGCTGATCGTGCTCGGCGACCGGGGGTTGGGGGGCTTCACCGCCCTGGTGGTCGGGTCGGTGGCGATCCAGGTCTCGTCGTACGCCGACTGCCCGGTGCTGGTGGCCCGCGGCGCCGAGCGCACCGACGGGCCGGTGCTGGTCGGGGTCGACGGCTCGGAGCTCTCCGACCACGCGATCGAGTTCGCCGCCGAGACCGCGTCCGTCCGTGGCGCCCCGCTGCTCGCGGTGCACGCCTACCGCCATCCGGCCTCCACCGGCCCCGGTGACATGCAGCCGCTGGTCTACGACGCGGCGCAGCTGCGCACCGACGAGGACCGGCTGCTCGCCGAGTCGATCAGCGGGGTCCGCGAGCGGTACCCGGACGTGTCGGTCAGCCGCAAGGCGGTACGCGGAAAACCCGGGGCGGTGTTGGCCGAGGCCTCCCGGCAGGCGCAGCTGGTGGTGGTCGGCGGTCAGGGGCGCGGCGAGTTCAGCGGGTTGCTGCTGGGGTCGGTGAGCCAGTCGGTGCTGCACCACGCGGACTGCCCGGTCGCCGTGGTCCGCGCGCCCCGCTGAGCACGGTTGGCCGGCCGGCCAGCGGGTAGACGAGCGCGTACGCCATCGGCGACAGCGACCGGAGGAGGCAGTGATGCCAGGACCACGGCCGGGCAGCAACGCGTACGACAAGCAGCGGGCGCGGATACGCAACGCGATCGACGATTCCGGGCGACGGGTGCCCGACGGCCGGGCGAACCAGGTCGCGAACCGGATCCTGCAGGAGGACCGCGGCCAGCGCGGCGTGGTTCGCGGGGAACGGACCTACGGCCCCAAGGGCGAGCGCGAACCGGGCGACCCGAAGTGAGGACCGCGGACCTGGCCGACGGCGCCATCGCTGGCGCCGTCGGCACCACCGCGTTGAACGTCGTGACCTACCTGGACGTCGCGCTGCGGGCACGGCCGTCCAGCAGCACACCCGACGAGGCCGCCGGGCGACTCGCCGGCGCCGCGCACCTCGACCTGGGGCCCCCGGCGAAGGCGGCGAACCGCCGCTCCGGGCTGGGCGCCCTGCTGGGCTACGCCACCGGGATCGGCGTCGGTATCGGATTCGCGCTGCTCGCGCGCGGACGCCGGCAGCCGCTGGCGGCGGCCGGCGGTCTGTTGGGAGCCGGTGCGATGACGATGACCGACGGCTCACTGACGGTGCTGCGGGTCAGTGACCCGCGCACCTGGCGGCGTTCCGACTGGCTTGCTGACATCGTGCCGCACCTGGTGTACGGCGTGACGACCGCAGCCACCTGGAACCGGCTGCGGTCGCCCGTGAAGCGCCGGGGCTAGCCCGGGTCGCCGCTCTCGTCGTCGGCCAGCGGCTCGCCCGTGGGGCCGTACGGCGACGCCTGTCCCTTCGGCACCGGCCGGCCCGCGTCCCCCTTCGAGGAGCCACGGTTGAGTGGATGGCCGGTCGGCTTCGGGCCCTTGCTGTCCTGGCTCGTCGCGCCCTTGGCGTTGCGGCGCAACTCCTGCTGCTGCGGATTCACCATCGGTGTCTCCTTCCGGCTGGGCTGATCACGGGATCGACCGCCTCCGCAGTCGGTTACCCGCCGCCGTCGGCGGCATTCCGCCGGGCCGGCGGGGCTAGCCGAGCACCGGGCGGGTACACCCCGAGGATGGGTGACCAACGAGCGGTGGCGCGGGCCCTGCTGGACCGGCGGGGACGGACCTACGCCGAGGAGGCCGGCATCCAGCTCGCCGACCGGCCGGCTCCGCTGTACCAGCTACTCGTGCTGGCCACGCTGCTGAGCACGCGGATCCGGGCCTCGGTGGCGGTGGCCGCCGCGCGGGAGCTTTTCGCGGCCGGCTACAAGACCGCGCAGGCGATGGAGAAGGCGAGCTGGCAGCAACGCATCGACGCGCTCGGCCGCGGCCACTACCGCCGCTACGACGAGCGGACCTCCACCATGCTCGGCACCGGCGCCCGGCTCTGCCTGGACCGCTGGCACGGCGACCTGCGCCGGCTGCACCTCGAGGCGGGCGGCGAGCCGGCCGGGCTGCGCAAGCGGCTCACCGAGTTTCCCGGCATCGGCCCGACTGGCGCGGACATCTTCCTGCGCGAGGCGCAGTCGGTCTGGACGGACCTGCGCCCGTTCGCGGACCGGCGGGCCCTGGCCGGCGCGAAGCGGCTCGGCCTGCCCGGTTCGCCGGACCGGCTGGCGGGCCTGGTCGGTGGCGCCGAGTTCGGGCGGCTCGCCTCGGCCCTGGTCCGGGTGGCCCTCGGTGAGGAGTCCGCCGGCGAGGTCACCCGCGTCGCGGCCGCCCGCTGACCCGCTACTTCGCCGGCTGGCCGGGCTTGGTCAGGTGCCACACCAGCAGCGACGCGAGCAGGGCCAGCAGCACCAGCCCGCCGGTGAGCCCACGACCCTCGTCGGGGTCCCGGCCGGTGGTCCCGAAATAGATCACCGCGAGCCCGGCGAGCACCGTCAGAAACGTCCGAAGACCTCGGTCCTTCACGTACCGGACGGTACGAGCGGGCAGCGGCGACGGTGGTGGTTTTCGGGCAGATTCCCCCGTCCGGGGTGACCCGGGGCGTCGCGTCAGTCGGTCTCCAGGTCGTCCAGCGAGATGGCGTGTGTCATCAGCCAACGAGCCAGCGCCGACATCCCGAACAGCCAGAGCGGGGCCGACTCGGTGGTGCCGTTGGTGGCGAAGATGGCGAAGCGCAGGTCGGGCGCCCGGTACGCCTCGATCCGCCACCGGTGCTGCCGGTCGCGCCAGACCGCAGAAGGGTCCATGCCGTCACGGTAGGTGACGGCAGCGTGGCGACGGCGCCCTTCGGCAGCGCGGGCCGCCATCCACCGGCACACCAGCCGGCCCTGGTCGGCTCAGGGGGCGGCGGTGACCACGACCCGGGCGTCGTCGGGCAAGCGCCGGGTGAGGCCGCGCCGGTCCAGCAGCTCCAGCAGCGGCACCGCCACCCGGCGGGTGGTGTCCAACGCCTGCCGGGCCGCGGAGAGGGTGAACGGCTGGGGCAGCCCGGCCAACACCCGGACCGCGTCATTCGCGGCGTCCGGCAGCAACACCACGTTCTCCGCCAACCGCAGCAACGCCCCCGCCCGGACCGCCGCGCCGATCTCCCGGGGTCCCAGCCCCAGATCGGCCAGGTGGTCGGCCTCGGGCGCCCGGAACGGGCGGTCGCCGTACTCCTCGCGGATGCGCTGCACGGCTCGAGCCACCGGTGCGGGCAGCGCGTCGCCGCTCGTCGCGGTGACCCGGCCGCCGTGCACCCGCAGCGGCGGCCGGACCAGCGCCTCGACCAGCGCCCGGTCCGGCAGGGCGAGGCGCTGCCGCAGCGTCTCCACGGGCGCGCCGGGCTCCAGCGGGTGCTCCCGGGCGTGCCGGGCGACCTCGTCGACCAGCCGGGCGGCGAGCTGCCGCCAGTGCTCCGGATCGGCCAGCCAGTCACCGGCCACCGGGCGGGCGTCGACCGGGACGCCCATCCGGGTCAGCTCGACGGCACGGGCCAGCTGTCGGCGGCGCAGCTCCCCCGCCAGGTCGGGACGACCGTCCAGCCCGGCCAGCACCGTCGCGCGGGCCGCCGCCGCGCCCCGGCGGGCCAGCGGCGGTGGCGCCACGTCGAGCACGGTCACGCCGCCGGCGACGTGGTGGCGACCGGGGTCGCGCAGCAGCGCCCGGTCGCCGACGAGCAGCGGCAACGCCCGGGCCAGCCGCAGCCGGACGGTGTCCGGCCCGAGCGGGCGGACCCGCGCCGGCACCGCGGCCGAGCCGACGTGCAGGGTGAGAGTGGCCGGCAGGTCCGCCGCCGGGTCACCGGCGACCCGGACGTCCACCAGGTCGGTGCGGTGGAACCGGTCCGGGCTGAGCAGCGCGTCACCGCGGGTCAACCGGTCCCGTGCGGTGCCGCGCAGGTTCACCGCGACCCGGGCCACCGCGGTCACCTCGGACCGGGCCACGCCGAGCGACTGCAGGCCGCGTACCCGCACGGTTTCGCCGGTGCCGGCCAGCTCCAACTCGTCGCCGACCCGCAGCCGGCCCGCGCCGAGCGTGCCGGTGACCACGGTGCCGCTGCCCCGGATGGTGAAGCTGCGGTCCACCCAGAGCCGCACCGGGGCGACCGGGGCCGGCGCCGGCTGCCGCGCGGCGAGCCGGTCCAGCGCCGCGCGCAGCTCCGGTAGCCCTGCGCCGGTCACCGCGCTGACCGCGACCGCCTCCACCGCGCCGAGGGAGGTGGCGGCGATCTCCTTGCGGGCCCGCGCGGTCGCCGGACCGGGATCGGCCAGGTCCGCGCGGGTCACCGCTAGCAGGCCGTACGAGACGCCGAGCGCGTCCAGGGCGGCCAGGTGCTCGGCGGACTGCGGCATCCAGCCCTCGTCGGCGGCGACCACGACCAGTGCCGCCGGCACCGGGCCCACCCCGGCGAGCATGTTCGGCACGAACCGCTCGTGCCCGGGGACGTCGACGAAGGCGACCGTGCCGCCGGAGGGCAGCGAGGTCCAGGCGAAACCGAGGTCGATGGTCATGCCCCGGCGGCGCTCCTCGGCCCACCGGTCGGGTTCCATCCCGGTCAACGCCCGGACCAGGGTGGACTTGCCGTGGTCGACGTGCCCCGCGGTCGCGACGACCCACACGTCAGTCGTCCCCTGGCACGGCCAGCACCGCCGCGCGTACCGTCTCGTCGGCCTCCGGTGGCACGCACCGCAGGTCCAACAGCAGCCGCCCGCGCACCACCCGGCCGAGCACCGGCGTCTCGCCGGTGCGCAGCGGCGCCGCGTACCGCTCGGGCAGACTCAACGCCCACGAGTCCAGTTCCAGCCCGGGGGCGCCACCACCGCCGACCACCGCCACCGCCGGCACCACCTCGGCCTTGCGGCCGTCGGCGCCGAGCCGGTCGCGCAGCCGTTCGGTACGCGCCCGCAGCGCGCCGGCGTCGGCGTGCAGGGCCACCCACGTCGGGTTCTCCGGCCGATGCAGGGTGGCGGCGAGCGCGGCGAGGGTGAGCTTGTCCACCCGCAACGCCCGGGCCAGGGGGTGCCGGCGCAGCCGCTCGACCAGCTCGGCGCTGCCGAGCAGCAGTCCGGCCTGCGGACCGCCGAGTAGCTTGTCACCGCTCGCGGTGACCAGGTGCGCGCCGGCGCGCAGGGTGCTGGCGGCGTCGGGCTCGTCGGGTAGCAGCGGATCGGCGGTCAGCAGCCCGGATCCGATGTCGACGACGACCGGCACGTCGAGGGTGGCCAGTTCCCGTACCGCCACGGCGGAGGTGAAGCCGGTGACTCGGAAGTTCGACGGGTGCACCTTGAGCAGGAAGGCGGTGTCCGGGCCGACCGCCGCGGCGTAGTCGGCCAGCGTGGTCCGGTTGGTGGCGCCCACCTCACGCAGCCGCGCGCCGGTGCTCTCCAGCAGGTCCGGCAGGCGGAAGCCGTCGCCGATCTCGACCAGTTCGCCGCGGCTGACCACGATCTCCCGGCCGGCGGCGAGCGCGGTCGCGGCGAGTACCAGCGCCGCGGCGCCGTTGTTGACCACGTGCACGGCGGCGGCGTCGGGAACGGCGGCGGCCAACGCGTCGATGGTGTCCCGGCCCCGACGGGCCCGGCGCCCGGTGGCCAGGTCCAGCTCGACGTCGGTGTGCCCGGCGGCGGCGAGCAGCGCGCTGACCGCGGGGCCGGACAGCGCCGCGCGGCCCAGATTGGTGTGCAGCACGACGCCGGTGGCGTTGAGCACCGGCCTGGGGGCCGGCGCCGGCAGGGTCGCCATGGCGGCGTCCGGTACCTCGTCGGGCGCTATCTCACCGCGCCGGGCGCGGTCCTGGGCGTACGCCACGGCGGCCTTGACCCGGCTCCGGCCGAGGGTGTGCACGGCAGCGGCCAGCCTGGGGTCGGCGAGCAGCACATCGGTGCGGGGTACGCGGCGACGCGGGTCGACCTGCCCGTCACGCATCGCGTCATCTCCCACTGCGGTTGGCGGAGACGGACGGGAATCGAACCCGCCTGGCCCGGGTCCCGGACCACACCGGTTTTGAAGACCGGGAGGGGCACCAGCCGCCTGAACGCCTCCATCGAGCATTTGACCACAGCGCCGCGGCGTGCGCGCGGGGAGGTCGAAAACCTCTCGGACCCTGCGGTCAGTCGGTGGTCGCGTCCCGGCGGTTCGCCCGCTCCCGCTGCGGCACCACCGTGTACTTCGGATCGCGGGCCGAGGCGACACCGGCGTAGAAGACGCCGAACCGGGTGGCCACCGAGGCGGCGAGCAGAGCGGCGCCGGAGAGCCCGGAGAGCACCCGGCTGCGCCGGCCGATCAGCGCGCCGGCCACCCCGGCCGCGGTGAGCGTGCGGCCCAGCCGCAGCATCCGGCCCGGCCGGCCGGTGCGGTAGGGCTCGCTGAGCAGACCGAGTCGGGTCTCCACCCGATGCGCGCCGGTGAGCTCCAGGGCCGCGCCGGCCACCGCCATCCGCCGGGCCGGGCCCGCCTGGGCGGGCGGCGCGGCGATCAGCCCGACGCCGGCGCCGCTGGCCAGCGCGCTGCCCGCGAAGATGATCGGCAGTTCGGGGTACGCCTCATGCCAGGACGGCACGGCGGTGTCCGCGAGCAGCACGCCGGTGTACGTGGCCAGCGCCGGCGCGGTCACCGCGGCGGCCAGCCCGGCCGCGTGCCCCAACGGCGGCAGCAGTCGGCGTGCGACGCCGGGCAGTCCGCGCTCGGGCAGCCAGGGCGCGGCCTCGGTGATCGCGGCCAGGCCGGCGACCGGCCCGTACGCGGTGAGGATCCAGGTGCCCACCGACATCGGCGAGGTCGGCTTCGCCACCCGCAGCATGTGGTGGAACCGCGCCGGCCGGCCCAGGTCCTTGATCAGGAAGACGGCGCTGGCGCTGACCGCGGCGAGCGCGGTGACCCGGCCGGCCTTGCGCAGCGCCGGCCGGCCGGTGAGCTGCCCGCCGGCGGCGAGCAGCGACGAACCGGCCGCGAGCCCGCCGGTGAAGAGGTACGCGGCGATGTCCCACTTCCACACCGGCGCCTTGAGGATCGGCCGGCCGTAGTAGGAGGTGAACTCGGCCTCGGGAACCTTCAGCTCCTCGCCGCCTCCGCGACGTCTGCGGCGCCGTTCGCCGCGCCCCGTCCGATCCGGCCTGGACGCCGTACCGGCTGCGTCACGGCCGGGGCCGACGCTGAGCGCGTTGGCCGGCGCACCGGCCGGCGGCTCAGCGGGGTGGTCACTCGACGCGCGATCGCCACCGGCGGCGGTCAGGTCGGCGTCGAGGCGTTCGCGGAACCGGCGGAAGCGGTCGCCGACCGGCGAGGAGTCGGCACTCACGAGGAACCTCCGACGAACGCGGCGACGGCGGCCGCCGCCATGGCGAGCGCGGCGAGGCCGGCGCGTTTCCACATTTTCGGCAGGTCACGGGTGGTCACGACCGGATCCGGGGGCAGACCGTACACCTCCGGCTCGTCCAACAGCAGGAAGAACGCCCCGTCACCACCCACACCATCGTTCGGATCATGACCGTACAGACGTGCCTCCGACACCCCCCGCCCATGCAACGTCGCCACCCGCGCCGCCGCCCGACCCCGCAGCTCCTCCAACGGCCCGTACTGAATCGACTCCGTCGGACACGCCTGCGCACACGCCGGCGTCATGCCCGCGCCGAGCCGGTCGTAGCAGAGTGTGCACTTCCACGCCCGACCGTCATCCTTACGCTGGTCGATCACCCCGTACGGGCAGGCGGAGATGCAGTAGCCACAGCCGTTGCAGATGTCCTCCTGCACCACGACCGTCCCGAACTCGGTACGGAACAGCGAGCCGGTCGGGCAGACGTCCAGACACGCCGCGTGGGTGCAGTGCTTACACACGTCCGACATCATCAACCAGCGGAAATCGGTGCGTTGCTCCGCGCCGGTGCCCCGGCCCGGCGGCTGCGCCCCCGGCATCCCCAGGAACTGCGGCGCCTGGCCACCGTCGCCCGCCACCGCTCCAGCCTGGTCCGGCCGCTCTCCGGCGGCGACCGGGGCGCCGAGCACGTCGGCACGGCCGCCGGTCATCCGGGCGGCGGCCCACGGTGCGCCCGTCGGCAACGCCGGGTCCGTGCCGGTTTCGTTGCCGGTGCCGGCCGCGACGGCGGCCGACACCGCGCTGACCGGCTCTCCGGTCGGCGTACCCGCGAACGGCGGGCTGCGGTGCCCGGCCGGGCGAGGCTGCTCGATGAACGCCACATGCCGCCACGAGTTCGCGGTCAACGCGCCGGTGTTGTCGTACGACATGCCGAGCAGGTCCAGCCCGGAGCCGGGTACCCCGTTCCACTCCTTGCAGGCCACCTCGCACGCCTTGCAGCCGATGCAGACGCTGGTGTCGGTGAAGAACCCCATCCGGGGTGGCGCGGACGTCCAACCGGCATCCGGCGCCGGGTCCAACGGCCCGTACAGGCTGTTCGGGTCAGGAATCATCGCGCCCCTCCCCGTCGAGGTCGCTGGTGACCACCGGGACGTTCCGGCCCGGCGTGATGCCGGCCCGTCGCTGATACTCGGCCACCAGGTCGAGCAGGGCCGGCCCGGTGGGACGGCGGCCCGGCCGGATGTCGCAGGTGCCGACCTTGCTCTCCTGGATCAGCACGTTCGGGTCCAGGGTGATCCCGAACAGATCATTGGCGGAGTCGCCGGTGACCAGACCCTCGAAGCCGAAGTGGTAGGGCAGCCAGATCTGGTGGATGATCCGGCCCTCCACCCGCAGCGGGGTGAGCCGGTCGGTGACCAGCACCTTCGCCTCGATCACCGCCCGGCCGCTGACCAGGTGCGCCCAACCCAGGTGGTCCAACCCCACCTCGACGGCCAGCTCCGGCGAGACCTCCACGAACATCTCCGGCTGCAACTCCGCCAGCGGCCGCACGGTACGGCTCATCCCGCCGGCCGTGTGGTGTTCGGTGAGCCGGCTGACCGTGAAGACGTACGGGAAGACCTGATTGTGCTCCTCCGGCGGGCTCGGGTTCACCGAGTTCGCCGGGTGCGGATACACCTTGCGGGTCGGGTTGGCCTGCTGCCGGTAGAGCGGGTTGCGCACCGGCGACTCGGCCGGCTCGTAGTGCGTCGGCAGCGGCCCGTCCAGGACCCCGCTCGGCGCGTAGAGCCAGCCCTTCCCGTCGCCCTGCATGATGAACGGATCATCACCGGCGATGCCCTCCGTGCCGGACGCGCCCGCCGGGGGCCGATACGACGGTGGCTTGGTCTTTTCGAAGTCCGGCACGTCGTAGCCGGTCCACTCGCCCTTCTCCGGATCCCACCAGACGTACTTCTTGCGCTCGCTCCACGGCCTGCCGTCCGGGTCGGCGGAGGCGCGGTTGTAGAGGATCCGCCGGTTCGCCGGCCAGGCCCAACCCCACTCGGCAGCCACCCAGTCCTGCTCGTGGCGCGACTTGCGCCGGGCGGCCTGGTTCACGCCGTCGGCGTACACCCCGGTGTAGATCCAGCAGCCGATCGCGGTGGAGCCGTCCGCGCGGGCCTCGGCGAACGTGGACAGTGGACGGCCGGTCGCCACGTCGTACCCGTTGATCTCGCGCAGCACCGACTCGGCGCTCGGCTCGGCGTGCGGGCCGTGCGTGGGGTAGTCCCAGGTGAGGTCGAGCAGCGCCCGGTCCCGGGGCAGCTCCGAGCCGGCCAGCTTCTCCCGAAGCTTCCGGCCCAGGTGATAGAAGAACCACAGCTCGGAGCGGGCTTCGCCCGGTGGCTCGACGGCCTTCTCCCGCCACTGCAACAGCCGCTGGGTCTGGGTGAAGGTGCCCTCCTTCTCCACGTGCGAGGCCGCCGGCAGGAAGAACACCTCGGTGCGGCACTGCTCGGGCACGATCTCGCCGGTCTCGGTCTCCGGGCCGTTCTGCCAGAACGTGGCGCTCTCGATCATGAACAGGTCGCGGACGACCAACCAGTCCAGGTTCGCCATGCCCAGCCGCTGCGCGCGGCCGTGCGCGGAGCCGACGGCCGGGTTCTGACCGAGCAGGAAGTAGCCCTTGACCTTTCCGTCGATCATGTTGAGCACCTGCTGGTAGGTGCCGTGGTCGCCGGTCATCCGGGGCATGTAGCCGTAGCAGTAGTCGTTCTCGGCGGTGGCCGCGTCGCCCCAGTACGCCTTGAGCAGGTTCACCCCGTAGGCGCGGGCGTTGCCCCAGAAGCCCTTCTGGCCCGGATGCCGGATGCTGTCCACCCACTCGTCGAAGGTCGGGTGGTCGGCGTGGTGCGGCATCGGCAGATAACCCGGCAACAGATTGAACAGCGTCGGGATGTCCGTGGAGCCCTGGATGCTCGCGTGCCCCCGCAGCGCCATGACCCCGCCGCCCGGGCGGCCCATGTTGCCCAGCAGCAGCTGGATGATCGCGCCGGTACGGATGTACTGCACACCGACGCTGTGCTGCGTCCAGCCCACCGAGTAGATCAGCATGCCGGTGCGCTCCCGGCCCGAATTTCGCGTCCAGGCCTCGGCCAGCTCGAGGAACTTCTCCTGCGGAATGCCGCAGACCCGCTCCACCATCTCCGGCGTGTAGCGGGCGAAGTGTCGCTTCAGGATCTGGTAGACGCAGCGCGGATGCTGCAACGTCTCGTCCCGCCGGGTCTGCCCGCCCACCTCCGCGCCATGCGACTCGTGCCGCAGGCCGGCGGCGGTGTCCCGCTCCTTGGCGGTGTGCCCGCTGCCGGAAGAGCCCTCATGCCCCTCGTACTGCCAGCTGTCCTGCACGTAGCTGCCGGTCGCCGGGTCGAAGCCGGAGAAGAAGCCGTCGCCGTCCTCGGTGTCGGTGAACTGCTCGCTGACGATCGTGGCGGCGTTCGTGTAGGAGAGCACGTACTCCCGGAAGTCCAGCTCGTTCTCCAGGATGTAGCGGACCACCCCACCCAGCAGGGCGATGTCGCTGCCCGCCCGGATCGGCAGGTACGCATCGGCCACCGCGCTAGTGCGAGTGAAGCGTGGGTCGACATGGAACACCTTCGCGCCGCGCCGCTTGGCCTCCATCACCCACTGGAAGCCCACCGGATGCGCCTCGGCCATGTTCGAACCCTGGATGACGATGACGTCAGCGTTGGCGATGTCCTGCTGGAAGTCCGTCGCACCGCCACGACCGAAGCTGGCCCCCAGACCGGGGACGGTGGCGGAGTGTCAAATACGCGCCTGGTTCTCGATCTGCAACGCCCCCATCGCGGTGAACAACTTCTTGATGAGGTAGTTCTCCTCGTTGTCCAGCGTCGCCCCACCCAGACTGGAGATCCCCAGCGTCCGGTTGAGTGGCCGTCCCTCGCTGTCGACGTCCTCCCAGGTCTGCTCGCGGGCGGCGAGGATCCGGTCGGCGATCATGTCGACCGCGGTGTCGAGCTCGAGGTCCTCCCACTGCGTCGAGAACGGCCGCCGGTAGCGGACCTTCGTCTGGCGCAACGGGCTGGTCACCAGACTCTTGCTCGCGGCGCCCTTCGGACAGAGCCGACCACGGGAGATCGGACTGTCCGGATCCCCCTCGATCTGACTGACCTGCCCGTCCTTGACGAACACCCGCTGACCACAACCCACGGCGCAGTAGGGGCACACCGACCGCGCCATCGAATCCGCGGTCTCGGTACGCGCCGTCAACTCCGCCGACCGAGCCGACTGGGCGGCGGCACCCCGACCCAACGGGTCGGTGCCGGTGAGCTGCCGGTAGACCGGCCAGCCCTCGATGAAGGTACGCAGACCCATCCGCGAACCTCCCTCCCCAGGGTCGACGTCGACCCCAAGAACATAAGCCAGCCGGCACGGTCCCGCGACCCGGGGAGACCCCGGCTTCACACCCGAACGCGTTGCGGCGAGGCGGGGCCGTGCGTGGCGGGGCGCGGTGCGGCGCGGTGCGCGGTGGGAAGCCTGCGGTGCGCGGTGCGGCGCGTGCGGTGCGCGGCGCGGTGGGGCGCGCGGCGGCGCGCGGCGCGGGACGCGGGGGTTGGCGAGGGGGCGGGCAGGCCACGGCTTGAGGGGTGGGGCGTAGACAGCGTCGCCCCCGGCCTGGTGGCCGGGGGCGACGCTGGGGTGTCGGTGTGCTGGTCGCCTCGCGGCGAGTGGCACGAACGCGGCTCCAGCCGAACGGTAGTCCGCGACGGCAATTATCAAGTGAGGCCCGGGGACACAGGACACACCGACACCCCACACAACCTACCCACGTCCCTGGGCATTCCCACCCCTCAGAACCAGATCCACGGCCTGCTCCCTCGCCGGCTCCAGCAAAGCGGTGGGCACCCGGCGGTGACCGTCCGCCGCCGCGGCACCGGCCATGTACTCCGACGCGTCGCCGGAGCCTGACCTGTCCGCCGCCGCGTCGCCGGGGTGGCCTGTTCACCGACGTGGCCACCCAGGTCGCCTACCGGCGCGCGTCGCGGTCGGGATACACCACCGGCGAGGGGCGAGCCGCACCCGGGCCAGCATGTCGCGCAGCCCCTGGCTCGCCGGCGCACTGGAGATCTTGGACAGTTTCCGTTCGCGGCTGACGGTAACTGTCCAAGATTGGCGCCGAAGATGCCGGTGGCCGGCGCCCCCCGGGTGGGGTGCCGGCCATGGGGATCGGGATAGGCCGCTGGCCGGCACCCGATACGGGTGCCGGCCAGCGGTCAGGTGATGTGATCTGTGCTGTGTCAGCTGTTCCAGTGCTGGGCGACGAGGTCGGCGGCCTGCTGCTCCCACTGGGCGTAGGCGTCCGGGTAGGCCGACACCTGCACCGTCTGCGCGGCGTCGGTCAGCGGCATGTCCTGCCACCCGTCGACCTGCTTGAGACCCTTCTGGAACGCCATCGTCGAGTAGACGGGGTCGGTGATCTGCTCCGGGGTGCCCCAACCACTGGAGGGGCGCTGCTGGAACAGACCCAGCGAGTCGTGGTCGTTGGCGTCGCCGAGGTGGCCGAGGTTCTCCAGCTTCGACTCCTGCAGGCTGGTGGCGATCGAGATGACCGCGGCCCGCTCGTCCAGACCCGACTTCTTCGTCGCCGCGATGATCGCCTTGACGTTGGTGGTCTGCTCGTCGTTGAGGTCGATACGCGACTGGGTGCCCTGGGTGCCGTGCGGGATCAGCTTGGCGGTGTCCACACCCGGCTTGTCGACCTGCACCACCGCTACGGCGGTGGGCTTGGCGTCCACGACCGGCGCGGCGGCGTGGGCGGCCACGGGGCCGGCGAAGATCCCACCGGCGAAAGCCAGACCAGCAACACTCAGAACGCTCTTACGCATGATCGTGTTCATCGGGAAGCTCCAATTCGGGGGTAGACACCCACACCACCGACGGGGGTCGGCATACGTGCGCGGGTGTGCGGCACCTCGACAAGGCGCTCGTGGATCAAGGGGGAAAGTCTTCCGGCCGGGCCACACGTCAGGGGCTCATCGACCAAGGGGATCCGACGCGGGGGGCTTACGGCGTCGGGTCCAGATGTAACGACCGGCGGCCCACCATCATTCCGGGGTCGGCTCGTCGGCCGGGTCCAGGTGTAACGGCCAGGGGGCGGCCGTCATTCCGGGGTTGGCTCGTCGGCCGGGACCAGATCTAACGACCGGCTGCCCGCCGTCATTCCGCGGGCCAGGCCACCGTCCGCGACCGGATCGACCGGCCGACCGAACGGGCTGCTACCTCGGCCGTCGGGGGTATTCAACGACGCCCGGCCGCCCGCCATTCCGGCCCCGGGATGCCCCCGGTCACACCCCAAACCACCCATACGCGCCCGGCCGGGAATTGAGCGCCACGGCTTCCCCACCCTGAACCGGACACTCGCCCCATGCCACGCCGGCCGGCACCAGCCCGGTCGGGCACCGCATGAAACGGACAATCGCCCCAAACCACATGGGTGAAACGCGGCCCCTAGATCAGCAGCCCGGCACACAAGGGCCTCATCGACCGCCAACTGACAACCGGCGGACCAGTGGCCGACGGCGAACGGCCTACTGAGGCACGCAGGGTCGCAGACGCTTCACGGCAGCCCTCGACGGCCGAGTGATCGGCTCGGGATCGCTGATGTCGGTTGCAAACCGAGCGAACCGGTTACCGCCGCATCACCGACCACGAGACCATCAAGGGCGAAAACCTCCTGATCCACTCCAGTTCGCCGACATGGCGGTATCCGCGCGGGAGGGACACCGCCATGTCGGCGAAACGGAGTGGATCACCCCCGTGCCCGCCGGGACCGTCGAGCACGGGGGCCTTGAGCAGGACCCCGCGGAGCCGGGACGGCGGCCGGCTCTCCAGTCCTGGTCGGGCGGGGCTGGACGGGCCGGTCGCGGACGGCGTGCGGTGGCAATACCCCATAAAGCGACGGTGGGGTTACCCTGACACCATGCAGGGCGTCTCCCCCACCGCGTCCGGCGTGGCCTTCCTGGCCCGCCCGGGCCGCCCTGCCGTGGTCACCCGGACGCTCGTCGAGTTGGCCGGCCCCACCCGCGGCGTCGTGGAGCTGCCGGTACGGCTGATGTGGAACGCGGAGCGCACGTTCGACCTGGGCGACCCCGACCAGCTGCTCTGGCTCTACGAGAACGTGCTGCGCGAGACCACCCGTGCCGAGGACCTTCGCTCGCTGATCAACGGGCGGACGCTGCGCCGGGTGTGGCGGCTGCTCAACCTTCCCCGCGGCGTACGGCAGGCGTGGGAGAGCCGCCACCACCCGCTGCGTACCGCGTGACGACCGCGCACCTGCACGAGTTCTATCGCGAGGTGGCCCGGGTGGCGCTCTCCGCGGCCGGTCCGCACCGGTTCGTGTTGGGCGGTGGGGTGGCCTGGGCCGCGCACGGGCTGGTGGCCCGACCGACCGAGGACGTGGACCTCTTCGCCGACGTGGAGGGGGCGGCGGCCGCCGCCGCCACCGGGGTGCGTACGGCGCTGGAGCGGGCCGGGTTCGAGGTCGCCGACGCCGACCCGGACGGCGACCTCGCCGACCTCTTCGAGGGGTATGAGCGGGACATGAAGGACTTCGTGGTGAGCCGGGACGGGCGGCAGATCCGGCTTAGTCTGGCCCGCCTCGACCGGCACCGCAGCCCGGTGGTGATGGACCTCGGTCCGGTGATGGACGTCCGCGACCTGGTCGCCAACAAGATCGCGGCACTAATCAACCGGCGCGAGGTGCGCGACTACATCGACGTCGCGGCCGCCCTTGAGCACTACGACGTGGCGGAGCTGCTGGAGCTGGCCCGGCAGGTCGACCCGGCACTCGACCCGGAGGACGTTCGGGCGGCCGGCCGCTACCTGGACCGGGTACCGGCCCAACGGTTCGCCCGCTACGGCCTGGACGCGGCCGCTGTCGCCCAGGTTCGCGCCCGCCTCACTGCTTGGCCCCGCTGACGCAGCTCCGCACCCGCCTCACCGCACCGGCCCCACTGACGCAGGCCCGTATCCGCCTCGGCTCGGGCCTCGTTGGCACAGGGCCACGTCCCGCCGCACGGGCCAGGCCCCGCTGACGCAGCTCCGCGCCGCGGCCGTCCCCGCCCACCCGGGCCGCCCACCCGGCTCGGCCCGGCGGGTGGCGGACGACGGGCGGGACGGCCCGGGATCGGACGCACGGGTTCTGGCGAGTGTTCAGGTGATCGGCCGACCACCGGTCACGCCGAGCACCTCCCCGGTCACGAAACTCGACTCCTGGGAGGCGAAGAAGACGTACGCGGGGGCCAGTTCGGCCGGCTGCCCGGGCCGGCCGATCGGGGAGTTCGCACCGAACGACTCCACCGCCTCCTCGGGCATGGTCGCCGGGATCAGCGGCGTCCACACCGCGCCCGGCGCGACCGAGTTGACCCGGATGCCCTGCTCGGCCAGGTCGGCGGCGAGAGCCTTGGTGAAGTTCGCGATGCCGGCCTTGGTGATCGCGTAGTCCAACAACTGCGGGGACGGCTCGAACGCCTGGATGGACGAAGTGTTGATGATCACCGAACCGTCCGGCAGGTGCGGAACCCCCGCCTTGCACAGCCAGAACATCGCGTACAGATTGGTCTTCATCACCCGGTCGAACTGCTCGGTGCTGATCCCGGCGATGCCCTTCTCCTGAGACATCTGGTAGGCCGCGTTGTTCACCAGGATGTCCAGACCGCCAAGGTCGGCGACCGCCCGTCCGACCAACTCCTGGCAGTGCCGCTCGTCGGTGATGTCGCCGCGGACCGCGACGCCCCGACGGCCGGCCTCCTCGATCAGCCGGACCGTGTCCCGGGCGTCGGCGTCCTCCTCCTCGCCGAGGTAGGAGATGAGCACGTCGGCGCCCTCCCGGGCGAAGGCGATGGCGACGGCCCGGCCAATGCCGGAGTCACCGCCTGTGATCAACGCGCGCTTGCCGGAGAGCCGGCCGCTGCCCCGGTACGACTCCTCGCCGTGGTCCGGCTTCGGGCGCATCCGCGCGGTCGCGCCGGGCGCCGTCTGCTGCTGCTTCGGTTGCCCCGACTGCTGGCCGTACTGGCTGGTCGGGTCCTGCTGGGCGTACTGGTCCTCACTCACCGACGTCTCCTCGGGTGCCTGCCGGATCCGGTCCCCGTTGGCCCTACCCCGGCCCGCCGGGCGGAAACGACGGCCCGGGTGTCACATCCTGGCCGGGCGCGGCGCTGGTGGTGTGGAACACCGCGGGCCGCTGTGGCAGGAGTGACAGCTGCTCGTTATGGTGCGCTCGGCGCCCACGAGCGCGTCCACCCCCATGGAAAGGCACGTCATGACCTCTCCCTCCGGTCCGTCGCGACGCCAGGTCCTCGCCGCCGCGGCCGCCGCGGCGACGGCCCCGCTGATCGTCGCGGCGCCCGCCGAGGCGGCCGGCGCGGCACACACGCGCACCTGGGATCTCACCCTCCTGGGTACGTCGGACACCCACGGCAACGTCTACAACTGGGACTACTACCGCGACGCCGAGTACGACGACAGCAAGCAGAACGACGTCGGCGTCGCGAAGCTGGCCACCCTGGTCAACCAGATCCGTGCCGAGCGGCGCGGCAAGGCCACGCTGGTGCTCGACGCCGGCGACACCATCCAGGGCACTCCGCTGGCGACCTACTACGCCAAGCAGGAGCCGATCACCGCGACCGGCGCGAAGCACCCGATGGCCCGGGCGATGAACGTCATCGACTACGACGCGGTGACGCTGGGCAACCACGAGTTCAACTACGGTCTGCCGCTGCTGGACCTGTGGATCCGGCAGCTCGGCTTCCCGGCCCTGGCTGCGAACGCGATCAACGCGAAGACCGGCAAGCCGGCGTTCCTGCCGTACGTCATCAAGAAGGTCTCCCTCGGCTTCGCCGCGCCGACCCTGCGGGTCGGCATCCTCGGCCTGACCAACCCCGGTGTGGCCATCTGGGACAAGGGCAACGTCGAGGGCAAGCTCCGCTTCGACGACATGATCGCCACCGCGGCGAAGTGGGTGCCGATCATGCGCGCCCGGGGCGCGGACATCGTGCTGATCTCGGCGCACGGCGGCGACAGCGGCACCTCCAGCTACGGCCCGGAGCTGCCGAACGAGAACCCGGTGGCGCTGATCGCACAGCAGGTGCCGGGCATCGACGCGATCCTCTTCGGTCACGCCCACAACGAGGTCGTCGAGAAGTTCGTGACCAACGAGCGCACGGGCGAGCAGGTGCTGCTCTCCGAGCCGTCGAAGTGGGGTCAGCGCCTCACCCGGATGGACTTCACGCTCGCCCGCAAGCACGGCCGGTGGGCGATCACCAAGAAGTCCGCCACCATGCTGAACACCAACACCGTGGTCGAGGACCCGAAGGTCCTCGCCGCCGTGCGGGCGCAGCACGAGAAGACCATCGCGTACGTCAACCAGGTCGTGGCGCAGGCCACCGTCGAGATGTCCACCGTCGAGTCGCGGTACAAGGACACCCCGATCCTGGACTTCATCAACCACGTCCAGGCCGAGACGGTCAGCAAGGCGCTCGCCGGCACGCAGTACGCAAGCCTGCCGGTGCTGTCGCAGGCCTCGCCGTTCAGCCGCACCGCGGTCTTCCCCGCCGGCGACGTGAAGATCCGCGACGTGGCGGGGCTCTACGTCTTCGACAACACCCTCGAAGCCGTGGTGCTCAACGGCGCCGAGGTGCGCGCGTACCTGGAGTACTCGGCGAAGTACTTCCGCACCCTCGCTCCCGGCGCCCCGGTCGACCCGGAGCAGATCAGCGACTCCACGGTGCCGGACTACAACTACGACGTCATTTCCGGCCTGGACTACGACATCGACATCTCCAAGCCGGTGGGCCAGCGGATCACCCGGCTGGTGCTGGCCGGCACGGACACCCCGGTGGCGGACGACGCGCAGTTCGTGATCGCGGTCAACAACTACCGGCGTAGCGGCGGCGGGAACTTCCCCGGCATCGTCAAGACCCAGGTCTACAACGAGCAGCAGGAGATCCGCCAGCTGCTGATCGACTGGGCGCAGGCGAAGGGAACGATCGACCCGGCCGACTTCTTCCAGTCGAACTGGAAGCTGGTGCGCGAGGGCGTGCCGGTCTTCTGACCGATCCGGATCGGACGGGCCGCGGGCGTCACGCCCGCGGCCCGTCCGCGTCAGCGCGCCGGGCGTCGTCGGGTCAGGCGCCGTGCCGCAGGTCCCAGCGCGCCGGGTCGTCGTCGGCCGGCCGACCTCGGCCCGGGTCGGTCTCGGTCAACGCGACCAGCTCCTCCGGGCGGACCGCGGCGGGCAGCTCGCCGAACCGGACGTGCCGCAGGAAGGCGTAGTCGTCGTCGGTGAACGGCGGTACGGAGTGCGCGTCAGTCATCTGCGGCCTCCTTCGACGAACCCATTCTCTGCCGCCGAGGCAGGCCGTCGCCATCCCTTGCGTCGAGAGCTTCTCGTGGTGTATCCCCCGCGGCCCGGGACCCACGTCACCGCGCGTAAGGCATCCTAGGATCCTGGGTGGAACGGTGAGGATCCTGTCCGGGGGCTGCTCGCCCTTCGGGGGGAGGCAATCACCACCGCTCACGGCGACAGACAGTCGATCATGCACATGTGGTGCCCAGTAACTGGCGTTACGCCCCTTTGATGAGGCACCACAACTGCATGATCGCCGCGGGGGCGGGCGGGTTACCAGCGGGATACGCGGGTGGCGAGCACGATGAGGGCCGCGCGGGCAGGTCGGCAGGTCGCGGGCCACAGCGCGGTGGGCAGGTCGGCAGGTCGCGGGCCACGGCGCGGTGGTCAGGTCGGCAGTTCGGCCGCCGAGCCGCGCCGGCGCGGCGCCGGAAGCCGATTGAGCAGTGCCAGGGCCGCCCGCACCGGCGCCCGGGACAGCGTCTCGTCGAAGCTCACGCTGCCCTGACAGAAGCGCACGAACATCCGCCAGCCCGGCGGGGTCGCCACCAGCGCGTGGAAGAGCTCCGGGCGACGCTCGAAGAGATCCAGCAGCCGGTAACCGGCCCGCATCGACGGCAGCAACCGCGCCGCGACCGCCCGCTCATACCCGGCCAGGTCGCCGTCGGCGACCGCCGCGCCGGCCAACGCGCCCGAGCGCAGGGCGAAGCTGATCCCCTCCCGGCTCCATGGCTCGAGCAGACCGGCGGCGTCGCCGGCGACCAGCACCCGGTCGCGGCGCAGCGGCGAATCGTCGGCCCGGCACCGGGTGAGGTGACCCGAGTCGTGCGCGGCCGGCGCATCAGCCAGGCCGAGCCGGTCGACGAACCGACGCAGGTACTCCCGGGTGCGCTCCCCCGAACCCCGGGCCGCGATCACGCCCACGGTGAGCCGGTCACCCTTCGGAAACACCCAGGCGTACGACCCGGGCAGCGGACCCCAGTCCAGCAGCAGCCGGCCCCGCCACAACTCCTGCTGCTCCGGCGGCACCTCCAACTCCAACTCCAGGCCCAGGTCGACCTGCCGGTACTCGACACCCACGTGCCGGGCGGTCACCCCGGACGAGCCGTCCGCCCCGATCACCGTACGAGCCCGCACGGTCGTACCGTCGGCCAGCCGCAGGCGTACGCCGTCCGCATCCTGCTCGATTGCGCGCACGGTGGCCTGCTCGCGGACCTCGACCCCGGCGGCGACCGCGGCGGCGCGCAGCCGGTCGTCGAACTCCTCCCGGCGGACCATGGTCACCAGCGGCTCGGAGTGCCGGCGGGTGAACTCGCGTCGCCCGTCCCAGGTGAAGGTGACCCGGTCGACCCGGTCGTGCGCGGGTACCTCGATCCGATCGTGCACCTCGGCCAGCGACGTGCCGATCAGCCCGCCCCCACAGGTCTTGTAACGCGGGTGAGCGGCCCGCTCGACGACCAGCGTGCGTACGCCCGCGCGGGCGGCGGCGTACGCGGCGGAGAGCCCGGCGGGGCCGCCGCCCACCACGGCGAGATCCCAGACGATCACGGGTGCAGCCTAGGGCACCGGCGCTCCACCGGGCCCGGCGGCGCGCTCCGCGCACCGCCCGATCGGGTGGGCATCTTCGGTGACGCAGGGGGTAACCGGCGCAGCGCAACCGCCTGCTCAGGGCGGACAGGCAGAGGAGGGAACCATGCAGCAGGAGCAACTGTCGGACGTCGAGCAACGGGTCTACCAGGCGGTCACGACGCTCGAGGCCCGCGGTCAGGTGCCCTACCCCGACCTGATCGCCGAGGAGTCCGGTCTCACCAGTGACCAGGTACACGCGCCACTGCACCTGCTCACCGAGAAGAACCTGCTGCACCGGGAGGACTCGCCGATGGCCGGGCTCGACTTCGGGCCCCGATTCTGCGCCCGCCAGATGGCGTGACCCGCGGGACCACCCGCGACGATTCGCCCCCCGGTGACCGGGGTAGCGGTCAGGAATGCATGATCGACGGTCAACGGGGGGCGCGATGAGCGCGGCGGACACGCCGCAGCAGGCCGACATCGACCCGGCCGAGAACCGGCGGCGCTGGCAGGCCCTCGGGGTCGGCCTGGTCGCCGCGTTCATGACGCTGCTGGACGTCAGCATCGTCAACGTGGCCGTGCCGTCCCTGGACCGGGCGCTGCACGCCTCCCCCAGCGACCTGCAGTGGGTCCTCTCCGGGTACGCGCTGACCTTCGGTCTCGCGCTGGTCCCAGCCGGACGCTTCGGCGACGCCCGCGGCCGGCGCAACGCGTTCGTCTTCGGCATCGCGCTCTTCACCGTGACCAGCGCGCTGGCCGGTCTCGCCCCCTCCCCCACCTGGCTGGTGTTCGCGCGGCTGCTGCAGGGCGCCGCCGCGGGCATCGTCAATCCGCAGGTCACCGGCGTCATCCAGCAGCTGTTCCGGGGGCCGGAGCGGGCCCGCCCGTTCGCGCTGCTCGGCGCCACCATCGGCATCTCCACCGCGGTCGGCCCGCTGCTCGGCGGGCTGCTGATCGCGCTCGGCGGTGAGGAACACGGCTGGCGGTACGTCTTCTTCGTCAACGTGCCCGTCGGCATCATCGCGGTGATCCTCGGCTGGCGGCTGCTCCCCGGCAAGCAGAAGGAGCAGGCGGATCGACACCGGCTCGACCCGGTCGGCGTGTTGCTGCTCGGCCTCGGCGTGGTGCTGGTGCTGCTGCCGCTGGTGCAGCAGCAGCAGTGGCACACCCCGTGGAAGTGGGTGCTGATCCCCGCCGGTCTGCTGGTGCTGCTGGCCTTCGCCCTCTGGGAGCGCCGGTACGCCCGGCAGCAACAGCCCCTCTTCGACCTGCGGCTGTTCGGGTTCCGGTCGTACGCCCTGGGCTCGCTGATCGCGCTGATCTACTTCGGCGGGTTCACCGCGATCTTCTTCATCTTCACGCTGTTCCTGCAGAACGGGCACGGCTACAGCCCGCTCATCGCCGGCCTGGCCATCACGCCGTTCGCGCTCGGTTCGGCCGCGTCCTCGGCGATCGGTGGCCGGTTCATCAACCGGCTGGGCCGTCCGCTGGTCGCCGCCGGACTGCTCGCGGTGGTCATCGGCCTCGCCGGTACGGCGCTGGCCCTGCGGCAGTTCCCGGACGCGCCCGCACCCTGGGTGGCCGCCGGTCCCCTGCTGCTCGCCGGGCTCGGCAGCGGCCTGGTGATCGCGCCGAACCAGACCCTCACTCTCTCCCAGGTGCCCGTCGGGCAGGCGGGCAGCGGGGCGGGCATGCTCCAGACCGGTCAGCGGATCGGCGCGGCCGCCGGCATCGCCGCCGTCGGCTCGGTCTTCTTCACCAGGCTCGCGAGCAGTCACGGCAACTGGACGACCGCGTTCGAGTACTCCCTGGTCGTGGCCACCGTGATCATCGCGATGGCCCTGATCGCCGCGGTGGTCGACATCGCCCTGGGCCGGAGGCACCACCACTGATTGGTCGGGCGGCCCGACCACCGATGTCGTGCCGGCGGCTCTACCGCCGGTGGCGCACCACCCCGGGCCACTCGTGTCGGGGTGACGCCCACCTTGATGACCGCGATGCCACCAGAGAGCTTCACCAGCCGCTGACTCCGCCGCCGCATGTCACTTGGCCGCGGTGGCGGCGCGTTCGCCGAGGCCGCGCCAGCGGTGGATCTTGGACACTTATTGTCAGCTGCTGACGGCAACTGTCCAAGATCCGTGCCCGCAGGATGCTCGCCGTTCGTGGCGCGGGGTTTGTCGACGGCGGCAGACGACACCGACCGGCATCCAGTTGGAGTACCGGCCATCGTGGTCACGACGCTCCGCTGGCCGGCACTCGGTTGGGGTGCCGGCCGAAAGTGCGCCGCTGGTGGCAACCGCTCGGGGTATCGGCCGAAAGTGCGGCCGGTGGCCGGCATCCTCGGGTGGGGTGCCGGCCGAAGTACGCCGATGGCCGGCGCCCTCGGGTGGGATGCCGGCCGAAGTGTTCGGGGATATGCCGCTGGCCGGCACCCCGTGTCGGGGCCGGCCATGGGGATCGGGATAGGCCGCTGGCCGGCACCCGTGTCAGGGTGCCGGCCAGCGGTCAGATGATGCGGTGTGCTTGTCAGCTGTTCCAGTGCTGGGCGACGAGGTCGGCGGCCTGCTGCTCCCACTGGGCGTAGGCGTCCGGGTAAGCCGACACCTGCACCGTCTGCGCGGCCTCGGTCAGCGGCATGTCCTGCCACCCGTCGACCTGCTTGAGACCCTTCTGGAACGCCATCGTCGAGTAGACCGGGTCGGTGATCTGCTCCGGGGTGCCCCAACCACTGGACGGGCGCTGCTGGAACAGACCCAGCGAGTCATGGTCGTTGGCGTCGCCGAGGTGGCCCAGGTTCTCCAGCTTCGACTCCTGCAGGCTCGTCGCGATCGAGATGACCGCCGCCCGCTCGTCCAGACCCGACTTCTTCGTCGCGGCGATGATCGCCTTGACGTTCTTGGTCTGCTCGTCGTTGAGGTCGATGTGCGACTGGGTGCCCTGGGTGCCGTGCGGGATCAGCTTGGCGGTGTCCACACCCGGCTTGTCCGCCTGCACCACCGCTACGGCGGTGGGCTTGGCGTCCACGGCCGGCGCGGCGGCGTGGGCGGCGACGGGGCCGGCGAAGATCCCACCGCCGAAAGCCAGACCAGCAACACTCAGAACGCTCTTACGCATGATCGTGTTCATCAGGGAAGCTCCAATTCGGGGGTAGACACCCACACCACCGACGGGGGTCGGCATACGTGCGCGGGTGTGCGGCACCTCGACAAGGCGCTCGTGAATCAAGGGGGAAAGTCTTCCGGCCGGGCCACACGTCAGGGGCTCATCGACCAAGGGGATCCGACGCGGGGGGCTTACGGCGTCGGGTCCAGGTGTAACGACCGGCGGCCCACCATCATTCCGGGGGCGGCTCGTCGGCCAGGTCCAGGTGTAACGACCGGCTGCCCGCCGTCATTCCGGGGGGGGGCCACCGTCGGCGACCGGATGAACCGGCCGGCGGGCGGGGCTGCTACCTCGGCCGTCGGGGGTATTCAACGACGCCGGGCCGCCCACCATTCCGGCCCCGGGATGCCCCCGGTCACACCCCAAACCACCCACACCCACCCAGCCGACCGGCATCGGCGCAGACACGGACGGATCGGACCGGACAATCACCCCAAACGCGCCGGCAAGCAAGCGTCTGGACCTGCACAACAGCCCGCCACCTACGCCACTCGCCCCGGCCGCAACAACGGCAAACGACCCCACCCAGCGGGAAGGCTGTTGAGCCGGCGCGGAGCTGATGCTGAGTTGTGTGGGGGCCGCGGCAGCCGGCCGGCAAGGCCCAATCAAGACCATCAGCGGCGGCTCGACGGGCGGTGGCATGGATACTGCCTGCCATCCGGCCAGCCGGACAATCGGCGTACCAGCGAACCGGCCGCCCACGACGACGGAAACCGCCAACGGCCAACTGATCGACTCGAGATCGGTGAAGTCGGGGCGTCGGGGCCCAGGGACACCCAGACTTCACAGAACCCGAGTCCACCAACCCGACGACCCGCCTGGTCCACTCCAGTTCGCCGACATGGCGCTATCTGCACGGGAGGGACACCGCCATGTCGGCGAACTGGCGAAGCCCGCCCGCCACCTCCCGGACCTGGTCGGTCTGATCGACGTCAGGTCGCCGACCCGACGGTATCCGCGCGGCGGGAAACCGGTGAATCGGGCGGAGGCGGCGCTTGGCCCGCTTGGCGCGGGGGCCACGCCTGGCCACCGCGCCGCGCCTTGCCCACTTCGCTCGGAGGCCGCCCCAGCCAAGCGCGCCGCGCTTGGCCCGGTGTGCGGACGTGGTGCGGTCGGGCGGGAGTGGACCAACCCGCGCAGACGACACCGGCCGGCCCCGTAACGGGGCCGGCCGGTGTCGAGGTTCAGGACGTCACCAGAGCTGCTGGACGACGTCCGCCGCCTGCTCCTCCCACTGCGCGTAGGCGTACGGGAACGCCGAGACCTGGACGGTCTGCGCGGCGGCGGTCAGCGGCAGGTCCTGCCAGCCGCCGACGTTCTTCAGGGCGTTGAAGAACGCGGTGGCGCTGTAGTCGGGGTCGGTGATCTGGTCGGGCGTTCCCCAACCGGACGACGGGCGCTGCTGGAACAGGCCCTGCGAGTCGTGGTCGTTGTACGCGCCGAGGTGGCCGAGGTTGTACAGCTTCGACTCCTGCAGCGACGTGGCGACACCGACCACCGCGCCCCGCTCCCCCACGCCGGACTTCTTGGCCGCCTCGACGATGGCCTTGGCGTTGGCGAGCTGTGCGTCATCCAGCGGGATGCGCGACTGGGCGCCCTCGACCCCGTGCGGGATCAGCTTGTCCCGGCTCGGCTTGCCGGCTTGCGGCTTGCCGCTGCTGGAACCGGTGGTCAGGCCGGACTCGACCGGGGTGCCCTGGTTGTCCGCGTTGGCCTTGCCGGTGGCGAGGTCGATGGCGGCGACGGCACCCTCGTGGGGCCCGGAGGTGATCGGGGCGGCGACCGCGGTCGGCCCGAATGCCAGGCCGCCGAGGGCGGCCACGCCCACCACGCTCAGTGCGGTCTTGCGGTAAGAGTCCTTCGCGATGGCCGGGAGCCATCGAGTGAAGTCGACCTTCACGATGGTTGCCTCTCGATCGTGCGAAGCGCTCCGGGATGAGCACTCCTCGGGGGATGTCCGCACCGGTAATGGGTTTGGGGTCGGGCGGTACGGGGGACACAACCAGCCAGGCGTGTCGGTCATTCCGGAAATGCCAGGGCCCGGCCGAGTTGCGGTCCCGGTCACCGCCGGGAACCGGACGATCGCGCCGGACGGCGGGTAAGCGGGCACGCCGAACCGGCCGTACGCCCCAGACCGGCCTGGACCGGGCACGTGGGGGCCGGCGCGTGTTGTGCGGACGACAGGGGCATGGGCCGCCCACCACCCGGCGGACCTGCCAGACTCGCCGAACCCGGCATCATGGCCCCAGCACGGATCCGAGCGCGGAGGTGTCGATGAATCGACTGACCTGGATCAGCGAGCCGGCGTGAGCTGCTCGCGGATCTCAGTCGGTCGCGCCGGCGCCCTCGGTGCCGAAGCCGTCCAGGGCGGCCCGCTCGTCCTGGCTGCGCAGCTCCTCGAAGACCGTGATGTGCAGGTCCGCCGGGGCGTCGAGGCGGGCGTTGAGCGACTGCCAGGGGGTGACGGTCGGCGGCGCGACCTGCTCCGCGCCCGCGGCGACCAGCCGTTCGGTGGCCGCCCGGGCGTCGTCCACCTCGAACGCCACCCTGATCCGGGGCGCGACCTGCCGGCCCACCTCGACCTCGTCGATCATCCGCTTCTGCGCCGGGTTGGCGATCTCCAAGGTGGCCCGGCCGGCGACCAGGATCATCACCCGCGCGCCGCCGTCGCCGGTGAACGCTGCCTCCTCGGGCAGGCCCAGCGCGTCGCGGAAGAAGGCGACGGCCGCCTGGTAATCCTCGGCCTCCACCACCAGGCGGAGCTGACGGACGACGGGCGGCCGGTCGGCCGCGTCACTGGTCATGCCGACGGAGCCTACCGCCCATCTGAAGCCTGCCCGCCCGGCAACGGGCATACCAGGGCATCGGGCCCGGCAGGGGCGAGAGCTAGAGTGAGGCGGCGTCGACCGGAAGGCGATGAGGTGACTGCTGTGGGAGTGGTCGACCAGGTACGCCTCGGCGATCACGCCTGCTGGACGTACGACGAGCGGACCGAGGGCCTCGACGCCGTCGGCCGGTTCGTCACCGCCGGCCTGCGCCTCGGCCATCGGATCCTCTGCTTCCTCGACGCGCTGACTCCCGACGCCGTGCTCGCCGACCTCGCCGCCCGCGGCGTGCCGACCGGCAGCGCGCTCGCCGACGGCCGGCTGCGGCTGATCCCGGCCGGCGGCAGCCACCGCCCGCAGGGTGGGTGGGACCGACCCCGGATGGTCGCGGCCATCGCCGCGGAGACGGCCCGGGCCGGGCACCCCGGGTACGCCGCGCTGCGGCTGGTCGCCGACATGGCCTGGGCGCTCCGCGCCGGCACCCCGGTGGCGGAATTGCAACGGTACGAGTCCCAGGTGGACGCCCTCGTTTCGGGCGGGCGGGTTGCCGCGCTCTGCCTCTACGACCGGCGGGTCTGCTCCGACGAGCAGATCCGTGCGGTCGCCGCGGCGCACACCGCGACGGCGGGTCCGGACGCCGGCCGACGTCGGACGCCGCTGCTGCGGGCGTACCGGACGACGGATCCGTGTGGGCTGCGCCTGGTCGGTGAGGTCGACCGCAGCAACGGTGACGCGTTCAGCGCCATGCTCAGCGACGTCGCCGGCTGCGCACCGTCGGGGCGACCGGCGGTGCTGGACGTCTCGGAGTTGGCCTTCGCCGACGTACGCGCCGCATACGCCCTGCTGGACCTCGGTGCGGTACCGCCGAGCGACCGGGTGCGGCTCGTCGGATGTCGACCGGCGTTGCGGCGGCTGCTCGACCTGGTCGGGCAGGGCTCGGGTATGGAAACCGTGGGCGACCCGGCATGACGATGCTGGACACGACCGGATGGCCGACGGACGGTCTCGCCCACGAAGGGTTCTTCTACGGAGATCAGCGGCACCTGCTCGACGGGATGCTGCCGTTCATCGCGGAGGGCCTCGCCCGCGGGGAACCCGTGCTGGTCGCCCTGCCCACGGTCAACCTGGCGCTGGTCCGCGACGCGGTGGGCGAGGCCCCCGGTCTGCACTGGACCGACATGGGCGAGGCCGGGCGCAACCCCGGCGCGATCCTGCCGTGGGTGCTCCAGGCGTTCGTCGACCGGCACCCGGGCCGGCGGACCCGCATCGTCGGCGAGTCGGTGTGGTCCGGGCGCAGCGACGCCGAGTACGGGGCGTGCGCGCAGCACGAGGCGTTGGTCAACGCGGCCCTCGCCGAACGCGGCGTGAGCCTGCTCTGCCCGTACGACGCCGGCCGGTTGGCCGAGGCGGTGCTCGCTGACGCCTGCGCGACGCATCCGGTGATCGTGGGCCCCCAGGGGCGTCGGCCGAGCGTCGGCTTCGCACCGTCCGATGTGCTCGTCCGCTACAACCAACCGCTGCCCGCGCCGGCGCACCCGGTGGCGGCATTGGACTACGCCCTCGACACGCTGCCCGAGGTGCGCCGGTTCGTGACCGGGTACGCGGAGACCGCCGGCCTGGACGCGGGCCGGGTGGTCGACCTGCAGATCGCGGTGACCGAGTTGGCCGCGAACAGCATCACGCACGCCGCTGGCGGCGGCACGCTGCTCGTGTGGTGCACCGACGACGACCTGGTCTGCGAGGTGCGCGACGACGGTTGGCTCGCCGATCCGCTGGTGGGCCGGTTGGCACCCGCCCCGGACGGCGTGGGCGGGCGCGGGCTGGTGATCGTGCACGCGCTCTGCGACCTGGTCCTGCTGCACAGCACGGCGGCCGGCACGATGGTCCGCCTGCACATGCGCCGCTGGAGGGGGCAACGTTGATTGAGATCGACTACCTGCTGCGGCCGGTCGGCCGGGTCGAGTCGCCGCTGACCGACGCGGCGAGGGCACCGAAGCAGGGCGACGAGGGCGCTCCGGACGCGTGGCTGGTCTTCGAGCCGGAGTTCGCGCCGGCCGTACGGGATCTGCGACCGGGCACCGACGTGCTGGTGCTGACCTGGTTCGACCGCGCCAGCCGCGACGTCCTGACGGTGCACCCGCGTGGCGACGCGTCGCGCCCGGAGACCGGGGTGTTCGCCACCCGGTCGCCGCACCGGCCCAACCCCATCGGCCTGCACCGGGTACGGCTGCTGTCGGTCGACGGCCTGCGGATCAGGGTGGCCCACCTGGAGGCGCTGGACGGGACGCCGGTGCTGGACGTCAAGCCGGTGCTCGGCGGCCCGCACGAACGCTGACCGGCGAACCGCACGAGCCGACGGACCGCGCGAACGTCGACGGACCGCGCGGACGTCGACCGGCGGCCCGGCCGGCCCGTGGGCCGGCCGGGAACGGGGTCAGTGACCGCGGGCGATCCACTCGTCGAGGTGCGGCGCCTCGGCGCCGATGGTGGTGTCGTCGCCGTGCCCCGTATGTACCACCGTTTCCGACGGCAGGGTGAGCAACCGGGTACGGATCGACTCGACGATGGTGTCGAAGTTGCTGTAGGAGCGGCCGGTGGCGCCCGGGCCGCCGGCGAAGAGCGTGTCACCGGTGAACACCGCGCCCAGCGCCGGCACGTGGAAGCTGCACGCGCCGGGGCTGTGCCCCGGGGTGTGCAGCACCCGCAGCGCCACGCCGGCCACCTCGACGGTCGTCCCGTCGCGCAGCTCCCCGTCCGGTGACACGTCCGGGTGCACCAGGTCCCAGAGCACCCGGTCGTCCGGGTGCAGCAGGACGGGCGCGCCGGTGGCGCGGGCCAGCGCCGGGGCGACCCGGACGTGGTCGTCGTGGGCGTGGGTGGCGACGATCGCCGAGACCCGCCGCTGCCCCACCACGCGCAGGATGGCGTCCACGTCGTGCGGCGCGTCCAGGACGACGCACTCGGTGTCGTCGCCGACCACCCAGACGTTGTTGTCCACCTCGAAGGTCTGCCCGTCGAGGGAGAAGGTGCCGGAGGTGACGGCGTGGTCGATCCGGACCGTCACGGGAAGACCACCACCGAGCGGAGCACGTCGCCGTGGTGCATCCGTGTGAACGCCTGCTCGACCTGGTCGAGCGCGATCTCCTCGGTGACGAACGCGTCGAGGTCGAGGCGGCCCTGCAGGTAGAGCTCGGTCAGCATCGGGAAGTCACGGCTGGGCAGACAGTCGCCGTACCAGCTGGACTTGAGCGCGCCACCGCGGCCGAACACGTCCAGCAGCGGCACCTCGAGGGTCATCTCCGGCGTGGGCACCCCGACCAGCACGACGGTGCCGGCCAGGTCGCGGGCATAGAACGCCTGCTTCCAGGTCTCCGGGCGGCCCACCGCGTCGATCACCACGTCGGCGCCGAAGCCGCCGGTGGCCGCCCGGATCGCCTCGACCGGGTCGTCCTCCGAGGCGTTGACGGTGTGCGTGGCGCCGAACCTGCGGGCCCAGTCCAGCTTGCGCGAGTCGGTGTCCACGGCGACGATCGTCGTCGCGCCGGCCAGCGCCGCGCCGGCGACCGCGGCGTCACCGACGCCGCCGCAGCCGATCACCGCGACCGAGTCGCCCCGGGTCACGCCGCCGGTGTTCATCGCCGCGCCGAGCCCGGCCATCACCCCGCAGCCGAGCAGCCCCACCGCCGCGGGTCGGGCGGCCGGGTCCACCTTGGTGCACTGGCCCGCGTGCACCAGCGTCTTCTCGGCGAAGGCGCCGATGCCCAGCGCCGGTGCCAGCTCGGTGCCGTCGGTGAGGGTCATCTTCTGGGCCGCGTTGTGGGTGGCGAAGCAGTACCAGGGGCGGCCGCGCCGGCAGGCCCGACAGACGCCGCAGACCGCGCGCCAGTTGAGGATGACGAAGTCGCCGGGCGCGACGCCGGTGACTCCGTCGCCGACCTCTTCGACGATGCCGGCGGCCTCGTGCCCGAGCAGGAACGGGTAGTCGTCGTTGATGCCGCCTTCGCGGTAGTGCAGGTCGGTGTGGCAGACCCCGCACGACTGGATCCGGACGATCGCCTCACCCGGCCCCGGGTCGGGCACGACGATCGTGGTGACCTCGACCGGTGCGCCCTTGCTGCGGGAGATGACTCCCCGGACCTCCTGGCTCACGGTTGCCCTCCTGTCTCTGCGGTGATGACCGGACGCTCGCACGCCCGGTGCGCCAAGAGGGCACCCGGCCGCGTCGGCGGTCGACCTTCCGGCGAACCTACCGTGATCGACCCGGGCGGCACAGTCGGCGCGGCGGCGGGTTATCCCGCCCACCGACGGGTAGGCGGGGGCACGATCTGGCCGCACAGCAGGAGTGATCATGAATCTGGCGCACGTACCGCTGCGGGTGACCGTCGGCGCCTTCTTCCTCAACTCGGGGCTGAGCAAGCGGAACCTGGAGGGCGAGGCCGCGCAGGGAATGCACGGCATGGCCACCGGGGCCATCCCGCAGCTGCGACAGCTCGACCCGAACCGCTTCGCCAAGCTGCTCTCGTACAGCGAGGTCGCGCTGGGCGCCGCACTGGTCGTCCCGTTCGTCCCGTCAGCGCTGGTGGGGCTCGGGCTGACCGCCTTCGGCGCCGGGCTGATGCAGCTCTACCTCAAGACACCCGGCCTGCGTGAGCCGGGCAGCCTGCGGCCGACCCAGCAGGGCGTGCCGATCGCCAAGGACGTCTGGCTGGTCGGTGCCGGCCTGACGCTGCTGCTGGACAGCCTCACCCACCGCCGGCACCACCTCCGGCACCACCGACACGCCCACCGCAGCCACCGCTGACGAGTCCGCCGACGCCACCACCGGCGTGCCCGCCGCGGCCGCTCGAGCCAGGTCGGCCGGGTGGGTGGAGCGGCTCGGGGTGCCGGCGGCGAGCTGCCGACGGGCCGCGTTGCGGTAGCGGAGCACCTGGATCGCGCCGAGCGTCCAGAGCGCGTACTGCACGGCGAAGGCCCAGCGGAACGCGTTCAGATCGGGTGCGCCGCGCCCGGCCGGGGTCGACAGGTCGAGCACCACGCCCACGGCGAGCACCAGCGCGATCGAGGCGACGAAGCCACCGACGTTGACGATGCCGGTGGCGCTGCCGATCCGGCTCGCCGGGTTGAACGTGCGGGCGTAGTCGAAGCCGATGATCGACGCCGGGCCGTTGACGGCGAGCACCAGTACCAGCAGCACCAGCAGCCACCGCGGGGCCGGGCCGGGCCAGGTGAGCACCACGGCCCAGACCGCGGCGGTGGCCGCGACCACGGTGAAGACCAGCACCGAGCGGCGGAACGGGTGCCGGGCGCAGAGGTGCGCGAGGAGCGGGCCGACCAGCAGCCCGGCCACGGTCATCAGGGTGAGCAGGTACGCCGCCGAGGTGGGTCGCAGCCCCTGGCCCTGGACCAGGAACGGGAAGCCCCAGAGCAACGCGAAGACCGCACCGGAGAACTGGGTGACGAAGTGCGTCCAGAGCCCCAGCCGGGTGCCCGGCTGCGTCCAGGCGGTGGCCAGCTCCCGGCGCACGTCGGCGAATCGGGGCGGCGGCCCGGCCAGGGTCTCCCGGTGCGGGGTGTCGCGTACGGCGACGAGCACCAGGAGCACGACCGTCGCGCCGAGCGCCGCGGCGACCAGGAACGCCGGGGTCCAGCCGACGTGGTGCAGCAGGGCCACCAGCGGTACGGTGCCGAGGACCGCACCGAGCTGGCCGAGCGTGCCGGTGAGCTGCACGATGAGCGGGTTGATCCGGCCGGGGAACCAGAACGCCACGATCCGCAGCACGCTGATGAAGGTCATCGCGTCGCCGAGCCCGACCAGGATCCGCGCCGCCACGGCCAGCCGTACGTCGGTGGCGAGGGCGAAGCAGAGCTGACCGGCGACCATGAGCAGGCCGCCGGCGACCAGCAGTCGGCGCGAGCCGAAGCGGTCGATCAGCACCCCGACCGGTATCTGCATCGCCGCGTACACGGCCAGCTGGGCGACGGAGAAGGTGGCGAGCGCGGCGGCGTTGATGTCGAACCGGTGCGCGGCGTCGACCCCGGTGACCCCGAGCGAGCTGCGGTGGAAGACCGCGGCCACGTACGCGCTCAGCGCGACGCCCCAGACGAGCGCGGCGGAGCGGCGGGCGGTGACCGGCGGGGTGGTGCGCACGCTCACCGCAACGTCCGCAGCACGGTCGCCGAGTTGTCGATGTGCGCGACCACGGCCTCGAGCCAGCGCCCGGGATCGTCCTCGTCGAGCGCGGCGAGCTGTGCGGCGTGCTCGGTCAGCGCCACGTCGGCCCAGCCGGGAGAGAGGCGGACGCTGGTCTCACCCATCCGCAGCTGCCGGTCGCGCAGCCGCTGGTACAGCTCGGCCAGGATCTCGTTGCCGGCGGCGTCCACCACTGTGGCGTGGAAGGCCCGGTCGGCGGCCATCAGCGCGGTGACGTCCCCGGCGGCGTGCGCGGCGCGCATCTCGGCCAGCCGGCGACCGAGGTCGGCCTTCAGCTCGGCCCGGCGCGGCCAGACTCGCTCGGCGGCGTGCCGCTCGACCAGCCGGCGAGCCTCGATCACGTCGGTGATCTCCCGGGCGGAGACCGGCCGGATCAGGGCCCCCCGCTTCGGGTAGAGCTTGACCAGCCCTTCGGTCTCCAGCCGGAGCAGCGCCTCGCGCACCGGGGTGCGGGAGACTCCGGTCGCCTCGGCGATCTCCCCCTCGCTGACCAGCAGCCCGCCCGGGTAGACCTGCTCGAGGATCGACCGCTTGAGGTGGCGGTAGGCGCGCTCGGCCGCCGAGGGCGGCGGAGGCGGCGGTCGACCTGGCCGGCGCGGAGGGATGCGTCATGTATCTATGATGCGACCGGGCTGCTGGCGACCGTGGCCGTGGTCGCCGGAACGTGGCCTCGGCCACCGGAGCGCCGCGTCGCAGAACACGTCGGACCCGTGCGACCGGTGACCGGAGTCGGGCCGCCGAGCCGGCTGGCTATCGTGTGGGCGACCCGGCTGTCCGCCCGAGGAGCACCTGTTGACCCAGACCCGAGCCGTGCGCCCGTGGTACCGCCGGATGACCGCGCGGCAGCGGGACGAGCCGCACCGCGCCGCCACCCCCTTGGAGCTCTTCTTCGACCTGTGTTTCGTGGTGGCCGTGGCGCAGGCGGCCGGGAGCCTGCACCACGACGTGTCGGAGAATCACATCGGCCACGCGGTGACCAGCTATCTGATGGTGTTCTTCGCGATCTGGTGGTCGTGGATGAACTTCACCTGGTTCGCCTCCGCGTACGACACCGACGACGACGTCTACCGGCTGACCACCCTCGTGCAGATCGTCGGCGCCCTGATCATCGCGGCGGGAGTGCCGCGCGCCTTCACCGAGGGCGACTTCACCACCATCACCTACGGGTACGTGGTGATGCGCCTGGCCGCGGTGGTGCACTGGTCCCGCGCGGCGGCCAGCGACCCGATGCACCGCGGGGCCGCGATCCGGTACGCGATCGGGGTCAGCGTGGTGCAGGTCGGTTGGCTGCTGCGGCTCGCCCTGCCCGAGGACTGGCGGCTGGCGTCCTTCGTGCTGCTGGCCCTGGCCGACCTGCTGGTCCCGGTCTTCGCCGAGCGGCCCGGGATGACCCCCTGGCATCCGCGGCACATCGTCGAACGGTACGGCCTGTTCACCCTGATCGTGCTCGGCGAGACGGTGCTGGCCGTCTCGATCGCGATCCAGGACGGGTTGGACGCCGGATCGCACGGCCTCTGGCTCCTGGCCGCGGCCGGCGTGGTGATCGTGTTCGCGCTCTGGTGGGTCTACTTCGACCGGCCGGTCGAGTTGTCGACCCGGCTTCGCGACTCGCTCACCTGGGGGTACGGCCACTACCTGATCTTCGCGTCGGTCGCCGCGGCCGGGGCGGGCCTGGCGGTGGCGGTCGACCACGAGCGGCACATGTCGCACGTCTCGCAGACCACCGTCGGGTACGCCGTAGCCGTGCCGGTCGCGGTGTACCTGGTCGTCGTCTGGGCGCTGCACATACGCCGGCAGCAGCGCGGACCGGTCGTCGCGGCGTTCCCGGTGACCGCCGCGTTGGCGCTGGTCGCGCCGCTCGGTCCGGCGCCGGTGCAGGTGGTGGCGGCGCTCCTGCTCGCCCTGGTGACGGTCACCGTGCTCGTTCGGCGGTTGGAGAACACACCGGCGGCCGACGACGCGAGCCCGGACGCGGCCTGACTTCGACGCTCCGGGCTCGGCCGCCTACCGCGCGCGACCGCCGGGCAGTGGGCAGAATTGGACCATGTCTCCCCGCCGATGGCTGTTGGCCGATCAACTCGGCCCGCACTTCCTCGACGATTCCGACCAGCCGGTGCTGCTCATCGAGGCGCGGGAGCTGTTCCGCCGGCGGCCCATGCACCGGCAGAAGGCCCACCTGATCCTCTCCGCGCTGCGCCACCGCGCGGCCGAGTTGGGTGACCGGGCCGTGCTGCTGCGCACGGGCACCTTCCGGGAGGCGCTCGACCAGCTCAGCGGGCCGGTCGAGGTCTGCCATCCGCACTCCCGGGCCGGCCTGCGCTTCGCGCGTTCGGTGCCGGGCCTGGCGATACTGCCGCCACGCGGCTTCGTCACCAGCCAGGCGGACTTCGCAACCTGGGCCGACCAGCGCCGGCGCGGCCCCCTGCGGATGGTCGACTTCTACCGGCACGCGCTGCGCCGACACGGGGTGCTCGCCACGTCGGCCGGCGGCGCCCCGGCGCGGCGGCGGCCCCGCTCCGCCGCCGCGCAGCCGCTGCCACCACCCCCGCCGGTCGTCGAGGACGAGATCGACGCCCAGGTGCGCCGCGACCTGGACCGCTGGGCGGCCGACGGGGTCCGGTTCGTGGGCCGCGACGGCCCCCGGCGGCATCCGGCCACGCACGCCGAGGCCGAGACCCGGCTGACCCACTTCCTGGCGCACCGGCTGCCGGAGTACGACCGGTACGCCGACGTGATGAGCGTGCACGACCCGTTGCTGGCGCACAGCGCGCTCTCCTCGTCGTTCAACCTCGGTCTGCTCGACCCGGCGCCGGCGGTGCGGGCGGCCGAGCAGGCGTGGCGCGACGGGACGGCTCCCCGCGCGGCGGTGGAGCCGTTCATCCGGGGGCTGCTGGGCTGGCGCGAGTTCCTGTGGCAGCTCTACTGGTACCTCGAGCCCGGGTTCCGGGGGGCCGGCTGGCTGGCCGCGACCGAGCCGCTGCCGCAGTGGTTCGCCGAGCTGGACGCGGACGCGGTTGAGGCGCGCTGCCTCGCCGACGTGCTGGCCGCGGTCCGCGACGGCGGGTGGACCCACCACGTGCCCCGACTGCTGGTGCTCGGCAATTACGCGCTGCAACGCGGCTGGCGCCCCACCGAGCTGGCCGACTGGTTCCGGCGCTCGTTCGTCGACGGCACCGACTGGGTGATGAACGCGACCGTGGTCGGGATGAGCCAGTACGCCGACCTGGCCAGGGTGGACACCCGTCCGTACGCGGTGGACGGCAGTGACATCGACGAGATCAGCGACTACTGCACCGGCTGTCGGTACGTCCCCGAGCGGGCGCTCGGCGATCTCGCCTGCCCGTACACCGGCGGCTTCGAGACCTTTCTCTACCGCAACCGGGAGCGGCTGGTCGGCGATCCGCGGCTCGCCGCCGAGCTGGCCCGCCGCGACGACCCGGAGCACCGCGAGGCGGTGCTGGCGCAGGAGGAGAAGCGGGGCAGCACCCCGCCCTGACCGGTCAGCCGGCCTCCGGCGCCGGGCGGCGGCGCTCGGCGGCGCGGGGGTCCTCGATCGTCGCGGTGACGACTGCCGCCCCGGCGTCTGAGCTGGCGGGCGCCGCCCAGAAGTCGAGCAGCAGCCGGTGCAGCTCCTCGGCCCGCTCGATCTGCGGCATGTGCCCGCAGTCGCGGAACAGGTGGGTCCGGGCCCGGGGCAGCCGGGTCCGGGCGGCCTCGAGGTGGGCCGCCGGCAGGATCAGGTCCCGGTCGCCCCAGACCACCAGCGTCGGCACCGCCAGGGCGGCCAGCTGGGTCAGCAGCTCCTCCCGCCACTGCGGGCGGACGCCGCGCAAGCCGCCCAGGCTCCGGACGGTCTCGAGCATCACCCGCGCGGTGTACGGCTGGCGGGCCACCTCCAGGGCGTACGCGATGCGCTCGGCGGTGGCGAACGCCGGGTCGTGGAAGAGCGCGCGTTCGACCCGGCGGGCGGCGGCCCGGCTGGGACGCAGCATCATCCGGCCCAACGGGCGCAGCGCGAGCAGCCGCAGCGCGAGGGTCACCTCTTGACCGAAGCCGGCGCTGTTGACCAGCGCGAGGCTGGCCACCCGGGCCGGCTCGGTGACGGCGAGCCGCATGGCGACCGCACCGCCGAGGGAGTTGCCGACCAGGTGTGCGGGGCGGTCGACGCCGACCACGTCGAGGTAGCGGCCGACGAAGCGGGCCAGCGCCGGCAGGGTGTGCGGCTCGGCCATCGGCAGCGACCCGCCGTACCCCGGCAGGTCGACGCTGTGCACCCGGAACCGCTCGGCGAGGCGCTCGTGCTGGTCGGTGAAGTCCCGCAGGGTGCGGCCGACCCCGTGCAGCAGCAGGACCGGCGGGCCGTCGCCGTCGATGCGGTGGCGCACCCGGCGGCCGCCGACGGTGACGTGCCGGGGGCCCTGCGCCGCGCTCATGCCGGCTCCCCGGCGGTTTCGGTCGCCGACACCTCGGCGGCCCGTGGTGCGGGCACGGCACCCACCGGCCGGTGCGCGACCGGCGGTGGCGAGGCGGGCGGGACGAGCGCGGGTGGTGAGGCGGGCGGGACGAGCGCGGGGGGCGGCGTCGCGGCGGGCCGCTCGCGCTCGACCGGGGTCGGCGTCGCGGCACGCGAGGCCGCCTCGCCCCGGCGCAGTCCGAGGGCCAGGACCCGGTGGTACGAGGCGGGCGCCACCCGGGCGAGCAGATCCGGCAGCCTCGCCGACCAGCCGATCAGTACCCGGCCGCGGCGGCGGGCCACCCCGCGCAGGATCACCTCGGCGGCCCTGGCGGGCGCGATGGTCAGCAGCTTCTCGAACTGCCGCCGACCCTGCTCGTACTCGTCGCGGTCGACGCCGCTGCCGACCCGGGCGTTTGCCGCGATCCGGGTGTCGATCCCGCCGGGGTGCACCGAGGTGACCCCGATCCCGTGCTCGGCCAGCTCGGGGCGAAGCGCCTCGGTGAGGCCCCGGACGGCGAACTTGCTCGCCGAGTAGGCGCTCTGCCCGGCGGGCGCGATCAGGCCGAAGAGGCTGGAGATGTTGACCAGGTGCCCGCCGGTCTCCTCCTTGAGCGCGGGCAGCAGCGCGTGGGTCAGCTGTGCGACGGCCCGGAAGTTGATCTCGACCACCCAGCTGAACTCCTCGAAGGTGACCTGGTCGAACCGGCCACCGAGGGCCACCCCGGCGTTGTTGATCAGCAGCCGGATCCGGGGGTGCCGCTGCCGGATCTCCGCCGCCACCCGCGCGGTCGCGGCCGGGTCGGCCAGGTCGACCAGGTAGGTGCTGAGCTGCCGGTCGGGGTAGCCGGCGGCCAGCGCGGCGACCACCGCGTCGAGCCGCTCGGCGTCCCGGTCGAGCAGGACCAGGTGGCTGCCGCGCCGCGCCAGCGCGTGTGCCAGCGCCTCGCCGATCCCGCTGGCGGCGCCGGTGACCACGGCCGTGCCGTCGGCGAAGTCGAAGGTACGCACGGGTTGCTCCTCTGCTGCTCGGTTCAGGCAACGGCCGCACCGTCCATGCAGGACGGTCAGCCTACCGGGGTGCCGGTGGGCCGCTCCGGTGTGGCGGGCCGGTCGACGACGCCGGCCCGGGAGAACCGCACGCCGGCGTCGGCAAGCCGGCCGTGCCGCATCAGCAGCACGTCGCGGGGGTAGTTCTGGTGGAGCCGCCATGGCGCGGCGGCTCCCTGCTTGGGCAACGCGTCCAGGCTACGCAGGACGTAGCCCGCGCGGAGGTCGATCAGCGGCACCCGGTCGTCGCCGGGCGGTGGCAACGGGGTGACGATCTGCTGCCCGGTGCGGTCGAGGTGGCGCAGCAGCCGGCAGACGTAGGTGGCGACCAGGTCGGCCTTCAACGTCCAGGAGGCGTTGGTGTAGCCGATGGTCATGGCCAGGTTCGGCACGCCGGAGAGCATCATCCCCTTGTAGGCAACCGTGCCGGCCAGGTCGACCTCGGCGCCGTCCACGGTGAGCGTCATCCCGCCGAGGGCGAGCAGGTTGAGGCCGGTCGCGGTGACCACGACGTCGGCGGGCAGCTCCTCGCCGGAGGCCAGTCGGACGCCGTGCTCGGTGAACGTGTCGATGGTGTCGGTGACCACCGAGGCCCGGCCGTCCTGCACAGCGGCGAAGAGGTCGCCGTCGGGCACGATGCAGAGCCGCTGGTCCCACGGGTCGTAGCGGGGCGAGAAGTGTCGGTCGAGGTCGTAGCCGACCGGCAGCCGGCCCCGGGCGGCTCGGCGCAGCAGCCTCTTCATCAGCCCGGGCGCGCGCCGGCTGAGCTGGAAGTTGGCGGTGGCGAGCAGGACGTTCTTCCACCGCACCACCGGGTAGGCAGCCTTCGCCGGCAGCCAGCGACGCAACGCGTCGGCGAGCGCGTCGCGCGCGGGCAGCGGCAGGATGTACGTGGGTGAGCGCTGCAGCATCGTCACGTGGGCGGCCCGCTCGGCCATGGCGGGCACCAGGGTGACGGCGGTGGCGCCACTGCCGATGACCACCACCCGCTTGCCGGTGTGGTCGAGGTCGGCCGGCCAGTGCTGCGGGTGCACCAGCCGCCCGGCGTACCGGTCGACGCCCGGGAAGTCCGGGGTGTAGCCGGCGTCGTAGCGGTAGTAGCCGGCGCAGACATAGAGAAAGGCGCAGGTCAGCTCGACGGTTTCGGCGGTGTCGTCGCGGTGGGCGTGCACCGTCCAGCGGGCCGTGGCGCTGTCCCACTCGGCGCGCAGCACCCGGTGCCGGAAGCGGATGTGGCGCTGCACGTCGTACTCGCGGGCGGTCTGCTGGACGTAGGCGCGGATCGCGTCGCCGTCGGCGATCGCCTTCGGGTCGGTCCAGGGCTTGAAGGAGTAGCCGAGGGTGAACATGTCCGAGTCGGACCGCACGCCGGGATAGCGGAACAGGTCCCAGGTGCCGCCGATGGCGTCCCGGGCCTCCAGCACGGCGTACGTCTTGCCGGGGCAGCTGCGCCGCAGGTGGCAGGCGGCGCCGACGCCGGACAGCCCGGCGCCAACGATGATCACATCGACGTGGTCGGAGGCCATGGCACCTCCCGGTGGGTGGCGGTGGACCGGACCTTATCCACCACCGTCGAGGCCAGTCAACACCCTGTCGAGTCTCTCGACAGGGTGTTGAGGCCCGGTAGGATCGGCGGTCATGACGAGCGTGCGTGCCGCCGCCGCAGCCGCGACTCCGCGCGGGCGGCGAGCCGCCCGGTCCGCCGGTGACCACCGCGAGCTGGCGATTCTGGCCACCGCGGAGCGGTTGCTGGAACGGCGGGCGTTCGCCGACATCTCCATCGACGACCTGGCCCGCGGCGCGGGCATCTCGCGCCCCACCTTCTACTTCTACTTCGCCTCCAAGGACGCGGTGCTGCTCACCCTGCTGGACCGGGTCACCGAGGAGGCCGACGCCGCCGCCGGCGACGTGCTGGACCGGCTCGCCGAGGATCCCCGGGCCCGCTGGCGGGAGCTGATCAGCCGGTTCCACGACACGTTCCGCGCGCACAAGGCGGTCACCCTGGCCTGCGCCCAGGTGCGGGGCACCAACGCCGAGGTCCGCCAGCTCTGGGCGGCGGTGCTGGAGCGCTGGGTGCGCAGCGCCGAAACGGCCATCGAGGCCGAGCGGCGGCGCGGGGCGGCCCCGGGCGGATCACCCGCCCGGGACCTGGCGATCGCGCTGAACTCGATGAACGAGCGGGTCATGTACGCGACGTTCGCCGCCGACGAGCCCGCCCTGGCCGAGCCCGACGTGGTGGACGTGCTGCTCGACGTCTGGCTGTCCACGATCTACCGCACCACCACTCCCCCAGGCTCCGCCGGCAGCTGATCGGCGGACGCGCGGGTGAACTCCATGATCCAGTTGGTCTCCCAGCTGTCTCCGCCGTCGGTGGAGAACGCCTGCTCCCAGCGGGCCGAGGTCGCGGTGATCTCCGACCAGATGAACCGGCAGCGGATCGGGCGGCCCTCGTCGACGTCGTCGGCGTAGAAGGTGCCGACCCCGTCGACGAAGCGGCCGACCAACGCCGGCATCTCCACCACCCCGTTGGCGCTGTTCATCCAGTAGATGGACCACTCGCCGCGGGCCGCGTTGAAGGTCCGCACGGTCGCGCCGGAGAAGTCCTTGGTCGGGAAGGTGATCTCGTCGAAGTTGCCCGCGCCGGCAAAGAAGCTACGAGCGACCTTCACGCTCGGGAACTCGTCCCACTCGTCGCTGCCGGCGTGCCGCTTCTTCAGCCGCCGGTTGGCGATGTTCCAGGTGCCGACGAGGAAGTCGAAGTCGCCCATCAGCGGCCCACCAGCCCTTCGGCGTGGGCGTCGACGAGGTACGCCTCGACGTCCGGCCGCTCCGGCGCGAGCACGTGCCGGATCCAGGCGGCCCGCTCGTGCTCCAGCACGCTCAGCTCCCAGACGCAGCCCACCCCCGGCCTGTTCAGCGGGACGAAGTTGGTCGGGTCCTCGTCGGGGCAGTCCAGTGCCGGCTGGCCGGCCACCGCGACGCCCACCTCGACCGCGTTGTCCCAGGTCCAGCTGTACGCCAGCAGGTAGGCGCCGGTGTCCGCGCCCCGGTGCAACACCACCCAGCCGGCCGGCGGGGTGCCGTCGGGCTCCGGGAGCAGGCTCGGCAGCACGTCGTACGCCGCCTTCTCCACCTCCGGCTCGATCGGCCGCTCCGGCTGGTCGATGTGGTAGCGCTTGAGCTGTCGCCCGGCGACCGTGGTCGGCCCCGGCGTCCGCAGGTGCTTGTCGCGAAATGCCATGCCGGGACGGTAACGGCACTTCCCTGACAACTACTGTCAGCAGAATGCGGGCCAGTCGACTCCTCTCCGTCCTGCTGCTGCTCCAGGCGCACGGCCGGATGACCGCCACCCAGCTCGCCGAGCGGCTGGAGGTGTCCACCCGGACCATCTACCGGGACGTGGAGTCGCTGCACGCCAGCGGCATCCCGCTCTACGGGGAGGCCGGGCACGCCGGCGGCTACCAGCTGCTCGACGGGTGGCGGACCCGGCTGACCGGGCTGACCACCGAGGAGGCGGACCGGCTCTTCCTGGCCGGCCTGCCCGGGCCGGCCGACGAACTGGGCGACGGCGCGGTGGTGGCCGCGCTCCAGCTCAAGCTGCACGCCGCGCTGCCACCGCCGCTGCGCGAGCGGGCCGCCCTGCTCCAACAGCGGTTCCATCTGGACACCGCCGGCTGGTTCGCCGACGGCGACGCCTCGGCACACCTGTCGCCCGCGGCCGACGCGGTGTGGCGGCAGCGCCGGATCGAGGTCCGCTACCGCAGCTGGGCCGGGGAGGTCACCCGCGTGCTCGACCCGTACGGACTGGTGCTCAAGGGCGGCCGTTGGTACGTGGTGGCGGGTCGACCGGGGCGGGACGAGCCGGCCACCTACCGGGTCAACCAGATCCTCGCGCTGACCACCCTGGACGAGGGGTTCGACCGGCCGGCCGACTTCGACCTGTCGAGCTGGTGGCGGGGGCACGTGCAGCAGTTCCGGGCCCGGCTGCATCGCGACGAGGCGACCGTACGGCTCTCCCCGGCCGGCCGGGTCCGGCTGCGGGAGGTGGCCAGCGACGTGGTGGTGGCAGCCGTGGAGGGCAGCGCCGGGCCACCGGACGAGGCCGGCTGGGTCACCGCCGCGCTGCCGATCGAGTCGCTCACTCACGCGCACGGCGAGCTGCTGCGCCTCGGCGCCGAGGTGCAGGTGCTCGCGCCGGCGGCGCTGCGGGACCGGCTGGCGGCCACGGCGGCGGCGCTGGCCCGCCTCTACCACGCCGGCTGAGCCGCTTCTCCACTGTGGAGCCGTGCCGGGGACATCGATTGTCGGCGTGATGTGCCACCCTGGGACGGGTCGACGAGGTCACCGGAGGTGAGGGTCACGTTACGGCTGCGCGCACTGGTCGCCGTCCCCGGCACCGGGCCGGTCACCGTCGAGGTACCCGCCGGGCACACCGCGGCCCTGGTGGCGCCGCCCCGGGTCGGCACCGCGGTCGCCCGGGTGCTGGCCGGGCTCGCCGCGCCCCTCGCCGGGCGGATCCTGGTCGGCGAACGGGACGTGACCGCCCTGCCGCCGCCGCGCCGCCAGATCGGCTACGTCCCGGCCGGCGGCGCGCTGCTGCCGCAGCTGACCGTGCGTCGCAACATCGAGTACGGCCAGCGCAAGCGGGAACGGGTACGCGAGGTGGCCGACGACTGGGCGGCGACCGTCATCGACCGGTTGGAGCTGGCGCCGACCCTCGCCCTGCTGCCGCACCTGCTCTCCGACGCCCAGCGGTTCCGGGTGGCGCTGGCCCGCGCCGCCGCCTGCCTGCCCGAGGTGCTGGTGGTCGACCTGCCCGCCGGGATGGCCGGTGGCGGCCGGTTGAGCGATCTCGTCCCCCGGCTCTCGCCGCCGGACGCACCCGGGGTCGCCGTGCTGATCTGCACCGCCGACCCGGCCACCCTGCAGGAGATCCCCGATCGGGTCGAGCTGGTCACCGAGGCGGTGGGGCGATGAGGGGCGGGCTGCGCCGCCGCACGCTGCTGCGCGCCGCGGTCGCCGGCACCGCCACGGCCGTCGCCGGCTGCTCCGGCGGGGAGCGGGCGGTGCAGGTCGCGGTGGTCTGGAGCGGCACCGAGCTGGAGCGGTTCCGCGAGGTGGTGGCCGGCTATCCCGCGTCGGTGCAGGTGGTCAGCGCCGGCAACGACATCGACGCGTTCCTGCGCGCCCGGCACCTCGCCGGCACCAGTCCCGACGTGGCGATCCTGCCCCGGCCCGGCCTGGTCACCGAATACGCCGAGCGGGGCTGGTTGAGCCCACTGACGCCGGCCGCGGGCTACGCCGTCCCCGGCGACCTGGGCGACCTGCTCACCGTCGACGGCCAGCGGGTCGGCGTCTGGGTGAAGGCGGCACACAAGTCCCTCTTCTGGCACCTGCCCTCGGTGCTGCCCCAACCACCGACCAGTTGGGACGAGCTGGTGGCGCTGACCCGCCGCCTCGGTGCGCGGGCCCGGCGCGGCCTCGGCCCGGCGCCGCTGGCGATCGGCGCGGCCGACGGCTGGGTGCTCACCGACTGGTTCGAGAACGTGCTGGCGGACGTGGCACCCGACGGCTACGACGCCCTCGCCGGCCCGGACGCCGACTGGCAGGGCGCACCGGTGCGCGACGCCCTCGACCGGCTCGCCGAGATCTGGAGCGTCGACGGCGCCTTTCCCGGCGGCGCCCGCCGCGCCCTGCTCACCCAGTACGAGGAGTCCGTGATCCAGGTGGTGCGCGCACGCCGGGCGGCGATGGTCTTCGAGGGTGACTTCGTCGACGACGTGGTCCACCGGTTCCAGCGCGACTCGGCCGGGCCGTCGACGTTCCGGTTCCCCGGCACCCAGCCCGGCGGCGGCCCGCTCATTGTGGGCGGCGACGTCGCGGTGGCCTTCGCCGGCGCGGACGCCGGGGTGGAGCTGGTGCGCTGGCTGACCGACGCCGTCGCGTTCCGGCCCTGGCTGCGCGCCGGCGGCTACCTGTCACCGAACATCACCGTCCCGCTGGACGGCTACGCCGATCCGGTCCGCCGCCGGCTGGCCGCCGAGATGCGCACCGCCGACACCCCCCGTTTCGACCTCTCCGACCGGCTTCCCGGGCCGTTCACCGGCTCCGACGGCGTCGGCATCTGGCGGATGATGCAGGATTTCTTCGCCGACGTGACCAGTGGGGTGCCGGCCGCCGAGGCCGTCCGCCGGGCCACCGGCCAGCTCGCCGCCGCGGCCCGCAGCGCGGGCGGTGGCCGGTGACCAGGGCGCCGGTCCTCGGCGAGCTGGCCGTCCTCGACGACGTCGGGCCGCCGCGGCGCGGTCGTGCCTACCCGGCGGCGGGCGCCACGTCGGCGCTGCTGCTGCCCGCCGCGCTGCTCCTCGGTGGGCTGGTGCTCTGGCCGGTGCTGCGCACCGTGCACGCCAGCGTCACCACCGACGGCCGGTGGGTGGGTGCGGCGCACTTCCGGGCCGCCCTGGACGCACCGGACACCGCCGCGGTGGTCGGTCGCACGGTGCTCTGGGCGCTGCTGGTGCCCGCCGTGGTGACCGGGCTGGGCTACCTGCTCGCCGCCGCGTCCCGCCGCTCCCAGGAGGGCGGCCTGGTCCGGCTGATCCTGGTCGTGCCGATCGCGCTGCCCCTGGTGGTCACCGGGGTCACCTTCCGCCTGATGTACGACCCGGACCCGACCCGTGGGCTGGCCACCCTGCTCGCCGCGCGGTTGACCGGGCGCTCCGCCGAGGACGCCCCGCAGCTGCTCGGCCCGGGCCTGGTCACCGTGGCGCTGATGTCGGCCTTCGTCTGGGCCTGGGTGGGGCTGGCCGTGCTGGTGTTCCGCGCCGCGCTGGACCGCGTGCCGCCGAGCCTCGCCGACGCGGTACGCGCCTACGGCGGCCGCCGCCGGCACGTGCTCTGGGACGCCCAGTGGCGACCGCTGCTGCTGCGTACCTTCGCGGTGGTCTTCGCCCTGGTGGCGGTCGGCACCAGCCGGACCTTCGACCTGATCCTGGTGATGGCGCCCGGCTCGGTGCGCGACGAGGCGGCGGTGCTGGCCCTGCGGGTCTGGCAGACCTCCGGCGGCACCACCACCGGCGAGGGGGCGGCACTCGGCGTGGTCTGGCTGGTGGCGGTGGCCGCGGGCATGCTGGTGGCGGCGCTCTTCGTCCGGCAGGCGTGGCCGCCGCCGCGACCCGCCGAGCCCGAGCCGGAGGAGGCGCAGCCGACGAGCGCCCCGCCGCCGCGGCTGTTCCGGCTGATCGCCGCGGGCGCGGCGGTGGCCTGGCTGATCCCGCTCGGGGTGCTGGTCGCGACGTCGCTGCACAGCCCGGTCGACGCCGCGGCCGAGGACTGGTGGTCGGCACCGCTCAGCCTGGACTCCTACCGCGACGTGCTCGGCGGTTCGGAGCTGTGGCGGGCGCTGACGTTCACGCTGGTGCTGGCCACCGTGGTCACCGCCGCCGTGCTGGTCGTCGCGCTGCTCGCCGCATACCCGCTGGCCTGGCTGACCGGGCCGGCGGCGCAGGCGACCGGCCTGCTGCTGATGGCCGCCAGCATCGTCCCGGTGCAGGTCATCGCGGGGCCGGTCAACGAGGTGCTCGGGGTGGTGCTCTCCTCCGGCACCGCCCGCGGGCTGGTGCTGGTGCACCTGGCGCTGGGCGTGCCGTTCGCGGTGCTGGTGCTGCGCAACGCCTTCGCCGACCTGCCGGCGGAGCAGGTCCGTGGCGCGCGGCTGGGCGGGCGGCACTGGTGGGGCACGCTGCGCCGGCTGGCCCGCCACAACCGGCCGGCGATCGTCGCGGTCTCCGTGCTGGAGTTCGTGCAGGTCTGGAACGACCTGGTGGTCGGGCTGCTGTTCAGCGGCCCCGACGCGGTGCCGCTGGGGCTCTTCCTGGCCGGGCAGACCCGCGGCTTCGTGGCCAACAGCGGCGCGCTCGCCACCGGCTCGGTGATCGCCTCGGTGCTGCCGGTGCTGCTGGTGGTGCTCGCCCGCCGGCATCTCGTCGCCGGTCTGGTCGCGGGGGGCGTCCGGTGACCGGCCCGACCGGCGCCGGGCGTCCACCCCGTTGGCCGGTGCTGGTCGCGGTCGGCACGCTGGTCAGCGGGGTGGCCGCGAACCTGGCCAGCAACCTGCTCTCCGAGCTGGCCAGCAGCGTGCTCGGGCCGGCGAGCATCGCGGTGGCGATCAGCGGCGCGATCGGCTGGCTGGTGTTCGAGATGCGCCGACGGCGGGCCGGCCGGCAGGTCGCCGCCGAGCCGACGGAGATCGTCGCCGAGCCGACCAGCGGCGCCCCGACGCTGCCCTACCCGGCCGGCTTCACCGGCCGGGCTGAGCACGTGGAGTCGATCGTCGCGTTGCTGGCCCGGGAGCACGCGGTGGCCGTGCTGGGCCGGCGCGGGGTGGGCACCTCGGCCTGCGCGGTGCAGGCGGCCAACCTGTGCCGGGAGAACTTCCCGGACGGGCAGTACTACCTCGACCTGCGCCGTGCCGGCCGGCCCCGTTCGGCGCGGCAGGTGCTCACCGCGCTGGCGAGGATCCTGGGCACCCCGCCGCCGGCGTCCGGCCGGGCGGACGCGCTCGCCGAGGCCGCCGACGCGCTGCGCCGGCAGCTCGACGGTCGCAAGATCCTGCTGGTGCTGGACAACGTGGACACACCCGCGCAGGTGCGGCCGCTGCTGCCGCCGACCGCGCGCACCTGCCGGCTGCTGCTCGCCGGCGGCCCCGCGCTGACCGGTCTCGAGGGCGTGGTGGCGCACTGGATCGCCGAGCCCGGACCGACGGAGGCGGTCGAACTCTTCGCCGCCGCCGGGCAGGCCGCGCCGGCCGCCCGGGCCCGCCGGGCCGACCCGCGCACCGACCCGGCGGTGCGGTCCATCGTGGACCTCTGCGGGCGGCAGCCGCGGACGGTCCGCGCGCTGGGCTACCGCACCGCGCAGCACGGCTGGCGCCCCACCGACGTGCTCGACGCGCTGCGCCGAGCGGTCGAGACACCCCCGCACCAGCGGGTCAGCGTCTCCCCCGCGGCCCGGTTGGTCACCGAGCGCGACACGGCGTACCGGGCGCTGTCGATCGAGGCGCGGCGGCTGTACCGGTTGATGTCGCTCAGCCCGGCGCCGGTGGACCGGCCGACCATCGCGGCGCTGGCCCGGCGGCGGCCCGACCGGGTGGCGGCGCTCCTCGACGAGCTGGCCGCGGCGGCGTTCGTGGTCGGCGCGCCCGGCGACCGCTACGAGATCCGGCCGCTGCTGGCCGGCTACGCCCGGCTGCATCTGCGCGACGCCGAGCCGGCCCGCCGGCGGGTGGCCGCCCAGGCCCGGCTCACCCGGCACCTGGCCCGCCAGGCCGAGCGGCACGCGGCCAACCTCGCCGCGATCGGGTCACCGCCGGACCGGGAGTGGTCGCTGCCGCTGGACGACGACCCCTACGGCTGGTTCGACCTGCACCAGGAGCTGCTCCTGGCGGTGGTGCGGGTGCCGGCCGGCGCGGCGGAGACCCTGCCCCGGCGGGTGCGTCGCTGGTGGTTCCAGCTGGCCGTGGCGCTGTGCGGGTGGCTGGCGCACGCCGAACGGCTGCAGGAGTGGGAGCAGGTGTGCCGCACGGTGCTCGCCACCCCGACCGCCGACGACCGGCCGGAGATCGCCGGCTGGGCGCACAACGAGCTGGGCGTGCTGCGCCGGCGCCGGCACGACCCGCAGGGCGCCGCCGCCGCGCTGACCCTGGCGGTGGCCGAACGCGGCCGGCGCGGCACCGCGCAGGCACGGATGAACCTCGGCCTGGCCCTGCTCGACCTCGGCCAACTCGACGACGCGGTGGAGCACCTGGAGCTGTCCCGGCGGCACCGCTCCGGCGCCGACCGGGCCGGGCATGCGCTGACCGACCTGGGATTGGGCGCGGCCCGGCTGGCCCGGGGAGAGCTGGACAGCGCCCACCACCACCTGGTGCGGGCGGCGAACACGTTCCGCTCGCTCGGCGACGCCCGGGGCTACGCCGCGGCACTGACCAATCTGGTGCTGGTGCACGCCAGCGTCGGCGAACACCTCGACGCGGCGCAGGCATGGCGGGCCGCGCTACGCGAGTACGAGTCGGTGAGCGATCCGACCAGCCGGGCGGCCGCCCTGCTCAACGCCGGCGCCACCCTGCTGGCCACCAGCCCGACGCAGGCGCGGCAGGCCTACGAGATGCTCGCCGAGAGCCGCCGGCTGCGCGAAGGCGGCCGGCCGAGCGCGGGGCTGGGCCGGACCCAGCTCTACCTGGGCGACGCGGCGGCCGCCCTGGACGACCCGGACGAGGCACATCGCCACTGGGTGGACGCGGCGGCGATCTGCGAGGAGGTCGGCGACGCCGAGGGGCAGGCGGCGGCCGACACGCGGCTGGCACCCGACGAGCCGGCGACGGTCCAGACCCCGGTCGAAGCCTGAGCAGGCCCGTAGGCCCGGGAGTCCGTGTGGATGGTCGGGCGCTACGGCCTGTCGGCGGTGAAGAAGGCGGTCAGCGCCGGGGCGAGGGCGTCGGGTGAGACGTCGTGCGTCTGCCCGCCGAGGGTGCGGTACAGGGCGACGGGCAGCGCCGCGGCGGTGACCTCGGCGGCCCGCTGGAGGAGCTGTGGGCTCGCGTCGCCGGCGAGGACCAGGGTGGGGACGGTGAACCTCGCCGCGAGGTCGCGAGGCACGTGGCTGTCGCCGAGGACAGCGTCGTCATAGCCGAGCGTCGGGGCGATCGCCTCGAACGCGGCCCAGTGCGGCCGGGCCCGCATGCCGGCGATCACCTGCGGCGGGACCCCGACGTGCGTCATGAACAGGGCGACCGCATCGCCGTGGCGACCCGCGGCGAGCAGTTCGTGCAGGTGCTGGGCGTACTCCTTCAGCCGGGTGGCGTTCTCGCCGTCGGCTTCGGCGAGGAACGGCGGCTCGTAGAGCGCGAGCCGGGTGACCCCGGGTCCGGCGGCGGCGGTGGCCAGGGCGAGCGCGGCACCGGAGGAGATGCCGTAGACGTACGCCTGGCCGCCGGCCGCCGCGATGACGGCCTGGAGGTCCTCGACCTCCCGGAGCGCCGCGTAGGGCGGGGTGTCCCCGCTCTCGCCCCGGCCGCGCCGGTCGTAGGTGTGCACGGTGAACCGGGAGGCCAGCGCGGCGGCGAGCGGCCGCATCGGGCCGCCCGCGCGGTGACACAGGGCGCCGTCGACGAGGACGACAGCCGGGCCGTCGCCGGTGCGTTCGTAGCCGATGGCGGTGCCGTCGGCGGAGGTGACCACGGGCATCGAGCTGCTCCTCACTCCGGCTGGGTGGGCTCGACGTCGAGGCTGGCCAGGTAGGCGGCGAACCGGTCGAGGCTGGTGCTGAAGCCGGCCTGCGCCTCGGCGCTCAGGTAGGCGGCGGGCACGTTTGTCTGGTGGGTGATCACTTCGGTCCGCCCGTCGCCCAAAGCGACGAAGGTGACCTCGGTGCGCATGCCGCCCTCGACGTCGGACTCGATCCAGACCAGCCGCTCCGGTCGCTGGATCTCGGCGTAGACGGCCCGCATCCGGTAGGTGCTGCCGTCGGCGTCGTTGACCATCGTGGTCTCGAAGGCCCCGCCGGGGCGCAGCTCGACGACGATGCCGTCGAGCGGCGTGCTGGTGCCGGCCGGGCCCCAGAAGTGGGTCAGGTGCTCCGGTCGGGTCATGCAGTCGAAGAGCAGCTCCGGGGAGCCGTGGTGCACCCGCCGGTAGGTCACTTCGCCGGTCTCGGTCATGGTGTCGTCTCCTCGTGGTGACGCGGGTCGGCGCGCAGCGCGGACAGGTGCTCTGCGAGGCGGTCGTGCCGGTCGGCCCACATCTGGCGGTGCCGGGCCATCCAGTCGGCGGCGACCTCCAGGTGGTCCGGCTCCAGCACACACGGGCGGGACTGCGCCGCCCGCCCGCGCGAGATCAGACCGGCCCGCTCCAGCACCTTGAGGTGCTTGGAGACCGCCTGCTGGCTCATCGCGAACGGCTCGGCGAGCTGGTTGACCGAGGCCGCTCCGCCGGCCAGGCGCTCCAGGATCGCCCGCCGGGTGGGGTCGGCGAGCGCGGCGAAGACCAGGCTCAGTTCGTCCTCGACAACAGGCATGCCCCGACCCTATCCACAACCATTCGTTTGCACAACCATGTGGTTGTGATTGGCCCCGTCGATCGTCCGCCGGCCCGCCGGCCGGGATGATGATCGGCGTGGACACCGTGACGATCCGGGACCGAAACCCGGCCGACCTGCTACGATGCGTCGAGCTGCTCGCCGAGGTGCACCGCCTCGACGGCTATCCGCTGAACTGGCCGACCGATCCGCAGCGATGGTTGAGCCCGCCCGACCTCCAGCACGCGTGGGTCGCAGAGGTCGGTGGCGCGGGTCCGGTCGGCCACATCGCCGTGCACGGCGCCACCGCGCCACCGCAGCCGGCCCCCGCCGAGGTCGGCCGGCTGTTCGTCGCGCCCGCCGTACGCGGGCACGGCGTCGCCGGCGCGCTGCTGCGACGGGCCCGGCGCTGGGCCACCGACCGCGACCGCGAGCTGCTGCTGGAGGTCGTCGACCGCCCCGGCTCGGCAGCCGTCGCGCTCTACGAACGCACCGGTTGGCGCCACACCGGTACCAGCACGGCCGACTGGACCGCCCCGGACGGAAGCCCGGTGACCCTGCGGCACTACGCACTCCCCCGATCGCATCGGGCCTGAGAGAGCGCGTCGCCGCCCGGGCCCCGCGCCGTCAGCGATCGATCCGACGTTGCGGCGCGCGGTCACCATGGCGGGATGGACTTCGAGCTGACCGCCGCGGAGCAGGCGGTGTGGCGGGCCTTCCCCCGACGGGCCCTGGTGGACCTGACCAGCGCCGAGGACCGGGTGGTTCGAGCGTCCGTCATCCGCGCGCTGCTGCTCGGCGCGATGCCTCCGGAGGCGGGACAGTTGGCTGCCCTGACCCTGGTCGGCGCCGAGATCTCCGGCACGCTGGACCTGTCGTACGCCGAGATCCCGTACGCCGTCCGCCTGAGTCGCTGCACCTTCGGAGAACGCTTCGAAATGGTCGGTGCCCGGACCCGGGAACTGGACCTGGCCGGCTCCCAGCTCCGCGGCCTCTGGGCCGACAAGGCGTCCATCGAGGGCAACCTTCGGTTGGCCGGAGTCCGATGTGTGGGCGGCGTCCGCCTCGTGGCCGCCCGGATCGACGGCGCGCTCGTACTGGACGGGGCTCAGATCGCCGGAGCGCCGGCGGTGGAGGGCAGCCTCCTCTCCGTCGGCCACGACATCCGGGGCCTGCGCCTGCGCTGCGAGGGAGAGGTTCAGCTCAACAGCGCCGACATCCGCGGTTCGGTGCGGCTGCACGGCGCCACCATCACCAACCCCGACGGCCGAGCCATGGCGGCGGTCGGCATGGTGGTCGGCGGGACCCTCAGCTGCTGCGACGGGTTCAGCGCCCAGGGGCGGATCAACATTTCCTTCGCCCGCGTCGACAAGCAGGTCTGCTTCGAACACGCTCGGCTGCACGCCACCACGGGTGTCGGACTCAACTGCCGGCAACTGCAGACCACCGAACTGGTGCTCGCCACCGGCGAACCGATCGAGCGTCCGGTCGACCTACGGCACGCGCGGATCGGTGTGCTCCGCGACGACGAACCGCTCGGCTGGCCGACGAAGCTGCGTCTCGACGGATTCAGCTACGACACGATCGTGTCGACGGCTGACGTGCGGCAGCGACTGGGCTGGCTCGACCGCGACGACGACGGGTACGCGCCCCAGGCCTACGAACAGCTGGCGGCGATGTACCGGCGTCGGGGCGAGGAGGACAGCGCTCGGACGGTGCTGTTGCGTGGGCAGCGGCGCCGACGGGCCCTGCAGTCGCGACCGATCCAGCTCTGGGGCTACCTGCAGGACGTCACGGTCGGCTACGGCTACCGACCTGCCCTGGCCGCCATGTGGCTGCTGGCGCTCTTCCTCGTGGGCACCGTGGCGTTCACCACCCAGCAGCCGGTGCCGTTGGACCCGGCGAGCCCGCTGCACTTCCGTGCTCCCGTCTACACACTCGACCTTCTGCTGCCGCTCGTCGACCTGCATCAGGAGACAGCCTTCGAACCGGTGGGGACGACCGTGTGGCTCGCGTACGGGCTGATCGCCTTCGGTTGGATCCTGGTCACCACCATCGCCGCCGGCACAACCCGCGTCCTGCGCCGCGGCTAGGCCGGCCGGCCGGGAAGGCTGGCGATGGCCTGCCGGACTCGGCGTCTCTCAGGACGGGCCCACCAGCGCCGTGGTGTCCGAACCGTCCGTCGTCCGTCCCGGCGTGCCGGCACGCGCCCGGGCGACGATGCGCCCACGCTCCGATTCCGGGAAGCGGTCGAGTCTGGCGCGGACCTCGTCGGCGTTCTCGTCGGCGCCGAAGAGCTCGGTGCCCGGTTCGAAGCGGACGCCTTCGGCGAGGGCGCCGGCGATGACCGGATCGAAGCCGAGCGCGTCCACGAGGGAGGCGACGGCGGCACGATCGGCGGGGTCGTCGCCGGCGATCGCGACCGCCGTGCGTGCGCCGTCGCCGGCGGGCCGGGCCTTGTCCTCGATGTCGTGGTAGCCCACGTGGTTGAACGCCTTGACGACCCGGGCGCCGGAAAGGAACGCCTGGACGATCTCGCTCGAGGAGGTGCGCGGATCGGTGAGGTCGTCCCGGATGCCGTCGATCTCCCACCAGTAGTTCATGGCGTCCACGACGAGCTTGCCGCGTAGCGCGTCCGCCGGGATGGTGCGGTACCTGCCCAGCGGCAGGGCGAGGACGACGATGTCGGCGCGGGCCGCGGCGTCGGCGGCGGTGGTGGCGACCGCGCCGGGAGTGAGCACCTCGACGGTGAGCGCGATCTTGGCAGTGTCGCCGGAGCCGGCGATGAGCACCCGGTAACCGGCGGCCAGGGCGAGCCTGGCGAGAACGGTGCCCAGCTTGCCGGCACCGAGGATGCCGATGGTCTGGCCGCCGTTCTGGGTGGCGTCGTTCATGTCTGTTCCGATCGTTCAGTTGGCGAGGATGTCGCGAACCATGGGGATCACCTTCGTGCCGTAGAGCTCGACGGCCCGCAGGCGGGCGGATACCGGCTGAGCGCCCGCGGTGTAGATGAGGTCGAACCGGCCGACGCCGAGGGCGCCGACGGTGCGGGCGATCTTGCGGGCGACGGTCTCCGGCGAGCCGATGTAGAGGGAGCCGTGCTCGATGTCGGCGTCGAACTCGGCCCGGCGGATCGGCGGCCAGCCGCGCAGGGCACCGATCCGGTCCCGGATGACCCGGTAGTGCGGCCAGAACACCTCCTTGGCCTCCTCGTCGGTGTCGGCGATGAAGCCCGGCGAGTGCATCCCGACCGGATACGCGGTCGTGCCGAACTGCTCCGCGGCACGCCGGTACAGGTCGATGTAGGGCGCGAAGCGCGTGGGCGCGCCGCCGATGATGGCGAGCATGAGCGGCAGGCCGTGGCGCGCGGTGCGTACCACCGACTGCGGCGAACCGCCGACGCCCACCCAGGTGGTGAGGCGCCCCGACTCGGTCTTCGGAAAGACGTCGGCGTCGACCAGCGGTGCGCGCAGGGTGCCGCTCCAGGTGACCGGACGCTCGTCGAGCAGCTTCACGAAGAGGTCGAGCTTCTCCTCGAACAGCGTGCCGTAGTCGCTGAGGTCGTAGCCGAAGAGCGGGAAGGACTCGGTGAACGAGCCACGGCCGAGGATGACCTCGGCCCGGCCGTTCGACAACGCGTCGACCGTGGCGAAGCGCTGGAACACCCGGACCGGGTCGTCCGAGCTCAGCACGGTCACCCCGGAGCCGAGCCGGATGCGCGAGGTACGCGTGGCGATGCCGGCAAGAACGGTCTCCGGGGTCGACACCGAGTACTCCGGTCGATGGTGCTCGCCGACGGCGAGGGCGTCGACGCCGAGCTCGTCGGCCAACACCGCCTCGTCGACGACCTGCCGGATCGCGGCGGCGTAGGAGACCGGCGTACCCGAGTCGTCCTGCGGCACGTCGCCGAAGGTGTCGAGGCCGAACAGGAGGTCAGACATGGGTGGGCTCCTTGCTGAGTAGTTCCCGCACCCGCGGGGCGACCTCTCGGCCGAGCAGCTCGATGGAGCGGGCGCGGGCCTGACGGGGCAGGTGCATGACGTCGTACTTGAGGTCGAAGCGGCTGAGCCGCAGGTCGCGAGCCATCGTGGCGATCTTCCGGGCGACCGTCTCGGGCGACCCGACGAAGAGTGCCCCGGAGTCGAGCTCGGCCGCGTACCGTTCCCGGGTCGGCCGATAGAAGCCGCGCTCCCGGGCGAGCTGCGTCACCACCGGCTGCCAGTACCGCCACCAGGTCTCGACGGCCTCCTCGTCGGTGTCGGCGACGAGACCGAGTGAGTGCTGTCCGACCGGCTTCGTGGCGTGCCCGTGCTGTTCGAGCGCGCGGTGGTAGAGGTCGACGTGGCCGGCGAACCGTTGTGGGCGCCCGCCGATGATCGCGAGCATGAGCGGAAGTCCGTAGCGGGCGGCGCGGATCACCGAGTTCGGGCTGCCGCCCACGCCGATCCAGGTCGGGATGCCGCCCGGGCCCATCCGGGGGTGCGGACGCTGCTCGGTCAGCGGGCTGCGGACGGTGCCCGACCAGGTCACCGACTCCTCTCGCTGCAGCCGCATGAACAGGTCGAGCTTCTCCTCGAACAGCTGCTCGTAGTCGGCCAGGTCGTAGCCGAACAGCGGGAACGACTCGGTCGCCGAGGCCCGGCCGAGGATGAGCTGCGCGCGGCCGTTCGACACCGCGTCGAGGGTCGAGAACTCGTGGTAGAGCCGGACCGGGTCGTTCGTGCTGAGCACCGTGACCGAGGTGCCGAGCCGGATTCGCTCGGTGGCCGTCGCGATCGCCGAGAGCAGCACGGGCGTGGCCGAGTCGTTGAAGCCGTCACGGTAGTGCTCGCCGACGCTGAACACGTCGAGCCCGACCGACTCGGCCAGCCGGGCCTCCTCGACGATCAGCCGTACCGTCTCGGCATCGCTCAGGACGCGGCCGCCGTCGGTGGCCACTTCCCCGAATGTGTTGAGGCCCAGTTCGAAGCCTTCGGTTGTCATGGTCTCCTCCTGCTCCGGTCCTCGGCGGACTGCCACTCGGGGATCGCAACGTTGATTGACTCGTCAATTATTTCCACGATATGATTGACACGTCAATTGGAGGACGGATGACGGAGAACACACCCCAGCGGCGCAGCGGACGCCAGCTGCCGACCGCGGAGCAGCTGCGGATCTGGCGCGACTTCATCGAGACGGCGGACGCACTCAGGTCCGAGCTCACCTCACGGCTGCAGACCGAGTCGGCGCTGTCGCCCGGCGACTACGCGGTCCTGCTCGCCCTCAGCGAGGCCGACGGATCACGGATGCGCTCCTCCGAGCTCGCGGCCGGCATCGGCTGGCAACGCAGTCGGCTCTCCCATCACCTCGGCCGGATGGAGCGGCGCGGGCTCATCCGCCGGGAGGAGTCCGCCGCCGACAACCGGGGCGCCGAGGTCGTGCTCACCCCGACCGGCGCCGAGGCGTTCCGAGGCGCCACGTACCCGCATCTGCGCGCCATCCGCGAACTCTTCGTCGACGCGCTCACACCGGACCAACTCGCCGCCGCGGGCGAGGTCGCCGTGGCGCTGCGCGCGCACCTCGGCCCGTCCGGCAAAGTGTGACGACCCCCGGATGAGGCACGCCTCGCAACGGGCTGGACGCGGAGGCCGACGTCCCACGCGGTCAGGTCCCGGGGCGCACGTGCTACAGAAAGTGGCTGCTCAAGACGGCAGGAGCGGACGCATGAAGGTGCGCTCGTACCGCACGACGCAGCCCGAGTCGTCGCGGATGCTGTCAGCCGCGACGAACTCCGGGTCATTGCCGAAACGTGCGCGGTAACGCTCGTAGGCTGCCAGGGTGTGCCACTGCTGACTGTTTGGCTAAGCGATCCTACGTGGGCTGTCCGGTCGTTGGCGGTCGTGTTCGCTGGCCGGGTCTGGGGGGTTCGGTCCCGTATGGTGAGGCATCGATTGTTGGTGGGTGTGGGTGGGGCGTGGGGTTGTGGCGGGTTCGGTGTTGACGTCGACTGCGACGTGCACCGCGTATCGGGCGGTGTGCGGCGGTAAGCCCGACGCGCCCGGAGTTCAATCGCCGGTGGCGGGCCGGGTGCTGGCCGGCCGGGTGGGGTGGCTGGCGGACCTGGTGCGGTGCATGGCCGATCGGGTGATCGCCGCACATTGGTCGGACGTGGATCTTGCGGTGCTTGCTGGTGGGGTTGGGCCTGATGGGAGGCGTCTGCCGGCGAGTGGGTGGATGGCGTTGCGGCGGCTGGGTTGGGGTGTCGTGGCGGCGGCGGGTGTGGTGGTGTCGGACCGGGTTCGTCGCATCGCCGAGGAGGAAGCGGCCCGGGCTCTGCGTCTGGGATGTCACCGTCGCGCGGTGGTTGCCGCGCTGCTGGCCACCTGGCCGGCAGACCCGTCGGCTCGTACCGGTGAGGAGTGGTCGGCGTTGCGGGCGGCGTTACCTGAGGGCTGCGATAACGCGACGATCCGCAACCGCACCCGACAGATCCGCGCCTACGTCGGGGTGCATGGGCGGCTGCCCGCGGACGTGTGTGAGTTGGAGGGTCCGCCGGTTGTGGCGCGGCAGGTGAGCCTAGCGGCGGCGGACCGGCAACAGGTCGTCGTCGACCGGGGCGACGAGCGGAGGGTGCGGGTGTGGTCGCAGCTTCCGGTGTGCGCGTCGCCGGCCTCCTACCGTGACTGGGTGTGGCATGCCGTCGAGGTGGTCCTGCCGCCCACTGTGCCCGCGGGGGTGAAGGTGTGCAGCCCGACGCTGCGGCCCCGCGACGGCAAAGTCCGGGTCGACCTGCCCTGGCAGACCCCCCACACCCCGCCACCCTTGCACGGCCACAGGCGTGCGCTGGGTGTCGACTGGGGTGTGAACACCCTGCTGACCGCCACCGTGGCCGACCTCGACCAGGACGGCGTTGTGGTGGATGGGCGGCCGTTGCGGTTCGACGCGACCGGTGTGTCGGCGAAACTGGTGCGACTACGCCGCCACCGCGAACACCTCCGCACCAAGGTCGAGCACCTGACCCGGCTGGCCGAGGGCGGCCCCGCCCATGTCCCCGCCGATCCGGCTTTGACGGGCAAGCTCGCCCGGCTGGAGGTCGAGCATGAGGCGGTGTGTGCCCGGATCCGGCATCTCAACAAGGCGCTTGCGTGGTCGGCGGCGCGGTGGCTGCTCGACCACGCCACGGGCCTGTCAAGATTTCTGTGTAAGTTGATCTATGGGTTGTCAGGTCAGGTAGGGGCCGAGGCGGTCGGGGTAGGCCAGGGCGAGGGCGCCGAGG
>NZ_JBIVNT010000012.1:0-131338 GCF_044753725.1 Micromonospora sp. NPDC093243 | reverse complement strand
ACCATCAGAAGAACCCCCACCAGGAGGCCCCCATCCGGGGCAATTCCGTTCACCGTCCCCGCCGCTCCCGCGCCGGGCACTTTTACTACGTTACCTCACCGTCTCCGCCGTGTCAAACCGGTCTGTGCCGGTCTGTCGTGCTTCGTACGGGTTGGCTCCGCTGAACACGCGCAGCGGCGAACCACTGGCTTGATCATCGGATTCGGCAGGCCGGCCGCTGCGGTCTCCCGCAAGCTCGCCCGGTGCCCTGCCGGTCGTCAACCTTACCCGGTCGGTTGCGCCTCACCAAATCCGCCTCGCGGCGAATCCGGGGCACCGCCCGGTCCGATCCCGCAGAGGCTGACCTCTCCGGTTCCGGTTGCCAGTCCCGGTTCAAGGCCCCCGGGCTTTCGTCCCGTTTGCCCCGTTCCGCGCTGGCAGAGAGAAAGTTACGCGTCCGTGGGTTTGATCGTCAAATCGGCGCGGAGCGTCCCGCGTCACACCATCCCCGTCGGCCCGTACAACGCTCAGGACGGCGATGCGTTGCGCCGGCGCCGAGCCGCGAGCCAGGCCCGCACGCCGAGCACTCCGACGGTGGTCCCGATCGCCAGCGACGCCGCGATGAGCAGGGCGTGCACCCACAGGAAGCTGGTGGCGGCGCCGTCCGCGACGGTCCCGGTCGACCAGGAACGGGGGTCGTTCCAGATGGCGAGGGCGAACCTCGGCCAGATCACCCAGGTCCAGACGCCGACCCCGGTGAGGAAGAGAGCCCAGCCACGCGACAGCACCATGGCAGCCGAGTATGCCAGCGTCCTGATCCGACCACCGGTGCCGAACCCCAGGCCAGCCGGCCTGCGGTGCGCAGGCCCCGATGCCCCCGTGGCGGCGAGCGCACCGGCCTGGGCACCGAGGCAGGTTGCCCCGCTGTTTCCTGAGGAAACGGACCGGGCACTGCTGGGTAGGAGCAGAAGCAGACCCATCGGAGGTGCCCATGCCGTCCGCCCCGTTCAATCCCTGGGCCTGGCGCGACCCGTCCGCCCTCGCCGGCGGGTACAGCGGAGCCGCCCCCGACGACGGCCCGGCGGACGAGCCGCCCGGCGGCGCCGACGCTCCGGACGCCCCGGGCCCCGGCACCCCCATCGACCTGGTCGGCTACCGGGTGGAGGCCACCGACGGCCGGATCGGCTCGATCGACCGGGCGAGCGACGACACCGACGCGCGCTACCTGGTGGTGGACACCGGGCCGTGGATCCTCGGCCACAAGGTCCTGCTGCCGGCCGGCACCGTCGCCCGCGTCGATCACCAGACCCGGACCGTGCACGTCGATCGCACCCGCCAGCAGGTCAAGGACTCGCCGGCGTTCGACCCCCAGGAGTACGGCCAGCCGGACTACCGGCACCGGGTCGGCAGCTACTACGCGGACAGCTACCGGCAGGGCTGAACCGGCACCACGGTACGGGTTACCGTGGAGCCATGGTCCGGCCGAGCAGTTACGCGCCCGGGGCTGTCGAGGTCGTCGACGGCCTCCCGCTCGGCGTGGTGCTCACCGTTCCGACCAGCTCCGGCGACGGCCGCGAGCAGATCATCGACGTCCTTCGTGCCGGCGGGCTGCGGTTCCGCGACGGCGCGCGATGGCGGACGGCTTCCTGAGCCGATCTCGCTGACCGGTGGGGCGAGCTGTCCCCGACCGGTGCGCGCAACGCGTCAACCACCTTCCACCAGGCACGAAAGGCGTATCACCATGTCCGTTGCACGGATGCTCACCGGGGACCGCCCGACCGGGCGGCTGCACCTCGGCCACTACGTCGGCAGCATCGCCAACCGGGTGCGGCTGCACCAGCGGTACGAGAGCTTCTTCATCATCGCCGACCTGCACATGCTCACCACGAGGAACAGCCGCGAGGACGTCGGGCGGGTGTCCGGAAACGCCCGCGACATGGTCACCGACATCCTCGCCGCCGGCGTCGACCCGACCCGCGCCACGTTCTACCTCCAGTCGGCGATCCCCGAGGTCGGGGACCTGAACACCCTCCTGCAGAACCTGGTGACCGTCCCCCGGCTGGAACGGGTGCCGTCGCTCAAGGACATGGCCCGGGACGCCGGGAAGGAGGAGATGCCGTACGGACTGCTCGGCTATCCGGTGCTCCAGGCGGCGGACATCCTCTGCGTGAAGGGGCAGGTGGTCCCGGTCGGCAAGGACAACGCCGCGCACGTCGAGGTGACCCGCGAGATCGCCCGACGGTTCAACCACCTCTACGGCGAGGTGTTCCCCGTCCCGGAGCTGATCCCGGCCGAGACGCCGACCCTGGTCGGCACGGATGGGCAGGGCAAGATGAGCAAGAGCCGCGGCAACAGCATCCTGCTCTGCGACGATCCGGCGGCGGTGCGCCGCAAGGTGATGAGCATGTACACCGACCCGAACCGGGTGCGGGCCGACGTGCCCGGCACGGTCGAGGGAAATCCGGTCTTCGCGTACCACGACGTGTTCAACCCGGACCGGGCCCGGGTCGACGAGCTGAAGCAGCGTTACCGGGCCGGCCGGGTGGGTGACGTCGAGGTCAAGGAGCAGCTGGTGGCGGCGGTGAACCGGTTCCTGGACCCGATCCGGGAACGTCGAGCCGAGATCGAGGCCGACCGTGGCCTGGTCGACCAGTTGATCGTGGACGGCACCGAGCGCACTCGCCGCGAGGTGCACCAGACCCTGGTCGAGGTCCGTCGGGCGATGGGCCTGACCGGGGCGTACCAGCAGCTGCGCCGGCGGGCCGAGAAGGCCCGGCGGACCGCGGCCACCGCGGTCTGACCTTCGGGTACGACGCGCGCCGGGTCCGGGCCGCAGCGGCGGTCCCGGGCCCGGCGGTCACCTCGGTGACCGTCCCCTCCCGGTGGATCTTCCCGGAGCAAGCCGCCGGCCAGCAGGCTCCACACCAGCAGCCCCACGCCCTCGGTAGCAGGTCGCGCTCGGCGCCTCGGCCCACCAGGTGCCTAGGATTCCGCTATGCCATCCATCACCCGGCGGCCCTCAGCGGCCGGCGACCGCCGCCTCCCGGTGGAGGCCCGGATCCTCGCCACCACCGAGCGCCTGCTCGCCGAGGGGGTGAGCTTCACCGAGCTGGGTGTGCAGCGCATCGCCCGGGAGGCCGGGGTCGCCCGGTCGACCTTCTACACCCACTTCGCCGACAAGACCCAGCTGCTGATGCGGCTCGCCGAGTCGATGAGCCAGACGTCCTTCGACATCGCGTCGGCCTGGCAGCCCGGGGCCGACGCCGACGGCCTGGCCGCCCTGACCGAGGTCTTCAGCCAGGTCATCCGGGTCTACCGGCAGCACGCGGCGGTGCTGGCGGCGATCAGCGAGGTCTCCGGGTACGACCCGCAGGTGCGCCAGTTCTGGACCGCCCGGCTGGACCAGTTCGTCCGCAACACCAGAGACCGGATCGTGGCCGGGCAGGAGAGCGGCCAGCTGCCGAAGGAGATGGACCCGGTCCAGACCAGCCGCCTGATCGTCATCGGCGGGGATCGGTTCCTGGCCCAGCACATCACCGTCGACGACGGCAGCGGGGACGCGGCGGCGGCCCAGGAACTCGCCGCCACCTGGTGGTACGGCGTCTACCGCCGGCCGGCTGAGCCGCCGCGCTGACGGCGCGGTCCCGACCGCGTCCAACGGGCCGCCGCTGCCCGGCTTCAAACCCGACGGCGAGCGCCCCGGTGAGGGTCACCGGCCGGTCCGCGGGCAGCGCGCAGGTGACGGCACCAACTCTGCTGCGAGCCGGATCCGGCCGGTCCCACCGGGGTCAGCTCGTCGGCGCCTCCTGGTCGCGAAGCGCCTGATCGACCGCCTCGCGCACGCGTGCGTCCTCGCGCAGCTTGCGCTGCGCGCGGTTGCGGCGCCGGAGGAGGACCGCCCCGATGACGACGGCGGCCAGCACCACGACCAGCAGCAACAGGGTCCAGGGGATGGCCCAGCCGTGCGCCGTGACGCGGACCGGCTCGAGCGAGGTGGTGGAGCCCGACGCGTCGGTGAGCAGCGGCGTGAGGGTTGCGGTCGCCGCGAGCCGGACGGCTGGGGCCGCACCGTGCACGGGCACCGTCACGTTCCAGCTCTCGCCCGGGAGCAGCTCCGGGGACGCCCCGATCTCACCCGCTTCGGCGCGCAGCGAGCCGAACGGACCCGACACCGACACCGCCTGCTGGCCGGAGAGGGCGGCGTTGCCGGTGTTGTGGATCTTGTAAGTGACGGTGGCGTCGCCCTTGCTGAACGGGTTGAACGTGCCGTCGTACTTCACCTTCAGATCCTCGATCGCGAGGCTCGGCTTCAACTCACCGCCGACCCGCAGCTTGATCCGGATCCCGAGGCGCCGGTCCACGTTGATGCCCTGCGCCTGGTCCGGCTGGGTCAGGGAGGTGAGGATGCCGCCGACGTAGTCGCCGGGCGTGGCGTTGTCGGGAACAGTGATCTTGAAGGGAACCTGGGCGGTCTTCCCGGGCTGGATCACGACGCTGCCCGCACCGGGGTGGGCCCAGGCACCGATCGCCACGGACTTCTTGTCCTTGGTGAGCAGGTCGAGCTGGCCCGCGTCCGTGGTGAAACCGTCGGCGGCGTAGACGGAGAGGTTCAGCGGCGCGGGGCCGCGGTTGGCGACGACCATGGCGTCCTCGACCATGCCGCCGGGATTGACGTTGTAGCTGTAGCTGGACCGGGCCGCGCCGTAGCTGTTGGAGGCCGTCCGGACCGTCCAGGCGACGTTACCGTCCGCTGCCACGGCGGGGCCCGCGCCGACGCCGGCGGCCGCGACGGCGGCGAGCAGGGACAGGGCGGTCGTACGGAGGAGGGTTGCGGTCCTGGTCTTCCAACGGGTCACGGGCGCATGCATCTCGGATCCTTGAGGTGATCTTGGGTGGTTTGCCACGGGTGGCGGGGTAGGCCCCGAAGGTCCTACCCCGCCCGGTGGAACAGTTCGATCAGCTGCTCAGCGCAGTGATCGTGAGGGTGGCCCGGTAGCTACCCTTCGCGACGCTGTCCGGGATCTTCAGGTCCAGGTCGGCGCCGAGCTTCGCCCCACCGCGGGGGTGGCCCTGCGCGGCCGAACCGAGGGCGCTGGAGACCGAGAGGCCCTTGCCCTGGTCGTCGTAGCCGGACAGGACCGGGGCACCGGCCTCGGCACCGGCACCGGCGTCGAGCACGTACGGCGTCCAGCCCAGGTTGGCGCCGGAGAAGGTCTTGTCGCCGTCCTGGAAGTCACCCACGTTGGCCGAGATCGACCACGGGGCGAGCGAGCGGCGGCTGTCCGACACCAGGATCGGGTTGATCTTGCCGGTCGCCCCGAAGTAGGTGCCGTTGCGCTCCTGCGCGGTGCCGAGGTCGACCAGGCCGTTGTAGCCGTCGATCGTCCAACCGAACTCGCCCGGGGCCGGGTTGGGCACGTTGACCTGGATGGCCTGGCCGTCACCGTGGTACGGGTGCACCGTCACGTTGTCGACGACCGAGCCGATCGGCTGGCCCTCGGCGGTGTTGGTGCAGGAGAGGCCCTTCTCGACCGCCGCGTTCGGGGCAGCGCAGGTGCCACTGCGGAGGTTCTCCAGCACGAGCTTGTCGGCCCGCACCTGCACCTTGACGTAGCTGCGGACGTGCTCCTGGTTCTGCACCGAGTTGTACCAGTAGCTGTCCGGGTTCAGCGGGTCCGGACCGTTGCCCCGGATACCCGTGCCGGTGCTGTCCGGCTTCTTGATGTCGTAGTACTTCGAGCCGGAGGCCGAGTTCGCCGTCACGTAGATGACGCCACCCGGACCGGGGTAGACCTCGGCCGCGCCGGGCTGCTCCGCCGGGTTCGCCTTCTGGCCGTTCTTGATGGCGTAGCTGCGGGAGTAGCTGTGGTCGTGACCCTGCAGCACCATGTCGATGCCGAGGTTGGAGAAGGCGGTGGTGAAGTCTTCCCGCCGCTGCTTGTTGTCGCCGTCGGTGGCGTGGCTGGCCGGCGAGTAGATGGAGTGGTGGTAGACCAGCACCTTCCACTTGGCCTCGGCGCCGTGCTTGTTGACGACGTCGGTGATGTACGCGACGTGCGCCGCGTCGCCGCCGCCACCCGAAGCCGGGTTGTAGCTGTTGCTGTTGATGTCGATGAACAGCACGTCCTTGTAGACGAACCAGTAGTCGCCACCGGACTTGGTGCCCGCCGGGTTCCCGTTGTCGTAGTACGGGGCCGTGCGGTCGGTGTTCGGGGTGAAGTGGTGCTGCTCGTAGGACTTGCCGCCCACGTCGTGGTTACCGATGGTGGCCACCACCGGGTACTGACGCAGCTGGTCGGGCGCCATGAACGAGGTCCACTGACCCTCGTCGTTGGCGCTCTCCACGTGGTCACCGCCCGACACCAGCAGCTCGGCGTTCGGGTTGGCCGCGGTGGCGACCTTCAGGGTCTCCTCCCAGCCGGCCTGGTCCTTCAGCCGGTCACCGGAGGAGCCGATCTGCGGGTCGCCGAAGAACAGGAAGTCGTAGTTGCCCTCGAAGTCCTGCGTCTTGAAGGAGTACGCCGGCGACCAGCTGCCCTCGGAGCCGACACGGTACGTGTACGCCGTGTTCTCACGCAGGTTGGTGATCGTGGCGTGCCGGTTGAAACCGGTGGTGGAGGTGTTCGCCGCACCGACGGCGTCGAAGCTGACCGCGCCGGCCGGGAACTCACCGTTGACGATCTCGGCGGTCGGGGCGACCTGGATCTTCTGCGCGGTGTCCGCAGAGGAGTACCAGGTGACGATGCGCTGGGTCTCGTTGGCGCCCACACCGAGGATGACGCCGGTGAGCGTGGTGGATTCGGCAGCGCTCGCGGTGGCCGTCAGGCCGCTACCGAGGGCTGCGGCCAGGCCCAGAACTCCCGCTGTGACCCCTGCGGCCACTCGGTGCCGCACGAGCCCGGAGGCTCGCGTCGAGGTGCTCAATGCCATCGACTCTTTTCCCTCTTCAAATAGAGAAATGGATTGGCTTTCCCGATGACGGAGAAGCAATCTCAAGCTTTCGCCGCGTCATGAACCAACCGTGAACGCGATCTTGCGGCTGGCTGCACTTCCCGAACTAGTTAGCCATACTCAGGACCCAGACACGCGTTCCACGAACCAGACCAGCCCCATAGCGGACACGCCAGCAGAAATAGCGCCGGTCACCCAGAGGCCCGCTTTCGGCGTACGGTGCCGCAACGCGATAAGCAGTGGGAAGACAACGGCGATGATCGCCAACTGCACCGTCTCGATGCCGACGTTGAAGACCAGCAGGGACCAGAGCAACGTCCACGACCACGCCTCGTCGATCCCGAGCGCGCCCGCGAAACCCAGCCCGTGCACGAGTCCGAAGCAGAACACGACGCCGAGGCGGATCCAGCCGGAGCGGTCCAGGTTGAAGTGACCACGCCCCGCCGGTTCCAGGTCGGTGGCGTGGTCGCCGCGCCGCCAGATCCCCCACAGGTGCCAGCCGGCGACCACGGCGATCGACAGCGCGATGACCGGCTCCACGACCCTGGCGGGCACGTCGACCAGGCCGAGGGCGGCGAGCAGGAACGTCACCGAGTGCGCGAGGGTGAAGCTCGTGGCCGCCAGCACGACCTCCCGCAGGCGCCGCGACCCGGCGATGAGCGCCAGCAGGAACAGGATGTGGTCGATCCCCGTCAGCAGGTGCTCGGCGCCCAAGCGGAAGAACTCCCAGAACCGTTCGTACCACGACTGGGCGGTCGAGAAGGAGGGACGGCCGGCGTCGAGCGCGGCACTACCCGACCGGCCGTCGATCTCGTACGTGACGATCGTCTTGGTGCCCTTGACGTAGCCCTCGTCGTCGGAGAACAGCTCGCTGCGCACCTCGTGTTCGTCACCACGCTCGGCGCACGCCCAGTCGAGCAGCAGATCGGCGTACGGCACGCCCTCCTGCTCGCCGATCGTGAAGTCGCCGACCTGGGTCGGTGTGCAGGTCTTGCCGTTCGAGGTGACCGAGAAGCGCTCGGTGACGTACCTGACGGCCGACGTCGCGTGGGTGTTGAGCGCGGCGGCCTGCCCACCGGCGTCACCGGCCTCGAACGCGGCGGTTCCCGTCCGGAAGAGCGGGTCGTCGTCCTCGGAATCGGCGGCCGACACGACGAACAGGTCGTATTCGAGCCCCAGCGCCGTTCGTATGTGACCCTCGTCTCCCGCGGTCACTTTCGCGTACACAGTCGACGAAAAACCGTGGGCGAACGCCGGGCCGGCGCTCAAAAAGGCGATCACCGCTGCGGCGATTCCGACAATGGCGACGATAACGGTACGGCGGACGCCCACCAACATTTGCTGCTCCCTCGCTATGGCCAGTGCACGTTGCATGGCACGGGTGAACGAGGGCCCGACCGTTGGCGAACCGCCGGAGAACAAGCGGCTGTAACGGCGGCTGGCGGATTGAAGCCGGCCGGAACTGGGATAGGAATACGGGGAAAGACACGCGCACCTTTCCGCCACCACTGAAGAGGACGACCGCCTTGCGCCCCCCGCTTCGGGCCGTTGCCATGCTCGCCGCGGCCGCCGCACTGGTCACCGGATGCAGCTCCGGCAACGACTGGTCCCGGCCGCACCCCAAGCCCAGTGCCGTCGGCGCTCTCGGCCCCGGGTTCATCGACCCTTCAGCCCGGCCCGCCCCGGAGTCGACAGTCACGCCACAGCCCGGCTCCTGGGCCGGCGTACACCCCTCCAAGGACTACCGGGTGGTGCTGCTCACCATGGGCGACGACCGCCCGACCAGGTCTCTGGTGACCGCGGTCGAGGAGTGGGCCGACGACGAGCACGTCGACCTCAGGACAGTGGTTCCCGACGCCCACAACCCCGTCGCCAGCATCGTCAAGGCCCTCGAGATGAGTCCGGACCTCATCGTCAGCGCGGGCAACGACCTCATCGACCCGCTCGCCTTGGTCACCCCGAGCCACCTGTCGCAGCAGTTCCTGGTGGTCGGCGCCGAACTGGCCGAGCCCACCCACAACGTCACCGCGGTCGACTGGTCCGGCGCGTCGTTCCGGGGCGAGGGGCTCGGCATGTCCTCGACGTACGACCCCGACTCGTTCACCGGCGAGCGCTGCGCGGCCGCCATCAGGGCGGGCGTCGCGGCCGTCCTCAACGACCTGACCGGGATCGTGATCTGGCTCGATCAGCTCCCGCCCGCGTGACACCCGCCGCCGTCGACTTCTGCGGTTCGTCCTCCAAGGGTGCGATGCCCGTTCAGGGTGAGCCTCGGATCACCCAGCGCCCCAGCCGTGGCATCGCGAGATCGAGGAAGCTTTCGGTGATGGGATGGCGCACGCCGGCCGCTGACCCGAATCGTCGAGGGGCCACAGCGAGCGGATCTGCTGGAACTCTTCTTCGACCTGACATTCATCGCCAGCCTTGCCCTGACGTCGCAGAAGATGGCCACGGTCGTGGCCGTCGCCATCACGCCACTCGCGCCGCACCTCCCGGGTCTGGGCCTGAGCGTCGCCGGCAGCATCGTGTTGCTGGGCGTCGCGGTCGCCGATTCCCTCTGGACGTCCTATCGGCCAAGCTCGCCACCCGCGACCCCGTGACGCGGACGTTTGGATCAGGCTGAACGAGCTGACGCGGGCCCGGCCGGGCCGCGACGGTGGCCGCACGCGTAGGTGCGGTCATCGCCGTTGCGCGACTCGTGGCGGTCAGCGGTAGCGGTTGCTCGCGGTGGTCACAGAAATTCACTGCGGTAGGTCGAGGCCAGCTCTGCCGCACGGCGGCGGCGTTCAGCGAGGTCGTCCGGCGTCAGCTGCGGCGGCGGCGCGTCCTTGCCCTCGACGACGTCGCCGATGAGCGTGAAGTACTCGTCCTGCCCGGCGGGGGTGCACATGCACAGCATCCGGGCCGGTGCGCCCGAGACGTTGCGGAAGTTGTGCGGCGCGTTGGCCGGGATGTTGACGGTGGACCCGGCCCGTACGAGGTGCTTCTCGCCGCGGAAGGTGAATTCGATCTCGCCCTCGAGGATCGTGAACATCTCCTCGAAGTCGTGCCGGTGCGGCGGCGGGCCGCCGCCGTCGGGCACGCGCATGTCGATCAGGCAGTACCGGCCGTTGGTCTGCTCGCCGGTGATCAGCATGCCGTAGGTGTTGCCCACCAGCGAGATGTACGTCGTGGCGGGGTCGTCGGGGTTCGCCACGGTCAGTGAGCGGGACGGGTCGTCGTCGGGAATCATGGTGGTTCGTCTCCTCGTGGTCCGTGGCTGGGTGATCAGGCGTCGGCGACGGTGATGACGACCTTGCCGCCGGGCAGCGCGTCGGCGTGCAGGGCGGGCAGTTCGGCCAGCGGCACCCGCCGGGCGACGTCGACGCGCAACTCACTGGTGCTGACGCGGGCGGCCAGGTCGGCGAGCTGGTCGGCGTCGCTGCGCACGAACAGGTCGATGCCGCGCACGCTGCGCTCCTCGTCGGAAGGGGCGGGCATCCAGACGGTGGTGTTGACGAGGGTCCCGCCGTCATTGATCAGCGTGACGAGCGCGGCGAGCTGTTCCGGGGCGACCGGCGCGAGGTTGAGCACCAGGTCGACCGGCTCGGTCACCGCCGCGGTCACGTCGGTGTTGGTGTGGTCGATCACCTCGTCGGCGCCTGCGGCTTTGACACGGTCGGCGCTGCGTGGGCTGGCCGTGGCGATCACCTGGGCACCGGCCTCCTTCGCCAGCTGTACGGCGTATCCGCCGACCGCTCCGCCGGCACCGTTGATCAGCACGCGCTGACCGGTGGTCAGGTTGCCGTGGTCGAACAGCGCCTGCCACGCGGTCAGGCCCACCAGCGGGAGCGCCGCCGCGTCGGCCAACGGGATGTTCTTGGGCGCCCCCGTCAAGATCTCCGCCGGCGCGATCACGTACTCTGCGGCCGCTCCGGTCCCCGTCATCGGCAGGAAGCCGATCACCCGGTCGCCGACCGCGACGTCGTCCACGTCGTCACCGAGCGCGTCGACCGTGCCGGCGACGTCGATGCCCGGAGTGTGCGGCAGCTCGACCGGGATCGGGCCCTGCATGTAGCCCGCGCGGATATTGCCGTCGACGCCGTTGAACGACGTCGCGGCGACGCGGATCCGGACCTGACCGGCGCCGGGGGTGGGCTGCTCGACGTCCTCGTAGCGCAGCACCTCGGGACCGCCGAACTCGTGAAAACGCACTGCCTTCATCACTGAACCTGCTTCCGTGAGCGCCATCGATGTGCTCCGAACTCGAAGCGGTCCCGACGCAGAGGTGACCCCCTGCGGCATTGCTTCGAGCTGCGAAGGCGTCCAGTCCGGCGTCACCAGGGTCGCCCGGAGGCAGCCGCTGGATCCGCGTTCGCTGGAGACGTCACTCAATCTGGCAGGATCCCGCGCGGTTAACCTGGGCCGGGCTGGCCCACCTTGATGATGGTCGGTTCGCCGGCGTCGCCGACGATCTCAGCGAGACGCGCCGAATCGGCCGAACCCGGTGCCGCGGTGAGCATCAGAGCCGCCAAATCGTCGCCCGGGATGGCGAGCAGGCTGCCGACGAGCGTGACGGCGCCACCGTCCGGATGAATGAACGCGGCGCTGCTCTCGTAGGCCGCCACCGGTCGCGGCGTCCGCCACAAGGTGTCGAACAGGCGGCTTCGGCTCCGCATCTCGTCCACCAGCGCGGCGAGCGACGCGTCGGCGGGATAGCGCAACAGCGCGCTCTTCAGGCGGGCAACGAGGACCGCCTCATGATCGGTCGCGTCAGCCGCAGATTGCTTGAAACCACTGAAGGGATCGCAGAACGTACGCCAGGCGACGTTCCACTCCCAAGGGTCCCCGGTGCGATCCCAGTGCCCCAAGGCCATGAACGCACTGTTCATCGCGACCAGATTCATCGCCGCATCGGAGACGAACATCGGAGTGTCCGTGAACCGCTCCAGCAGCCGCATCGCACCCGGACCGATTTCGTTCGGCACCTGCCCGTCCGCGGCGGCGTACCCGGCCAGCGCGCAGAGCCGCTCGTACTCCGCCCGCCCGATCCGTAACGCACGGGCGATGGCGTTCACCACCCCAACTGACGGATGGCTGCGCCCCTGCTCCAACCGGCGTACGTAGTCCGCAGACATCCCCGCGAGCTCGCCAAGCTCCTCCCGCCGCAACCCTTGCACCCGCCGCCGGCCGACCGGTAGCCCGACAGTCGCAGGGGCCGTACTCTCCCGCAACTGGCGCACCGCGGCGCCGAACTCGTGCCGTTCCACGACACAAGTGTGCCGGGACAGTCCAGACAGCGCAGGTAGCGGCCTTGACGTTCAGTGCCACGACCAGCGGACCGGTGTTGCCGGTGGCTACTGAAGTTGGCAACATCCCGACCCCCGCTCGCCACCCTGCGCCAGCTCAGGTCAACGAGGGCCGACCGACTTGGCACCCAGTCAGCTGCCCTACTGCGCGACCTACGGGCCCTCGCCTGGCAGCCCGACCAGGCGAGGGCCTGAAACCACTTCGCCCCTGCTCGCCTCGCCCGGTACGGTCGCGAAACGTTCTCACTGCGGGAGCCCATGAGATGCGCGTGCGGCACCCCTGCAGTTCCCACCCTGAGAGTAGGTTTCGTCAATGGCATGCCGTATCAGTGAGCTCGTGCTCAAGTGCCGCGACCCCGAGGTGCTGGCGCGGTTCTGGTGCGAGGTCCTGGACTTCATAGAGCTCGATCGCGAAGAGGAGGTCTACATCGAGATAGGCCCGCGCGAAGGGTTCGGCGGCCCGCAGCCGACGATCTTCCTCATCCGCGACGACGAGCCGAAGAACGGGCATGCCCGGCTGCACATCGACGTCAACGCCACCGACCGCGATCAGGACGCCGAGCTCGAACGCCTCCTGGCCGCCGGGGCCAAACTCGTCGACATCGGTCAGCCTGCGGATGCGTCCTGGCACGTCCTCGCCGATCCCGAAGGGAACGAGTTCTGCCTGCTCAAGCGCCGCCTCGCCCCACTCTGACGGCCCTCGTCGGCAACCAGGGCTGTAGCCCGTTCAAGCGGATCTCTAAGTAGGGCCGGGGTTCGGGGCGGAGCCCCGAGGTGTTCCAAGGTCCGTCGTCCCTCAACGTGGCCGGTCGGCCGGCCCGGCCGATGCCGGCCGGAGGTCGCCAGCAGGCCGGGGCCGGTCCGGCGCGGCCCGCTCTGCGGGCCGGTGATCCGGACAACTTCTCCCGCCGGTTTTCGGCGCTGTGCAAGCGGGCCAGGCTCGGGCAGGCACCCGCACGAACTTCGCCATTCAGGGGCATCGCTCATGCACGGCCATGGCCGCTCGAAGCGTGATTCTGGCGGACACGAAAGAGCCCCCGACCGTGCCGTTTCCGGCTGGTCGAGGGCTTCCTCCTGCTCTGTGCGCCCGAAGGGACTCGAACCCCTAACCTTCTGATCCGTAGTCAGATGCTCTATCCATTGAGCTACGGGCGCTGGTGCTCGGCCAGTCTACACACCCGGCCTTCGCGCGGAGACTCCGGGATTCGAACCCGGGAGGGGCTTTAAGACCCCAACCGCATTAGCAGTGCGGCGCCATAGACCAGACTAGGCGAAGTCTCCTCGGTGGCCCGCAGACCACCGCGCCCGAGGATACAGGTCGCCACCCACCGGGAGCAAAGCGACTTCCCCAGTGCTGCCGGGGCAGCCCACGGCGCCCGCGATTCCACGCTGTGCGCCAGCGTGATCGGGACTACGCTCCATCGATATGCAGGAGCAGCCCCCGAGCGAGCCGACCCGCCGCGAGCCTGCTGAGCGTGCCCGGCGGCGCTCCCCGAAGGCGACCTTCACCCCACCGGCCGCCGTCGAGCCGGCACCGCCGGCGGCTGGCGACGGTACGAAACGAGCCCGGCGCGGCAAGGCCGCCCCGCCGGTGCTGTTCCGGCCGCCCGATCCCGATCAGCCGCTGCCCCGGCAGCCGGGCCCGCAAAAGCGGGCGGATGCGGCGAGCGTCACACCCGCCGAGGAGCCAGCCCCCGCCGGCGATCGGACTCAGCGCTCCCCGATCGCGGCTTCCGCGCAGCCGGTGACCGCTGAAGAGACCGCCACCCCGTCGGCGGCGACCGCGCCGCAATCGCCTCGGCAAGCGACGGCGGCCACGGCAGCGGCGCCGCCCGGTGACGCGCCGACGGCGCCAGGAGCGACCGGGCAGCCGGCAGCACCGAGGAAGGCCGGCGGAGCAAGGAAGTCGGCTTCCGGCACGAAGCGGACCCCGGCCCGCCGGGCAGCCCCGGCCGCACAGGCGGCCGCGACACCGCCCGTCGCCGCGCCGACCGCCCCCGCCGAGGCGGGTGCAGGCGCGCAGAGGGACTCGGTTCCCGCCCCGGACCAGCGCGGCTACTCGCGAGGCGTCGCGCCGGAGGCACCTGCCGCACCAGAGGCAGCGCCCGCACCAGAAGCAGCGCCCACATCGGCCGGGGTCGCGCCGGAGGCAGCCCCCGCACCAAAGGAAGCGCTCACACCGGAGGCGGCGCCCGCAGCAGAGTCGGCCGCCGCCACGACGGCGGCGTCCGCATCTACGGAGAGCGCGACACCGGCCCGTAAGGCGGCACCTGCCCGCAAGGCAGCGCCGAGCCGGAAGGCAGCGCCGGCGCGGAAGACAGCTCCGGCGCGGAAATCGACAACGGCCGGAAAAGCGACGCTGGCCGGGGACGCGACACCGGTCGCGAAGGTGGCACCGGCCGAGGAGGCGGCATCGGCCGAGGAGGCGGCACCGGCCGCGAAGGCGGTCCGCGTATCGAAGGACGCCTCCGACCTCACGAAGGCGGCGACGATCGGCAAGGTGCCCGTACCGAGGAGCGCGGCGGCCGCGCCGTCGCAGCCGGAGCTTCGGGTGCTCACCGGGCGGGTGCTCGAGCATCCCGGCTTCGCGCCGGAGCTGCTGGCGTTGGCCGCCGTGGAGGCGCTGGGCCCGGGCGCCCGGGACTGGGCCGAGCGGCTGCGCTCGGCGTACCCCGAGGCGTCGCCGGACGGGCTGGCCCGGCTGGCCACCCGGCGGTTCGTCCGGCTGGCCGGCGCGGGCGGGGCCGGCGCGGCGCTCGCCGGGTTCTTCGCACCGTTCGCCGAGCTGGCCGCGGTGCTCTGGACCCAGGCCAACCTGGTGCTGCACCTGGCGGCGGCGTACGGCCGGGACCCGGCACACCCGGACCGGGCGGCGGAGCTGCTGGTGCTGACCCAGGTGCACCCGGACGCGGCGAGCGCGCGTACCGCCCTGGATGCGGCGCGGACGGCGGACGAGCCGGCCGACGCGCCCTGGCCCCGCGCAGCGGAGGCTGCCTGGCGGCTCGCGGCGCCGCTGGCCGCGCAGGCGGGTGGCTGGTTGGCGTTGCGGTTGGCGTCCCGGCTGCTGCCGGGCGCGGCGGTGCTCGCCGCGGCGAGCGGCGACGCGGCGGCGGCCGAACGGCTGGCGGCCCGGGCGGTCACCATCTACCGGCCGGCCCGCAACGGCTGACCGGCCGCCGGTCCGGCCGGGACCGATGGCGCGCGACGGAGAACCCGACCGCCCTGGTCAGGCCGGCGGGTGATCCACTCCAGGTCGCCGAAATGGCGGTGTCCCGGCCTGTGCGATACCGCAATATCGCCGACCCCGAGTCGATCATGCGCCGCCCGGAGCGACCCGCGCCGCGCCAGACGAGCGGCCGGCGGTCGACGAGGACCGGCCGGTCGAGGACGAGTCGGCGGCGGGAGCCGGCGGACCGTCAGAGCCAGTCGAACCAGGTCTCGGGCAGCAGCGAGTAGCCCACGAAGGCGACCACGTCGAGCAGGGTGTGCGCGACGATCAGCGGCATCACCCGCCGGGTACGCAGGTAGAAGAGGCTGAACACCACGCCCATCACGGCGTTGCCGAGGAACGCGCCGAAGCCCTGGTAGAGGTGGTAGGAGCCGCGCAGCAGGGCGCTCGTGGCGATGACCGCGCCGAGCCGCCAGTGGAGCTGGCGCAGCCGGGTGACCAGGTAGCCGACCACGATCACCTCTTCCAGCACCGCGTTCTGCACGGCGGCGAGGATCAGCACGGGCACCGCCCACCAGACCTCGGGCAGCGCGGCCGGCACCAGGGTGGCGTTGACGCCGAGCTGCGCCGCCGCCCAGAACAGGGCGAGGCCGGGCAGGCCGATCAGCGCCGCCAGACCGGCGCCGCGGGCCAGGTCCGACCCGGGCCGTCCGGCGTCCAGGCCGAGGGTCCGCACCGGGTCGCCGGGGTCGCGGCTCAGCAGGTGTACGGCGAGCAGCACCGGCAGCAGCGCGAAGACGATGCCGAGCAGCTGGTACGTGAGGTCCAGCCACGGCCGGGACGACGCGGAGGTGTTCAGCGCGGCGGTCTGCTTGGAGAGCCCGCCCTCGGCGGTCAGCTTCGCGATGATCGAGACGACCGCGTAGACGGCCGACTGGCCGAGGGAGAGGCCGAGGACCAGCAGCGTCTCGGTCCCCAGTATCCGGCGGGACACCGGGCGGGTGAGCTCAAGGGTCACGGCACCACTCTGCCTGACGGAACTGCCTCTCGACACGGGCGAAGACGCCTCGCGAGCCGATCGCACATTCTGTGCGACCGGTCGGCACGCTCCGTGGAGATTCTATGGGCGCCCATTCGCCGTCCGGAGAAGGAGCGCGCCCGTGGACAACTTCGCGCGACTGCTGAAGGAGAGCTGGACCCTGGTCGAGGAGCACCGGGAACGGCTGAGCGGTCATTTCTACGCTCGACTGTTCCTGCTCGACCCCGACCTGCGGCAGCTCTTTCCGGTGCAGATGACCGGCCAGGGTGACCGGCTGCTGGAAGCGATCATCACCGCGATCCACACCGTCGGCGACCCGGAGAGCTTCGACGAGTTCCTTCGGGCGCTCGGCCGGGACCACCGCAAGTACCAGGTCGACGCCGAGCACTACGCGACGATGGGCGTCGCCCTGTTGGACGCCCTGCGCAGCACGGCCGGCGACGGCTGGAACCTGGAGTACGACCAGGCGTGGCGGGACGCGTACTCGGCGATCTCGGAGAAGATGCTGGCCGGGGCGGCGGCCGACGAGAACCCGCCGTACTGGCACGCCGAGGTGCTGACCCACGAGCGGTACGGCCCGGACAGCGCGGTGCTGACCGTCCGCGCCTTGCAGCACCCGTTGCCGTGGAAGGCCGGCCAGTACGTGAGCCTGGAGGTGCCGCGGCACCACCCGCGGGTGTGGCGGACGTACTCGGTGGCCAACGCGCCGAACGACGAGAACGTGCTGGAGTTCCACGTCCGGTCGCCCGGGGCCGGCTGGGTGTCCGGGGCGCTGGTCCGCCGGGTGAAGCCGGGCGACCTGCTCCGGCTGGCCGCGCCGATGGGCTCGATGACCCTGGACCGCGCCTCGGAACGGGACATCCTCTGCGTGGCCGGCGGGGTGGGGCTCGCCCCGATCAAGGCGCTGGTGGAGGAGCTGACCAGCTACAACCGGACCCGCTGGGTGCACGTCTTCTACGGCGCCCGCCGGCCGGCGGACCTGTACGGGCTGCCCGGGCTCCAGGAGCTGGTCGCGGCGCACCCATGGCTGTCGGTCACCCCGGCGTGCAGCGAGGACCCGGACTTCGACGGCGAGCAGGGGGACATCTCCGACGTGGTCGCCCGGTTCGGCCCGTGGACGGCGCACGACTGCTACGTCTCCGGCTCGGCGCGGATGGTCCGATCCACCCTGCGGGTGCTCGCCGCGGACGACGTACCGCCGCCGCACATCCGGTACGACACCTTCGGCGAACTCTAGAGACTTTCCTCCCCCCATCCGGGGCGCGTGCCCCTGCCCCCTGGGGCACGCGCCCCGGCCCCCGCTCGTCGCGATCCCGGACGCGGACCGCGACGGCAGCGGCGGACCGGGAGGTCAGTACCGCCAGGGGTGACCGGTCTCGCGGTACTCCTCCACCGGCACCAGCGGCACCCCGGGCGTCATCCGGTCGACGTAGAGCCGCCCCTCCAGGTGGTCGATCTCGTGCGCCACCAGCCGGGCCATGCCGTACTCGAACGAGGTGATGATGCGGCTGCCGTCCCACGGGGCGTGCTCGACGTCGACGCGCAGCGGCCGGGGGACCAGCCCGCGGTAGTCGAAGAAGGAGAGGCAGCCCTCGTACTGCTCGTCGGTGTCCGGCGAGACGTCGACCACCCGGGGGTTGAGCAGCACGACCGGCTCGGCGGCCCGGTCCGGCGGTCGGACCACGGCCACCGCCCGGCCGACGCCGAGCTGCGGCGCCGCGATGCCGACTCCCTTGCTGAACGGGTGCAGCTCGTCGAGGCGGACCAGCGCGGCGGAGAGCCGCTCGACCAGGTCCCGGGCGACCAGCTCCTCGGCGGGCAGGTCGAGCGGCCGTGCCGGCTGGCGCAGCAGGTCGGCGCCGCGCTGCAGCACCCCGGCGGCGCGCATCCGGTCGCTCGGCCGGATCCGGCCGGCCGGCGTGGTGTCGTGCTCGGGCTCGGGTCGGGCCCGGAACCGCCACTGCATCCGGTATCGGGCGTTCAGCGGCGGATCGTCCGTCTGCCAGTCGAAGACCGCGCGGTCGCCGTCGTCGTGCCGCTGGACGGGGGTGCGCAGCGGGCCCTCCTCCGCCGAGAGCGAGGTCTCCGCGCCCCAGACCTGCGGGTCGAGGGCCGCCGGCAGGTCCAGGCGTACGGCCAGATGCCGGGTGGGCAGCCGGACGGCCCGCTGGAACCAGGGCCCCCACTTCTCCGCCCCTACCCGGTAGGCGTACTCGATGGTGGCCCGGTCGCCCGGATAGAGCGGGAACCGCCGGTCGCCGTTCTCGAAGAGCAGCCAGATCTCCTTGAAGGCGTCCCGGTCGTGCTTGGCCCGCCAGTGCATCGGCTCGCGCTCGCCGCCGCCGTCGTCCCGGTGCGCGCGCAGCTGCAACTCGGCGAAGGTGAGCGGGTGCTCCCGGTGGTGCCGGTTGGAACGGCCCGGGTCGTTGGGGTAGCGGTCCACCGCCACCCGGACCAGGTAGCGGGTGACCGGCTCGGTGCCCGCGTTGTACAGCTCCCGCCGGATCACGCACCGGTAGCCGTCGTCGGTGTGCACGAGGGTGGCCAGCTCCCGCTCGACGACCAGGCCGGTGCCGGGCGGCAGCCACTGCCCGGGAAGCGGCAGCTCGCGCTGGGCCTGCCCGTTGCGGGCCTGCCGCAGGTCGTCGTACTCGCGGAAGCGCTGCCAGATCGCGCCGCTGGCCTCCAGGACGGCCTCCGCCCGCCGGGCGAAGTCCTCGGTCGGGCGGTGCCGCCGCCCCTCGACGTGGCTGACGTACGACGGGTCGAAGCCCATCAGCACGGCGAGCTGTTTCTTCGACAGTCCCCGCGTGGTCCGTTGGCGGGCGAGCTCGGCGGCGAAGGAGTCGGCAGCACGATCGAGGGGGGAGGTCGTCATCGGCTTCCTCGTGGCCGGGAGTCTCAGTTTCACGTTCCGTGGCGAGACGCACACGGAACTGCCACTTTGCCGACACTCTGCTTGACAATCCACCGATGGCCGTCGATGCTGCCGCGCTCGCCGGGCGCGGTCCGGCGTTTCTCCGGCTCGGCCGAGGGTAGTACCGGCAGGGCGTCGAGCAGGACTTACGGACCGGCGCCGGGTGACCCAGGACTCCCGATCCGGCCGGGATCGGACCTTCCTCAGACCGGCAAACTGTGGTTAGGCTAGCCTTAGCTCAACGATCCGCGTTGGGGACAGGGGATGATCTAGTGACAGCGGTGATGCCGGGGCGGGATCTCGCCGCCACGCCGCTGGCCCCGGTCACGGCAACCATGCGCGCCATGTTCGGCACCGACGACGTGCCCGGGCTCGCCCCCGGCCTGCTGGTCGCCGACGAGTTCGGCTGGGCCCCGGCGACCACCCTGGTCGACGGCACCCGGCTGCCCGAGTTCCTGCGCTCGGCCACCCAGCGCTGGGGCGGCACCCCGCACGCCTGCGCCGCGCTGGCCTGGAAGTCGTACAGCTACTGGACGGCGCTGCCGGTGGTGCTCGGTTGGGCCTCGGCCCGGCGGGTGCCGCTGCTCGACCCGTCCGACGTGCTGATCCACTTCGAGGACCACCGGCCGCTGGTCACCCTCGGGCTGCGCCGCTCGACGACCGTCGCGGTGCTGCCCAGCGACCCGCTGGCCCTCGCCGGCCACCCCGAGGTACGGGTCGTCGCCGGCGAGGCGGAACTGCTCGCCGCGCTCCGCGCCTCGCTGCTGGACGCCCACCTGGCCCCGATGATCGCGTCGATACAGGCGGAGGTGCGGATCGGCACCCGTACCCTGCTCGGCTCGGTGGCCTCCGGCATCGCGCACGGCATCCTGCGGGCCACGGACGTCCTGCCCGGCCCCTCGGTCGAGACCATCGACGCGCTGCTCGGCGCGCTCGACCTGAGCGACCTGGTCGAGTTGGTGCCCGGGCCGGCCGGCGAGCCGACCGTGCAGCGACGCACCTGCTGCCTGGCCTTCACCCTGCCGCGGCCGAAGGTCTGTCAGGGCTGCTGCGTCCGTCAGGACTGACGCTCGCGGGTCGGCCACCGGCCCCGCTCGCCCCACCCGCCCGCTCAGTCGGTCAGCGGTCGGACGTCCCAGACCCAGACGCCGCCGCGGTAGACCGGTCGGATCCCGGTCATCTCCGTCATCCCACGACGCAGCGCGTCCGCGTGCCGGTGCGGCCCGAGAATCACCACGCCGGCCCGCCAGAACCGCAGGTCGTCGACCGCGTTCACCCGGCTCTGCGGGGTGATCGGTGGCACCGCGCCGGTTTGCCGGATGACGGTGAAGAAGCTGCTGGTGGGGCGGGGCGGAGCGGTGAAGAGGGCGACCCGGCCCTCGTCCGTGCCCGGCCGGGTGTCCGGGCCGAGGAAGTAGCCGCGGGCCAGCGGCATGTCCAGCCGGGTCGCGGCCGACCAGCGCAGCGGCTCGGCGTAGTTGGTGTCCGGCAGCGGCAGGGTCACCACGCTGCGCCCGCCGGTCACGTACGGCCGCCACGCCCCGGAGGTGACGAACTCGGGGACCGGATCGAAGTGGGTCGCCGGCAGCGGGGTGGGCAACAGGGGCAGCAGGGCCATGGTGAGCGTGGTCAGCGTCGCGAAGCGGATCTGCGGCCGGGCGACCGGGTGTCGGGCGGCCAGCGCCCGCGCTCGCTCGGCGCCGTAGGCGAGCAGCAGCCCGACGATCGGGGTGATCGCCAGCGCCCACCGGGTCGGCACCACCGAGTGCAGGATCGGCAGGTTCTCCAGCGGCGCCCAGAGGCTCGGCACACCGGTCTCCCGCCCGTCGAAGATCACCTCACGGCCGAGCGAGAGCACCGCGAAGAGCAGTCCGAGCACGGCCAGGCCGAGCACCACCACGTTGCGCCGTAGCCACCAGACCAGCGCGATCACCAGCACCACCAGCGGCCAGCCGAAGAAGCTGTTCTCCTCGGTCGGGTTCTTGGCCAACCCGGCGGCGGTCCGGGGGCTGCCGGCCAGCGACTCGCGCGAGTACGCCACGAACGACGCCAGGTCGCTGGAGTAGCCACGGATCAGCCGGGGCAGCCCGGTGTACGCCCCCGGTCCGAAGAACTGGACGTAGAGCGGGTACGCGAGCAGCACCAGGGCGACGGCGGCGGCGACACCCAGGCCGGCGAGGAAGGGACGCGCCTGCCGACGCAGTTCCGGCCGGCCGATGGCGAGCGCGGCCACCACCGCGCCCAGCCCGATCGCGGCCATCAGCAGCACCTCGAGATTGAGGAACGCCTGCCAGACGATCACCAGCGCGAGCAGTACGCCGTTGCGCAGCCAGCGGCCGGGCTCCGCGAGGCGCAGGGTCCGCCAGATGATCAGGGGCACCACGAACTGCGACACGATGTTCGGGTGGGCGTTGGCGTGCGACACCATGGCCGGCCCGAACGCGCAGAACGCCGCCCCCAGCCAGGCGGGCGCGCGCGTGCCGACCAGCACCCGGGAAAGCAGGAAGTACCAGGCCACGCCGGTGGCGATCATCCCGAGAGTGAGAAAGAGCAGGAACGAGGTACGCGGCCCGAACAGGATCGTTATCGGCGTCATTGGCAATGACACGGATAATACGGACGTATTGGCCATGAGATTGACGCCGTCCGGGACGTTCATCCGGTCCGAGGTGAACGGATAGGCGAAATGCGTTACCACCCGCGCACCGTGCGCCATCATCCATTCGAACTGTGCCTGATCGGAGCGGTTGTCCCGGACCCCGTTGCGCGGGTCGAGCCAGAGCCGCGCGGTGACCCAAAAGCCGAGCGCGACGAAGCTCAGCACGGCGAGGACGTCGATCCGCCGCCCCCGCCCAGCGTCGTCGCCCCGGTCGGGCCCGCCCTCCGCCCCGGCCCCGGAAGCGCCGGCGGGGAGGTCCGAATCAGGTGTAGTCATAACAATTCATAGCGTAGTCAGCGTATGGCAGCACCGTGACATGTTTCGCGGTACTGCCGTACTATGTGCCGGGTTCGCTGACCGCCGATCACGTGCCACCCCCCGACCGCAATTCGGCCACCACGTTGCCCCGATTCTTCTGCCCCCCGCGCGGATGATTCACTCTGTCGGTCAGGCGCGGGTCGAGTTCATACCGTGAGGAATCGACGCATGGCAGAAATCACTGGGGACCAGCGTGTCCAGTCCGAGGTGCTGGAGGGCCTCGCGACAGCGGTCAACCACCGCCGCTGGTTCGTCGAGCTGGCCGTGCCCTATCTGGGCGACAACCCCATCGAGATCGGCAGTGGGCTCGGCGACTACGCGCTGGAGTGGGCGGAGCGCCTGCCCCGGTTCACCGCCACCGAGGCGGACCCGGATCGGCTGGTCCAGCTCAAGGAGCGGCTGGCCGACCACCCGGGCATCGACGTGCGGGAGATGCTGCTGCCGCACTCGGAGCGGGGTGACTACAGCGCCGCGGTGTCGTACAACGTGCTGGAGCACATCGACGACCACGTGGGCGCGCTGAGCAGCATGCGCGAGCTGGTCCGGCCCGGCGGAGCGGTGATCATCATCGTGCCGGCCTTCGAGTTCGCGATGAGCCCGGCGGACATCGCCACCGGGCACGTGCGCCGCTACACCAAGAAGACCCTCTCCGCGGCGATGACCGACGCCGGGCTCACCGTGGAGAAGATCCACTATGCCAACGCGCTCGGTCTGCTCGGGTACTTCATGGCGACCAAGGTGTTCCGGCTGATGCCGAAGGAGGGCCCGATGGTGAAGGTCTACGACACCGTCGTGCTGCCCGCCACCAAGGCCGCCGAGCAGCTGGTCCGCCCGCCCTTCGGGCAGTCGGTCTTCGCCGTGGCCCGGGTCCCGGCCTGAACCCGCTCTCCTGGTCGACCCCGCGGTTGGCGGTCAGCCCGCCAACCGCCGGGTCGCCGGTCAGGTCATTCCTTGATCTGGTACGTGGGCCGGATGACCGCGCGGGCCAGGGTGTGGAACGTCAGGTTGAAGCCCACGTAGGCGGGGCTGGCGTCCGGGGTGAGGTCGAGACGGTCGACGTCCAGGGCGTGCACCGCGAAGACGTAGCGGTGCGGCCGGTCCCCGGCCGGCGGCGCGGCGCCGCCGTAACCCTGCTCGCCGTAGTCGTTGCGGACGGCGAACGCCCCGCCCAGGTCGGTGCCTCCGCCGCCGCCCGCACCCCGTGGCAGCTGGGTGACGGTGGCCGGCACGTTGACCAGCACCCAGTGCCAGAAGCCGCTGCCGGTCGGGGCGTCGGGGTCGTAGCAGGTCACCGCGAAGCTGCGGGTGTCGGCGGGGAAGTCCGACCAGCTCAGCTGAGGGGAGATGTTCTCGCCGCCGGTGCTGCCGTGCGCGTGCCGCACGTCCATCGGCTCGCCATTCTGCACGTCGTCACTGCTCAGGGTGAACGACGGCACGGTCGGCAGCAGCTCGTAGGGGTCCGGGGCGATCGATCGTTCCAAGGTCATCGAGACGCGTCCTTCCGATGTTGCGCGCAAAGTCCTGCGCCCTTCTTACCCCGCCGCGGCCCAGCAATCGACCGGAAGCGCCAGGTGTCGATGGACCGTTCGGCTCACTACCGTTGTCCTATAGCAACAGCGCTGGGAGAAGCCTCGTGACCCGCATCTGGCGTGACTTCGTGGTCGCGGTCGTGACCGCGGTCCGACGACGCCCGGACGAGCGGGCTATCGCCGAGGAGCGCCGCCGCGCGGTCGAGCGCCTGGCCGAGGAGAAGATCCGCCAGGAGCGGCGCTCGGCGGACCCGCCGGAGTAACGGAAAAGCCGCGGCGCGCCCGTTCCATCCATGGCGCTCGGTAACGGCTCCGACACTCCTTTTCCGGGTCGAAGTTCTGTCAAGTTGCTGACCGCCAACGCTAGGACGGGCGGCGAGCAGGCCTCTGACCTGGCCGTTTACCGTTTCCGCTCGATACTGTGGAATCAGCGCCCGGCGCGGTGCGTCACCTGGACTGGCGCCGGCTCGCTGACCTTTCTCAGCCCATCCGGACTCACGTCAGCCACATCATTTTCGTGGTGTGACCAACGGACACCTCGCTGTTGACTCGACAGCAGCAGGGCAGCCATCTGGTGGTGGCGAAAGGTTAGGGACTGTGAGCAGTGAAGACAGAACGAATGATCCGCGTATGCCTAGACGGCGGCTGCATTCTCGTCGGGCTCGGTGGAATCGTGCACCAGACGGCGGTCGCGCCCCCGGGGCAGGCAAGTCCGGTGCTCCTGGGGACTTTCCTCGCGATCCTTGGAATCCCGGCGGGCGTGGGGTTGATCTCGCTGCGCAACAATGGTGGCGGCGGTACAACCAGCTCGCTCTCATCGCCTCGGCTGCCGGACTCGCCGCCGCCGCCGTCATCATCACCATCAGGGGCGGGTGACCGACAATGACTCACCGTGCCTGGCGAATCCTCGTCGCCTCGTTTGTCTTCGCGGCCCTCGCTGCCGCCTCGTCCATGATTTACGCCAACGCCGTCGCTCGGGAGTCCGAGCACAGGTGGTGCGGCATCGTGACGACCCTCGACGACACCTACCAGGACACTCCCCCGCAGAGCCCGACCGGCAAACAAATCGCGGATGAGCTCGACAAACTTCGCATCGAATTCGACTGCCCGCCGGACCGGTGAGGTCGGACGATCGTCCGGTGCGCCGGGAGCTTGTATATACCGACTACCGGTATATGCTGCGAAGCATGAGCGATCAGCCGCTGCGAGAGCCCACGTTCTTGATCCTCACCGCACTGGCAGAGAAGCCGCAGCATGGCTACGGGGTCATCGAGGACGTTCAGCGGATCTCCGACGGCCGGGTCCGCCTGCGCGCAGGCACCCTCTACGCCGTGTTGGACCGACTGCGGGCCGATGGATGGATCGAGGTGGACCGGGAGGAGGTGGTGCAGTCTCGGCTGCGTCGCTACTACCGGCTGACGGCATTGGGGGCGCGGCGTCTTGCCGCCGAGGTCGCGCGCCTTCGGCACAACGCCGAAGCGGCCAGCGCTCGGCTTGGCCGTAGCGGCTTGCTTGCCGACGGGGGCATCGCGTGAGCGCCACCGACCTCGAACGCCGCTACCGGCTGCTGCTCGCCGCATATCCCTGGGAGCACCGCCGGGTGTACGAGGAGGAGATGCTGGCGGTACTGCTCGCCGGCGCTCCGCCCCACCAACGGCGCCCCGGCCTCGCAGAAGCGTGGAACCTTCTGGCCGGCGCACTACGCGTCCGGCTCCACAACACCGGCCGAGGGCCGACGCGAGCCGGCTGGGCCGACGCGGCAGCAGTGACCGGGCTGCTGACCGCGTTCGCACTCTTCACGCTGTCGTTGCACGCCCTGACGGAGTACCCCCATTTCCCGACCGTGTCGGGTCCGGGATGGCAGCGGGAAGCCGTCGACTGGGCGCGGCTCGCCGGTTGGGGGACGGTGTGTGCCGCGATAGCGGCGGGTTGGCGGTGGCCAGCTGCCGGACTCGCCTGGATCGCCGTCATCGCCGAGGCCACGTCACTGACGTTGCGCTACGAAGACGACCCGGTATCGGTGGTGAACACGCTGTGGCAGTTCACGCTGACCCTGATCGCTGCGGCCACGCTCACCATCCCCGCGTCGCGCCGCCGCGCATTCGCCCTGCTCGGTGCACGACGCATGTCGGCGCTCCTGCTCGCGGCAGCCATCGTGGGAGCGGTCTTCCTGTCCAATCGGCTCAACCGTCCCCCGACGCTCTCCACCGGGCAGGGTCAGGCCGTGTACGTCTTCTACGACCTGGAGGCCACGTCCGACGCGGTGATGTGGCTGTATCTGGCCGGCATCACGACCGCCGGCCTGATCGGTCTGATCTCCGTCGCCAGCCTCGCCGCACCCCTGCGCTTGCGCATCGGAGCCCTGTTCGCACCGGTGATCTCGTTGATGGTGCTCATCAACGCCACCCTTGCCGGTTGGATGACCTCCAACGGCCACCTGGACCACGCGATCCATCTCCGGCCCGTCCAGTGGATCGCACTGGTCGGCGTGCCGCTCGTCACGCTCGCGATCGGTGTGCTCGCGGTCCAACGCCGTGAACACGTCCGCACGATGGTCGACCTCGGACGCGCCGTCGACAGACAACGCAGCCAGCCGCAGCGGTAACGCTCGGGACACCGTAGGAAAAACACCCCTGGCCGGCGTTCGCGCTGGTCAGGGGTGTTTTGCTGGTCAAGGAGGCGGAGGGTGTGGGATTCGAACCCACGAAGACATCGCTGCCTTACCGGTTTTCAAGACCATCACCCCTACGCCGCTGACCAGTGTGAACGGTTCGCCACGCCCGCCTGTTGCCGCTGATTTGCCGCACGTCGCCGAACGTGACCGGTGCGGCGTCACGTCGGGGGTTCCGCTGCCTTGCTTGGTTGCTCGCGCCACTGACCGCCATCAGCCCGGAGCAGACGCTGCACCATCTGGCGCGCCTCATCCTCCGTGTCGAACTCCCACCGGAGCACCTTGCCAGCCTCCGAGTCGCCGGCCCTGGCGACGACATGCCATCGCACCTCCCGAGCGAGCCAGATGTCACGACGCGCGAGTCGGCCCCACATCCCGTTCCACCAGCGCCCCACCTGCTCCCTCACAGCAGTGGATCGTACAGGCGTACGAGCGCCCGAGAGTCTTGATGGCTGCATTGCTGCGACCGGCGCTCCGCACGCGATCCGCCCGGAGCGACAAGCCTGCGACCGGGACGGCCGATGGCAACTCCGCCGAGTGGATCAAAAATGAAGTTCTGCAGCCAGATTCGCTCTTATGGGACATTACGGATCGCGGAGGGGTATCACTGACCGTCAACGTCTCCTAACATATGAGTCACCAGCGATCATGAGGGGGCTCAGTGGCTTCAGGGACACCGCGCACAACGCTCTGGGAACTCGACCCTCACACCAAGGCAAAACACGACATCCTCCGCCAGTACCTCGCGGGATGGTTCCCCGTACTGTCCACCTACCATGGCCGGGTCGTTTTCCTTGACGGTTTTGCCGGTCCTGGTAGGTACAAGAATGGCGAGCCCGGCTCTCCGCTGATCGCCCTCTCGACCTTGCTGGATCACAGCTACTTCCCGCGCATGAAGGACTGCGAGTTCCTCTTCATTTTTTGTGAGCAGGGACGCGATCGGGCAGACAACCTCAAGGAAGAAATTCAAAGGTTCGCTGACGAGCGCGGAGGAGACTGGCCGAGCAACGTAAAGGTCTCCATCAAGAACAACGAATTTGAGCAGACAGCGCAGGATATCCTAGAGACACTGAAGACCCAGAAGGCCCAACTAGCTCCGACATTCGCTTTTGTTGACCCATTCGGCGTTACCGGCCTGCCAATGGATTTGCTTGCCGACCTTCTGTCTTTCAACCGATGCGAGCTGTTCGTAAATTACATCGTTAACACCGCCGTTCGGTTCGCCACCTCGGGACAGATCGACGACCGATTCCGGGAACTCTACGGGACAGAGGATTTCCTTAGAGCTGAAGGCTTGCAGGGGCAGGCACGGCTTCAGTTCCTGCACGACTTGTACGAACGGCAACTCAAGGAACGCTGCGGCTTCGACTATGTTCAGTCATTCGGAATGATGAACAACACAGGCAACATTATCTATTACCTGTTCTATGGCACCCGGAACACTAAGGGCCTTCAACTGATGAAGGACGCAATGTGGAGGGTGGATGCTGGCGGCGGGTACACGTTCTCGGACCGGCTCGCGGGTCAAGACATCCTGTTCACAGAGGGAGACCTAGTATCGGAGCCCCTCCGTGCTGCCCTCCTCGACAAGTTCGCGGGCCGGACGGTACTCGTGGACGAGCTGGAGGGGTACGTCCTCGTGCACACTCCATACCGCCCGGCTCACTTGAGAAAGTACGTTCTTAGCCCCCTGGAGAAGGCTGGCGCGATTTCCGTCGACCGCCCTGGACGTTCCGGCTTTCCAGCAGGGCGGACCCGGATAACCTTCCGCTCTACCTAGACGAGAGTCGGAAGAAAGCTCGCATCGACTGGGACGACTGGCCGTGGCATTTGGTCCCAAACCTCGCCATCCAAGGTACGGCCGCCAGCCTTTGGCGTCGCACCTCCCCACTGCTTGAAAAAGAATGGAACGTCAGCAGTGACGGAAAGATCCCGCAACGCGCGAACTGCGTCGGGGTCGACTGGTCGGAACTGGGGACCGCTTTCACCCCCAGCAATAACCCAGTGAATTCCATCAAGATTCAACGAGTCGAGCCGCCCCAGAAGCGGCTCACAGGAGAGGAATCGAACAGCGGCCGGCACCTCCCGTAGGTGGTCGACCCTGTCAATAACTGCGGAGTCCTCTACTGATACCCCCATCCAAACGTTTGGAGGCCAGTCAAGTACGTCCGCAATCCGTCGAAGGCGCAGCGCCCGCTTCGTCAACACCTGATAGGTGTGCTGAGGAGTGCGGGACATTGTGTCGAAAACCCTTTTGATGAAGTCAACAGGAACGCGAGCATGAAAGAGGTCGCTCATGGAATTGACGAATACCACCCGTGGTCGCCGCCACTTCTCCGGCAACGTCAAGCTGTCGTAATGCAAGGTCACGCCGAAACCCGGTCCAGAGGTTCGTGGATCCCCGTCATTCTGATACCTGGGCTGCCCCATTGCCTTGAGCCGCTTGGCCAAGGTAAGTGCATAGCAGTTATCGCAGCCGCGTGATACGCGGTCGCAACCCGTCGATGGATTCCATGTCGCCTCGGTCCACTCGATCCGGCTCCGGTCTCCCACGACCCTCATCCTTCCCGCGTGACCACCAGTATCAGCATGTAAGCGATCAGTGATCCTTGAACATCAGACGGTGATCATAGACCAGATGTCGAAACTTGTCGAACGCTTGTTCTAAGGCCCTGGACGGCTGTGACCGTGCGTATTCAACCAGGCCCCAACGAGTTTGCGGCGGACTGACCTGCTCACCGGCGCGGCTAGCTAGCCAGCCGATCAACTAGGCCGCGCGCTATGTCTGCCATGCTCGTGATCACCATGTCTGCGCCAGCAGTCCGGAAGGCGTCGGCCTTTCCTGCACGATTCGCGTAGCCGATCACCGCGACCCCGGCGGTCCGTGCGCCTTCGATATCTGACAGTGAATCGCCGACCAGCACGCACGCCGACGGCAACTCACCGAGGGCACGGGCGGCTTGCAGGATCGGTTCCGGGTTGGGCTTCATGCGTTCCGGGTCGGCGTAGGCCCGGCCGACCACCGGCGAGACGTATCCGGCTAGCCGGTGCGCTGCCAGGTAGGCGGTCACCGCGCCGGCCGAGTTGTTGCTGACTACAGCCACCGGCATCCCGGCTTGCCTGGCAGCCACGATGACCTCACGGCCGTACGGCGTTGGCTCGGCACTTTCGACGGCCCGACGCTCGGCTGCACAGAGCGCATCCTCCACCGCCCGCGTTGTGCGATGGTCGCCGGCCGCGCCGGTACGGCGCAACACCTCAAGCGGGTCGGGCTCGCTGGCGAAGTCCGGCGGCACGTCAACACCATGCCGCCTCAGCACGTCGACTAATTCGGCGGCAACCTGCGGGGCCGGGTAGCCGGCGAAGACGCTGCACACCGGCCCGTCGAAGTCGAGCAGCACCGCGCCGACCCCGGCGAGCAGCCGGCCCAGGTCGGCGCTCATCCGTCATACCGGTAGGCGATGGTCGACCACACCGAGTCGAACCACTGACGAGAAGCCTCCACAAACTGCGTTCCGTGCGAGGCGTCGTCGTCGGTCACCGCGTAGTGGAACAGCGGCACGTCTTTGCCCATGAGGTCGTAGATCGCCATGGGCTCACCCTTGATCGAGACGGTGCGCTCAACGACTGGGTAGAAGCCGTAGAACACCTCTTCGCCGTTCAGGATGTAGAGCTTGAACAGCGGAGACGCCCGATGCAGCCGCACACTAACGGTGGCTGACCGGATGAGGCCGAGGTCGCCCAGCTCGCCGACCTGATCGATGATTCCGTCCGCGGCCCGGCGGGTGATCCGTTCCGCCCGTTCGCGTACTGCTGGATCGTCTGCCTGCGTCTCGGCCCGCGCCGGCAGCGCCATGGGTACGGCCATGTCGGAGATCAGGACCCGCACGGCAATCGTCTCCGGCACCAGCCGGCCGACGCGCACCTTGTCGAGTGCTTCGGCTAGCGCGTCGCGCAGCGTCTCACCCGAGAAGCCAGCGAAGTCGATGGTGACGTGAGGTCGGTCAAACGAGGCTTCGATGTGCGGACGCAGCTCAACCGCTCGCTGTGTCTGCGCGCGAACGAACGCGCCGCTGCCCTGCCGGGACACGATCAGCCGCTCTGCCCGGAGCAGGTCCAATGCCCGCTTGACCGTCTCTCGTGCGACGCCGTAGCGGGTGGCTAGTTCGGGCTGCGACGGCAGCTTGTCGCCGGGCGCGAGTCGACGCGTGAGGATGGCCGCCCGCAGCTTGTTAGCGATCTGCTGCGAGGCCTGTTTGGGGTCGTCGGGATCCAGCTCGCCGAGGAAGTCAAGGTTCTCGCTCACCCGCTCACGGTAGCGCTGACTAGCCAAGTTAGGAAAGTTCGCCGCGCCCTCTTGACCTGACTAGCCAAGCCGACCTACGTTCATCTCGTTGCACCTGGCTAGCCAGGTACGACAAGCCGAGCGGAAGCCGGGGAAGGCGGCGCATTGCGCTGCGCGCTTACGGGCCGGTCGTGTGGTCGTTCATTGAGAACTTCACAGCAGAAGCGCCGCGTAGATCCGTCTGCGGCATCCCCGCCTTGAGCCACACGGTGGTCGACCCCGGTAGATCCCGGGCGAGCGGGGCGAGCGGGCCGGGTCTGGCGCGCGGTTGCTTCTGCCCCTGATTCCTGTTCGCCCCCGGGGTGCGGCCGGTCTGGTCGCACCCCGGGCGTACCCCCACTTCATCGACTCACCGGAGGTTCCCCCGTGCGTACGCACCTTGCACCCGTCACCGCCGAACCGACCGCCGCCGACCTGGCCGCGATCGACGCGGAGTGGCCGCTGATCGCGGCAGAGCTGGACGTGTTGGACGCCGAGATCACCCTGATCTACGCCGAGGACCACGGCGGCCCGACCCCGCTGGACTGGCGGCGGCTGCGCCGGGCTGAGGCCCGCGTGACCCGCGCCGCCACCGACACCGCCACCCGCACCAACCCGCGCCGCGCGGCCTGATGTCGCGCATCCGCGCCGCCTACTTCGATCCGGACGGAGCGCGGTACGGCATCCCCACTTACTGGTGGAAGGGTGCCCCGCCCGGCTACGCCACCCGCCGCCAACTGAACGCGGCTGGCCTGCGGCCCGGTGGTCAGCCGATCGCCGCTCAGGTGCTCTGGCGCGGCGTCGGCGGCACCCGCGCCGCCTACCTCTACCGGCTCGACCTGGCCGCGCCGAAGCGCACCGCCACCCCCGCGCAACGCGCCGCCATCGGCAAGGCACTCACGGCCCGCCGAACCTGCCCGACCTGCGGCACGGTCCGGCCCTATTACATCCCGCGCTCGCTGGGCGAATGCCTCGCGTGCGCCTTCCCCCAGGAGGACGCAGCATGACCGCCCCCACGATCAACGGCACCAAGTACCCGCAGCCCGTCGAAGCGCTGCTGCCCGCCGCCCGCACGCTCGCCCGGGAGTTGGGCGACCTGCCCTCGCGCAACCGGCTGATGCGGGAGTACCGCATTGGCGCGCCGAAGGCCGACGAGCTGCTGTCGCGGCTGCGCGACGAGCACGACCGGCAGGCCCGCGTCGACGCGCTGCACACGGCGATGGTCAAGCGCGGCAGCGTGGTCGACCGGGTGGAGCTGTTCCCCGTCGACACCGCCGAGCCCGCCACCGACCCGGCCCCGGTGCCGGTCGCACCCGAGCCCGTGCCCCCTGCCGCGCCGGACCCGATCCCCGCGCCGGAGATCACGCCGGCCGACCCGCCCGCCGAGGCCAGCACGGTCGGTCACCCGGACACGCCCACCCCGCCCAAGCCGGCCCGGCCGGCGGCGGTGTGGCCAGTGGTGCTGCTGGCGCTGCCGGCGTTCGTCGCCATCTGGTCCGGCTGGGTCGGACTCGGCGGACTCACCGGATTCGGCGTGGTGCACCCGCTGCCGGGCATCTGGGACAGCTTCTCCATCAACTCGGCGATCACCCTGCCGATCGGCGTGGAGACCTACGGCGCTTACGCCCTTTACGTGTGGCTGTCTGGCCGGGTGCCCGAGCGGGCACGCCGCTTCGCCAAGTGGTCCGCGATTGCCTCACTGCTGGTTGGCGCGCTCGGTCAGGTCGCCTACCACCTGTTGGAAGCGGCCGGCGTCACCTCGGCCCCGTGGTGGATCACCACCGCCGTTGCCTGCCTGCCGGTGGCGGTGCTCGGCATGGGCGCCGCCCTCGCGCACCTCGTTCGCTCGCACGACTAGCGCCGCCCGGCGGCACGGCCCCTGGCTTCCCAACCTGCGCCGTGCCGCCGGCCCTCCCGTCCGGCATTCACACCGTTTGGAGAGACCCCTGATGTTGTCACCCCTGGAAGCGCTGCGGAAAGCGGCGACCCGGTGGCGGCACCGCCGCCCCATCTGGCTCGGCATTCCGCTGCGAGCCACGATCGCCGCCGCCGCGTGCGGCGGCTACACCCTGCTCATCCAGTACAGCCAGGGCACCGAGTGGGTCGACCTGCCGATCCGCATGCAGGAGTACGACCGGCCCGACGAGCGGGAGTTCACCGCCGTGGCCGCCGCGCTCGCCGAGCGCGGCCTGATGCGCACCACGGCCTGGCAGATCGACCAGTACGCCCGCCTCTGCGCCCCCATCGCTGCCATCCGCACCGGGAAGGAGAACCGATGACCGCCCCGAACAACGAACCCGGCGACCGTTTCGACTGGCAGGCCGCCGAGGCCGACATCACCGGCCCGGACGCCGAGGTGGTCGACCTGGACCACGCCCGCGCCCGCCGGGTGCCGCAGCCCCGCCCGCCGGCCGAGGACACCGGCGAGGACGACAGCGGCGAGGACGCCGAGACGATCGAGGACGGCCCCGAGCGCGTCGGCGGGCTGGTCGACGCGGCCGAGGACATCCCGCCGGAGGTGCTGGCTCGGCAGCGGGAGCGCCGGCCGATCCTGGCCGAGTGGGCGCGTTCGTGGCGCGGCCTGCGCGCGGCCGTGCGGCACCAGTCGAAGGATGCCGGCTACGTGGCCGCCTACCACGCGGTGCGCCTGCCCAAGTACGCGGCCAAGACGGCTGTGTGGGCACCGGTCGGCCTGTTCCGCGGGCTCGGCCGGGCGCTGCACTGGGCCAGCGCGGAAGAGGGCAACTGGCACCTGCGGCAGGCCGCCGCGTCGCGTGGTGAGGCGGACGTGTGGCTCAAGTTGGACGCCCGCCGGCAGCGTCAGTCGGTGTGGCGGTGGTGGGTGCTCGCCGCCGGTGCCGGCGCGACCGTCACCGGGGCAATCGTGCTGGCACTCGGCCCGTCGTGGTGGCGGTGGGTCGCTCTCGCGGTGGTGGTGCCGCTGCTGGCCACGCTCGGCCGGCCGGCGGACAAGCCGCTCACCGACCGGGTTACCGAGGGCACCCGATACCGCAAGCTGACCGCCGACCTCGTCCGGCGGGCGCTGACCTCGTTGCAGATGGCCGCGATCAACAGCGCGGTCGCCAAGGATCCGAAGGCGATCTCGTTCCCGGTGGACATTCACCGCGACGGCCCCGGCCACCTGGCCGTCGTGGACCTGCCCTATGGGGTGGAGGCCGCCGAGGTGGTCGCCCGGCGGGGCAAGCTGGCCTCAGCGATGCGGCTGCCCCTCGACCAGGTGTGGCCCGAGCCGGCGACCGGTCACACGGGGCGTCTGGCGTTGTGGGTTGGGTATGAGCCGGCGTCGCAGATGAAGCAGCCGCCGTGGCCGCTGCTGTCGGAGTCGGCGAAGGTGGACGTGTTCAAGGCGTTCCCGTTCGCCACCACCCCGCGCCTGGACACGGTCGCGGTGGACCTGATGTTCCGCAACTACCTGTTCGGCGGGCAGCCCGGATCAGGGAAGACGTTCGCGCTGCGGGATCTGATCCTGGCCGCCGCCCTGGACGCGCGTACCGAGATCCGCGGCTACGAGTTGAAGGGTGTCGGCGACTTCGCCGTGTTGGAGCCGGTGATGGCCGAGTACGGCAACGGCTTCGATGACGACACCCTCGCCCGCTGCTTCGCCTTCATCGAGTGGCTGTATGAGGAGTGCCGCCGCCGCTCGAAGCGGATCGAGCACTATGCGAGGTTGGGCAAGGCCCCGGAGAACAAGGTGACGCCGGAACTGGCGTCGCTCAAGGGGTCCGGCCTTCACCCGCTGGTGGCGTGGTTCGATGAGCTGCAAGAGCTGATGACCAGCAAGTACGGCAAGGAAGCCGGCGAAATCTTGGAGAAGGTCATCAAGCTCGGCCGCGCGCTCGGCGTGATCATCCTGATCGGCACGCAGATCCCCGACAAGGACAGCCTGCCGACCGGTATCACCCGCAATGTCAACTCCCGGTTCTGCCTGTCGGTGGCCGACCAGACCGCGAACGACATGATCCTCGGCACCTCGGCGTACAAGAACGGCTACCGGGCGACGGTCTTCCAGCCGGTCATCGAAGCCGGGTGGGGCATCCTGCGGGGCTTCGGTCCGAAGGCGTCGGCGGTGCGGTCGTTCTACGTCGACACCACCGCCGCCGCCCGCATCGTGACCCGTGCGGTGGCGCTGCGGACCACGGCGGGAACGCTGCCAAAGCTGGACGAGCAGACCCGCGACGTTGCCCCAGTGGCGGACGTGCTCGGCGACCTGGCCCGCGTGTGGCCCGGCGACGACAAGGCCGCCTGGAACGAGACGCTGTGCACGCTGCTGGCCGAGCTGCGGCCCGACGTCTACGGCGGGTGGGAAGCCGCGCAGCTCACCACCGCCCTCAAGCCCCACCCCGCGGTGAAGGTCGGCGACGTGGGCCGGCGCATCGACGGCAAGGCCACCACCCGACGCGGCATCAAGCACACCGACCTACTCGCCGCGATCGCGGAGCGTGACCGGAAGCGGTCCGCCGGCTAACCCGCCGCGAGGGTGCTAGCGCTAGCGGCCCGATCTGCTAGCGCTAGCACCCCCGCTAGCACCCGATCCGAATCATGAGCTGCGCGCTAGTAGCTAGCAGCTCACGGCCCCGTGCACCCGAAAACCGGCCCGGGAGGCTGCCGTGAACCCCCACCTGACCGCCGCTATCGTCCTCACCGCGATCCCCGCCGCCGTCACCCTCGGTTACGCCGGACTGTGCTGGGTGAGCCCCTTCACCATCTGCAAGCGGTGCGCCGGCACCGGCCGGATCACCACCCGCGTGCTCCGCCGGCCGCGTGCCTGCCGGCGATGCGACCGGGGCTACCGGCTGCGCACCGGCCGGCGCGTCTTCAACTACTTCCACCGGCTGCGCACCGAGGCGAACCGGTGAACCGCCGCACCGGGCACACCGACTGGTGCGGCAGGGATCACCGCTGCAACCTCGGCGAGCACCGCTCCGACGAAATCGTGGTCGACGCCGGCCGCGCCCGCGCCGTCCTCGTCAGGGTCCGCACCGCAGCCGGCCGCGAACACGCCGAGGTGCGCGTCAGGGTCGCGCTCGCCCCGACCGAGCTGGCCGCCCGCCGGCAGTTGGTCGGGCTACTCGGCGACATGCGCCAAGCCGTCACCGCCGCCGCGATCGCCGCCCGGCCCCGACCGAGGCGGGCCGGCCGGTGACCGGCGGGCGGTGCGGCCACTGGATCGGCACCGCCGCCCGCTACTGCCACCACCCCGACAACCTGCGCCCCTACCTGCAAGGGCTGCGCTGCCCCGCCCACACACCCGCCGCCGTGGCCGGGCAGCCCGAACCCCCATCGACACCACTGCACCCGTTCACCAGCAAGGAAGGGAGGCACCTCGTGCCGACCGCCAACCTGCTCACCGCCGCGCTCGCACACGCCGAACGCGGCTGGCGCGTCTTCCCCCTCCGCCCCGACGACAAGCGACCCGCGTTCCCCGACCACCCCACCGACCAGTGCACCGGCCGCGACCCCCGCTGCCGCACCGCCGGCCAGCACGTCGGGTGGGAGCCCCGCGCCACCACCAACCCCGACCGCATCCACCGCGCATGGTCGGCCCGCCCCTACGGCATCGGCCTCGCCTGCGGCCCGTCCTGCTTGGTGGTGGTCGACCTGGACGTGCCCAAGGACGACACCACCGGCCCGACCGGGCTGGACACCCTCGCCGACCTCGCCGCCGGGCACGGGGCCGGCATCGACACGACGTACACCGTGACCACCGGCCGAGGCGGCACGCACCTCTACTACCGCCACCCGAGCGGCGGGCCGCAGCTGCGCAACACCGCCGGCAGCCTCGGCCCGATGGTCGACACCCGCGCTCACGGCGGCTACGTCGTCGCCGCCGGCTCGACGGTCGCCGGCCGGCCCTACGTGGTCGACCTGGACACCGACCCCGCACCGCTGCCCGGGTGGCTGGCTGACCGGTTGACGCCGGCACCGCTGCCGCCGCAACGGCCGGTGGTGGTCGACCTGCCCACCGACCGCAGCGGCGCGTACGTGCGGGCCGCCGTCAACCGCGAGGTGCAGCGGGTGGCGACCGCCGGCAAGGGTGAGCGCAACCGGGTGCTCTACATCGCCGCCGTAGCCCTCGGGCAATTGGTGGCCGGTGGGGCGCTCGCCGAAGACGACGCCCAAAGCGTGCTGGAACAGGCCGGCGTCAGCGCCGGGCTGGCCACCGCCGAGGCGTACCGCACCGTCCGATCTGGCCTCGCAGCCGGCAGTAAGCGGCCTCGGACGGTGGCCGCGTGAGCCGGCCCGGCGACAACCGTAGTTGTCACCGCGCGCCCCAGCTCGACGCGGCAACCGGTCACGTTGCCGGTCACGCCGCCGCTCTCGCTGCGGCCCGGACGCCCTCGGATGCCCTCGCCGCGCTGTCCGCGCTTGAAGCCGCCTGCCGGCAAGCGCGGGAGTGGATCGCGGTCGACCTGGTGCTCATCGACGGATGGTCGTATGCCGAGGTGGGCCGGACGCTGGGCACCACTCGGCAGGCAGCCAGCAAGGCATACGCCGAGGCGGTGAACAGCCGCATGCGGCGCACCATCACCGGCCGAGACGACGCGGTGGTGATCGTGCCCTGTGGCAGCGGAAAGCTCGACCACCCTGCGCCCGCTGACCGCATGTACACCGGCAGCTACCACCGGGCGTGCCGCCGCGCGGCGAACCGGCTCGGCGGTCGGCTGGTCATCCTGTCCGCCCGATACGGGCTGCTCACCCCGGACACCGTGATCGAGCCATACGAGCTGCGCATGGGCCAACCCGGCGCGGTCACCGTGCCGACGCTGCGCGCACAGGCCCGCCGGCTCGGCATCGACGTGGCCGGCACCGTGACCGTGCTTGCCGGCCGGGACTACGCCGACCCGGTATCGGCGGTGTGGCCGCACGCCCGCCGGCCTCTCGACGGCACGCGCGGCATGCCCGAACAGATGGCGCTGCTGGCCGAGCTGGCGCGCACGCCGACAACCCCGGTTGTCACCCGACCCCGATCCGCCGCACCGTTCACGGAAGGACGTGCCGCATGACGCCCGCCCGTCTGCACCTGGTCACCGACCACCCGCAACCCGCCGAACAGGAATCCGCGGGCGGCCCGCTGTGGGATGTTCCAGTGCCCTTGACCGGGCCGAACGCCGCGCCGCCGCCGTTCCCGGTCGACGTGTTCCCGCGCTGGCTCGGCGACATGGTGACCGGCGTTGCCCGGTTCACGCAGACCGATCCGGCGATGGCCGGCACCCTCGCCGTTGCCGTGCTCTCGGCGTGCGCGGGTGGCCGCCTGGAGGTGGAGCCGGTCGCGGGGTGGCGGGAGCCGGTGAACGTGTTCGCCGCAGTCATCGCCGGCCCCGGCGAACGCAAAAGCCCAGTACATCGGGCCATGACCGCGCCGCTGTTCGCCGCTCAGTCGACGCTGGCCGAAGCGATGCGACCGAGGATCGCCGAGGCCGCAGCACTGCGCGATATCGCCGACCGGCACGCCGAACAGGCCAAGACGGCAGCGGCCAAAGCCAGCGATCCGGGCAAACGTGATGAGGCGGCAGCCGAGGCGGTAGCCGCCGCGATCGCAGCCGAGGCGATCACCGTTCCCGGCCTGCCGAAACTCATCGTGGACGACGCCACCCCCGAGGCGTTGATCGGGTTGATGGCCGCCAACGGTGGCCGTATGGCGATCATCTCGGATGAGGGCGGCATCTTTGACACCCTCGCCGGCCGCTACTCGGGTGCGCCGAACCTTGACCCCTACTTAAAGGGTCACGCGGGGCAGCCGATGAGCAACGAACGGCAGACCCGCGAAGGTGCCTCGGTCGACAAGCCGGCCCTGACGGTGTGCGTGATGGCGCAACCGACCGTGCTGCGCAAGTTCGGCGGCAACGCCGATCTAGCCGGCCGAGGGCTACCGGCCCGGTTCCTGTTCGCCCTGCCCCGATCGCTGGCCGGGTATCGGGCGGTCGACAGTGAGCCGGTGCCTGAGGCGGTGATGGCCGGCTACCGGCACCGCGTGCACGACCTGGCCGCCACCCTCGCCGAGTGGGAAGACCCCGCCGTCGTCGTGCTCACCGAGGAAGCCGGCAAGGTGCGGCGAGCCGCCGCCGAGGCGGTCGAGGTGGAGCTACGGCCCGGCGGTGGTCTCTACGACATGCGGGAATGGGGCAACAAGCTGTCCGGCGCAACGCTGCGGCTCGCCGGTCTGCTGCACGTCGCCCACCACCCCGGCGACGCGTGGCGCCGGCCGATCGACGCCGACCGGATGGCCGACGCCGTGAGGCTCGCGGAGTTCTTCGCCGCGCACTACCGGGCCGCGCTCACCACAATCGGCGCGGATAGCGCGATGGAGAACGCCCGCTACGTGCTCGGCGTCCTCACCAGCAAGGGCATGGCCACCTTCACCCGCCGGGAGCTACACCGCCGGGTGTCGCGGCGGCTGCCGAAGTCCGATGAGGTGTCGGCGGTGCTCGCCGAGCTGGCCGCCCTCGGGTGGGTGCGCAACGGGCCGGACGGCCGGTATGAGCTGCACCCCCGCGCCGTGGCGGAGGTGACCGGAAGCGTTGACACGTTGACACCCGCCCCCGACGGCGACGTTTCCGCAGCTCACGACGCCCGAGAAGGTGTCAACGGGCCGCGTTGACAGCCGTTGACAGGCGTTGACAGTCCCGCCGCCGGCCCGCCCGGTGTCAACGGGTGTCAACGCCTGTCAACGGGGGGCGTTGACACCCCAGCACCGGCCCTCACCTGCGGAGACGCGGCACTGTCGGCCGATTGTCAACGTGTCAACGCTTCCCGTCCCCTCTCCGGCTCGCCCAGCCGTCGACAGCAACCGCGGGCACCGGGAAACGGCCCGCTGAGAGCCACGGAGACGGTTCGGCCCTATGCCTTACCCCGGGGTGCCTCTGATCTCGGCTCTGCGGCGCTCTCAGCGGGCCGCCGTAGGCCGTTCTGCCGCGACGCCTACCCCACCCTCCACACGCGACCCGCACCGACCGAAAGGCGCTCACCGTGCGAATCAGGCTGCACGGCACCCCCGCTGAAACAGCCGCAGCACTCGCCGCCCTCACCCGAGTGCTGCACATCCGCTCCGTCTCCCGGCCCCACCCCGACCGCCGATCCCCGATGTTCCAGCGCATCTACCTCGACGCCACCCCGAGGGAGGACACCCGCCCATGACCACCCGCCGCACCCCCACCGGGCAACTGCTCACCCTCGCCGAAGTTCTCGACGAACTGCGCGTACCCCGGTCGACCTTTTTCCGCTGGAAGGCCACCGGCCGCGCACCCCGAACCATCAAGTACCCGAACGGCAGCCTGTACGTCCGCCGTAGCGACCTGGACAACTGGCTCAACGACCACGAAGAGGCAGCATGAGCACCTACGAGGTACGCATCTGGGCAACCCGCGAGTACCAGGGTCGCGACCGGAAGACCGGCAAGGATCGCAAGAGCTACCGCGTCCGGTGGGAGGTAGCCGGACGCGAGTTCGGCAAGACGTTTCAGACGCGAGCAATGGCCGAGAGCTTCCGGTCCCGGCTCATCGTGGCGCAGCGCGAGGGCGTCGCGTTTGATAAGCCGAGCGGACTGCCGGAGCCTATGGCGCGAGAGCTGAACAGCCGAACGTGGTACGAACTCGCGGTTGCGTTCGTTGACATGAAATGGCCGCGAGCCGCCGCTACGCAGCGAAAAAGCATTGCCGACGCCCTGACGACCGCGACGCCGGCATTCCTGAGCAACACGCGGGGAGCGCCGCCGGAGGCTGAAATTCGGCGTACGCTGTATTCGTGGACGTTCAACAAATCGCAGCGGGAGGCCGATCCGCCGGCCGAACTGGCCACGGTTATCAGGTGGCTCAAGGCCAATACGCTGCCGCTGACCGAGCTAGCAAACGCAGCGACGATCCGGAAAGCGCTCGACACGCTGGCAACCCGGCTTGACGGCGGACCGGCCGCCGCTAACACCGTTGCCCGCAAACGAGCTGTCCTCTATAGCGCACTCAAATACGCAGTTGAGTTGCGATACCTCGACGCTCATCCGATGGATTTCGTTCAGTGGCGGGCACCGAAGAACGAAGAGAAGGTTGATCGAAAGGTTGTTGCGAATCCTCAGCAAGCGCGCTTACTGCTGGCCGCTGTGAGCGAAAACGATCCGGCCCTAGCGGGATTCTTCGCGTGTATGTACTTTGCGGCGCTCCGGCCGTCCGAGGTGATGCACCTGAGAGACGATGAATGCGAGTTGCCCGAAGAGGGCTGGGGATGGCTGCACCTCAGTGGGTCAACCCAACACGCTGGGGAGGAATGGACGGACAGCGGCGAAATGCGCGAGGACCGGGAACTCAAGCACCGAGCGAAGAAGGCAACGCGTGACGTGCCGGCCTGCCCGGAACTTGTCCGCATTCTGAGGCACCACCGGCAGCACTACGGCAACCCGGCCGGGCGGATGTTCAACGCGCCAGGTTCTCGACCCGGCCCTGTCACTAAGAGCACCTACCTGAGAGCGTGGCGGCAGGCACGAGAGAAGGCCCTTAGCCCTGCTCAGCAACGCTCCGTTCTGGCGCGGGTGCCGTACCACCTGCGGCATGCTGCTGTGTCGCTATGGCTCAACGCTGGCGTGCCAGCTACCCAGGTCGCCGAGTGGGCCGGGCACAGTGTGCACGTGCTGCTCAAGGTTTACGCCTCATGCATCGATGGTCAGGACGAGGCCGCACGGAAGCGGATCGAGGCGGCACTAGCCACTCCTGACCAGCACGAGAGCACCCGGCCGGCCGACGAAACTTTGCCGCCCATTTGCCGCGACGAGTGAGACGCGGCGGCCCCGAACGGGACGAAGTGAGACTTGCTCGCCATCTACAGACGCGCCCCCTGGCCAGCGTTCGCGCTGGTCAGGGGGCGTTTATGCTGTTCAGGTGAGCGGAGGGTGTGGGATTCGAACCCACGAAGACATCGCTGCCTTACCGGTTTTCAAGACCAGCGCCATCGGCCACTAGGCGAACCCTCCCGGGCCGCGACCCGCAGGTACGCGGCCGTGCCTAGTCTGCCATGCCGGCCGGCCGGGCGAGCGGGGGCGGCACGGCGGCGAGGACGGCCGAGGACGGCCGACGGGCCGGCTCGATCGGGTTGACCACCGGGAACGTGGCGCCGGTGGGTCCACAGTGGGGGCGCGGAGGCGACCGCCTGAGGGCACCGTTGCGGGCCGGCACCGCCTGACGAATCCCGGTCAGATCCCACCCGGGCGTGGACAGCGGGGCAAGTCGGGTAAGACTGGGCCATGCGAGCGATCACTGTCCCGGAGCCCGGTGGACCCGACGCGCTGGTCTGGACCGAGGTGCCCGACCCCGAGCCGGGCGGCGGCGAGGTGCTGGTCGACGTGCGGGCCAGCGCGGTGAACCGGGCGGACCTGCTGCAACGGCAGGGGCACTACCCGCCCCCGCCGGGCGCACCGGCGTACCCCGGATTGGAGTGCTCCGGGGTGATCAGCGCGATCGGGCCGGACGTCACCGGCTGGGAGGTCGGCCAGGAGGTCTGCGCGCTGCTGGCCGGCGGCGGGTACGCCGAGCGGGTGGCGGTGCCCGCCGGGCAGCTCCTGCCGGTGCCCGCCGGCGTCGATCCGGTCGACGCGGCCGCGCTGCCGGAGGTGGCCTGCACGGTCTGGTCGAACGTGGTCCGGTTGGCCGGTCTGCGTGCCGGCGAGACGCTGCTGGTGCACGGCGGCGGCAGCGGGATCGGCACCTTCGCGATCCAACTCGGGGCGGCGCTCGGCGCCACGGTGCTGACGACCGCCCGGAGCACGAAGCACGACCGGTTGCGCGAGCTGGGCGCCATCCGGGTGATCGACTACCGGGAGCAGGACTTCGTCGCCGAGGTCCGCGGGGCCACCGACGGCCGGGGCGCGGACGTCATCCTCGACATCATGGGCGCGTCCTACCTGGGCCGGAATGTGGCGGCGCTGGCCACCGGCGGCCGGCTGGCGGTGATCGGCCTGCAGGGCGGGCGCAAGGGCGAGCTGGACCTCGGCGCCCTGCTGACCAAGCGGGCCACCGTCACGGCCACCTCGTTGCGGTCCCGGCCGCTGGACGAGAAGGCGGCGATCGTGCGGGGCGTCCGCGACGAGGTGTGGCCCCTGGTCGAGGCGGGGAAGGTGCGGCCGATCGTGGACCGCCGGATGCCGATGGCGGAGGCCGCTGCGGCGCACGAGCTGGTCGAGCGGAGCCATCACCTCGGCAAGGTGCTGCTCACGACGGGCTGACGCCCACCTCCGGTGCGGGGCCGGCCGCCGACCGGGGCAGCACGAGCCGGGCGCCCGGGCCCTCGCCGGCCAGGGTGTCGCCCGGGTTGTAGAGGGTGCAGCGATCCAGTGACAGGCAGCCGCAGCCGATGCAGCCGTCCAGGTCGTCGCGGAGTTTGGTCATCAGCCGGATCCGCTCGTCCAGCCGCTGGCGCCAGGCGCTGGAGAGCCGGGCCCAGTCGGCGGCGGTCGGGGTACGCGAGGCGGGCAGCGAGTCGAGCGCGGCCCGGATCTCCTCCAGCGAGATGCCGACCTGTTGGGAGATCCGGATGAAGGCCACCCGGCGCAGCTCGATCCGGGCGTACCGACGCTGGTTGCCGCCGGTGCGCTCGGCGCGGATCAGACCGAGCCGCTCGTAGTAGCGCAGCGCGGACGGCGCCACCCCGCTGCGGTCGGAGAGCTGGCCGATGGTGAGGGACTCGTGCATCATTCACCTTGAGTTGAAGTGGACTTCAACTTGCAGGCTAGTCGCATGACGACAACGACTGCCACCGTGCCCCGGCCGGACGTCCCGGCCCCGCCGCCGGGCAGCGCCCCGGCACCGCCGCCGGTGCCCGAGCCGGTCGCGGCCCCGCTGCGCCGGCTGGGCGCCGGTCGGGAGTTCGGCGCGAACGTGTACTCGACGGTCGACGTGCTCTGGGTGCTCTACGACCGAATTCTCCGGATCACCCCCGACACCGTCGACGACCCCGACCGGGACCGGTTCCTGCTCTCCAAGGGGCACGCCGTCGCCGGCTACTACGCGGTGCTCGCCGCGAAGGGCTTCGTGCCCGGCGACTGGCTGGACGACCAGGGTGGGCCGGCCAGCCGGCTCGGCGACCACCCGGACCGGACGATGGTACCGGGGGTGGAGATCGGCTCCGGGTCGCTCGGCCACGGGCTGGGCCTCGGCGTCGGCACCGCGCTCGGGCTGCGGGCCCAGGGCCTGCTCACCCCCCGGACGTACGTGCTGCTCGGCGACGCGGAGCTGGACGAGGGCTCCAACCACGAGGCGATCGCGTACGCCGGCGCGACCGGCCTGGCCAGCCTGTCCGCGGTGGTGGTCGACAACCGCTCGGCCACGCACGGCTGGCCGGGCGACGGCGCGGCGGCCCGGTTCACGGTGAACGGCTGGACCGCCGCCACCGTCGACGGTCGCGACCACGAAGCCCTGCACCGCGCTCTCACCGGACACGACAACCACCGACCGCACGTCGTCGTGGCGGTCGTCGACACGCAGGAGTGACCGTGCGGGAGACCTTCGTCGAGACCGCCACCGACCTGTTGACCGAGGACCCGCGCACCGCCGTGGTGCTCGCCGACATCTCCGCCGCCGCCTTCGAGCCGGCGGCCCGGCGACATCCGGACCGGGTCGTGAACGTGGGCATCCGGGAGCAGTTGATGGTCGGGGTCGCCGGCGGGCTGGCGCTCACCGGCCTGCGGCCGATCGTGCACAGCTACGCGCCGTTCCTGGTGGAGCGGGCGTACGAGCAGATCAAGCTGGACCTGGACCACCAGGACGTGAGCGCCGTGCTGGTCAGCGTGGGCGCGTCGTACGACCGGGCGGCGGCTGGACGGACGCACCTGGCCCCGGCCGACGTGTCGTTGATCGACACGCTGCACGGCTGGACCGTGCACGTGCCCGGGCATCCCGGCGAGGTGGCGGACCTGCTGCGCGCCACGGTGGCCGCCGACGGACCGGCGTACCTGCGTCTCTCCACCCAGCAGAACGGGCGGGCGCACCGCGGCGACGGCGCGTTGCGGGTGCTCCGGGACGCCGGGCCGGGGGCGCCGCTGCTGGTGGCGGTGGGACCGGTGCTCGACGCGGCGATGGCGGCGGTGGCCGACCTGCCGGTGACCGTGGCGTACACCCACCGGCCGCGGCCGTTCGACACCGCCGGGCTGCGGGCGCTGGCCGGCAGCGAGGTGATCCTGGTCGAGCCCTGTCTGGCCGGCACGTCGAGCCGGGTGGTGTCGGCGGCGTTGGTCGACCGGCCGCACCGACTGCTGGCCCTCGGGGTGGGACGGGAGGACTTGCGCCGTTACGGCGCAGCGGATGACCACACCCGGTGGCACGGGCTGGACGCCGCCGGACTACGCCGTGCGGTCGACGGGTTCCTGGAACCGGCGTTCGTCAGCCGGTGAACCGGGGCCGGCGGGGTGGGCGGGAGCGGGGGTGGGTCTCAGCGGGCCGGCGTGGCCGGACGCCGGCGGGCGCGCTCGCGGCCGAGGATCCAGATCGCCTCGACGCCGTCCTTCCAGGTGATCTTCTTGCCCTCCTCGCGGCCCCGGGCCCGGTAGCTGATCGGCACCTCGTAGGGGCGGATGCGCCGGCGCAGCAGCTTGCCGGTCACCTCGGCCTCCATGCCGAAGCCGCGCGAGCGGACCTCGAGCGAGCGGTAGAGCGCGACCGGCATCAGCTTGAAGCAGGTCTCCAGGTCACCGATGTAGGAGTTGAACAGCACGTTCGCCGCCATCGTGACGCCCTTGTTGCCCATCACGTACCAGAAGCTGTAGGCGCTGTGGCTGCCGAAGGTGCGATTGCCGTAGACCACCGTGGCGCGACCGTCGAGCACCGGGTCGAGCAGCTTGGGGATGTCCTGCGGGTCGTACTCCAGATCGGCGTCGAGGATGACCATGTATTCGCCCTCGGCGTTGTCCACCGCCGTCTTGATGGCCGCGCCCTTACCGGCGTTGCGCTGGTGGGTGATCACCCGCAGCCGCTGGTCGTCCGCCCGACCGAGAATCTCGCCGGTGTTGTCGCGGCTGCCGTCGTCGACCACCACCAGTTCGATCTCGCACGGGTAGTCGACCGCCAATGCCTGCTTGAGGGCATCCGCGATGCGTTCTTCCTCGTTATAGACCGGCATGAGGATCGAGAGCTTCACGGGGATCTCCACGGTGGCGACAGCATGTCGGGCCTAGCCTAGCCTGGCTGGTCAGCGCAGCGGTGGCCGCCACCTCGGGCATCCGACAACGCGGGTTAACGCGGATGGTGTTTACTTCCCGCCATGTCGGCAGCCGGCTCGATGTCAACGGTGGCGCCAGTCGCCGCGATGCTACTGCTCCTGTTCGTGATGCGCCCCGGTGGGAACGGCGTGGTGGCGCCGCTGCGGCTCGCCGCGGCCCGGGCCGCGCTGCTCACCGGAGCCTTCGCAGTACTTCTGGTCGAGGTGCTCGGCGCGCTGCACGCGCTGACCCGGACCGCGTTCGCCGTCGCCTGGCTGCTCTTCCTGGTCGTCACGGCGGTGGCTGCCGGGTGGCGGCACCGGCGGGACACGGCGCGCGGCCAGGCGGCGCTCGCTGCCACCCCGGGACGGGCGCTGGTCGGCGCGACCGCCGGCGCGGCGAGCGACGGCCCCACCCTCGGCCCGGCGGACGACTCCCCGCCGGCCGTTACCGCGCCGCGGCCCGCGACCGCTCCCGAATCGACCCGTGCCGGCTGGTCGGGACGGCTGGCCGAGCGCTGGCGTGCGCTGAGTCGCGGCGAGCGGCTGCTGGCCGGCACGGTCGGCGGGCTGGTCCTGGTGGAGCTGGTCATCGCGTTGCTCGCCGAACCCAACAACTTCGACTCGCAGACCTACCACCTGCCCCGGGTCGAGCGCTGGGTCGCGCAGGGCGACCTCGACTTCTGGCCGACCGCGATCCACCGGCAGGTGACCATTCCACCGGGCGCCGAGTACCTGCTGCTGCATCTGCGCCTGCTCACCGGTGGCGACGCTCTGCACAACCTGGTGCAGTGGGCCGCCGGGGTGCTCTGCCTGCTGCTGGCCGCCCGGATCACCGCCCAGCTCGGCGGCGGCCGGCGGGCCCAGTTGCTCACCGCGTTCCTGCTGGCCACCACGCCGATGGTGGCGCTTCAGGCGACCAGCACGCAGACCGACCTGACGGTCGCGGCCTGGGTCGCCTGCGCGGCGACCCTGGTGCTGGACGGGCTGCGCCGGCGTGCCGGGCTGGGCACCATGCTCGGGTTGGGGATGGCGACCGGACTGACCGCGGTGACCAAGACCAGTGGGCTGATCGCGGTCGGCCCGCTGCTGGTGCTCTGGGGCCTGGCCCAGCTCCGGCTGTCCCGGGCCCGCCGCGCGGCCGAGGCCGGCGCAACGGGCGCGGCCGGCGACACTGGCGCCGCCGGGGGTACGCCGGAGGGCCGGCCGGGTTCCGGTCCGTCACCGGCCGTCGGGGTCGCCCGCACGGTCGGCGGATCGGTACTGATCCTGCTGGTCGGGGCGATCCTGGTCGGCCCCTACCTGGCCCGGATGACCGCCGACTTCGGGCATCCGCTCGGGCCGCCCGGGCTGCGCGAGTCGATCCCGATGGAGCGGCACGACCCGCCGTCGATCCTGGTCAACGCGCTGCGGATCGGACACACCGCGTTCGACACCCCGCTGACGCCGCTGCGGTGGGTGGGCGCTGAGGCGATCATCCGCGGCGCGGAGGCGATCGGCGTCGACCCGCAGGACCCGGACACCACCTTCGTCCGGCAGGTCTTCCCGGTGCGCGCGTGGTACCCGGACGAGGACCGGGTGGCGTTCCCGCTGGCCGGCTCGCTGGCGCTGCTCGGGGCGATCTTCGCGCTGACCCGTCCGGGCCGGATCAGCCCGACCCGGGCCGGGTCACTGCGGGCGTACGCCGTGGTCGTGGTGGTCGCGGTGGTGCTGCACACCGCGATGATCAAGTGGCAGCCGTGGGGGAACCGCCTACTGCTCTACGCGCTGGTGGTGGCCGTTCCGCTGGCCGGCCTCTGGCTGGACGCGCTGTTCCGCCATCGCGCCGGTGGCTCCGCCGCCCCGGCCACCCCGGCGTCGACGCCGGCCCGGGCGGACGGCCGACGGAGGTCGGTGGCGGTCGGCGTGGCGGTGACCGTGCTGGCCACCTCCGCGCTCGCCGGCGTGCTCGCGCTGTCGTACGGCTTCCCGCGCCGGCTGGTCGGAGCGGGCTCGGTCTTCACCACCTCGGAGTGGGACACCCGGTTCCTGCGCCGCCCGCAGTGGACCGACGAGTTCCGCTGGGCGGCCGAGGCGGTACGTGCCAGCGGTGCCCGCCGGATCGGCCTGGTCGAGCAGAACGACAACTGGGAGTACCCGTGGTGGCTGTTGCTGCGGGACGCCGCCGGCCGGCCACCGGAGTTGCTGGCGCTCAGGTCGGAGTTGCCCAAGCGGCCACCGGCCGACCCGTCCTCGATGGACGCGATCGTCTGCACCGGCCCGCAGGCGGCCTGCGCCAAGCTGGTGCCGCCCGGCTGGCGGGTCGAGTACCGGGGCTACGTCGGCTACGCGCTGCCGCCTGGCCGCTGACGTGCCCACCGCCGCCGTCCCGGCCGGGCCGGGACGGCGGCAGGCCCGGGTCGGCTGGCGCCCGCCCGGCCCCGCGGCGCAGATGACGGAAACTCTTCCGAGAGACATTCACATACCTGCATGACGCGCGTTACCGTCCGGTAACTCGATCGACGTCCCGCGATCGAGCCGAAAGGAGTGCGTCGATGCTTGGTTCCGCTGCCAGGCGCGAACGTGCGACCCGACGACGGTCGCTGACCGCCGCCTTCGCCGCCGCTCTCGTCCTGCCGATGCTCGCCGGAACGGCCACCCCCGCCACCGCGGCCGACCGACCCGCCGTCCAGCCACTCCCGACGAACCTCGAGGCGATCCGCGCCGCCGAGGCGACCGCCCTCTACGGCGCGCCGCAGATCCGCCCGATCGAACAGCGCCGCACCTCACTGATCACCATGGGAGACAGCGAGATCTCCGGAGAGGGGGTCGGCAACTACGTGCCCGGCACCCACGAACCCGGCAACTGGTGCGACCGCTCGTACGACCAGGCGGTGTTCCGCACCGGCATCACCGCCGACGAGAAGTACAACATCGCCTGCTCCGGGGCGACCCCGTGGAACCTGATCGCCGGCGGCCCGACCCAGCACAACGAGCTGAACCAGGGCGACCACCTGGCGATCAAGGCGCGCAACACGCACATCCGGCTGATCTGGGTGGTGGTCGGCGCCAACGGCGACGGCACGATCCAGTTCGGCCCGGTCGCCACCGACTGCGCCATCAGCCGGGTCTTCTTCCAGGGCCCCTGCTACCCGACCTACACCGACGAGTGGACGATCCGTACCGACGGCAGCCGGCAGGCGGTCGAGGACGCGCTCAACGACATCCGGAACACCATGACCAGGGCCGGTTACCTGAACACCGACTACGAACTGGTGCTGATGTCGTACCCGAGCCCGGGCAGTCCGGACGTGGAGGACAACCCGAACTTCCCCGGCTGGTACTCCGGCGGCTGCCTGCTCTACCTGGCCGACGCGGCGTTCGCCCGGAACAAGGCGGTGCCGCTCTTCGAGTCCGCGCTGCGCACCGCCGCGACCAACACCGGCACCCGCTACCTGGACGCCAGCCGGCTCTTCCACGGCCACGAGGTCTGCACCGACAACACGTCGGTCCGCGGCCTCTACATCGAGATCGGCATCTGGGACGAGAACGCGGCCCGGCAGTCGTTCCACCCCAACGCCCGCGGGCACGGCATGTTCGCCCAGTGCATCACCCAGTTCTGGAACTCCGGGCAGCAGCGGGCCACCTGCGTCGACCCGGCCAGCACCGGCACCGGGGTGCTGTACAACGGGCTGTTCGAGTTCAAGCAGCTGCGCAACCTCGCCACCGGCACCTGCGTCGACGGCAAGGGATACGACTCACGCAACGGCACCGCGCAGCAGTCGTACGGCTGTCACGGCGGCCGTAACCAGGGCTTCTGGTACGACCCGACCCGCCAGTCGCTGCACTCCGAGCTCTCCCACGACCGCTGCCTGGACGTCGCCAACGGTTCGTTGACCGCCGGCACCGCGGTCAACGTCTACGACTGCCACGGCGGCGCCAACCAGAAGTTCGTGCTGGCCGGCAACCAGCTCAAGGCGGCCGGCAACACCGCGCTCTGCCTGGCCTTCGACAGCCCCTGGCTGGGCACCCCACGGCTGCGGCTGGCCAACTGCTCCAGCAGCACCCGCCAGCAGTGGTCCTTCGAGTCCCGCAACTTCGCCAACCCGGTCGGCTACGGCCACGACGACTTCATCGGCTCCCGGGTCTACTGATCGACGCGGGGGGGGGGGGGGGGGGCCCCCCCCCCCCCCCCCCCCCCCCCCGCCCCCCCCCCCCCCTCGCGGGCCCCGCGGGTCACTTCGCCCTGGGGATGACCACGAGCCGGGCGACCCCGGCGTCGCCGTCCTTGGCGCCGGCGACGCCGACGGTGGTGCCGACCTTCACGTCGGTCGACTGGATCGTGGCCCGCCGCTCGACCACCCGCAGGTCGTCGCCGAACCGCCAGGTCATGGTGAACCCGTCGGTGGACTTCACGGTCATCGAGTTCCCGTCGATCGCGGTCACCTCACCCCGCTGCACGGCGACCGTCTTCGTACCGTCCTTGGTCTGCACCACGGCCTCGCCGTGCAGGGTGTTCCGCCGCAGCAACACCCGGGCCTGGCGGCGCTTGCGCAGCTCCTCGGCCCGCTCGCGGCGCGGCTTGTCGCCGGTCGCGGTGGGCGCGGCCGACGGCGACGCCGGCGCGGCGACCTCCGTCACGTCCAGGTCGTCCGCGTCGAAGCCCATCGCGGTCAGCGCCTGGCCCTCGGCGCCCATCGCCGCGGCCACCTCGACGGCCGCCTCCCGGGCCGGCTGGCTGGCAACCTCGGCCGCGCCGCACCCGCTGACGCCGAGCGCGACCGCCCCGAGCAGCGCGGTGCCGGCAACAAAACCCCAACGTGCCATGACTCTCCCTCTCGTCCGTCGGTGCGCCCAGCCTCCCGCGCCCGGACGAGCGGACCGTCAGGACGATGTTCGGATCGGGTAAGGATCCGCCGGCAGCCGCACGGTGAACGCGGCGCCGCCCTCCGGGGCGTGCCCCGCCGCGATCTCGCCGCCGAGCCGGCGGACCAGCCCGGCGGCGAGCGCCAGTCCGAGCCCGCTGCCCACCTTGCGCACTCCCCGGTACCGCTGGTGCAGCGCACCGCGCTCGAACGCCACCGCCAGGTCGTCGTCGGTGAAGCCGGGTCCGCCGTCGCGGACCTCGACCACGCCGCCGGCCGCCGGATCCGGTCCGGCCGGCCGGACCGCGAGCACCACCGGCGCCCCCGGCGGTACGACCCGCAGCGCGTTCTCCAGCAGCCCGTCGATCACCTGCCGGATCCGCCCCGGATCGGTGTACGCCGGCACCGGACCGCCGGGACTCTCCACCGAGAACGGGACGCCGAGGGCGGCACAGCGGTCGGCCCAGGTCCGTTCCGCGTCGGCGGCCAACCGGGCCAGGTCGACCGGGACCGGCTCCAGCGGGAAGTCCGCCGCCTCCAGCCGGGCCAGCGCCAGCAGGTCGCGGACCAGCCGATCCAGGTGCTCGGCCTCGGCGAGCACGGTGCGCCCGGTGCCGGCCACGTCGTCCGGCTCGATCACCCCGTCGGCCAGCGCCTCGGCGTAGCCCCGGATCGCGGTCAGCGGGGTCCGCAGCTCATGCGAGACGGAGAGCAGGAACTCCCGCTGCCGCCCCTCACTGGTGGCCAGCGCGGCGGCCAGCCCGTTCAACGCGTGGGCCAGGTCGGCCACCTCGTCGGGCGGTTCGACGGGCACCCGGACCGCGCGATCGCCGGCGCGTAGCCGTGCGGCGGCACCCGCCGCCACCCGGATCGGCCGGGCCAGCCGGCGGGCGAGCAGCAGCCCGGCGACGACACCGGCGGCAAGCCCGGCCAGCAGCGGCAGCCAGAGGCTGAGCAGCACCTGCCGCCAGAGCCCGGTGGCCACCGGCCGGGACAGCACCACCCCGTTCCCGCCCGGCAGGGCACGTCCCTCGACCAGCGCGCGCCGCCCGTTCACCGAACGGCGGGCCGAGACGTTGCGCCCCTCGGCGACCCGCTGCACCACCCTGGGTGGCAGGCCGGCCCGGTCCACCGTGCCACCGCGGATCAGGTACGCGTCGATCTGCTGGGCGCGCAGCTGACGGATCAGCCGCTCCTCGTCGGCGGTGCGGCCCCGGTCCAGCCGGGTCCGCAGCACCTCGGCGGCGAGCCGGGCCTGGGCGGCCAGCGCCTCCTGGTCGCGCCGCTCGACGCCGCGTACCGCCAGGGGCACCGCGACGATCGCGGTGACCAGCACGGACACCAGCGCCACCGCGCAGGTGACCAGTACCGCCCGAGCGGTCAGCGTCCGGCCGAACCGGGCCCGGGGCGGCCCGGGTGGCGGCCCGCCCAGCACCGGAAGCGCGATGGTCGGCGACTCCGCCCGCACCGGCCCGGCAGGCGGGGGCGGGGCACCGGGGGCGGGACGCCGGGGGTCGGTGGGGTGCTCAGGCATCGGCGGCGTACCCGACACCCCGGTGGGTCCGGATCACGCTGGCCGGGCCGAGCTTCGCCCGGACCTGCGCCACGTGCACGTCGACCGTGCGGGTGCCGGCGTGTGCCGCGTACCCCCAGACGCCGGCCAGCAGCTCCTCCCGGGTGAAGACCCGACCGGGACGTGCCATCAGGTGAGCGAGCAGGTCGAACTCGGTCGAGGTGAGCTGGATCGGGGCACCGGCGGCGGTCACCGTCCGGCGGGCCGGGTCGAGGGCCACCGCGCCGACGACGCGGGGCCGGTCCATCCCGTCGGGTGGGCCTGCCGTGCGCCGCAGCACCGCCCGGACCCGGGCCACCAGCTCACGCGGGCTGAACGGCTTGGTCACGTAGTCGTCCGCGCCCAACTCCAGGCCGATGATCCGGTCCACCTCGTCGTCCCGCGCGGTGAGGAAGATGACCGGAGTCCAGTCACCCGCCTCGCGTAGCTGCCGGCAGATCTCGGTGCCGGCGAGACCCGGCAGCGCGATGTCCAGGACGCAGGCCACCGGGCGCAGCCGGCGGGCGGCGGCCAGGCCGGCCATGCCGTCCCGCTCCAGGTGTACGCCGAAGCCGTCCCGGGTCAGGTAGAGCCGGACCAGGTCGGCGATGGCCGGCTCGTCCTCGACCACGAGGACGAGCCCGCGGTGCGGCGCATCGACGGTCACCGGCCCATGATTGCCGACCGGGTGGGGGCGGCGCGGACGCGGGGTGTTCGAGTTCGGTAAAGGCTCCGGCGGTCAGCGGACGGCGGCCGGCCGGAACGTCGCCGGGCGTACGCCGGCCGGCGCGTCACCGATGATGGCGACCAGCCGCTCCCGGGCGGTCCGGAGTCGGGTGCGGAAGGCGTGGTTGAGCAGCGCGTCGAGCTGCCACACCTGCTTCGGGTGGGTGGTCCGGATGACGAACCGCTCACGGATTCCGTCGATCGCGGTGGCGGCCAGCTCGACCGAGTGCAGCCGAGGGTCGGGACTCCAGGTGACGTTGCTCAGCTCGCGCAGCTCGGTGTTGAGGTGCAGGCGGAGCCGGTGCAGCACCCGGGTCTGCTGGGTGACCACGAGGCGCCGGTGGGTGAGCAGGAGCAGGTACTCGCCGGCGACCGGACGGTCGGGACGGCCGCACCGGGTGACCAGGATGGTGGCGTCACCCGAGCCGACACAGCGGCGGAAGATGGGCATGTGCCGGCTGACGGCCTGGACCGCCAGTCCGGCCTCGGCGGCGGCCGGGAGGAACGTTCGGGAGAAGACGTCCATGCCCTGCCCAACGATCTCTGCGCAGGGGTGACGTGGGTCACGCCGGAATTTTGGAAGTTCCACGCGCCGGATCGCACCGGTTGTGCGACGTCCGGAGGCCGCTCCGGCGGCCTCGGGTACCGGGGCCGCCGGAGCGGCGAGTGCGGCAGCCGCGGACTACCAGCGCGGGCGGGGCCGCTCCACGGTGACCGAGCGGTACCGGCGCGGGTCCTGAAGCTCGAGGTAGTTGCTGTCGATGTTCATCCGCACCCCGCCCCAGGTCTCGTAGTGATCGCCCTGGTACTGCTTCATCCGGGCCCCGGGGGACCAGTAGGTCGCCGGGATGGCCGGGTCGGACACCGTCGGCACGCCGTCCCAGCGAGCGAAGTCGATGATGTCGGGCCGGGCGTAGCCGGGCTGGTCGTAGACCGCCACCTGGTCCCGGAGGCCGGCCGAGCCGACGCTGGTGTAGAGGCCGGAGTAGAAGGCCTGGTCGTGCAGGCGGGTGGTCCAGGCGCTGACGAAGGTCTGGACCGCGGCGCTGCAGACGGCGTCCCCGGCGTCGTAGTGCTCGATGTCGAGGATGAGCGTGCTGCCGTCGGCAAGGCCGAGGGCGCGGGCGTTCGCCACCGCGTCGTCCGCCGCCGCGATGCCCTGGGCCGCCGCCTGCGCCGGATCGATGTGCCGGGAGTAGCCGGAGCAGGGCGCCTGGAGGCCCACGTAGAGCGGGAAGAGCCGCCAGCCGGCGGCCTGCTGGTTGCTCACCCAGGCAGCGGTCAGGTTGGGCTGGGCACAGCCCCGGTTGACCCCGCCGATGTAGACGCCGATCGCGCGGTAGGGCGACTGGAGCCAGGCGGTCATCGCCGCGTCGGAGGGGGCGGTGCAGGTGTCGAAGCCGTATCCGGTGAAGGTTCCCGGATGCGGACCGGTGTAGGCGGCGGCGCGCGCGGGCGTTTCGGCGCCGGTGACCGCGGCGCCGGCGGCGAGCAGGGCGACCGCAGCCACGGCGAGGGCCTGACGGACGGTTCGACGCAGGCCGGGTCGGGCAGAACTCATCGTCACGGGGGCTCCCGATCTGGAGGAGGGCTGAGGCGGTGGGTCGGACGCTCACGCCACGTCACACGATCTCCACCAGCGGGTTGATCCTGCCCGCCACGTCGGCCTCTGTCCAGATCGAACCGTCGGCCTTTCTACCCGCCGGGCGCGTCGTCCCTGCTGGAGGGTGCGCCCCCGGTGCTCAGAGCAGCTCGACGATGGTGGCGTTGGCCATGCCGCCGCCCTCGCACATGGTCTGCAACCCGTAGCGGATCCCGTTGTCCCGCATGTGCTGGAGCATGGTGGTCATGATCCGGGCGCCGGAGCCGCCGAGCGGGTGCCCGAGGGCGATCGCGCCACCCCGCGGGTTGAGCCGGTCCGGGTCCGCCTCGGTCTCGGCGAGCCAGGCCAGCGGCACCGGGGCGAACGCCTCGTTCACCTCGTAGACGCCGATCTCCTCGATGCCCAGCCCAGCGCGGCGCAGCGCCTTCGCGGTGGCCGGGATGGGGGCGGTGAGCATGGTGACCGGGTCGTCGGCGGCCACGACCGCGGTGTGTACCCGGGCCAGCGGGCGCAGCCCGTGCCGGCTGGCCCAGTCGGAGGTGGTCACGGCGAGGGCCGCGGCCCCGTCCGAGATCTGCGAGGCCGAGCCGGCGGTGACCACGCCGTCGGGCCGGAACGGGGTGGCCAACTCGCCCAGCTTCTCCAGCGAGGTCTCCCGCCGGATGCCCTCGTCGGCGGCGAACTTGCCACCGTCCGCGAGCGCCACCGGGGCCAGCTCCGGGTCGAACGCGCCGGCGTCCTGCGCGGCGGCCGCCTTCTCGTGGCTGGCCAGCGCGAACTCGTCGAGCTGGGTGCGGGAGAACCGCCAGCGCTCGGCGATCAGCTCGGCGCCGACGCCCTGGTTGAACGGGAGCGGGGCGTCGTCGGCGAAGCCCTCGACGCCGCGGTAGCGGTCGCGGAGCTGGTCGCTGAACGGCATTCCGCCGCCCACGCTGGAGCCCATCGGCACCCGGGTCATCGACTCGACCCCGCCCGCGATCACCAGGTCGGCCTGGCCGGAGAGGACGGTCGCGGCCGCGAAGTGCAGCGCCTGCTGGCTGGAGCCGCACTGCCGGTCCAGCGTGGTGCCGGGCACCGACTCGGGCCACCCGGCGGCGAGCACAGCGTTGCGGGCGATGTTCCACGACTGCTCACCCACCTGCGACACGCAGCCCCAGAACACGTCGTCGACTCCGACCGGATCGAGGCCGGTGCGCTCGGCCAGCGCGCGCAGCACGTGCGCCGACAGGTCGACCGGATGCACACCGGCCAGGCTGCCCTTGCGCCGCCCCACGGGGGTGCGTACGGCGCCGACGATAACCGCGTCAGTCATATCTACTCCCCGGTAACCTGGGCTGCCCTCGATCCTACGTCCTTCCGGACCGGCCGTCCGCCCCCGGCTCGGGCCGGTGGGTCGGGCGCTGGGCCGGTGCCGCGTGGAGCGGGGGAACGCTGGCATGCTGGACGGGTGGATGACGCGACCCCGGTGCGGCAGTGGCGGGTGCCGGCGAGCCTGCCGGCGGCGAAGTTGGCCGGCGCGGTGCTGCTGGTCGCGCTCGGGCTGCTCTTCGCCGACGGTGACCCGGTACGGCTGGCGCTGGCGGCGCTGGTCGCCGCGGGGTTGGCCGGCTGGGCGGTACGCGATCTGGTCGCGCCGATCCGGCTGGCCATGGACGGCAGCGGGCTCACCGTCGCGCACGGCTTCGCCGGGCATCGGCAGCTGCCCTGGCCGGCGGTCGAGGCGATCACCGTGGACCGGCGGCCGCGACTGGGCCTGACCACCGAGGTGCTGGAGATCGACGCGGGCGAGTCCCTGCATCTCTTCGGCCGCTACGACCTGGGCACCTCTCCCGAGGAGGTCGCCGCGACCCTGCGCGCCGCCCGCCCGGGCACCGCCGCCTGATCCGCTCAGTCCGAGATCACGCTCGATCCGGGCAGTAGTGCTGTCAGAGCACCTTCGATGCCACTGCAACGGCGATATGGCACGACCTTGCGGAGCACGGCGCGGGCGCGGGCGGGGTCAGCCGGCCAGGAGTTGGGCGGTGCGGATCAGCGACAGGCCGATCAGGGCGAACACGATGATCGCCCCACCGGCGAGCTGCACCAGCGAGCGACGCCCCCGCGGGGCGTACGCCAGCACCAGGGCCATCAGCGTGCCGATCACCAGGCCGCCCAGGTGACCGGGGATCGAGATGCCCGGCACGGTCAGCGTGAAGACCAGGTTGATCACCAGGATCGGGATGACCTGGGAGATGTCCCGGCCCATCTTCCGTTCGATGACGATCAACGCGGCGAAGAGCCCGAAGATGGCCGTCGAGGCGCCGGCGGTGGCGGCGTTCGGGTCGCTGAACAGGTAGGCGGCGACGTTCCCGCCGAACCCGGCGATCAGGTAGAGCCCCAGGAAGCGCAGCGGGCCGAGGTTGGCCTCGAGCGAACGGCCGAGGACCCAGAGCGCCCACATGTTCAGCAGCAGGTGGATCACGCCGTAGTGCAGGAACATCGCGGTGATCAGGCGGTACCACTCGCCGTCGGCGATGCCCTGCGGCAGGAAGCCCGGCGGCGACATGCCGTAGACGGCGCCCCAGTTGGTGAGCGGAGTGCCACCACCCAGCAGGCCGCCGAAGCCGGAGCCGCCGACGGCCGCGTCCCCGCCCCGGTCGGAGGCGATGGAGAGGAGCATCAGCAGCACGTTCAGCGCGATCAGGGTCTTCGTCACGTAGCCGTGCCGGCCGGCGGCACCGCCACCGAAGGCGGTACGCGCCGGCCGGACGCTACGGCGTCCCTCGTTGACGCACTCCGGGCACTGGTGTCCGACCGACGCCTCGCGCATGCAGTCCGGGCAGATCGGCCGTTCGCAGCGGGTGCAGCGGACGTACGTCTCCCGGCCGGGGTGTCGGTAGCAGACCGGGGTGGTCGGCGGCGACTCGCTCACCGTGCCCACCCGCCGGAGCGCTCAGTCATGCGAGCAAAGGTACCTCGCGGACGCTTCAGGAGGCGCTGCGCTCGATCTCGACCCGCTCGATGACCACGTCCTGCAGCGGACGGTCGCTCGGGCCGGTCGGGGTGTTGGCGATCGAGTCGACGACCTTCGCCGACTGCTCGTCGGCGACCTGCCCGAAGATGGTGTGCCGGTTGTTCAGGTGCGGCGTCGGGCCGACGGTGATGAAGAACTGCGAGCCGTTGGTGCCCGGCCCGGCGTTCGCCATGGCGAGCAGGTACGGCCGGTCGAAGCGCAGCTCCGGGTGGAACTCGTCGGCGAACTTGTAGCCCGGGCCACCGCGACCGGTGCCGGTCGGGTCGCCCATCTGGATCATGAAGCCGCTGATCACCCGGTGCGAGATGGTGCCGTCGTAGTACGGCCCGTTGCCCGGCTGGCCGGTGCGCGGGTCGGTGTACTCGATGTTGCCCTCGGCCAGGTCGACGAAGTTGCGAACGGTCTTCGGCGCGTGGTTGGGGAAGAGCTCCAGCCGGATCGGGCCAGCGTTGGTGTGCAAGGTGGCGTAGACAGCCTCGGCCACGGGTACTCCTCACTCGTTGGTCAGTTCCATGCGGATCCTCCCATGTGCCCGATCTGGCATCGCGGAGGCATCCGAAGGTGGAGGATGACGAAGGAACAACTCCCAGGAGGTGGGACCGTGTTTGGAATGGGTCGACGCAAGTCCCAGGGGCAGCTCGCGAAGGCCGAGCTGAACCAGAGCGTCAGTCACCTGATGCAGGCAGCGACGTACGCCGCGAGGGGTGCCGGTAATACGGTCGGCCCGCGGGTCAAGTCGGCGCGGGACTACGTCGGACCGACGGCGGCGATGGTGCGTGACCGCGCCGCGACCGGCTGGGGGACGACGCTCACCTCGCTCGCACCGCTCGCCGCCGCCGCACGCGACGGCGCCGTGCAGGCGGGCTCGATGAACAGGAAGGCGAAGTCGAGGAACATGCGGATCAGCGGGAAGAAGAAGCAGCCGCGGCGTCGCGGCTCGATGATGACCGGCCTGCTCGCCGCCGGCGCGATCGCCGGCCTGGCCGGCGCGATGGCCATGCGGCGCCGTCGGGAGCAGCAGGAGTGGGCGGAGTACGACCCCAACCGCACGCTCGAGCCGATGCGTGACGAGGTCGACACCATCGAGGTGCAGACCCGCTCGACGGCGGGCGGCGCCAAGATGGCCGACAAGTCCGCCGGCCTGGGTGGCGGACCGGTCGGCGCCGGCAGCTCGGCCGTGGCCGGAGCGACCAGCACCGGCGCGAAGATCCAGCCGACGGAGAAGGTCCCCTCGGTGGCCGAGGGCGCCAAGGACACCTCCGGCCGCCCGGCCGACGACCTCACCAAGGCAACCGGCAAGGACACCGCCCGGACCAACGGGCGCCGCTGACCGCGGCAACAGCGGAAAGCGCCGGCGAGGCGGGGGTCACACCCCGCAACGCCGGCGCTTCCGCGTTCGGTCCAGTTTTCCCGCCCGGGCGGGCCGACCCGGGTCAGAGCCAGCCGTTGCGGCGGAACCACCGGTAGAGGCCGAGCGAGATGGCGAGCATCAGGGCGAGTACGACCGGATAGCCGTACGTCATCTTCAGCTCCGGCATGTCGTCGAAGTTCATCCCGTAGATGCCGGCGATGGCGGTCCACACCGCGGCGATGGCCGCCCAGGCGGCGATCTTGCGCATGTCGTTGTTCTGGTCGACGGTGACCTGGGCGAGCCGCGCCTGGAGGATGGAGTTCAGCAGGTCGTCGTAGGAGTTCACCTGCTCGACGGTGCGGCTGAGGTGGTCCTGCACGTCCCGGAAGTAGCGCCGGATCTCCTTCGGCACCTCCCGGTTGACCTGCGAGGTCAGCGTCAGCAGCGGCCGTTGCAGCGGCACCACGGCCCGCTTGAACTCCACTAGCTCGCGCTTCATCTGGTAGATGCGCTGGATCCGCCCGTGGCTGTTGCGGTCGAAGACCTCGGCCTCCAGCACGTCCAGGTCGTCCTCGAGCTGGTCGGCCACCTCCAGGTAGAGGTCGACCACCCGGTCGGTGACCGCGTAGGCGACGGCCCACGGCCCCTGGAGCAGCAGGTCCTGCTTGGTCTCCAGGTCGGCGCGGACCGGGGAGAGCCGGCAGGCGTCCCCGTGCCGGACGCTGATCAGGAAGTTCGGGCCGATGAAGAGCATCACCTGCCCGGTCTCCACCACCTCTGAGTTCTCGGTCAGCTCCGCGTGCTCGCAGTAGCGGGCGGTGCGCAGCACCAGGAAGCTCACCTCGCCGAACTGCTCCAGCTTGGGGCGCTGCTCGGCCTTCACCGCGTCCTCGACGGCGAGCTCGTGCAGGCCGTAGGTGTCCGCGATGGCGGTCATCTCCGCCAGCTCGGGCTGGTGCAGCCCGAGCCAGACGAAGCCGTGCTCCGCCCGGCGGGCCGCGGCCAGCGCGTCGGCGTAGTGCCAGTCGCCGGGCTGTCGCTTGCCGTCGATGTAGAGGGCGCAGTCGACGACCCCGCTGCGCCCCGGGCCGTCGGGGGCCGGGGTGGGCGGGGAGCCGTCGGCGTTGAGGATCCGGCTCATCGCCCGGACCGGGGCCGCCCAGGCTCTCGGTCGGAGCCCTCGCCCGCTCTGCTGTGGGGTTGTCCGGCCCTGCTCTGCCCGATCCGTCATCGCGCCCCCCTCTCCACGCTCCGCTGCGGCTTGCAGGTTACGCCGCACGGCGCGGTCACCGCCCGTGACGACTGGGTGAGCGGGCGGGGCCGGGCGGGCCGGGTCGCTTCGGGGGGTGAGGGGACGACGCGGCCCACCCGGCGCCCTGTGGGGGCGGGGGGTTGTGCTGGTCACGCCATTCGTCGTGTCGGTTGCGGCCGTCGACCCGGCCCGCCGGCCGGCACGCCGGGTGCCGGAGGCGGGGGGTGACGTCCGCTACACGTGGTGAATGACGCTCGCAGCATTGTGGGCCGCCGGTCGCCCGGGCGGGAGTCCCGGGACGGCCGGCACGGTCGTTCTGTCGGAAACCCGACAGATTTCAGCCGCGAACCGCCGTCACCGCCTCGGCCAACCGGCGGACGCCCTCGTCGATCTTGTCGGCGGTGACCGCCGAGAAGGCGAGCCGCAGGGCGTGTTGTCCGCCGTCGACCACGAAGTCGCTGCCCTTGACCACGGCCACCCCGCGCTCGGCGGCCGCCGGGGCGAGCCGGTCGACCAGCACGTCGTCCGGGAACTCCACCCAGAGGAAGTAGCCACCGTCCGGCTCGACGAACCGGGCCTGCGGGATGTGCCGGCGCAGCGACTCGGCGAGCACCCGGGCCCGCTCGCCCAGCGCGGCCCGGACGGTCTCGATCGAGCGGTCGATCTCACCGGAGACGCAGAACTGGTGCACGATCGCCTGGGCGACCATGCCCGGAGAGATGTAGAGGCTGGTCGCGTTCTTGGCGATGTCCGCGATCAGGTCCGTCGGGCCGACCAGGTAGCCCACCCGGACCCCGGGGCAGACCGTCTTGGTGAAGCTGGACGCGTGCACCACCACGTTGCGGGTGTCCAGCGAGAGCATCGACGGCAGCGCCTCGCCCCGGAACCGGATGTCGGCGTACGGGTCGTCCTCGAAGATGGTGAACTCGTACTCGGCGGCCAGGTCGAGCAGCTCGCGCCGCTTCTCCAGGGAGAGCGTCACGCCGGCCGGGTTCTGGTAGTTCGGGATGATGTGCGCCAGCCGGGGGCGGACCCCGGACTCCAGCAGCTTGCGCAGCTCGGCGGTGTCCAGGCCGTCCGGCTGGATCGAGACGCCGTGCAGCTCACTGCCCATCCGCTGCAGGTTGAGCAGCGTCCGGTCGTACGTCGGGCGTTCGACCACCACCGCGTCACCCGAACGGATCAGGTGGTCGAAGAGGAAGGCGTCGGCCTGCAACGAGCCGTTGGTGACCAGCACCTGCTCGGGTGTCACCCCGTGCTTCTCCGCGATCCACTTGCGCAGGGGCGGGTAGCCGACGGAGGTCCCGTACGCGGTGACCCCTGCGGGGTCGGCGTCGAACGCGCGGACGGCGGCGGCCTTGAGCCCCTCGACATCGACGATGTCCAGCGACGGAGCCCCACGGGCGAAGGAGATCAGCTGCTCGGCGGTCATGGCTGTTGAGCGTACGGGCGGCGACAGGGGGCACGCGGACGGCACGGCGATGTCCGCATCCTGAGCCACCGGGTCGGGTGACCTGGGCGGACCCGGTGGCTGGCAAGTCAGACCGGAAGGGCGAGCGGGTCGTGCTGCGGCTCACGGGAAAGCCCTTCAAGATGCAGCCCGAGCGCCGCCAGGAGCTGGCCCCAGTCGAAGTAGGACCGCCAGGCGGCGATCCGTCCTCGCCGGACCCGGACCACGTCCACCACGTCCCAGCTGACCGTCCGTCCGGTCGGCGCGACCGTGCCGAACGGTGAGTGCAGCACGCCCGTGTGGGTGCCGGTGAGCCGCTGCTCCACGGCCGCCCCACCGGCTGTCTGCACCCGACCGGCCGGGTCCACCCGCAGGTCGGGGAAGGCACCGGTCCAGGTACGCAGCAGGGCGGGCAGCTCGATCGGACGCACCGTGACGCCGGGCATCGAGTAGAAGGCGTCCCGGGCGTAGAGGTCCGGCAGCCGGGCGACGTCCCGCCGCAGGAGCATGGCGTACTGCTGCTCGACGAGCCGCTCGGCGCTGCGCATTCCGCCCTCCCCCGCGGTCGCGGCGTCTCCACTCCCGCAGGGAAATCCTTACCCGTCGATCCGGCCCGGCACACCTACGGGCACCGGGCGACCCGACGCCGGCCGTCGGCCCCGCGGCCGCTGGCCGGCGCCGGGCCGAAGGCCGGCTCAGCTCGTCGCGATCATCCGGTTGGCCGCCCAGACGCGCATGATGTCGCGGACCGAGATCACCCCGGCCACCTCACGGCCGTCGAGCACCACCAGGTGCCGGAAGCCGCCCCGGGCCATCGCCGCGGCCGCCTCCTCCAGCGTCCAGTCCGGCCCGGCGTAGACCACGTCCCAGGTCAGGTGCGCGCCGGTGCGCTCGACGTCGCAGTCCAACCCGGCACCGATGGCGTTGAGCACGTCACGTTCGGTCATGATCCCGACCCCCTCGGAGTCCGGGTCGATCACGACCGCCGACCCGATCCCGCGGGTCGACATCATCGTCGCCGCCTGACGGAGCGTGTGCTCCGGGCCGACCACGAGAACCTGGCTGGACATCGCTTCCCGTACCTGCATCACGCATCACCCCTTTGGGACGGTGGCATCCGGTACGGACATGGTGGGCCGTCGATGTTGCCGGGACAAGACCGGGCGTCGTCGCCACGCCGGTGGGCTCGCTAATGTCGGAGCGTGTCCACCGAGCCTCTGCGCTGCGCCGGCGCCCTGATCGTCCGCGACGACGGCCGCATCTTCTTTCAGCGCCGATCCCCGGAGCGACGGCTCTTTCCCGATTGCTGGGACGTGGTCGGTGGCCACCTGGAGCCCGGCGAGGACGTCGAGGCGGCGCTGCGCCGGGAGGTGACCGAGGAGACCGGCTGGACCGTCGCGGAGCTGCTCGGCCCGGTCGGCGACTACCGCTACGTCGGCGACGACGGCCTGCCACGCGTGGAGAGCGACTGGCTGGTCCGGGTCGACGGGGATCTCGACCGGCCCCGGTTGGAGGCGGGCAAGCACACCGAGTTCCGCTGGCTCGGCGAGCAGGACCTCGACCTCCTCGACGAGCATCGGCACGTCAACGACGGGCTGATCCGCCGGATCGCGGAGGAGGCGTTCGCCGCCCTGCGCTCGACCAGTCGGTGAACGAGGCCGTCGAGCTGGGGCCGCACCGGTTCGCCGGGCTGGCCGCCCCGGCGGTGGACCGGGCCGTCGCCGCGGGCATGCGCGCCGCCCGCGACGGCGGTGGCGCGGAGCTGTGCCAGCGGTACGGGGGGCCGGCGGCGACCGGCTTCCTGGTGGAGTTCCGCACCCGGCTCGCCGCGCCCGGTGGCGCGGTCGACGGGCCGGGGTTCGCCGCGCTCACCCGGCACCGCGATCCGGCGACCTGCCAGCGGGCGCTGGACAAGCAGGTGGCGCACGGCATGATCCACCGCCGGCTGGACGGTGGGCTCTCCGCCACCGAGCGCGGCGCCACCTTCCTGGCCGAGTTGCACCATCTGCACGGCGAGGTCACCGCCGAGTTGTGGGCCGGCCACGAGGAGCGGGTGCTCCGGCTAGTCGCGGCGCTCGGCCGGCTGCTGGCGTACGCGCTGGTGCTCGCCGAGGAGACCGGCACGACGGAGGGCACGGCGTTCGCCGCGCTGGCGCCACCGCACGAGCCGGACGGCACCCCGCCCGGTGTGCTGCTGCTCAACCGGCTCGACACGCTGCGTCACCAGCGGGCGGACGCGTACGCCGCCTCGTGGACCGCCGCCGGGCACACCGCGCCCAGCGTGGCCGCCCTGCCGCCCGGTCCCGAGCGGCAGGCGATCGAGTTGGAGACCGACCGCCGGGCGGCCGGCCCCTACACCGTGTTGACCGCCGAGGAGCGCCTGATCATGCTCGCCGATCTGGCGGCGCTGCCCGGCTGACCCGGTTGGCCGGAGCCGCACCCGCGCCCGGCGCTATCCTCCACCGGTGAACGGGAGATGTACGACGGGAGATGTCGCATGATCGGGATGGTGCTGGCGGCCGGGGCGGGGCGCCGGCTGCGCCCGTACACCGACACCCTGCCCAAGGCGCTCATCCCGGTGGACGGTGACGTCACGATCCTGGACATCGCCCTGGGCAACCTCGCCGAGGTGGGGCTGACCGAGGTCGTGATCGTGGTGGGCTACGCGGCCGACGCGGTCCGGGAGCGGCAGGCCGACCTGGAGAAGCGGTACGGCGTCACGCTGACGCTGGTGCACAACGACAAGGCCGAGGAGTGGAACAACGCCTACTCGCTCTGGCTGGCCCGGGAGCACTTCAGCCGGGGCGTGCTGCTGGTCAACGGGGACACCGTGCACCCGGTCAGCGTGGAGAAGACCCTGCTCGCCGAGCGCGGGCCGGGCATCCTGCTCGCCGTCGACACGCTCAAGCCGCTCGCCGAGGAGGAGATGAAGACCACCTTCGACGCGGCCGGTCAGCTCACCCGGATCACCAAGGTGATGGACCCGGGCGAGGCGTACGGGGAGTACATCGGCGCGACCCTGATCGAGCCGCAGGTGGCCGACGCGCTCGCCGACGCGCTTGAGGCGACCTGGCGGCGGGATCCGAACCTCTACTACGAAGACGGCTACCAGGAGTTCGCCGACCGCGGCGGCGAGGTGCGGGCGGCCCCGATCGGCGACGTGTCCTGGGTCGAGGTCGACAACCACGCCGACCTGGCCCGGGCCCGGGAGATCGCGTGCCACTACTAGCCCGTACGGTCAACACCCCGTTGTTGATCGAGGTCCGGCGGGGTGCGGTGGCGGACCTGGGTCCGCTCCTCGCCGACCGGCGGATCTCGGCCGGCGGCGACGTCGCGGTGGTGGTCGGCCCCGGTCAGGGTGAGAAGATCGTCGAGCTGTGCCGGCCCAGTCTGGGCTCGGCCGACGTGTTCACCGTCGCCGGCGGCACCATCGACGCCGCGAACGAGCTCGGTGACCGGCTCCGGTCCCGGTCCTACGACGCCGTGGTCGGCATCGGCGGCGGCAGGACCATCGACACCGCGAAGTACGCGGCCACCCGGTACGGCATCCCGATGGTGACCGTGGCGACGAGCCTCGCCAACGACGGCATCGCCTCGCCGACGGCCTCGCTGGACCACGAGGGCGGCAAGGGCTCCTACGGGGTGCACATCCCGATCGCGGTGATCGTCGATCTGGACTTCGTGGAGAACGGCCCGGACCGGCAGACCCAGGCCGGCATCGGCGACGCGGTCAGCAACGTGAACGCCTGCGCGGACTGGGAACTGGCCCACCAGGTCCGGGGCGAGCCGATCGACGGCCTCGCGGTGACCCTGGCCCGGACCGGCGCCGAGGCGTTGATCAACCACCCGGGCAAGATCACCGACGACGGCTTCCTCACCACGCTGGCCGAGGCGCTGATCCTCGGCGGGATCGCGAGTTCGGTGGCCGGGTCGACCCGCCCGGCCAGCGGCGGCGACCACGAGATCTCGCACGCCATCGACCACCTCTTTCCCGGCACCGCCTCGCACGGCGAGCAGGTCGGGATCGGCGCCCTGTTCTGCACGTTCCTCCGCGGCGACCCCGAGCGGTTCAGCCAGCTCGCCCGCTGCCTGCACCGCCACGGCCTCGCCGTCACCCCGGCCGAGCTGGGGCTGACCGACGACCAGTTCGTCGAAGCGGTGCACTACGCGCCCGGCACCCGACCGGACCGATACACCATCCTCGAACACCTCGCGCTGTCCGCCGACGGCCTGCGGACCCGGCTTGGAGACTATGTTGACGCCCTTCGTGACCACCTTGGCTGAGCCGTCCCGGCCGACCGCGGCCGACTTCCACCGGACGAACCGGGGCGGTGGGCTGTTCAGCGAGTCGATCAGCCAGTGGCTGGGCGCCGCCTTCGCGGTCGGCGCGCACCGGATGGGGCTTCCGCCGACCGCGCTGACCCTCACCAACCTGGTGCTCGGCCTGGCCACCTCGGTCACCGCGGTCGCGCTCGCCGGCCCGGTGGCCACGGGCGACGTGCCGGCCTGGGTGGTCGGCGTGATCGCGCTGGTCGGCTGGCAGGTGGCGTACGCCCTGGACTGCGCGGACGGTCAGCTCGCCCGGGTGACCGACCAGCGCAGCGCGGCCGGCGCCCGGATCGACGTGCTCTGCGACGTGGCCGCCCAGATCGCCCTGGTCGCGGCGCTCGCCGCGACCGCGGTGGCCCAGCAGCCGTCCACCCCGACCTGGCTGGTTGCCGCCTTCGCCGGCACCTGGATGGTCAACCTGGTCACCTCGGTGATGCAGGCCGGCCCGAACGCGGCGAGCATGGTCACCTCGACCTCGCTGCCGGTCCGGCTGGTGAAGCTGGTCCGCGACTACGGCGCGGTGATCTTCGTGGCCGCGCTGGTGCTCCTGCTCGCCCCGGCGCTGGCACTCTGGGTGATGATCGCCTTCACCGTCGTCAACGGCGGCTTCCTGCTCGCCAGCATCGCCTTCTCCGCCCGCGCCTCGCTCCGCTGACCCCCACCCCCTGCTTGATCGTGCTCGATCCGGGAATCAGTGGCGTCCGGCCTGCGCCGAAGCCCCTCTTCCCAGGATCGAGCGCGATCCTGCGGGCGCGCCGGGCGGGTCAGGCGCGGCTCGGGGTCCGGGACAGGCCGGCGTAGATGTCGATGAGCTGCTTGGTGACCACGTCGGGATGGAAGGTCCGCTCGTAGCGGGCCCGGGCAGCCGGGGCGAGCGCGGCGGCACCCGCCTGGGCGATCGGCAGGGCGGCGGCCAGCGCGGCCGGCTCCGGGGCCACCACCCAGCCGGCCTCTCCCGCCTCGATGCCGGCCGGCATCGGCGACCCGCCGCCCCCGGCGACGGCGGAGGCGACCTCGGCCGGCCCGGTGCCGGCCGGCTCGCGCGGAGCGTCCGCCCCCAGCAGGTACGGAATGCCACCGAGCGCGGTGCCGAGCACCGGCCGGCCGCTGGCCAGCGCCTCGATGATCACGGTCGGCAGCACGTCGTGCCACATCGACGCGGCGATCACCACCGCGCTCGCCTCGACCGCCGCGCGCACCCCGGCCCGGTCGAGCTGGCCCAGGTAGACCACGTCGGGGCGCTCGGCGGCGGCGGCCTCCACCAGCGGGCGCAACTCGCCGTCGCCGGCCACCCGCAGCGTGCCCAGCGCGCCCACCGGGTGCCGACGCCAGGCGTCCAGCAGCAGGTCGACGCCCTTCTCCGGGGAGAGCCGGGCCATGTAGAGGAACCCGTCGCCGAGCGGCGCGGGTCGACCCGGGTCCGGCACGGCGTTCGGCTTCACCACGATGCGTTCGTCCGGAATGCCGTAGTCGCGCAGGTGGTCGGCGATTGCCGAGGTGAGCGCGATGTACCGGTCCACCGACCGCCAGGTGCCCCGGTGCACGGCCAGGGTGGTCGCCATCAGCGCGCTCTGCGCCGCCGAGTCGCGGTAGCAGCGGTGCTTGATCGCCGGTACGCCCAGCGCCCGGCCCTTGCAGTCCTGACAGATCACGCCGTCGCGGAAGTAGATCCCCGAGGAGCAGACCTGCCGGTAGTTGTGCACCGTCTGCACCACCGGCACGCCGTGCCGGTGCGCGGTCCGCACCACCCAGGGCGAGAGCAGGGGGTACGGGTTGTGCAGGTGCAGCACGTCCGGCCGGTGCTCGGTGAGCAGCCGGCTCAGGTCGTGCTGGGCCCGCGGCGCCCAGATCGGCGAGATCGGCAGCAGCGCCTTCGCCGCCTTCGACATCGACGGGATCTCGTCCGAGCTGCGGATGAACGGCAGCACCTCGACGCCGGCGGCGGTGAGCTGGCCGATCTCCGAGTCGACGATGGTGTTCTCGCCGGAGGGCTGGGCTTCCCGGTACCGGTTGTGCGCCACCACGATTCTCACAGAGCTCGCCTTTCGTTCGCGATTGCGGGACTCGCAAGCTCATTCCTCGCGCTCACCGGAAAGAAGGCTACCGTTATGTCGTGCCCGAACTACCGGAGGTTGAGGCGCTCGCGGGTTACCTGCGGCAGCGCGCGGTGGGGCGGCGGGTCGACCGGCTCGAGGTCGCCGCGATCAGCGCCCTGAAGACGTACGACCCGGCGCCGACCGCGGTCGCCGGCCGGGCGGTGATCGACGCCCGGCGGCACGGCAAGTTCCTCGACGTGCTCTTCGACGGCGACCTGCACCTGGTGGTCCACCTCGCCCGGGCCGGCTGGCTGCACTACCGGGAGGCCTTCCCGTCCGCGGCACCGCTCCGCCCCGGCAAGGGCCCGATCGCCCTACGGGTCCGCCTCGACGACGGTTCCGGCTTCGACCTCACCGAGGCCGGCACCCAGAAGAAGCTCGCCGCCTACCTGGTGACCGATCCGGCGGCGGTGCCGGGGGTGGCCAAGCTCGGCCCGGACGCGCTCGCCGCCGACCTGCCCACCTTCACCGAGCAGCTCCGCAGCCGGCGCGGCCAGGTGAAGGGGGTGCTGACCGACCAGGCGGTGCTGGCCGGGGTGGGTAACGCCTACTCCGACGAGATCCTGCACGCGGCGAAGCTGTCGCCGTTCGCGCTCACCAACAAGCTGACCGACGGCCAACTGGCCACCCTGCACGCGGCCACCCGGCAGGTGCTCGGCGACGCGGTCGACCGGTCGATGGGCCAGCGGGCGGCGGAGCTGAAGGGTGAGAAGCGCTCCGGGCTCAAGGTCCACGCCCGGACCGGGCTGCCCTGTCCGGTCTGCGGTGACACCGTCCGGGAGGTCTCCTTCGCCGACTCGAGCCTGCAGTACTGCCCGACCTGCCAGACCGCCGGCAAGCCGCTGGCTGACCGACGGTTGTCCCGGCTTGTACGGTGAGTAAGGCCACTCGCCGGTTACGGAGCGGAATCGACTGGAGCGTGCCGAAGGTCCCGGTCGGGAGTTCTTCCGACCCCGCCATCCATCGGTATAGTGACTCGGTCCCCGGCTTCTGATATGGCGTGGAGCCGGCCAGATCGCCCGCCGGCACCATCGGTCGCAAAGTCCTTCGGGTCGGCGTCCGGCCGGGGCCCGCGTGGGAGACTGGAACGGTGGGCGACTCGAGCCCTCACGGCGAGTGAGCGGCGCGGGTCATGCGGGAGGACATGGGTGAGGTGACGACAAGCCTCCAGCGCCCGGTAACCAACGAAGGCCGGAGCAAACTCGTGCGGCACGTCGACAGCTTCGAGATCCAGCCGCCGTCACCGCCGTCGCACAACGGCGTACCCCGGTCCGCCTGGGCCCGGGCCCGGCGTCGCGTCTCCCGCTGGCATCGTCCCTACACCGCGGTCCTGCTGCTGCTCGACTTCGCGGCGGCGGCCTTCGCCAGCTTCACCGCCATCCACACCTTCGACCAGGCCCGGTCCGGCTTCTACAACGCCCAGCAGGACCCGACCTGGTTCTTCACCGTCGCCTTCGTGCTGCTGCCACTCGGCTGGGTGGTGATCCTCTGGGGCAACCGGGCCTACGACCGGCGCTATCTGGGGCTCGGCCCGGACGAGTACAAACGGGTCATCCGGGCCGGTGTCGCCGTCGCGGCCACCGTTTCCTTCCTCGCCTTCGCCACCAAGACGTCGCTCTCCCGCTACACGGTCGGCACCGCGCTGCTCGGCGCGCTGCTGCTGATCCTGCTCGGTCGCATCCTGGCCCGCTTCGTGCTGCACGTCATCCGGCGCAACATCGGTCAGGGCGGGCACCGGATGGTGCTGGTCGGGACGCTGCCGGAGTGCCTGGAGGTCTACACCGCGGTCACCCGCAACCCGGCCGCCGGCCTGGTGCCCGTCGCGATCCACATCACCGACGGCTACGCCGCCGCCCGGGGAATGCAGACCCCGGTCCCGGTGTACGCCGGGCGGGACGTGCTCGCCCTGGTACGCGAGGTGGGCGGGGACACCATCGCGGTCTGCGGTTCGGCCAGCGCCGAGCCGGGCGAGCTGCGCCGGCTGGCCTGGCAGCTGGAAGGCTCCGGCGTCGACCTGGTCGTCGCCCCGCAGCTCACCGACATCGCCGGCCCTCGGGTGCACATCCGGCCGATCGAGGGCCTGCCGCTGCTGCACGTCGAGGAGCCGACCCTCTCCGGCCCGGCGCTGCTGGCCAAGAACCTGATGGACCGGGTGGCGGCCGGGCTCGGCTTGCTGCTGCTGGTCCCGCTCTTCGTGGCCGTCGCGGTGGCGATCAAGGTGTCCGACCGTGGACCGGTCTTCTTCCGCCAGCCCCGCGTGGGGCACGAGGGACGAACGTTCCGGGTGTGGAAGTTCCGGACCATGTACGTCGACGCCGAGGACCGGCTGGCCAGCCTGGTCGACCAGAACGAGACCGACGGCATGCTCTTCAAGATGAAGCAGGATCCACGGGTCTTCCCGGTGGGCCGCTTCCTGCGCGCCTCCTCGCTCGACGAGCTGCCCCAGCTGATCAACGTGCTCTGGGGGGAGATGTCGCTGGTCGGCCCGCGTCCGCTGCCGGCCGACGACGGCGACTTCCTCGGCGACGTACGCCGGCGGCTCCTCGTCCGGCCCGGCATGACCGGCCTCTGGCAGGTCTCCGGACGCTCCGACCTCTCCTGGGACGAGGCGGTGCGGCTCGACCTCTACTACGTCGACAACTGGTCGCTCGCGTACGACCTGAGCATCCTCTGGCGCACCGTCGGCGTGGTGCTCGCCCGCAAGGGCGCGTACTGAGGGATGGCGTAGCCGCCGCCGAACGGCCAGGATCTGGGCGTGGGTGGCAACCTCTCGGCCGTGCTCGGTGTCGTGTCGTTGGTCAGCGCGCTGGCCGCGGCGCTGTTCGCGGTCGGCCGGCTACGTGCCCGCCGGGGCATCGCCACCGCCACCCAACGGGCCACCTACGAGGTGCTGCACACCGCCGGGCTGGCCGCCGAGCCGCTGCGTACCGGCCTGAGCCCGGCCGGCGCGGCGAAGGCCGTACGCCATCTGCGGGCCCTGGTGGGCGCGGTCGGCCTGGCGCTGGCCGACCGGTCGGAGCTGCTCGCGCTCGACGGGCGCGGCGGGCACCACGGCGAGCAGCTGCTGGGCGCGGCCCAGCGGGCGGTGGCGACCGAGCGCTCCACCGTGCTGGGCGAGTCGGAGCTGCACTGCGACCGGGTCGACTGCCCGGTACGCGGGGCGGTCGTCGCGCCACTGACCGGCGCGGACGGGCGGGTGGTCGGGGCGCTGGTCGCGATCGCCGACGGCCCGCCGGCGCCCGGTCTGGTGCAGGCGACCCTGGAGACCGCGCACTGGGCCGGCAACCAGCTCGCCCTGGCCGAGCTGGACTCGTCCCGGGAGCGGCTGGCCCGGGCCGAGATCCGCGCGCTGCGCGCCCAGATCAGCCCGCACTTCATCTACAACGCGCTGACCGCGATCGGCTCGTTCGTCCGGACCGACCCGGAGCGGGCCCGCGAACTGATCCTGGAGTTCGCCGAGTTCACCCGCTACTCGTTCCGGGCGCACGGTGAGTTCACCACGCTGGCCGAGGAGCTGCGCTCGATCGATCGCTACCTGACCATCGAGCGGGCCCGGTTCGGCGACCGGCTCCAGGTGCGGTTGCAGATCGCGCCGGAGGTGCTGCCGGTGACCCTGCCGTTCCTCTGCCTGCAACCGTTGGTCGAGAACGCCGTCCGGCACGGGTTGTCCCGCAAGCCCGGCACGGGCATGGTGAGCATCGAGGCCCGGGACGCCGGCGCCGAATGCCACATCACGGTGGAGGACGACGGGGTGGGGATGGATCCGACCAGCCTGACCGCCGGCATCGCCGAGTTGGCCCGCAGCTCCGGCGACCCGGGGGACGATTCCGGCCAGCACGTCGGGCTCTCCAACGTCGACGAGCGGCTCCGGTCGGTCTTCGGGGACGGGTTCGGCCTGGTCGTCGAGACCGGCCTGGGCTCGGGCACGAAGGTCAGCATGCGGGTGCCGAAGTTCCATCCCGGCGTACGGGCCGGGTCATGAGCGCACCGGGTTTTCTGCGGGTGCTGGCGGTCGACGACGAGCCGCCGGCACTGGACGAGCTGGCCTACCACCTGCGGGCCGATCCCCGGGTGGCCCGGCTGCACACCGCCGGGGACGCGACGGAGGCGCTGCGGCTGCTGCGCGACGGCGACATGGATGTGGTCTTCCTGGACATCCGGATGCCCGGCCTGGACGGGATGGAGCTGGCCCGGGTGCTGCGCCGGTTCGCCCGGCCACCGGCGATCGTCTTCGTCACCGCCTACGACGACGGCGCGGTCGACGCGTTCGACCTTGGTGCGACCGACTACGTGCGCAAGCCGGTGCGCGCCGAGCGGTTGGCCGAGTCGCTGCGCCGGGTGATGGGCTCCCGGGTGGTGCCGTCGCACCCGGCGGCGCTGGCCCGGGCGGAGGAGGATCCGACGATCCCGATCGAGCTGGCCGGCACCACCCGGATGCTGCCCCGATCGGCGGTGCGCTGGGTGGAGGCGCAGGGCGACTACGCCCGGCTGCACACCGCGGACGGCTCACACCTGGTCCGGGTCTCCCTGGCGACCCTCGCCGAGCGGTGGGCGGACGCCGGGTTCGTCCGCATCCACCGCTCGTACCTCGTGCAGTTGAAGCTCATCGCCGAGCTGCGGCTGGTCAACTCCGGCTATGTGGTGGTGATCGACGGCACCGAGCTGCCGGTCAGCCGGCGGCACACCCGGGAACTCAAGGACAAGCTGGTCCGTGCGGCGAAACAGGATTGGAACCGGTAGACCGGGAATAGGACCTCCCTCGCCGTACGCTGTACGGTAGGCCGTACGACTTGAGGGAGGCCGCCGTGACAGACGCCCCGTTCGACGCCGTGACCGAGTTCGACCGCCAGCTCGACCGACTGGTCGAGCTGGGCTACCCCGCCCTCGCCAAGCTGACCGTGGACGACTTCCGCGAGCTGGTCGACCCGCTGCGCGCGGCGGCCGTCGCCGGCGCGGCCGACCTGCCCGCGCCGACCGAGGGGCGGGTGCCGTTCCTGCTGGTGATCACCCGCGAGCTGGTGCCGGTCGAGGACCGGCTGGCGCTGACCACGCTCGCCGGCAAGCGCAAGCCCGGCTTCCTGGACCGGCACTACGCCGAGGGTGACCTGGCCCGGTTCGACCCGATCAAGGAGCTGGAGGTGCCCGCCGGTCCCGCGTACCTGCTCTTCGACGTGGACCGGGGTGACGAGGACACGCTCAACCTGGCCCCCTCGTCGGCGATGGAGGTGATCACCGGCCAGGGCCGGCTGCCGCTCACCATCGACGAGGGGCTCGCCTTCGTCACGCTGTACCCGGCCGCGCTCGCCAAGAACAAGTGCTTCTCGCTGGTCGGCTCGCGCTGCGGCGACAAGCGGGTGCCGGCGATCTGGATCAGTCAGGGCGCGCCGAAGCTCGGCTGGTGCTGGTACGGCAACCCGCACACCTGGCTCGGCTCGGCTTCGGCCAAGCCGGAGCGCGCCGGTCTGGAGTGACGGAAAGGGCGCCCGGGTCCTCGACCGGGCGCCCTTCTTCACCTTCCGCCCGTCACGGCCAGTAGAACCGGCCCGTCACATCCATGACCAGGTGAACGCTGCCCGCGTGGTTGCGCACGTGGAACTTGCCGTACGGCCCGAGCTCGTTCAGCACCGCCCCGGAAACGGTCTGCCCGGCCGCCGGGTTGAGGTTGCTCGCCGACGGATCACCGAAGTCGGGCCAGTCGGCCGGCCAGACGGTGACGACCGTGCTCCGCGTCGGCGTCACGGCGGTCACGTTCGTCACCAGGACGATCTCCTCGTTGGTCCCCATCGCCGGCGGCGACGCCACCTTGCGGGTGTCCCCGGCACCGAGCGCGCCCGCCGTCCCCAGGCCGGTGCGGGTGTCGACGATCCGGGTCGGGTTCAGTGCCTGGAATCGGCGGCCGAACAGCAGCGTCCCGTCGTCCATCATCCCGAAGCCGTCGACGATGATGTGGGCACGGGCCGAGGTGTAGATCGTGAAGGCCGGCGCGCCCTCCGGGGAGCAGAGCGACCCGTCGCACGGCCGGGTCTGCACGTACGCCAGGTTGGGCGTGACGGTGCCGGCGCGGAAGTTGACGGTCGAGGCGGTGGGCACCGAACCGTCACCCGACCAGGCCGTGACGAAGCCGTCGGACTCCGGATCGACCACGGTGATGTTGAGGACGAGCGCTCGGGCATGAGGGTTGTCCCCGCCGAGCAACCTCGTCAGGTTCAGGTAGCTGCCCGCGGACCGCTTCAGCCCGCCGCTGCTCGGGTCGGTCCGGCTGTCGAAGATCCGGCTCGCGCGATACGGGTGGTAGCGGGAACCCATGCCCCGGCTCGCGAGGGTGTTGTCGGCCGCGTAGAACCCCACCACGTCGACCACGACATCCGTGTGGCCGTTGCGGTTGAACACCCTCACCTTGCCGCCGGTGCCGAGCTTGACGGTGACGTTGTTCGAGCCCAACCAACCCGCCGCGAAGTTGACCGACGAGGCGTTCGGCAGGGGCTGGCCGGCCGGATAGAGGGTGACGAAGCTGTCCGCCGTCGGGCCGGTGATCGTCACGTTGACGACGACCGCCCCGACGCCGCTGACCGGCACGCCACCGCGCCCGGCCACCTGCAGGTCCACCGTGCCCGACGGACCGACCTTGGCCATCGGCGCGCCCAGACCGTCACGGGTGTCCATCAGGCGGGTGGGGGCGACCGGGTAGTAGGTGCCGGTGACGTCGACAGCCGCCTGCGACGTACGCGACGGCACGGCGGCGGCCGGCGCCGCAGTCAGCGCGCAGGTGGCGACCAGGGCCGCGCCCACGCCGAGCAGGCCGCGAAATGTTCGCATGTGGATCCCCCGGAGAACGATGGACGGAAATGCGTCGACACACCCTAGGAGGCGGTGATCATGCGCGGCAAGGCCGGCCCCGGCCAGGGAGACACATCGACCCGTTCGGCCGGGGTGGGGTGGGCGAAACGTGGTCAGTAGCCGCCGGTGGCGATGACCCGCATCGGCTCGGCCGGCGAGGCGCCGGCCGGCAGTTGGAAGGTGCCCACCACGTCCGCCACCAGATGGGTGCTGCCGGCGAGGTTGTGCACCTGGAACGCGTCCTGCGGGCCGATGCCGCTCAACACGGCGTTGGAGACGATCTGCCCGGCCGCCGGGTTCAGGTTGCTCGCCGTCGGCTTCGCCAACCCCGCGTCGGCGGGCCAGACGGTGACCACGGTGTTGAGGCTCGGCGCGACCGCCGTCACGTTCAGCGCCAGCACCTGGGTGGCGGCGGTGACCAACGCGGGCGGGGTGACGACCCGGCGGGTCACGTTCGTACCGAGCGCCCCCGAGGTGCCCAGGTTGCTGCGGCTGTCGACGATCCGGGTGGGGCTCAGCGGGGTGAACCGCAGCCCACCGGCCAGCGATCCGTCGTCGATCACCCCGACCAGGTCGACCACGATGTTGGTGGACCGGAGCGTGTAGACCGAGAAGATCGGCACGCCGTACCAGGGACCGCAGTCGTGGCAGGTCGCGGTCCGCACGTAGGCCAGGTTCGGCACCACCTTGCCGGCGCCGTAGTTCACCGTCGACGAGGTGGGCACCGGGCTGTCACCGGCCCAGGCGCTGAGGAAGCCCGACTCGGCCGGCGCGACGGCGGTGATGTTGAGGACCAGCGCCCGCACCCGCGGGCTGGACGGGCCGAGGTCGACCCACCGGTTGATCCGGGTGTTCTCCTCGATCGCGCCGCGCTCCTGCCGGGTGTCGACCAGCCGGGTCGGGGTCACCCGCTGGTACTGGCCGCCCCGGCCGTGGCTGCCCTGCACCGTGTCACTGCCGGCGTAGAAGCCGACCACATCGACCACCACCTGCGTGCTGCCGTCGTGGTGGTAGATGGCGACCCGGCCGTCCGCCGCGAGCTTGACCGTGACGTTGTTGGACCCCAGCCAGCCGGGCGCGAAGTTGATCGACGATGCGGTCGGCCGGGCCTGGCCGCCCGGGTAGAGGGTCAGGTAGCTGTTCGCGGTCGGGCCGGTCACCGTCACGTTCAGCACCACCGAGCCGACGCCGCTGGCCGGTACCCCGCCGCGGCCGGCGACCCGGAGATCGACCACCTCACGGGCCCGCAGCGGGCCGGTCCGACCGCCGAGGCCGCTGCGAGTGTCCATCAACCGCTCCGGTGCCAGCGGGTAGTACATCCCGACGACCGATTCGGCGGCGGACGCCGCGGGTGCCGAGGCGGCCGAGGCCGCGGGTGCCGAGGCGGCCGAGGCCGCGGGTGCCGAAGCCGGCAGCCCGGCCAGCGCACAGGCTCCGACGGCGGCTACGGAGAGCAGGGTGCGGAGTGCGCGCATGAGGGGCCCCGGGGGAGACGAGGGGACAGGAAACAGCCTGCTCAGACTAGGGGTGGCCATCTATGCCGGCAACCCCGTGACCAGCGAATAAATCCCTTCGTATCCACCGTGGAGGGACATCCGGCGACCGGTGTCCGTCGATCGGCTGAACGGCAGCACGCGGATCGGCGCCGGGCCCGGACCAGCCGTTCTCCACAGATCGTTCACATCACCAGCCACTGATCTCCACGGCGGCTCCCTACAGTCAGGCCTCATGAAAGAGCGCCGCGTACTGGTGGTCGAGGACGAGCGGACCATCGCCGAGTCGGTCGCCGCACGGCTACGTGCCGAAGGCTTCACGGTGGACATCGCCGGCGACGGCCCGAGTGCCGTCGAACGATTCCGGGTCGGGCAGCACGACCTGGTCGTCCTCGACGTCATGCTGCCGGGCTTCGACGGCCTGGAGGTGTGCCGGCGGATCCAGGCCGACCGGGCCGTGCCGGTGCTGATGTTGACCGCTCGGGACGACGAGACGGACCTGCTGGTCGGGCTCGCGGTGGGCGCGGACGACTACCTCACCAAGCCGTTCTCCATGCGCGAACTGGCCGCCCGGGTGCACGTCCTGCTGCGCCGGGTCGAGCGGGCCGCCGCGGCGCCGGTGCCCGCCCTACGACTCGGCGACATCGAGATCAACGAGGCCGAGCGACGGGTCCGCAAGGCCGGCGTCGACGTGCACCTCACCCCGACCGAGTTCGACCTGCTGGTGCATCTCGCCGCTCGGCCCCGCGCGGTGCTTCCCCGGGAGGCCCTGCTCGCCGATGTCTGGGGCTGGGCCGACAGCGCCGGCACCCGTACCGTCGACAGCCACGTCAAGGCGTTGCGGCGCAAGCTCGGCGCGGATCTGATCCGCACGGTGCACGGGGTCGGCTACGCGCTGGAGGTGCCGGCGTGAGCCCCGCCCTGGTCGCCCGGCTGGACCGGGTACTCGAACTGCTTCCCCGCCCGCTCGATCCGGTCCGGTCGATCAAGTTGAAGCTGGGGATCCTGCTGGTCGCCTCCGGCGCGGCCGGGATCTCCTACTTCTGGTACGCCATCGGCTGGCTGCCGGTCCGGACGGCGGCCACCGCCATCTGCGTCGCGCTGCTCACCTCGCAGGTCCTCGCGCACGGGATGACCTCGCCGCTGCGCGAGATGACCGCCGCGGCCGGCGCGATGGCCCGCGGCGACTACACCCGGCGGGTACGTGCCACCTCCCGTGACGAGGTGGGCGAACTGGCCCGGGCGTTCACCAAGATGGCCGAGGACCTGGGCGCCGCGGACCAGCGCCGGCGCGAGCTGATCGCGAACGTCTCCCACGAGCTGCGGACGCCGATCACCGCGTTGCAGGGAGTGCTGGAGAACATGGTCGACGGGGTGGCCGCCGCCGAGCCGGCCAGCCTGCGGGCCGCGCTGGCGCAGACCGAGCGGCTCGGTCACCTGGTCGCCGACCTGCTCGACCTCTCCCGACTCGACGCGGGGGTGGCGACGCTGCGCCGGGTCCACATCGACGTCGCCGACTTCCTGGACGAGGCGGTCGAGCACGCCAGCGCGAGCGCCGCCGGCGCAGGGCTGGACGTCCACTTCCGGTCGCGGGAACTGCCCGCCCCGCTGACCGTGCACGCCGACCCGTGGCGGCTGCACCAGGTGCTCGCCAACCTGCTGGACAACGCCGCCCGGCACAGCCCGGCCGGCGGCACGGTGCGGGTGAGCGCCGAGGAGCACGCCGGCGAGCTGCACCTCGAAGTCAGCGACGAGGGCCAGGGCATCCCGCCGGCCGAGCGTTCCCGGGTCTTCGAACGGTTCAGCCGCGGCGACCGCGCCGCCGGCGGCGGGACGGGCCTCGGCCTCGCCATCGCCCGGTGGGTCGTGGAGCTGCACGGTGGACGCATCCAGGTGATCGACCCCGCGACCCCCACGCCCGGTGGTGGACCCGGCTGCCGGATCCAGGTGGCCATCCCGGGTGCCGGACCGATCCGAGAGGAAGTGGTATGACCGACCCCACGGCGAGGCCGACGCCCGCCCCGGCCAACTCCCAGCCGACGCCTGCCCCGCACCAGCCGGAAGCTCCGCCGGCCGGCGGCGGACCGGCGACCGGTCCGGCCGTACCGCCCCCCAGTAATTCCGCGCCGGGACATTCGGTCCCGCGACCGTCCGGGCCGGGAGCCGGCCGTCCGGGGCCCCCACCGGGACCGGGAGCCGGGCACCCGGCGCCGCCACCGGGGGTCGCCCGTCCAGGGCCGCCCGTGGGCGTGCCCGGCGGCGCCAACTGGGCGGGACACGGGGGCAACTGGGGCGGCAACTGGGGCCCGATGCCACCCACCGGCGGGCAGCCCCGGCCGCCCGCCACACCACCCGCACCGTCGGCACTCCGCCGACGGTGGCCCGGCCCGACCGGCGCCGCCCATCCGGCGGTCCTCGGCACGGCGACCGCGGCAGCCGCCGTGGCCGCGTCGGTCGTACCGCTCGACCGCCCCGGCGCCGGATGGCTGCTGGCCGCCTTCGCCGGCACCGGGGCGCTGGTCACAGCCGCCGCGATCCGCCCCGGCCCATCCGCCGGCACGCCACGTGCGCCGGTACCGCCGGCACCCACCGCAGCCGGCACGCCGCCGCAGCCGTCCACAGCTCCTCCCGTCGCGCCCGCTGTCGCCGCGGGGGACCGCCAGGACGCCGCACCGGGGAAGGCACCGGCCGCGCCCGACGCCCGGCCGACCGCTGGCGCCCCGGCGCCGGCCACCGGGACACCGGCCCAGGCACCGCCCACCGACGCAGTGCCGCCGGCCGGGGCAGCGTCGTCGGCCCAAGCAGCGCCGCCGGCCGACGCAGCGCCGCCGGCCACGTCAGCGTCGTCGGCCACGTCAGCATCGCCGGCTGAGGCAGCGCAGCCGGCGGCGAAGCCGGACGTCCGTCCCGGTGCCACGGGGGCACCGGGGCGGGCGTCCCGACTCGCCTGGGCCGGCGCCACCATCGCGCTGGTCGCGGTCGGCTCGGTACGCGCCGCCGGTTGGCTCTTCGTCCTCTGCCTGCTCACCGCGGCGGTGACCGCGAGCCTCGCACTGGCCGGTGGCCGTACCCCGCGGGGGATGCTGGTGTCGATGGTGCTGCCGCCCGCGGCAGCCGCCCGGGCCCTGCCCTGGGCGGCGCGCGGGTTCGCCAGCACCCGTCCGGACGGGCACAGGTTCGGACGCGTGCTGGCCAGCGTGGCGGTCTCGCTCGGCCTGCTGGCCCTCTTCGGTCTGCTCTTCTCCTCGGCAGACGCCATCTTCGCCGACCTGCTGACCGACCTGCTGCCGGACGTCTCGCTCTCCGGCGTCACCAGCTGGACGCTGCGGTTCGGCCTGATCGGCGCCGGTCTGCTCGGCGGGGCGTACCTGCTGGTCCGCCCACCCGATCTGGGCGACCTGCGGTCCGGACCGGCCCGGACGGTGCACCGGATGGAGTGGGTGCTGCCGCTGGCCGCGCTGGACGCGCTCTTCGCCGCCTTCGTGCTGGTGCAGCTGACCGTGCTCTTCGGCGGGTCGGGTCACGTGCTGCGCACGGCCGGGCTGAGCTACGCCGAGTACGCGCGGAGCGGCTTCTGGCAGCTGCTGGCGGTCTCCGCGCTCACCCTGCTGGTGATCGGCGGCGCGGTCCGTTGGGCGCCGCGCACGAGTCGGGCCGACCGGATGCTGGTCCGCGCCCTGCTCGGCACGCTCACCCTGCTCAGCCTGGTCGTCGTGACATCCGCGCTCTACCGGATGCAGGTCTACACCGAGGCGTACGGGGCGACCCGGCTCCGGATCTTCGTGACGACCGTCGAGGTGTGGCTCGGGGTGCTCTTCGTCCTGGTCGGGGTGGCCGTGCTCCGGCTGCGCGGCGGCTGGCTGCCCCGGCTGGTGCTCGCCACCGCCGTGTTGGCGCTGCTCGGCCTCGCGGTGGTGAACCCGGACCGCTTCATCGCGGACCGTAACGTCGAGCGGTACCAGGCGACCGGCCGGTTGGACGTCGGCTACCTCGCCGGCCTCTCCGCGGACGCCGTACCGGCCCTGGACCGGCTGCCGGAGCCGCTGCGCTCCTGCGCGCTGCGGGACATCGCCGCGCAGTTGCCCGAGGACGGGCTGTTCGCCGCCAACCTGGGCCGGGTCCGGGCCCGGGCGCTGCTCGAGCCGGATCCCGTGGCGACTGGCACCACCGGCTGCGAGGGGCCGCGCCGCTGGTGACCACCGTCGCGTGGACGACGAGGACGCCCCGGATCACCGGGGCGCCCTCGTATGTGCGAGGTCAGCCGCGGACGTAGTCCGACGCGCCGGAACCGGCGGGCTTCGGCCTCGACGAGCCGGTCGCGAGGGCGCCCGCGCCAGTCGTGCTCGCGGTGCCCGGGTAGAGGTAGAAGGTGCCCACCACGTCGGCCACGAGGTGGGTGGTGCCGGAGAGGTTGTGCAGGTGGAACGAGTCCTGCGGGCCGATCACTCCGAGCACCCCGTTCGAGACGAGCTGCCCGGCGGCCGGGTTCAGGTTGCTCGCCGTCGGCTTGGCCGTTCCGGCGTCAGCCGGCCAGACGGTGATCACGGTGTTGCTGCTCGGCGTCACCGCGGTCACGTTCATCGCCAACACCTGGGTCGCCGTGGTCACCATGGACGACCAGGCGGTCACCCGGCCGGTCTGGTTCGGCCCGAGCGCCGTGGGCAGGCCCATGCCGATGCGGCTGTCCACGAGTCGGGTGGGGCTGCTCGGCTTGAACCGGAGGCCGTCGGCCACCGTACCGTCGTCGATCACGCCCACCAGGTCCACCACCACGTGGGTGGTGGCCGAGGTATAGATCTTGTACGTCGGTGCGCCGGTCGCGCCGCCGCAGGAACCCGATGGACAGGGCACAGTCTGGACGTACGCCAGGTTGGGCACCACCTTGCCGGCCCCGTAGTTCACCGTCGAGGCGACCGGCTTCGTGCCCTGCCCCGACCAGGCGGTGAGGAAGCCGGCCTTTACCGGGCTCACCGCAGTGATGTTCAGGACCAACGCCTTGACGTGTGGGTTGTACCCCTTGAAGTCCACCCAGCCGTTGAGGGCGTACCCGGCGGGCAGCGCGCCGCGTGGATCCTTACGGCTGTCGAAGAGCCGGAACGGCTCGTACCACTGGTACTGCCCACCCTTGCCCCAGCTGGCCAGGGTGTTGTCGCTGGCGTAGAAGCCGACCAGGTCGACCACCACATCGACGTTTCCGGCCAGGTTGAAGACCGAGACCTTGCCGCCGGCGCCAAGCTTCACGGTGACGTTGTTCGAACCGAGCCAGCCGGCGGTGAAGTTGATCGACGAGGCATTCGGACGTGCCTCGCCCGCCGGGTAGACGGTCAGGAAACCGGCCGCCGTCGGACCGGTCACCGTCACGTTCAGCACCGCCGAGCCGACCCCGCTGGCGGGCACGCCGCCACGGCCGGTGACCTGGAGGTCGACCTTCTGGCCCGGTCCCAGCTTCGCCTTCGGCGCGCCCAGGCCCTCTCGGGTGTCCATGAGGCGGGCCGGAGCGACCGGGTAGTAGGTGCCACTCACCCCGCCGACGAAGCCGTCGACCGAGAGCCGGACGTACTGCAGGCCCCGATTCGTCCCCAGCATCAGCGGCGCCATCTGCCGTTCCGCCTTGGTGGGGTGGGCGACGACCGAGACGGTGCAGGTCCCGCCGGGGGCGATTGTCTGCCCGTCGCAGGTGGAGGAGGTCACCGAGAAGGCCGCCCGCAGCGGCTCCCCGATCGTGGCGCGGCCGAACGAGATCGGCTCGCTGCCCAGGGAACGGAAGGTCACGGTACGGGCGGAGCTGTCGGCCCCGGCCTCCTGGCGGCCGAAGTCCACCGCTGCGGGCTCGGGGAGCGCGACCTCGTACCCCAGGGTGGACTGCCAGCGGATCTCGCCGCCCATCAGCCCGAAGTCGCCGGCACAGCTGAACTGGTAGTAGGCGGCGAACCGGGTCACCGAGCCGTCGGACGTGTGGTCGACCTGGTCCACCTGGAGTGAACCTGCGCCGGGCTGGCAGCTCCGGCCATCGGAGGTGACATCGAGCCGAGCGTTCGTGGCATCGCCGGTCTGGTTGGCCGCGTACCGGTCGCCCTCGACCCAGTTCTGCCCGGTCGGTGGTGCGAGCGTCACCTCGACGTAGGAGCCGCCGGTCTCGGCGCGCAGGGTGAGGACTCCGTCCGGCGCGGGTGTGCCGGTGAGGGCGGAGTTGTTCTGGTCGTAGACACCAGACTTCTGGACCGGCGAAGGACTGTGCGTCCCGACGTCAACGGTGAGCACCGTGTACGTCTGAGCGGGCTCGGCGAGCACCGCATCCGGCATTACCGCCAACGCACATATCCCGGCGATTCCGGCGCCGAGCAGTGTGCGGAATTTGCGCATGAAGACCCCGAAAGGAAAGAGGAGTGGGGATTGCCGGGTCGTGATCGACGGCGGCGGAGCCGCGACGTCGAGCCGGCGACCCGCCCGTGACGATCGGAAGGGCGGGCAGCGACGGGGCGCCCCGGCCGATGGCCAGGGCGCCCCGCGTGGGTGGTACTCAGCTGCCGGTGGAAGCCCGGCTGGTGGTGCCGACGACCGCGGGAGCGGTGGTGCCGGCCTTGGCGCCCTTGGCGGCGGCCGCAGCGGCCGGGTCAAGGAAGTAGAACGTGCCCACCACGTCGAAGATCATGTGCGTGGTGCCGGAGAGGTTGTGCACGTTGAAGCCGGCCTCCGGGCCGATCAGGCTCAGCACCGCGCCGGACACCGTCTGACCGGCGGCCGGGTTGAGGTTGCTCGCCATCGGCTTCGGGTCGCCCCAGCCGGCCGGCCAGACCGTGATCACGGTGCTGTTGGTCGGCGCAACGGCGGTCGCGTTCATCGCCAGCGCCACGGTCGTCTCGTCGAGCAGCTCAGCCGGCGTGGTCACCGTGCGGACGCCACCCGGGGGAATCGCGGCCGGAATGCCCTGGCCGTAACGGCTGTCGGCGATCCGGGTCGGGCTCAGCGACTTGAACCGCAGGCCGCCGCCCCAGCTGCCGTCGTCGATCAGGCCGACCAGGTCGGTCACGAAGTGCGAGGTCTGCGAGGTGTAGACGCGGAACATCGGCGCACCGGGGGTGCACCAGTCCTCGTAGCACGGCCGGGTCTGCACGTAGGCCAGGTTCGGCACCACCTTGCCGGCGCCGTAGTTGACCGTGGAGGAGGTCGGCCGGGTGCCCGCACCAGACCAGGCGGTCAGGAAGCCCGCGTTCGCCGGCGCCACCGCGGTCAGGTTGATCACCAGGCTGCGGATGCCCGGGTTGTCGGCTCCGAAGTCGACCGAGTAGTCGATCCAGGAGCCGGCCGGCATCTTGCCGGTGCCGTCCGACCGGGTGTCGAAGAGCCGGTCCGGAGTGACGGGCCAGAACTCGCTGCCGTTGCGGTTGGTGGGGGTGTTGTCGGCGGCGTACCAGCCGACCACGTCCACCACCACGTGGGTCGAGCCCAGGTGGTTGTAGATCGACGCCTTGCCGCCGGTGCCGAGCTTCACCGTGACGTTGTTCGAGCCCAGCCAGCCCTTGGGGAAGTTGATCGACGAGGCCGAGGGCCGCGCCTCGCCCGCCGGGTAGGCGGTGAGGTAGCTGTTCATCGTCGGGCCGGTCACGGTCACGTTGAGCACGACCGAGCCGACACCGCTGGCGGGGACCCCGCCGCGGCCGGTGACCTGCAGGTCGATCTTCTTGCCCGCGCCGAGGGCGCCCGTCGGCGCGCCCAGGCCGGAGCGGGTGTCGAGCAGGCGGGCCGGCGCCAGCGGGTAGTACGCCCCGGTGACGTCATCGAGGGCCATCGCAGCCTTCTGCGAGGGGACCGGAGCCGCGGATGCCGTACCCGGCACCACGGCCAGTGCACATGCTCCGGCGAGAGTGACGCCGAGCAGCGTGCGGAATCTACGCATAGAAACCCCGTGGGTAGAGAGGAACAGGAAATTGCCGCATCAGCGTAGGTGCCGGGGTCAATGCCGGCAAGGCCGATACGCCGGGAAACAAAGAAGGGTACTGAGGGCGGACCAATCCGGACTTAATGGTTACTTAAATGTCCGAGCGGCTGGTTGTCCACAGGGGTGAGCGTTTCTCCACAGGTTGTCCACAGCCGACGGCCGTCCCTTGACATTCGGCCTGATCAGGCGAGACTGCCCAGGTGACCGCTGCCGACGATGCCGTGCCGGCCCAGCGGGCGCCGGAGCCGCCGCTGCGGACGCGGATCGTGCTCGCCGAGGTGTCCCGGCGGGACGACCGGGTGCTGCGTACCCGCGCCGAACTGGCCCAGCAGACCCTGGTCGGCGAGACGCTGGTTCGCGGCCTGGTCCGGGCCCAGCTCGCCCTGGCGCTGCGGCTCTCGCTGGTGGTGGCGATCGGGCTGGGCGGGCTGCCCTGGCTCTTCGCGATCGCGCCCTCGGTCGGCCGGGTCACCGTGCTCGGGGTCAACCTGCCGTGGCTGCTGCTCGGCGTGGTCAGCTTCCCGTTCCTGATCGGGGTCGGTTGGGCGTACGTGCGGCTGGCCGAGCGCAACGAACAGGACTTCACCGACCTGGTCCAGCGGCCGGAGCGCTGAGATGGGCAACGGACTGGTCGTCCCGGCGATCGTCGCGGTCACCCTGGTCACCGTCGGCATCGGCTTCTACGGGCTGCGGCTGGCCCGCACCACCTCCGACTTCCTGGTCGCCTCCCGAGCGGTCAGTCCGACGTGGAACGCCGCCGCCATCGGTGGCGAGTACCTCTCCGCGGCGTCCTTCCTCGGCGTCGCCGGCCTGATCCTCAAGTACGGCGTCGACGTGCTCTGGTACCCGGTCGGGTTCGCCGCCGGCTACCTGGCCCTGCTGCTCTTCGTGGCCGCCCCGCTGCGCCGCTCCGGCGCGTTCACCCTGCCCGACTTCTGCGAGCTGCGGCTCGGCTCCCGCCGGCTGCGCATCCTGGCCACCGTCTTCGTCATCTTCATCGGCTGGCTCTACCTGGTGCCGCAGCTGCAGGGCGCCGGGCTCACCCTGGCCACCGTGGCCGGCTCGGCGTACCCGGTGGGGGCGGTGCTGGTGGCCGTGGTGGTAACCGCCAACGTGGCGCTGGGCGGCATGCGGGCGATCACCTTCGTCCAGGCGTTCCAGTACTGGCTCAAACTGACCGCGCTCGCCGTACCCGCGATCTTCCTGGCTCTCCAGTGGCAGGCCGACGCCCGTCCGGCGGTGACCCCGCCCGACGGGCCGACCTTCCGGACCGCGACCACCGTCGTGGTCGAGCACCGCGCCACCCTCACCCTGCCCGACGGCGAGACCCGGGAGGTACGCCCCGGCGACCAGCTCTCCTTCGCCGCCGGCGACCCCGTGCCCGAGGTGTCCGGGGCGGCCACCGGTGCGGCCGACTGGCTGCTGCCCAGCACCGCCGGCGACGACGACCGCGGCCTCTTCGCCACCTACTCGCTGATCCTGGCCACCTTCCTGGGCACCATGGGGCTGCCGCACGTGCTGGTGCGCTTCTACACCAACCCCGACGGCGCGGCGGCCCGGCGTACCACCCTGGTCGTGCTCGCGCTGGTCGGCGCGTTCTATCTGCTGCCCACCCTGTACGGCGTGCTCGGCCGGATCTACACCCCGCAGCTGCTGGTCAGCGGCCAGACCGACGCGGTGGTGGTGCTGCTGCCCGGTGCCGCGCTCGGCGACGGGCTGACCGGCCGGCTGCTCGCCGCGCTGGTCGCGGCCGGCGCGTTCGCGGCCTTCCTCTCCACCTCCTCCGGCCTGCTCACCAGCGTGGCCGGAGTGATCTCGACCGACGTGCTCGGCCGCGGCTCGGTGCGCGGCTTCCGGCTGGCCACGGTGATCGCCGGGGCGGTGCCCACCGTGCTCGCCCTGAACGTCTCCGGGCTGGACGTGTCGCAGGTGGTCGGGCTGGCCTTCGCCGTCGCCGCGTCGAGCTTCTGCCCGCTGCTGGTGCTCGGCATCTGGTGGCGGGGGTTGACCGACCTCGGGGCCGCCGCCGGAGTGCTGGTCGGTGGCGGCGCGGCGATCGGGGCGGTGCTCGTCACCGTGCTCGGCCCACCGCTCTCCGGCTGGCCGGCCACACTCACCACCCAGCCGGCGGCCTGGACCGTTCCGCTCGCCTTCACCGTGATGGTGGTGGTGTCGATGGCCTCCCGCCGGCGCGTTCCGGCCGACATCGGGGCGACCATGCTGCGCCTGCACACCCCCGAGGCCCTGCGCCTCTAGCCACGGCCACGGGGACCCGGGCGCCGGTGGCGGCATCCGGGTCACCGGTCGGGTCAGCAGGCGTCGGTGCCGCGGCAGAGCCGGTCGGCCACCTTCCGGGCGTACCCGCGGGCCTCCGCCGGGGTGGTGGCGCTGTCCATCCGCAGCTGCGCCACGAGATCACCCTGCCGGACCAGGAGCCACCGGCTGGGCTTTCCCTCGATCAGCGAGCCGACGAGCAGCGACTCGTCGCCACCGAGGCCCTCCGCCAGGATCGACAGCGAGTCGTCCGGCCGGTGGGGATCGCAGTCGGCGACCTGCTCCCGTACCCGGTCCATGGAGCTCGCGGCGCCACTTCCGGCGTGCCGGGTGACGCGCTGGATCATCGAGTCGGTGGGCGATTCGAAGACCCGGTCCCGGTCGGCGACCTGGCGCACGGCCAACGACGCTGACTGGTTGCGGCAGAAGATGGTGACCGACGCGAAGGTCCAGTCACCGTCCGGGGTCGTGTCCGCCGAGGTGAACCCCTTCGGCAGGTCGGCCAGCTGCAACATCGCCGCGGCCGGAATCGTCACGCTCGACGCGGACGGCCCGTCGGTGCCCGCTGACGGGCTCGACGGCGCCCGGCCGGTGGGGCTCCCGCTGCTGCTCGGCGTGGGGTCGGCGGCGCGGCTCGGCGTGCTGGACGGCGTGGGCGTCGGCGAGCCGGTGGCGGGCGGAAAGGGCGGGGTGGCGTCCGGGCCACCGGCCAGTGCCACGGCACCGGTGGCGACCACGGCCACCGCCACGATGCTGGCGAGGCCGGCCGCCATCCGGGTACGCCGGGTGCGCTGCCGGCCGCGCCGACGCACCTGGTCGGTCGGCGCCCAGGTCAGGTTCTCGGTGTCCCGGTAGAGATCGGTGAAGAGCTGGTCAGGCATGGGTGACCTCCTCAGGGAGGGCGGTGTCGAGCATGGTGGCCAGGGATTTCCGGCCGCGGGCGAGGCGGGCCTTGACGGTGCCGGTCGGGGCGCCCGTCTGGGCCGCGATCTCGGCGACCGACAGATCGGCCAGGTGGTGCAGCACGATGGCTTCCCGTTGTTCGTCGGGCAGCCGGCGCAGCGCCGTCACCAGGGCGACGGTGTTCTCCGAGGGTGGCCCCACGGCGGGGTCCGGACCGTGCCGCCGGTAGGCGGCGAACCCGTTCCGGATCTTGCGCCAGCGGTTGATCAGCAACCGATGGCCGACCGTCCGTACCCACGCCTCCGGATCGCCGTACCCGCTGATCCGCTCCCACCGCTGCCAGGCCCGCACGTACGCCTCCTGCGCGGCGTCCTGCGCCTCGGCCAGGTCACCGCCGAGCGCGTAGAGCACGGTGACGACCCGATGTCTGGTGGTCCGATAGAACTCCTCGAACCCCTCGTCGCTCTCCAATGTCCCTCCCCGTCGCGTTCCTGCCCCTGTCACCCGCCAGCGAGTGGACCGGTTGCAGGTGACGCGAGTACGTCGCGAGGATGACCGCGGGTCATCCGCGCGGGGGCGGACGTCGCGGTGCGAGCCGGATACGGTCTGACGCATGACTGGTGAGCATCCGGCGCTCGTGCTGCGTGGCCTGGCCAAGCGGTTCGACAGCAAGGTGGCGGTGGCCGGCGTCGACCTGGACGTTCCGGCCGGCTCCTTCTACGGCCTGCTCGGCCCGAACGGCGCCGGCAAGACCACCACCCTGTCGATGGCGGTCGGGCTGCTCCGGCCGGACCACGGCCAGGCCCAGGTGCTCGGGCACGACGTCTGGGCCGACCCGGTCCGCGCGAAGCAACTGCTCGGCGTCATGCCCGACGGGGTGCGCCTCTTCGACCGGCTCAGCGGGGCGGAGCTGCTGGCGTACCACGGTCTGCTGCGCGGCATGGACCCGGCGGTGGTCGACCAGCGGGCCGCGGAGCTGCTGGACGTGCTGGCACTCGGCGACGCCGGCCGCACCCTGGTGGTGGACTACTCGGCCGGCATGAAGAAGAAGATCGGGCTGGCCTGCGCGCTGCTGCACGGCCCCCGCCTGCTCGTCCTCGACGAGCCGTTCGAGGCGGTCGACCCGGTTTCCGCGGCGCTGATCCGGGACATCCTCCAGCGCTACGTCACCGGCGGCGGGACGGTGGTCTTCTCCAGCCACGTCATGGAGGTGGTCGAGCGGCTCTGCTCGCACGTGGCGATCCTGGCCGAGGGCACCATCAAGCGGGTCGGCGCCATCGGCGAGGTACGCGGCGACCGCTCGCTGGAGGACGTGTTCGTCGAGGTGGTCGGCGGGCGGACCGCGACCGGCGAGGAGCTGGCGTGGCTGTCGAAGTGACGGCGCCCGCCCCACGGGTCCGGCCGGTCTCGGCCCGGCTCTTCGTCCGGCTCAAGCTGCGGGTGATGGGCAACAACTTCCGGGGCCAGGGCTGGCGGGTCGCGCTCTTCGTGGTGGGCGTGCTGGTCGGGCTCTGGTTCGCCGGGAGCGGCTTCTTCCTCTTCGCCGCACCCGGGCTGGCCGACAGCAACCGCTACGCGCTGATGATCGCCGCGTTCGGCGGTGGCCTGCTGGTGCTCGGCTGGCTGCTGTTGCCGCTGGTCTTCTTCGGCGTGGACGAGACGCTCGACCCGGCCCGGTTCGCGTTGCTGCCGCTGTCGCGTCGGACGCTGGTCACCGGGTTGCTGGCCGCCGCCCTGGTCAGCGTGCCGGTCCTCGCCGTGCTGATCGCGCTCGCCGGGCTGGTGGTCACCGCGTGGGTGCTCGGCGGCTGGTCGGCCGGCCTGGTCGGCGCCGTCGGCGTGCTCGCCGGCGTGCTGCTCTGCGTGGCCGCCAGCCGGGCGGTGACCAGCGCCTTCGCCACCATGCTCCGGTCCCGGCGGGTCCGCGACCTGGCCGCCGTGCTGCTGGCGGTGACCGCCGCGCTGCTCGGGCCGTTGCAGATCTTCGGGCTCGCCGCGATCCGCGAGGCCGACTGGGCGGCGCTCAGCGGGGCGGCCGAGGTGGTCGGTTGGACCCCGTTCGGCGCACCGTGGACCGTCGGCATCGACGTGGCGCAGGGCCGGGTCTGGGCCGCGCCGGTCAAGCTGCTGATCACCGCGGTCACCCTCGGCGCGCTGCTGCTCTGGTGGTCGCGGTCGCTGGAGTCGGCGATGGTCGGGGCGGCGAGCGCCGGCCCGGCCCCGGCGACCCGCGGGGCCACCGGGGGCGCGGTGGCTCAGCTCTTTCCGCGCGCGGCCGGCTGGGCCCGGCGGGACCGGTTCGGCGCGCTGGTCGCCCGGGAGTGCCGCTACTGGTGGCGCGACGCCCGACGGCGGGCCAACCTGATCACCATCGCCGTGGTCGGCATCTTCGTGCCGGTCATGGTCAACCTCGGTGGGGCCGGTTTCAGCATGGACACCGAGCGCGGCTTCACCGCCGGTGGTGGCGCGGCCTCGCCGGTGCTGGTCAGCCTCTCGATGCTCTTCGTCGGGGTGATCGCGGCGCTCACCCTGGCCAACCAGTTCGGCTTCGACGGCAGCGCGTACGCCGCGCACGTGGTGGCGGGGGTGCCCGGGCGGCTGGAGCTGCGGGCCCGGTTCACCGCCTTCTCCGCGTACGTGCTGCCGATGCTGGCCGTGGTGGCCGTGGTGATCCCGCTGGTGCTCGGCGAGCCGGGCTGGATCGGCCTGACGGCCGGCGGCCTGTTCGCCGCGTACGGGGCCGGGCTCGCGGTGACCGGGCTCGTGTCGGTGCTCGGGGCGTACTCGCTGCCGGAGACGAGCAACCCGTTCGCGCTGAACACCGGCGCCGGGGTGGCGAAGAGTTTCCTCAGCCTGCTGGCGATGCTCGGCTCGGCCGCCGCCGGGGTGCCGATGGTGCTGGCCGCCGTGCTGCTCGGTGACGTCTGGCTCTGGCTGGCCCTGCCGGTCGGCGCGGCGTACGGGTTGGGTGCGGCGCTGCTCGGCAGTTACCTGGCCGGCGACGTGCTGGACCGGCGGCAGCCGGAGCTGCTGGCCACGGTCACCCCCCGCCGCTGACGCCGGCGCGCCGGCTGGCCGGATCGCTCGGGCGCGCGCTCCGCCGCTCAAGCACCCGAACCGGGCCGCGCGCGGCAATGCCCGGCGACCGTTCCGGAGCGGCAGTTACGGTGCGGGAAGCCGTGACAAGGAGCAGCCGGTATGAGCACCTCCACCCGCTACCGCACCGTGACGGTCTACGGCCTCTCCATCTTCTACCGGGAGGCCGGCCCGCCGGACGCGCCGACGCTGCTGCTCCTGCACGGCTTCCCGTCCTCCTCGCGGATGTTCGAGCCGCTGCTCGGGCGGCTCGCCGACCGGTACCGGCTGATCGCGCCCGACTACCCGGGCTTCGGGCACAGCGAGGCTCCCGACCCCGGCCGTTTCCCGTACACCTTCGACCGCATCGCCGAGGTCATGTCGCGCTTCGCGGCCACCGTCGGCGCCGAGCGGTACCTGTTGTACGTCCAGGACTACGGCGGCCCGGTGGGCTTCCGGATGGCGTTGGCGGAGCCGGACCGGCTCACCGGCCTGGTGGTGCAGAACGCGGTCGCCCACGAGGCGGGCCTGGGCCCGCTCTGGGAGAGCCGCCGGGCGTTCTGGCGGGACCGGGCCGGGCACGAGGCCGCGGTACGCGAGAACTTCCTGTCACTGCCCGCGGCGCGCACCCGGCATGTCGGGAGCGACCCCGACCCCCAGCGGTACGACCCGGATCTCTGGACCGACGAGCACGCCTTTCTCAGTCGACCGGGGCAGGCCGAGATCCAGCTCGACCTCTTCTACGACTACCGCACCAACGTGGCGTCGTACCGCACCTGGCAGGAGTGGCTCCGCCGGACCGGTCCGCGGCTGCTCGTCCTCTGGGGCCGCTACGACACCTCGTTCGAGCCGGGCGAGGCGCAGGCGTACCGCTCGGACGTCTCGGGCGCCGAGGTCTACGTGTTGGACGGCGGCCACTTCCTGATGGACACCCGGGCCGACGAGGTCGCCTCGCTGGTCCGTGGCTTCGCGTCCAGCGGCGGGTGAGCCCGACCCCCGGGCAGAATGTTTCACGTGAATCATGACCCGGGTGCCGAGATCCACCACACCGACCCGTTCGCCGTACCGGCCGGTGAGCGGTCCCCGGTACGCCGGCTGCGCGGCCGGCTGGCCGCGCCGGTGACGCTCTGGACGGCGCCCGGGCCGGCCGGCCTGACGGTGTCGTCGACGCTGGTCTCGGAGGGCGAGCCGGACCGGCTGCTCGGGCTGATCGACGCGGAGTCGGACCTGTGGGCGGCGGCCCACGCCGCCGGCCGGTTCGCCGTGTCCCCGCTGGCCCCGGCGCACCGGCAGCTCGCCGACCGGTTCGCCGGGCTCTTCCCGTCGCCCGGTGGCCTCTTCGCCACCGGGTCGTGGACCGACACGCCGTACGGGCCGGTGCCGGCAGACGCCGGCGGGTGGGCCGGCTGCCGGCTGGACACCGCCCGCGAGTACGGCTGGGCGCTGCTGGTCGAGGCGACCATCGAGGCGGTGGAGCTGGTCGAGGACGCCGCCCCGCTGCTGCACCATCGGGGCCGGTACCGCGAGCTGGGCTGACGACCGCTAAGCGGAGTGACCTGCGTCACTCGGCGCAGCGAACACGCCGTTCGGCGCAGCCGTCGACCGACGCCGATCTCGGCCTTCCGCGTCGGGGAGCGCACTTTCTACCGTGCGCGAAAATCCCCGATGCCTGTGAAGGTGGTGATCCACAGATGTCCACGGACACACCCGCGCCGGCCACGCCCGCGCCGGACCGGTACCTCGCCGTACAACGGTCGGATGAGTTCGCCGGGTTGCGTCGCGCCCTGCGCGGCTTCGTCTTCCCGATGACCGTCGCATTCTTCCTGTGGTACGCGCTCTACGTGATCCTGTCCGCGTACGCGCGGGACTTCATGGGCACGAAGCTCTTCGGCAGCAACATCAACATTGCGTTGATCTTCGGACTGCTGCAGTTCGTCTCCACGTTCCTGATCGCCTGGCTCTACTCCCGGTACGCCGACCGGAAGATCGACCCGGTGGCCGACCGGATCCGTGCCGAGATCGGGGAGGTGAACCATGAGGATGCTCCTCGCGGCTGAGGCGGGCGACACCACCGCCCGCAACCTCACCATCACTCTCTTCCTGGTCTTCGTGGCGATCACGCTGGCCATCACCATCTGGGCCAGCCGGCAGACCAAGACCGCCACCGACTTCTACGCCGGCGGCCGGTCCTTCTCCGGCTTCCAGAACGGCATGGCGATCGGTGGCGACTACATGTCGGCCGCCTCGTTCCTCGGCATCGCCGGCATCATCGCCCTCTACGGCTACGACGGCTTCCTCTACTCGATCGGGTTCCTGGTCGCCTGGCTGGTGGCGTTGCTGCTCGTCGCCGAGCTGCTGCGCAACTCCGGCCGGTACACGATGGCCGACGTGCTGGCGTTCCGCATGCGCCAGCGCCCGGTGCGTACCGCGGCGGCGGTCTCCACCATCACCGTGTCGATCTTCTATCTGCTGGCCCAGATGGTGGGCGCGGGCGCTCTGGTGGCGCTGCTGCTCGGCATCCGGCCGGGGACCACGTTCCTCGGCATGGACGCGGACGCCGCCAAGATCGCAACCATCATCATGGTCGGCGCGCTGATGATCGTCTACGTCACGGTGGGCGGCATGAAGGGCACCACCTACGTGCAGATCGTCAAGGCGTTCCTGCTGATGGGCGGCGCGCTGATCATGACGCTGCTGGTGCTGGCCAAGTACAAGTTCAACCTCTCCTCGCTGCTCGGCGACGCCGCGTCGTCCTCCGGCAAGGGCAGCGCGTTCCTCGAACCGGGGCTGCGCTACGGGGTCGAGGTGGCCAGCTCGACACAGACCTTCTACAACAAGATGGATCTACTCTCCCTCGGCATCGCCCTGGTGCTGGGCACCGCGGGTCTGCCGCACATCCTGATCCGCTTCTACACCGTGCCGACCGCCAAGGCGGCCCGCAAGAGCGTGCTCTGGGCGATCGGCATCATCGGCACCTTCTACCTGCTCACCCTCGCCCTCGGCTTCGGCGCGGCGGCGCTGGTCGGCAGCGAGGCGATCACGGCCCAGGACCGGGCCGGCAACACGGCCGCACCGCAGCTGGCCGAGGCGCTCGGGATCGACTTCCTCGGCGGCGACCTGGGCGGGGCCACCCTGCTCGCGATCATCGCGGCGGTCGCCTTCGCGACCATCCTGGCCGTGGTCGCCGGGCTGACCCTGGCCTCCTCGTCCAGCCTGGCGCACGACTTCTACGCCAACGTCATCAAGAGAGGGCAGGCGTCCGAGCGGCAGGAGGTACGGGTCGCCCGGATCTCGGCGCTGGTCATCGGTGCGGTCTCGATCGCACTGTCGATCTTCGCGCAGAACCTGAACGTGGCGTTCCTGGTCGCGCTCGCGTTCGCGGTCGCCGCGTCGGGCAACCTGCCGGCGATCCTCTACAGCCTGTTCTGGCGACGGTTCAACACCTCCGGCGCGGTGTGGGCCATCTACGGCGGCCTGCTCGCCGCGGTGGTGCTGGTGTTCTTCTCGCCGGTGGTCTCCGGAGCGCCGACGGCGATGTTCCCCGACCACGACTGGCAGTGGTTCCCGCTCTCCAACCCGGGCCTGCTCTCGATCCCGTTCGGCTTCCTCTGCGGCTGGATCGGCACGCTCGTCTCCAAGGAGCACGACGAGGACAAGTACGCGGAGCTGGAGGTGCGGGCCCTCACCGGCGCCGGCGCCCACTGAGAAACCGCTGGCCCGGCACCCCCCGCCGGTCAGCACCCCGGGCCCCCTCCCGCTTTCGGGAGGGGGCCCACCCTCGTCCCGGCCCGCTTCCCGGGCGACCGGTGGGGCCGGTTGCGACATCGCCACGGGCCGCCACGTCGGCCCTGCGGCCGTCGCCGCGCCGACGGCGACGCTGAGTAGGCTGACCGGTATGAAGGTTGCTGCGCGCTTCGGACCCGGTCACCGCATCCTCGTCACCGGCGGTGCCGGTTTCGTCCCGTCACACCTCGTGGACGCCCTGATCACCCGGGGCTGCACGGTGGTCGCGCTGGACAACTTCGTCACCGGGTCGAAGGAGAACGTCGCGCACCTGCTGGACACGCCGACCTTCTCCCTGGTCGAGGCCGACATCTCCGACGGGCTGCCGGCGCACCACCCGGCGCTGGCCGAGCGGTTCGACGCGATCCTGCACATGGCCTCCCCGGCCAGCCCGACCGACTTCGAGAAGCTGCCGGTGGAGATCCTCCGGGTCGGCTCGGTGGGCACCCTGCACCTGCTCGACCGCGCGCTCGCCGACGGCGCCCGGTTCCTGATGGCCTCCACCTCCGAGGCGTACGGGGACCCGAAGGAGCACCCGCAGCGGGAGACGTACTGGGGCAACGTCAACCCGATCGGCATCCGCAGCGTCTACGACGAGGGCAAGCGCTTCTCCGAGGCGGCCACCATGGCCTACCACCGCAGCCGAGGGCTGGACGCCGCGATCGTCCGGATCTTCAACACCTACGGTCCGCGGATGCGGCCGGACGACGGCCGGGCCATCCCCACCTTCATCTCCCAGGCCCTGCGTGGCGAGCCGATCACGGTGCACGGGACCGGCAACCAGACCCGCTCGATCTGCTACGTCGAGGACCTGGTCCGCGGCATCCTGCTGCTGCTCGACTCGACCCAGACCGGGCCGATCAACTGCGGCACCGAGCACGAGATGACCATGCGGCAACTGGCCGAGACCATCGTGTCGCTCTGCGGAAGCAGCTCCGAGGTGACCTACATCACCCGCAGCGCCGACGATCCGGAGATGCGCCGGCCCGACCTCACCCTCGCCCGCGAGCTGCTCGGCTACGAGCCGACGGTCTCGCCCGAGGACGGCCTGCGACGCACGATCGAGTACTTCCGCAGCCGGCTGGGCTGACCCCGGAAGGCGGCGCAGGTCGAGAACCTGACCCTCACCTGAGGGCGACACTGGCTCAACCTACGTACCCTGAGTTACATGTCAGCGACCTCGTCTGCCGGCGTCCCCCTCCCGTACCTGCACCGGAGCTCCGGGCGCGCATCGGTGCCCGGCCCCGCCCGGGGTGCCTCCGGACGCGCCCGGCCCGCCGAGCCGCGCTGGTACCCGTCGTACGACGAGGAGCCGCGGGGCGGTGGCCCCGGCGGACCCTCCGGGCCTGGTGGGCCGATCGGCCCGGGCGGCCCCGGCGACGGCCGACCCGGCCGGCGGGGACCGCGGCCGCGGTGGGGCCGGATCGGCCTGGTGGCCGGCGTGGCCGTGCTGGTGCTCGCGCTGCTCGGCGGGATCGGCGGCTGGCTCTACGTGCGCAACCTGGACAACGACCTGGCCCGGACCGACCCGTTCTCCGAGATCACCGGTGGACGTCCGGCGAAGCCGGTCGAGGGCGCGCTCAACATCCTGCTGGTCGGCACCGACTCCCGGGATCCGGACGCACCGGTCGACCAGGCCGGCAAGTGGCGGGCCGACACGATCATCGTGATGCACATTCCGGCCAACCACCAGCAGGCCTACCTGGTCTCCATCCCGCGCGACCTCTACGTGCCGGTTCCGGAGAGCGCCGGCGCCGACTGCGACTCGGGGCGGCGCGCGAAGATCAACGCGGCCTTCGCCTTCGGCGGCCTGCCGCTGGCGGTACGAACCGTCGAGTGCTTCACCGACGTCCGGCTGGACCACGTGATGGCCATCGACTTCGCCGGCTTCAAGCAGGTCACCGACGCACTCGGCGGGGTCGACCTGAAGGTCGAACGGACCATCACCTCGATCCACAAGCCGTACCGGACGTTCACCAAGGGCACCAACCACATGGACGGAGCCGAGGCGCTGGACTGGATCCGGCAGCGCAAGCAGTTCCCGGACGGGGACTTCGCCCGGATGCGCCACCAGCAGGAGTTCCTCCGGGCGCTGATGGACAAGGCGGCCAGCACCGGCACGCTGAGCAACCCGAAGAAGTTGAACGCGTTCCTCCAGTCGGTGACCGACGCGGCAACCGTGGACCAGGGTTTCTCGTTGATGGACATGGCGGTGCAGTTCCGCAACCTGCGAGGCGAGAACCTCACCTTCGTGACCAGCCCGAACTCCGGGAGCGACACGATCAACGGAGAGTCCGTGGTCGTCTCCGACCGGGAGAAGGCGCTGGCCATGTACCGGGCGATGTCGGCCGACACCATGGCCGACTGGGTCAAGGCCAACCAGAAAGGCGGCACCGACGGGGGCTGAGCGCGCACCGAGGGCGCTGGCATCGGCGAACGTGATCGACGGCCGACTTTGCATTTGCTGAAAGCCAACCGCCGACCGGTCGTATCGAAGTAGCCGATCGGTCAATATGCCTGGGTGGCCCTCTGACCAACGGAACATTGCGTCCGAGCGAACTCGCCACGGCCGGGAAGTGTCCGTACAGTGGTCCCGCCCCCCTGATCACGTGAGCTGGAGCACGCATGCCGGTTCAGACCAGCCGCCGCCCGTCGGCGGATGCCACCCACCCCCCCGTCGGCGGCGCCGCGGCCATCCCGCCCCAGAGCCGTGGGGGTCGAGGTGGTGGCAGCTCGCCGGCCAAACGACCGCGCCGCAAGGATCCGCTCTGGGCTCGGCTCACCGTGGTCTTCGGCGCCGTGCTGATGATGACCAGCGGCGTCGCCATCGTCGGCAGCAAGGCTCTGATCAGCCAGGCGACCGGTGACATCGCCCAGCGGAACCTGCTCGGCGAGGCCGGCAAGTCCGACGCCGAGGGCGGCGCGAGCCTGGATGGCCCGATCGACATGCTGCTGCTCGGCGTGGACGCCCGCGAGCGGTGGGCCGCCGACGACGTCCGGTCGGACAGCATCATCATCCTGCACATTCCGGCGACGCACGACCAGGCGTACCTGATCTCCATCCCGCGGGACACCGAGGCGCAGATCCCGGCGTTCAAGAAGAGCGGCTTCGGGGGCGGCACCGACAAGATCAATGCCGCGTTCCAGGCCGGGGCCCGCAACGGCGGCGGCTGGGAGGGTGGCGCCCAGCTGATGGCGCAGACGATCAAGCGGATGACCGGGGTGAGCTTCGACGGCGCCGCGATCATCAACTTCGGCGGCTTCAAGAACGTCATCGACACCCTCGGCTCGGTGCGCCTCTGCGTGAAGCAGGAGGTCAAGTCGCACCACATGTCGTACGTGAACGGCAAGCCGATGTGGAACGCGGACGCCAAGAAGACCGGCAAGACGATGACCCCGGTGGTGCACAAGAAGGGCTGCCAGCAGATGGAGGGCTGGGCGGCGCTCGACTACGCCCGGCAACGCTACGGCCTCACGAACAGCGACTACGACCGGCAGCAGAACCAGCAGCAGCTGATCAAGGCGATGGCCAAGAAGGCCACCGACAAGGGCATGCTGACCAACCCGGTCAAGCTCCAGCAGTTGATCAAGGCGGCCGGCAAGGCCTTCATCCTGGACACCGGCGGCGTGCCGATCGAGGACTTCGTCTTCACCATGCGTGGCGTCACCGCGAACGAGCTCACCATGCTGAAGACCAACAACGGCACCTTCAACGGCGACGGGAACGGCAAGGAAGTGCTGAGCGCCGAGACGTTGGAGATGTTCCAGGCGGTCAAGCAGGACAAGCTCGCCGAGTTCGTCTTCAACCACCCCGAGGTCATCTCCTCCCGGAAGTGACCGCCCGGGGAGGCCGGCGGCCCCGGAAAGTCGGCAAAACGGACCGGTCGACGGCGCTCTCCTCGTAGCCTGACGTGAGCAGGACTCACGTACTGGCTGCGGGGAGGCGCCACGTCCAGGTCGGGCCGAGACGGCGGAGCGCGGACCGGGCCGAGCCCTCGGGCCGCCCGGCCGCGTCGCGCCCGCTGGCCCCGGATCCTGCTCGTCCTCGGTCTCACCCTGGTCGTGCTGGCCGGCCTCGCCGTGGTCGGGCTCCAGGCGCTCACCGACCGGTACGACCGCACGGTGCTCAAGGAGCAACTGCTCGACCCGGACACCCGCACGGAGCGGACGAACCTCGACGGGCCGCTGAACTACCTGCTCATCGGCACCGACCGGCGCCCCGGCGACACCAACCCCGAGCAGCGCGCGGACACCATCCTGATCGTGCACGTGCCGGCCGGGCTACGTCAGGCGTACCTGGTCTCCATCCCTCGTGACCTGCTCGTCGCCATCCCGGCCGGCGGCAGTTACCCGGGCGGTCAAGACAAGATCAACGCGGCGTACGAGCACGGCGGCGGCGGGGAGTCCGGCGCCCAACTGCTGTCGGCCACCCTGGCCCGGCTCACCGGGCTCCGGTTCGACGGCGCCGCCCTGATCGACTTCTCCGGCATCAAGCAGGTGATCGACCTGCTCGGCGGCGTGCGGATGTGCGTGGACAGCGAGGTCCGCTCGATCCACACCAAGCGGGTGTTCACCCCCGGCTGCCGGCAGATGAACGGCGCGGAGGCACTGGACTACGTCCGCCAGCGCTACGACCTGCCGGGCGGCGACTACGACCGGCAGCGTCACCAGCAGCAGCTGCTGCGGGCCCTGCTGGACCGGGCCGGTGAGACCCACCTTCGCTCCAACCCGGTCAAGCTCGACCAGGTCATCCGCGCGGTCGGCGGCGCGTTGACCGTGGACACCAACGGCGTGGCGCTGGAGGACCTGCTCTTCGCGCTGCGCGGCCTGCCCGCCGACGCGCTGCGCGGGGTACAGGTGCCCTCGTACCCGCAAGTGATCGACGAGGTGTCGTACGTGGTGCTGGAGAACGGGAGCAACGGGCTCTTCGACGCGGTCCGCGGCAGCCGGATGCCGGACTGGGCGGGAGCCAATCCGCGCTGGGTGGTCAAGCTGTGACCGCGCCGACGGCCCGGGCGGCGGCGATCCGCCGGGGAAGGCTCTAGGCTTGGTACCCGTGTTCGGACCCCAGGTTCCCACCGTGACCGTGAACGACCTCGCCGATGACAGCTACCTGCTCGACGTCCGCGAGGACGACGAGTGGGCGGCCGGTCACGCGCCCGGCGCCCATCACCTGCCGATGATGGAGCTGCCGAGCCGGCTGGCCGAGGTGCCCACCGACCAGGAGGTGGCCGTCATCTGCCGCTCCGGCGGGCGCTCCGCCCAGGTCGTCACCTACCTCATGCGCAACGGCTGGGAGCAGGTGCGCAACGTGGCGGGCGGAATGGGCGACTGGGCCGCCGCCGGGCGACCGGTGGTCGCCGAGAACGGGCAGCCGGGCCGGGTTCTCTAGGACCACGTCATGGGCGAGCAACCCCTGGTGTTCGCGCACCGCGGCGCCTCGTACGACCTCCCCGAGCACACCCTCGCGGCGTACCTGCGCGCCATCGCCGAGGGTGCCGACGGGCTGGAGTGCGACGTCCGGCTGACTCGCGACGGCCACCTGGTCTGCGTGCACGACCGCCGGCTGGACCGCACCAGCAACGGCCGTGGCCTGGTCAGCGCCCGCACCCTCGCCGAGTTGGACGCGCTCGACTTCGGCTCCTGGCACCCCGGCTACGTACCGGGGGACACCGACGAGCCACCGGACGAGTCGCACACCCGGCTGCTCACCCTGGAGCGGCTGCTCGACGCGGTGCTCGCCGCCGGCCGGCCGGTCCGGTTGCTGGTGGAAACCAAGCATCCGTCGCGCTACGGCCGTGACGTCGAGCGTCGGCTGGTCGCGCTGCTGCGCCGCTACGGGTTGGCCGAGCCGAAGCCGGACGACCCCGTCCAGGTGACGGTGATGTCCTTCTCACCGCTCGCCGTCCGCCGCGTCCGCGAACTCGCCCCGACACTTCCCACCGTGCTGCTGCTGGAGGTGCTGCCCCCTTGGCTCCGGCTGGGTCGGCTGCCCTTCGGCACCCGGATCGCCGGCCCAGGCGTGGGCCTGGTCCGGGCCCGGCCGCACCTGCTGCCGGCCCTGCGGGCCGCCGGCAACCAGGTCTACGTCTGGACGGTCAACGAACCCGCCGACCTGGACCTCGTCCTGACCGCCGGGGTGGACGGGATCATCACCGACCGTCCGGCGCACACCCTGTCCCGGCTCGGCCGCTGACCGTCGACGGCGGAGACCGGCGGGTGGGTCCGGGCGGCTTGCCGGCGCGTCCGTGTGCCGGGCGGCGGCGACCCGGGCGGGGGTGCCCAAAAGCGGGCCGGCGGGGCACACTCGGGGCATGCCGGAGCGCATCGACTTCGCCGCTCTCATCGACGGCCACACCGTGGTGATCGAGATGATCAATTCCGGCGACGCCGGCCTGCCCGTCCTCACCCAGCTGCTCCGGGTCGCGCAGCCGGCGCTCGGCGCGGCGGCCATGGCGTTCGTCGAGTTCGGCCCGACCGGCGGCCGGGTGATCGCCGCGACCGGAGCCGCCGAGTGGACCGTCGGCCGGCCGCTGGCGGGCGACGACCCGGCCACCGTGTGCCTGCTCACCGGCCCCCGGGTGCAGCAGGTCAGGATGGATCACCTCACCGGCCGGCTGCCGGGTGAGTTGGCCGCGCGGGGCCTGCGGCAGATGGTGGTCTCCCGGGCCGAGATCGGCGGGCACACCGTCGGCAGCCTGCACGCCCTCTACGCCGAGGACGAGGAGCCGGACGACGAGCAGCACGGCGTGGTGGCGTACCTCGCCTCCTGCATCGCGCACATGTACGGCGACCAGACCGGCCTGCCCGTGCACGGCGACGGGCCGGTCGTCGCGGCGCTCGCCGACGGGCTGGCGGTGGTCGACCGGGACGGGCACGTCCGGCTCTGGAACCCGGCCGCGGCGCAGGTGACCGGCCGGGACGCCGGCCAGGCGCTCAGCCGGCCCCTGACCTTTCCGATCCCCCCGTCCGGGCAGGTGCTCGACCACCGGCTGCCGGACGGACGCTGGCTGCGGATCACCTCCGGGGAGCTGCCCGGCCCCGGCGCGCTGCGGGTGGTCACCTTCCGCGACATCACCGACCAGCAGCGCCGCGACCACGAGCGGGATCTCTTCGTCGCGGTGACCAGCCACGAGCTGCGCACCCCGGTCACCGTCATCAAGGGGTACGCGGACACGTTGACCGATCACTGGGAGTCGCTGACCGACACCGACCGGCGACAGGCCGCGCGGGTGATCGGCCAGCGGGCGAACGAGCTGGCCCGGCTGGTCGACCGGCTCCTCTCCTCGGCCGCCGAGTCGGGGCCCGGCGACGAGCCACCCGCTCCCTTCGACCTTGGCGACGCCCTGCACGCCGCGGTCACCGACCTCCCCGCCGAGCTGCGCCACCGGCTCGTCCTCGACGTGCCGACCGACCTGCCCAAGGCGCTCGGGCACCGGCCGAGTCTGGCCACCGTGCTGACCGAGCTGAGCACCAACGCCGGGAAGTACTCCCCACCGGGCAGCCGGATCGAGATCAGCGCCAGCGCGGACAGCCAGATGGTGTCGTTCCGGGTCAGCGACCGGGGCATCGGCATCCGTCCGGAGCACGTCGAGCGGGCCTTCGACCGGTTCTGGCAGGGCGAGTCCGGCGACCGCCGGGGCTATCCGGGGGCGGGTCTCGGCCTCTATCTCGTCCGCCGGATCGTTGAACAGCAGAATGGATGGGTATCCCTACGACCGAGGGCCGGTGGCGGTACCGTCGCAGAGGTGCGGCTGCCGCGCGGATGACCGGCGACGGCACGGGCGTGAAGGGGCGAGGGTGGCGACGGGAGTAGGCGAGCGGGCCTGGTGCGTGGTGGTCCCCCACCACGCCAGCGGCGCGCGGCTGGCCCGGCACCGGCTCGCCGACGAGTTGGCCGAGCTGGTCACCCCGACGCTCCTGGCGGATCTGGTCGCCGTCCTGGCCGAGCTGGTCGGCAACGCGGTCCGGCACGCCCGCCCGCTGCCCGGCGGCGTGGTGCGGGTGGCCTGGCGGCTGTGCGGGGCGGTCGACGGTCCGCGGATCCAGCTCCGGGTCACCGACGGCGGGGCCGGCGACGGCCCCCGGATGCGGATCGCCGCTCCCGACGCTGCCGACGGTCGCGGGCTGCACATCGTCGCGGGTCTGGCGAGTCGGTGGGGCGTCGAGCGGGACGGGCTCGGGCAGAGCGTCTGGGCCGAGTTCGAGCCGGCCGGGTCGAGCCGGCCGGACCTGGTCGCCGCCGGCTGAACGACGCCTCGGGGCGGGTCCTCCCCACGCTCGGCCGGTCCGGGCTCTAGGCTGTCTCGCCGTGAGCAAGCGTCGAAAGAGCCAGCGGTCCGCCGAGACCACCCCGAAGCGGGAAAAGGTGCGCGACGTCTTCGTGCCGCGTCCGTTCGAGGGGCTGGTCGACGAGCCCGAATGGATCGCGTTGCGAGAACTCGTGCCGGCCGCGTCCGCGCCGCTGCGGCTCGCACCCGCCCTGGTGGAGGAGTTCGGCGACCGGCCGGTCACGCTGGCCACCGTGCTGCCGATGGCCGCCCCGGCGATGACCAAGCCGGACGGCCGGGTGCTGATCGGGCTCCAGCGCCACATTCAGTCCGGAGACGTCTCCCGGGACCTGGCCGAGGCGCTGCTCTGCGCGCTGCGCGCCGAGCCGGGCGGCCCGGTGTCGGTCCCGCCGCTGCCCGGCCCCGGCCCGCGCTTGCAGGACGTGCTGGTCGACGGCCCGCTGGAGATCAGCATGCACGACGGGTTCGACTTCTGGCTCGACCCGGGCGCGGCGGACGACCCCAACGTGCAGGCGTCGCTGGAGCGGGCGAACGCCGCCGTCTACCCCACCGTGCGGATGGCCGCGGCGAAGGCCGCGTACTGGTGCCAGGTGCCGGAGAAGTCGCACGTGCGCTGGGTCCTGCCGGAGGGCGAGGACGCCGCGCTCGACGCGCTGGCCCGCCTCGGCGCGGCCGGTGCGCTGCCGCTCGGCGACGACACCCGGTTCGCCGGCATGTTCCGTGCGCACGGGCGCCTGGTGCCGGTCTGGGACCTGCCGGAGCAGACGCCCGCCGCCGAGTGGGAGGAGCCGGTGGCGCAGTTCGGCAAGCGCTACGCCGAGGCGCTGACCGAGACCGGCCCGCTGGACGCCGCCGGGCGTCGGGCCCGGCAGGGCCTGCTCGGCCGGCAGCTCACCCTGCGCTGACCCGCCGCCGCGGGCTGACCGCCGCCGCGCCCTGGTGGTGCGGCGGCGGCAACCGGGGCGCGGCGTCAGCCGTGCAGCGGTTCCCGGACCAGCGGGCAGGACATGCAGCGGGGACCGCCCCGGCCCGAGCCCAGCTCCGAGCCCGCGATCGGGATCACCTCGATGCCCGCCCGCTCCAGCTGCGCGTTGGTCTCCACGTTGCGCTCGTAGCCGACGCAGAGCCGAGGCGCGAGGGCGAGGGTGTTGTTCCCGTCGTCCCACTGCTCCCGCTCGGCGGTGATCGGGTCCAGACCGGTGTCGATCACCCGGAGCTGGTCCAGGTCCATCGCGTCGGCGGCGGCCCGCAGGAAGGGCGCCGGGCCGTCCACCCGGGGATCCTCGCCGTCCGCGCCGGCGATCACCGTGTACGCGGAGAGCGTGTCGGCGATGTTGGGGTACATCAGCACCGCGTCGACGTCGACCATCGTGCAGACCGTGTCCAGGTGCATGGTGGCCCGTTCCTGGGCGATCGGCACCACCAGGATGGTGTGCGCCAGGCCGGCGGCGAAGACCTGCCGGCCGAGTCGTTCCGCCCCGGCCGGAGTGGTCCGCTCGCCCACCCCGACGGCGAGCACGCCGGGCGCGAGCAGCAGCACGTCGCCGCCCTCCAGGTGCTCCAGCTCCGGTTGGTAGACGAGCTGGGTGCCGGCGAAGCGGGGGTGGTGGCGGTAGATGGCGTTGGTCAGCGTGGTCTCCCGCCGCCGGGCCAGCATGGCCAGGCTGGTCACCCCGACCCGGTCCCGGATCCAGACCGACGAGTCCCGGGTGAAGAGCAGGTTCGGCAGCGGGGCGATGACGAAGTCGTGCCGGTCCATCAGCGTGTAGACCAGGCCACCCGGTCGCTCCGAACTGATCCGCAGCTCCTCGTGGGCGAGGCCGGCGATGAGCACGTCGGCGAGCGCCGCCGGGTCCAGGTACGCCAGGTGGTCCGCGACCCGGGCCCGCAGCGTGTCGCCGAGCCGGGGCGAGCGGAGCACCTGCTCGGTGAGTTCGGCCCGGGCGTCGGCGACGGCGAGCGTCTCGGCGAGCAGGTTGGCGAGGTAGAGCACCTCCACCCCGCGCTCGCGCAGCGCCGCGGCGAAGGCGTCGTGCTCCTCCTGCGCCCGGCCGACCCACGGGATCGCGTCGAAGAGAAGGGTGTCGTTGTTCCGGGGGGTGAGGCGGGCGAGTTCCCGGCCCGGACGGTGCAGCAGCACGGTGCCGAGCCGGGCGACTTCGCTGTCCACATAGTGGGTCACCATGGCAGCGTAGGGCAGGGTTTGGCGGCATCCGGGAAAAGAAGTGTGGATGAATATGGCATTCATCCACAGTCACTCCGGCGCTCCACCTTGCCGACCCCCCGGACTGGCAACGTAGGGTAGTGGAGACATAACTTCGAGGGACCTTTTGCCGGAGGTCGCGATGACTGTCTTTCCCGCTCGTCGAGCCGTACCCACCGCTCGGGCACTGCCGCCCGCCACGGTGCCACACCCTCGGGTGGAGGCACCGGGGGTTCTCGAGCCCGTCCGTCCGACCCCGCTGGAGTGGGCCCGCCGTCGGCGGGCCGAGCGGGGCGCACGGCGGCTCGAGGCTGCGGGGGCCCGGGCGCTCGGCCAGCTCGATCACCTCGGGCCAGCCTGGCACGTCATCGAGTGGCCCCGCACCGACGTGACCGACGTGCTGCTCGACCGGCCGCACGAGGAACGCGCCGGTTTCCTCGCCATCGGGCCGAGCGGCCTGTTCGCGGTCACCATCGCCGACCACGGCCGCGCCCGGGTGCTGGTCGCCGGCGACGTGGTGCAGATCAACGGCAAGCGGCCGCCCTACGTGGCCGAGGCCCGCCGCGACGCCAAGCGGGCGAGCAAGGCGCTCTCCGCCGCGGTCGGGCTGCCGATCCCGGTCACGCCGGTGCTGACCTTCGTCGGCTCCGGCGTCATCAGCGTCTACGGCCTACCCAAGGACTGCCTGATGGCGACCCACCGCGAGCTGGACCGCCTACTCGTCGCGGGCGGCAGCCGGATCAGCCCGGCCACCGCCGAGAAGCTGTCCCGGGTCGCCCAGCACCCGAGCACCTGGCTGAACGGCACTTACCGTCCAGCAGCCGACTACCGGTGGTACGAGGACGGCCGAATGGCCGCTGACAAGCCGGCCAACCGCCGGTAACGTCATCCGGGACGTCACGTGCGCCGGCCGTCGCCGGCACCGCAGGTCCGCGCCCTCGCCGGCCGCCTGGTCCGGGCATTGCCCCGCGCACCGGCGGCCCGGCGAGCGCGGTGTGATCGGCGATCGCCCGGGCGACCGGCTAGCGTGGACAGTCCCTCGGTGTACATAGGAGGCGCGGTGGCCCACGTCGAACTCTCGCTCTCGGAAGTGTTCGTGCCGACTGCGCGGGCTTCGACAGAGCCGGAGTCCGACAACTTCGGCCAGTGGTCCTCGACGGTCTCCCACGCCGACGAGCCGTGCCTGCTGATCGACGCCGACACCAAGGTGGTGGCGATCTCCGCCGCCGGCTGCGAACTGCTCTGCCTCGGCAAGCCCGAGGAGCTGATCGGTCTGCCCCTGCTCGACGGCGGTCTGCGCCTGGTCGACTTCACCGCCAACCGCGGCGAACTGACCGACCAGGAGATCGACAAGATCCCGCCGCTGCTGGCGCTCTCCTCCGGTCGGCTGGCCCGTGGCCTGCTCCGGGTGCAGGCCGCGCCCGAGGGCAGCTCCGACGCCACGGTGGACGCCATCTCCACCCCGGTGCTCACCGACGGTTCGGTCGCCGGCTCGCTCACCTTCTTTTCCGTGGTCTGACCTGCGGCGGAGTGTGGCGCTCGCCGCACGCGGCGAATCCGGGCGGGTGCACGCCGAGGCCGTAAGGTGCCCTCATGCTCGATATCGCCCTGCTGCCGGGGGAGTACGCCGTGTGCCGGATGGCCGCCGGCTCCGCCCTGCCGCCCGCGCTGTCGAGCGGGTTGGCCGCCGCCGACGTGGTGACGGTGAGCTGGACCGCTGACGGGATCTCGGTGATCTGCCCGATGGACCGGGCACCCGAGCAGGCAGTGGTGGAGACCGCCTGGCGCTGCCTGCGGGTGTCCGGCCCGGTGGGCGTGGCCGTCACCGGCACCCTCGCCGCGCTCGTCGATCCGCTCGCCGGGGCCCGGGTGAACGTGGTCGCGTTCTCCACCTTCGACACCGACTACCTGCTGGTCCCCGCGGTACGCCTCGGCGCGGCGACCGCCGCGTTGGAACGCGCGGGGCATCGCGTGCTCGGCTGACCTTCACCGCCGCCGCGGTTGCTCCTACGATGGGCTCGGCCACCCCCGGCCACCCCCTTCCGCAGCCCCTCAGGATCGGCCCGTGCCGCCCACTCCACCGCCCCGCACCACGATGCCCCGCACCCGCCGACCGGCGACCCCGCCTGCGGCGCGCTCCGGCGCGCTCGACCACCGCACCGGGTCGACCGGGGCCCGCCGCCGCTTCCGGCGGCTGGGCGCGGCGACCACGATGCTGGCCACGCTCGCGCTGGCCGGCTGCGGCGCCCCGCCGGAGCTGCGGCAACCGGTGCCGACCGGTACGCCAACCGGCACGCCGAGTGCCCCGACCACGGCGCCCACTCCGGCGCTGCCGCCGGCCACCGGTCTGCCGTCCGCCGTCCCGACCGCGCCGGCAACCCCGACGACCGATGCCGGGCTGGTGGCCGCCCCGTGCCGCAGCGGCCCGAGCGGGCAGCGGGTCATCCAGTTGCTGCGCGGCCGGTCCGGGGTGCTCCCCGACGACATCCGGGTCCAGGTGCGCACCGGGCCGCTCTGTGCCGCGGACTGGCAGTACACGGTGCTCGCGGTGACCGGGCACGAGGAACTCCAGGTGGTCACCCGCGGCGGGCCCGGCACGCCGGAGTTGGTGACCGCCGGCACCGACGTCTGCACCGTCGAGGTACGGGCGACCGGGCCGCTCGGGATCCGGACGCTGGCCTGCGACGGCGGCACGGTGGGCGTACCGGGTGCGTAGGCTGGTCGCCATGCCGGGAACACCGCCGACGCGCTTCGTCTACCTCGGGCCCGAGGGCACCTTCGCCGAGCAGGCGCTGCGTACCGTCTCCGCCGCCGAACGCGGCAACCGGACGCCCGCCCGCAGCGTCGGGGAGGCGCTGGAGAGCGTACGGGCCGGCGACGCCGACGCGGCGCTGGTGCCACTGGAGAACTCGATCGGCGGCGCGGTGGGGGTGACCCTGGACGAGCTGGCCGAGGGGGAACCGCTGGTGATCACCCGCGAGGTGATCCTGCCGGTGGAGTTCGTGCTCGGCGCCCGGACCGGCACCGAGCTGGCCACGGTCCGCACCGTGGCGGCGCACCCGCAGGCGTCCACCCAGTGCCGGAACTGGTTGCGCGCCCACCTGCCGGACGCGGTGGTGGTCGACGTGCTCTCCAACGGCGCTGCCGCGGCGGGCGCCGCCGCCGGCGAGTACGACGCGGCGATCTGCGCACCGATCGGGGCCGGTCGGCACCGGCTGGCCGTGCTGGCGGACAAGATCGCCGACCACCCGGACGCGGTGACCCGGTTCGCGCTGGTCTCCCGCCCCGGCCCGCCTCCGCCGCCGACCGGGGACGACCTCACCTCGCTGGCCGTCTACATCGCCCACGATCGGGTGGGCGCGCTGCTCTCGGTGCTCATGGAGCTGGCCGTGCGGGGGGTCAACCTGACCCGGATCGAGTCCCGGCCCACCGGCGAGGCGCTCGGCCGGTACGTCTTCTTTCTCGACTGCACGGGCCACGTGGCCGACGTCCGACTCGGCGAGGCCTTGCAGGGGCTGCGTCGGGTCTGCGCGGATGTGCGCTTCCTCGGCTCGTACCCTCGGCACCGCTGGGCGGAGGCGGCGGGTGAGCGGCCGGTTCCGGCGCCGCCGGGCCTTTCCGACGTCGACTACGCCGATGCCGCGGCCTGGCTGGCCCGGCTGCGCACCGGCGAACTGAGCTGATCGACGCACCGCCGACGGGCCAGGCAGGGCCGCCCGCTCGGCGGTCTCAGCGCCCGGCCGCCCCGACCGGGAGGCAGCCCGGCCGCCCCGACCGGGAGGCACCCGGCGCAGGGGCGGCCTGAGCGCGACGTCAACTGAGCAGGCCGCCGAGCAGGCCGCCCTGCTGCTCCTGAGCGCCGCTGCCGAGCACCGGCGGCTCCTCGGACGGCTGCACGACCACGAAGCCCTGGCCGGCGAAGCTCATCGTGAACGACTCACCGGTGCGCCGGCCCAACAGCGTGCCGAGGCCCAACTGCTCGGCCCGGTGGTAGCCGGTCTGCAGGTTGGCCGACCAGCAGACCGCGGCCTGCGGGTCGACGTAGGTCGGCTGGTCGACGTTGAGCACCACCGGGGTGCCCCTGGTGGTGATGGCGATCCGGCCGTGGCCGGTGAAGACGCAGTTGAACAGGCCGGAGGACGAGGCCATGCCGGCGCCGCCGACCATCTTGATATCGTACTGGAGGGTGGAGTCGAAGGCCAGCACGCTGGAGCCGTTGATGGAGAGCGCGTCGCCCTGCTCAAGGTCGATGATGTGCACGTCCTTGGCCAGCTCGGCCAGGAAGACGTCACCCTGCCCGCTGACCCTCATCAGCGGTACGCCCTCGCCGGTGAGCTTCTGCTTGAGGAACTTGCCCAGCCCACCGGAGCCGAGCGCCTGGAACTGCACCTGCCCCTGATAGGCGACCATCGACCCGACCCGGGCCATCGCCTCGCCGTTCAGCTCGATCTTCAACATCTTGGAGTTCTGCAGCCGCATGCCGGGCTGGGCGGACTCCTTCTCCAGGTTCTCCGCGGAGAACAGCGCGCTGCGCATGGAAGTGCCTCCTGAGGTCGCGATGCCTCTCACGACCGTAGGTGACCGTCGCAATGGCGGGCCATCAGTCGAGCGGCGTGGCGGCGACCCCCGTCGTCGCGCCCGACGCGACGACCAGCCGGGTCAGGCCCAGCCCAGGGCGTGCAGCCGCTCGTCGTCGATGCCGAAGTGGTGGGCGATCTCGTGCACCACGGTGACCGCCACCTCGTCGACGACATCCTCGTCGCTGTCGCAGATCCCCAGGATGGGGCGGCGGTAGATGAAGATGCGGTCGGGCAGGACGCCGGAGTAGTCCCAGCCGCGGTCGGTGAGGGCATGCCCCTCGTAGAGGCCGAGCAGATCCTCGCCGGGGGGCGGGTCGTCCTCGACCAGGATGACCACGTTGCTCATCAGGCCGAGCAGCTCCTCGGGCACCTCGTCGAGGGCGTCGGCGACCAGCTCCTCGAAGCGCTCGCGGCTCATCTCCATCGGCACCCTGTCATTCTGCCCCACGCCGCCCGGTCGCCGGGCCGGCCAAGATCCGCCGCACCTCCACGGAGGATCGGCACTCCGTGGAGGTGCGGCGGTCGGTGGGTCAGGAGGCGAGGCGGGCGGTGAGGGTGATCGCGGCGCCCGGGGAGAGCAGACGGGAGATCGGGCAGTTCGCCTTGGCGGCCTCGGCGAGCTTCTGGAACTCGCTCTCGTCGATGCCCGGGACCTGGCCGACGGTCTCCAGCTCGATCCGGGTCACGGTCATCCCGGCGTCGGTCTTGTCCAGGTGCACCTTGGCGGTGGTTTCGACGGAGGTCGCCGTGGCACCGGCGTCGGCGAGCGCCTTGGAGAAGGCCATCGAGAAGCAGCCGGCGTGCGCCGCGCCGATCAGCTCCTCCGGGTTGGTGCCCTCGCCCTCCTCGAAGCGCGACTTGAACGAGTAGTTCCCCTCGATCCCGCCCTTGCCGGTGCGGATCGTGCCGGACCCCTCGGTGAGGTTGCCCTGCCAACGTGCGGAAGCGGTACGGATAGGCATGCACCGACGCTAGCGGAAAGCCGACCAGCCTGCGACGGCCTCGGTCGACGCCCCTCCTGCGATCCCCGTCACCCGACGTCCGCTGTGCCATGATTCGGGGCAGGCGCGTGACCGGCGAGAGGATGGCCGATGTCCCGAGAACTGCCTATCCCCCGGCAGGACGACCGGTCCGACGGCACGGCCGTCGTCGAGTGGGGCGCCACCGAGCCGGCACCGGCTGCGCGGCGCGGGCGCGTCCTCGCCGACCTGGGCCGGGACCGCCGCCTGCCGCCGCTGCTCGCCGGGCTCGGCGCGGTGGCCGCGGTCGCCTCGCTGATCGGCGAGTGGTCGGTGATGACCCTGCCCAACGCCGGCCCCAGGGGCGAGTCGGTCCGGGTGCCCGCCGGGGTCTCCGACGTCGCCGGCTTCGGCGTCGCCTACCTGGTCGGGCTGCTCGCGCTGGCCTGCGCGGTGGCGGTCGTACTGTGGGGCACCCCGGCGGTCCGGGCGAACACCCGGCTGGCCGGGCTCGCCCTGGCCGGGGCGCTGCTGGCGCTGCTCACCGCGTCGGCCTTCACGCTGGACAAGGCGGGGCAGCGCACCTTCTTCTACGCGGTGGAGGACGGTTTCCAGGTCGAGTACGGCCGGGGCCTGGTGATGGCCTTCGTCGCCTGCGTGCTGCTCGGCGGGGCGCTGTGGCTGGCCCCGAACCTCGGCCCGTTCGACGCCGACGCCTCGGCCCAGCCGGTCTTCCGGCGGCGTCGCCGGCCGGCCGGCGACCTACCGGATGACGGGCCGGCCGAGCCGGCCGACCTCACCGTGCAACCGACCGTCCCGTTCGCCCGCCCGGAGTCCTCCCACTGAGTCGCCCGGCCCCGGGCCGGCGCCCGCCGCCCGGCGGCCGGCGGAATGGCGGCGCTCGCAGCAGCTCCGGGTGGGCCGGCCGTCAGGTGGTGGCCCAACGCAGTTCGCCGTCGACCACCGTCTCGGTGGCCCGCAGGCCGAGTCGTTCGGCGACCCGGGCCGAGGCCCGGTGGTCGGGGTGCACGTGGGCGATCAACGCCCGGATGCCGTGCCCGTCGAGCCAGCCGACCATGCCCGCGGCGGCCTCTCCGGCGTAGCCGCGGCCCTGCTGCGGGGCGACGACGACCCAGGCCAGCTCGGCCACCGTCCGTTCACCGTCGAGCCGGACGGTGGCCTGCACGGTGCCGACCGCCTGCCCGCTCTCCCGGTGCCGGACGATCCAGTTAAGCCAGCCCTGGCTGCCGTCCGGCGACTGCCCGGTGACCTGACGGGCGTACCGGGCGCGTAGCTGCTCCAGGCTGGCCGGCTCGCCGCCGATGTATTCGTGCAGCCGCTCGTCGCGCAGCAGCGGGGCCATCTCCGCGGCGTGCTCGACCCGGAGCGGTTCCAGCACCAACCGCTCGGTCTCGATCGGCTCCACCGCCGGCCAGTCGCGCACCGCCATCCGTCCACCGTACGACCGAAGGGGTGCCGCCGGGTAGGAAGCAGCCGGACGGGCGGTCGGAGATCGGTGTGCGCCCGGGGTTGGCGTCTGATTCGCCTGGAAGCCATGGTTGCGACGAGTTGACCGAGGTACGGTTGCTGCCCGCCGTCACTCCGGGTCGATGATCGACCACTGAAACGGCTGGCTGCGACGGCGGCGGGCGAAGGAGGAACCATGACCCGCCCGGGACTGCCCAAGCTGATCGCCACCGATCTTGACGGAACGCTCGTCCGTAGCGACGACACCGTCTCCGCGTACACCCACGGGGTGCTCGACCGGGTGCGGGCCGCCGGGATTCCGGTGGTCGGCGCGACCGGCCGCGGGCCCCGGCTGACCGAACTGACCCGCAACGACATCCGCGCGGCCGACTTCCTGGTGATGGCCGGCGGCGGCCGGGTGGTCGACCAGAGCGACCCGGCCGGCCCGATCGTGCTCCGCGACGAGCGGCTTCCCGGGGAGGTGCTCGCCCGGCTGCTGGCCGACCTGGAGGCCGAGGTGGGCCCGCTGACCGTAATGGTGGAGGCGTCGGACGAGCACGACGCCCCGCTCTGGGGCGACTACCACCCGAGCTGGCCCTACCAGGACCGGTTCGAGGCGCGCACCCGCGCCGAGTGCCTTGCCACCGACGTGATCAAGGCGTTCGCTCGTACCGCGGACCACCACGTGGACGAGCTGCTCGCGGTGGCTCGCCGGATCATTCCGGCCCAGGTGGCCACGCTCACCCAGGCCGGGCTCGGCTTCGTGGAGATCTGCCCGCCCGGGGTGGACAAGGCGACCGGGCTGGCCGTGGTGGCGCAGGCCCTCGGCGTCGACCCGGGTGACGTGCTGGTCTTCGGCGACATGCCCAACGACCTGCCGATGTTCGACTGGGCCGGTTGGTCCCGGGTGGCGGTCTCCAACGCCCACCCGACGGTGCGCGCCGCAGCCGACGAGGTGACGCTGCGCAACGACGACGACGGGGTGGCGGTCTACCTGGACCGACTACTCTCCCGGTGATGGGAGAGACGCCACGCCTGGTCGCCACCGACATCGACGGCACGCTGCTGCGGGACGACCGGACGCTCAGCCCGCGTACCGCGCAGGCGCTGGCCCGGATCGCCGCCCAGGGCACGCCGGTCGTGCTGGTCACCGGCCGCCCGATCCGCTGGCTGAAGATGGTGTACGACCAGCTGAACGGGCCGCTGCCGGCGATCTGCGCGAACGGTGCCGTGGTCTACGACCCGGTGAACGACGAGGTGCTGCGGGCTGATCCGCTCGCCCCGGAGCTGCTCGCCGAGGTGGCCCGGCGGCTGCGCGCGGAGGTACCCGGAATCAGCTTCGCGGTGGAGATCATCGACAGCCGGCAGATGCGACACGAGGCGCACTACCCGCTGCGCTGGGATGCCGACGCCGACGCGATCCGGGCCGTCGAGACGCCCGAGGAGCTGCTGGCGGCGCCGGCGGTGAAGCTGCTCGCCCGGGCCGGGGAGCAGGACCCGGACGCCTTCGTCGAGTTGGTCGCCACGGCCCTGCAGGGCCTGGCCGAAGCCACCCACTCGTCCTACTCCGGCCTGGTCGAGATCTCCGCGGCCGGGGTGACCAAGGCGGCGGGGCTGGCCTGGTACTGCGCCCGGCTCGGCGTCGACGCCGGGGACGTGCTGGCCTTCGGCGACATGCCCAACGACGTGCCGATGCTGGCCTGGGCCGGTCGGGCGGTGGCGGTGGCGAACGCGCACCCCGCCGTCCTGAAGGTCGCGCACGAGGTGACCGTGGCGAACTCCGAGGACGGCGTGGCGGCGTACCTGGAGAAGATCTTCGACGTGGGGTGAGCGGGCCCGCCGCGCCGGCGGCGCGGCGGTCGGCTCAGAGGTACTGCCCGGTGCTGTGGCCTTCGCCACCGGCGGGCTGCCCGATCCCGGGCATCCCGGGCGCCATCCCGCCGGGCCCGCTCGGCAGCGCCTGGCGCCCCGAGCGCATCTGCTCCAACTGCACCCGGGCGGCCATCTGCTGGGCGACCAGCGCCGCCTGGATGCCGTGGAACAGCCCCTCCAGCCAGCCGACCAACTGGGCGTGGGCGATCCGCAGCTCGCCCTCGCTGGGCGCGCTCTCCTCGGTGAAGGGCAGCGAGATCCGCTCGAGCTCCTCGCGCAGCTCGGGGGCGAGGCCCTCCTTCAGCTCGACGATCGACCGGGCGTGGATCTCCCGCAGCCGGTGCCGGCTGGCGTCGTCGAGCGGGGCGGCCTTGACCTCCTCCAGCAGCTGCTTGATCATGCTGCCGATCCGCATCACCTTGGCGGGCTGTTCGACCAGGCGGGTCGGGTCCTCCCCCTGGCCCTCGTCGGCCTGCATGGTGCCGACCGGCTGGCCGTCCGGGCCGACCACCACCACCGTGCCGGAGTGGCCGGTGTCCTCGTGGTCCGGCTCGTTGTTCTGTCCAGCGGAGCGCGCTTCGGTCATGGGATCCATCTTTACCCAGTGGCGCCCGTCCACGCTCGCCGGGACCGACTCCCACCCGGCAACCACCCGGGCGGGGCGCGCTACCGTCGCGCCATGCCCGCCGACCCGCGCGCCGTCCTCACCCGGCCCGCTCCGGAACCGGACCGCACCGTCGCGTACGGCCACCATCCGGACCAGATCGCCGATCTGCGGCTGCCGGCCGGGTCCGGCCCGGCGCGACCGCTGGTCGTGGTGGTGCACGGCGGCTTCTGGCGGGCCGAGTACGACCGGCGACACACCGGCCCGATGGCGGCGGCCCTGGCCGCGCTGGGTCATCCGGTGGCGCAGCTGGAGTACCGGCGCACCGGGCAGCCCGACGGCGGCTGGCCGAACACGTTCACCGACGTGCTGACCGGCGTGGCGGAGCTGCCCCGGCTGGCCGCCGCGGCGATGCCGGGCCGGGTGTCGGCCGCCGCGCCGATCCTCGTCGGTCATTCGGCCGGCGGGCACCTGGCGCTCTACGTCGCCGCGACCGCGCCGGCGACGGTCGGTGGGGTGCTGGCGCTGGCCCCGGTCGCCGATTTGGGCGAGGCGTACCGGCGGGACCTGGACTCCGGGGCGGTGGCCGCGCTGCTCGGCGGGGGGCCGGCTGAGTTTCCCGAGCGGTACGCGACCGCCGATCCACGGTCGTTGGTACCGATGCAGGCACGCTCAGTAGTTGTCCATGGTGCCCTGGACCGGCAGGTGCCGGTCGCGATGAGCCGAAGCTTCGTCGCCGAGGCCCGCGCGGTTGGTACCGATATCACCCTTCTCGAACTCCCGGAATGCGAGCATTTCGGGCTTATCGATCCGGAGTCTGCGGCCTGGCCGGTGATCGTCGATGTATTGCAGTCCCTACACGATGATCAGCAGCCGATTGACGCAGCGTCGCCGACCAGGTAGAACGCCGAAGGGGCGTTCAGGCCCTGCAACGCTCCTCGGAAGGAACTCGGTGTCCCAGATGAACCGCAGGCGGGCGCTCCAACTGCTGGCCGCGCTCGGTACGACCGGACTCGTCGCGGCGTGCGGCGACGACACCGACGGCGCTCCGGCGGCCGGGCCGAAGAGCCCGATCAAGATCGGTCTCATCGCACCGCAGGCCGGCGGCTTCAAGGCGATCGGCGAGGAGATCACCAACGGGTTCCAGCTCTTCCTCGATCTGCATCAGCAGCAACTCGGCGGGCACCCGGTGACGTTGATCACCGCGGACGAGGGGGAGACCGCCAAGTCCGGCAAGGCTGCCGTCGACGATCTGCTCAAGCAGGGCGTGCTCGCGCTGACCGGCGTGGTCAACTCCGCCGTCATGCTCGGCATCCGGGACACGGTCGAGCAGGCTCGGGTGCCGCTGATCGGCTCCAACGCCTCCCCCAGCAGCCTCCAGAGCGTGGTCTACATCTGGCGTACCTCGTACGTGCTGGACGAGGCGGGACGGGCGCTCGGCCGTTACCTCAAGGAGAAGCTCCCGGCGAGCAGCCGGATCACGATGATCATCCCGGAGAACGTCGGCGGCCCGGACGTGGTCCGCGGCTTCCGGCAGGAGTTCGGCGCCAGCGACCCGCGCATCTCGGGCTCCGTCATCTGGACCAACCCCACCACGAAGCCCAGCGCCACCGCGTACGTCCAGGACATCCGCAAGGCGATCGGCCGCAGGCCGTCCGGGATCTTCTGCTTCTTCGCCGGCGACGCCGGTGTCGAGTTCATCCGGCAGCTGCGCAAGGAGGGCTACAAGGGGCCCGTCTACGCCCCCGGCTTCCTCACCGAGGGCACCGCGCTGGAGACCCTCAAGAACGACGGGCTCAACATCCAGACCGCGTTGAACTACTCGGCCGACCTGAACAACGCGGCCAACCGGGACTTCGCCTCCGCCTACCGCAAGAAGCACAACTCGTCGCCCACCACCTACGCGATGGCGTCGTACGACGCGGCGCAGGTGCTCCACCAGGCGATCGACCTGGCCGGCGACGCCCCGAACCCGCAGCAGGTCAACCTGGCGCTGGGCAAGCTCGGGCAGATCGACAGCCCGCGCGGCATCTGGCAGTTCAACCAGCCGCGTACGCCGCAGCAGAAGTGGTACCTGCGCCAGGCGCAGCGCGAGGGTCAGCTGATCTCGAACGTCGTCATCACCGAGCTGGCCACCCTGGGCTGAGCCCCGCCACCCGCACGCCAGGGGCCGGCCTCCACGACGGGAGGCCGGCCCCTGCTGGTACGCCGGTCGTACGGGCGGTCAGTGGCGCAGCTCGGCGATGCAGCACTTCACGCTGCCGCCGCCCTTCTTCAGCTCGGCCAGGTCCACCAGCACCGGGTGGTAGCCGGCGGCCTTGAGCTTGCCGGCGAGCCGGGTCGCCTCGCTGTTGAGCACCACATTCAGTCCGTCGCTGACCAGGTTGAGCCCGAAGGCCATGGCGTCCTCGTCGTCCGCGATCACCGCGTCCGGGAAGAGCTGGGTGAGCACCCGCTGGCTGGCCGCCGAGAACGCGCCGGGGAAGTAGACGACGTTGGTGTCGTCGATGGCGGCGAGCGCCACGTCGAGGTGGTAGAAGCGCGGGTCGATCAGGTGCAGCGAGACCACCGGCCGGGCGAGCGCCTCCTGCGCCTCGGCGTGCGCCGGCAGCTCGGTGCGGAAGCCGTGCCCGGCGAGGATCAGCCCACCGTGCGCCTCCGGCACGTACGCGAAGTCACCCTCGCCCTCGTTGGTCTCGCTCGGGGCGATGAACCGCCAGCCCTGTTCCTCGTAGAACGCCCGGTGCGCCGCGGCCTCGCCGGCCCGCTGCTCGTGCTTGAACCGGGCCCCGTAGGCGGTGCCGTCCACCACGAAGGCGCCGTTGGCGGCGTAGACCATGTCCGGCAGACCGCGCTCGGGGGTCAGCAGGTGCACCTCGTGGCCGAGACCGACCAGGGTCTCCCGCAGCCGGTCCCACTGCTTCACGGCCAACGCCGAGTCGACCGGGGTGGTCACGTCCATCCACGGGTTGATCGCGTACTCGACCGCGAAGTGCTCAGGGGAGCACATGAGATATGTCCGCTTTCGCGGCACTCGCTGCTGGTTCACGGTGACCAAGAGTAGGTACCGTAGAACTTTGGTAACAGCCACAACCATTGCTTCCAAGAGGCGGAACGTTGCAGATAGATGCCGTTGACCAGCGGATCATTGCGTTGCTCGTCGCCGACGCCCGGGCGTCGTACGCCGACATCGGCACCCGGGTGTCACTCTCCGCCCCCGCAGTCAAGCGACGGGTCGACCGGCTGCGCGCCACCGGGGTGATCCGGGGATTCACCGCGGTCGTCGACCCGGCCGCCGTCGGTTGGACCACCGAGGCGTTCGTCGAGCTCTTCTGCGCCGGGCGGACCACCCCCGCACAGATCGGCGTGGCGGCCCGCCGGCACCCCGAGGTGGTCGGCGCTTACACCGTCTCCGGCGAGGCCGACGCGCTCGTGCACCTGCGCGCCGCCGACATCGCCCACCTCGAGGCGGCCCTGGAGCGGCTGCGCGCCGAATCGTTCGTCACCTCCACCCGGAGCACCATCGTGCTCTCCCGGCTGGTCGAGTCACCGGGCGTCGGCCCCTCCGCCGGCTGACCGGCCGGCGCACGCACCCGGCCGGGCCGTGACGGAAAACCAGTGGCCCACCGTGGAACCGCTGCCGGGCGCAGCCCGTCGAACCGGCCATGACACGGGTAGCCCTCATCGCCGTCGTCGGCACGCCGGCTGCGTTCGGCCCGCTCGCCGGCGGTGGTCGGCTCCCCTCGACCTGATCCTCCCTCCCCCGGCGGGTGAGGTCCGGTTCTCGGGGTTTCCGGGCCTCACCCGCCACCACCGGGCTTGACCTCAAGGCGGGTTGAGGGTGTCGACTCGACACCGGAGACCCGAGGGGGAGTCATGCGAGCGATCTGGTTGCGCGGGTTCGGCGGACCCGAGGTGCTGGTGCCCGGCCCGGCTCCCGACCCGGTGCCCGGGCCGGGCCAGGTGCTCATCGACGTGGCACACGCCAACATCACCTTCGTGGAGACCCAGTTCCGGGCCGGCCGGACCGGGCCGTTCGGCGGCAGCCCACCGCTGATCCCCGGCAACGGCGTCGGGGGCACGATCACCGACGTCGGCACGGGCGTCGACCCGGCGCTGGTCGGACGCCGGGTGGTCAGCTCCACCGGCGGCTCCGGCGGCTACGCCGAGCGGGTCACGGTGGACGCGACCGCGCCGATCGAGGTGCCCGATCCGCTGGCGCTCGACGCGGCGGTGGCGCTGCTCGCCGACGGGCGCACCGCGACCATGCTGATCGACGCGGTCGACCTCCGGCCCGGCGAGCGGGTGCTGGTGGAGGCGGCCGCGGGAGGGGTGGGCAGCCTGCTGGTGCAGCTCGCCGCAGCCGCCGGCGCCCGGGTGGTCGCGCTCGCCGGTGGGCCGCGCAAGGTGTCGCTGCTGCCCGAGCTCGGCGCGGCGGTCGCGGTGGACTACCGCGAGCCGGACTGGACCGACCAGGTCCGCGCCGCCACCGACGGGGTCGACGTGGTCTTCGACGGCGTCGGTGGCGAGTTGGGCCGGGCCGCGTTCAAGCTGCTCGACCCGGGCGGCCGGATGGTGAGTTTCGGCCTGGCCAGCGGCGAGTGGGCCGGGGTGCCGCCGGAGGACGCCATCGCCCGGAAGGTGGCGCTGCTCCGGCCGGACGTACCGCCGGCGCGGCTGCGCGCGTACACCGAACAGGCCCTGGCGGAGGCGGCGGCCGGACGGCTGCGGCCGGTGATCGGCCAGCGGTTCCCGCTGGAGCGGGCGGCCGACGCGCACGCCGCGATCGAGTCCCGAGCGACCGTGGGCAAGACCCTGCTCGACCTCCACTGACCAGTGGCGCGCCGCCTCTTCAGAGGTACATGCCGGTGCGGTGCTCGCCCTGGTCGCGGCGGACCGGCTTGTCGCTCTCGCCGAAGAACCGCTTGCCGCCGAACTCGCCGTGCAACCGGTCGTCCAGCTCGTCGGCGAGCCCGGTCATCACCTGCACCGCCAGCATGAGGTGGGTGGCCTGGAAGTTGCGGCCGAAGACCGGGATGGACGCCCAGACGGTGTCGTCGGCGCAGTAGAGGCGGCCGATCGGCATCCGGTTGGTGAGTTCGGATAGCCGAACGTAGAGCCGCTCGGTCGGTTCGACCTCGGTGAGCACCGGGGAGAAGACGTCGACCAGCGGCGGATTGTCGCGGACCCGGACGAAGACCATCGCCGAGCCGGAACGGATGTTGATGTCCCCGTCGGAATCCACCTGCAGGCGGTCGGAGTCGGACTTGAGCATGGTCGAGACGACGGTGCGTACCCGCTCCTCCAGCGCCAGCACGCCGGCCTGCTCCGGCTGGGCGGCGGCCGCCTCAGCCAGCGCCTCGTCCAGGTCGGCCTCGACGTCGTGGTCCGGGCCGAACTCACTACGCGCGGTGCCGAGCGGCTCGCCGGGCAGCGGCTCCCCCTCGGCGTCGTGGATCAGGTAGACCAGGAAGGCCGGGTGCGGCGCACCGTAGACGTCGCGCAGGGTCCGGGAGAGCAGGGCGGCGATCCGGGTCGACGCCGCCGTCGTGCCGTCCAGGCCGAAGGACTCGCCGGAGCCCTCGACGACCCCCGGCGGCGACCAGCCCAGCGCGATCATGTCCGCCACCGCGCTGCGGTCCAGCCGGTAGCCCTGCGGCAGGCTGGCGTTGCCGACCGCCCGGGCGGCGAGCCGGCCGTCGGCGCCCACGTCCACGCTGATCGAGTAGACGGCGTCGCCGGTGCCGGAGGCGGTCGGATCGAGGGTCAGCTCGACGTGCGCGCCGGTGGGCAGCGCTGGGAGCAGCGCCGCCAGCGCACGGGCGAACTCCTGCCAGGCCTGCGTCACCTTGGCCCGCAGGTCGGCCGTGCTCGGCTCGTCGAGCAGGATCGACTCGTGCTGTTCCGGCTGCGTCGGCGCGCCGCCGGACGGCTCACCGGTCGGCACCGAGGGGTGGTCTGCCGTCATGATCGCCTCCGTCCGTCAAGGTCACCCTACCCACGGGACCGGGAAGCCGAATCAGCCCCGACCGTGATCGGACAGCAGCTACCGGCGGACCGGTCAGATCGGCCGATCCGGGCCAGGAAAGCCCTGCTGAGGCCGGTGTGACACCGGGCGGCGCGAAGCGGACGCCTCCCGTCGGGCCTCCCGGGCGGTCAGGAGGCGGTGGGGTCGGCCCGGTCGGCGCCGAGCTCGACCGGCCAGCTCCCGGCCAGCGCGCTGAGCCGCGCGGCGGCGCCGGCGGGGTCGGCGCCGCGCCCCACCGCCACCCCCAGCAGGTACGCGGAGACCGGCGCACCGGGGCGGATCACCTGGTGGGCGACGTCCTTCGCCAGGTCGAGCACGGCCGACACCGGCACCTCGGCCGGGTCGAGCCCCAGCTCGGCGCAGGCCGCCGTGACCCAGTCGTCCATCACCGTCATCGCGCCCACTCCTCCGCCCGGTGTACGTCCTGGTCAGTGTCGCAGTCGAACCAGGGCGGCGGGCCCTCGCCGGCCCAGGCCACCTCCCGCACGGTCAACCCGTCCAGCAGGGCGCGCACCGAGGCGCCCGCGAGCGTGCCGCCCCGCGCGGCGGTGAGCCGGTCCACGGCGGCCCGCAGCGGGGACACCCGCCACACCCCGCAGAGGGACTGGCGCCGGCCGTCGTCGTCAACGAAGCAGGCGCCGTCGGCGAAGCGGGCGCCGTCGGCGAAGCGGGCGTCGTTGCCGACCGGCTCGTCCAGCGCGCGCCGCAGCACGCCGACCGCGTCCCGGGTGAGCAACGGCAGGTCAGCCGCGAGCAGGGCGACCGTCGTGGTGCCCGCATCGAGCAGGGCGAGCCCGGCCGCCGCGGCGGCCACCGGCCCACCGCCGGACGGCTCCTCCCGGGTGACCCGTACGTCGGGCGGGACCGGATCGGCCCACCCGACCAGGATCCGGGGCTCGGCGTCGGCGACCGCGGCGAGCACCCGGTCGCGCATCGGCCGGCCGCCGACCGCGAGCGCGGGTTTGTCCACCCCGCCCATCCGCCGGGCCGCGCCGCCCGCGAGCACCACCGCCGCGTACGTTCCCATCCGGTCACGGTAGCCGTGCGGACGCCCGGACGCGGGGTGCAGGATGGCGGGATGGGACGGGCGACTGACCGACGCGGCGTACTCCGGATCGACCTCGACGGCGTGGCCGGCCCGTCGGTCCGTCGGCCGGACAACCTGGCCGTGGAGGAGCCGCTGGAGATCCGGGTGGGTGCGGCCGGGCCGGGCCGGCGTAAACCACTCGCGGTGACCATGCGCACCCCCGGCGACGACCTCGACCTGGCGATCGGTTTCCTGCTGACCGAGGGGCTGATCCGGTCGACCGACGACGTGCACACCGCGCAGCTCTGCGCGGGGGCGGAGACCCCGAACACGTACAACGTGGTGGACGTGGTGCTCAGCCCCGGCGTGCCGGAGCCGGCCACCGACCCGGCCCGGAACTTCTACACCACCAGCTCGTGCGGGGTGTGCGGCAAGGCCAGCATCGACGCCGTCCGGACCCGCTCACTCTTCCCCGTCGCCGACGATCCGCTCACCGTGCCGGCCGCCCTCCTCGCCGAGCTGCCCGACCGGCTGCGCGCGGCGCAACGCGGCTTCGACCGGACCGGCGGCCTGCACGCCGCGGGCCTGTTCACCGCGGACGGGCAGCTGCTCGTGCTGCGCGAGGACGTGGGGCGGCACAACGCCGTCGACAAGGTGGTCGGCTGGGCGGTGCGGGAACGCCGGCTGCCGCTGGCCGGGCATCTGCTGCTGGTGTCCGGGCGGGCGAGCTTCGAGCTGACCCAGAAGGCGTGGATGGCGGGGCTGCCGCTGCTCGCGGCGGTCTCCGCGCCGAGCACCCTCGCCGCCGACCTGGCCGAGGAGGCCGGGATGACCCTGGTCGGCTTCCTGCGCGGCCGGACGATGAACGTCTACGCCGGCCCGAGCCGGATCCTCACCGGTTGAGCAGGTCGAACAGGTCCAGCCGGAGGGCGGCGTCGCGGGCGACCAGGAAGCCGGCGATGCCGAGGACCCAGCCGAGCGCGCTGCCGGCCTTCTCGGTGATCCAGGCGTTCAGCCGGGCCAGCACCGGCTCGACCAGCCTCGGTACGGCCACCCGGGCGGCGAGCAGCAGCACCGCCGGCACCACCATCACCAGGCAGTAGCCGGTCAGCAGCGCCGCCACCGTCGGCGCGCCCAGATCGGCGGACGCCAGCAGGCTCACCGCGCCGAGGTACGGCAGCATGGTGGCCACCTCGGCCAACGCGGCGAGCAGCGCCAACCCGACCAGCCAGCGGGCCGAGGAGTCCCCACTGGTGGCCCGGTCGCGCCAGCGCAGCACCCCGCCGGAGCGTCGCCGTCGCTTGCCGTCGTAGCGGAAGCTGAGCGCGAAGAGCGCGATCCCGAGCGCCAACTGCGCCCAGAGCACCGGTCGCTGGTCCAGCGCCCCGCCGAGCGCGTCGGCCAGCCGGGTGCCACCCCAGACCAGCAGCAGCCCGACCGCGAGGTAGAAGGCGGCGATCGTGCCGAGGTAGGCCAGGATCCGCGGCACGCTGACCCGGCCCGGCGCGAGCAACAGCCAGATCGGGATGAAGAGGGTGCCGATGCTGGTGCTGTCGATCAACGCCAGCCCGGCGAGTGAGAGCAGGAGTCCGACGCTCATCTGGTCACCAAGGGGGGTACGGGCACCTGACCATCCTCCGGTCGCGCGGGCCGCGCCGAGTCGACCAGGGGAACGAACCTGGCGTACATCGTTCGATGGACGGCGGTCCCGGCCGGTCAGCGCCCGGCGCGGCGGCTCCGCTTGCGTCGGCGCACCACGCCGGGCAGCCCGACCGCCGGCCAGCCGTCCAGCTCGGAGGGCGGCATGCCCCGGCGGAGCAGGTCGTCCAGGAGCAGCGCGAGGGAGTAGTCCGGGTGCACGGCGAGCGCCCGCTCCAGCGCGACCGCCGCCAGCGCGCCCTGGCCGGCCCGCCAGGCGGCGAAGGTCAGCAGGCTCGCCGGGGCGGCGATCAGCTCCGGCTCGGCCCGGCGCAGCACGTCCGTCCAGAGGGCGATGTCGCGGTCCCGCCCGTCGGTGCGTTCCCAGGCGTGGTCGCGTACCGGCAGGTGGGTCAGGAGCAGGGTCAGCCAGGCCACCTCGGCGTCGTCGAGGCGCTCGCCCCGGCGCTGCCGGCGCAGCGCGTCGCGTATCGCCGCCACCCCGGCGGCGCGCAGTGCACGTCCGCCCAGCAGGTCACTGCCGGGGGCCTGCTCGATCAGGCCCACCAGCCGCCGCTCGGCGTCGTCGGTGGCCCGCCGCATGGCCAGCCGGGCCGGGCCCTGCACCGGCGACACCTGCGCCGCCAGGGCGGCCCGGTCGGGCAGGGCCACCTGCCCGGCGAAGACCGCGGACGCGGTGACCTGACTGGCGCCCGGGTCGTACGGCCGGCCTTCCGGCGGGCAGCAACCCGCCTCGGTGCACAGGTAGGACCACCACCGGCCATCGGTGACCCGCAGCGCGTCGAGCAGCACCAGGCCGGCCTCGGTCAGCGCGGCGCGGACCGCGTCGACGGTCGGGGTCACCTGCCCCGCCGGCCCGTAGCCGACGACGGTGGCGGCGTCCGCGCGCTGACGGTGGATGACGCCGGCCAGATGCTGGGCCGGGCCGGCCGGGTCGGCGGTGGGCTCGGGCAGGTCGGCCCGGGCGGCGAAGACGATCTGCCGACCGCGCAGCGCCACCACGACCACGCTCTCGGCGGGGTGGAAGCCGAGCAGGTAGGGCACGGCGGCGATGAGGTCGGCGGGCGAGCGGACGGCGAGCCGGGGGCGGTCGGTCGAGGACATGGAGGCAGCCTGCGACCCGACGCGGACGCCGCGCAGCCCTTGTGGACGACACGCCGTCCATCCACAGACACGGAGAGTATTTCGCCTGCTCAGCCGCGTATGCCACGGCGCTCGGCGGGAGGGGCTACGGTGCGCTGATGGACCTCGCGTACCTGCGCGCGCATCCGGCCCACCTGCCGACGTTCCTGACCCACCAACGGATCCGGGAGACGCCGGTCGCCGGCGGGGACATCTGCACCGCGTCCCGACTAACCCTGGACGACGGCCACTCGGTCTTCACCAAGACCTGGCCGGAGCGCGCCGGGCGACCGGTGCCGGAGGGCTTCTTCGCCGCGGAAGCGGCCGGGCTGCGCTGGCTGGCCGCGGCCGGCAACGCAGCAGCTGCGGACGTGGTGCCGGTGCCCGAGGTGATCGTGGTGCTGCCGGAGCTGCTCGCCCTGCAATGGGTGCAGCCCGGTGAGCCGAGCCCGGAGGCGGCCGAGCGGTTCGGCAGGGAGCTGGCCGCGCTGCACCGGGCCGGCGCGCCGACCTTCGGGGCGAAGTGGACCGGGTTCATCGGGGCGCTGCCCCAGGACAACACGCCGGAGGGCGGCACCTGGGCGGCCTGGTTCGCCCGGCGGCGGCTGACGCCGTACCTGCGCCAGTCGGTGGCCGGTGGGGCGCTGACCGTGGCCGACGCGGCCCTGGTCGAGGCGGTGATCGACCGGGTCGGCGAGTTCGGCGGGGACGAGCCACCGGCGCGGATTCACGGTGACCTGTGGCCGGGCAACGTGCTCTGGGGCGCCGACGACCGGGCCTGGCTGGTCGACCCGGCCGCACACGGCGGGCACCGGGAGACCGACCTGGCCCAGCTGGCGCTCTTCGGCGGCGCGCCGCACCTGGACCGGATCCTCGCCGCCTATCAGGAGACGTGGCCGCTGGCCGAGGGATGGCGGGAACGGGTGCCGCTGCACCAGCTGCACCTGCTGCTGGTGCACACCGCGCTCTTCGGCGCCGGATACCGCGATGCGGTCACCCGCGCCGCCCGAGCCGCCCTGAACGGGGTCGGGCGCGCTACGGTCGACACGTGAGCGTCGCCATACCGACCGACGGCGTCCTCGTCGACCGGTTCGGCCGCGTCGCCCGGGACCTGCGCGTGTCGCTGACCGACAAGTGCAATCTGCGCTGCACCTACTGCATGCCGGCCGAGGGGCTGCCCTGGCTGGCCGGCCCGGAGCTGCTGACCGACGACGAGATCGTCCGGCTGGTCCGGGTCGCCGTCGAGCAGCTCGGCGTGACCGAGGTGCGGTTCACCGGCGGTGAGCCGCTGATCCGCCCCGGGCTGGTCGACATCGTCACCGCCGTGGCCGCTCTCGAACCGCGCCCCACGATCTCGCTGACCACCAACGGCATCGGTCTGGACCGGCTCGCACCGGCGCTGCGCGCCGCCGGGCTGGACCGGGTGAATGTCTCCCTGGACACTCTGGACCCGGCCCGGTTCGCCGACCTCACCCGCCGGCCCCGGCTCGACGCCGTCCTGGCCGGCCTGACCGGCGCGGTGGCGGCCGGCCTGAACCCGGTCAAAATCAACAGCGTGCTGATGCGCGGCGTCAACGACGACGAGGCCCCGGCGCTGCTCCGGTTCGCCCTCGACCACGGCTACGAGCTGCGGTTCATCGAGCAGATGCCACTGGACGCGCAGCACGGCTGGGACCGCGCCGCCATGGTCACCGCCGACGAGATCCTCGCGTCGCTGCGCCGGGAGTTCGACCTGCGTACCGATCCCGCGGAGCGGGGGGCGGCGCCGGCCGAGACGTGGTTGGTCGACGGCGGCCCGGCCCGGGTCGGCGTGATCGCCAGCGTCACCCGTCCGTTCTGCGGTGACTGCGACCGGACCCGGGTGACCGCGGACGGCCAGGTCCGCGCATGCCTCTTCGCCACCGAGGAGTCCGACCTGCGCGGCGCGCTGCGCGGCGGGGCCGACGACGACGGCCTGGCCGACCGCTGGCGGCGCGCGATGTGGGGCAAGCGGGCCGGGCACGGCATCGACGATCCGAGCTTCCTGCAACCGGCCCGACCGATGTCGGCCATCGGAGGGTGACGGTGACCGACCCGACGCGGCCGGTCGGGGCCGCGCAGTTCACCGTCCGCTACTTCGCCGGTGCCCGGGCGGCGGCTGGCCGCACCGAGGAGGCCGTACCCGGCGGAAGGTCGCTCGACGATCTCACGACCGAGTTGGCCGAACGGCACGGTGACCGGCTCGCCGCCGTGCTGCGGGTGGCGAGTTTTCTCGTCGACGGCGTCACCTGTCATGATCGTCAGACGCCGTTGCCGGCCGGGGCCACGATCGACGTCCTGCCCCCCTTCGCGGGCGGCTGAAGGAGGCGTACGTGCTGTCGGTCCTGGCGTTCGTGGGCACCATCGCCCTGATCACCGGCCTGATCCACCTCTACCTGTGGAAGCGGCTGGTTCGCGACACCACCAGGCCGGGCCGCTGGCGCCGGATCGGTGGCGTCACGGCTGTGGTGCTCGCCCTGCTGGTACCCGCCGCGCTGGTGGGCACCCGGGCCAAGCTGCACTGGCTGGCCTGGCCGGGCTACCTCTGGCTCGCGCTGATGTTCTACCTGCTGGTGCTGCTCGTGGTGCTGGAGGTGCCGATGCTGGTGGCCCGGCTGGTGCTGCGCCGCCGGGTGACCGCCGCCGAGTCGACCGCCGCCGCGCCCGAGCCGGTGCTCGTCGGCGCCGCCGGGCCGGCCGACCCGCCCGCCGCCGACGCGGTCGCGCAGCCCGACCACGACCCGTCCCGCCGGTTGCTGCTCGCCCGGGGGGCCGCCATCTTCGCCGGCCTCACCGCCGTCGGCGTCACCGGGTACGGCGTGCGCAACGCCTTCGGCCCGCCGGAACTGGACCGGGTACGCATCCCGCTGGCCAAGCTGCCCAGGAGCATGGACGGCCTGCGCATCGCCACCGTCTCCGACATCCACCTCGGGCCGCTGCTCGGTCGGGGGCACACCGAGCGGATCGTCGCCGCCATCAACCGGCTCGACGCGGACCTGGTCGCGGTGGTCGGCGACCTGGTCGACGGTACGGTCGCGGAGCTCGGCGAGGCGGCCGCCCCGCTACGCGACCTGCGCTCCCGCTACGGCAACTTCTTCGTCACCGGCAACCACGAGTACTACTCCGGGGTGGAGGAGTGGGTGCGGGAGGTGGACCGGCTCGGCCTGCGGGTGCTCCAGAACCAGCGGGTGGAGATCCCCGCGCGCGGCGGCGTGCTGGACCTGGCCGGCGTGAACGACGTGTCCGGGGCGCAGCTGAGCGCCGCCGCCGGGCCGGACTACGCCGCGGCGCTCGGTGACCGCGACCCGGCCCGCCCGGTGGTGCTCCTCGCCCACCAGCCGATCGCCGCGGTCGAGGCGGCGAAGTTCGGCGTCGACCTGCAACTCTCCGGGCACACCCACGGCGGTCAGATGGTGCCGTTCAACCTCGCGGTCAAGCTGGAGCAGCCGGTGGTCTCCGGGCTGGGTGAGGTGGACGGCACCAAGGTCTACGTCACCAACGGCGCCGGTTTCTGGGGTCCACCGGTGCGGGTCGGCGCCAACCCCCAGATCACCCTCGTCGAGCTCCGCGCCCCCTGACCGGTCGCGGCACCCGCCGGTCAGAAGTGAGGATTGCGCGGGTCACGTGTGTGCGTGGCGGCGGGCGGCAGCCTGGGCGGGCGTGACAGGATGCGGCGTGCCTCCGTTCAGCGCCGCACCCCCCGGTGGCCTCCCGCCGTTCGTCGCGGACCTGCACATCCACTCGAAGTACTCCCGCGCGTGCAGCCGCGACCTCACCCTGCCGAACCTCGGCTGGTGGGCCCGGCGCAAGGGCATCGGCCTGCTCGGCACGGGTGACTTCACCCATCCCGCCTGGTACGACCACCTGCGCGAGACGCTGCACCCGGCCGAGCCCGGCCTCTACCGGCTCAGCCCGGAGGCGGAGCGGGACATCGCCCGGCGGCTGCCGCCCCGGTTGGCGAGCGAGGCCGAGAGCGACCCCGTCCGGTTCATGCTCAGCGTGGAGATCTCCACGATCTACAAGCGGGACGACCGGACCCGCAAGGTGCACCACCTGATCTACCTGCCCGATCTGGACGCGGTCGAGCGGTTCAACACCGCGCTCGGCCGGATCGGCAATCTCGGCTCGGACGGCCGCCCGATCCTCGGCCTGGACTCCCGCGACCTGCTGGAGATCACGCTGGAGGCGAGCCCGGACGGCTACCTGGTGCCGGCGCACATCTGGACGCCCTGGTTCTCCGCGCTCGGTTCGAAGTCCGGCTTCGACGCGATCGCCGACTGCTACGCCGACCTCGCCGAGCACATCTTCGCGGTGGAGACGGGCCTGTCGTCGGACCCGGAGATGAACTGGCGGGTCGGCAGCCTGGACGCGTACCGGCTGGTGTCCAACTCGGACGCGCACTCCCCGCCGGCGCTGGCCCGGGAGGCGACCGTCTTCGCCACCGCCCGCGACTACTTCGCGGTCCGGGACGCGCTGCGCACCGGCGACGGGCTCGCCGGCACCGTCGAGTTCTTCCCCGAGGAGGGCAAGTACCACGCGGACGGCCACCGGCTCTGCGGAGTCAGCTGGTCCCCGGAGCGGACCCGGGCCGCCGGCGGGCGCTGCCCGGAGTGCGGGAAGCCGCTGACCGTGGGCGTACTGAGCCGGGTCGAGGAGCTGGCCGACCGGCCGGTGGGGCACCGCCCGGCGCACGCCCGCGAGGTGACCCACCTGGTTCCGCTGGCCGAGATCCTCGGCGAGATCAACGGCGTCGGGGCCCGGTCCAAGAAGGTGGAGGGCAAGCTCAACGAGCTGCTCGCCGCGCTCGGCCCGGAGCTGGAGATCCTGACCCGCACCCCGCTCGACGATCTCGCCCGGGTCGGTGGCGAGCTGCTCGGCGAGGGGATCGGTCGGTTGCGCCGGGGCGAGGTCCGCCGGGTGCCCGGCTACGACGGCGAGTACGGCGTGATCACCCTCTTCGACCCGGCCGAGCTGCGCGGGCAGTCGGGCAGCGCGCAGGCGGAGACGCTCTTCGACGTACCCGTGCCGGCGCAGCGGAAGCCGACGGAGCCGGCGTCGAAGCCGCGGGCCAAGCGCCCGACGGCGGCCAGGGCCGAACCGAAGCGGAAGCCGGCGGCGCCGCCGCCTCCGATCGCCCCGCCGCCCTCGCCGCACGAGCCGTTCGAGCCGATGCTCGCCGGCATGGAGGAGGTCGGCACCGGCCTGCTGGACCGACTCGACGCGATGCAGCGGGTGGCGGCCTCCGCGCCGGGTGGCCCGCTGCTCATCGTGGCCGGCCCGGGCACCGGCAAGACCCGGACGCTGACCCACCGGATCGCGTACCTCTGCGCCGAGCTGAACGTCTTTCCCGAGCAGTGCCTGGCGATCACCTTCACCCGGCGGGCGGCGGAGGAGCTGCGGCACCGCCTCGACGGCCTGCTCGGCCCGGTCGCCGAGGACGTCACGGTCGGCACCTTCCACTCGCTCGGGTTGGCCATCCTCCGCGAGAACGCCGACGCCGCCGGCCTGCCCGCGGACTTCCGGATCGCCGACGACGCCGACCGGGCGGCCGCCCGGAGCGAGGCCGGCGACGACCCGGCGGTGTACACCGCGCTGCTGCGCAAGCAGGACCTGGTCGACCTGGACGAGCTGCTCACCCTGCCGGTGGCGCTGCTGCGCGAGGACCGGACGCTTGTCGAGCGCTACCGGAGCCGCTGGCGTTGGATCTTCGTCGACGAATACCAGGACGTCGACGCCGTGCAGTACGAGCTGCTGCGGCTGCTCAGCCCCGCGGACGGCAACCTCTGCGCGATCGGCGACCCGGACCAGGCCATCTACTCGTTCCGCGGCGCGGACGTGGGCTACTTCCTGCGCTTCTCGCAGGACTTCACCGATGCCCGGTTGGTCCGGCTGAACCGCAACTACCGATCCTCGGCGCCGATCCTGGCCGCCGCGGTGCAGGCCATCGCGCCGTCGTCGCTGGTCCGGGGCCGCCGGCTGGACCCGGCCCGGCTGGACCCGGAGGCCCCGCTGGTCGGCCGCTATCCCGCGGCCTCCGTCGCCGACGAGGCCGATTTCCTGGTACGCACCATCGACGAGCTGGTCGGCGGTCTGTCGCACCGGTCGCTGGACTCCGGCCGGATCGACGGTCGGTCCACCTCGCTCTCCTTCTCCGACATCGCGGTGCTCTACCGCACCGACTCGCAGGCCGCGCCGATCGTGGACGCGCTCGCCCGGGCCAACATCCCGGTGCAGAAGCGCTCACACGACCGGCTGCGCGACCGCCCCGGGGTGACCGCGATCGCTCGGGAGCTGCGGCACGCCGACGGGCTCGGCGGCGGCCTGCCGGCGCGGGTCCGGCTCGCCGGCCAGGTGCTGGCCGAGCGGTTCGCTGCACCCACCCTGGACGGCTCGGGCGTGGTACGGCCCGAGGAGGTCCGGGCGGCGGTCGACCTGCTCACCCCGCTGGCCCGGCGCTGCGGCGACGACCTGCCGCTCTTCCTCTCCCAACTGGCCACCGGCGCCGAGGTGGACGCGTTGGACCCGCGCGCCGAGGCGGTCACGCTGCTCACCCTGCACGCCGCCAAGGGGCTGGAGTTCCCGGTGGTCTTCCTGGTCGGCGCCGAGGACGGGTTGCTGCCGCTGCGCTGGCCGGGCTCGACCCCGGACGAGGACGCGGTCGCGGAGGAGCGACGGCTCTTCTTCGTCGGGCTGACGCGCGCCCAGGACCGGCTCTACGTCAGCCACGCGGCCCGCCGCACCCGGCAGGGGGCGGAACGTGACTGCGCCCCCTCGCCGTTCCTCGACGTGATCGACCCGGGCCTGTTCGAGCGGTTCGGCGAGACCGAGCCCCGCCGGCCGAAGGACCGCCAGCTCCGCCTGATCTGACTGTGAGGCTGGCCGGGTCGGTCCGCAGATGATGGGCTGATGGTCGGCGGCAGCGGACGTGACTCTTGCTCTGACTGGCTTCGTGCCTTGG
>NZ_JBIVNT010000011.1:0-198293 GCF_044753725.1 Micromonospora sp. NPDC093243 | reverse complement strand
GACGACCCCGCAGACTTTTCGCTGACCGAGGCTACGACTACGACAAGTACCGCCGCATCCTCCGCCGCCGCGGCATCACCCCGAGGATCGCCCGCCGCGGCGTCGCCCACGGCTCCGGACTCGGCAAGACCCGCTGGGTAGTCGAGCGGGCCTTCGCCTGGCTCCACCAGTTCAAGCGGCTCCGCATCCGCTACGAGATACGCGCCGACCTCCACCATGGTCTGCTTCAACTCGCATGCAGCATCATCTGCCTGCGACGACTCAGAACCTCATTCTGAAACGATCAGTAAGACGGCGCGGGTAGAGGCCGTAAGCCACCGGCCCTGGGGCCTCTTTGTCACGTTGGCCCTGACCGCTCCGCGGCTTGCGGGTCGGCGGGATGGCAGCAGGCAGGGCTGCGACGGTCAGTCGAAGATTTGGATCCCTAGGACGAACACCGCGAATGATGTTCCGAGCAGGGCGGCCACGCCGATGACGATCAGCGCTGTCCCGACCAGATCATTGATCCGGCTGACCGGGGCGGGTAGCCGGTCCTTGAAGCAGTTGAGGATGTGATTCGGCACGGACACGAGCAGGAAGAGCGCGATGGCAACGGTCAGGCCAGCGTTGCTTTCGAACCTGCCTGCGGCGGCACCGCAGAGGTAGACCACTCCGACGATATTGGCGACGAGGCCGGCCAGGACGCCACGGGCGAGTGTTGCCCTGGTGGAGAAGTGCGGTCGCGTGTCGGTCACTGGCACAGGATGACCGATGCGAGCCAGGTCCCGCCATGCCGAGGTGGAGCGGGCGTGCGATCGGGCTACCCGCTCGGGCTCAAGGCAATCGATCGTGACACAGGACGAGACGTTTGGAAGTTCCTGATCCTGGCAGAGTTCCGGTCGGCGATTTGTCTGCCATTTATCTGCCGCCGAACCTGCGGCCCGGTCCTGATGGCGTGCGATGAGACTCGATGCTCGGTCCTGCCGGTGAGCGGCTCTCGCCGCCGCACCGGGATCGTCAGGACGGCGGCTTCGGATAGTGCGCAAGGTATCCGGCGAGGCGTGGCGGTAGCGGTCCGGCATCTGGATCGTGCAGGTGCCGCCAAATCCGGTTTTCTACCCAGAACCGGTAGGCGAACTCCTCGAACGAGGACGCGCATCGGTAGATCACTCCGAAGTCCTCGTCGTCGTCGTGGTAATCGAGGTCCAAGCCGTACGCGTGCACGACGAACGCCGGCTCCCCGCGGCGTAGGTACAGGTACCAGGTGACGCAGTCCTGTTGGTCGGACATGAAGCGGACGAGGAACGCGCCGGGCTCGACGGGGCTGAACGTTGGCAGCGGACGAAGCCTGGTCCAGCATCCGGTCACGGACACGGTGTCCAGCTCGGCTGCCCAGCCGTTCCAGGAGTAGAAGCCAAGGAAGTCGTCGGGCAGTGCCACACCGACGGCGGTGAGGCTCATCTCAAGGCGAGTCAGCAGGCCCATGTTGCCGGCGTCGCGCTGTCCTCGATCGCCCAGCCATCGGAAGCCGCCGAGAGCATCAAGCACGGACGGCACGCTGTCGAGCGGGTACCGCTCGTAGGTGTATCGACATGGGCGATATACCCCGAGATCCGTGGCGCACCACGAAGACGGCAAGTTGACCACCATGAGGGCACCCTAAAGATCATGAAGTCCCACGCCTACCCAGCCCCGGCTACCCGGTGTCGACGTCGGCATCTGCACATGCCCGGCATGCGCGGCCCGGGCCCCGGGCCGCGGTCGTTCGCTGCCTTCCTGCGGGGCCTTGACGTGGTTGGGCGTGTGGTTAGCCGATATCCCAGGAGGCGAGGTAGGCGCCGCAGTGCAAGCATCGAAATAGGTACGCCGTTGGCTCGCCGGTGCGGTCCAGTGAATGCAGGAGCAGGTCGGTGTCTTGAGGCGACCAGCCGAGCTGTCGGCAGTTCTCGCGGACCATGTCAAGGGCGTCTGCGTGGGCCTCCAGATCGCTGTAGCCGGCGGGTCCGAGGAACGCGGCGCCGTCGCCGCAGTGGTACAGCCACGATGGTTGCTGCCATCCGTGGAAGCCCGGTGTCCGCTGCGTGACCTTCTCGACTACGTCGAACGGTACGTCGTCGGGTACGTCGACGGCGTCGCTGAACTGGGCGTTCATGCCTGCGTCGAGCGCGGCGGTTGCGAGAGTCGCGGCTGCTTGACCGGAGTGGATGCATTGCAGGCACAGGCTGCCAGGCTGCTTGCCGTAGACGGGTCCCTCGTAGCGCACGTGGCGTTGATGCCCACAGACGCCGCACACGTGGTCGGTGCGCACGGCCGAGCCTGTCGCCACAGGGTCGGGGTGGTAGCGGAACACCGGCTCGGTCACGATGCCAATCATGCCAGCTCTTGATCATCGCCTCATGCCTGTCATGAGCCGCACTTCGGTGCTTGGTAATCATGAACGCCCACGAGATACCCGTTGTTTTAGCTCAGGTGGCGGCCATGCAAGTCGATCCCTGGCAACCGTGTGCCGCCACGCCGCTCGCGGCCGATCGTATGAGCCTTGAGGGTCAACCGCAGACGGTTTCCTACTGCCAATCGGCCGGCCGGGAGCAAATTGGGAACGCGTGGGCTAAGGGTCCTACGCAGCGTCCGACGGAGCCGTTGCTACTGGACCTGCCTGGCAAGCGTTGAGTTTGGCGGACGACCTGCGGGTCGAGCACGACCGCGGCCGAGGGCAGCAAGCGCCGTGTGGCGCCCGGTTCGGGGGAGCAGGTTGGGAGCAGCAGCGTGCCCTGAACGGCTCTGAACAGCCCTCAACGGCACGGAACAGCGCTCAACTGCACCCACCCCTGCCTGCAGGATGATCTACGACAACATCCGACGGAGTGTCGCAGGTCCCGATACCGATGTCTCACGCCCGTCCTGAGAGCGGACAGCGATGCGCCTAGATCGCCTCACCAGCATGTCGAGTCTCAGGACGTGCGTGACAGATCAGTCTCGACGTGGGTGACACGTCCGGCTAGACAATCTTCAGTTTGCTTGCGTTGGGTTATCCGAAGGAGCCGTCGTCGCGGTTGGCGAAGGCGGCGCATCCGTCGTGTTCGAAGCGGACCCGTCCGTCGAAGGGCGAGGCGGGGTTCGTGCAGGCACCGTAGTCGTGGCCGAGTTCGCCGTCGAGGGGGATCCAGAATCGACATCCGCCGCATTGCTCGTCGTACCAGGCTTCTGGGTAGGCCGGGTCGACGGTGTCGCGGTTGCGTTGTTTGATCCACCGCTGGTGGCAGTGGTTGTTGTGGTCCGCGTCGTTGCCGGTCCACGGTTTGCCCTGTGCCATGGGATCAGGGTGCGTCACGAGAGCCGATCGGAGGAGGGATTTTCTGGCGGGTAGGACGTCGAGGCGGCGTGCCCTTGCCGGGGCGGCTCCGGCTTGCGGACCTTGAATCGTGCGATGGGCTTGGTGGTGGTGCGGGGCACTTCGGTGAGGAGCTGGTCGCCGTTGTGGACGCGGAAGGTGGTGTCGGCGGCTTCGACGGTGAGGGTTGTTCCGGCGTGGGCGATGCCGACGTGGATGCGTTGCCCGGCGACGACCAGAGATCCTCGGCAGCTGACACGGCGTTCGACCCGGACCGGCTCGGGTGCCGGGGTGGGTGGTGGTCCGGCGGGGCGGGCGTCGCGGATACGGGCCTGTTCGGCCGGGGTGAGTGGGTTGGGCAGGCTGCGCAGCAGGACACCGTCGGCGGTGATCTGCATGAGGCCGCGGTCGAGTCGGACGGTGACACGCCTGCCGGCGAAGTGGTAGCCGACGGGGTGTTGCCGGCCGGCGAGGCCGATCAGGCCGGTGGCGTTGACGAGCCGTTCGACCTCGATCGGGGCACCGACCTGGACGGGCCCTGTGGTGATCGGTGGTGGCCCGGCGGGTTGGCCGTCGTCGTCGAGGAGCTGCCGCAGGTGGGCAGGGGTGAGCCGGGACGGCACGGTTTTGAGTCGGACACCGTCGATGAGCAGGTGGATGACGGTGGTGTCGGCCCAGAGGGTGACCGGGAGTCCGGCGCGGGTGGGGCTGAGCCAGAACTGTTGCCCGCAGACGGTGAGGTTGCCCGAGGCGGGAACGATCCGGGTGACCTCCACGGCCAGGCCGACACCTTCGCCGGTTGTCACTGGTGCGGCTGCAACGGTGGCCGACCCGGTGGGCGCCGGGGGGCATCGGCAGCGGCTTTCGGGGCGCGGGGATCGTGGTGGCCAGCGTCCGGGGCAGCCGCAGAGGCAGCTGCTCGTCGGCTGGTGGGGCGGTGAACCGGTCGGCGGGGAATGCCATGTTCAGGGACTGATGCGGCCGTTGGGGGTTGTATTCGTCCCGGAACGCGTCGATGGCGGCTTGGGCCTCTTCCGGGCTGGCCCAGACCTCGACCTCGTCGAGGAGTTCGCGTTGCAGGGTCTGGTGGAACCGTTCGACCTTGCCGGTAGTGGTCGGGGTGCGGGGTTTGGTGCTGCGGGCCACGATGCCGTTGTCGCGGCAGATGCGTTCGAACATCACCTCGGCCGGGCGGGGCTGGTTGAACCGGCCGGTGAACTGCTTACCGTTGTCCGTCAGGACCTCCTCGGGGATCCCGAACCGCTGCAAAGCCTCGGCGAAGGCCAGACACACGGCCCGGCCGGTGGCCCGGCTGACTACGGCAGCGATGACGCAGAACCGGGAGTGGTCATCCACGCCGGTGACGACCTTCGCCTCACCACCGTCAGCGAGCCGGATGCCGCCGACGACGTCCAGCTGCCACAGCTCCATCGGCCGGGTACGTTCCCACCGCTTGTAGTCCTCCCGAGGACGGCGGCGAGGCGTCGGGTTGACCAGGCCGTGTCGGATCAGCACCCGATGCACGGTGATCCGCGACGGGATCGGTCCAGGGCAGTCCCGGCGGCCGAGCTCGAAGACCAGACGACGGGCACCCCAGCGAGGATGGTTCCGGCGCAGCTCACAGATCAGCGCCTCCACCTCCGGCCGGGTCTGCCCAGGCGAGAAACGTGGCCGGCTGGACCGATCCGCCAGACCTTCCAGCCCCTCGTCGGCATACCAGGCCAACCAGCGATGCACCGCCTGACGGGAGACACCGAACCGTTCGGCGACATCGGTGACCGTGGACCCGGCCAGCACCTCTTGAACGGCGCGGTACCGCTGTTCCATCACGCACATCTCCACCAACACTCGGCGGAGTTTCACCCAGGTCCTGATACCGATGTGTCACGCAGGTCCCGAGACCGGACAATCGCCTCACCAGCATCCCCGTTCAAGTCTCTGTACGTCTTCTAGGGGCGGCCCTGAAACGGCCGCGCGCGCCGCCGCCTGGGCGCGCGCCAGTGCGGTGGCGCGAGTAGGGGCTGCCGCCGATCGAAGGGCAGTGGGAGCAAATTGGGAACACCGAGTTGGCTGTTTCGGGCCGGCGCTGGCCCGAGCCGGTCCTGGGTGCGCCTGCTGTCGGTGGCGGATGAGCTGCGGACGAGCGCGGCGTCGATTGACCGGCAGCAGCCCGGGTGTCGGCGTCGGCTCGGGGGAGCAGACTGGGAGCAACCGGGTGCCCTGAACGGGCTCCGAACGGCATCCAACCGCACCGAACAGCACTCAACTGCACCCACCGAATCGGGGCCATCGTGGACGGTAGGGAAGGCCGTGCTGGGCCGCTCAGCGGATTCGGGGAACCGGCATGCTGGCCGGTGCGATCGAGAGCCGATGGGACGTGGCCCGCATCAGCGGCAGGAAGGCCGCTCGGCATCTCCGAAGTCGAGTCCAGCTATCCGGCAGGAAGGCCGCGCTGGCGTGCTCGACGAGCGCCAGACTAGCACCGGGTGCCGACACGTCAACCCGACGTAACCCCGGAGTCTGAGAGGCCGTGCGGCCACCCAATGACGCGCTCGGCGGTGACGCCTCGAAGGTCGGCCCCGTTCCATCGAGCCCCGGTAACGTCCGTGCGTCCGTACGCCGGATCGTGCGTCATGACGTAGCTGAACCGTGCGTAGGACAGATCCGTGTCACGCAGGTCGGCATCCCGCAGATCGCAGCCAGCGAAGCTGACACCGCGGAGGGAGGCACCCCGGAGGTCGACGCCACGGAAGTCACACAACTTGAACGAGTGCCCGTCAAGGGTGCGATGTCGAAGATCGCGACCCGCGAACGATTTCCTCGTCGCGCCGGGCAGGATGCTCATCCGCGAACCGTAGCGTGGTCGCCCGTTGCCGAACCACCGGCTTTCTACGCACTCACTTGCGAGGCATTCACCGGCGCAGGACAGCCGCTCGTTAGCGTGTGTGGGAGGACTTTCTGTACGTCTATCAAGGCGGCCCGCAACGGGCCGCACGCGCCGCCGCCTGGGCGCGCGTCGGCCGCTGCCGCTGGCGCTCTGCGGCCGTCACGCCTACGCCCGTCGGCTGGCGCGGAAGGGGGGAAGCCCGGAGGGCCGCCGAAGACGAAAGGACCATTGCCGGTGGTGTGTGGGCCGGCAGCCGGCCGGGCCGCGCGGCCAAGACCCGCGCGGCGCAGGGGACCGCACGCCGGCCGCGTCGGCGAGTTGACGGCGGTCGCGGGGTTGCGGTTAGGGCGCCTCCGGCGGGGGCTCTCCGGCTCCGAGATGGCCGGGTGCTCCGCCGGCGGGTCACGGTCCGTGGGTGGTTGCGGTAGGCCATCCCGCCCGCCATCGACCCGGGCAAGCCGAGCAGACCACCGGCCGACCCGCCAGCATCCGAATCTGCGTCAAGGTCCGCTTGACGTGGCGGGCCGGGCGGCGGCCCGCTCCCCACGAGGGCGGGTCGACGGCAGACGAGATTGGGAGTGTGCTAGCTGGAGGTCAGCACCAGGAACGGGACAGCGATGAGCACAAGGACCGCGTATCGTCTCGACTCCACCCACGGAAGGAAGAGCGGCACATGCACGATCGCGGCCCAGTTATTCCAAGGTCAGTTGCGGCTCCGCTCGGCGCGGCGGTGTTCCTCACTGCACTTCTCTTGGCGGGCTGCTCACGACCAGCCGAATCGTCGGCTCAGCCCCCGGGGCAGCCGAAGCAGTCTCCTGCCCTGTCAACCCGCTTTGAGGCGCCCGAGCAGCTGGCTGGTCTTCCACGATCTCCCGATGCCTTCACCTACGAGCAAGCCAAACACGCCGCGAACCTCATCAAACAGTATGTGAGTCAACCGACCAGCACGTTCGGTGAGGTCTACACGAGTGAAACGTCCCTCACCGATTCGATCTCGATCAGCGCAGTGGCAGGAACGGTGGCCAACCCCACGGAAGCGCTGGACCGGCTTTACGCGACAACGCGTGATATTCAGGATGTACGTCCAGCAGAGCCTGGGCCGCTGGGTGGCGAGGCCCGCTGCGGCAGGAGCGACGAAGCCATGGCATATACGGTCACGATCTGCGGCTGGGCTGACAGCGGCAGTATCGGAATGCTGACCATCAAGTCTCTCGAAAAGAGGGATCGCCGGGACGAGTTCGGGATGCTCCGCGCGCAGGTGCAGCAGGCAACCACCGCCGATCCCTCATAGCGCCAGATCGCAAAAGCGGCATTGCTGTCTTCCCGCTGCCATGCCCGACCCACGTGAGCCGTCCCGCCAGGGTACCGACGGTGCAGATCAAGGAGCTTCCGGGCTCAGCGAAAGTCCACCCAGAGCCGATATGCCTGAAGCCCAGTCGATTGAGCAGCTGGGGGTCGGAACGGGGGTCGATGCAGCCCGATCCCGGACGCCGGCCGGGGCTACCGGTCCCACCGATCGTCGTAGGGCAGGGCGAGCAACCGTACGTCGTCGTGCAACTCGGCCGGCGCGTCGTGCTCCCGCACCGCGGCCGGCGCGTAACGCAGCACCCACAACGACAGCGCGAGGCACCAGGCGTCCTCGTCGTGCCAGCTGTCCCAGGGGAGCCTGTCCATCCGCAGGTCGTACATCCACTCCTCCACCGCTGCGACCAGCCGCCGCCGCGGCAACGGGACGGCCAGCAGCTCGGTCCAGGTGGACAACCAGGGGGTGAGCTTCGCGGTGACTCGACGACGAGCGCCAGGGCCTGGTGGGCGGGCACCTTCGCGTCGGGCTCGACGAGGAGGCACTTGACCCCAGCGGCATCCGAAGCGGTCACCTGTCGCCGCTCCCACACTGCGAGCGCCGTCCGACATCTCGGGCCGCCGAAATCCGCCGCGGCACCGCTGCCATGCGTTGACGAGGGTCGTTCAGGCCGACCTCCAGGGGCGGGCTGTTAACTGGGACGCTGATCCCACGGGCACGCCCCGACCACGCGCCTCTGGTTGGAGACCTCTCGGCGAACCCGGAGAGGTCCCACCGCAACTAGACTTGCGCGAGCCTTAGAGTTGCGCTGAGCGTCATCGACGGTGGGGCAATGGGTCGTGTCGTCCCGCCGAATTGAACTCCCACGCCGCTGGGGATGCCTGAATGATCACTCGCGCCTGAAGCCGGCTCGTGGTCCGGCGGGGGCCGCACCATAGTGACACTTATGGAGCCATCTCTTTGAATAACCATCATTGTGGTTATGGCGGTCTTGGTACCAGCGAGGGCTTGGACGGCGCCGGCTGAGGCGCCATCGCAGAGCTCGGGATGTACCCGCACCCGCGCCGGCTACGAATCGTCGAGGCTGCGGTGTGGTCCGTCGTTGTCCGTGCGAATCCATGACAGACCAGACGCGTCGGTGAAGCAACGGTCCCGGAGTTGCCGACGTTTCCGTCATCTGAGGTATCGATCCTACGGGCACAGCTTTGACCAGCCCCTTCGGCGCGGAGACCTCTTCGGAGCATCCGAAAGCGCGGCGGGGGTGAGGGCGAGCGTCGCGCTAGCGGCGACAGATCTCGCCGCGGAGTCGGGCGCGGCCGGTTGGCTCTGCGTGCGCTGAAGGTCAGAGTTCGCCCGGCGGCCGACGAGCAGGAGACCCCCCGCATCCGCCCGCCGTGATACGTCCCTTTGCGGCCCGTTGGCCGCGACGGTGAGGGCACTCCGGTCAGGTCGGGTGGATCAGCGCCGCGCGAAGTGGGTTGTTGGGTTGTTGTGGGGTAGGACGAGTGGACGCTGAAGGGGTGAGCGAGTGTTGCGGCTGGATCGGCCGGTCCGGGACGGCGACCGCCGCCACATTGCGTGTGTGGTGGTGTGGCTGCGAATGCGGATGGCGTCACGGTGGGTGTAGCCGTGCCGCTGGAAGAGGTCGCGGTCGGCGTCGTTGAAGACCTCCGCGTACGTGGGCAGGTTGAGCGTGTCCATCCAGCGCTGCGCTCCGGTGAGGACGGCCGCGGCGCGGTTCGAGTTCGCCGGGCCCGGCGCGGCGAGTAGTGCCAGGTGGTTGTGCGCCTCGGCGGGCCGCCGTGTGGTAAGGGCTTGGTCGAACGTGCGGAATCTGTTCCGGTGCCTGCCGCATGCGAGCGCGAGCCGGTCGGCGTACTCGGCGGGGGGCGGGATCGGTCGGTAGCGGTGGAACCAGACGGTCGCGGCCGTGCCGTCCGGGAGCAGGAACGCGTCGCCGAAGAGCAGCGCGTGTTCGGTCCAGATCCGGGCGACGGCGGCGAGGACGACCCGCCGGCGTCGCTCGTCGGGGACAAGCCAGGCGCCGAGGGCGGTGGGAGAGAGGGCTTCGGTGACGAGATCGGCGATCCGGCCGATGTCGCACCACCGGGCCCGGACGACGGGCATGCTCATGGATAACTCCTAGTCACCATCGTGATCGGGTATGTCGGGAGAGGGTGCCGGAGTCGTCGCGGGACCGCCGCGCGCCGGCGCGGGCCACCAAAGGGCCGTCAGGGATACGGGTACGCAGAGACCGCCGGTGCCGTGCGGACGGCACGCAACGGCGCGCCGGTCAGGCGGGCCGGGTGCCCGGGCGGGGCGAGTGGGACGGGAGAGCGTCGCGGCCGGTCGAGTGGCAGCGGCTCCCTGGCAGGCTGGGCGGCGTCCATATCGAAGTGGGGGCGTCGGAAGAGTCCCCGTGGACGGTGCCGGAGTGGCCGGATCCGCTGGTGCCAGGGGCTGGCATGGCTGGCCTGGATTGCGCGTCGGGCCGGGACGGGTGTGGGCCGTCGGAACGGACGAGGCGTGGAGAGGACGACAGCTGTGTCGTCGAATGCCGGGCCGTCGACGTGCTGTTGAGGGCAGGGCCCGAAACGGGTCCGGCGCGTTCGCCGACCGATCCGGTGCAGCAGCCGGGATCGGCGCCGCTCACGAGGTTGTCGACCGTGCCGGTCGGCGTCGGCGTCGGTGGTGGTAGGGCCGTCGGTGGCGGTGTTGCCTGGGGGCCGGTGGACGGGTCCAGGAGGTCCGTCACCGGGTCTAGGGCCTCGAGCACGGGACTCAGCGGATCGAGCAGCGGCTCCAGCTCTCGCCAAACGGGGGAAAGGATCGGGGCGAGCGGCTGGGTCGCCGGGTTGAGGTCGTTGGCCAGTGGGGCGAGCACACTGGCCAGCACCGGGTCGGTAACCGGCCGTAGCACCTCGCTCGTGGGGGTGAGCACCCCGGCCCGGACCGGCTCGGTGACCGGGCGGAGAACGTCCGCCACCGGTACCAGCGCCTTCCCACGGCGCGGCGGGATGGCCGGACGGCTCGCGCCGTCGGCGGGCTTCGGCGTGCCGACCTGGATAGGGCCGGCGGGCGGTGGGCTGACCTGATTCGCCGGCCGGGTCTCAGGCCGGGCTGGTGGACGGATCGGTGCCGGGTCGACTCCGCTCGGCGGGATCCCCCGGGCCGTCTCGTCGGCGGTCCCTTCCGGTGCCGGCGGTGGTGTCGCCGTGCCGAGGATCGGGCGGAGCGCGCCCGTGAGAAGGTCGACTGCGGTGCCCACCGGCGCGGCCGGTGGAGGCTCAGCGGCGTAGGCGGCTGCGGTGGTGCCGCTCTCATGAGCGCCCCAGGCCGCGACGATCCCGCCGACCAGGAGCCCGAGACGCAGCGCGAACCGTGTCACCCGCCCGGCCCGTCGAGTCATCCCGGCACCCCTCCGACCCTCGACCATCGCCGACGATCAACGTCCGCACTCTACCGAATGCAGTCGGTCGATCACAGCCTGCCGCAGCTTCGACACGCGGCGCCTGCCATGCGCTGGGGTAGTTGCCAGCCGCGTGCGGGCCAGGGCCTCGCGAGCGGCGCGTTCGGCGTCGATCGGGTCGGACTTCGCCCCGGCGCGGCGGGCCGGGCGCAGCGGGCGGCCCAGTTCGACGACCAGTTCACCGGCGTCGGCCAGGTGCCGGGCCAGCCCGGCGCCGTAGCCACCGGAGCCTTCCAGCACCCAGGCCCGCAAACCCGAATGCTGCTCGGCCAGCGCTACCAGTTGCGCGTAGCCGTCCGGGTCGGTGCTCACCCTGACCTTGGCCAGCACACCACAGGTGCGGGTATCCAGTAGCGCGGCGGAGTGGGTGTCGACGCCGATGACGACCTCCACCAGATCTGCCAGCATGGACATGCGTTCTCTCCTCACCGTGGGGGACGCAAGGGTCCGGTCCGGTGCGGAGATGGCAGGACTGTGATGAGACACGCCAGCTGCTACTGGCGGTCAAGCTCCTGATCAGGCCAACGTCTCCCGCCGGACCGGCACCGGCAGCAGCGGGCGGACAGGTCCCGGCAAAGGCACGAAGCCAGTCAGAGCAAGGGTCACGCCCGCCACCACCAGCTGTCAGCTCACTACTGCTGAACCGACCCCGCCATCCTCACAGTCAGACCAGGGGTAGACCCACGTAGTTCTCGGCCAGGCTCGTGGCGTACGCCCGGGAGCTGGCCACATACCGCAGCGTCGCGGTCTGCAGCTTCGCCTCGTACGGGTCGTCGGTGTCCAAGCGGTGCAGCATCGAGGTCATCCACCAGGAGAAGTGCTGCGCCCGCCACACCCGGCGCAGCGCGGTCGTCGAGTAGCTCTCCAGCAGGTCCGTCCGCCCGTCGCCGTACCAGGCCGCGAATGCCTCGCCGAGCAGCGCCACGTCGGCCAGGGCGAGGTTCATGCCCTTGGCGCCGGTCGGCGGCACGATGTGCACGGCGTCCCCGGCCAGGTAGAGGCGCTGCCACTGCATTGGCTCGACCACGAAGCTGCGCATCGGCGTGATCGACTTCTCCACGATCGGTCCCTCGTTGAGCGACCAGCCCGGCACCGTCTGCAGCCGGGCCCGCAACTCCGTCCAGATCCGCTCGTCGGGCCAGTCGGCGATGTCATCGTCCGGCGCGACCTGCAGGTACAGCCGGGAGATCTCCGGCGACCGCAGGCTGTAGAGCGCGAACCCGCGTTCGTGGTTGGCGTAGATCAGCTCGTCCACCGCCGGGGGAGCCGCAGCCAGCACGCCGAGCCAGGCGAACGGATACGTCCGCTCGTAGGTGCGCAGCACGCCGTCGGGCACCGCGCCCCGGCTGACCCCGTGGAAGCCGTCGCAGCCGGCCACGAAGTCACAGTGCAACTCGATGTCGCGGCCGTCCTGACGCAGGTGAATCGTCGGCGACGAGTCGAGGTTCTCCAGGCGTACCGCCTCGGTCTCGAAGAGGATCGAACCGCCGGCGGCGAGGCGGGCGGCGATGAGGTCCTTGACCACCTCCTGCTGCCCGTAGACCGTGATCGCCCGCCCGGTCAGCTCGGTCATCGGCACCCGGTACGACTCCCCGTCGTATCGCAGCTCGATGCCCTCGTGCCGCATGCCCTCGCGCTGCAGCCGCTCGCCGAGCCCGACGCGGCGCATCAGGTCCACCGAGCCCTGCTCGAGCACCCCGGCCCGGACCCGCTGCTCGACGTACGCCCGGCTGCGGCTCTCGACCACCACCGACTCGATGCCCTGCAGGTGCAGCAGGTGCGACAGCATGAGACCGGCCGGCCCCGCTCCGACGATGCCGACCTGGGTACGCATCCGTGCCTCCTCACCTCGACCGCGGCAGACGCCGCGACCCTGTTCCGGGTAGGGCACCAGACTGCCCGCAGCCGCGCCGGTTCGCCCTACCGGGTTTCCATCCAGCGGAAGATCCGGTCAGACCGATCGGTCGCGTCCGGCCCACAGGGCCGCCACGGCCATCGCCAGCGCCGCGACGCAGAGCGCGCCGAGTGGCAGGGACCAGTCCCCGGACCGGTCGCGCAGCAGGCCGAGGAGCAGCGGGCCGGTCGAGCCCACCAGGTAGCCGACCGACTGAACCGTCCCGGACAAGTCGCGGGCGCTCTGCGGGGTGCCGGCCCGCAGCACCAGAAGCGCCAGTGCCAGTCCGATCCCTGCCCCCTGCGCCAGCCCGGTCACCGTCGCCCAGAGCAGGTACAGCGACGGCGCCACCAGCAGCCCGAACAGTCCCACCACCCAGGCCGCTGCCACCAGCACACCGAACACGCGCTGGTCGCGTAGCCGCGACGCCACGACGGGTGCGGCAATCGCGGTGGCGATGCCGAGCAGGTTGAACAGCCCGAGGGCCCACCCGGCGCCTGCCGCGGACACCCCGCTGTCCCGCACCATCGTGGGCAGCCAGGCGAGCAGTGCGTAATAGGTCAATGACTGCATGCCCATGAATGCGGCCAGTGCCCAGGTGACCGGGGAGCGGAGCACCGAGGCGCCACCGACCGCCATCTTCGGGGCGACGTGCCGGCGACGCAGCTGCGGCAACCACACCACGGCAGCGACTGCGGCCAGTCCGCCCACCAGCAGCGCGGCGCCGCGCCAGCCGAGCCCGGTGTGTGACAACGGCGCCGCCACTGCGGCCGCGACGGCGGCCCCGCCGGTCAGCGCCGCCGTTGTCGACGCGGTCACCGCTCCCTGGCGGCGGCGAAAGTCCTGCTTGACCACACTTGGCACCAGCACGTTGCCGACCGTGATCCCGGCACCGATCACCACCGTGCCGGCGACCACTGCCCAGAGCCCCGGCAGCACGCGCAGCGCGCTGCCGGCGACGATGCCCAGCATCCCCAACAGCAGGGACCACTGCACGCCGATTCGCCGGCCCAGCAGCGCCGCGAAGGGGGAGAGCAGCCCGAAGCAGAGCACCGGCAGCGTGGTCAGCAGTCCGGCCGCGCCGCTGCCCAGCTGCAGGTCGGTCCGGACGTCGGGCAGCAGCGGCGCGAGCACCGCGATGGCCGCGCGCAGGTTGAGCGCCAGCAGCAGCACGCCGATCAACGTGAGCGGACCGGCCATGCTCGCCCGCTCGGTCCGCGTACCGGCTCGTGCTCGCTCGTCTGCCACCCTCATGCGCTCGCGCGACCGTTCGGCCGCCGTCGCACCGCGATGCCGTGCTGCAACGTCGGGTACGGGTCATCGGCGGTGTCGGCAAGCCGGCCAGCCACCCGCTCGGCCGCCGCCCGCAGGGCCGGCGCCAACCGCTCCGGAGCCGCGCCGAGGCTGTGCCCGACGACGCCGATCGACGCGACCGCCGTGCCGTCCACGTCGAGTACCGGAACGGCCACCGAACAGGAGCCGAGGGTCATCTCCTCACTGGTGCGTGCCCAGCCCCGGGCCCGAACGACGGCCAGCTCCCCAGCCAGCCGACCGGGCTCGGTGACCGTGTACGGCGTGCAGCGGGTCAGCGGCCGGCGCAGGTGCGCCGCGACGAAGTCGGGTGGGGCGAAGGCGAGCAACGCCTTGCCCACCCCGGTGGCGTGCAGCGGCAATCGGCCCCCGACCCGCGAGATGATCGGCACCGCGCGATGCCCGGTCACCTTCTCCACATAGAGCGCCTCGTCGCCGTCGCGGACCGCCAGGTGCACGTTCTCTCGTACTGCCGTGTGCAGGTCCTGCAGGAACGGCAGCGCGACTTCCCGTAGCCGGGTGTGCAGTGGCGAGAGCAGCCCGGCCTCCCAGAGCCGCACGCCGATCCGGTACGCGCCGTCCGGATCGCGGGTCAACGCGCGCCAGGCGACCAGCTCGCCGACCAGGCGGTGCGCTGTGGCGAGGGGCAGCCCGGCCCGGCGGGCGAGGTCGCTGAGGGTCAGCGCCGGATGGGCTACGTCGAACGCGCCGAGGATGGCGAGCACCCGGGCCGTCACCGACGTGCCCGGGGCCCGTATTCCGCCCGCCACGGTGGTCTCCCTCGGTCAGAACGGGTATCGGGCGATGTCGCCCTGCACGGTCAGCCACTGGGTCTCGGTGAACGCCTCCACGTTCGCCGCCGCACCGCCGAAGCGGGAGCCGGTGCCGGAGGCGCCCACCCCGCCGAACGGAGCGATGGCTTCGTCACCGACGGTCTGGTCGTTGATGTGCACGATGCCGCTCGGGATGCGATCGGCCAGCGCCATCGCCCTCATCACGTCGCGACCGAGGATGCCGAGGGACAGGCCGTACTCGGTGCTCCGGGCCAGTGTCACCGCTTCCTCCGGGTCAGCGAAGGTGATGACCGGGGCGACTGGTCCGAAGACCTCCTGCTCGTATGCCGGGGTGGTGGACGTGACGTCTGCGAGCACCGTCGGGCGGTAGAACAGGCCGTCGTAGCTGCCGCCGGCGGCCAGTCGCGCGCCCGCCTCGACACTGGCCGTCACCAGATTGTGGATCTTGTCGCGCTGCCGTTCGTCGATGATCGGGCCGAGCGCCACCTGTTCCTTGGCCGGATCGCCGACCGGAAGGCGGTCGGCCTTCTCGGCGAGCGCGGCGACGTACCGGTCGGCCAGGCTCTCGTGGACCAGGTGCCGGCCGGTGGTCATGCAGATCTGCCCCTGGTGCAGGAACGAGCCCCAGGCGCCGGCGGAGACGGCGAGGTCCAGGTCCGCGTCAGGGAGCACGATGAGTGCGGAATTGCCGCCGAGTTCCAGATGCGCGCGCTTGAGGTGCCGGGCGGCGGCCTCGCCGACCTTGCGCCCGGCGGCGGTCGAGCCAGTGAAGCTGACCACCCGGACATGCGGGTCGGCGACCAGCGCCTCCCCGGTCTCCACCCCACCGGGCAGGACATGCAGCAGCCCTTCGGGGAGGCCCGCCTCCGCGAAGATCCGGGCAATGGCGAGCCCGCCGGCGACCGCCGTGCGCAGGTCCGGCTTCAGCACCACCGCGTTGCCCAGGGCCAGTGCCGGCGCGACGGAGCGGATCGCCAGGATGAGTGGGAAGTTGAACGGGGCGATGACGCCGACCACGCCGACCGGGAGCCGGCGGGCGAGGCTGAGCCGGGGCTGCGCGCTGGGGATGATCTCGCCCAGCGGGCGGGAGGCGAGCGCGGCCGCCTCGTAGCACTCCTGCGCCGCGGTGTCGGTCTCGACGCCGGCCTTGGGCGGGATCGACCCGGCCTCGCGTACCAGCCAGTCGCTGACCTCGGCGGAGTGCTGCTCCCACAGTTGTCCGGCTCGGCGCAGCACCGCTGCCCGTTCCAGATAACTGCTGGCGGCCCACGCGAGTTGGGCCTCGGCCGCTCGGGCGCAGGCGCGGGCCACGTCGTGGGCGTTCGCGACGCCGACGGCACCGATCTCCTCGCCGGTGGCGGGGGAGCGCACCTTCGCCGTTCCTCCGGTGGGCTCCCGCCAGCCGTCGCTGTAGAGCGTGCCGTGCCAGATGCCGCTGTCGAGCAGGGCCATGGTGGTCTCCTCGAGGGGTGGGGACGGCGCGTGCGCCGATCGTCAGGGTTCGAACTGGGCGTCGACGTGGACCGGCACGTCGAGCAGGAGCGGGTCGGTACGCTCGGCGAGCGTCGGGACCACCTCGTCAAGAACGGTCAGGAGTTCCGCGTAGTCGCTCACTCGCCGGGCGGGGCAGCCCAGGGCCTGCGCGAGGCCGGACACCGAGACATCCTCGAAGGCGGGCCAGGGCGCCTTGCCACCGACCTTGTCTGCGAGCCGGTCCATGACGGCGTACCGGCCGTTGGCGAGGACGACGAACAGCACGCCGCAGCCGTAGCGGGCGGCGCTCCACAGCCCCTGGATGCCGTAGAGCGAGGAGCCGTCGCCGAGCACTGCGACGACCGGCCGGGTCGGGTCGCCCATCCGCAGCCCGGCTGCTGCGGGCAGCGCGAACCCGAGGCCGCCCATGGCCGCGCTGACGAAGCCGCGCGGCTGTCGGGCGGGCAGCAACCGGTGCAGGTCCGGGCGCGACGACGGCGTCTCCTCGACCAGTACGACGTCCCGGGGTAGCCGCTCGGCGAGCGCGGCGAAGACGTGCGCGGCCCGCATGGGCTCTCCCACCGCCGGCGGTGCGACCGCCTCGGTACGTGGCGTCGGCGGCGTTACCGTCCGGGCAGTCAACTGCTCGGCGACCGTGGCGCACAGTGCCGCCGGGTCGGCGAGCACGGCCAGCTCGGCCCGGCTGTGGTGCACCTCGTCGGGATCGGTGGAGACCACCGCGACGGTGAGGTCGTCCGGAACCAGCGGACCCGGCTCGTACGGGTACTGCCGGAACGCGCCGGTGCCGACGACGAGGGCCATGTCGTGCGCGGCGAGCACCGCGCGCAGCCGGGACCGGCCGGCCGGCAGGTGTCCCGCGAAGTGCGGATGATCCTGCGGAAAGCCGGCGCGGGCGCCGAATGCCTCCTGCCACACGGGCGCGCCGAGCCGCTCCACCAGTGAGATGAGCGCGTCCCAGGTGCCGCGGTCGTCGGCGCCGGCGCCGACGACCACCACCGGCTTCGCCGCTGCGTTCAGCAGTCGGGCCAGCTCCCGTGCGGCGGGGCCCGCCGCCGGTTCGGCGCGCAGCACACTCGTCGGCGCGGCCAGCCCGAGCGCCGGGTCCACCTGGGCCGACCAGTCGTCCATCGGTACGACGACGACGGCCGGGCCGCGGTGCTGCCTGGCCTCGTGCCATGCGCGCCGGATCGCAGCAGGCACGTCCTGGGCGAGCACCGGTTGGTTGACCCAGACCGGGTACGGCCCGGCCAGCCCCTCCAACCGGCCGGCGAGGAACGGCTCCAGTGCCAGGTGTCGGCGGTCCTGCTGGCCGACGACCACCACCAGGGGCGCGCGGTTGACCCGGGCGGTGGCCAGCGCGCCGACCGCGTTGCCGAGGCCCGCGGTGGTGTGCAGGTTGACGAACGCGGGCTGGCCGGTGGCAATGGCGTGTCCGGTGGCCATGCCGACCACGGACCCCTCGTGCAGGGCCAGGACGAATTCCAGGTCGTCGGGCAGGTCCGCGAGGAATGCAACCTCGGTCGAGCCGGGGTTGGCGAAGATGCGGCGCATTCCGTACCGGCGCAGTACGTCAAGGGTCGCCTCGCGTACCGTCGTCATGCGTGATCCGCTCCGGCCCGGTGCTTCTTGGCCCGCTGGATCTGCGCGAACACCTGCGCCCGCAGTTCGGCGAAGCGGGTTGAGGAACGGGTGGTGAGCTGGTCGCGTTCGTCGGGCAGGTCGACGGCGATGTCGTCGAGCACGACGGTGGGCGAGGCGGAGAGCACCAGCACCCGCTGGCCCAGGTAGACCGCCTCGTCGATGTCGTGGGTGACGAAGAGCGTGGTCACTCCGAGCCGGTGCCACAGGGACCGGACCAGGTCCTCCAGGTCCGCGCGGGTCTGCGCGTCGACGGCGGCGAACGGCTCGTCCATCAGCAGGATGTGCGGTTCGTACGCGATCGCCCGGGCGATGGCGACCCGTTGCTGCATACCGCCGGAGAGTTGCCAAGGGTAGGCGGACTGAACGTCGCTGAGGCCGACCGCCTCCAGCGCCTGGTGCACCAGCTCGGCCCGGCGCGCCTTGGGCAGTTTCTTCTGCTTCAGCGGCAGCTCCACGTTCTTCCGCACAGTCATCCAGGGAAAGAGGCTGCGGCCGTATTCCTGGAAGACCACTGCCATGCCCGGCGGGGGGCCGTCGACCGCGGCGCCCTCCAGCACCACCTCACCATCGGTCGGCGCGAGCAGGCCGGCGATGCATTTGAGCAGGGTGGTCTTGCCGGCGCCGGACGGGCCGACCACGCAGACGAGTTCTCCCCGGGCGACGGCGAACGTCAGGTCGCGGACGGCCTCGACGGACCGGCCATGGCCCTCGTACACCTTGCGTACGGCGCGGACGTCGAGCAGTACCTCGGTGCGGGTGTCGGTCTGGTTCTGGGTCTGGGTCATGATGCTCATCGACTCCCACCTCGTTGCGCCTGGCGCAGGCCGAAATACCAGTTGAGGGCGCGCCGCTCGAACAGCCGCATCAGCGTGGCGAGCAGGAAACCGAGCAGGCCGAGCAGCAGGATGCCGGTCCACATCTCAGTCACTGCGAACGTCCGCTGGAACTGGATGATGCTGAACCCGAGCCCGTTGCTGGCGGCGAACATCTCGCTGATGACCATGAGGATGATTCCGATCGAGAGGCCCTGCCGCAGCCCGGCCACGATCTGTGGGCTGGCCGAGCGAATGACCAGGTGCCAGAGCCGGGCCGGGCCCCGCAGGCCGTAGCATCGCGCGGTTTCCACCAGCACTTCGTCGACGGCGCGGACTCCTTCGACGGTGTTGAGCAGGATCGGCCAGACGCAGCCGGAGACGATCACCAGCACCTTCATCGTGTCCCCGATGCCGGCGACGAGCATCAGCACCGGCACCAGCACCGGTGGCGGGATCGCGCGGAGGAACTCGAGCACCGGTTCGCAGAACGCCCGCAGCCGGCGGGACGAGCCGATCGCGACACCGAGTGCCACGCCCATCACCACGGCCAGCAGGAAGCCGGCGAAGAGACGTAGCAGGCTCGGCAGCACGTCGACGCTCAGCCGGTCGGAGCGTAGCCACACGTCGTCGACGGCGGCGAGGATCTCCGACAGCGGCGGTAGGTAGTAGCTCTCGCTGTCGGCGGTGAGCACCCACCAGAGGATGAGCAGGATCAACGGCAATGCGAGCGCCGCCAGGATCGCGCGGGTGCCGCGGCGGGCGAACCTCATGCCGCCACCTCCCGGCGTAGCGACGGGTGCCAGGACAACAGCCACCGTTCCAGCCTTCGGGCCAGGAGGTTGACCGCTACGCCGAGCAGGCCGGTAACGATGACCAGCGCGTACATCCGGGCGACCGCGCCGCCGGACTGCGCCACGCCGATCTCGTTACCCAGGCCCGGCGCCCCGATGATGAGCTCCGCGGTGATGGCGAGGATCAGCGCCACGGCGGCGGCGAGTCGGACCCCGGTGAGGACGTACGGCAGCGCGGTCGGCCAGGTCACGTGGCGGATCCGCGCCCAACGGTTCAGTCCGAAGGTGCGCGCGGTCTCCTGCGCGACCGGGTCGACGTCCTGCACGCCGTAGAGCACCTGGACCAGCACCTGCCAGAACGCGGCGTAGACGACCAGCAGGAGCACGGAACGCAGCTCGGTGCCGAAGACCAGGACGGCGAGCGGGATGAGTGCCACGGAGGGGATGGGCCGGAGGAACTCGATCGTCGAGGCGGTGAACTCCCGCAGCACGGGGATCGTGCCGATCACGAAGCCGGCGGCGATGCCGGCGGCGACGGCGATGACGAGGCCGAGGAACCAACCCTGGACGGTGTCGGTGATCGCGGTCCAGAACCCGGCCTCGCCGGTGAGCTCCGCCAGCGCGACGCCGATGCGGCTCAGCGGTGGCAGGTAGTCCGGCGAAATGAGGCCGGTGCGCGGGATCACCTCCAGCAGCGCGAGGAAGGTGGCGAAACCCAGCACGCCCAGCAGCGTGGTGCTGCGGGCCGCCCGGCTCGCCGCGCCGGCCCGGGAGGCCCGGGCCGGCGCCGTGAGGGTGGACGTCACGGGAGCAGCTCCGCGATGTCGACCTTCTCCTTGATCAGTCCGTCGGCGAGCATCAGATCGGCCAGTGTCTGGACGGACTCCCGGTTGATCTGACCGGACCAGGCCGGCAGCGTCATCTTCGCGGCGACGGCCGGATCGATTTTCGCGTAGGTCGGCAGCACCGCCCGCGCCTCGTCCGGATGCTGCTGCGCGTACGCCAGCGACTTCTCGATGGCCGTGGTGAAGCGCTTGGTCACGTCGGCCTTCTGCTGGGCCGTCTTCTGGCTTGTGAAGTACGCGGCGATGGTCAGGTTCGGGGCGGTGTCGACGAAGTTCGAGGCGATCACCTTGGCGCCCTGGTCCTGAGCGACGGTGAAGAAGGGCTCGACGATCCATGCGGCGTCGACCCGCTTGGCGTTGACCGCGGCGGGCATGTCCGGGAAGGGCAGCTCGACGAACTTCACGGTGGACGGGTCGCCGCCGGCCTTGCGGATCGAGGCACGCACGGTGGTGTCGCCGATGTTCTTCAGGTTGTTGACGGCGACCGTCTTACCGGCGAGTTGGTCGGCGCCGGCGATCGGGCTGTCCTTGGGAACCACGATCCCGCCGAAGTCCTTACCCTGCTGGCCGGTCGACGAGTTCCCCTCGGCGATGGCCTTGAGTGGCAGGTTCTGGGATCGGGCGACGATGAGCGAGACCAGGTTGCCGAAGGCGAAGTCGAACTCTCCGCTGACCACTCCCGGTACCGCGGCCGCGCCGCCGGTCGTGTTGACGACCTCGACGTCGAGGCCCTGCTCGCTGAAGAAGCCCTTCTGAATGCCGAGATGCAGGGGAGCCACGTCGACGATGGGGATGGCACCGACCTTGATCTTGGTCGTGCCGCCCGCCTGCCCGCCGGGTTCGTCGGCGTCGGAGGAGCCACAGGCGGTGGTGACTGTGAGCAGTGCTGCGGCGGTTATGGCGCTGATGACTAGACGGCGCATGCAGGTACTCCCGCGTCCGGTGGTCCCGGGAGGGGACCGGGGGTGTGGTGGGCCTCCATGCCGGAGAAGCCCCCGGGTGTCGCAGCTTGTTCGCTTACCGAACGGCTGTTCTCATATAGAACGTTGGCACGTGGCCTGGCTCACGTCAACGGGTCGCCGCAACATTTCTGCAACGCGCCGGACGCCAGGGCGCCGCCGTCCGTTGCGCGTTGACGGATGCCATCGCCGGGCATTACGTTCGAGATAAGTACGGCAGTCCGCATAGCGAACAGCGCGCGGTCCATTGTGATTCGCGGAAGGCGGGGAGGCTCATGGCGAAGCTCGTCTCGCTGGCCGATGGCGTGGCGGACCTGGTCCGCGACGGCGATGTGGTGGCCCTGGAAGGGTTCACCCACCTCATCCCGTTCGCCGCCGGGCACGAGATCATCCGTCAGGGACGGCGGGACCTGACCCTCGTCCGCATGACACCGGACATCATCTATGACCAGCTCATCGGGGCTGGCTGCGCGCGCCGCCTGGTCTTCTCCTGGGGCGGCAACCCGGGCGTGGGTTCACTGCACCGCTTCCGTGACGCAGTGCAGAACGCCTGGCCGGGACCGCTGGAGCTGGAGGAACACAGCCACGCCGGCATGGCGAACCGGTACGTGGCCGGAGCGTCCGGGCTGCCGTTCGCCGTGCTACGCGGCTACACCGGCACCGACCTGCCCCGGCACACCACCAACATCCGCACCATCGCCTGCCCGTTCACCGGCGAGGTGCTCACCGCCGTGCCCGCCCTGCGACCCGACGTGACCGTGGTGCACGCGCAGCGCGCAGACCGGGCTGGCAACGTGCAGATGTGGGGCATCACCGGCGTGCAGAAGGAGGCCGTGCTCGCCGCGCACCGGTCACTGGTCACCGTCGAGGAGGTCGTCGACGAACTGGTCCCGGTACCCGGCCAGGTGGTCCTGCCCGGCTGGGCGGTCACGGCGGTGGCCGAAGTGCCCGGCGGCGCGCACCCCTCCTACGCCCAGGGCTACTCCGTGCGGGACAACGACTTCTACGTGGCCTGGGACGCGATCAGCCGGCACCGCGACACTTTCCAGGACTGGTTGCGGCGGCAGGTGCTGACGTCGGAGGCGATGGTATGACCGACCAGTACACCGCCGACGAGATGATGACGGTGGCCGCCGCCCGGCAGTTGCGCGACGGCGCCGCCTGCTTCGTCGGGATCGGACTACCCAGCACCGCCGCCAATCTGGCCCGGGCCACCCACGCGCCGAACCTCGTGCTCATCTACGAGTCGGGCTGTCTCGGCGCGAAGCCCGACCGTCTCCCGCTCTCGATCGGGGACGGGGTCCTCGCCGACACGGCAGACGCCGTGGTCTCCGTGCCCGAGGTGTTCAACTACTGGCTGCAACCCGGCCGGATCGACGTCGGGTTCCTCGGCGCCGCGCAACTCGACCGATACGGCAACATCAACACCACGGTCATCGGCGGCGACTACGCCGACCCGACGGTGCGGCTGCCCGGCGCGGGCGGCGCACCGGAAATCGCCGCCTCCTGCGGAGAGGTCGTGGTCATCGTCCGGCAGAACCTGCGCACGTTCACCGAACGGGTCGACTTCGTCACCTCCGTCGGCTATGGCACCGGGCCCGGCGACCGGCGGCGGCTCGGCCTGCGCGGCGGCGGCCCACGTATGGTCATCACCGACCTCGGCATCCTGGAACCGCACCCGGACACCTGCGCGCTGACCCTCACCCGCCTGCACCCCGGCGTCACGGTCGAGCAGGCCCGGGCGGCCACCGGCTGGGATCTCGCCGTCGCCGACCACCCCACCACGAACGAGCCGCCCACGACGGACGAACTCGCCGTGCTCCGCGCCCTGGAAGCGACGAAGGGAACCCGATGAACCGGGAGGTGTACATCCTCGACGCGGTTCGCACCCCGATCGGGCGCTACGGCGGTGGCCTGGCCGGCGTCCGCCCCGACGATCTCGCGGCCCACGTGGTCCGGGAGATCGTCCGGCGCAGCCCGGGGCTCGACCCGGCCGGTATCGACGACGTGCTGCTTGGCGACGCCAACGGCGCCGGGGAAGACAACCGGAACGTGGCCCGGATGGCCGTCCTGCTCGCCGGCTTGCCCCCGTCGGTGCCGGGCGCCACGGTCAATCGGCTCTGCGGTTCCGGTCTCGAGGCGGTGATCGGCGCTTCGCGCGCGATCGCCCTCGGTGACGCCTCGATCTGCCTCGCCGGCGGCGTCGAGTCGATGAGCCGCGCGCCCTGGGTGCTCGGCAAGCCCGAGCAGGGATATCCACGCGGGCACGAGACGCTGTACTCGACCACCCTGGGCTGGCGTCTGGTCAACCCCCGAATGCCGCAGGAGTGGACGGTTGCGCTCGGCGAGGGCGCCGAGATCCTCGCCGACCGCTACAAGATCACTCGGGAGGACCAGGACGCCTTCGCGCTGCGCAGCCACCAGCTGGCCGCCCGGGCCTGGGACCGCGGCGGGTACACCGACGAAGTCAGCCCGCTGCCCGACACCGAGATCGACCGGGACGAAAGCATCCGACCCACCACCAGCGCTGAGGCACTGGCCGGCCTCAAGCCGGTCTTTCGTCCTGACGGCACGGTGACCGCCGGCAACGCCTCACCGCTCAACGACGGCGCGAGCGCACTGCTGCTCGCCGACCGGGCCGGCGCCGACGCCGTCGGCCGGGAGCCGCTGGCCCGGATCGTGTCTCGGGCGGCCACCGCGGTCGAGCCGCACCTGTTCGGCATCGGCCCTGTGGCCGCCGCCGAGGAGGCGCTGCGCCGGGCCGGCCTCGGCTGGGCGGACCTCGACGTGGTCGAGCTCAACGAGGCGTATGCCGCGCAGTCCCTCGCCTGCCTGGCGGAGTGGCCCGACCTCGACCCGGCCATCGTCAACCCCCAGGGCGGCGCCATCGCCCTCGGGCACCCGCTCGGCTCGTCCGGGTCCCGGATCCTCGGCTCGCTCGCCTGGCAGTTGCACCGCCGCGGCGGCGGACGAGGACTGGCAGCCATTTGTATCGGCGTCGGCCAGGGGCTGGCCGTCGTGCTGGAAGCCTGACAGGAGAGGACATGACCCAGGAGACCGTGCGCCCCACCGATGGCGGGCTGACGCTCCCGCAGTACCGGCGCGACGACGTCGACGCGCACCCGCCGCTGCTCAGCCCGGGGTACGGCTCGACGGTGCTGCGCGCCCCACAACGGCCGTTGACCTACCTGCCCCAGCGGCTGACCGAGGTCACCGGGCCGTTGCTCGGGGAGGGGCGGGTCGGCGAGCTCGACCATGACCTCACCCGCCAGCACGGCGCGGAGCCGCAGGGGCAGCGGATCATCGTGCACGGCCGGGTGCTGGACGGCGACGGCCGGCCGGTGCCGCACACCCTGGTGGAGATCTGGCAGGCGAACGCCGCGGGCCGCTACCGCCACGTGATCGACACCTGGCCGGCTCCGCTCGACCCCCACTTCGAGGGGGTGGGGCGGGCGCTCACCGACGAGCACGGCCGCTACCGCTTCATCACCATCCAGCCCGGCGCCTACCCCTGGAAGAACCACGACAACGCGTGGCGACCGGCGCACATCCACTTCTCCCTCTTCGGTCGCGCCTTCACCCAACGGCTGGTCACGCAGATGTACTTTCCTGGCGACCCGCTCTTCTTCCAGGATCCGATCTTCAACTCGGTCCGCGACCCGAAGGCCCGCGAACGCATGGTCGCCCGGTACGACCACGCCGTCACCGCGCCGTCCTGGGCGTTGGCCTACGAGTTCGACATCGTGCTGCGGGGCCGGGAGAGCACTCCCTTCGAGGACGGGGACGACGATGAGTGAGCGACTCGGCGTGACGCCGGCCCAGACCGTCGGACCGTACCTGCACATCGGCTTGCGCTGGCCCGACGGCTCGTACGTGGTGCCCGAGGGCACGCCCGGGGCGTTCTGGATCCGAGGTCGGATCGTGGACGGGACCGGCGCCCCCGTGGTCGACGCTCTGGTGGAGAGCTGGCAGGCCGACCCGGAGGGTCGGTTCGACCACCCGGACGACCCCCGCGGCGCCCGACCCTCCAGCGTCCCCGGCTTCCGCGGCTTCGGGCGCAGTGAAACCGACGCGGCGGGGGAGTACGCGCTGCTCACCGTCCGGCCGGGGGCGCTGCCCGCCCCGAACGGCGAGACCGAGGCGCCCCACCTCACCCTTTCCGTCTTCGCGCGGGGCCTGCTGCATCGCGTCGTGACCCGCCTGTACTTCCCCGACGAACCCGCTGCGAACGCCGCGGACCCGGTGCTGTGCAGCGTTGATGCGGACCGCAGGGACACCCTGGTTGCCGGTCCGACGTCGGACGGCTTCCGCTTCGACATCCGCTTGCAGGGAGAGCATGAAACCGTCTTCTTCGCCGTCTGACCGGCTGCTCGGCGGGCTCTCCGGCGCCGCGGACGTCGACACTGAACTCGGCGACACCTCGCTGCTGCAGGCGATGCTCGACGTGGAGGCCGCGTTGGCCCGAGCCGAAGCGGAATGCGGCCTGCTACCCGCCGCGGCGGCGGAGGCTATCGCGGAGCAGTGCCGCGCCGAGCGGTACGACCCGGCGGCGCTCGGTCGGGCGGCCGACGCCGCCGGCAATCCCGTGGTGCCGTTGGTACGCGAGCTGACCGCCGCCGTCCCCGAGTCCGCCCGAGCCTGGGTGCACCACGGGGCCACCAGCCAGGACGTGCTCGACACCGCCCTGGTCCTGGTGGCGGTGCGGGCCATCACACCACTGCTGCGCCACCTCGACGGCGCGGCCGACGCCGCGGCCGGTCTGGCCGACACCCACCGGGACACCGTGCAGCTCGCCCGTACCCTCGGCCAGCAGGCCGCGCCCACCACCTTCGGGCTCGCCGCCGCGGGCTGGCTGCTCGGCCTCGCGCAGGCGCGGACCGGGCTGAAGCAGGCCAGCGACACGCTTCCCGCGCAGCTCGGCGGCGCGGTCGGCACGCTCGCCGCGCTCGGCCCGACCGGCCCGACGGTGGCCGAGCGGTTCGCGACGCACCTGGGCCTGGTGGCGCCACCACTGCCCTGGCACACCCGGCGTCAGCCGCTGCTCAACCTGGCTGCGGCGCTCGGCGGTCTGATCGCGGCCACCGGCACCATCGCCGTCGACGTCGGGCTGCTCGCCCAGACGGAGGTCGCCGAGGTCGCCGAGGGCGGCACCGGGCGTGGTGGCTCGTCGGCCATGCCACACAAGCGCAACCCGGTCGACTCGATCCTGGTCACCGCCGCTGCGCGGCGCGCCCCGGGCCTGATCGCCACCCTGTTCACCGCGGCCGTGCAGGAGCACCAGCGCGCCACCGGCGGTTGGCACGCCGAGTGGGAGCCCCTTCTCGACCTGCTGCACCTCGCCGGCGGGGCGGCCGCGCGCACCGCCCGGATGCTGGCCGGGCTGCAGGTCCACCCGGACCGGATGCGGGCCAACCTGGACGCCGCCGGAGGTCTGATCCTCGCCGAGGCCGTCGCCGCCCGGCTGGCCCCGGCCCTCGGCCGCGGCGCCGCACACGACCTGGTCACCCGCGCCACCGCTAGGCAGGATTTCCGCGCGGCGCTGCTCGCCGACCCCGCAGTGCGCGCACACCTCAGCGAGCAGGACGTGGACGAGGCGCTCGACCCGCGCGGCTGGCTCGGCTCGGCCGACCACTTCGTCGACCAGGCTTTGGCGACGCACCGCGGGTCGACGACGTGACCTCCCGGCTGCACGCCACCGTGGACGGCCCGCCACACGCCCCGGTGCTCATGCTCGGCAGCTCTCTCGGCACCACGGCGGCCATGTGGCAGCCACAGGTCGCGGCGCTCGCCGAACGGTTCCGCGTCGTCCGGTACGACCATCTCGGGCACGGCCGCTCGGCGGTGCCACCCGGGCCGTACACGATCGAGCAGCTCGGTCGGGAGCTGCTGGCGCTGATGGACGATCTCCGTGTGTCGCGTGCGCACCATGCCGGGCTATCCCTCGGCGGCATGGTCGCGATGTGGATCGCCGCCCGCGCACCCGAGCGGGTCGACCGGCTGGCGCTGCTCTGCACGTCCGCGTCGCTCGGCCCGGTCGAGGCGTGGCAGAACCGGGCGGTGACCGTACGGACGGCCGGCATGGAGGCGATCGCCGACGCTGTGGTGGCCCGCTGGTTCACCCCGGCCCTCGCTGCCGCCCGCCCCGAGGTGGTCGCCGCGCATCGGGCCACGCTGACGGCCACGCCCGCGACCGGCTACGCCGCCTGCTGCGAGGCGATCGCCGCCATGGACCTGCGCGGCGACCTGCCCACGGTCCAGGCCCCAACGCTGGTCGTCGCCGGGGCGGACGATCCCGCGACGCCGGTCCGGCACGCCCGCGGAATCGTCGAGCGGATCCCCGGCTCGCGGCTCGCGGTACTGAACCAGGCCGCGCACCTGGCCAACGTCGAGCAGCCCGCGCAGGTGTCTCGGCTGCTGTCGGAACACTTCGAGCAGGTGGTGAGCGGATGAACGACCACGAGCGCCGGGACGCCGGCATGACGGTCCGGCGGGAGGTGCTCGGCGACGAGCACGTCGACCGGGCGGTCGCCGGCACCGACGGTTTCACCTCAGACTTCCAGGACCTCATCACCCGCTACGCCTGGGGGGAGATCTGGACCCGGCCCGGCCTGGACCGGCGGACCCGCAGCTGCATCACCCTCGCCATCCTCGCCACCCTGCACCACGACGAGGAATTGGCGATGCACGTCCGGGCGGCACTGCGTAACGGTCTGACTCCGGAGGAGGTCGGTGAGGTCCTGCTCCAGGTCGGCATCTACGCTGGCGTACCGGCGGCAAACCGGGCATTCAAGGTGGCCCAACAGACCCTGCGGCAGGAGGCCCAGTGACCGAGGAGGCGACGCGGACCCCTGAGTTCGTCCAGTCGCTCGAACGCGGGCTCGCCGTCATCCGCGCCTTCGACGTCGAGCACCCGCAACTCACACTCAGCGAGGTGGCCCGACTGACTGGTCTGACCAGGGCCGCCGCACGTCGGTTCCTGCTCACCCTGGTGGAGTTGGGCTATGTGCACACCGACGGCCGGCTCTTCTCGCTGCGGCCGCGGATCCTCGAACTCGGCTATGCGTACCTGTCCAGCCTGAGCCTGCCGGAGGTCGCCCAGCCGCACATGGAGGCGCTGGTCGCGCAGGTTCACGAGTCCTGTTCGGTGTCGGTGCTCGATGGCGACGAGGTCGTCTACGTCGCCCGCGTCCCGACCAAGCGGATCATGACGGTGGGGATCAGCGTCGGCACCAGGTTCCCCGCGTACGCCACGTCGATGGGACGGGTGCTGCTCGCTGCCCAACCGGCACACTGGCTGGACGACTACCTCGCCACCGCGGAACTGCGACCACTGACGCGGCGTACCGTCACCGACCCGACGAAACTGCGCGCCCTGCTGGTGAAGATCGCCGCCCAGGGGTACGCGATCGTCGACCAGGAGCTGGAAGAAGGGCTGCGGTCGCTGGCCGCGCCGATTCGTGGCGAGCACGGGGCGGTGGTCGCGGCGGTGAACGTCTCCGCCCACGCCAGCCGTGGGTCGTCCGAGGTGATCCGCCGAGAGCTGCTGCCGCCGCTACTGGCGGCCGCGCAGCGCATCGAGGAGGACCTGCGAGCCGGCCTCACCCGTTGACGGGCGCGCCCGGCTCGATGTCAGCCGGTCTCAGCGGCATCGAGTCTCCGTCCGCTTGATGGGACCGCCCGATCCGCCGACGTCGCGGTGCGGGATCCAGGCTCTTCCATCTGCCGGAAGCACTTCATTGCCCTGGTCTCCGGTGGGGGCGACGGTATCCCCACCTCCACCGGAAGGACGGATGATGAGACCCAGACGCAGTTACCTCAGCGGATTGGCCCTGCTCACCAGCGCCGCGCTGGTCCTGTCGGTCGGCCCCGGCGCCAGCGCTGCGGGCCCGAACCGCCCGGCTCGCAGCTGCGCGAGTCTGGCATCGGTGAACCTTCCCCACACCACGGTCCTCACTGCCACCTCGGTCCCGGCGACCGCGTCGATCCCGGCGCACTGCGCAGTGCAGCTGACCGTCACCAACCCACCGGCCAACGACCAGGTCAGGATCGGGGTGTGGCTGCCGACCGAGAACTGGAACGGCCGGTTCCAGGGCACCGGTGGCGGCGGCTTCTCCGGCGGCTCGCCGACCGCGACCCCCGCTGCCGCGCTGCGGGACGGCTACGCCGCTGCGGCGACGGACGCCGGGCACACCGGCGGCAGCGGCAGCTTCGCGCTCAACCCCGACGGCACGCTCAACTGGCAGCTCATCGCCGACTTCGGCTACCTCGGCATCCACGAGATGACCGTGACGGGCAAGGCCCTGGTCAAGGCCTTCTATGGCGGCTCCTCGTTCTACAGCTACTTCAATGGCTGCTCCACCGGCGGTCGCCAGGCGTTGATGGAGGCTCAGCGGTACCCGAGCGACTACGACGGGATCGCCGCCGCCTCCCCAGCGGTCAACTGGACCAAGTTCCACCCCGCGCAGTTCTGGGGACAGCTGCAGATGATGCTCTCCGGCAACGTCGTCGCACCCTGCAAGCTGGCGCGGGCAACTGAAGCCGCGATCACTGCCTGCGACCCGGGCGACGGGGTCACCGACGGGATCATCGGCGACTGGGAGGGCTGTCGGTTCGACGCCCGCAAACTGGTCGGCACCACGACCGACTGCGGCACCTTCACCGCCGCCGACGCCGACCTGGTCAACAAGATCTGGGAAGGGCCACGCGACGCAGACGGCAAGTTCCTCTGGTACGGCCTGGAGCGCGGCGCCAACCTGCAGAGCTTGAACAACAGCGCGAACGGGACCCAGCTTCCCTTCGGCGTCGGCTTGGAGTGGTTCCGGTATTTCCTGCTGCAGAATCCGGGCTGGGACTGGCGGACCATGACGTACGACCAGTACCTGCTGCTTTTCCAGCAGTCGGTGCTCCAGTACCAGGCCGTGATCGCCACCGACGACCCGGACCTGTCCGCATTCCGCGACGCCGGCGGCAAGGTGGCTTTCTGGCACGGCACCGCCGATCCGCTGATCTTCTTCCGCGGCACGGTCGACTACTACCAGCGGCTAGAGGCGGCGATGGGCGGCGCCAAGCAGACGCAGAAGTTCGCCCGCTTCTTCGTGGCACCCGGCGTCGGGCACTGCGGCGGTGGCCAGGGTGCGGCGCCCACCAACCTCCTGGACGCGGTCGTGAACTGGGTCGAGCGGGGCAAGGCTCCGAATCAGCTGACCGGGCAGCGGAACGACTCGGCCGGCAACCCGGCGCTGAGCCGCCCCGTCTGCCAGTACCCGCTGGTGGCCAGATACAAGGGCCACGGCAGCACCAGCGAGGCGAAGAACTTCACCTGCGCCAGCGACTACCGCTGACCAGCCGTGCGGTGGCTCCGGCAGACGGATAGCGGAGCCACCGCACGGTGCGGGGTGCGCTCGCCGAACCTGAGCGGCCCGCAAACGAATGGCCTCAAGATGGCGGGCTCGCCATGGGCACGCCGGGACTGGTCACGCCTGATGTAGACGGCCCGGCATTGGGAGGAATCATCCGACAATGCCCGGAAAGGGCTGAACGTCGGCAGAGTCGGCGACGGATCATCGCCGAGATGGCAGGCGGGCACGGACCGGCAGGGACGAAGCGCCCTGAGCTTGTCAACGAGGAGTCGCCAGCGGCGACCCAGGTCGATCACAACTTCGCGCCCTCGGTGCGTGTGGCTGGTCCTAGCGGGTAATGGTCCCCAGCACGCCGACCGTCGGCACAGCGCCTAGGAGTGAGCGATGGGCACACGGCACGCCTCCGCCGATGACCTCGCCTCCGTAGGCTTCTCGGTCCTGCGCTGCGCGCTGGCGACGAACATCTTGTGGATCGGTGCGCTCAAGTTCAAGCAGTACGAGGTCGAGAACGACGAGCCGCTGGTCACCTCGAGTCCGCTGCTCTCGCGGCTCCGCGCGAAGCTGGGCGCACGAATGCTCAACCGACTCATCGGGGTCACGGAGATCACCCTGGGCTCCCTGATTGCCGCGAAGCCGCTTACGCCCAGAGCATCGGCGATCGGTAGCTTCGGCGCGATCGGGATGTTCCTCACCACGTTCAGCTTCCTGGCAACGACGCCCGAGGCTCGGCAGGAAGGGCAGGGGATATTGAGCCTTTCTCAGCTAGGACAATTCCTGTTGAAAGACACAGTGCTTCTCGGTGCCGCTCTCCTGACTGCTGTCGAGTCGCTGCGCGCGGCCCGCCCTGCTGACCGCCCGCGGACGTTGTGACTCAGGAGGCCCGGGCCCTGCTCGACTGGGCTTCGCGCTTTCTGCCGACGCGAAGGTAGGCCCTTGGGCTGACCCGAAGCAGGGAGTCTTCGTCATTCTCTGTAAAGGAGATGGTTCTGCAACCAACATGGCTCGTGGTGCTCTCGTGGGCTGTGCTCTTTGTGGGCTTCGCCAGCACCGTCGTCATCGTTGTCGATCACTTTGTTTTTCGATATCGCCAGCCGGTCAAGGTCATGGAGATTGTCTGGCCCGCAACCGCCCTCTACTTTGGCCCGGCAGCCGTTTTGGCCTACCGGCGGTGGGGTAGACCCCAGTCTCCCCGGTGGCTGAAGCGGCACCGCATCCCGCCCAGACGGCCGCGACATGCTGCCACGATAATCGAAACCTTACATTGTGCGACGCACTGCGTTCTGGGTGCCATCATTGCTACTCTTCTCGTCTTCGGCTTTGGCCTCGAAATATCTGCCAAGAGATTGTGGCCGGAATTAATAGGCGACTATGTGGCCGCGGTGGTGATCGGCATCGCATTCCGCTACTTCACCGAGGCTGACACGGGTGTTCGAAGAGCGTGGACTGCAACGCGGAGATTCCTAAGGGGGGACCTGCTGAGCGTATCCGTCTTCGAGTTCGCCCTGTTAGGTTGGCTGGCGCTAATGGAGTTTATGGTTTTCCACGAGACCCTGCAGCCTAGTAGTCCGGTGTTCTGGCTTATTGTCCAGGTCGGGTTGATCATCGGCTTCTTTGCCGCCTGGCCGCCAACCCTGTGGCTGATCCGCCGCGGCGCCAAAGCGGAACTGCTGGGCACGCCGCAGTAGGTGGTGTTGCTCCGACGCCCGTGGCGTGGGCAGGGTTAGCAGCGAGTGAGGCTGGGGACTGTACAGCGCTCATCCGCTGCGCCGCGATCGCCGGCATGACCCGCCGTCTCACCCGCGGCAATCGGGACGCCGTCAAGCCGCCGCACCCCGCCCGGACCTGATCAAACCCATCTGAAACACGTTCTGAGCGCCTGAACGACGAGTTCGAGGTTGCCAGCAGGCAGACCGGACGGCTGCCAGCCTGCTCCGGTGACAGGGGCCGGGTATCAACTCACACGGGAGGCGCCGTCGTGGGCATGGCACCCTCGGCGAGCTTGAGTCGCGTCCAGATGTTCATGTTGATCACAACGGCGACGATCTCCAGGATCTCATCCTCCGTGAAGTGCATGGCCATCCTGTCGTGTGCCTCTTGGACCCGGTTGTTGACGGTGGCGTCGGCGGCTCGGGTCAACGCCTCGGCGTAGGCCAGCGCGGCTCGCTCCTGCTCGGTGAACAAATGCGTCTCCCACCACGCGGTGAGGGTCTCGACCTTGGACGGCGGGATGTCGGCGGTGCGGGCAGCGGCGTGGTGCACCAGAAGGCAGTAGCTGCAGTTGTTGATTTGTGCGACGCGTAACCGCAGAAGCTGGGCCAGGGCCTGTTCCACCTGGAGCGTGGCGGTATGGCCGAAAGCTGCGGCCCCGGCGTTTGCCAGAGCCATGAGTTGCTCGTTTGACGTCGCGTTCAGTCGGACGTTCTGGATCCTGGTATCCAAGAGATGACCTCCTGTAGGTCACAACGACAACACCAGTGGTGGGGACGTCCATCGGTGGACAGGCAGGGTCCGGGCCGTGCTCAAGAAACCGTTCGATGCGCTGCTCGACCCATTCGACGAACATCCCTCGCGCGACGGGACTGAGGTCAGGACGGATGATCGCGTTGACGACGGCCCTGCCGGAGTCGTCGGAATGCATGAGCAGGAGTCCCTGCATGTCAGGTTCGTCGTAGCGATTCAAGCCTGTCGCGTCGTCGAGGAACAGTCCGCGGGCGTTCAGCCGTTGCTCGGCCTCGTGGGCCATGGGCTAATTCTGTACGACCTTCGTGTCTGAGGGCGAGTCGCCACGGCGGTGCGCCGCCAAGCAACTTGTACCGAGCTGGAGCGCGAGACCGTGCAACCGGACACCGGCCGCCACGTCCGGGTCTACGCGATGGACCTGTAGACAGATCCCCGCAGCCAGGACCGACGCCGCCGACGCGAAGGGCTCGGACGAGGTCCTGCTGCGCCTGAGGCGCGTCGACCAGCGTGCGCTACTCGTCCTCGGTGGCCGGCTGGCCGTGGGCGGCGAGCCAGCTCCGGCCCGCCTTGACATCGGTCAGCTCGTCGCGGGATGTCCCCCCGACGACGGATGTGGTGTTGAGCAGATCGAGCAGCGAGCCCTCGTCCGCGACGCTCCCGCGCCCGCTGGGGACGAACCCTCATGGCCCGCTTTTCGCTCGACCCGAGGGTCGCCTCAACCACGAGACCCTGACGTGGGTGACCTACCGGCCCGAATCGCTGGAGACACCAACGCCTGGCATTGCACTTGTCTGCTGTGCGAGGAACGGAACTGATCATCAACTTCTGACGGGCGCCCATCGCGAAGTGAGTGGTCCTTCAAGCCGACACCAATCTCGCGTGATTTGCAGGCACTGCTGGCCCCGGTCGCGTCAGCGACCGGGGCCAGCGGTGGAGTTGGGGTCAGGAGGCAGCGATGCCTTCCATCCCGATGCCGTTTTCGAATTTCGGCAGTCCCTTCACTTCGGTGACAAGGTGCAGGGAGCCGTCCTTGCCGACTTCGTAGCCCTGCACGTTGCCGGCGGCGGCGTTCTGGACGTAGAGGAAGCCATCGCTGGTCGTCATGTCGATCGAGCCGCCGCCGGTGTCGGCGGCGACGGCCTTGACGAGGACGAGCTTGCCGTCGTGGTCGACCTTGTAGGAGCTGACGGTGGAGCTACCGGCGTTGGCGACGAAGAAGAAGTCGCCGACGCGCTGGATCCAGCACGGTGCCTGCTGACCGTTGGGCACCGACGGTCCGATCTGGTCGAGTTCGCCGTCGGACTCCAGTGCGAACCGGCTGAGCTCGTTGCTGCCGGACTCGGTGACCAGCAGCGTGTCCTCGGTGTCGAAGGTGAACCCGAACGGGGTGTTGCCCGCGTCGCTGATCACCGGGTGCCGGGACAGCTCACCGCCGCGGCCGATCTCGTAGCTGAACATCACGTTGGCGGCCTTGGTGCTCACCAGCACGAAGTCGCCCTCCGGGTCGATCTCGACCTGGGCGGGGGCCGTCCCGAAGGCGGGCGGGTTGCCGTTGTGCAGCCCGAGGGACCGGTGGGCGCCCTCGATCGGCGACAACCGGTCCTTGTGCAGGCGGAAGCCCTGCACGGAGCCTTCGCCGCCGGCGTTGAGCACGTAGACCAGGTTGCCCCGGACCGCGACGCTGACCGGCAGCAGGCCGTGCGACCAGACGACCTGGAGCCGGTGGAGCTTGGTGCCGTCGGCCCGGAACAACGTCAGGGTGTTGCTGCCGGCGTTGACCGCGAACAGTAGCCCGTCGTGGAAGATCAGCGATCCTTGCGACGCCAGCGCGTCGACCGGTGCGCCGATGGTGAATCCGCCGAGGCCTCCCGTCTCAAATTCGCCTGCGGGGGAGAGGCGGCCGTCGTCGTCGCGGTCGTAGACCTTGATCGTGTTGCCCTCCGCCTTGTTCGTCTGGACGAACACCGCACCGTCGTCGCCGTCCTCGTGGTGCTCTCCGTGACCACCACGGTCGTCGTGCCGGTACTCCGGTCCTCCGCCGTCGGCGAGAGCGAGCCCCGGGAGCGCCCCGACTCCGGTCAGTCCGGCGAGGAGCACAGCAGTGGCGAGCGTTTTGCGCTTCATGATCTACCTTTCGGTCGCCGCAGACGCGAACGGGAAGAACTTTCCCGTTTGCAGGCTATGGTCACCGACGGTCATATTCGGCCCGCTTACCCGAAAGGAGGATATTGCGAAGGTTTGCATTGTTTCCTCCCACACACGCTCGACATGTGCGTCTCGCCCACCGGTCGAAGTCGCCTGGGTGGGGCGGGACTCGGTCCGCCGCCGCCGTTGGCGCCGGCCTTCGCAATCGGCGCACTGGGCTCACCCATGCAGCCCTGATCGGCCCGGCCTCCTCGACTCCGCCCGTCTGGCCTGTGGCTGGGCCTTTCTCCTGAAAACGGGCAACGACGCGGCCAACGTGCTGGCCTGCGTCGGTGGCGGTAAGAAGGCCCGGCACGGCGGCGTCGACGCGATGAACGACGAGGCGCGTCGGCTGCAGGCAAACCAGACCCACGCCGCGACGCCCTCTGGTCTGGACGGCCCGGCTCAATACGCCAGCGTGTACGACCTCGCGCTGATCGCACGCACCACCTTCGCCCGAGAAGACTTCCGGCGATATGCAGACGAGGGTGGCTGAGGTGCCGGCGCAGGCGGAGAGACCGGCCATCGAGCTCATCAACGACAACATGATGCTGGACCGCACCCAGGCATGCTGGGCGGAAAGACCGGCTTCACCAATCTGCCTCGCCAAACGTTCGTCGGAGTGGCCGAGCGCGACGGCCGCCGGCTCGCGGTGACGCTGCTCGGAGCGGAGACAGCCCCTTTGGGCAGCCTGGGCGAGGCGATCGCCCCGCTCGACTGGGGCATCGCTCTTCCGCGCGACACATCCGTGGGCCGCCTGGTTGAGCCAGGAGGCGCGAAGTCTTCGTTGGCGCTGATGGCCGGCATAGGGGAGGACGCGATCATCCTGCTGATGGCCCTGATTGTGGCAAGTCCCAGACGGCGGGCGTGTAGGTATGTCCCGCAAGACAGTCAGACGAAGGTAACGGGCGGTTTTGGAAAGGGGAGACCTGCGTTGACCACCCTTGGCGCGTCACGCCGCTCGGGTCAGCCGCCCGTCTCGACCGCGAGCCGACGGGCGTGGGGATGATGCTGAACGGGCGCCGTTCATGAAGCCAGCCGGCATCGCGCCGCGATCACCGCGCAGCCCAGGAGATCGTGAGGGTCTCACCAGGGCGCACAGCGACCTGCGGGGTGGAGACGAGATTTTCGCCGTTATCTGTCGGGTTGGTTCTGGTGGTGGCGTAGGTAGTGGCGTGCCGCCCGCACCCGGTTGCCGCAAACGGGGGAGCACCACTCGCGGCGCGGCTGGTCCTGAAGGAAGAACAGCACGCAGTTGGGCGCATAGCAAGCTCGCAGTTTGTCGCGATCGGGGCCGGTGAGCAGCGCGATGGCCTCGTGCGCGATCGACGCGAGCAGGCGCTGCGTGACGCGCGCTGATCCGACCGGAGCGAGTTCCAGGTTACCGTCGCGTCGGGCGAGCTGGGACCAGTTCGGCGCCTGAGCGGCGGCTTGGTTGACAATTGTTACCGCGTCGTTGAGTTCGGCGTCGGTCGATTCGGCATATGGCCGGGTGTCACCGGTGAGGTCGGCCGCGAGCCGCCGCAGCGCGTCGCGCAACGCCCGGAACCGTTCTAGGTCCGCGGCGTCGGGTGCGATCGCTTCCTCCGGCTGCTCGACGGCGGTGAGCCAGGTGGCCAGCTCGCCGGGCGTGGTCAGCCCGTCGTGGCGGCGGGTACGCACGGCCCAGACGGTGTTCATGAGCCGGATCGGCACTGGCTCGCGCGGCAGCAGCAGATTAGGGACGGCCTGCGGCCCTGGGTTGGGCGCGGCGGGGAGCGACTGTGCCGTCGCGGAGTCCATCGCAGTTGATCGACTTGCCATGCATCTAACGATAGCTCGGTGGTGAAGCGTTAGAAACTTCCGGCACACGCCTCTCTTGGTGACCGAAGATCGCCGCACTGCGCAGGGTACGCCGGATTTGCTCAGCTTAAGCAGGATTGATCGCGGCCATCTCAAGTCTCTCGAGCTACTGACACCGGTTCATGCCATTATCTAGTGGCTGCACCGACTTGCCGTCATTGGATAATCGCCCACCGGGTGCCCGTCCGCGGTCGGTCGTGACAATGTGGACGTGACGGCTTCAGCGAGGCGGCCCGGCTGCGCCGATGCGCAGCCGGGCCTACACGCCATGCGTGTGGTGGAGAAATGCCTCCCCGCGCGGCCTCGCCGCGCGATCGATCTGCCCGAAGACCTAGCCTAGGTTGACGTTGCCGTCGGCGCGGTTCGCCTCAGCCCCGATACGCTTCGAGTAGCCGTAGCCACACCTCACTGATCGTGGGGAACGTCGGGACCGCGTGCCACAACCGGTCGATCGTCACCTGGCCGGCGACCGCGATCGTCGCCGAGTGCAGCAGTTCGGCGATGCCCGGTCCGACGAACGTTGCCCCGAGCAGGTACTCGCCGTCCAGGTCGACGATGATCCGGGCCCGACCCTCGTATCCGTCTGCCCAGAACAACGCTCCCGGCACCCGGGCCATATCGACGTCCACTACCCGGATCCGGCGGCCGCTGCGTTCGGCCTGCTCCGCCGTCATTCCGACAGTGCCCACCTCCGGATCTGTGAAGATGACCTGCGGAATGGCGTGCTGGTCGGCGGTGGTTCGATGCGGGCCCCACGCGGTGCCGTCCAGAGGGCGGCCGGCGGCGCGGGAGGCGATCACGTTGCCGACGATGCGCGCCTGGTACTTGCCCTGATGAGTGAGTAGAGCCCGGTGGTTGACGTCGCCGACCGCGTACAGCCATTCACCCTCGACACCACGTACCGTGCAGGAATCGTCCACGTCCAGCCACATTCCCGGCAGTAGGCCGACCGTCTGCAGTCCGATGTCATCGGTCAGTGGCTGCCGGCCGATCGCGAACAGGATCTCGTCGGTAATCAGCTCGGAGTCACCGTCCATGTGTACGGTCACGGGGCCATCCGCGTCCGGTCGGCGCAGCTCCGTCACCGACACGCCGGTACGCACAGTGATCCCGGCTTCCCTGAGTCCCTTCTCCACCCTCGACCCGACGAACGGCTCCAACCGGGGCAGGAGCGACGGGGTCCGGCTGAGCAATGTGACTTCGGCGCCCAATCCCTGCCAGGCTGCGGCCATCTCCACTCCGACCGCGCCCCCGCCGGCCACAGTGAGGCGACGCGGCACGCTGTGGCTGTCGGTAGCCCGTCGGTTCGTCCACGGCCGCGCCTCGGCGATGCCGGGAATATCCGGCAATGCCGCGCGGCTGCCGGTGCCCAGCACGACAGCCTGCCGCGCGGTTACCATCACGACCCGGTTGTCCGGCGTCTCCACCGCCACCCTACGCGGACCGTCGAGCCGTCCCTGCCCGCGAATCAGGTCAGCACCAATGCTGGCGACCCACTCTGCCTGAGAGCTGTCGTTCCAACCAGTCGTGTACTTCTCCCGCCGCGCGAACACGCCGGCCGGGTCCAGTTGCCCGGTCACCGCCTGCTTGGCACCGTCCACCCGTCGGGCGTCGGCGAGTGCGGCGACCGGCCGCAGCATCGCCTTGCTGGGAATGCATCCCCAGTACGAGCATTCACCCCCGACCAGTTCTCGTTCCACCACGGCGACCGTGAGGCCCGCCGCCCGGGTTCGGTCGGCGACTGTCTGGCCGACCGGCCCCGCGCCCAGCACCACCACGTCGTACTCATTCTGTTCCGGCATTGTCTGCCCTTTCCCTGACCTTTATTCGCTACTGGGAGCTACGGCTCCCTCCCGAGCGCGGAATTTCGAAATCCGGTCGGGATGATTGGAGGATCCGCAGGCTCCGTGATTGCGCTGGCCTCTAGGCGCGGGAATGTTTTCGCGGTCGAGGCTGGGGAAGTTCCGTACCAATCGGCCGGTCAATGTGATGACCGGACTGGACCGCTCCAACACTCTTGAGCAGTGCTTCGATTGCGTCGGGCCGTGTCGCTGCGGGATGCGGCCCGTGGCGGGCGGGTGGGGAGTCGACCAGCCTAGAACTCCAGGAAGGACGGCGTGTAGTTCGCTCCAACCAGCTCCCGAAGCTAGCTGCCTGGGGCCCCTGGTGGTCGGTAGGTCGTGGTCGCCCGTCACTCGCCCAGGCGTTTGCTCGCAGGACCGCGAGAGAATTTGTTCGCGCCGCCCTGTGGCCACACTCCGGCAAGCCGCGCTCGTTAGTGACCGGCCTGCAGTTGGAACCGGCGCGTCACATAGCGCAGAGCGGAGCCAGGCTGGCGGTCGGGGTCACGGCGTGACGAGCGGGAAGTCGACGTCCGTGTCGTTGGTGTTGTTGAAGAAGTTGGTGTAGACGCTGAGCGCGACGTTGGCGACGACCTCGGCGATCTCCTTGTCGGTGAGGCCGGCCGCACGGGCGGCCGAGACGTCCTCCTCCGTGGCGCCCCGCTTCTCGTTGACCGCCAGGGCGAACGTGACGGCGGCGTTGGTCCTGGCGTCGGACGAGCTGCCCTTGCGGGCCTGCGCGATCTCGTCGGCGCTCAGGTGCAGGCGGTGCTCCGCGCCGTAGCTGTGCGCCGAGAGGCAGTACTCACACCTGTTGGACTGGGCGATCGCCAGCGCGATGACCTCGCGGGTCTTCGCGTTCAGCGTGGAGCGCAGCGTACGGGACAGGTCGAGGTAGCCCCGGAGGACGGCGGGGCTGCTCGCCATCGCCTTGGTCATGTTCGGCTTGCCGCCCATCTGCTTCTGGACGTCGGCGAACAGTTCGGGGTTGGTGTCGGGGTCAACGAGCGGCAGACGGCTCATGGCAGGTTCCCTCCGGCTTCGCAACGGGTTCTTGTTGCTGACGCAGGCAACTTTAGGGTGCAATCCTAACGTATGCAACCCCGATGTTGCGTTAGAAAGCCGGGCAATCAGCCCGATTCCACTCAGTAAATAGACATGTCCGTTCGTGTTCGGGCTTTCCCTTGCCGTCTGGTTGGACATGTTTTGAAAGTGTCCGAGGGCGTAACCGCGGCCTCCGGTTGGCAGCGTTCGCCGCCGACGCAACGGACGCCTCAACCGTCTATCCCATGGGTGGGTCCACGTTGAGCGGGAAGGTCAGGTGCCAGGGTTGTAGGTTCTGCGCTGCCTGGGCGCACCGGTACCGTGACCGTTCATGCGTATTCGATTCGGCGATCAGCAGGACATGGTTGCGATCGCTCGCGTCCACTTGGCGACGCGGCAAGCTACCTACCGAGGGTTGCTACCCGACGAGGTGTTGGACGCCATGACACCAGAATCGTTGACGGCCCGGTGGCATGAGTACCTGCCCCAGGCACCCGAGCCGAACACTCTGCTGGTGGCCGACGTCGACGGCGCTCCACAAGGATTTGCCTTTCTGCAGAAGGCTGGCCAGCGGGGCGAGGTCTTCGCCATCCACGTGCACCCGCAGGCGCAGGGCCATGGCGTCGGGCGGTGCCTGATGGAGCAAGGCCTCGCTGTGCTGCGTTCCTGGGGATGCGATCGGGCCCTGCTGTGGGTACTCGCCGACAACCATGGCGCACAGCGCTTCTACCGGAAGCTTGGGTGGACGCCCATCCCCGAGGGCTCCCGTGTCGAGGACATCGACGGTGCCCTGGTCGCGGAAGTCTCCTACGAGTTGCCGCTCACGCAGGCGATGCCTGACGGTCGCTTGGCCAGCCTGCCTCAGCCGCCTTCCTAAACCGTGTGCGCCCGGTGCCGCCTGGGGCACGTCTCAGGTGCGGCACCGACTGACCAAGATCATGCCCACTTCCGGGCTGCCTGAGGGAAACCCGCAATGCCAACCACTGACCATCAATACCGGGCGTAAGAGCAGCTTACGAAACAAACAGTCCGCCTTGATCGACTACGCCTCGGCGCTGATCAATATCACGCCAAGTGTTCATCGCGGGTGCTCTGACCTGCATCGGGTCGTCCTGGATGTCCCGCTCAGTGCGGCAGGACGGGCACTCGTGGCCGTCGGGCTCGTGCGGGCTCACAGCCGAGCTTTCAGCACATCGACCTCGCAGCCCGGCGCGGACGGGTCGAAGCCGTGCTCGACCAGCCAGCGGATCGCCAGCAGGCTTCGCAACGACCACCACGCGCGGATCACGTCGAGGTCGACGTCGGTGCCGTAGCCGGCGACCACGTCGTCAAGGTGCTCCTCGTGTCCGAGCGTCAAGCTGGCGAGGTCGTACAGGGCATCGCCCTGGGCGGCCTCGGACCAGTCGATCACGCCGGTGATCTTGTCGTCGTCGACGAACACGTGAGTGATCTGCAGGTCGCCGTGCATGAACACCGGTTTCCATGGCCGCAGCGCAGCCTCGGCAACCTGGCGGTTGCGGGTGACCAGGTCGGAGGGAAGGACGCCGTTCGTGACGAGCAATTCGCATTCGCCGTCGAGGCGCGTTGCCAACTCGTCGAGGCTCCGGCCGGGCCAGGGCGGCAGGGGCGCGTCGTGCAGCCTCCGTGCGGCGGCACCCGCCGCGGCCCACGCCGCCGGCGACGCGCTCGACGGCTCGCCGAGACGGCCCAGTGCCGTCCCTGGGAGGGCGGCGAGCGCGAGCACGGGTGGCTTTCGCCACAGGACCTCCGGAGTCGGGATCGGTGCCATGGCCATCGCCTCGACCTCGACGTCGGTGCGCGTCTGATCAGCGTCGATCTTGAGGAACACGTCGCCGACGCGCAGGGTCGCACGTTCGTTATGGGCGACGACGACCTCGACTTCTTCCACGCCGGCCATTTTCGCGAGGATGACGACCGACGTCACGCGCTTATCGCGTGCGGCGGCAGGTCGACGAGTGTGCGACTCGGGGCCGCCGATTCCGGCCGCCGGGCCGCCCGCCGAATGGCAGGGTGGATGTCCATGGACAGGAAGCAGGTCGCCGGTTGGATCGCCACCTACGAGCAGGCGTGGCGGACGCCGGGCACGAGCGGGCTGGTCACGCTCTTCACCGAGGATGCGAGCTACCAACAGGGGCCGTACTGGACGCCCGCGGTCGGCCTGCCGGCCATCGCCCGGATGTGGGAAGCGCAGCGCAAGGGCCCCGACGAGGTGTTCGAGATGACCCGGGAGATCGTCGCGGTCGACGGCGACACCGCGGTGGCGCGCCTGGAGGTCCGCTACGGCGACCCGGTCGACCAGGAGTACCGCGACCTGTGGGTCATGCGGTTCGCCGAGGACGGACGTTGCCGCTCGTTCGAGGAGTGGCCGTTCTGGCCGGGACAGCAGCCGGCCAACCCGCCGGACGGATCGTGACCCGTCGAACTGGTCACGGTCGCGGAGTCGGCGGTCATTCCCTCATTCGGCCGCGAATCGGGATGATACGTCGGCCGACGCGAGGACTTTCGGCGCCGGCCGTCTAACTATCCGCGATAGCGCCCTGACTTTTCGTTGACCCGGGCATAAGTCGTCGTTACGGTCGACGCATGTCTATGGCCGATCCGGTAACGGCGTCGCCGACATGACGTCCGACGTGACGACCAGCGTCCGGCTGACCGGGATCAGCAAGTCCTTCCTCGGGGTGCCGGTGCTGCACGGGGTGGACCTGGAACTGCGCGGCGGCGAGGTGCACGCCGTGATGGGTGAGAACGGCGCGGGCAAGTCCACTCTGCTCAAGGTGCTGGCCGGGGTGCACCGGCCGGACGGCGGCAGCATCGAGGTCGACGGCGCCGAGGTGTCCTTCGCCGGCCCCAGCGACGCGCAGCGGGCCGGCATCGCGATCATCCACCAGGAGTTCACCCTGCTGCCGCACCGCAGCGTCGCCGAGAACGTCTACCTCGGTCGCGAGCCCGTACGCCGGATGCAGGTCGATCGGCGGCGCATGGTGGCCGACACCCGCGAGCTGCTGGACTGGCTCGGCGAGGACGGGATCGACCCGACCGACGCGGTGTCGTCGCTGTCGGTCGCCCAGCGTCAGGTCGTCGAGATCGTCAAGGCGCTGTCGACCAACGCGCGGGTGCTGGGCATGGACGAGCCGACCGCCGCGCTCGCCGACCACGAGGTCGAGCTGCTTTACGACCTGGTGCGCCGGCTGCGCGAGCGGGGCATCGCGATCCTCTACGTCTCACACCGCATGCGCGAGGTGTTCGACCTCGCCGACCGGATCACCGTGCTCAAGGACGGGCGCCTCGTCACCTGCGCCCCGACCCGGGAGCTGACCCCGGCCGACCTCGTCCGCCACATGGTGGGTCGCGACCTGGGCGAGTACTACCCGGACCGAGGGGACCCCGACGACCTCGGGCCCGTGCGTCTCGCGCTGCGCGGCGCCGGCAACGACCGCGTCCGCAATCTCGACCTCGAGGTACGCGCCGGAGAGATCGTCGGGCTGGCCGGGCTGCAGGGGTCGGGCCGCTCGGCGCTCGCGCGCGCCGTGTTCGGTGTCGAGCCGTTCACCAGAGGCGGGTTGGAGGTGGACGGGAAGGCGCAGCGGGTGACCCGGCCCCGCGCCGCCGTACGCCTCGGGATCGCGCTGGTCACCGAGGACCGCAAGGGCGACGGATTGGCGCTTCGCCAGTCCGTACGCGACAACACGTTGCTGGTGCGCCGCGCCGCGCTGCGCGGCGCGCGTTCCCGCGCCCGCTCCGACGTGCCCGCGCTGCTCGACCTGGTGACCGTGGTGGCCCGCGGCGAACACCAGGAGGTGCGCTTCCTCTCCGGCGGCAACCAGCAGAAGGTCGTCCTCGCCAAGTGGCTGGCGGTCGAGCCGAGGGTGCTGATCGTCGACGAGCCGACGCGCGGCATCGACGTCGGCGCGAAGCGGGCCGTGCACGAGCTGCTCCGTGACCTCGCGAAGCGCGGCGTGGCGGTGCTGATGATCTCCTCGGAGCTTCCCGAGTTGATCGGGATGAGCGACCGGATCCTCGTCATGCACAACGGCGCGCTCGCCGGTGAGCTGCCCGCCGGCGCGAGCGAGGGGGCCGTGATGGCGCTCGCCACCGGGCACCGGGCCGGTGAGGCGGCATGAGCGTCCTTCAGCGGGACACCTCCCCAGCCGGGCAACTGGTCACCCGGCCCGTGCTGCGCCAGCGGCTCACCCCGGTCGTCGTCGTCTACCTCGCGCTCGTCGCCCTGCTCGTCGTCGGCAGCGTCCTCGTCGGGCTGCGCGGCGAGGTCCTGCTCGACCAGGCCGGCATCCTCAACATCCTCACCCGGTCCACCGCGCTCGGGCTGGTCGCGATCGGCCAGACGATGGTGATCCTCACCGGGTCGCTCGACCTTTCCGTCGCGTACCTGATCGGCCTGACGTCGCTGCTCGCGGCGGAGACCATGGCCGGGCAGAACGGCATGGTCCTACCCGGCGTGCTGCTCGCGCTCGCGGTGGCCGCCGGCGTCGGGCTGGTCAACGGGCTGGTCATCACCGTCCTCAAGGCCAACGCGTTCATCACGACGCTCGGCGTGGCGCTGATCCTGCGCGGCTATCTCGAGAACAACTACACCGGCCCGGCCGGCGACGTACCGCGCGGCTTCCAGCACCTCGGCTACGACCGGATCGGCCCGGTGCCGGTCGCGGCGCTGCTCATGCTGGCCGTCGCCGCGCTCGCCTGGTGGTACCTGTCGCGGACCCGCCCCGGCTACCACATCTACGCCGCCGGCGGCGACCTCGAGGTGGCCCGGCTCTCCGGGGTGCCGACCCGTCGGGTCGTCGTCACCGCGCACGTGCTGTGCTCGCTCGCCGCCGGCCTCACCGGCATCTACCTCGCCAGCCGGCTCGGCTCGGGAGCCCCGTACGTCGGCACCGACGCCGGGTACGACCTGGAGTCGATCGCCGCCGTCGTGCTCGGCGGGACGTTGCTCGCCGGCGGCCGGGGCGGCGTCGTCGGCACCATCGGTGGTGTCCTCATCCTCGCCACCCTGGACACGATCTTCGACGACCTCGCGGTCGACCCGTTCTTCAAGGACGTGGTGCGCGGTGTCGTCTTGGTGGCCGCGGTCGCGCTCTACGCCCGCCGGATGATGGCCGACCGCGCCCGGGGGAGGCTGACGTGAGCTGGCGTCCCCGCCTGGCCGAGGGCACCGCGCCCGTGCTCGTCGTCCTGCTCCTGCTGCTCATCGGCCTCGCGATCGCCGGCCCGGCCTACGACGAGCCGTCCGGCTACCTGGCGCTGCTCAAGCGCGCGGCGCCGCTGATGATCCTCGCCATCGGGCAGTACTTCGTCATCGTCTCCGGCGGGTTCGACCTGTCCGTCGGCGCCCTGGTCACCGCCGGGGTGGTCATCGCGGCCCGGCTGATCGACGGCAACGACTCCGCGACCACCTGGGTGATCCTGCTCGTACTCGGGTTCGGCCTGCTGGTCGGCCTGGTCAACGGGCTGATCACGACGAAGCTCCTGGTGCCCTCGTTCATCGTCACGCTCGGCATGCTGCTGGTGCTCGACGGCGCGACCTTCCTGTGGACCGACGGCGCGCCGCGCGGCGCGCTGTCGGCCGGGTTCCGGCGGTTCGGGCGCGGCGACCTGGACGTCCCCGTGCTCGGCGAGGTCCCGTGGTCGGTGCTCATCCTGCTGGCGATCCTGGTCGCCGCGGCCCTGTTCATGCGCAGCGGCACCGGCCGGGCGCTCGTCGCGGTCGGCGACAACGAGGCCACCGTGCGGCTCTCCGGCGGCCAGGTAAACGGGCTCCGGCTGCTCGCGTTCGTCCTCTCCGGGCTGCTCGCCGCGGTCGCCGCGATCCTGCTCGGCGGGTTCGCCGGCGTCTCGGCGCAGGTCGGCAACGGCCTGGAGTTCCGGGCGATCACCGCCGTCGTGCTGGGCGGCGTGCTCCTCGGCGGCGGGCGCGGGTCGGTGGTCGCGGCCGCCGCCGGCGCACTGTCCCTGGAGGCGCTGTTCACGCTGCTGAACCTGCTCGGCGTGAGCGGCGCCCTCGAGTCGGCCGTGCAGGGCCTGATCATCATCGCCGCCGTCGCCTACGCCTCGCTCGGCGGTGGTCTGCGGCAACGGCTGCGGTGGCGGCCGAAGCGCAACACCGTGCACCCCGCTCCCTCCTGACGTCCCCACGGCTGGCAAAGGAGATCGGAAATATGACCAAGAGATGGCCCCTGGTGGCCGTGGCGGCTGCCCTCGCACTCGCCGGATGCTCGAGCGACCTGCCCGACGACACGGCCCCCGGCGGCGGGTCGTCCGGCTCTGACACCCGTAAGTCGGAGTTCTTCGACCAGGCCGAGTACGACCGCCAGCTCGCGTTCCGCAACGCCACGCCCCAGGGCCCGGACGGCAAACCGTGGGAGCAGATGCTCGAACCGGAGATGGTCGACACCGCGAAGTTCGCCAAGCCCGGCGGGAAGTACACCCTGTGCTTCTCCAATGCGGCGGTGGACAACCCGTGGCGGCAGGTGGGATTCAAGACCATGCAGCAGGAGGTGAAGCTGCACCCGGAGATCACCGACTTCGTCGTGCTGGACGCGGAAGCCAAGGACGACAAGCAGATCAGCGACCTCCAGTCGCTGACCGGCCGGAACTGCTCCGCGATCATCATCTCGCCGAACACCACCGCCACGCTGACGCCGGCCGTCGAGCAGGCGTGCGCGAGCGGCGTACCGGTGATCGTGTTCGACCGGGGCGTCAACACCAGCTGCCCGGTCACCTTCATCCACCCCATCGGCGGCTTCGCCTTCGGCGCGAACGGCGCGGAGTTCCTCAAGGAGAAGGTCAAGCCGGGCGGCAAGGTCCTCGCCCTGCGCATCCTGCCCGGCGTGGACGTGCTCGAGCAGCGGTGGGCGGCCGCCAACGAGATCTTCGCCGGCAGCGAGCTGGACGTGGTCGGCGTGGAGTTCACCGACGGCGACGCGGCCAAGACCAAGAGCATCGTGGCCGACTACATCCAGCGCGAGGGTGAGATCAACGGCGTGTGGATGGATGCCGGCGCGACCGCCGTCGCCGCGGTCGAGGCGTTCCAGGACGCCGGTGTCGACGTGCCCGCCGTCGTCGGCGAGGACCAGCAGGACTTCCTGCGGCTGTGGGTCGACGAGGGTCTGACCGCCGTCGCGCCGACCTATCCCACCTACCAGTGGCGTACTCCCGTCATCGCCGCGCTGAAGATCCTCAAGGGCGAGCAGGTGCCGAAGGAGTGGGTGCTGCCGCAGCCGCGGATCACCAGCGACAACGTCCGGGAGTACGTCAAGCAGGACATGCCGCCACTGCACTACGCGATGTGTGGCTGCGAGGGCATGCCGGGCTACCCGGGGCCGTGGAAGTGAGCGGACATCCGCTCGGGGTCAACACGTGGGTGTGGACCTCACCGCTTACCGACGCGACCCTGGCCGCGCTCGCGGCCAGGGTCGTGGGGTGGGGCTTCGACGTGCTCGAACTCCCGGTGGAGAACCCGGGCGACTGGGACCCGAAGCGGGCCGCGGGGGTGCTCGCCGACCATGGCCTCGGCGCCACCGTGTGCCTCGTGATGCCACCCGGCCGGGAACTCGTCGGGGCGGACGAGGCCACGATCCGGTCCACGCGGGACTACCTGTTCCAGGTGGTGGACGCCGCCGCGACGGTCGGCTCGGCGGTGATCGCCGGGCCGGCGTACGCCTCGGTCGGCCGCACCTGGCGGCTGTCACCGGGCGAGCGGACCGCGGCGTACGCGCAGCTGCAGGAGAGCCTCGCCCCCGTCGTGGACCACGCGGGCGCGGCCGGGGTCACCGTGGCCGTCGAGCCGCTCAACCGCTACGAGACGAGCCTGCTCAACACCGTCGGGCAGACCCTCGAGGCGATCGGCGACCTGCCGCACTGCGGGGTCGCGCTCGACCTCTACCACCAGAACATCGAGGAGACCGACGTCCCGGCGGCGATCCGCGCGGCCGCCGGCCGGGTGGCCCACGTCCAGGTCTGCGGCAACGACCGCGGCACGCCCGGCGTCGACCACCTGGACTGGCCGGCCATCCTCGCCGCGATCGACGAGGCGGGCTACACCGGCCCGCTGTGCATCGAGTCGTTCACCGCGGAGAACGCCACGATCGCCACCGCCGCCTCCATTTGGCGGCCGCTGGCCGAGAGCCAGGACGCGATCGCCGTCGACGGCCTGAAGTTCCTGCGGGCGGTGATGCCGTAGGCCCACCGCCAGCTGCACCCGGTCCGGCGGCGCCGGCACGCCGCACGGTCACGACAGCATCAGTTCCTCGCGTCCCAGGGAGGTACACCACCCCATGAACGTGACCTGGCGTCCCCGGTGGGGACGGTTACTCGCGATGCCGGTCGCCGTCGCCGTCGCACTCGCACTGTCCATGATCGGCACGCCGCCGGCGGCCGCGCACCCGGGCGCGCACGGCGACGCCCACGTGCTGATCTTCACCAAGACCACCCAATTCCGGCACGCCGAGGCGATCACTCAGGGCGTCCCGGTGCTGCAGGCCGCCTTCACCGAAGCCGGGATCACCTCCGAGCACACCGAGGACTCGGCGATCTTCAACGACGAGGACCTCGCGCACTTCGACGCCCTGGTGATGTTCCAGGCCTCCGGCGACCCGTGGACCGCCCAGGAGAAGGCGGCGATGGAGCGCTACATGCAGGCCGGCCACGGCATCGTCGCCATCCACAACGCGACCGACATGCGCGGGAACTACGCGTGGTGGGACAGCATGATCGGCACGCTGATGCCCGGTCACGCCGCCACCGGCAGCAGCCCCGGCCTTCCGGGCACCGTGCGGGTCGAGGATCAGACCCACCCGTCGACCAGCCACCTGCCGCAACGGTGGGATCGGGCCGACGAGTGGTACAACTACGCGCTCAACGTCCGCGGTGACGCGCACGTGCTCGCCACGATGGACGAGACGACGTACGACCCGGGCGGCAACGCCATGGGCTACGACCACCCGATCTCGTGGTGCAAGCCGTACGACGGCGGGCGTGCCTGGATGACCGGCATGGGCCACTTCGGCGCGCACTACACCGGTGAGACGCGGCTGGTGCAGCACATCGTCGGCGGCGTGAAGTGGGCGGCCGGGATAGCCGAGGGCGACTGCGGCGCGACCACATGGGACAAGTTCGAGCGCGTGCCGCTGGATCAGAACACCAGCGCGCCGTACGCGATGGACGTCGCGCCGGACGGCCGGGTGTTCTACACCGAGCTGGTCCGCGGCGAGATCCGGGTGTACGACCCGCGCAACCAGACCACGTCGACCGCGATCACCATCCCGGTCTACTCCGGCGGTGAGGACGGCCTGCTGGGCATCGCGCTCGACCCGCACTTCGCGGACAACGGCCATCTCTACCTCTACTACTCGCCGGCGAGCAGCGACGACACGAACCCGGACAACTTCGTCAACCGGCTGTCCCGGCTGACCGTCGGCGCCGGTTCGCAGATCGACCGGGCCAGCGAGAAGGTGCTGCTGGAGGTGCCCGCGCGGCGGCTGCCCGACGAGCCGGGGCACACCGGCGGCGGGCTGGACTTCGGCCTGGACGGCAACCTCTACCTCGGCGTGGGCGACGACGTGAACCCGCACTCCGAGCCGTCCGGCGGCTACGCGCCACTGTCGGAACGCGACAACACCTTCCACGACGCGCGGGCGACCTCGGCCAACACCAACGACCTGCGCGGCAAGGTCCTGCGGATCCACCCGGAGGCGGACGGCACCTACTCCGTTCCCGAGGGCAACCTGTTCCCGGCGGGCACCGCGAAGACCCGCCCGGAGATCTACGCGATGGGCTTCCGCAACCCGTTCCGCTTCGCCATCGACCCGCGCTCGGGTGCGCTGGCCGTGGCCGACTACTCGCCGGACAACGGCAACGACAACCCCGACCGCGGCCCGGCGGGCATCGCCGAGTGGAACCTCATCACCGAGCCCGGCTTCTACGGCTGGCCGCTGTGCATGGGCGACAACGAGCCGTTCCGGGACGTCGACTACCGGACCAACCCGGTGACCGTCGGCGGGTACTTCGACTGCGCCAACCCGGTCAACGACTCGATCCGCAACACCGGCCTCACCCAGCTGCCGCCGGCCAAACCGGCGAAGATGTGGTACGGCTACAAGCGCTCCTCGGTGCCGTCGGTCATCCCGCAGGGCGGCGGGCTCGCGCCGATGGGCGGGCCGTTCTACCAGTACGACCCGGACCTGAAGTCGGACACGAAGTTCCCGGCGTACTACGACGGCAAGCCGTTCTTCTACGAGTGGTCGCGCAACAAGATGTACTCGATCATCACCGACGGCGACGGGGGCGTGGAGAAGGTCAACCCGTTCCTGCCGGAGGAGCAGTTCCTCGCGCCGATCGACTCGAAGTTCGGCCCGGAGGGCTCCCTGTACGTGCTCGACTGGGGTGGCGGCTTCGGCCGGGACAACCCGAACTCGGGCCTGTACCGCATCGACTACATCTCCGGCTCCCGCTCCCCGGAGGCGAAGGCCACCGCCACCCCGGACTCCGGGCCCGCGCCGCTCGAGGTGCGGTTCGACGGCGCGCCGTCGTCGGACCCGGAGGGGGAGCAGCTGACCTACGCGTGGGACTTCGACGGCAACGGCACGGTCGACTCGACCGACCGGGCGCCGACCCACACGTACGCCGACAACGGCGTCTACGACGCCCGGCTCACGGTGGCCGACCCGCACGGCAGGACCGGAACCACGACCGTGCCCATCACCGTCGGCAACACCCGGCCGGAGGTACGTTTCGAGCTGCCGCCCAACGGCGGGTTCTTCGACTTCGGTGACGAGATCAGCTGGAACCTGTCGGTCACCGACGCCGAGGACACCCAGATCGACGACGCCGACGTGGTGATCCAACCGGCGCTCGGCCACGACGAGCACGCCCACCCGGCCGATCCGCTGCACGGGCGCACCGGCACGGTGGCCACCTCGCTGGGCGGCGGGCACAGCGACGACATGAACGTCTTCTACGCCCTCGACGGCCGCTACACCGACTCCGGCGGCGCCGGCGGGATCCCCCCGCTCACCGGGTCGGACACCACCCTGCTGTTCCCGAAGCAGCGGGAGGCGGAGTTCTTCGACGCCTCGCAGGGTGTCACCGTGGCGCCGTCGCGCGACGTGGAGGGCCACGCCGACGCCATCACCGGCCAGAACGGCGCCTGGGCGTCGTACGACCCGGTGAACCTGCGCGGCGTGGACAAGCTGGTCCTGCGGGTCAGCGCGGCCGGTGCGGGCAGCGTCGAGCTACGCCGCGGCGCGCCCGACGGCGCGCTGCTGGGCACCGCGCAGGTGCCGGCGACGCCCGCCGGCCGCTACGTGGACGTACCGGTCGACGTCACCGACCCGGGGGAGACGTTCACCCTGTACGCGGTCTTCCCCGGCGCGGGGGAGCGGCGGCTGAACTTCATCGAGGCCGACGGCAAGGGCGTCTCGCCGACGAGCAAGCCGAAGGTCGCGGTGACCGCCCCGAGGCCGGACGACGACCTGGAGCCCGGCGCGATCCAGGTCACCGCCGACGCGAGCGACGCCGAGAACACGGTCACCAAGGTCGAGTTCTTCGTCGACGACACCTCGATCGGCACCGACACCACGGCGCCGTACGAGGTGACGTGGAACGCCACGACCCAGAAGCGCTACCAGCTGACCGCGGTCGCCACCAACGACAAGGGCGCCAGCACCACCTCCCGCATCGTCGAGGTGGAGGTCGGCGACCTGTACGGCGACTGGCAGACCTTCAGCAACACCGACGCCACGTTCGAGCGGCCGGACACCGACACCTGGGTGATCAACTCCGGCGGCGCGAACATGTGGCAGGGCACCGACCAGTACGGCTCGGTCTACCTGCCGGCCGCCGCGGGCAACGAGTGGACGGCCACCGTCAAGATCGAGCGGCAGGGCAACTCCAACCCCTCTGCCAAGGCCGGGCTGATCGTCCGCAACGACGTCACCCAACCGGCCAGCTCGCCCGGCTACGCGGCGATGACGATCCGGGCCGGCCTCGGATTCGAGTGGTTGCGCGACACCGACGGCAACGGGCAGCTCGATGCCAGCACCGGCGCCAGCACGACGAGCTACCCGGCGTGGGCGCGGATCGTGCGCGACGGCAACCAGTACCACGGCTACTGGAGCAAGGACGGGGTGACCTTCACCCGGGTCGGTGATCCGGTCACGCTGACCGGCGCGGCGAGCCCGCAGGACATCGGACTCGCGGTGACCGCGCACAGCACCTCGGCCACCAGCGAGGTGGAGTTCTCCGGGTTCAGTCTGGTGGACGAGGCCATCCACCCCGAGCCGGAACCCGAGCCCGAGCCCGCACCGGGCTGCGTGGTGAAGGGCTCGGACACCTTCGACGGCACCGCGCTCAACACCACCCGCTGGACGGTGGCGCGCAACGCGCCGGACCGGCCGGTGCGGGTGGCGGACGGCGTGCTGGCGCTGCCTGTCACCAACGGTGACATCAACGAGGCCGCGTCCGGCCCGATCAGCTACGTCGGCCAGCCGGTGCGGACCGGGGCGTGGACAGTCGAGACGAAGGTGTCGATCCCGCACAGCCGAGAGTGGCAGCATGCCGGCCTGCTGATGCACGGCACGGACAACGACTACGTGAAGCTGGCGTTCACCCGCAGCTCGTCCGGCGGGCGGCTGCTCGAGTTCCAGACGGAGGCGGCGGGCACCAGGACCTGGCACGCCAACCTGGCGGTACCCGCCGACTTCCCGTCGGCCGTCCACCTACGGCTGGTGAGCGACGGAACGAAGTTGACCGCCGCGTACTCGACCGACGGCCAGACCTGGACGGCGTTGGCCGGTGAGGCGACGGTGATCCCGCGCGCCACCATCGGCCCGATGGCCGCCGGCGACACGGCGGCCGGCGAGGTCGACGCGGTGTTCGACCACTTCACCGTCACCCCGGACTCGACCGACGACGGGGTACGCGCGCCGAGCGACGAGTTCGGCGGCGACGCGCTCGACGGCTGCCGGTGGGACCAGGTGGTGCGCTACGACTCGACGAAGGTCGCGGTGGCCGACGGTCAGCTGCGGATCGAGACGCAGCCGGGCGACATCAACGGCGACAACTCCGCCTCGCCGCGCAACTTCTTGCTCCAGGACCTGCCGGACGGGGACTGGACGATCCAGACCCGGCTGACGCCGTCGATGCTGCACCGCTGGCAGCTCGCCGGGTTCCTGGTGTACGCCGACGACGACAACTACGTGAAGTTCGACGTGCTGGCGACGAATACCAGCGGCTCACCTGTCGACCTGCGCGCCGAGCTGGTCTCCGAGCGCGACGGGCAGTTCGGCAACGGCGGCAACCGGTCGATCGACGTCGCGGAGGCGACCGAGAGCGGCTGGTACGACCTGCGGCTGAAGCGGACCGGGAACACCTACTCGGCCGAGATCAGCGACGGCGGGGTCAACTGGACCTCGCTCGGTGACCCGGTGACCAACGACGCCGCGATGACGTCGTTCGGTCTGATGGCGCTGGGCCCGGAGCAGGTGTCGCCGGTGACGGTGGCGTTCGACTACTTCCGGCTGGTCGACACGACGCCGCCGTCGGTGTCGGTGGCGGTCGACCCGGCGGCGCCCAACGGCGCGAACGGCTGGTACGTCTCGCCGGTCACCGTGTCGGCGAGCGCGACGGACGACAGCAGCGGACCGCTCCGGATCTCCTACGCGGTCGGTGACGGCGAGTGGGTGGACTACCGGCAGCCGGTGGCGGTGACCGAGAACGGCAAGCGCGAGCTGCGGTTCCGGGCGGTCGACGAGGCGGGCAACGTCTCGCCGCTGTCGGTCGTGTCGGTGCAGGTCGACTCGGCGGCGCCGGTGGTGTCGTTCGGCGGTGTGAAGGACGGCGGCACCTACCAGTTGGGCGCGCAGTTGCCGGTCACGGCGTCGGCGCAGGACGCGGCGTCGGGCGTCGCGTCCGTGCAGGTGCGCCTGGACGGCGAGCCAGTCACGGGGGCGGTCGCGCCGACCGCGGGCACCCACCGGGTGACCGCGGTGGCGACCGACAAGGCCGGCAACGTGGTGGAGGCGACGGCGTCGTTCGAGGTGGTGGCGACGTTCGCGCACACCGGGGCGCTCCTCGAACGCTACCGCGCGCAGGGGCTGGTCCTGCCGCACCGCGCGGCAGCGCTCAAGGGCCAGCTTCAGGTGGCCGAGCGAATGGCGAAGGCCGGGCGCAAGGCACAGGCCGAGGCAGCGCTCGACCGGTTCGCGTCGTTCGCCGCGACCGTCGCCGACGAGCGGGCGCGCACCCAGTTGCTGGCGGCCGGCGCTTACCTGAAGGCCCACCTGTGAGGTGATGACGTCGAGCCGGTGCCGGCCGGCTCGCGACCGGTGCCGGAGCACGCCTTGCGCGCTCCGGCACCGTGTCGTGGACGACCCCACGGGTGGCGGGCAGCCCGGCTTGATCCACTCGAGGTCACTGAAGTCGCGGTGTCCGCCGCCGGCGACACCCCGACTTTATGGAAGCCGAGTCGATCGCGGCTGGTGCGGGCGCGTCTGATCGTCCTTCGCGTACGCGCTCAGACGGAGCTCTCTACTCGGGGTTCTTGGAATTCAGGAGGAGCCCGAGCGCCTCGACGACGAGGCGGTGGTCGTCGAGTTGGGGCAGGCCCGAGACGGTGACGGTGCCGACCGGGCCGGTGCCCCGGAGGATGATCGGGAAGCAGCCGCCGTGCGCGGCGTACAGGGCCGGCTCGAGGTGGGACTGCTCCTCGAAGGTGGTGCCGCGGTCACGGTAGGACTGGCCGACGAGGTAGGAGCTGTGTCCGAACCGGCGGACGACGCGGATCTTGCGTTCGATCCAGTCGTCGTTGTCGGCGGTGGTGCCGGGCAGCGCGTAGTGGAAGACCTGCTGGTCGCCGAGGCGGATGTCGACGGTGACGGAATGGCCCCGCTCCCTGGCCAGCCTGACCAGACGATCTCCCAGGTCCCAGGCGTCGTTGTGGTCGAAGCGGTCGAACTGGAGGCGTTCTTCCTGCTCCTGAAGTTCTGGCGTCACGGTGTACCGCTCCCTTGCTCGATCGTCGCAACGATCTAAGCAGAGCAGAGAACCCGGCGCGGCCGCACGGTGTACGGACTACCTCAGCGGGCGGAAATGGTGCCGCACCGCATAGCGGAAGACCGCCTCACCGAGCTCCGCGCCGTCGACGTCGGCGCTGCGGAAGTGGACACCGCCCCAGACACGCGCGCCGATGAGCTCGTCGAGCGCCTCGGAGAAGCTGTCGAAGTGCCGGGTCGTCCCAGAGTCCGCGCTGGATCCGCTGAAGGACACGTCGTCCCTGCCGAAGAAGTGCCGGTAGAGCGACATTCGCGCGCCGGTCCCGCACGCGTGGCCGGACGGGTACTCGGGGAAGGGTGGCGTGACGAGCAACGGTGTCCAGTCCGGGTCCGCCGCCGTCCGGGGGTTGCCGTCCGTGTCGGCCTGCTGGATGGCGGTGACCGGACGCCAGTAGCGCCACTGCTCCTTCTGGCTGAAGCAGGCAACCCCCGAGTCGGCCACGATGAGGTCGGTCATCGCGAAGAAGCGCGCGGTCTGCAGCGCGTCCAATCGCTGGGTGGTGGCGAGCTGACGCTTGATCTCCCAGGAGGCTGACTGCCGGTCGTGCCACCAGAGCGCGGCCTCGGTCTGGTCCTGGGTGCGCACCGTGCTGGACGCCGAGCCGACCTCCTTGGCCTCGGCAACCTCCCGGGCGTACTCCTTGCTGGTCAGCGGCGGCGGGCCGGGCGCGCGGAACAGTGACGCGCGGGGGAGCAGGAACGGACGCATGTGCCCCGTCCAGGCCCCCTGGGACAGGAACAGCGGCGGTGTGGGACGCCACTGGCCGGGCTCGGTGCCGACCGTCCACTGCTGGTCGCCGAACGCGCCGTCGTCCTGTCGCGCGGCCACCATCGCGGTCGCTGCCCGGGCACCGACCCGGACGCCGCCCTGCTTCGGCGGACCGTCGGGGATCGCGCCGAGCGCCTCGTCGTACTCCGCCCGGAGCCGTTCCTGCTGGTTGGGAAAGAGGGCGGCGAGCACACCGTGGGCGGCGGTGGCGACGGCCGCGTCCACCGATTCTGTGCCCCGGGCCGCCGGCGCGACCAGGTACGGCTGGTAAGGCTTACCCGCGATCGCGTTCACCGCGTCGTAGACCGCGCCGTTCACCATCGCGAAGCTACGCACCTGCTCGTTCGGCTGCTGCGCCGCGACGTCCCAGATCGCCGTCTGCGCGTTGAGGTCCCAGCTCACCACCGGATTGGTGGCGCCGGGGGCGGAAGACCCGGCCGAGGCGGTCGCCGCCGGAGCGGTGGCCGCGAGCAGCGCGCCGAGCGCGACGGACGTGGGGAGGGCGCGGGACCAGAATCTCCGGCGCGCCGGACGGCGGCTCGACATGGGTTCCCCCGGTGTTGATCTGCGGTCGGTGTGGCCGGCAACAGGCAACCGTCGACGGCGGACTGCACAGCAAAATCAATCGACGATGATGAACCTAGCACGAAGCTCTACTGTGGGCTGTCCCGCTCGCCAGGCTGCGGGCCCATCGCCCACGATCCGCGCCGGACGAGGCGATCAAGGTGGTCGAGCAGCTTCACCTCGCTGCGGGCCAGCCGCTCCCGATCCCGGACCGGCAGATCGGCAAGCAGATCCGGGAGCGGTTCGTTCCGCGGCACGAAGACCATGGCCCCGCAGTACTCGCGGCAGTTCGAGCACCAGGTCAAGCCGACGCAGCGCTCGTAGGAACTTTCGGAGTGCGGGTAGAGGCGGTACCTGTAGGAGTAGATCTCACCGGCACACACGGCGGCGTCCGTGTCACCGACCGAGTGAATCGTGCTGACTTTCGACCACGCCCACCCGGCAGATCTGCGCCCCATGACCCTGATCCTCCATGGCCGCCAGCCACGCTCTTCGCCTGGACTCCGGGGAGACGTTCGCCGTTCTCCCGCCTGGAGGCGGTTTTTTGCCAGGGCTGGAAAGGCTAGCCGCCCGACGAGCGGCGCGTACCCCGGCGGGTCGTACGACACGCCGGGGTACGCGTTCAGCGCGAACTGCTAGGAGCCTCGGCGGCCGTCACGGCCACGGGTACACCACGAGCGTCCACGACGACGCGGAGTCCTGCCGGCAGGAGTAGGCGCTGTAGATCCGCTGGGCGTAGACCCAGTCGTCGCCGACCTCGTCGCAGCCGGTCGCGGAGGGGTAGCTGCCGCCGTTGAGGACCTTCTGCAGCATCTTGCTGGTCACGTAGTCGGCGACCTTGTTGCCGGTGGATACGCCGTAGTCGGCGTCCCACTGATAGTGCACGCCGAGGTAGATGCGGCTGCGGGCGTTCTCGATCGCGGCCGCGCTGAAGCTGGTGAAGGTGCGGGTGACGCCGACGGCGTGCGGGTCTTCGGTGGTGGCGGTGAACGAGATGTTGTCGGTGCCGAAGTAGCGTTCCATCGTCCTGGCCCAGGCGGCGCCGAAGGTGGCGTGACCGGAGACGTACGCGGGGAACGGTGGGCTGAAATTGACGCCGTTGCGGTCCGCGGAGAGCGGCCGCCACGCGGTGTCGGCGGTGGTCTGGGCGTTGCCGTCGGTGCCGGCGAGTTGGATGGCGGACTCCGGGCGCCACAGGTCGATGTTGGTCAGGTACTTGGCGTCCCAGGAGGCGATACCGGCGTCGGCCATGGCGCCGGCGACGAGGGCGAACAGGCGCAGGTTGGCCATCTGGTCCAGGCCGCGCTGGGCTGACACGATCCGGGTGTGGGCGTACAACTGGCCCGGCGGCTTGTAGGTGCCGTCGAGGTCGTTGGCCCAGAACCAGGCGATCTGGGTCTGGGTGGCGGTGCGGGTGGAGCCGGTGGCCCGGCCGAGGCTCTTGACCTCGTTGACCTGGCTCGCGTAGGCGGAACTGCTCAGCAGCGCCGGCATCGTCGAGTAGCCGCCGGGCAGCCGTGGGCGGAGGCTGTTGAGTTTGTACGCCTCGGAGGCGCGGGAGAACATGGTCACGTTGCCCCAGTTCGGCGTGGCGGCGTTGCCGGAACCGGTCGGACGCCAGTAACCGGGGCTGGTGCTGGGCGTGTACGCCGCGTTGTTCGCCGAACCGTCACTCTGCCGGTAGCTGAGCATGTTGGTGCCGGCCTTGACGCCGATGCTGCGTCCCTGCTGTTGGGCGGCGTCGGCCGGGATGCCGTCCTGGGCGGCGGCAAGATCCGCCGTGAAGCTGATCGACGGATAGAGTCCAGCCAGAACGGTATGTGCGGCGTAGTCGATGGCCGTCTCGACATCGGGATTGGCCCAACCGCCACTGATGCTGTTGTCGCCCGTGTAGTCGATCGCCAAACAGTCGAACGCGTTGTAGCTGCCCGACTTGTAGCAGTTGATGGTATTGACGGCGTTGTACATCGCGAGATGCATCATCGCGCCGGAGCGGGCCAGCGGGCCGGGCGCGCCGCCGGCCGACCGGTAGGTCTTGAGGAGCACGTCGTTCCAGTGCAGGACGTGATCGCCGATCGGCGCTGCCTGGGCCGGGTTGGCGGTGGTCGCCACGCCGATCGGCGTGAGCAGCAGGACGAGCGCCGTGATTAGCGCGCGTTTCAGGGATTTTCGCACGACTTTCCCGCTCCCTCGTTTTTCTGATGGATGCCGTACCGGACGCGAGTCTTTAAGCCGGAAGCGACGGGCAGGCGACGGGGAGATCACGGAAGAGCATCGAAAAATAGGAAAGCGTCAATGTGTATTGAGGTCGGATTTCCTGCAGTTTTACACGACTGTCGTCGATTGGCGCCGGCAGTGGGCACATGATCCATTCACCTGGCGGGGTTGGTGCCAGGCCGCGCTGCTCCGCGCCCGACTGACCGACACTCCCCGACAGACTCTGAGACCAGGAAGCTCTCCATGCACTTCGCCGCAGTGCCCTGCCAGCTCAACCCGCGGCCACAGGCGTTGTCACCAACCCCGCAGGCCGCTCGTCGGGAATCGTGGTAACGGCCACAAGGCGTAGCCCCGTTATGTAGTTTCGGCTTGGGCCGGTCGTGGCAGCGCTGGGACTTGGGCCCAACAGATGTGCCGGCGCTTCCAGCAGCAGAGGGTGGCCAGCGAGGAACGAGCCTCAGGCGTCGGACAGACGCGCGCGTCAAGCCGGCTCGGACGTCGCACGGCAGGTTTGCTGCCGGCACAGTGGCGCTGTATCGATATGCCGCCATTCCGGGAGGCCGCGGCTAGCCGAGCATCGGCGGAGCGCTGATTGTCAACGGAGCGGGATGCGGAGGCGTCGACATGGGGAGCAAGAACGAGGTGGTGGCCGAGGCGGCGCAGGGCGTCCGGCATGGCGGGCACCTCTACCTGCAGACGAACGAGACGCGCAACGCCATCATCCACTACCGGCGCTCCGCGGACGGCATGATCACCGAGGTGGAGCGCGTCCCCACCGGCGGCGCAGGTTCCGGGACCTTCAAGCCGATCAGCGGACAGGAGAGCGCACCGAACGCGTTCGAGGGCGCCGGCAGTGTCATCCTCACGCCGAATCGGCGATTCCTGTTCGCCACGAACGGCGGCGACAACACCGTGTCCAGCTTCAGTGTGGGTGGCGACGGCCGGCTCACGCTGGTGGACGTCATCTCGACCGGAAACCCGGTCACCGGTAGGAGCGGCACGGCCAAGTCCCTGGCGTACGCGCCGTCGATCGGCACACTCTTCGTGCTGCACTCGTTCGGGCCGGACCACGTCCGCCTGGTGTCGATCGACAGTGCCGGGAAACTCAGCCTGCGGCTGGACCGCTACACGGCGAACACGCCGGACAAGCCGAACCGGGTCGCCACCATGGCCACGCTCTCGCCGGACCAGCGGTTCCTCTTCGTCGGCACCACGTTCGACCAGCCACCCACCGCGAACCCGGACGGGTCGGCGATCCTCTGGGTCCCCGGGCCGGACGGCCAGCTGAAGTCGATCGCGTCGAACGAACCCGATCCCGACGGCCTGATCGTCTTCCCTGTCCTTCCGAATGGTGAGCTCGGCGAGCCCTCGTTGTACGACGCGAACGGCGGATCCCCCTTCTACATCGCCTTCCTGCACCACCGGCCGGACACCTTCGTCATCGGGCAGGCCGTGGGCGACGGCATCGTGATGGGCACCATCGCCGGCGACGGCCGGGTCGACATCGGCCGGCTCGTGCAGATCGACACGAGCGCCGGCAAGCCCTCCGAACTCTGCTGGCTGTCCGTCTCGCCCGACGACCGGTGGGTGTTCGCGACGAACTTCGGCTACAGCGGCATTAGCAGCTTCCGCGTCGACGGGCCCGAGCCGGTGCTGGCCCAGGATCCCGCCTGCCCGCGGGTCCCGGGCGACGGCACCTTCCGAGCCCTCAACGGCACCGTCAGCAGCGGTCCGAGCGACAACTGGCTGACCCCGGACGGGGCCTACCTGTACCAGATCTACGGCAACGCCTCGAAGCTCGTGGGATATGCCGTCCAGCCGGACGGTTCGCTCCACGAGGTGACCAGCGCACCGATCCCGTACAACAGCCCGCAGGGCCTGGCCGGCGTTTGATGGCTCTTCACAGTTGAGGTTGACACCGTTCGCAGTGGACCTTTTCGCGTACCCGCTCAGATCGGTCAACGGCGCACCCGATAGCGCAGGTGAAGCACCCGGTTGCCCTGAATCACCACCTCAGGATCCTCCAACAGGTGCTGGGCGTGGACCGACCCGAAGTAGCGCTTGCCGGACCCGAACACCACGGGTACGACGTCCATGCGCACCTCGTCGACCAGGCCCGCGGCAAGCACCTGGCCACCGACGTCGCCAGCGGCGACCTCGACCACGCGGTCACCCGCAAGCTCCTGCGCCTTGGCCACGGCTGCTTCGACGCCGTCGACGAAGTGAAACGGCGCCGCGGGGTCCCAGCCCTCGGGCTCCGGCCGGTGCGTCACGACGACCACGTGGTCGATCCCGCCCGGAGGCTTCCCGTCCCAGCCGTCCGTCAGGTCGAAGACGTGGCGGCCGACGACTGTCACCCCGATCTGGTCCCAGTACGGCCGGGTGTAGTCGTAGGACGTCTGCGACACCTTCAGCTCGCCGCTCTCGTCCAACGGGACGTCACCGCTGGACAACCATTCGAACAGCGGTCCGGGCTGGTCATTCTCGTCCGCGACGAAGCCGTCCACCGACACCGAGCTGTACATGACCACCTTGCCCACGGGGCTCTCCTCTGCTGCGGGGTGCCCCCAAATTAGCGTGCCGTGAGCTGTCGCTCTTGTACGAAATCAATCGGCCGGCAGCGGCCAGCCGTCCAGCGCGTGGCCGGGATGTTCGCGCAGGAACCGCCGCCGGACTTCGACGTACCGGGTCGGCGTGAGCCCGGTGAACGCCCGGAACTCGTGGCTGAAATGGGCCTGGTCGAAATAGCCTGCGCCACCGGCGAGGTCGCTCCAGTCGATCGGCCCGGCGGGGTCGATCGCGAACACGGTGGCGGCGAAGCGGTAGGTGCGGGCCAGCCGCTTCGGCGTGACGCCGATGAGCTCCTTGAACCGCTGTGCCAGATGAGTGCTGCTGACACCGGCTGCCACCCTCAGGTCGCCGATCACCACCGCCCCGCTGGTCGCCGCGATGACGCTGCTCGCATGGCGGACCAGCCCCAGGCCGGTGGTCTCGCACAGCCGTCGCATCAGCTCCTCCTCGAGCAGCGTCAGCATCTCGTGCGGTCCATCCGCCGTGGCCAGCCGGTCCCGCAGCTCAGCAATGCCGGGCCGGCCCCAAACCTGCTCTACCGTCACCGGCCGGTCACACAGCTCGGCCGCGGGCATCGGCAGGAACGGCGCCAGCCCCCACGGCTTGAAGTGCACGCCGACTGACCGGGTCTCCGGCGGATAGCCGAACTCGAAGGCGCGGGTGGGCATGGTGACCACGCAGCCGTCGGCGTACTCGGCCGTCTCGATGTCGGTGCCGGCGCGGATGCGGAACGGCGCCCCGAGGTTGACGATGAGCAGCGCCGCCGGACTTGCCGGCAGCGTCAGCAGGGCGTACGGCGGCGCACCCTGCAGGTAGTAGAGGTCGTCGATCAGCCCGTCCAGCGGCGGTCGCGGCAATCTGGACACGTACTCCACGCCCACAGCATCGCAGACGCCATCAGCGTCACCGAAGACACTTTGCATTGTGAAGGGACCGTTTGATCCGCACTGCGGCGGCTCACGCGGTTGGCCGGGCGGCCGTCGCGACCAAAGTCGTTTATCCCATTCATCCCTTCAGAGTCGATTAGAACGCCTATGGTGGTCTCGGACGCCCCGGCGCGTCTGTTCTTCTCGCGGAGCATGGGTCGACACAGGGGACGAGACATTGCATCTCACGCCGAAGGAGCTGGAGAAGCTGACCATCCTCTCCCTGGCCCAGATCGCCACGGCACGCAGGGACCGCGGAATCAAGCTCAACTACCCCGAGGCGGTCGCCGTGGTAGCTGCGGCGGCACTCGAAGGGGCACGGGAGGGCAAGGCGCTGGAAGAGGTGATGCATGACGCCAGTCATGCCCTCACTCGCGCCGATGTGATGGACGGCGTGGCCGACATGGTGCCGATGGTTCAGGTCGAGGCCGTGTTCACCGACGGCAGCCGACTGGTGACGGTGCACGCCCCGATCCAGTAGCCACAGCCCAGTGGGGCGGCGAGAGAGATGCGAGGCAGTGAATGGGTAAGGACTACAGCCGACACCCCGGGCCCACCGCCAAGCACCGGTGGCCCATCGGCGGGTACGTCCTGCGCGAGGAGCCGCTGGAGCTGAACGTGGGCCGGCCGACCATTCGGATCCAGGTGGTCAACACCGGGGATCGTCCGATCCAGGTCGGCTCGCATTTTCATTTCTTCGAGACGAACCGGAGCCTGGAGTTCGACCGGGAGGCGACCTTCGGTTGGCGGTTGGACATCCCGGCGGCCACCTCCGTTCGGTTCGAGCCGGGCGACCGCAAGACGGTCCAGCTCGTGCCTTATGCGGGCCGGCAGCGGGTGCACGGGTTCAACGGCCTGGTCAACGGGTGGACCGGCACCGGCCCTACCCCGGGCTATCAGCCGGACCGATCGGAGGCCTTCCAACGGGCGCGGAGCCGGGGATTTCGGTCCACCTCCCGCGAAGACACCGCGACCTAGACAGAGCCGGACCAGGGGCCGCGGACCGTGGCCTGGGAGCAGAGTGATGAGTCAGATATCTCGGCAGGAGTACGCCGGACTGTACGGGCCGACCACCGGCGACAAGATTCGGCTGGGTGACACGGAGCTCTACGTCGAGATCGAGCGCGATCTTCGGACGCTCGGCGACGAGGCGCTGTACGGGGGCGGGAAGACGCTGCGCGACGGCATGGGTTCCAGCGCCGAGTTCACCAGCTCAAACGGCGTCGTCGACCTGGTCATCACCAACGTGACCGTCCTGGACGCGCGGCTCGGCGTGGTGAAGGCCGACGTGGGGATCAAGGACGGTCGAATCGCTGGCGTCGGCAAGGCCGGCAACCCGGACACGATGGAAGGGGTCACGCCGGAGCTGGTGGTCGGGCCGGGCAGCGACGCGATCTCGGGCGAGCATCTCATCCTGACCGCCGGTGGCATCGACTCGCACGTGCACCTGGTCGCGCCGCAGCAGGCCTACGCGGCGTTGAGCAACGGCATCACCACCATCTGGGGCGGCGGGACCGGTCCGAGTGACAGTTCGAACGGAGTGAACTGCACACCGGGGCCGTGGAACCTGCATGCGATGATGCGCGCCTTCGAGGGCATCCCCATCAACATCGGGCTGATCGCCAAGGGCAACAGTTCTGGTCTCGGGCCGTTGGAGGAGCAGGCGGTAGCCGGAGCGGCCGGGTTCAAGCTGCACGAGGACTGGGGTGCGACGCCACAGGCGATCCGGTCGGTGCTGACCGCGGCGGAGCGGTTCGACGTCCAGGTGGCCGTGCACACCGACACGCTCAACGAAAGCGGGTACATCGAGGACAGCGTCGCCGCGTTCGAGGGTCGGACGATCCACACGTACCACACCGAGGGCTCCGGTGGCGGCCACGCACCGGACATCATCAAGGTGGCCGGCGAGATCAACTGCCTGCCGAGCTCCACCACGCCGACTAATCCGTCTGGTGTCAACAGCCAGGCGGAGCTGTTCGACATGATCATGGTCGCCCACAACCTGAGCCCCAAGGTCCCCTCGGACGTGGCGTTCGTGGAAAGTCGAGTCCGGGCGGAAACGATCGCGGCTGAGGATGTCCTACACGATCTTGGCGTCATCTCGATGATGTCCAGCGACTCCCAGGCGATGGGTCGCATCGGCGAGAACTGGCTGCGGATCATGCAGTTGGCCAGCGTGATGAAGGTCGCGCGGGGCAAGCTACCCGAGGACGCGCCGGACAACGACAACTTCCGGGTGCTGCGGTACATCGCGAAGATCACCATCAATCCCGCGATCACCCAGGGAATTTCCCACGTGCTTGGCTCGGTGGAACCGGGCAAGATCGCCGACCTGGTGCTGTGGGAGCCGGCCTTCTTCGGCGCGAAACCCAAGATGGTGATCAAGAACGGGATGATCCTCTGGTCGATCATGGGTGACCCGAACGCGTCCGTGCCCACGCCGCAACCGGTGCTCTATCGGCCGATGTTCGGCGCCTACGGCGCGGCCCTGAGCCAGAGCTGCGTGACCTTCATGTCGCAGGCCGGCTACGAGTCCGGTGTCGCGGAGAAACTGGGCCTGCGCCGGCGAGTTCTCCCGGTACGCGGGACGCGGGGTTTGACCAAGCGCCACATGGTGCGCAACGACGTTCTGCCGCACATCGAGGTCAATCCGGAGACCTTCGCGGTGACCGTCGACGGCGTGCATGCCACCGTGCCGCCGGCGCGGAACCTGCCCCTGACCCAGTTGTACTTCTTCAGCTGACGGGCGCTCACCCCCTGCGTCCGTCCCCGGACCGCGTCCGCTGCTCGACCCCGCGTCGGCACCACCATCCGCTACACCATCTAGTTCGGAGCGAAGGACGACGAGATGCTTGTCGAATCGGTACTGGGTAACGCGAACGAGCCCGCGTGGGAGAGTCGGCTCGGCGCCGCACGGGTGGACCGCCTGCTGCTCGATCAGTGGGAGGCGCAGAAGAACCGGCTGCGCAAGCACACTGCGGACGGGATCGAGGTAGCGCTGTCGCTAGGTCGGGGAAACCGGCTGCGTGACGGCGACATCCTGTTCTGGGACGAGAGCACGCCGGCCGCCATCGTGGCGCACGTTCAGTTGGGCGAGGTAATGGTCATCGACCTGAGCCGGCTGGAGAAGGAGCCCGCGGAGCTGGGCCTGCGCTCGGCCGTCGAGCTGGGCCACGCCATCGGCAACCAGCACTGGCCGGCGGTGGTGAAGGGAACCCGGATGTACGTCCCGCTCACCGTGGACCGCAAGGTGATGGACTCGGTGATGCGCACCCATGACCTCAGCGGGATTTCGCACAGCTTCGTTCCCGGCACCGAGGTGATCGCGTACCTCGCTCCGCATGAGTCCCGCCGCCTGTTCGGCGGCGCCGACTCGACGCCGCACTCACATCTGCCCGAACCCATCGACAGATGACTGCGCCCGAACCGGCGATCCCGGCGACCCTGCGGATTCTCCAGTTCGGCGACTTGACGTTTCCGGTAGGTGCCTTCGCCTTCTCCGGCGGGCTGGAGATGGCAGTGCAGACAGGTGTCGTGCGGAACGCGGCCGAGCTGGCCGAGTTCGTCCAGACCGTTACCCATCTGGCGGCCACCGGGGACGGCGTAGCGCTACTGCAGGGGCACCGGGGTGCTCTGGCCGGGGATCTGGACCTTGTCCGCCGCGCGGACGAGGCCGTCCACCTCCGCAAGCTTCCCGAGGAAGCCCGGACGATGAGCCTGCGCATGGGGCGCAAGCTGGCCGAGGCGGCCGCGCAGATCGTCGGTGACACGGTGCTCGACAAGCGGTTCCGCGACGCCGAGGCCGACGGAGTCCCGGTCACCTACCCGGTCGCAGTCGGCGCGCTTTTCGCCAGCCTCGGGCTCAGCGAGCAGGATGCCTTCGCCGTTCACCAATACGGCGTCGCGGCCACGGTGCTGAGTGCCGCCCTGCGGCTGATGCGGGTCGACCATCTGGAAACCCAGGCGATCCTCTACCAGGTCAACGCGACGGCGGCCGAGGAGTACCAGGCAGTGGCGGGCGCACGTCTCGACGACATGGCGGCCTTCGCGCCGGTGATGGACGTGTTGGCCGCGGCTCACGTCGACGCGCACATCCGCATGTTCATGAATTGACAACTTGGTTCTGGGAGTGGCTATGAAGACAGTCAGTCGGATCGGCGTCGGAGGTCCAGTCGGCAGCGGCAAGACGGCGATCATCGAGGCGGTCGTGCCCCGTCTGGTGGAGAGCGGCCTGCGGGTGCTCGTGGTCACCAACGACGTGGTGACCACGGAGGATGCCGCGCACGTACGGAGAGCGCTGACCGGCGTGCTCGTGGCGGAACGGATCATCGGGGTGGAGACCGGTGCCTGCCCGCACACGGCGGTGCGGGAGGACCCCAGCATGAACCTCGCCGCAGTGGAGGACATGGAGACTCGGTTTCCCGACAGCGACCTTGTGCTCATCGAGAGTGGCGGAGACAACCTGACCCTCACCTTCAGCCCGGCGCTGGTGGACTATTTCATCTACGTGATCGACGTGGCCGCCGGCGACAAGATCCCCCGCAAGAACGGCCCGGGCATCTCGCAGTCGGATATCCTGGTGATCAACAAAATCGACCTGGCGCCGTACGTCGAAGCGGACCTCGACGTGATGGCCGCGGACGCAACCCGGATGCGTGGCGACAAGCCCTTCGTCTTCACCAACTGCAAGACAGGCGAGGGTATCGACGAACTCATCTCGCTTATCCGCTACCACGCGCTGTTCGACCTACCGGCCGAAGCGGGTCAGCCGCCCGCCGGCCGACAGTCGCGGACACGACCGGTGCCGGCATGATCTCCCTGGACGACGCACCGGAGCTAGCGCCGTACCTCGACGAGCCGGCTCAGCTCCCCGGCGGTGCGCCGGGGAAGGTCGGCCTGCTGCGGCTGAGGTTCGAGCAGCGCGGCGAGCGGACGGTGCTAGCCGATCTGTTCCGCCAGGCACCGCTCCTGGTGCAGCGGGCACTTCACTGGGATCCTGCGATGCCCGAGATGGCCTGCGTGTTCATCATCTCCACCTCGGGCGGGATGCTCCAGGGTGACCGGTACCGGATCGACGTTTCGCTCGGCGAGGGCGCGCGGGCCCACCTCACCACGCAGGCGGCGAACAAGATCCAGGAGATGGACGCGAACCATGCCAGCCAGCTCCAGCGGATCACCCTCGCGGACGATGCCTACCTGGAGTACCTTCCGGAGCCGACCATTCCCTACCGGCACAGCCGGTTCGTCACCCACACCTCCATCACGCTGCCGGAGTCCGGAACGGTGCTGTACTCCGAGATCCTGCTGCCGGGACGCAAGCACCACCGCGACGGAGAGCTCTTCCAGTACGACCTTTTCTCCTGCGCCGTCCGGGCCGCCCGTCCCGCTGGGCCCGACCTGTTCGTGGAGAAGTACGTCGTCGACCCCGCGCGGTTCGGCGTGGACCGGCGGGGCGTGCTCGGCGATTTCCACGTCTTCGGCAACGCCCTGCTGCTCACCGCTCCTGAGCCGACCTGTCGAGTCGCCGATCGGATGCCGCCCATCTGGGACGACGAGCTTCCGCTCGTCGCCGGGGTCAGCCGGCTGCCGAACAACGCGGGACTGTCCTACAAGGTGCTTGGGCGTGAAACGGAGCCGGTCCGCGCGCGGATCCAGGAGTTCTGTGCTGTCGCCCGCGCGGAAACCGTCGGCCGGGCCACTCCTTCGGCCTTCACGTGGCGATGATGCCAAAGGGCGGCCTGCCCGCCGGCCCGGCATCCGCCCTCAGGCTCAGGAACGCGACGAGACCCGCCCCGCCCACGATGTTGCCGAAGGCCGACCAGGCCAGCGCGCCGAGCCAGTCCCGACAGCCGAAGGGCGCGCTCCGCCGGCCCGACCGTCACGATCGGTACTGAATTGATTGCCGCCGGCAGTGGGCACATGATCCATTCGCCTGGCAGGGTTGGTGCATGGCCGCGCTGCTCCGCTCCCGACTGACCGACTGGACTGTCTCCGTACCCGTGCTCGCCGTGCTGGTGCTGCTCGGAACCTGGGGCCGGGATCTGGCCGGGCCTCTCGTCGTGTTGGTCGCGGTGCTGCTGGGTGGCGCGGTGCTGGCGGCCGTGCACCACGCCGAGGTGGTCGCCCACCGGGTGGGGGAGCCGTACGGCTCGCTGGTGCTCGCCGTCGCGGTCACCGTCATCGAGGTCGCGCTGATCGTCACGCTCATGATCAGCGGGCCGGAGAAGACCCAGTCGCTGGCCCGGGACACCGTCTTCGCCGCCATCATGATCACCTGCAACGGCATCCTCGGCCTGTCCCTGCTGCTCGGGGCGTTGCGCCGGCGGGTCGCGCTGTTCAACCCGGAGGGCACCGGCGGGGCGCTGGCCACCGTGGTCACCCTGGCCACCCTCAGCCTGGTCATCCCGACCTTCACCACCAGCCGGCCTGGCCCGGAGTTCAGCCCGGCCCAGCTGACCTTCGCCGCCATCGCGTCGCTGGCCCTCTACGGGCTCTTCGTGCTGGTGCAGACCGGCCGGCACCGCGACTACTTCCTGCCGGTCGACAGCGCGGGTCAGGTGGTCGACGAGGAGGCGCATGCCAAACCGCCGTCGACCCGCGACGCGCTGATCAGCCTCGGACTGCTGCTCGTGGCGTTGGTCGCGGTGGTCGGCGATGCCAAGACCGTCTCCCCGACCATCGAGGCGGGGGTGGCCGCGGCGAACCTGCCCCACGCCTTCGTGGGCGTGATCATCGCCCTGCTGGTACTGCTGCCGGAGACCCTGGCCGCCGCTCGCGCCGCCCGCCGCGACCGGGTGCAGATCAGCCTGAACCTCGCACTCGGCTCGGCGATGGCCAGCATCGGCCTGACCATTCCGGCTATCGCGATCGCTTCGATCTGGTTGGAGGGGCCGCTGCTGCTCGGCCTCGGCGGCACCCAGCTCGCGCTGCTCACGCTCACCGCGGTGACCGGCGTGCTGACCGTGGTGCCCGGCCGGGCGACCCTGTTGCAGGGCGGCGTGCACCTGGTCCTGCTGGCCGCCTTCGTCTTCCTGGCCGCCAGCCCCTGACATCCACCCGGCAGGAGCGCCGACCTGCGCCAGGTCGGGCCGGCGAGCAGGCGACCTACCAGGCCTCCTCCCGGCCCGGCGCTCAGTCGGCGTCGCTCAGCCGGTCGGCGCGGGCGCGCAGGTAGCGCTGCTGCGCCAGATTCGTCGACCTGGCGGCCGCCGCGCGGTAGGCGTCCCGGGCGCCGGACCGGTCGCCGACCAGCTCCAACAGGTGCGCCCGGGCGGCGGGCAGCCGTGGGTCATCGGCGAGTCGACCGTCGGCGCGGAGCCGGTCGAGCAGCTCCAGTCCGGCCGGCGCGCCGCGGCTCATGGCCACCGCGACGGCATGGTTGAGCGCCACCACCGGGTTGTCGGAGAACCCGAGCAGCACCTCGTAGAGGGCGGTGATCTGCGCCCAGTCGGTCGCCTCGGCGCTCCGCGCCTCGTCGTGCACGGCGGCGATGGCCGCCTGCACCTGGTACGGCCCGACCGGCCCGCGGGGCAGCGCGGCGCTGACCAGCGCCACGCCCTCGGCGATCTGGTCGGCCTTCCATCGGCGGCGGTCCTGCTCGGCCATCGGAACCAGTTCGCCGTGTGGCCCGATCCGGGCCGGCGCGCGGGCGTCGGTGAGCAGCATGAGCGCCAGCAGCCCGGCGACCTCCGGATCGTCCGGCAGCAGCCGGTGCAGCAGCCGGGCCAGCCGGATCGCCTCGGCCGAGAGATCCGCGCGGAGCAGACCGGGCCCGGACGTGCGGGCGTACCCCTCATTGAAGATCAGGTAGAGCACGTGCAGCACGGCGGCGAGGCGGGCCGGCCGCTCCGCCCCGGTGGGCATCCGGAACGGCAGGCCGCTGTCCCGGATCCGCTGCTTGCCACGGGTGATCCGCCGGGTCATCGTCGCCTCCGGCACCAGGAACGCCCGGGCCACCTCGGCGGTGCTCAACCCGCCCACCGCACGCAGGGTGAGCGCGATCTGGGAGGCCGGGGAGAGCGCCGGATGGCAGCACAGGAAGAGCAGGATGAGGCTGTCGTCGCCGTCGGTCGGCGGTTCGTCGGCGGGCGACGCCACCCGGTCCCCGGGCAGCACCCACCGGTGGACGGTATCCTCCCGGCGGGCCCGCGCCTGCTCACGGCGGAGCAGGTCGGTCAGCCGGCGCGCGGCGACGGCGATCAACCAGGCCCGGGGATTCTCCGGTACGCCGTCGCGCGGCCAGCCGGTCGCCGCGGCGATCAACGCCTCCTGGGTGGCGTCCTCGGCGGTGTCGAAGTGCCCGTAGCGGCGGACCAGCGCGCCGAGGACCTGCGGCGCCAGCCGGCGCAGCAGCTCCTCGACGCGTTCGCCGGTCACCGGTCAGCCAGCCAGGTCCTCGAATCCGTCGAGCACCGGACGCACGTCGACGTACCCGCCGGCCGCGTCCGGGTCGACGAACCCAGCGGCGATCTCGGTGGCCCGGTCGAAGCTGGCGCACTCGACGATCGTGTAGCCGGCGAGCACCTCGTGCGTCTCCGGGTACGGCCCGTCGGTGACCACCGGCACGCCGCCGGTGAGCTGCACCCGCCGGGCGTGCGCGGGGGCGCTCAGCCCACGCGCGTCGACAAGCTCGCCGGACTCGGCCAGCGCCTGGTGCACCTTCTCCATGTGCGCGTGCATCGCCGCGACCTGCTCGGCGGTCATCGGCGGCTTGTCGGTGGGCAGCCCGGACAGCACGTCGTAGTCCTGCTGCGAGCCGTACAGCATGATCATGTACTTCACGTTGCGCTCCTTCCGTCGGCGTCGGCGCGGCGCCGCTCACCGGGGACGTCGAGGCTGGCCCCCGGTTCCGGACATCCGACCGTGCGTCAACCCACCCGTCCCGTGCCGAGCAGCGCGGCCGTGGGCAGCCCGAGCAGCCCGTCCCGGCCCAGGTGGGCGGCGGTGAGCCGGTCGTACTGTTCGCGGACCCGCCGGCGCAGCGGCGCCGGCGCGTCGCTGAGCAGCAGCCCGAGCTGGCCGATGCCGTTCGCCGGCCCGGCCCACCAGTCCTCCCGGTCCGCGCGGTGTACCCAGGACAGCGTCTCGCAGCGCACGTCCGTCAGCCCCGCGCCACGCAGCAACCCGGTCACTCCCGCCGGGGTCCGGTCGAAGTTCCGCTCGGCGGCCACGCGGGGCAGGTCGGGGCGCGGTGGACCGCCGGCCGCGTCGTAGACCTGCCCCCAGAGCCGTTGCAGCGGCGGCTGCGGATGCGGCCAGACGGTGAACGCCACGAGCCCGCCCGGGCGTACCACCCGGCGCAGCTGCCGCACGGCGGCGGCCGGGTCGCCGACGTGGTTGAGCACGAAGTTCGCCACGGCTGCGTCGAAGGTGTTCGCGGGGAAGGGCAGGTGCGGCAGCGCGGCCCGGACGAAGCGGGCACCGGAGGCGGAGCGCCGTGCCGAGGCGATCATGCTCTCCTCGGCGTCGACCGCGGTCACCGCCGCGCCCCGTCCGGCGGCGAGCCCCGCGACGGTGCCCGGCCCGGTGCCGACATCCAGCAGCCGGGTGCCGGCCCGCGCCCCGGCCGCGTCCAGCAGCGCGTCCGCCGGGTGGGCGCAGAGCCGCCCGAAACTGCGGGCGTACGCCTCGGCGCGGCCGACCCAGCGGTGGCGCTCGTGATCATCGAAGCTGGTCATGGACGGCGAGCGTAGCGGCCGACGTGCTCGGCCCGGTTACCGTCGAGGCATGACACCGTGGGTGGTATTCGGCACCATCGCACTGATCGCACTGATCATGGCCGGTTGTTTCGGCTACGTCGCCTGGCGGGATCGTCGCCGGCTCAGCTCTCCGGACGACGACGCGGCAGCCCGGGACGCCCAGCACCGGCACGAGGCCGGCGAGCACGCGTCCCGGGAGGGGACCTGGCTGCGTAACATCCGCGACCACTACTGAGACCCGAGCCGCGGTGCGACCCCGCCCGTCGGGTGGGTCGACCATGTCGTCGCCCTGTTGAACCGGCCGGGTTCCCCGGCCGTAGAGCACTCCGCATGCTGGACTGAGCGTCGGGGTACTGGCTGCGGCAGACACGGACGCCGGGGAGGCCACTGTGGGGACACGCCCAACACGTTATTCGCGCGGCCTGCTGGCCGGCTTCCTGGTCGCGCTGGTCGCCTCGGCCGGCTGCTTCGTCGGCGGTGTGTCCGACCCGCAGGGCCAGGAGCCGGGCGCTGAGCCCCCGGCGGCGTCGTCGGACCCGTCGGCCACCCGGGCCGACGGCACCACCAGCGTCGAGGAGTTCACCCAGGACGTCGCCGACGCGCAGGCGGTCGCCGAACGCTACTGGACGGCCCAGTTCCGGGCCTCGGGGGAGCGGTTCCAGCCGATCCGGCGGATCACCGCCTACCAGCGGGAGGGGCAGGTTTCCTGCGGCGGGCAACCGCTGCCGCGCAACAACGCCGTCTACTGCTCGCAGGGCGACTTCATCGCCTACGACGTGAACTGGTCGGTCGCCGCGTTCCGGCAGATCGGTGACGCGTTCGTCTTCTACCTGCTCGGCCACGAGTACGCGCACGGCGTCCAGGTGCGCCTGGGTATCCGCTACGACTTCACCATCCAGCAGGAGTTGCAGGCCGACTGCATGGCCGGCGCCTACCTCGGCGACTCGGTGCGCGCGAAGGCCCTCACCCTGGCCGAGGGCGACCTGGAGGAGTTCCGGGAGGGGCTGGCCGCGGTCGGCGACGACCCCGACCAGCCGTGGTTCGCCGAGGGTTCGCACGGCACGGCCGAGCAGCGGACGGACTCCTTCTTCCGCGGCTACGAGCAGTCCCTGAAGGCCTGCGGCCTGAGCTGAGCGGGTTGGTGTTCGTCACCTCGGCCGATGCCGGCCGGACCTGCTGAACCGGGCCCTGAGAGGATCCGGGCATGTCGGTCACCACGCTTGAGGAAACGCTGAGCAGCCCGCGCCCCGCCGCCGTGCTCTTCGACATGGACGGCACCCTGGTCGACAGCGAGAAGCTGTGGGACGTCGCGCTGCAGGAGCTGGCCGAGGTGTACGGCGGAACGCTCTCCGAGGCCGCGCGCCGGGCGATCATCGGCACCAGCATGGCCGCGTCGATGCGGATCGTGCACGACGACCTCGGTCAGCCCGAGCGGGATCCGGAGGCCAGCGCCGCGTGGATCAACGCGCGGATCCTGGAGCTGTTCCGCACCGGGCTGCGGTGGCGTCCCGGCGCGCTGGCGCTGCTGACGGCGGTCCGCGCGGCCGGCATCCCGACCGCCCTGGTCACCTCCAGCGGCCGGCCGCTGGTCGAGGTGGCCCTGGACACCCTCGGCCGGGACAGCTTCGACGCGGTGGTCTGCGGCGACGAGGTCGACGCGGCCAAGCCGCATCCCGAGCCTTACCTGACCGCCGCCCGGTTGCTGGACGTGCCGATCGAGCGGTGCGTGGCGATCGAGGACTCGGCCACCGGTGTGGCGAGCGCGCTGGCCGCCGGCGCGGCCGTGCTGGCCGTACCCGCCGAGGTGCCGCTGCCGGCCACCGAGGGCGTACACCAGTTGGCGAGCCTGACCGGCGTGGACCTGGAGCTGCTCGCCGCGCTGCTGGGCCAGCGACCCGCCCGGCGCTGACGCGACGAGGGGCCCCCGCCGACCGGCGGGGGCCCCTCGTCGTGGTGGGTCAGTCGTGGGCGATGGCGCCCAGGACGTTGATCCGGGCGGCCCGGATCGCGGGGAGGACCGCCGCGACCACGCCGACGATCGCGGCGAGGCCGAGGAAGATCCCCATCTGCGACCAGGGCAGGATCAGGTCGGTGATCCCCTCGTCCTTGAGCGCCTCGACCACCGCGGCGCCGAGACCGGTGCCCACGGCGACGCCGAGCAGCGCGCCGAACACCGAGATCACCACCGCCTCGACGGTGATCATGCGCATGGTCTGCGCCCGGCGCAGCCCGATCGCCCGCAGCAGGCCCAGCTCCCGGGTGCGCTCCAGCACCGACAGCGCCAGGGTGTTCACGATGCCCAGCACCGCGATCACGATGGCCAGCGCCAGCAGGATCTGGATCATCGTCAGCAGCCCGTCGAGCTGACCGGCCTGCTGCTCGATGAACGCGTCCCGGTCGGCCACCGACACCTCGGGGGAGTCCGCGAGCAGCGACTCCACCTGCGGCTGCACGGTCGAGACCGAGGTGCCCGGGGCCAACTGCACGAAGCCCTGGATCGGCTGCGGAACGGTGAACTCCCGGGCCGCGTCGGCCGGCAGCGTCACCGGGTTCAGCAGCTGGGAGCTTTCGTAGATGCCGGTGACGGTGTACGTGCGCGGCTCACCCCGCTGCGCCTGCACGGTCACCGTGGAGCCGACCGACAGGTTGCGCGACGTCGCGGTGTCGGAGCTGACCAGCAGCTGCCCCGGCGCCAGGCGGCTGATGTCTCCCGCGCTGGCCTTCGCGGCGAAGATCTGCTGCAGCGCGGCCGGGTCGCTGCTCGCGCCCGCCCAGGTGCTCTCACCGTTGATCTTCACCATGTCGCCGTACTCGCCGTCGACCAGCTGGACCCCGGGGATCGCCGCCGCCTTCTCCAGCACCGACGGGTCGAAGCTCGGCGGACGCGGCCCGCCCTGCACCCCGGCGATGACCAGCTCGGCCTTGATGTTGTCCTGCGCCAGCGCGCTGATGCTGCCCTTCGCCGAATCCAGGATCACCGTCACGCCGGTGACCAGCGCGATGCCGACCATCAGCGCCGCGGCGGTGATCGCGGTGCGGCGCGGGTTGCGCCCGGAGTTGAGCCGGCCCAGCTTGCCCGGCACCGACCAGGCGAAGATCGCGCCGAGCAGGCTCACCACCGGCCGGCTGATCAGCGGAGTCAGCAGCGCCACCCCGATGAAGGCGAAGAGCACCCCACCGAGGATGGTGGGCAGGGTCTGCCCGCCGGCGTTGCCGCTGAGCCCGAGGAAGAGCAGCACCGCGCCGATCGCGGTGACCAGCCCGCCGGCGACCGTGACCTTCGTCAGCGGCCGGTCCGGGGTGGCCACGTCCTGCATCGCCGCGATCGGCGGGATCCGGGACGCCCGCAGCGCGGGCAGCAGCGCCGCCACCACGGTGATCACCGTGCCGACGCTGAACGCGCCGATCACCGCGGCGGCCGGCACGCCGAGCCCGGCCAGGGTGAGCCCGCCGGCCAGGTTGCCGAAGACCCACGCCAACAGCGCGCCGATGCCGATGCCGGCGGCCAGGCCGAGCACCGAGGCGATGAGGCCGACGGCGATCGCCTCCAGCACCACCGAGCCGATGACCTGGCGCCGGCTCGCGCCGATGGCCCGCATCAGCGCCAGCTCCCGGGTGCGCTGCGCCACGATGATCGAGAAGGTGTTGAGGATCAGGAACGTCCCCACCAGCAGCGCGACCGCGGCGAAGCCGAGCAGGATCCGGTTGAAGAACTGCAGGCCCTCCTTCAGGCCGGCGGCCTGGTCGGCGGCGACCTGCTCACCGGTCTTGACGTCGAAATCCGCGCCGAGGGCGCCGGCCACGTCGTCGCGCAACGCCTCCGGCGTCACTCCGCCGGCGGCGGTGACGGTGATGCTGCTGAACGTGTCCGGTGTGCCGAGCATCAGCTTCTGCGCCACCGGGGTGGTGAACATGACCTCGTTCACCCCGCCGATCGAGTCCCGGTCACCGCTGTAGCCGAAGAGGCCGACCAGCGTGAAGTCCCGCCGCTTCGACTCGAACGCGGTGAGCACCCCGACCCGCTCGCCGACCGTGACCTTGGCCGCCTGGGCCAACCCCGCGTTGATGACGATCTCGTCGTCGGCCTGCGGAGCGCGACCCTCGCGCAGCCGGAGCAGCTCACTCTCGCCGGTCCAGTTCTCGCCCAACTGCGGCGGGCCGAACGAGGTGACCACCTTGCCGTTGCTGCCGATCAGCCGCGCGCCGTCGGCGTTGACGACGCCGACCGCGTCGGCCACCCCGGGCACCTGCTTCACCCGCTCGACGGTGGCGGCGGGCAGCGGCGCCGCCACCTGCTCGCCCTCCATCTCGTTGACCGCCACCTTCGGCTTCCCCGCCACGTTCACGTCGATCTCGGAGAAGCCGTCGGCGAAGACCGCGTCGAACGACCGGCCGAGGGTGTCGGTGAGCACGAACGCGCCGGAGACGAACATCACCCCGAGCACCACCGCCAGCCCGGAGAGGATCAGCCGCAGCTTGCGGGCCAGCAGGCTCTTCAGTGTCGCCCGGAACATCAGCCGCTCACCTCGGCCGGCGCGTCCAGCTTCTTCATGGTGTCCAGCACGGTGTCGGCGGTCGGCTCGATCAGCTCCGAGACGATCTGCCCGTCGGCGAGGAAGACCACCCGGTCGGCGTACGCGGCGGCGGTCGGGTCGTGGGTGACCATGACGATGGTCTGGTTGTGCTCGCGTACCGAGTTGCGCAGGAAGTTGAGCACCTCCGCGCCGGAGCGCGAGTCCAGGTTGCCGGTCGGCTCGTCGGCGAAGATCACCTCGGGTCGGGAGACCAGCGCGCGGGCACAGGCGACCCGCTGCTGCTGGCCGCCGGAGAGCTGCGCCGGGCGGTGGTCCAGCCGGTCCCGCAGGCCGACCGTGTCGATCACCGTGTCGTACCAGGCCGGGTCGGGCTTGCGACCGGCGATCGACATCGGCAGCAGGATGTTCTCCTTGGCGGTCAGGGTGGGCAGCAGGTTGAACTGCTGGAAGATGAAGCCCACCTTGTCCCGGCGCAGCTTGGTCAGCCCGGCGTCACCGAGGCCGGTGACCGTGGTGTCGCCGATCGACACCGCCCCCCGGGTCACCGTGTCCAAGCCGGCCAGGCAGTGCATCAGCGTCGACTTGCCGGAGCCCGACGGGCCCATGATCGCGGTGAACCGACCCCGCTCGAACTCCGCGCTGACCCCCCGCAGCGCGATCACCTGGGCCTCGCCGCTGCCGTACACCTTCCACACGTCGTTCGCCCGGGCCGCGGCCTGCGCCTGGTGGCCTACCGTCGCGGTCACGTCATCTACCTCTTCCGTCTGCTCGGAATCCACGCCACCCCCGCTGGTCCGGCGTGGCCGTCCCCATCATCTGTGCCGCCCGGCCCGGTTCCGTCCGACTCCGGGCGGAGCCGGTGCGGATTTCCGCGCTGCGGGTGCCCCCCATCCCGGCTCAGGGTTGACCCTGATCCGCGCCGGGCGCGCCGCCCGCCCGTACGGGCGGGACGGCACCGGGCCCGACGCTAGGAGCTGACGCCACGTGAGGGTCAACCGCGTCTGGCCGTCTCCGGTCACGGTAGGTGACCGCGACAACCGGGCCATCGCACCGACGGGGGATCTTCGGGTACGCCGCAGGAGGTAGTCGGGGCTGGGCGGCTACGCCCCGGGACGGACCAGCCCCGTCTCGTACGCCAGCACCACCGCCTGGACCCGGTCGCGCAGGCCCAGCTTGGTCAGCACATGCCCGACGTGGGTCTTGATCGTGGTCTCGCTCACCGACAGCGCGGCGGCGATCTCGGCGTTGGAGAGCCCTCGGGCCACCTGGACCAGCACCTCCCGCTCCCGTTCGGTGAGCGCGCTCAGTGACCGCGGCGGCGCCGCGGCCGGATCGGGCAGCACGTCGGCGAAGCGGACCAGCAGCCGCTTCAGGATGCGCGGGGCCACCACCGCCTCGCCGGCGGCCACGGTACGGATCGCGGTGACCAGGTCCTCGGCCGGCACGTCCTTGGCCAGGAAGCCGCTGGCGCCGGCGCGCAACGCGCCCACCACGTACTCGTCGAGGTCGAAGGTGGTCAGGATCAGCACCCGCACCGGCAGCCGGGCGTCGACGATGGCCCGGGTGGCGGCCACCCCGTCCATCCGGGGCATCCGGATGTCCATCAGCACCACGTCGGGCAGCAGCCGGCGGGACAGGTCCACCGCCTCCACCCCGTCACCGGCCTCGGCGACGATGTCCAGGTCGTCCTCCGCCCCCAGCACCATCCGGAACCCGGTGCGCAGCAGCGGCTGGTCGTCGGCGAGCAGGACGCGCACCGGCCGTGCCGCCTGATCGGTCATCTCGTCTCCCCGTCCTGCCGTCCGGTCACGCCGCGACCGGCCCGGGCTGCTCCACCGGGATCCTCGCGTACACCCGGAAGCCGCCGCCGGCGCGCGCGCCGGTCCGCAGAACACCACCGTAGAGGCCGACCCGCTCCCGCATGCCCACCAGGCCGTGCCCGATCCGGTCCGGCTCCGGTCGCGGGCCGCGCCCGGTGTCGGTCACCTCCACCTCCAGCGCGTCCGTGCCGTAGCTGAGGCGCACCTGGGCGCTCGCCGCCCCGGCGTGCTTCAACGCGTTGGTCAACGCCTCCTGCACGATCCGGTAGACAGCCAGCGCCACCCCCTCCTCCAGCGGCCCGGGGGTGCCCTCGACGCGCAGCGTCACCGGCAGGCCGGCCTCGCGCACCTGCTCGGTAAGCGCGTCGATGCCGGCCAGCCCCGGCTGCGGGGCGAGTTCGGCGACCGGCTCGGCGTCGGTACGCAGCACGTCCAGCAGCCGGCGCAGCTCCCGCAGGGCGGCCCGGCCGGTCTCCTCGATGGTGCCGATCACCTCGTCGGCGGCGTCCGGGTCGCGGCGCAGCACCCGGCGGGCCCCGGTGGCCAGCACCCCCATCACGCTCACGTGGTGCGCCACCACGTCGTGCAGCTCCCGGGCGATGCGGCGGCGCTCGTCGGCGACCGCCTGCTCGGCCAGCGACCGCTGCCGTTCCTCGGCCACCCGCGCCCGCTCCCGCAGCGCTCGGGTGGCCGCCCGGCGGGCGTTCACCACCCGACCCACCGCGTACGACAGCAGCCCCAGCAGCACGTTGTTCAGCACCAGGTAGGCCGGGCCGACGGCGAGCGCGACGCTCGGCGGGGCGAGCACGTTGGCCACCATCGCCGGCACCCAGAGCAGCGCAGCGGCCAGCGCCGCCGCGCGGGCCGGCCGCCGCGCCGCCATCGTGTACGTCAGCACGGACAGAGTCACGCCCTGGGCGGTCGTGCCGTCACCGGTCACCGCCGGCAGCGCCAGGGTGGCCACCGCCGCCCCGACCGCCGGCCACGGTGCCACCCGGCGCAGCGCCACCGGGGCCGCGCAGAGCACGCTCCAGCCGAGCGTGGCCGGCAGCGGGCGCGGCCAGTATTCGCGCGGGGTGAGCAGGGTGAACAGCAGCTCCAACGCCACCAGGCCGACGGCGAGCAGCGCGTCGGCGGCCAGCGGATGCCGGCGCAGCAGCGCCCTCGGACCCTCGGTCATACCGCGACGCTAGTCGCCGCCCGGCGAGGATGATCGTCGCCGATGGTGAGCCCGTCCTCCTCCCTGGGAAGGAGGCTCAGTCGTCGGCGCCGGGAGTGGCCGGCCGGGCGCGGGCGTCGCGCAGCGGGTCGGCGCCGCCCACCCCGGCCGGGAACGGTGGCGGGGTGCCGCCGAAGCTCGGGCAGTGCGCCTGGTGGCTGCACCAGTCGCAGAGCCGGCTCGGCCGGGGCCGGAAATCCTGCCGTTCGGTGGCCTGCTCGATCGCCCGCCACAGCGCGACCACCGTGCGCTCGAAGCGCAGTAGCTCGTCGGCGTCGGGGGTGTAGTCGAGGACCTCGGCGTCGCGCAGGTAGAGCAGCCGCAGCACCCGCGGCACCACCCCGCGGGTGCGCCAGAGCACCAGGGCGTAGAACTTCAGCTGGAACAGCGCGCGCGCCTCGAACGCCTCACGCGGCGCGCCGCCGGTCTTGTAGTCGACCACCCGCAGCGCGCCGTCCGGCGCGACGTCGAGCCGGTCGAGGTAGCCCCGGATGAGCAACTCGTCGTCGACCACCGCGGAGATCAGTGCCTCCCGCTCGGCCGGCTCCAGCCGGCTCGGATCCTCCACCGCGAAGTAGCCCTCGAGCAGCGCCGCGGCGGAGCGGAGGAACTCGGCCGCCGCGGCCGGGTCGCCGTCGGCGAAGATTCCGGCCAGCTCCGGCTGCTCGGTGACCAACCGGTCCCACTGGGGCGCGACCAGGTCACCGGCGGCGGCCGGGGTGCGCCCGCCGGCCGGCAGGTCGAACAGCCGCTCCAGCACGGCGTGCACCAGCGTGCCCCGGGCCTGCTCGACGGTGGGCCGCTCGGGCAGCCGGTCGATGCTGCGAAACCGGTAGAGCAGCGGGCAGGTCTTGAAATCCGCCGCCCGGGACGGCGACAGCGACGCCCGCACCGTCGCCGGCACCTGCGCCGGGGTCGCGGGCTGCTGGGTTGTCACCGGTTCCGCCGTCATGTCCGGAAGGTTAGGGCACCGGTGTGACACCGCCCGCGCCCTGCCGCCCGCGCGCCGTCCGATCGGTGGTCCGTAGCATCGACCCGATGGAGCAGACCTCCCGGCCGCGACGCCGGCCCGGCCGCAGCCCCGGCGTGACCGTGGGACGGCTGTTCGGGGTGCCGGTGCACCTGAACGGCTCGATGCTCCTGCTGGCCGGGCTGGTGGCCGTGCTCTACGCCGAATTCGCCCGCCACCAGCTCGCCCTGTCCCAGCTCAGCGGCTACCTGATCGGCATCGGGTTCGTCGTGTCGCTGCTCGGCTCGGTGCTGCTGCACGAGCTGGGCCACGCCCTGACCGCCCGCCGCTACGGCATCGGTGTGCGCGGGATCACCCTCGAACTGCTCGGCGGCTACACCGAGATGGACCGCGACGCCCCGTCGCCCCGGGTCGACCTGCTGGTCTCACTGGCCGGGCCGGCGGTCTCCGCGGTGCTCGGCGCGGTGGCGGTCGCCGCCACCCTGGCCCTGCCCGACCGTACGGTCGCCAACCAGCTCGCCTTCCAGCTCGCGGTGAGCAACGTCATCGTCGCGATCTTCAACATCCTGCCCGGGTTGCCGCTCGACGGCGGCCGGGCGCTGCGCGCGGCGGTCTGGGCGATGACCCGGGACCGGCACCGGGGTACCGAGGTGGCCGGCTGGGTGGGCCGTGCGGTCGCCGTCGGCACCGCGGCGCTGGTCGCCCTGCTCACCCTCAACCGGCAGCTCGCCCCGCTGGCGCTGCCGCTGATGCTGCTGGTCGCGTTCACCCTGTGGCGCGGCGCCGGCCAGTCGATCCGGTACGCCCGGGTCAGCCGCCGGTTCCCACTGATCGACCTGTCCCGGCTGGCCCGGCCGGTCTGCCCGGTGCCGACCGGCACCCCGCTGGCCGAGGCGCAGCGCCGCCACGCCGAGTCCGGCCCGCCCGGCGCCGCGCTGCTGGTCACCGACGGTGTCGGCCGTCCGGTCGCGCTGGTCGACCCGGCCGCCGCCGCCGCGGTGCCCGTCGAACGCCGGCCCTGGCTGGCGGTGGACGCGGTGTCCCGGTCGCTGGCCACCCTGCCGACCCTGCCGGTCGGGCTGGACGGGGAACGGGTGATGGAGAGCGTGCAGACCCACCCGGGCGCGCAGTACGTGGTGACCGCAGGCGAAGATGTCGTCGGCGTTCTGCACATCGCGGATCTCGCCCAGCTCCTCGAACCCGACCGGAAGATGAACAAGTGACCGCAACTCCCTCCGCCGTGCCGGCCGACGCGGGCGCACCCGCCCCCACCGACCGACCGGGTCTGACACCCGTGCACCGGGGCCCGTTCCGGGTCGGCGACCGGGTGCAGCTGACCGACCCGAAGGGGCGGATGCACACGGTCACCCTGGAGCCCGGCAAGGCGTTCCACACCCACCGCGGCATCCTCGAGCACGACACCCTGATCGGGCTGCCCGACGGCAGCGTGGTCACCACCACCGGTGGGGGCACGGCGTTCCTCGCCCTGCGTCCGCTGCTGTCGGACTACGTGCTCTCCATGCCGCGCGGCGCGCAGGTCATCTACCCGAAGGACTCGGCGCAGATCGTCGCGATGGGCGACATCTTCCCCGGTGCGAAGGTGCTCGAGGCCGGCGCCGGCTCCGGCGCGCTCAGCTGCTCGTTGCTGCGCGCGGTCGGCACCGAGGGGGAGCTGCACTCGTACGAGCTGCGCGAGGACTTCGCCCAGATCGCCCGGCGCAACGTGGAGTCCTTCTTCGCCGGGCCGCACCCGGCCTGGCACCTGCACGTCGGCGACGTGGCCCAGTGCCGGGAGACCGGCTTCGACCGGATCATCCTCGACATGCTCACCCCCTGGGAGACCCTCGACATGGTCGAGCGGGCGCTGGTGCCCGGTGGGGTGTTCATCGGCTACGTGGCCACCACCCCGCAGCTCTCCGAGCTGGTCGAGGCGCTGCGCGAGCGGGGCGGCTGGACCGAGCCGCGGGCCTGGGAGTCGCTGGTGCGCGACTGGCACGCCGAGGGCCTCGCCGTGCGTCCGGACCACCGGATGATCGCGCACACCGCGTTCCTGGTCTCCGCCCGCAAGCTCGCCCCCGGGGTCACCGCGCCGCCGCGGCGGCGCAAGCCGAGCAAGGGCACCGAGGCGTACGTGCAGCGCCGTCAGGTGCTGCGCGAGGCGGAGGCCCGGCAGGCGGCGGCCGCGCAGGCGGCCGGGGCGCCGGCGGAGCCGACGGAGGTGGACACGCCGTGACGTGCACGGGCGCCGGGGCATGAGCGGACGGGTCATCCGCGCGGATCGGATCCACGGCAGCGTCGACCGGAGGGAAGCGACGGCATGAGCAGCCCGGGCTACGGCGGTGGCGACCTGCCCGCGGTCTTCCCGGACTGGTCGCCGTACCAGGATCTCGAGTCGGCCGCGCGGGCCTACCTGCGGGACCCGGACATCGCCCTGGAGGCGCTCGGCGGGGTGCTGCGCGGCGCCTCGGTGCTCGGCTTCACCCTGGAGCGCTTCGTCAACGAGGTCAACGGGGTCTGGCAGGAGGTCGTGGTCTGCGACGGCAGCCGGCTGGTGCTCTGGCACGGCGAGGACGTGCCGCCGGGGGAGGGGCCGCCCGGGTCGATGACCTCGTCGCTGCGGGTGGTGCCGGTCTCCACGGTCACCGAGGTGGGCTGCCGGCGCCGGCTCACCCGCGCCGAGAGCGGCGCGGTCCGGGTCGACAGCATCGACGTCTACCTGCTGCTCACCTCGCTGGACGAGGCGCCGCCGGCGGAGGAGATGGCCGGCGCGCCGCGGCACGACGCGCTGCGCTTCGGCAAGACCCTGGACGACGGCGGCGCCGGGCAGATCGCCCGGTTGGAGGAGTTCGCCCGGCTGGTCGCCTCGGTGGTGGGCCGCCCGCTGCTCTGAGCGGTCGGCCGCCGTACGCCCGTGGGCGCCGGCCCGGCGGCGTCGCGCGCCGACCGGCTGGGGAGCTCAGTCCTGCTCGGCGTCCGGGCCGGCGACCGCGGCGCCGTCGCTGGCGCGCACCACGTGGATGCACTCGCCCGGGCACTCCTTGGCGGAGTCGATGACTTCCAGACGCAGGTGCTCGGGCACGTCGACCCGGCTGCCCGGGGTCAGGCGCAGCTCGCCGTCGGGGCCCTTGACGTAGGCCAGGCCGTCGACGTCGAACTCGAAGACCTCCGGCGCGTACTGCACGCAGAGCCCGTCGCCGGTGCAGAGATCCTGGTCCACCCAGACCTGAAGCTGGTCCGTCGCGACCTCCGCCACCGGAGCACCCCCCATGTTCTCGCGTCCCACGCCCCGACGGTACCCGAATGCCCGGACCGGCCCCGTCGGCCACCCTTGGCGATCAAGGTTCGGTGACGAGGGCGTTGCGTGGGACCGAATCGCGCTCATAGCGGCTAGTGTTAGGGCAGAACGTTCAAGCCCCCCGGGGAGGTGGGACGTGGCACGCAGCGACGACGCGGACTCGCGCGCCGCACGGTGGGAGAAGGAGGCCCACGATCTCTCCACGCAGGTCGCGTTCCTGCAAGAGGAACTCGCTCTGGTGCGGCGCAAGTTGACCGAAAGCCCCCGACACGTACGGCAGCTCGAAGAGCGGCTGGCGGCCACCCAGGCACAGTTGGCGCGGCTGACCGAGAACAACGACCGGCTCGTGAGCACCCTCAAGGAGGCTCGCGCGCAGATCGTGACGCTCAAGGAGGAGATCGACCGCCTCGCACAGCCACCGAGTGGCTACGGCGTCTTCCTCGCGCGGCACGACGACGGCACGGTGGACGTCTTCACCGGTGGGCGCAAGCTCCGGGTGGCCGTCTCGCCCTCGCTGGACGTCGCCGAGCTGCAGCGCGGGCAGGAGGTGCTACTCAACGACGCGCTCAACATCGTCGACGCGTTCGGCTACGAGCGGGTCGGCGAGGTGGTGATGCTCAAGGAGATCCTCGCGGGTCCCGACGGCAGCCCGGGCGACCGGGCGCTGGTCGTCTCGCACTCCGACGAGGAGCGGATCGTGCACCTGGCCGAGACCCTGATCGGCTCGCCGATCCGGGCCGGCGACTCGCTCATGATCGAGCCGCGCTCGGCCTACGCCTACGAGCGGATCCCGAAGAGCGAGGTCGAGGAGCTGGTCCTCGAGGAGGTGCCCGACGTCGACTACGGCGACATCGGTGGCCTGCACTCGCAGATCGAGCAGATCCGCGACGCCGTGGAACTGCCGTTCCTGCACGCCGACCTGTTCCGGGAGCACCAGCTCCGTCCGCCCAAGGGCATCCTGCTCTACGGCCCGCCCGGCTGCGGCAAGACGCTGATCGCCAAGGCGGTGGCCAACTCGCTGGCCAAGAAGATCGCCGAACGGCGGGGCGAGGAGAAGCACACCAGCTTCTTCCTCAACATCAAGGGCCCCGAGCTGCTCAACAAGTACGTCGGCGAGACCGAGCGGCACATCCGGTTGATCTTCCAGCGTGCCCGGGAGAAGGCCGGCGAGGGCACCCCCGTGATCGTCTTCTTCGACGAGATGGACTCGGTCTTCCGCACCCGCGGCTCCGGCGTCTCCTCGGACGTGGAGAACACCATCGTCCCGCAGCTGCTCAGCGAGATCGACGGCGTGGAGGGGCTGGAGAACGTCATCGTCATCGGCGCCTCCAACCGGGAAGACATGATCGACCCGGCCATCCTGCGCCCGGGCCGGCTTGACGTGAAGATCAAGATCGAGCGGCCGGACGCCGAGGCGGCCAAGGACATCTTCTCGAAGTACATCCTCTCCGGGCTGCCGCTGCACCCGGACGACCTGGCCGAGCACGGCAGCGACCCGCAGGCCACCGTCGCGGCCATGATCGACGCGGTCGTGCTGCGGATGTACTCGGAGACCGAGGAGAACCGCTTCCTCGAGGTCACCTACGCCAACGGTGACAAGGAAGTGCTCTACTTCAAGGACTTCAACTCCGGCGCGATGATCCAGAACATCGTCGACCGGGGCAAGAAGATGGCCATCAAGGAGTTCCTCACCTCGGGCCGCAAGGGCCTGCGCCTGCAGCACCTCCTCGACGCCTGCGTCGACGAGTTCCGGGAGAACGAGGACCTGCCCAACACCACCAACCCGGACGACTGGGCCCGGATCTCCGGCAAGAAGGGCGAGCGGATCGTCTACATCCGCACGCTCGTCTCCGGCGGCAAGGGCACCGAGGCCGGCCGCTCCATCGAAACGGCGAGCAACACCGGCCAGTACCTCTGACGGTCCAGGCCGGCGGGGCCCGTGGCGCGACACGCGCCGCGGGCCCCGCGACCAGGTCACCACCGGTTCACCCTGCCGGGTCCGCACCTCGATGGGCGAAATGCCGGGCCGATCGGTAAGCTGCGTTCGCCGCTTCGTCGAACCGCCGAGGACCCGCGTGCCGTCCGAGCTCACCGTCATCGACCCGCCGGTCCCCCCGGCGGCCGCTGCGCCACAGCCCTCGTCGCCCGCCCGCCGCTGGCGCATGCCCGCGTTGGTGGCAGCGGCCCTGCTGGCTGCCTGGGCGGTGCCCGTCGCGGCGCATCTGCTGCACCGCGACTGGCTGCTGCCCCCGCTGGTCCTGCTCACCACCGCCAGCCTGCTGCGCGGCGGCCGCACCCTGCTCGACCGGCTGATGCTGGCGACCATGCTCCTGCTGGGTGCCACCACCGGCGTCGGACTGCTCTTCGCGGTCTGGCCGTGGGGACTGCACCCGGTGCCGGTCGCCGGCACCGCGTTGACCGTGCTCGTCGGCGTCGCCCTCGGCACCCGTCGCCGCCCGAAGCTGCCCCGGCCCGGCTGGCCCGACCTGTTCTGTGTCCTCGGCACCGCCGCGCTCGTCGTTTACCTCGCCCAACCCCTGCTGCGCGCCGGCGACCTCGCCACCCAGCTGACCCTGCTGGGCCGCGGCGAGGACAACTACCGCCACCTCGCCCTCTTCGACGCCATCGGCCGAGCCGGCGGCTACCTCTTCGTCGACCCCGCCGCGGCCCGCGAACAGATCGTCTCCGCCCTCGTCTACTACCCGCAGGGCTGGCACCTGGTCACCGCCCTGCTCGACGGGCACCTGACCCCGATCGACGGCGCCCCTGGCGGCACCCACGTCGCCGGGCACTACCTGTGGTGGTGCATCGCCGGCTTCGGCCTGCTGGCACTGACCATGCAGTGGGCCGCCCAACGGATACCCGGCCCGCTGCACCCGCTGCACCGCACGGTGCTCACCGTCGTCGTCGGCGCACTCATCCTCGGCACCCAACTGCCCCGCCTGCTCATCGCCGGCTACCCCGCCGAGGTGCTGGGACTGGCGTTCACCGTCGCCCTGGCCGGCCTCGTCGCCCGCCCGTTGGGCGGCACGCGGGAGCAACTGGTGCTGCTGGGCGCCCTGCTGACCGGCATCGGCTTCACCTACTACCTGTTCCTGCCGGCCGCCGCCGTCCTGGCGCTCTGCTGGTTCGCCGGCCACTGGCGGGAGGCGCTGCGGGTCTGGCCGACCCTGCTGGCCGTCGCCCTTGCCACCGTCGCCCTCGCCTCGACCGCGCCCCTGCTGGGGGTGCTGCGCGCCGGCCAGACCGAGGCGCTCACCGCCCTGATCGGCCGGAACGTCACCCAGACCTGGCGCGCCCTGCTCTGGCTGGGCGGCGTCGTGGTGTTCGCCCTGGCCGTGCAGGTCCGGCGCACCGACCGCGCCTGGCGCCGCACCCTGCTCGTGATGCTCGTCGGCATCCTGTTCGCCCTCGTCATCGCGCAGCTCAGCATCAACTCCGGCGGACAACCCGCGTACTACTTCAACAAGGCGGGCCACCTGGCCACCGTGCTGCTGATCGTCGGCACGGTCGGCCTGGTCCGGCTGTTGCCCGCCCCGCAGCGCGGTCGGGGCCTGCTCCGGCGGATCCTCACCACCGCCGCGGCCATCCTCACCGCGGTCGCGCTCGCCGTCACCGCCGTGGCCGTCTGCGGCGTCACCGGCTGGCATTCCAGCGTCCTGCTCACCGACAAGCAGAGCTGGGCCCAACGCTGGGTGCACCAGAAACTCGACCAACCGGTCCGGGCAGCGGTGGTCTGCCAGGAGGCCAGCCGTCGCTACCCGCCGGTGCCCTGGGCCACCACGCTGGTGCTCGACCGCGGCCCCTACCGCTCCTACCTCGAAGGGCTCTGCGTCTCCGCCCTGCAGGGCACCACCGCGCAGACCGAGCACGGGGTCTACGGCATGGTGTTCTTCGAACCGGACCGGACCCGGGAGATGCTGCGCCGGGTGCCCGGCCCGGTCCGGTTCGTGGTGTCCGACCCCGGCTCCCGGCGCCGCGTCGAGAAACTGCTCGAGGCTGAACCGGAGCTTCGCCCCCGGGTCACCGTCGAGGTCATGATCATCGCCGACCCGTACAGCTGAGCTGCCCGCCACCGCGCGACCGCGACACCGCGACCGACCGCACCGCCACGCCCCCATCCGCCGTGCGGCCGACTACGCTCGACGGGACGGGGGACCGGACGGGCGAGCGGGAGCGGGCAGTCGATGAGCGTTAGACGGATCATGGGCACCGAGGTCGAGTACGGCATCTCCGTGCCCGGCCAGGCCGGGGCCAACCCGATGGTCACCTCCTCGCAGGTGGTCAACGCCTACGGGGCGCGCCCGGAACTCAACCGTGGTGGGCGGGCCCGTTGGGACTACGAGGAGGAGTCGCCGCTGCGCGACGCCCGCGGCTTCACCTACTCCGGCGCCGCCTACGACCCGGCCGAGGCGCTCGCCGACGAGGACCTCGGGCTGGCCAACGTGATACTCACCAACGGCGCCCGCCTCTACGTCGACCACGCCCACCCGGAGTACTCCACTCCCGAGGTGACCAACCCGCTGGACGTGGTGCGCTGGGACAAGGCCGGCGAGCGGGTGATGGCCGAGGCGTCCCGCCGGGCCGCCACCATCCCCGGCACCCAGCCGATCCACCTCTACAAGAACAACACCGACAACAAGGGCGCCAGCTACGGCGCGCACGAGAACTACCTGATGCGGCGGCAGACCCCGTTCGCCGACATCGTGGCGTACCTGACCCCGTTCTTCGTCACCCGGCAGATCGTCTGCGGCGCCGGCCGGGTCGGCATCGGGCAGGACGGCGGCCAGAACGGCTTCCAGATCTCCCAGCGGGCCGACTTCTTCGAGGTCGAGGTGGGTCTGGAGACCACCCTCAAGCGACCGATCATCAACACCCGCGACGAGCCGCACGCCGACGCGGACAAGTACCGGCGGCTGCACGTCATCATCGGCGACGCCAACCTCTCGGAGATCTCCACCTACCTCAAGGTCGGCACCACCGCCCTGATCCTCAGCATGATCGAGGAGAAGGCGCTCGGCGCGGACCTGGGCATCGCCGACCCGGTCGGGGAGCTGCGGGCGGTCAGCCACGACCCGTCGCTGACCCACCTCATGCGGCTGCGCGACGGGCGGCGGTTGACTGCGCTGGACGTGCAGTGGGCGTACCTCGAACGGGTCCGGTCCTTTGTCGACGACCGGTACGGCGCGGACGTGGACGCGCAGACCGCCGACGTGCTGGACCGGTGGGAGAGCGTGCTGGACCGGCTCGGCCGCGACGCGTTCCTCTGCGCCGACGAGCTGGACTGGGTGGCCAAGCTGCGGCTGCTGGAGGGCTACCGGGAGCGCGAGCAGCTCGGTTGGGGCTCGCACAAGCTCCAGCTTGTCGACCTGCAGTACTCCGACGTCCGCCCGGAGAAGGGCCTCTACCACCGGTTGGTAACCCGTGGGGCGATGAAGACGCTGCTCAGCGACGAGGAGACGCGGGCCGCGATGACCGAGCCGCCGGAGGACACCAGGGCCTACTTCCGCGGTCGCTGCCTGGCCCAGTACGCCTCGGAGGTGGTGGCGGCGAGCTGGGACTCGGTCATCTTCGACGTCGGCCGCGAGTCGCTGGTCCGGGTGCCGATGATGGAGCCGGAGCGTGGCACCCGCAAGCACGTCGGCGCGCTCTTCGACCGGTGCCCGAGCGCGAAGGACCTGCTCGAGACGCTGACCGGGGGCTGACCCGCGCCGCGAGGGCCCGTCGTACGCCGACAACGGCGCGCGGCGGGCCCTTTCGTCACTCCCGCGAGGTAAGTTTCTCGCAAGAGATCGTGGAGGAGGCAGCAGATGGCCACTCGTGACAGCGGCGGTCAGTCGCAGTCGGGCAAGTCGCGCCAGGGCGAGGAGATCGAGGACGTCACCACCGAGGCGAACCCGGAGGTCGCCGAGCGGCACGCCGAGATCACCGAGGACGTCGACGACCTGCTCGACGAGATCGACTCCGTCCTGGAGGAGAACGCCGAGGAGTTCGTCCGGGGCTATGTGCAGAAGGGCGGTCAGTGAGGCATATGTCCGGTTCGTTGTGAACGCCGGACGAGATGTGCCCTCATGGCGGAAAGTCGCCCCCCGCGTCGGCCTTCCGCCGCAACACGCGTCGGGTCGACGGGCCCGCGCTCTACTGTTGAGATCTGTGCGGCGGCCCGCTCCGAGGCGAGCCGCCGCAAGCGCGGGGTGGCCCAGCCACGCCGGGCCGCCGACCGGGTCGGGGAGGGTCTCAAGTGGTGCCCGGGCTGCCGGCAGGCAGCGGCCGCACGGTGGCAGCCGTGAGGACCACCTGTGCTGGCGTTCCAGCATCGGGCAGCGAGAGTTCGACGAGCTGCTGGCCGGGCAGGGCGGGGTCTGCGCGGTCTGCGGCGACCCCGATCCGGAACATGTGGACCACGATCATCGCACCGGATGGGTGCGCGGGATACTCTGCTTCAACTGCAACGGTGGTCTTGGCCAGTTCCGTGACAGTCCCACGAGGCTGGCCAGGGCGATCACGTACCTGAGAGGAACCACGTGGCAGCGGGCTTTGATCCATCCGGGCGTCTACCAGATGTGTTCACCAACGCGGGGACGTCCTCCTTCACCACGTTTCTGAGCAGAGTGGCTCCCGAGATGCTGCCCGGACGCCGGCCGCTGCCCCCGGGCATGGCCGCCGACATGGCGCCGCACGCGACCACCATCGTGGCCATCGCCGCCGCCGACGGTGTGGTGATGGCGGGCGACCGGCGGGCCACCATGGGCAACCTGATCGCCCAGCGCGACATCGAGAAGGTGCACCCGGCCGACGCCTACTCGCTGGTGGGCATCGCCGGCACCGCCGGCATCGGCATCGAGCTGATGCGACTGTTCCAGGTGGAGCTGGAGCACTACGAGAAGATCGAGGGCGCGATGCTCTCGCTCGACGGCAAGGCCAACCGGCTCGCCTCGATGATCCGGGGCAACCTCGGCGCGGCGATGCAGGGCCTCGCGGTTATTCCGCTCTTCGCCGGCTTCGACCTGGCCGCCAGTGACCCGGCGCGGGCCGGCCGGATCTTCAGCTTCGACGTCACCGGCGGTCCCTACGAGGAGACCGGCTACGACGCGATCGGCTCCGGCTCGCTCTTCGCCAAGTCGGCGTTGAAGAAGCGGTTCCGGGCCGGGCTGTCGACCGACGAGGCCGCCCGGCTGGCGGTCGAGGCGCTCTACGACGCCGCCGACGACGACACCGCCACCGGTGGCCCCGACCTGACCCGCCGCATCTACCCGGTGGTGATGACCGCGACCGCGGAGGGCACCCACCGGCTCACCGACGCCGAGACGGCGGCGATCGCGGAGAGCGTGGTCTCCAGCCGGATGGAGAACCCGGGCGGCTGAACCGCCGTTCGCACCGTCAGCAGTCGTCCGCACAGCGCTAAGGAGAACCAGCCGCCGTGGCCATGCAGTTCTACGCCTCGCCCGAGCAGATCATGCGCGACCGCTCCGAGCTGGCCCGCAAGGGCATCGCTCGGGGGCGCAGCGCGGTGGTCCTCAGCTACGAGGGCGGGGTGCTCTTCGTCGCCGAGAACCTCTCCAGCGCCCTGCACAAGGTCAGTGAGATCTACGACCGGATCGGGTTCGCCGCCGTCGGTCGCTACAACGAGTTCGAAAACCTGCGCCGCGCCGGCGTCCGGATGGCCGATCTCAACGGCCTCAGCTACGACCGGCGGGACGTCACCGGCCGGGGCCTGGCGAACGCGTTCGCGCAGACGCTGGGCGCGATCTTCACCGAGCAGTCGAAGCCGTTCGAGGTGGAGATCTGCGTGGCCGAGGTGGGCGCCACCGCCGACGCCGACGAGCTCTACCGGCTCACCTACGACGGCTCCGTCAACGACGAGCCGGGCCGGATGGCGATGGGCGGGCAGGCCGAGTCGATCACCGGCGTGCTCAAGTCCGAGCACCGCGCCGACATGTCGCTCGGCGAGGCGATCCGGGTGGCCGTACGCGCGCTGGGCAGCGTGGGCGGCGAGAACGGCGCCGCCCGGACCATCGCCGCCAACCAGCTCGAGGTGGCCGTGCTCGACCGCCGCCGGGTGGGCCGGACGTTCCGCCGGATCACCGGTGCCGCGCTGACCGCGCTGCTGGACGGGGAGGCGGCGAAGGCCGAGGGCCCCGCCGCCGGCGGTCCGGAGACGCCGGCGACGCCGACCGAGGAGGCGCAGAAGCCGACCACCTCCGCGGCCTCCGCGGACCTGGAGGACAAGCCCGGCAACCAGGCCGAGTAGACCGTCGCACTGCCGCCGGGGTCCGGGTCCGCCCGGGCCCCGGCGTTCGTGTCCTGGCACCGCGTCGTCCTGGGGCCACTGCCGAGCAGGGTGGGTGAGCGTCGGCCGGCCTCGACCAGCCCGCAGGGAAGGCCAGGAGGCCCTTGCCGGCCCTCGCCGGGCGGCGCCAGCGAGCGGCCTGTGGGAGCCCTCAGCGCGGTCTGAGCGAGCCCTCAGCGCCGTCTGTGCGAGCCCCCAGCGCGGCTTGCGCGAGCCTCAGAGCGGCCTGCCAGGGTCACACGGCGGCCGCGAAGGCCCGGGTGACACCCCGGCGGATCAGCGGGCGCCTGCCGGGTCTGAGGCGTCGGCAGGGGCGGCGCAGCGGGTGGCCCGGACCCGGGCCACCCGCGGACGGGTCAGCGGCGGCGCAGGAGCGGCTTGGCCAGGGCCCAGTAGCCGGCCGCGACCGCGTTGAAGATCCCCATGCCGGGGGGCGAGTCGACGTTCGAGGGGGCGACCCGGGCGGTCATCAGCTCGGCGATGACGCCGTCCGGGACGGTGCGTTCGGTCTGCAACTGCCGCCGGCGGGCCCGCAGCCAGCCCCGGTTGCTCCAGAGCCAGCCCCAGCCCCGGAACTTCTGCTTCGGCCAGCCACCGGCGAGGGCCGCGGCCAGCATCGCGGCCTCGGTCAGCAGCAGCACCGGGGCGAGCACCACCAGGGTCCGCGTCTCGTACGCGGTGAGCAGGGTGACCAGCCGGTTCCGCTCCACCAGGTAGAGCTTGAGCTGGTTGCGGGAGAACTCGTAGTGGTGCCGGACGACGGCGTCGGGCACGTACTCCAGGCGCAGCCCGCGCTGCCAGAGCCGGAGGCTCAGCTCGGTGTCCTCGTGGTAGGCGAAGTACTCGGCGGCGAAGCCGTCGAGCTCCTGCCAGCGCTGCCGGCTGATCACGAAGCAGCAGCCGCTCAGCGACGGCACGCTGGTGCGCACCGCGTGCGCGGTGGCCGGCTCGCCGTTGCCGCCGGCCCAGGAGAGGCCGGTGAAGTGCAGCGGGTTGCCGGAGGTGTTGATCAGCTCGGGGGTGTCGGCGAGCCGGATGGACGCCATCGCGGCGCCGACCCCCGGCTCGGCGGCGACCGCGACCGTCTTGGCCAGGGCGTCCGGCGCGACGATCGCGTCGGAGTTGACGAAGGCGAGCCAGTCGCCGGTCGCCTCGGCGGCACCGACCCGGCAGCCGCCGGAGTAGCCGGTGTTCTCCTCGGGCCGCAGCACCCGGACGCCGGGGAGGCCCTTGACGATGTCGATGCCGTCGCCGGTGCAGCCGTTGTCGACGACGATCAGCTCGACCTCGATGTCGGTGCTGACCAGCACCGCCTGGGCGGCGTCGACCAGGTACGGCTCGGCGCCGTAGGCGAGCATCACTGCGGTCACCTGTGGGCGGGTCATCGGATGCCTCCGGATACGGCGGGGGTGACGGCGTCGGCGGGGGACGGGGTGGGGGTGGTGGGTCGGCGGACGCCACCGCGCAGCATCGCCGCCATGGTGGCGGCGACGATGACGGAGCCGATGGCGTACGCCAGCTCGACCCGGAGGACCACCGGGGCGGGGAGCAACGTCACGGCGATCAGTGCGGCGACGCCGGCGGTCCAGGCGATGGCCTGGGCGCGGTGCCGGTCGAGGGCGAGCAGGGCCTGGCCGAGCACCATCGCCCACAGGTAGGCGAGGGTGGCGGCGGCCAGCCAGGCGAAATCGCCGTGGCCGAGGACGCCGGGGGCGTCGAACAGGGCGCCGACCAGCCAGGGGCCGAGCAGCACGGCGCCGAGGGCACCGGTGAGGCCGAGTGCGGTGACGATGCCGAGGGCGCGGCGCAGCAGGCTGTGGAAGCCGGCCTGGTCGCCGGTGGTGGCGGTGGTGGCCAGGCCGGGTAGCAGGGACGCCTGCATCGAGCCGAAGACGAACAGCGGGATGCGGACGAGCACGAGGGCGGAGAGCAGCGCGCCGGCGGCGGCGGTCTGGGTGGGCGCGAGCAGCTGCACGTTGATCACGCCGATGTTGACCACGACCTGGGAGAGCAGGCTGGAGGCGGTGAGCAGGCCGAGGCCGCGCAGCAGGGTGGTCCAGGCCACTGGTGTTCCCCCGCCGATGGCGCGGAGCACCGGGGGCAGGGTGAGCAGGACGCTGACCAGCGGGGCGGCGACGAGGACGACGCCGTACCAGACGGGCGAGGTCACTCCGGCGAGCCCGAGCAGGGCGACCATGACGATGCGCAGGCCGCCGTCGATGCCGAGTTGGGTGCCGTACCAGGGGAAGAGTTGCAGGCCGGAGAGGACGCCGCGGGTGGCGTAGGCGACCGCCATCGCGGCGAGCGCGCCGACGAGCACGGTGACCATGGTGCCGTCGCCGCCGAAGAGTTTGTCGGCGAGGAGGTGGCGGCCGGCGGTGACGGCGAGCACCAGCACGGCGAGCGTCACGGCGGCCACTGTGACACCGCGGGCCAGCACCGGCCCCGGGGGCAGCCCCTGGCTGTGCCGGGCGGCGACGACCCGGGCGACCTCCTGCTCGATCGGCATGAACACGCCGATGCCGAGGGTGAACACGATCGACCAGAGCACCGACAGGGAGTTGTAGTCGGCCGCGGTGAGGCTGTGGCCGGCGACGGCGAGGTGGACGTAGGAGGCGAGGCCGAGAAGACCCAGCCCGGCACCAACAGCGATGGTGCCGGGCGGGATCAGGCGCAGGAGACGACGGATCACCGGCGGATGAGCGCCAGGGTGAGCACGGCGAAGGCCCGGCCGAGGTAGATCATCGCCTTGGCGGGGGAGTGGCTGGGCGTGCCGGCCATCCGCTTGCGCATGGCCACCGGCACCTGACGGATCCGGTAGCCGCGCCGGGCGGTGTGCACCAGCGTCTCGACCGTGTCGCCGAGGTACTCCACCGGGTACCAGGTGGCGAACATGTCGATGACCCGCCGGTTGGCGGCGCGGAAGCCCGAGGTGGTGTCGGTGAGCTTGGTCTTGGCGACCCGGGAGAGCACCGCGGAGAGCATCACCATGGCCCAGCGGCGGGGGCCGCGGACCGAGTAGTCGCCCTCGCCGGCGAACCGGGCGCCGATCACCAGGTCGTTCTCGTCGAGCAGGTCGACGAGCTTCGGCACGTAACGGGGATCGTGCTGGCCGTCGGCGTCGATCTGGATGGCGACGTCGAAGTCGTGCTCCCGGGCGTACCGGTAGCCGAGCCGCATGGCCCCGCCCACCCCGAGGTTGTAGGGCAGCTGGGCGACGCGGGCGCCGGCGGCGGCCGCGACGGCCGCGGTGCGGTCGGTGGAGCCGTCGTCGACCACGAGCACCTCGACGCCGGGCAGCTCGCCGCGGACCTCGCCGACCACGTCGGCGATGGATCCGGACTCGTTGAGCGCCGGAATGATGATCAGGACGCGCTTGCCGTTAACCATCGTTGGACACCAGTTCGTTCCGGGCCGCCCGCTCGGCGTCGATCTCGGCGCGGAGCAGGGCGAAGTCTTCGGCCAGGGTGCGGGTCTCCTCCTCGAGAGCACTGACCTCCCAGCTCAGGTGCACGCACACCAGCAGCAGGAAGACGATGCCGAGGAAGAGCACGAGGCTGACGCCGGCGGCGACGCCGAGCAGCTCGGCGACGTTGTCCAGCAGTCGGGGGAAGAGCGACAGCGGGATCACGATCAGCAGGACGCCGAGCCAGAGCATGCCGTACTTCTCGCGGAGCTGGCGGCGGCGCAGCAGCTCGACGATGGTTGCCAGCAATATCAGGCCGGTCAGACCGGTGACAAGGGTGAGCTTCATGTGACCTTCCACGGGGGAGCGGAGGGGGCAAAGGCGGCTGCCAGGGTGGCTTGCCAGTCCGGCATCGCTGACAGGCCCGCGGCGTTCCAGCGGCTGTGCCCTAGCACACTGTACGCCGGTCGGGGTGCGGGACGCGGAAACCGGTCGCTCGTGGTGGGGCGGATCCGCTCGGGATCGAGCCCGTGCAGGGTGAACGCGGCCCGGGCCAGCCCGTACCAGGTGGTCTGGCCGGAGCAGGTGCCGTGGTAGATCCCGGGCGCGGCGCGGCCGGCGAGCGCCGCGTCGGCGAGCGCGACCAGTTGGGTGGCGAGGGCGTACGACCAGGTGGGCTGGCCGTGCTGGTCGTCGACCACGTCGAGGTGCTCACGTTGCCGGGCCAACCGCAGCATGGTGGCCACGAAGTTCGGCCCGTGCGCGCCGTAGAGCCAGGCGGTGCGCACGACGTAGCCGGCGTCGGGCAGCAGCCGGGTGACGCTCTGCTCGCCGACGAGCTTGCCGCGGCCGTACGCGTTGACCGGCGCGGTGGGCGCGTCCTCCGGGTAGGGCTGGTCGGCGTCGCCGGCGAAGACGTAGTCCGTGGAGACCTGGATGAGCCGCGCGCCGGTGTCCGCGCAGGACCGGGCGAGGTGGGTCACGGCGTGGCCGTTGACCGCGGTGGCGGCCTCCTCCTGCTGCTCGGCGCCGTCGACGTCGGTCCACGCCGCGCAGTTGATCACCACGTCGTGCCCGGTGACGGCGGCGCGGACCGCGTCGCCGTCGGTGATGTCGACCTCGGCTCGGGTGGCGGCGGTCACCTTCAGGTCGGGCCGGTCGGCGAGCACGTCGAGCAGGTCCCGGCCGAGCATGCCGCCCGCGCCGGTGACGAGCACCCGGGTCATGCGGCCGGCGCCGACTTCAGCGGCTCCCACCAGGCCCGGTTCTCCCGGTACCAGCGCACGGTCTCGGCGAGCCCGCGGTTCAGGTCGATGCTCGGGGCGTACCCCAGCTCGTCGCTGATCTTGGTGATGTCCAGCGAGTAGCGGCGGTCGTGGCCCTTGCGGTCGGCGACCGGGACGACCCGGTCCCAGCCGGCGCCGCAGGCCTCCAGGAGCAGGCCGGTGAGCTCCTTGTTGGTCAGCTCGGTGCCGCCGCCGATGTTGTAGACCTCACCGGCGCGGCCCTTCTGCTGGGCCAGCGCGATGCCCCGGCAGTGGTCGTGCACGTGCAGCCAGTCCCGCACGTTCCCGCCGTCGCCGTAGAGCGGCACGGTGCCGCCGTCGAGCAGGTTGGTGACGAAGAGCGGGATGACCTTCTCCGGGAACTGGTACGGCCCGTAGTTGTTGGAGCAGCGGGTGACCACCACGTCCATCCCGTGGGTGCGGTGGTAGGCCAGGGCGAGCAGGTCCGAGCCGGCCTTCGACGCCGAGTAGGGCGAGTTCGGCGCCAGCGGCCAGGTCTCCGTCCAGGAGCCCTCGTCGATCGAGCCGTAGACCTCGTCGGTGGAGACGTGCACGAACCGGCCGGTGCCGTGGCGCAGCGCGGCGTCGAGCAGGGTCTGGGTGCCGAGCACGTTGGTGGTGACGAACGGCGCGGCGCCGGCGATCGAGCGGTCGACGTGCGATTCGGCGGCGAAGTGCACGATCACGTCGTGCCCGGCGACCACCTCGTCGACCACCTGCGGGTCGCAGATGTCACCCTGCACGAAGCGGAACCGCGGGTCGTCGCGGACCGGGTTGAGGTTCGCCAGGTTGCCCGAGTAGGTCAACTTGTCGAGCACGGTGACGGTGGCTGGCTCGATCGTGGGTACGTCGGCGGCGCTGCCCAGGGGCTTGCCCAGCAGCAGGCGAACGTACTCCGACCCGATGAATCCGGCTCCGCCGGTGACGAGGATCCTCACGGGTCCGGAAGTGTACGCGAAGTGAACCGGCGGCCGGGGGACGGCGACCCCGGTGTCCGATTGCTGGCGTGGCCGGTAGGCTCCCCCGGTGCGCGGAATCCTACTCGCCGGCGGCACCGGATCTCGGCTCTGGCCGATCACCCGGGCGGTCTCCAAGCAGCTGATGCCGGTCTTCGACAAGCCGATGATCTACTACCCGCTCTCCACCCTGGTGATGTCCGGGGTCCGGGAGATCCTGGTGATCACCACGCCGGAGGACCAGGACCAGTTCCGCCGGCTGCTCGGCGACGGCAGCCAGTGGGGTCTGCGGCTGGAGTACGTCACCCAGGCCCGGCCGGAGGGCATCGCGCAGGCGTTCGTGCTCGGCGCGGACTTCATCGGCGACGAGGCGGTCGCGCTCGTCCTCGGTGACAACATCTTCCACGGGGTCGGTCTGGGCCGGCAGCTCACCGCGCACGGTGACCTGGTCGGTGGCCGGGTCTTCGCGTACCCGGTGGCCAACCCGGAGGCGTACGGCGTGGTCGACTTCGACGCCGACGGCCGGGTGCTCTCGATCGAGGAGAAGCCGGCCCGGCCGAAGTCCCGCTACGCGGTGCCGGGGCTCTACTTCTACGACAACCGGGTGGTCGACATCGCCCGCAAGCTCACCCCGAGCGCGCGGGGCGAGTTGGAGATCACCGCGGTCAACGAGGCCTACCGCGAGATGGGTGAGTTGTCGGTCACCGTGCTCGACCGGGGCACCGCCTGGCTGGACACCGGCACCTTCACCTCGATGATGCAGGCCGCCGAGTTCGTCCGGGTTATCGAGGAGCGGCAGGGTCTGAAGATCGGTTGTGTGGAGGAGGTGGCCTGGCGGGCCGGCCTGCTCGACGACGCGCAGCTGCGGTCGCTGGCCGAGCCGCTGACCAAGAGCGGCTACGGCGACTACCTGCTCGGGCTGCTGACCGAGAAGACCGAACAGGCGCTGATCAAATGAAGATCGCACCGCTGAGCATCGAGGGCGCCTGGGAGATCATCCCCCAGCAGCACGGTGACCCGCGTGGGCTGTTCATGGAGTGGTACCGCTTCGACCGGCTGGCCGAGGCGGTCGGGCATCCGATGCGGCTGGCGCAGGCCAACCTCTCCGTCTCCGCCCGGGGCGTGGTCCGCGGCATCCACTTCGCCGACGTCCCGCCCGGTCAGGCCAAGTACGTCACCTGCGTACGTGGGGCGGTGCTCGACGTGGTGGTCGACCTGCGGGTCGGCTCGCCCACCTTCGGTCGGTGGGAGGGCGTGCGGCTGGACGACGTGGAGCGCCGCGCGGTCTACCTCAGCGAGGGGCTCGGGCACGGCTTCTGCGCGTTGAGCGACGACGCCACCCTGAGCTACCTCTGCTCGGCCACCTACAACCCGACCGGCGAGCACGCGGTGCACCCGCTCGACGAGGAGCTGGGCATCGAGTGGCCGGCCGACGTCGCGCAGTTGTCCGCCCGGGACGCCGCGGCGCCCACGCTGGCCGAGGCGCGCGAGTCCGGCCTGCTGCCGGACTACCAGGCCTGCCGGGCGTTCGTGGCGTCGCTGGGCCCGGACGGTATGTCGCACTCGGACGGTATTTGACCGTAGCGCCGGCACGACCTGTGGTGTGACAGTGACGAACGGGGCCTCCGGGCGGCTAATGTCACACCATGGAGCGGCGAATCTTCGGCCTCGAGACCGAGTACGGCGTCACCTGTACCTATCGCGGACAGCGGCGGCTGTCCCCTGACGAAGTCGCCCGATACCTCTTCCGTCGAGTGGTGTCCTGGGGCCGGTCCAGCAACGTGTTCCTGCGCAACGGGGCCCGGCTCTACCTGGACGTCGGTTCCCACCCGGAGTACGCCACCCCCGAGTGCGACTCCGTGGTCGACCTGGTCGCCCACGACCGGGCCGGTGAGCGGATCCTGGAAGGGCTGCTCGTCGACGCGGAGAAGCGGCTGCACGACGAGGGCATCGCGGGCGAGATCTACCTGTTCAAGAACAACACCGACTCGGCCGGCAACTCGTACGGCTGCCACGAGAACTACCTGGTCTCCCGGCACGGCGAGTTCGGCCGGCTGGCCGACGTGCTGATCCCGTTCCTGGTCACCCGGCAGCTGATCTGCGGCGCCGGCAAGGTGCTGCAGACCCCGCGGGGGGCGGTCTACTGCCTCTCCCAGCGCGCCGAGCACATCTGGGAGGGCGTCTCGTCGGCGACCACCCGCAGCCGCCCGATCATCAACACCCGCGACGAGCCGCACGCCGACGCCGAGCGCTACCGGCGGCTGCACGTGATCGTCGGCGACTCCAACATGAACGAGGTCACCACCCTGCTCAAGGTGGGTACGGCCGACATCGTGCTGCGGATGATCGAGGCCGGGGTGGTGATGCGCGACCTGTCGCTGGAGAACCCGATCCGGGCGATCCGCGAGGTGTCGCACGACATCACCGGCCGGCGCAAGGTGCGCCTCGCCTCCGGCAAGGAGGTCAGCGCGCTGGAGATCCAGCAGGAGTACCTGGCCAAGGCGACCGAGTTCGTCGAGCGCCGTGGCGGCGACCAGACCGCCAAGCGGGTCGTCGAGCTGTGGGGCCGGGTGTTGAACGCGGTGGAGTCCGGTGACCTGGAGCCGGTCTCCCGCGAGATCGACTGGGTGACCAAGCTGCGGCTGATCGAGCGCTACCAGCGCAAGCACGACCTGCCGCTGTCGCACCCCCGGGTCGCCCAGATGGATCTCGCCTACCACGACGTGCGCCGCGGCCGCGGCCTCTACGGGCTGCTGGAGCGCCGCGGCGAGGTGGACCGGGTGGCCACCGACCCGGAGATCTTCGAGGCCAAGGAGACCCCGCCGCAGACCACCCGGGCCCGGCTGCGGGGCGAGTTCATCCGGCACGCCCAGGAGAAGCGCCGCGACTTCACCGTCGACTGGGTGCACCTGAAGCTCAACGACCAGGCGCAGCGCACCGTGCTGTGCAAGGACCCGTTCCGGGCCTACGACGAGCGCGTCGAGCGGCTGATCGCCAGCATGTGACCCGGCGGACCGGGCCGGCGGCGGTGGCGCCCGTCACCGGCCCGGCCGGCCCGGTAGGCTGGCCGGGCCATGACGACGTCTCCGAGCCCCGAGCCCACCGAGGGCGGCCGCCAGCGACAGAACTGGGTCGAACGCCGCCGCGAGAAGATCCGCGCCGAGATCGAGCGCAACCGGCGCGGTGAGTACACCGTGCCCACCTGGGTGCTGGCTCTCGCGCTGGTGCTGATCGTGGGCGCCTGGCTCGCCCTGATCTTCCTCGCCTGACCCCGCCCGCGCCGGGTCGCCCACAGCCGGGCCCGCCCGCCGGGCCGGCGTCTGTGTCGGGTGACCCGCGCGGGCCAGCGGTTGGCCCGGCCGGGTCGCCGCCGCGGGTACCCGCCCGGCGTCGCCGCCGCGGTTCCGCGTTCCCGTACACCCGCGTCGGCGGTCACCGGGACGCGACGACGCGGGAGGCGATCATGGACGACGACACGAGGGTGCCGCAGCCGGTGCGCGGCGGCAAGGGCTGGCGTGACCCCGGGCCACGCGACGTCACGCGGGACCGGGAGAACCCGGACCTGCTGGTCCCACCGGTCACCGACGCGGGCACGCTGCCCAACATGCGGTTCTCCTTCGCCGACGCGCACACCCGCATAGAGCAGGGCGGCTGGACCCGCGAGATCACCCAGCGGGAGCTGCCGATCGCCACCGAGCTCTCCGGGGTGGACATGGCCCTGGAGCCGGGGGCGTACCGGGAGCTGCACTGGCACAAGCAGTCCGAGTGGGCGTACGTGCTGAGCGGCAGCTGCCGGATCAGCGCCGTCGACCAGGAGGGGCGCAACTTCGTCGACGACGTGCGCGCCGGGGACCTGTGGTTCTTCCCCCAGGGCGTGCCGCACCACATCCAGGCCCTCGACGAGGGGGTGGAGTTCCTGCTGGTCTTCGACGACGGCGCGTTTTCCGAGAACGGCACGTTCCTGATCAGCGACTGGTTCGCGCACACCCCCCGGGACGTGCTGGCGAAGAACTTCGGCTGGGCTCCGGAGCTGCTGGATCGGCTGCCCGAGCGGGAGAAGTACATCTTCGCCGGGCAGGTCCCACCGTCGCTGGACCAGGACCGGGTGATCAGCCCGACCGGCAACGTGCCCAGCACGTTCAGCCACCGGATGCTGGCCCAGCAGCCGCAGCGCTTTCCCGGCGGCACGGTCCGGATCGCCGACGTGGCGAACTTCGCCGCCGCGACCACCATCTGCGCCGCGCTGGTCGAGATCGACCCGGGCGGGCTGCGGGAGATGCACTGGCACCCCAACGACGACGAGTGGCAGTACTACATCTCCGGGCAGGGCCGGATGGGCGTCTTCGCCAGCACCGGGGTGGCGCGGACGTTCGACTTCCGCGCCGGCGACGTCGGGTACGTGCCGTTCGCCTACGGCCACTACATCGAGAACCTCGGGTCGGAGCCGCTGGTCTACCTGGAGATGTTCCGCAAGCCCCGGTTCGCCGACATCTCGCTGACCCAGTGGATGGCGAACACCCCGGCCGAGGTGGTGGCGGACACCCTCAACCTGCCCCGGGAGGTGATCGCCGGGCTGCCCCGCGACAAGCGCCCGGTCGTCCGCTGACCGCCGACGTGGGGGTCACTCCCCGCCGAACAGGGCGGCGGCGTGTCGACCGGCGGCCGCGGCGGCGAGGAAGTAGGCGTAATCGGCGTCCAGGCCGCGGCCCATGGTGGAGAGCGGCACGGCGCTGGCCCGCAGCGCGGCGTCCAGCCCGTCGGTCGGCACCCGGACGATCCGGTGCCGCGTCGCGAGCGGGACGAGGGCCGCGTCGACCTCGGCGGCCAGCGCCGGGTCGAGGCCGTCGGGCACCACCAGCTCCGCGGCGGCAAGCGCCACCCGGCCGTACGCGGTGAGGCTGTGGTGCGACACGCCCCGGTGCCGTGGCCGGGGGTCGGCGGCGGAGACGCGCAGCGAGCCGACCGGCCGCCCGCCCAGCGTGGCGACCGCGTTGACCGCCTCGCCGACCACCACCCCGGAGAAGCCCCAGCGCGTGCCGGTGCCGAGGTTGCCCGGCCCCTGGGCGACGATCGCCACGTCGGCGTCCAGCACGTGCCGGGCGGCGAGCAGCCCGCTGTGCAGGGTGCTGGCCTCCAGGTCACCGCCGAAGGCCTGCCCGACGCTGATCGTGCCGACCAGTTCGTCGCGCAGCCCGGCGAGGGTCCGGGAGAACCAGGCCGGCAGGGCGCCGCCGTCGGTGAGCAGGTACGCCACCCGGGCGTGCGGCGCGTCGGCGCGCACGCCGGCCAGGATCGCCGGCAGGGCCGAGTGCAGGTCGGCGGTGACCACCGGCAGCCCGCCGAGGTCCTCGGCGGTCTCCAACACCGCCCGGTGCGGCGAGGCTTCCTCGTCCACTCCGAGCAGGATCGGCTGCAGCGGCGTGTAGCGGGCCTTCACCAGGTGCCCGCCGTCGCGGCTGTCGCCGGACACGGGCGGGTCCGGCGGTAGCCGGTCGGGCAGCGCGACGACCAGCGCGTACCCGCCGGTGCCGAGCCCCATCAGCAGCGCGCCGGCGTTGAGCAGCACCCGGTCGCCGGGTTCCGGTCGGCCGACCAGCTCCGGGTAGGCCAGCGCCCGCATGGTCGAGCCGTCGGGCAGCGCCACGTCCAGTTCCACCGCCCCGGCCCATCCTCGCCGCAGCGCCGTCACCGTCCCGGACCGCCATCGCACCATGACGGGCACGCTAGTCGGCGCGTCCACCACGGCCCGCGCCCGGGTCGGGGCGCGATCGGCTCAGCGCGGGTCGGTCTCGGCGGGCCCGTCGTCCGGGAAGGGTCGACCGGTCGACTGGGCCGGTGGGTCGGCCTCGGGCAGCGAACCGGTCGGGTCGAGGAAGAGGTAGCGGATCTCCGGGTAGCGTTCCCGCAGCCGCCGCTCCGCCTCGTCGGCGCTGGCCTCGATGGCCGCGCCGGTGGCCTGGTCGTTGAAGTCGACCTTGGCGGCGACCAGGATGTCTGTCGGGCCGAGCTGCATGGTGAGCAGCGTGCCGACCTGCCGCACCTCGGGCAGCCTGGCCAGCGAGTGCTCGATCTCGCGCCGCAGCCGGTCCGACACTCCCCGCCCGACCAGCAGCGACAGGTTGCTGTAGGCCAGGATGCCCGCGACCACCAGCAGCAGCAGGCCGATCAGGACGGAGGCGACGCCGTCCCAGAGCTCGTCGCCGGTGAGCTCGGAGAGGCCCACCCCCAGCCCGGCCAGCAGCAGCCCGATCAGCGCCGCGCTGTCCTCGAGGAAAACCGCCTTGACCGTGGTGTCGGCGGTCAGCCGCAGATACCGGCGCGGGGTTGTCCGCCAGCGCCGCGACTCGCGGCGGACCTGGCGTACCGCCCGGGCCAGCGAGATCGACTCGATCGCGAAGGAGACCGCCAGCACCAGGTACGAGACCAGGTAGTCGCCGCTGTGCTCGTGCACCAGGATGGTGGTCACGCCGTGGGTGATCGCGAAGCCGGCGCCGGCGACGAAGGTGAACAGGGCCGCGAAGAAGGCCCAGATGTAGCTCTCCTTGCCGTAGCCGAAGGGGTGCCGGGCGTCCGGGGGCCGGGCGCCGCGGCGCAGCGCCATGAAGAGCAGCACCTCGGTGGTCGTGTCGGCGACCGAGTGCGCGGCCTCGGAGAGCATCGACGCGGAACCGGAGATCAGGCCGGCGATCAGCTTGGCCACGGCGATGGCGAGGTTCGCCGTGCCGGCGACGACCACGGTGCCGACGCTCTCGCTCTTGACCTCCGGCTGGGACATGAGGCAACCCTATGGCCGCCCGGGGCCACCCGCCGGCCGAGCCGGAGGTGACCGGGCGACAGGACCGGTTCGACGTACCACTCGGCGCGCCCGCGTGGGTGCACGGCTACGGCGCGTCGGCTGCTAGCGTCTACCCGTGTCCCGGACCCGTACCGAACGCCTGGTCAACCTGGTGATCTGTCTGCTCTCCACGCGCCGGTTCCTGACCGCCGCGCAGATCGCCGCGACCGTGCCCGGTTACGAGCACGACCCGAACGACGCCCGCGACCACGAGGCCTTCCAGCGCAAGTTCGAGCGGGACAAGGCCGAGCTGCGCGAGCTGGGCGTCCCGCTGGAGACCGGCACGGCCAGCGTCTTCGACGCCGAGCCCGGTTACCGCATCGCCCCGCGCGAGTACGCCCTGCCGGACATCCCGCTGGAGCCGGACGAGGCGGCCGCGGTGGGCATCGCCGCCCGGCTCTGGCAGCACGCCGGACTGGCCGCCGCCGCGTCCTCCGGGCTGGCCAAGCTGCGCGCCGCCGGGGTGGACGTCGACCCGCAGGCGACCCTCGGCCTGGAGCCGATGGTCACCGTCGACCCGGCCTTCGCGCCGCTCACCGCCGCCGCCCGGGACCGCCGGGAGGTCGGCTTCGACTACCGGGTGCCCGACCGGGACGCGCCGACCCGCCGCCGGCTGCAGCCGTGGGGCGTGGTCTGCTGGCGCGGCCGCTGGTACGTGGTCGGCCACGACCTGGACCGGGCCGCCACCCGCTGTTTCCGGCTCTCCCGGGTGGTCGGCGCGGTGCGGGTCACCGGCGATCCCGGCGGCTACCAGCCGCCGGCCGGGGTCGACCTGATCAGCCACGTCGCCCGCTGGTCGGGCCCGGTGGAGCGGACCGGGCGGGCGACCGTGCTGGCCGCCCCGGGCCGGGCCGCCGGGCTGCGCCGCTGGGCCGTCGATGTCGCCGCCGGGCCGGACGGCGACCGGCTCGTCCTGCCGTACGCCGACCCGGACTCGCTCGCCAGCCAACTCGTGGGCTACGGCCCGGACGTGCGGGTGATCGACCCGCCGGAGGTGCGTGAGGCGGTCATCCAACGGCTGAAGGAGATCGCGGTGCGGCACGACGAGCTGGCGGTGGCCGGGGGCGCGCGGTGACCCGGCCCGCCGCCCGTGGCGGCTCCCGCGCCTCCGCCGACCGGCTGGCCCGGCTGCTCAACCTGGTGCCCTACCTGCTGGCCCGCCCCGGCATCGAGGTCGCCGAGGCGGCCGACGACCTCGGGGTCACCGAGCGGCAGCTGCGTGAGGACCTGGAGCTGCTCTGGGTCTGCGGCCTGCCCGGCTACGGCCCGGGCGACCTGATCGACATGGCCTTCGACGGCGACCGGGTGACCATCACCTACGACGCCGGCATCGACCGGCCGCTGCGGCTCACCCCCGACGAGGCCCTCGCGCTGGTGGTGGCGTTGCGGATGCTCGCCGAGACGCCGGGGGTCACCAACCGGGAGGCGGTGGAGCGGGCCCTCGCCAAGATCGAGGACGCGGCCGGTGACCTGGTCGGCGCGCCGGTGGAGGTGCGGCTGCCGGCGGACACCCGCCGGGTGGAGGCGCTGCGGGCCGCCGTGGAGGGCGGCCGGGCGCTGCGGATCACCTACTACACCGCGGCCCGGGACGAGACCACCGAACGGACCATCGACCCGCTGCGGATGCTGATGGTCGGTGGCCGGGCGTACGTGGAGGCCTGGTGCCGCCGGGTCGAGGCGGTCCGGCTGTTCCGGGCCGACCGGATCGACGCGGTGACCGAGCTGGACGAGCCGGCCGTGGTCCCGCCGCAGGCGCGCCCGCACGACCTCACCGACGGGGTGTTCCGGCCCTCGCCGGACCTGCCGCTGATCACCCTGCGGGTCGGCCGGGGCGAGCGGTGGATCACCGAGTACTACCCCTGCGAGCGGGTGGAGGCCGGCGACGGCGACCACTGGCTGGTCTCGCTGCGGGTCACCGACCTGGCCTGGGCGCGCCGGTTCGTGCTGGGCCTCGGCCCGGACGTGACCGTGGTCGCCCCGGCCGAACTGGCCGAGCAGGTCCGGGCGGCGGCGACGGCGGCGCTCGACGCGTACGCCCGTCCCGCTCCCGCCGCCCGACAGGGTGCCCCAGACGCCGCCGCGCCGCCGGCCGCCGATCCGGCGGTGGCCGCCGGACCCCGGTAGGCTGACCGCCGTGGTGAAGTGGATCGTGCTCGCGGTGGTGCTGTTCGCCCTCCTCGTGCTGGCCCTGGCCGTCCGGGCGGTGCTGGCCCGGCTGCCCGGGCTGCGCCGGGCGGCGGTGGCGTTGCAGCGCCGGCAGGCCGAGGCGGAGGCCCTCGCGGGGTCGGCCGAGGCGCTCCAGGTGCGGGCCGACGCGGTCTCCCGGCAGCTAGCAGACGCGCAGCACCGGGTGGAGCTGATCAGGGCCAAGCGGGGCGACTGATCGACGGGCGTCGCGCCGCCGGGCGGTGCGACGATCGGCCTTGATCGAATCCCGGCCCGAGCGGGTCCGGCATGGGCCGAAACCGACCGGCGACGCCGGTTGACGGAACATCCCAGGTTGGTCAAGACTTCACCGGCCGGGATCAACCATCACCGCCCCGGCGGGTGGCAACGGGCCGATACGCACGTACGATGGGCTCCGACACACCCCACGCTGTCTCACATTCGACTGGAGCTTCCCATGGGTGCCCTCAAGCCGTGGCACATCGCCATTCTCGTGGTCGTGCTGATCCTGCTCTTCGGCGCGAAGCGGCTCCCCGACGCGGCCCGCTCGCTGGGCCGCTCGCTGCGGATCATCAAGGCGGAGACCAAGAGCCTGCAGGACGACGACCGCGACCTGGCCGAGAAGGCCGACGCGCAGGCCGGCTACCAGCCGCTCCCGCCGTACGCGGGTCAGCAGCAGCCGCAGCAGGCCCCGTACCAGGCCCCGCCGCAGCAGCCGGTCGCCGACCCGGTGCAGCGCGTCCGCGACAACTGACCGAAGGGCCCGACGACCGTGGCCTTGGCACTGCGTAAGCGCGGCCCGAGCAAGTTCCAGCAGGCCGCCGACGGCTCGATGACGCTCATCGAGCACGTGCGCGACCTGCGCAACCGGCTGTTCCGCGCCTCCCTGGCGATCGTGGTCGGCTTCGGCGTCGGGATCACCTTGCTGGCCCAGCCCGTGCTGCACGTGTTGCAGCAGCCCTACTGCGACCTGCCCAACTCGCGGCTCGCCGACGGTCGGTGCAACTTCGTCCAGCTCGGCCCAGCCGACCTCTTCCTGCTCAATCTGAAGATCGGGCTCTGGATCGGGCTGATCGTCGCGGCGCCGATCTGGCTTTACCAGCTCTGGGCGTTCATCGCGCCGGGTCTGCACAAGCACGAGCGGCGCTACGCGTACATCTTCACCGGGCTCGCCGCGCCGCTCTTCGCGGCCGGCGCGGTACTGGCCTACTTTGTCACCTCCAAGGGCCTGGAGTTCCTGCTCAACGTCACCAACAGCGAAGAGATCACCACGACGCTGGACATCACCCGCTACATCTCGTTCGTCACCAACCTGATCCTGCTGTTCGGGGTGGCGTTCGAGTTCCCGCTGCTGGTGCTGATGCTCAACTTCGTCGGCATCGCCAGCGCCAAGCGGCTGCTGAGCTGGTGGCGGATCGCGGTCTTCGTGTTCTTCGCCTTCTCCGCGGTGGTCACCCCCACCCCGGACCCGTTCGGCATGACCGCGCTGGCGATCTGCCTCTGCGCGCTCTACTTCGCCGCTGTCGGGGTCGCGTTCATCAACGACAAGCGGCGCGGGCGGGGCAAGGAGGTCTACGCCGGCATCGGCGACGACGAGGTGTCGCCGCTGGAGTTCGACCCGGAGCCGGTCGAGGCCGGGCAGCGGGTCGACGCGACCGCCCCGGTGGCCGCGCCGGACCCGATCGCCGCGCCCGCGCCGATCGACCGCCGCTACGACGACATGACCTGACGTACGGTAGCCACCGCCGTACCGGCCGAAGTGCCGGTCCGGCACGCTGACGAGTGAACGCCGCCCGGCTCGGGCGGCGTTTCTCGTGCCGGTAGGTTCCTCGCCGTGACCGCAGAAGTTCACCCCTCCGTCACCCCCGACGGTCCCGTCGCGGTGCTGGCCAATCCCACCGCCGGCCGGGGCCGGCATCGGGGCCTGTTGACGCCGCTGCTGTCCCGGCTCGCCACCGGCGGCCGGCCGGTCCGGCTGCTGGAGGCGCACACCGCCGACGAGGCCGAGGCCGTCTGCCGCGACGCGGTCGCCGAGGGGGTCGCGGCCCTGGTCGCGGTCGGCGGCGACGGCACGGTGCACCGGGGGATCCAGGCGGTCGCCGGCACCACGATCCCGTTCGGCCCGGTGCCGGCCGGCACCGGCAACGACTTCGCCGCCGACACCGGCTTCCCCACCGATCCGCTCGCCGCCGCCGAGGTGATGGCCGCCGCGCTGCGCGACGGCCGCAGCAGACCGGTGGACCTGGCCCGGATGACCGGCCCGACCGGCCCGCCACGCTGGTACGGGGCGGTGCTCGCCGCGGGTTTCGACGCGATCGTCAACGAGCGAGCCAACCGAATGAGCTGGCCGCGGGGCCCGCGCCGCTACGACCTGGCGATCATGGTCGAGCTGGCCCGGCTGCGCCCGCGCCGGTACAAGCTGCGCCTCGACGGCGAACCGCACGAGGTCGACGCGGTGCTGGTGGCGGTGGGCAACTGCCCGAGCTACGGCGGCGGGATGCGGATCTGCCCGGACGCCGACCCGACCGACGGCCTGCTCGACGTGGTGGTCGGCGGCCGGTTGAACCGGCGCACCCTGATCCGGGTCAAGCCGAGCATCTACCAGGGCACCCACCTGCGGCACCCGCTGGTGCACAGCTACCGGGTCCGCACCGTGGAGCTGGCCGCCGAGGGCATCACCACGTACGCCGACGGGGAGCGGTCGCTGGAGCTGCCGCTGACGGTCACCGCCGTGCCGGGCGCCCTGCGGCTGCTGCGTTGACCCGGACCGCGCCGATGCTGGCCGCGATCACCAGGGCGATGGCCAGCACCTCCACGACGGTCAGCTGCTGCCCCAGCACCAGGTACCCGGCGAGCGAGGCGATCGCCGGACCGAGGCTCATCATGACCGCGAAGGTGGCGGTCGGCAGCCGGCGCAGCGCCAGCAGTTCGAGGGTGTAGGGCAGCCCCGAGGCGAGCACGGCGAGGGCGGCCCCGAGCGCCAGCACCGCCGGGTCCAGCAGCACCGTACCGGCGGTCGCCAGCCCGGGCGGCAGGGTCACCACGGCGGCGACGGCCAACGCCAGGGCCAGCCCGTCGGCGCCCCGGAAGCGGGCGCCGACCCGCGCGCTGAGCACGATGTACGCCGCCCAGAGCGCGCCCGCGGCCAGCGCCAGTCCGGCGCCGAGCGGGTCCAGCCGGTCGAAGCCGCCCTGGCCGAGCAGGGCCACCCCGGCCAGCGCCACCGCCGCGCAGGCCCAGCTGGCAGCCCGGCGGGCGGCGAACACCGACAGCGCCAGCGGGCCGAGCACCTCCAGGGTCACCGCCAGGCCGAGCGGGATCCGCTCGATGGCCTGGTAGAAGATCGAGTTCATGCCGGCCAGGACCAACCCGAACGCGCCGGCCGCCACCCAGTCGGCCCGATCGTGCCCGCGCAGCCTTGGCCGGCAGACGACCAGCAGCAGCACCGCGGAGATGGCCAGCCGCAGGGTGACCGCGCCGAACACGCCGGTACGGGGGAAGAGCAGGGCAGCCACCGCGGAGCCGAACTGCACCGACAGCGCCCCACCGAGCACCAGCCCGACCGGGCCCAGCCCACCCTGCCGGGCCGGCGGGGTGCTGGCGGCAGTCCGGTCGGGAAGCAGCGTGTCGGTCACCCCTGCGACGCTATGAGCCGGCGCACTGCCAGGGAAATGCCGGTTCCGCTGCGCTTATGCTCCCCGGTTATGACCGTCGAGCTGCGGCACCTGCGCGCCTTCCTCGCCATCGCGGAGGAGGGCGGCATCACCCGGGCCGCCGCCCGGCTGCGGGTCAGTCAGCCCGCGCTGTCGCGCACCCTGCGCCAGCTCGAGGACCATCTGGGCGTACGGCTGGTCGAGCGCTCCACCCACCACCTGGCGCTCACCGTGGCCGGCCGCTCGTTCCGCGACCGGGCCGCCGTGGCGGTCGCCGCGGTCGACGACGTGCTGACCCCCGGGCAGGGCGTCGGCTGGCCGCTGCGGCTCGGCCACGCTTGGTCGGCGCTCGGCGGGCACACCGTCACGCTGCTGCGTCGGTGGCGGCAGGAGTACCCGCAGACACCGCTGGAGCTGTTGCGCATCGACGACCGGACGGCCGGGCTGGCCCGGGGCGCGGTGGACGTCGCGGTGCTGCGCCAGCCGGTCGAGCTGCCCGACGTGCGGACGGTGCGGCTGCTGGCCGAGGCGCGGCTGGCCACCGTGCCGGCGGACAGCCCGCTCGCCGGCCAGGCCGAGCTGACCCTGGCCGACCTGGTCGACCAGCCGATCGCGGTGAACAGCGAGACCGGAACCACCACCCTCGGGCTGTGGCCGAACGGCGCCGCCCCGGCCACCGTGGTGCCGGTGGCCAACACCGACGACTGGCTGGCCGCGATCAGCTCCGGCCGCGCCGTCGGGGTGACCACCACCGCCACGGCGGCCATGTATCCCAGCCCGGCGGTGGCGTACCGGCCGCTCGTGGACGCGCCCGCGGTGCCCGTGCTGCTCGCCTGGCGGCACCCGCCGAGCCACCCGGCCGTGCCCGACCTGGTGGCCCTGACCCGGGAGGTCGTGCGCGACTGAGCCTCGTCGGTGGGTGGGTCAGGCCGGCAGGGCCAGGTCGAGGACCGCGCCGAGGCCGTTCTCCCGGCCCGGCTCGGCGGCCGGCAGCACCAGCACCGCGCAGCCGGCGGCGGCCGCGCCCGCGTCGGCCGGGGTGTCACCCACCATCAGCGTCTGCTCCGGGTCGACACCGAGCATCCCGCAGGCGCGCCAGAAGATCGCCGGATCGGGCTTGCAGCGGCCCACCTCGTAGGAGAGCACGAACGCGTCGACCAGCTCGGTGAGCTGCCACGCGTCGAACATCGGCCGCAGGTCGAAGCCGATGTTGCTGACCACCGCCACCTGTATGCCCGCGTCGCGCAGCGCGGCGAGCGTCGGGGCGGCGTCGGGGTAGGGAACCCAGCCCTCGGGGACCAGCACCCGGTCGTAGAGCGCGTCGGCGAACCCCTCGATGCCGGCGTCGACCGCCTCGGCCAGCCCGGTGTAGGCGGCGCGGTGCGCGTGCGGGTAGAGGTCGCGGGTGGACCAGTGCTCGGCCAGCCGGGGCGGCACCCGGGCGGGCAGCGGCCCACCGGCCCGCCCGGCGGTGAGCAGCCGGTCGGCCAGCGCCGTCGCCCGGACCCGCTCCAGCTCGACCCCGCACGCCGCCGCGGCCTGGAGCACCCACTCGCGCGGCTCCTCCACCTGGGCGAGGGTGCCGTGGAAGTCGAAGAGCACCGCCTTGACCTGCCGGCGCGACGGCCGCGACGGGCGGCCGGCGTCGGCGCGGCCCGGGACAGGAGGCTGGGTCGGTTCGGGTTGGTCCGGCACGTCGTGCACCCTACCGACCGCCTCCGACGGCCCTTCCGGTCGGCCTTGTCCGATGTCCGGTCCGGGTACGCATTAATCTTGGTGGCATGTCGAGCCCCGCCGAGCGGTACGCCGCGGCGCGCCGCCGGGCCGCGCAGGCCTCACAGTTCCCGGCGCTGGAAGAGTTCGCCCTCGACCTGGGGTTCGATCTCGACGACTTCCAGCGGGAGGCGTGCCAGGCGTTGGAGCGCGGCAGCGGCGTGCTCGTCTGCGCGCCCACCGGCGCCGGCAAGACGGTGGTCGGTGAGTTCGCCGTACACCTGGCGCTGACCGGTGGGGCGACGACGCCGGCCGACGGCGCCCAGCCCGCGCCCGGCGGCGCCCGGCGCAAGTGCTTCTACACCACGCCGATCAAGGCGCTCTCCAACCAGAAGTACCACGACCTGGTCAACCGCTACGGCGCCGAGCAGGTCGGGCTGCTCACCGGCGACAACGCGATCAACGGCGACGCGCCCGTGGTGGTGATGACCACCGAGGTGCTGCGCAACATGCTCTACGCCGGCTCCAGCACCCTGGAGGGGCTGGCGTACGTCGTGATGGACGAGGTGCACTACCTCGCCGACCGGTTCCGGGGCGGCGTGTGGGAAGAGGTGATCATCCACCTGCCCGCCTCGGTCACCCTGGTCTCGCTCTCGGCGACCGTCTCCAACGCCGAGGAGTTCGCCGACTGGCTGGTCACCGTGCGCGGCGAGACGGCGGTGGTGGTCAGCGAGCACCGGCCGGTGCCGCTGTGGCAGCACATGCTGGTCGGCAAGCGGATGTTCGACCTCTTCCACGACGCCGACGCGGCCCGCAAGCACGACGTGCACCCGGAGCTGCTGCGCTACACCCGGGAGACGGCGCGCCGGCTGGAGCTGGGTGAGGGGCGCAGCGCCGGTCCGGGCGGCGGCCGGCGCGGGCCGCGCTGGCGCGGCCCGCTGCGACCGGACATCGTCGAACGGTTGGACCGCGAGGGGCTGCTGCCGGCGATCCTGTTCATCTTCAGCCGGGCCGGCTGCGCCGCGGCGGTGCAGCAGTGCCTCGCCGCCGGCCTGCGGCTCACCTCGCCCGAGGAGCGGGCGGAGATCCGTCGGGTGGTCGAGTCCCGGGTCACCGCGATCCCCGGCGAGGACCTGACCGTGCTCGGCTACTGGGAGTGGCTCGACGGGCTGGAGCGCGGCCTCGCCGCCCACCACGCCGGCATGCTGCCGGTGTTCAAGGAGATCGTCGAGGAGCTCTTCGTCCGGGGCCTGGTCAAGGCGGTCTTCGCGACCGAGACGCTGGCCCTGGGGATCAACATGCCGGCCCGCTGCGTGGTGCTGGAGCGGCTGGTCAAGTACAACGGCGAGGCGCACGTCGACCTCACCCCGGGGGAGTACACGCAGCTCACCGGGCGGGCCGGGCGGCGGGGCATCGACGTCGAGGGGCACGCCGTGGTGGTGTGGTCCCCGGAGACCGACCCGCGGCACGTGGCGGGGCTGGCCTCCACCCGCACCTACCCGCTGCGGTCCAGCTTCCGGCCCTCGTACAACATGGCGGTGAACCTGGTCGGCACGGTCGGCGCGGATCCGGCCCGGGCGCTGCTGGAGTCCTCCTTCGCCCAGTTCCAGGCGGACCGCTCGGTGGTCGGCCTGGCACGGCAGGTGCAGCGCAACACCGAGACCATCGAGGCGTACGGCGCGGAGGCGGCCTGCCACCACGGCGACTTCGACGAGTACTTCGCGCTGCGAGTGGCGATCGCCGACCGGGAGCGGGCGATCGCCCGGCAGGGGCAGAGCCAGCGCAAGGCGGCCGCCGTCGCGTCGCTGGAGCGGCTGCGCGTCGGCGACGTGATCCGGGTGCCCTCCGGGCGGCGGGCCGGCCTGGCGGTGGTGCTGGACCCGGCGACCGGCGGGTTCGGCGAGCCCCGGCCGCTGGTGCTCACCCAGGACCGCTGGGCCGGGCGGGTCAGCCCGGGCGACTTCACCACCCCGGCCGAGGTGCTCGCCCGGATCCGGGTGCCGAAGCACTTCAACCACCGCTCGCCGGCGGCCCGGCGCGACCTGGCCGCCGAGGTCAGTGGCACCGGCCTGGACCGGCACGCCGGGCGCCGGGGCGGTCGGTCCCGGCAGCCGGTGGGCGAGGACCACCGGCTCACCCAGCTCCGCTCGGAGCTGCGCCGGCATCCGTGCCACGCCTGCCCCGAGCGGGAGGAGCACGCCCGCTGGGCCGAGCGGCGGCGCCGGCTGGAGCGGGACACCGAGGAGCTGCGGGAGCGGGTGGCCGGGCGGACCGGTTCGCTGGCCCGTACCTTCGACCGGATCGTCGCGCTGCTCACCACCCGGGGCTACCTGACCTCCGACGGGACGGTCACCGACGCGGGTCGGATGCTCGGTCGGATCTGGACCGAGGCGGACCTGCTGGTCGCCGAATGCCTGCGCCGGGGCGTCTGGGACGGGCTCTCCCCGGCGGAGCTGGCCGCCGCCGTGTCGGTGGTGGTCTTCGAGGCCCGCCGGGATGTCGACGAGCGGGCGTCGCTGCCGCGCGGCCCGGTCGCCGACGCGGTCGATGAGACGTTGAAGCTGTGGAGCGACATCGAGGCCGACGAGGCCGCCCGGGGGCTGGCGGTGACCCGGGAGCCGGATCTCGGCTTCGCCTGGCCGATCTACCGGTGGGCCCGGGGCGAGGCGCTGGCCAAGGTACTCGCCAGCGGTCACGAGCTCGACGGCGAGATGCCGGCCGGCGACTTCGTCCGCTGGTCCCGCCAGGTGGTCGACCTGCTCGGTCAACTCGCCGACTCCGGCGGGGCGTCGGCCGAGCTGAGGTCCACCGCCCGGCAGGCGATCGCCGCGGTGAACCGCGGGGTGCTGGCCTACCACACCGCCGCCTGAGCGGCCGGAAACGGAAACCACCGGCCCGGCCCCGAGCGCGCTCGGGGCCGGGTCACGTCTTGGCCGGGTCGGGCCGGCCGGGTCAGCTCCGGCGGGGGCAGGGGTCGCCCGAGGTCAGGGGGCGGCTCGGGGTCAGGGGTGCCCGGCGAGCGCGTCGACCAGCCGCCGGGTGGAGCCGGCCAGGTTCCACCTGCGGGCCAGCTCCAGCAGGCCGTCGGGGTCGACCGGGGCGCTCGGCAGCGCGGTCGGCAGCTCCGGCAGCGGCACGTCGAGGGCGACACGGACCACCTTCGGGGCCACCGCCAGGTAGTCGCCGGCCGCGGCGAGCTTGGCGCGCAGCCCTGGCGCGAAGCCCGACGTCGGATCGTCGAGCGCGGCGAGGATGCCGGCCAGGTCGCCGTAGCGCTCGATCAACCGGGCGGCGGTCTTCTCACCGACGCCCGGCACCCCGGGCAGTCCGTCGCTGGGGTCGCCGCGCAGCGCCGCGAAGTCGGCGTAGCTCGCGGCGGGCACGCCGTAGCGGGCCCGCACCGCGGCGTCGTCGCAGTCGTCCAGCTTGGCCACCCCCCGGCCGACGTAGAGCAGCCGCACCGGCCGGGCGTCGTCGACGAGCTGGAACAGATCGCGGTCGCCGGAGACCACCTCGACGGGCGCCGGCTGGGTGACCGAGAGCGTGCCGAGCACGTCGTCGGCCTCGTAGCCCGCCGCGCCGACGGTGGTGATGCCGATGGCGGTGAGCACGTCGAGGATCACCGGCACCTGCGGGGTGAGCGTGTCGGGCACCACCTCGCCCCCCTCCGGCGCGAGCCGGTGCGCCTTGTAGGACGGCAGCAGCGCCACCCGCCAGTCGGGCCGCCAGTCGAAGTCCATCGCGCAGACCATCCGGTCGGGCCGGCGGGTGCGGATCAGGGTCGCCAACATGTCGAGGAAGCCGCGCACCGCGTTGACCGGGGTGCCGTCCTCGGCCCGGGCGGCCGACTCGGGGATGCCGAAGTAGGCCCGGAAGTAGAGGCTCGGGGAGTCGATCAGCAGGATCGGGGGTCGCTGTGCCACGCCGGACAGCCTGGCACAACCCACCGACGAAACGACAGCGCGGCGCGGCAGGGACGAGCCCCGCGTTCAGCGCCCGTCGCCCGCCCCTCATGGTCGGGGTCGTCTCCGGTGGGACGGCGGAACCGGGCTGCGGCTCGCGCCGGGCGGAGGCAGACTGCCTGACGTGGCGTTTCTCCCCGGCCTGACGCTGGCCCGCCGGTACCACGACGAGGTGCTCGGGCCCATCCTGCGCCGGCGCTGCCCCGACCTGCGGTACGCGGCCGGGCGGCTCGACGGCGGCTCGGAGCTGCTCGGCCTGGACACCGCCCGCTCCACCGACCACGACTGGGGCCCCCGCGCGCAGCTCTTCGTCGCGGCGGGCGCCGCCGGGCGGATACCGGAGGTACGCGCCGTGCTGGAGGCCGAGCTCCCGGCGGAGTTCCTGGGCTGGCCGACCCGGTTCGCGGGAGACGACGCGCGGCTGGGCGTCGTGGACCCGGCGGGTACCCGGCACGGGGTGAGCGTGACCGAGCTGGGCGGCTGGTGGCGCGAGCGGCTCGGGTTCGACCCGGCGGCCGGGGTCGGTGTGGAGGACTGGCTGGCCACGCCGACGCAGCGGCTGGCCGAGGTGACCGGCGGCGCCGTCTTCCACGACGGCCTGGGCGGCGCGCTCACCGCCGGCCGCGCCGCGCTCGCCTGGTATCCGGACGACGTCTGGCGGCACGTGCTCGCCGCCGGGTGGACCCGGGTCGCCCAGGCCGAGCACCTGCCCGGCCGCTGCGCCGAGGTCGGCGACGAACTGGGCAGCCGGGTGGTCACCGCCGGCCTGGCTCGAGACCTGATGCGGCTCGGTCTGCTGCTGCGCCGCTGCTGGCCGCCGTACGACAAGTGGCTCGGCACCACCTTCGCCCGGCTGCCGGGCGCGGCGCCGGTGGTCGCCGCGCTGGCCGATGCGCTCGGCCCCGGCGACTGGGCGCGGCGGCAGTCGGGGCTGGTCGACGCGCTGGAGGCGTTGGCCGGGTGGACCGACGAGACTCACCTGGCCGCCCCGGTGCGCGCCCGGGCCCGGACCTTCCACAGTCGCCCGTTTCTCGTGCTGGACGCCGGCCGGGTCGCCGCCGCCCTGCGCGCCGAGATCACCGACCCTGGGCTGCGGGAGCGTCCGCTGCTCGGTGCGGTGGACCAGTATCTGCACAACGTCGACGTGCTGACCGACGTCCGGCACGTCCGTCGGCTGGCCGGCGCTCTGCGTCCGGAGGAGTCCGGGGCGGGGTGACCGGCGGTGGCGGTCAGCCGCCGAGGGCACCCGCGGCGATCAGGCTCATCGGGAAGGGCGTGGCGTCCAGGACGGTCGGCGCGGTCAACGGCAGCGCCACCGCACCGACCGCCGACCCGACCTGACTGGTCGTGCCGGCGGTCCACCAGCGCCAGAACACCCCGGCCCGCCCCACCGACGTCCCTGTCGTCCGCCCCCGTTCCGCGCGAGCCAGTTAGTTCCAGTCTGAAACGGACTATAGTCGAGGCGGAGCGACCGGTGGAGGTGGGAAGTGCGGCGGGGTGACCTCGGAGACGCGGACTGCGGCATCGCGCAGGCCCTCGGTGTGCTGGGCGACTGGTGGACCTTCCTGATCGTGCGCGACATCGCTGGTGGGACGACCCGCTTCGACGCCCTCCAGCGGGAGCTGGGCGTCAGTCGGCGGGCGTTGACCGAGCGGCTGGCCGCGCTGGTCGGGCACGGCGTGCTGCGACGCCGGCCCTACTCGCAGCACCCGCCCCGCTACGACTACCTCCTCACGCCGACGGGCGAGGGGTTGCTGCCGGTGCTCGTCGCGCTGCAGGACTGGGGCACCCGGCACCTGATGGGCGACGGCGAACTCACCGCGACCGCCGACGCGTCCTCGGCCGAGGCGCGGCGGACGCACGAACTTCTCGGCCGGCGGCTGCCGGACGTGCTCCTGCCCGGGTCCGACGGGCGACCGGTGCCGCCGGCCGATGCGGACGGCTGGAACGTCCTCTACTTCTTCCCCGGGGCGTACGCCCCGGACAGCGGCGGTTATCCGCCGGGCTGGGCGGAGATCCCCGGCGCCCGTGGCTGCACCCTGGAGTCGACCACCTACGCCGGGCGGCACGCGGACTTCCGGGCCGCCGGGGCGCAGGTCCGCGGCATCAGCACCCAGCGCCCCGACCAGCTCGCCGACTTCGTGGCGTACGCCCGGCTGCCCTTTCCGCTCCTGTCCGACCAGGACGGACGGCTCGGCGCGGGCCTGCTGCTGCCCACCTTCCGGGCCGGTGGGGTGGAGCGGTTCAAGCGGCTGACCCTGCTGGTGGGGCCGGGCGCGGTGATCCGCGCGGTGCAGTTCCCGGTGACCGATCCGGCCGGCTCGGTCGACGAGATGCTCGACCTGGTCCGGCGGCACGCCGGCGCGGCACCGGCGGTCCCGGCCCGCACCGACTGACCGGCGCGACCCGACCCTGTGGGCGGCGGACCGGCGCCTCACCCGGGCCCGGCACCCCGACGCCCCGGGCTGCGGACCCCACCGCGATGAGGCAGAGTGGCACCGCGCCGGGACCGCACCGGCACGAGCGTCAGCGGAGGGGCGGTGGCCGTGGAGGGTCCGACCGGGGTGGTGTTTCCCCGTACCGGTGAGGGACGCAGCACGAGCGCGCTGGGCCGGGCGGTCGTCGCGGACGCGCTGCGCGCGGTCGACCCGGTCGGGGCGCGGGCGGCGGAGCACGAGACCAACTGGCGGCACGGCTACCTCGGGCACTTCCGCCGGCTGGTCGAGGCGGGGCTGCTCTCCCGCGACGCCGCGCTCACCATCGCCCGGGACGGGCTCGCCTCGCTGCACTCGCGGATGAGCGTGGTCGACGCCGACGGTCGGGAGACCGGGCTGGCGCAGGTCTTCGACGCGCCCGCCGGCGACGACGCCCTCGAGACGGCGACGGTCACCGGCACCGGCGAGGTCGACCGGGAGCTGTCCGTGCCCTACCGGGGGCGGCGGCTGCGCGGCGACGAACTGCGCCGCCAGCTCGACGCCTGGGTGAGCGCCGGGGTCGTCGAACCGTCCTGTGCCGAGGCGGTCGGCGCGGTGCTGGCCAATCCGGGTTGGCTGGACCTGCGCGATCAGCGGGTGGTCGTGCTCGGGGCGGGCGCGGAGATGGGCCCGCTGCCGTCCCTGCTGCGCTGGGGTGGCGACGTGGTCGCGGTCGACCTGCCGCGTCCGGAGCTCTGGCGGCGGGTGCTGCAGACCGCGCACCGCCTCGGCGGCCGCCTGCACCTGCCGGTCAGCGCCACCGTCAGCGCCACCGCCACCGCCACCGCTGACGCGGCCGACGACCGCGCCCTGGCCGGCCGGGCCGGCGCCGACCTGCTGCATCGCCTGCCGCAGGTCGCCGCGTGGCTGACCGGCCTCGACGGCCGACTCGTGCTGGGCAACTACGTCTACGCCGACGGCGCGACCAACGTGCGGGTCGCGATGGCGGTGGACGCGCTCACCTGCCACCTGCAGCGCGAGCGCGACGACGTCGCGCTGGCCTTCCTCGCCACCCCCACCGACGTCTTCGCGGTGCCGGCCGAGGCGGTGCGGCACGCCGAGCGCGGCTACGCGGCCCGCGGGTTGGCGCGCAGGTCGCTGCGCCTGCTCTCCGGCGGCCGGCTGCTGCACCGCAACTATCCGCCGGACGCCGACCCCGGCATCAACGACAGCCTGGTCCCGCAGCAGGGGCCCAACTACGCCCTGGCCAAGCGGTTGCAGCGGTGGCGGGCCACGGCCGCCCGGGCCGCGGGGTCGACGGTGTCGTTCACCGTCGCGCCGCCCACCCGCACCCGCTCGGTGCTGCGCAACCGGGCGCTCGCCGCCGCGTACGCCGGGGCGCACCGGTTCGGCATCGAGGTCTTCGAGCCGGCGACCAGCAACACCCTGATGGCCGCGCTGCTCGTGCACGATCTGCGCACCGGTGGTGGCCCGGCGTTGGAGCACCCGTGGCAGGACGAGGCGTACGCGGCGGCGCACGGTGGGCTGTGGCGGGTGCCGTACGCGCCGCGCAGCGCCCTGGGGTTGGCCGTCCTGCTCGGCCTCGGCGGCGCGCGGGCCTGACCGGCCCGGCCGGCGGACCTGGCGCTGCCCGACGTGGCGCACGCCCCGGCGCCGGAACGACAGAGCGGCCCCCGCCACGCTGTACGGGCGCTGACGGGGGCCGTCGCTGACCGAGCTCAGGCGGGCAGGCGCCAGACCTGGTTGGCACCGCCGAAGCAGTCCCAGATCTGCAGCCGGGTGCCGTCGGCGGAGCTGTTGCCGGTGGCGTCCAGGCACTTGTTCGACGCCGGGTTGCGCAGCGTGCCGTTGGACTGGGCCTGCCAGACCTGGGCGCCGCTGCCGTTGCAGTCCCAGAGTTGGATCTTGGTGCCGTTGGCGGTGCCGGCGCTGGTCACGTCGGCGCACTTGCCCAGCGCCCGCAGGCTGCCGTCGCTGGCGACGGTCCAGTTCTGCGCGTTGGTGCCGTTGCAGGTGTAGAGCTGCACGGCGGCGCCGTTGGCGCTGCTGGCCGCGGCGACGTCCACGCACTTGCCGGCGATGCCGGTGATCGGGCCGGTCCGCCCGGTCGGCGGCGGGGTGGTGCCGCCCATGACGGTGTCGTAGATCGCGCTGACCAGCGAGGTCGAGCCGGTGGTGTCCTGGGTGAGTTCCCAGTTCATCATGCCGCCGGCGTTGGCCAGCGCCCACTGGGTCTTGCGCTTGACGGTCGGGATGCCGTTGTAACACTCCTGGACGCCGTTGATCGTCGTGCAGTCCCGGTTGGCGTTGGCCGGGTCCCGGGCGACCAGCTGGGCGTAGGTCTGGTAGCCGGGCCGGCTGTAGAAGGGCACGCCGAGCACCGCCTTGCTGGCGGGCAGGCCGCGGGCCTTCCAGCCGTTCACGCTGGCGATCGACCAGTCGTAGTTGGCGTGCGGGGTGCCGCCGTCGTAGGCCATGATGTTCAGCCAGTCGACGTAGCCGAAGACCGCGGGCGGCACGCCCTGCAGGTAGTAACCCTCGGAGACGACGGCGGCGGTGAGCAGCTTGCCCTGCGGGCGCAGCGCGTTGCTGAGTTGCTGCATGAGCGCCGAGTAGTTGTTGGCCGACGTGCCCGGATCCGGGTACTCCCAGTCCATGTCGACGCCGTCCAGGCCGTACTGGTTGACGAAGCTGACCACGCTGTTGACGAACGTGGTGCGGGAGCCGGCGTTGGCGGCGAGCGCCTCGAACGCGGAGTCGTCGCCGTTGTTCCAGCCGCCGATCGCGATCGACACCTTGACGTTGTTGGCGTGCCCCTGCGACACCAGCGAGGAGAGCTTGCTCGGGTTCTCCACCGCGCGCAGGGTGCCGTTGCTGTTGGGCAGCACGAACGCGTAGTTGATGTGGGTCAGCTTGCTGTACTGGATCGTGTTGACGTTGCCGGCCCAGGACGGCATGTAGCCGACGCTCTTGAAGTTGTTGGGCAGCACGACGGCTTCGGCGGCGGCCGGGGCGAGGGCGAGGGTGGCGCCGGCGGTGGCCAGCGCGAGCAGGCCGGCGGCGAGTGCCGAGCGGCGGCGGGGACGTGGTGAGGACATCGAGGGCCTTCCCGTGGGCGAGTTGCGGCGCCGTGCGGCCGTGGCGGCGGCTGGGTCGGCCAGCCGCCAAACCGGGCGTACGGGTGGGACAGGGGACGTACTTCCTCGAGGCAGCCAAATCTTAAAGAGTGTTAACTGTCCGCGTCAATGATGTCGTTCGATGAACGGGAGAGCGCTTCCCGCCCGCGCGGCCGGCTAGGTCGGTGCCCAAACGACCGTTAAGCTGACCGGGTGGGAATCGACGACCTCTACCCCCCGGAGCGGCTGGCCGCCGCCCGCCGCGCCACCGCCGCCGCCGGGCTGGACGCGCTGCTGCTCACCCCCGGCGCCGACCTGCGCTACCTGACCGGCTACGACGCGCACGTGGGGGAGCGGCTGACCTGCCTCGTGCTGCCGGCCGAGGGAGAGCCGACGCTGATCGTCCCGACGCTGGAACGCCCCGCCGCCCAGGCGTCCCCGGCCCCGGGCACCGGGGTGCGCATCGTCGACCACGCCGACGGCACCGACCCGTACCCGCTGGTGAGCGCCGCCCTCGGCGGGCCGGTGGCCGCGGTCGGGCTGGCCGACCGGATGTGGGCCGAGCAGGTCCTGGCGCTGCGCTCCGCGCTGCCCGGCACCGCGCAGCGACTCGCCGGGGAGGTGCTGCGCGAGCTGCGGATCCGCAAGTCCCCCGCCGAGGTCGCGGCGCTCGCCGAGGCCGGCGCGGCGATCGACGACGTGCACCGGCGGATGGGGCAGTGGTTGCGCCCCGGGCGTACCGAGGCCGAGGTGGCCGCCGACATCGCCGCGGCGATCCGGGCGGCCGGGCACGTCACGGTCGACTTCGTCATCGTCGCCGCCGGCCCGAACGGGGCCAGCCCGCACCACGGCACCTCCGACCGGCCGATCGGAGCCGGCGAGCCGGTGGTGGTGGACATCGGCGGCACCATGGCATCGGGCTACCGCTCCGACTGCACCCGCACCTACGTCGCCGGCGGGCCGGCGCCGGCCGAGTTCGTCGACTACTACACCGTGCTGCGCGACGCCCAGGCGGCCGCGGTGGCCGCGGTGCGCCCGGGGGTGAGCGCCGAGGCCGTCGACGCGGCCGCCCGTACGCCCATCGCCGACGCCGGGTTCGGCGCCGAGTTCCTGCACCGCACCGGGCACGGCATCGGCCTGGACGGCCACGAGGAGCCGTACGTGGTGGCCGGGAATCCGCGCGCCCTGGAACCGGGCATGGCGTTCTCCATCGAACCCGGCATCTACCTGGCGGGTCGCCATGGCGCCCGCATCGAGGACATCGTCGTCTGCACCACGGACGGCGTGCAACGGCTCAACACCACCCCCACGGAGCTCATCGCGCTATGACTGTCGACCGGATCCTGCCGACCGACGAGGCCCACGACCTGCTGGACCTCGCCACCGAACTCGCCGACCGGGAGCTCGCCCCGAGGGCCGCCGAGTTCGAGGAGCGCGCCGAGTTCCCCCGCGAGGTGCTGCGCACCCTGGGCCGTGCCGGGCTGCTCGGCCTGCCCTACCCCGAGGAGCACGGCGGGTCGGCCCAGCCGTACGAGGTCTACCTGCAGGTGCTGGAGATCCTCGCCAGCCGCTGGCTCGCGGTCGCCGAGGCGGTCAGCGTGCACACCCTCTCCTGCTACCCGGTCGCCGCGTTCGGCACCGACGAGCAGCGCAAGCTGCTGCCCGACATGCTCGGCGGCGAGCAGTTGGGCGCGTACTGCCTCTCCGAGCCGCAGGGTGGCTCGGACGCCGCGTCGCTGACCACGAAGGCGGTGCGCGACGGCGACGCGTACGTCGTCTCCGGCACCAAGGCGTGGATCACCCACGCCCGGGTGGCGGACTTCTACAACGTCTTCTGCCGCACCGGTGGGCCCGGCCCGAAGGGCGTCTCGCTGCTGCTCGCCGACGCCGGCACGGCCGGGATCATCCCGCAGGCCGCCGAGCGGACCATGGGCCTGCGGGCCTCGCCGGTGGCGCAGCTCGCGTTCGACGAGGCGCGGGTGCCGGCCGAGCGGCTGATCGGCGGGGAAGGTCGGGGCTTCACCATCGCGATGTCCGCGCTGGACTCCGGGCGGCTCGGCATCGCCGCCTGCGCGGTCGGGTTGGCCCAGGCCGCGCTTGACTACGCGGTCGACTACGCGAAGCAGCGGCGGCAGTTCGGCCGCTCCATCATCGATTTCCAGGGCCTCGGCTTCACCCTGGCCGACCACGCCACCCAGATCTCCGCGGCCCGGGCGTTGACCCTCGCCGCGGCCCGGCTGCGCGACGCGGGCCGGCCGTACGCGATCGAGGCGGCCAAGGCCAAGCTCTTCGCCACCGACGTGGCGATGCGGGTGAGCACCGACGCGGTGCAGGTGCTCGGCGGCGCGGGCTACGTCGCCGACCATCCGGTGGAGCGGTACATGCGCGAGGCGAAGGTGCTCCAGATCGTCGAGGGCACCAACCAGATCCAGCGGGTGGTGATCTCGCGGGCGCTGGCGAAGGGCTGAGCGGACCGAGTGTCGTGGGCCCGGTGCGCTGCGTGCGGAGTTGCGCGCCGCCCGGGCCCGGGGCGCGGCGCCTCGTCGCCGTGCGGCGTTTTTACCGGTAGGTTGCACGCCGTGGAGGAGACCGACCGTGCCATCGTCGCCGCGTTGACCGCCGACGGCAGGCTGTCGTACACGGACCTGGCGGAGAAGGTGGGCCTGTCGGTCTCCGCCGTGCATCAGCGGGTGCGCCGGCTGGAGCAGCGCGGCGTGATCAAGGGGTACGGCGCACGGGTCTCCTTCGAGGCGCTGGACCTGCCGCTGACCGCGTTCGTGGCGATCCGGCCGTTCGACCCGTCCCAGCCGGACGACGCGCCGGAGCGGCTCGCCCACCTGCCCGAGATCGACTCCTGCTACTCCGTGGCGGGGGAGGACTTCTACATGCTGCTCGTGCGGGTGGCCGGCCCGGCCGACCTGGAACGGGTGCTCCAGGAGATTCGCACCGCGGCGAACGTCACCACCCGTACCACGGTGGTGCTCTCCACGCCGTACGAGAACCGGCCGCCGAAGATCAGTACCGAGCCGTCGGGTCGACGGTCCCGGGCGCCGGAGGAGCGGGCTGGTTCCAGCGCAGGATGACCTGCCGCTGGTGTTCGTAGCCGAGCACGCTGACGGTGGCGGTGTCCAGCCGCAGCCGTCCGCCGGCCGAGGGCGGCATTCCGATCCAGCGGGCGCCGAGCACCCGCAGGCTGTGCGCGTGGCCGACCAGCCCGACGGTGCCCCGGTCGAGCAGGGGAGCGACCCGGCTGAGCACCCGGTCCAGCCGGTCACCGACCTGGCCGGGTGACTCCCCGCCGGGGCAGCCGTCGGTCCAGATGTTCCAGTGCGGGTCGTCCTGGTGGATGTCCACCGTGGTGCGCCCCTCGTACTCGCCGTAGTTCCACTCGGCGAGGTCCTCGTCGACCGCGTCGACGGTGAGACCGGCGAGCTGGGCGGTGCGCAGCGCCCGCGCCCGGGGACTGGCCAGCACCGTGACGAACCGTCGGCCGGCCAGGAACGCGGCGAGGGTGCGGGCCTGCCGCTCGCCGTCGGGGGTGAGCTCCAGGTCGGTGTACGAGGTGTGCCGGTGGCCGGCGCTCCAGGTGGTCTCGCCGTGCCGGATCAGCAGGAGCTCTCCCATGGGCCCAGTTAACCATCGCGCCGTGGTCCGGCCCCGCCGGGCTGCGAACCCCAGATCCTATCTTCCTAGGATGCCTTAGCGGGTGTGCCAGCCGGCACACGAGTGCGTTTGGCACCCGGACCACCGGGCAAGCGACCTGGACACTCGCCAGAGACGGAGGAGGCGGCATGAGCTTCGCCGACAAGACGAGGAACAAGATGGAAGAGATGACCGGTGCCGCTAAGGAGCGGATCGGCGACATGACCGACAACGAGCGGATGCGCGCCGAGGGCGCCACGCAGCAGAGCGAAGCGCGCGCCAAGAAGGCCGGGGAGAGCGCCAAGGACGTCGGGCGCAACGCGCGCGACGCCTTCCGCGGCTGACGATCGGCTCGTTCGGGCGGCGGGGGGGGGGGGGGGGGGCCCCCCCCCCCCCCCCCGGGGGGGGGGGGGGGGGGGGGGGGGGGGGGGGGGCCGGGGCCCCCCCCCCCCCCCCCCCGACCGGATCCGGGCCTGTCGATGGGCTAGGCTGCCCGACCGTGACCGACGACGCCGCTGCCGCACCGACCTGCCTGGCCCGCCCCCTCGCCGGACCGGACGACTCCCCCACCGGGTGCGCCGCGTCGCGCGGGCTGGACGGCCGGCCGCTGCACGCCGCGGCGCTGAAGTTCTTCTGGGGGCCGATGGACTGCGGGAAGTCCACGATGGCGCTGCAGATGAACTACAACCACGCCCGGCAGGGACGCCGGGGCCTGGTCACCACCCGCATCGACCGGTCGCTGGGTCCGCAGGTCACCACCCGCATCGGCCTGGCGCACACCGCCATCGAGGTCACCGACGACCTCGACCTGCGGGCGCTGGTGCGCGGCCGGTGGGCCGAGGGGGTACGCGTCGACTACCTGATCTGCGACGAGGCCAGCTTCTACACCGTCGAGCACGTCGAGCAGATGGCCGAGCTGGTGGACAGCTACGACGTCGACGTCTACGCCTTCGGGCTGGCCACCGACTTCCGCTCCTGCCTCTTCCCCGCCGTGCAGCGGCTGTTCGAACTGGCCGACGAGGTGGCCCGCATCCAGGTCGAGGTGCTCTGCTGGTGCGGCCGGGAAGGGCTGCTCAACGCCCGGGTGGTCGAGGGGCGGGTGGCCCGCGAGGGCGAACAGGTGGTGATCGGCGACACCGTGGACAGCGCCGACGTGCGCTACCAGGTGCTGTGCCGCCGGCACTACCGCAGCGGCGACCTCGGCCCGCGCCGCTGAGGCGACCACCGCCCCGGTAGCCGGTCGGCCACGATCACGCCGACCGTCACCAGCAGCGCCACCGCCGCGGCCGCCGCGAGCGGCACCCGTAGCGCCGCCGCCACCGCCGACATCGCCAGCAGCAGCAGCGCTCCCGCACCCCGGCTGGCCCACCCGGGCTGCCCGAGCACCGCCTGGTAGGCGGCGTGCCCGGCGAGGAAGAGCGCCGGACCGCCCAGCACCACCAGCGCCCTCGCCACGTCGGCACGCTCACCCGGGCCGCTGAGCAGCCGTTCGTCGCCGACCGCGGTGACCACGATCCCGGCGACCAGCAGCGGGTGCAGGTAGTTGAAGGCCAGCCGGCCCAACCGCCCGGTCCGCTCGCCCGCGCCGGCCAGCACCGCCACCCCGGCCGGCGCCGACCGGTCGAAGTACACCCACCACAGGGCCACCGAGCCGGCGAAGGCGAGCAGGAACGCCGCGATCGTCACCCGGTCCAGCCGCTGCGTCAGGGTGCCGCCGGTGACCAGGATCGACTCGCCCAGCGCGATGAGGATGAACGCCTGGCAGCGTTCGGCCAGGTGCCCGCCCTCCACCTCCCAGTGCTCCGGTCGGGCGCGGCCCAGCCCCGGCACCGGGAACCCGATCGCCAGCCCGACCACGTCGATGACGATCACCGCGGTCCAGATCAGCTCCCGTGCCGGCACGTCCACCAGGCCGCCCGTGACCGCCAGCGCGCCGGTACCGACCATCCAGACGACAGACTTGCGGAAGCCGTCACTGAGCCGGGCCTGACCGCGTACCGCCCACAGGGCGAACACCGTGCGTCCCACCTGCACGACGGCGTAGGTCGCGGCGAAGAGCAGGCCGCTGCCGGCGAACGCGGCCGGCAGCGCCGCGGAGAGCAACAGGCTGCCCAACGCCACCCCCAGCAGCATGGCCCGTACCGGCGTGCGGTCCGGCTGCAGCCAGTTGCCCACCCAGACGGTGTAGATCCAGACCAGCCAGACCAGACCCAGCAGCACCCCCGCCCGGGCGACGCCCTGCCAGTCCAGGTGCTCCTTCAGATAGTGCGACAGCTGGGTGATCGTGAAGATGTAGACCAGGTCGAAGAAGAGCTCGATGGAAGTGGTCGGCTCCACCCCGCGGCGCTGGCGCAGCAGCTCCGGGTGGGCCGGTCCGTCGCCCGGCTCAGCGCCCGCCGCGCCGCTCAGAGCGGGTCACCGCAGACCCGCCACTGGCCGTCCTCGCGCACCACCGGCAGCTTGCGCTCCTCGGTCGCGCCGCTGTCGCGGGTCAGCTCGACGGTCACGGTGCCCCGGGGGCGACCGCCGCGGGTCGTCACCGACACGTCCGTGATCTCGTAGTCGCGGACCATCGGCGGGGTCCGCATCCAACTGGTGAACCCGATCTCGCTCCACCGCCCGCGGGCGTCCGCGCAGAGCCGCTCGTAGGCCCCGTCGGTGTCGCCGACGGTCACCGAGCGCATGAACTCGTCGGTGGTCTCCCGCACCGGACCGGCGGCCTGGGTGACCAACTGCAGGTTCCACACGCCCAGGCCGGACACACCGACGCAGCACAACGCCACACCGATCCCGGTGAACGCCAGCCCGGTGCGCATCGGGCGGTGCCGCCGGGCCGGCCGACTCCACGACTGCCCAGCCCCCACGATTCGACGGTAGAGAAACCCGCCCCTCCGCGGGCGGCAAACCGGCTCTGTCGCCGGTACGACCGGATCGTCTACCGTCGGGCGCACCACCCCCCGAGCACCGCCAGGAGCGAGACCATGACCCGCTACGTGCAGCCGGTACCCGCCCCCGCCGACCCGTACGCCGGTGACGCGCTGCTGCGCTCCTGGCTGGAGCGGCAGCTCGGCGCCGCCGGGCACGCCGCGGCCAAGGGGCGGCTGGCCGATCTGGCCGCCGACGTGGTGGGGCCGCTGCGCGCGGCGCACGCCGACGCCGAGGCGCACCCGCCCACGCTGGTCCGCTACGACCCGTGGGGGGCCCGGGTCGACCGGATCGACACCTCGGCCGGCTGGCAGGCGCAGCGCGCCGCCGCCGCCCGGCACGCCGTGGTCGCCTTGCCCTACCTGGAGTCGGCGCGTGGCACCTGGGGCGCCGCCGCCCGGGTCGTGCAGCACGCCCTGCTGCACCTGTACGGCCCGGAGTCGGCCACCTTCTCCTGCCCGGTGGCGATGGCCGACGGGGCGGCGGCGTTGCTCAGCCTCCCCGAGGTCGACCCGGGTGTGCGCGACGCCTGGCTGCCCCGGCTGATCTCCACCGACCCCGCCACGGCGATCACCAGCGGACAGTGGATGACCGAGTCGACGGGCGGCTCCGACCTGGCCCGCTCCACCACCACCGGCCGCCCCGCCGCGGACGGCTCGTGGCGGCTGACCGGCGAGAAGTGGTTCTGCTCGGCCGCCGACGCGGCGATGGCGGTCGCGCTGGCCCGGCCGGAGGGCGCCGGGCGGGGCAGCCGGGTGCTCGTCCCGTTCCTGGTGCCCCGCTACGCCGCCGACTCGCCCCTCGCGGGCGGCGCCGCCCCGGACACGCCCGCGCCCGGCGTCACCGTGCACCGGCTCAAGGAGAAGCTCGGCACCCGGGCGCTGCCCACCGCCGAGATCGGGCTGCGCGACGCGTACGCGCTGCCGCTGGGTGACCCGGCGCGGCCCGGCCTGGTCCGGGCGATGACCCTGGTGGTGGTGACCCGGGTGCACAACGCCGCCGCGGCCGCCGGCGGGATGCGCCGCGGGCTGGCCTACGCCCGGGCCTACGCCTCGGCGCGGCACGTCGCCGGCGGAGCGCTCGCGACCTCCCCGCTGCACCGGGCCACCCTCGGCACGCTCGCCGTCGACGCCGCCGGCGCGTTCGTACTGGCCGGGCACGCCTTCGCGCTGCTCGGCCGGGTCGAGGTGGGCGCCGACCCCGATGCCGCCGCCGAGCTGCGCATCGTGGCGCCGCTGGCCAAGCTGGCCACCGGCCGGCTCGCGGTCAGCTCCGCCAGCGAGTACGTGGAGAGCTTCGGCGGCGCGGGCTACGTGGAGGACACCGGCGTGCCCCGGCTGCTGCGCGACGCCCAGGTGCTGCCGATCTGGGAGGGCACCACCAACGTGCTCGCCCTGGACGTGCTGCGCGCGGTGAGCCGCGAGGATGCTGGTGAACCGTTGCTGCGCCGGCTGGCCGTCGCGGCCGAGCTGGCCCGGCCGCTCTCCCCCGCGCTGGCCGACACGCTGGCCGCGGTCACCGCCGAACTGCGCGACACCCTCGCCGGGATCACCGCCGACCCGCAGTCCGTCGCGCTGCTCGCCGGCGCGCGCGGGCTGGCCCTGCGCCTGGCGCACGCGCTGACCGCCGCGCTGCTGGTCGAGCACGCCGCGTGGGGCGACGAGCAGGCCGAGCTGGCCGCCCGGCTGTGGACCCGGCGCTGGCTGCGGCACGAGGACATCGCCGAGGACGCCCACCACCACCTGGACCTGCTCGGCTGAACATCCGGCGACGAGCCGAGGCGGGCGGGGCCGGTGCAGACGTTGATCGAGTTGGGTGCCGACCGGGGCGCCCCGGAGCTGGACCGGCCCAGGCCGCCGACGCCGCGCTGGGGGCGGGCGGTGGCGCTGCTGCTGATGTGCGCGCTGCTGGCCGCGGCCGCCCCGCCGGCCCGGTTGCCGGCGCTGACCGGGCCGGTGCTGCCGGAGCGGGCCGTGCTGTTCGGGGCGGGTCCGCTGCTGATGGTCGCCGATCCCGGCGTCGACCCGCCGACGCTGGCCGCGTACGACCCGGTGGCGCCGCGGCGCACGGCGCGTTGGCTGGTGGACGTTCCGCCGGCTGCCGGCTGGTCCGCCGAGGTCAGCGGCGATCTGGTGCTGGTCACGGAGCGGGATCCGGTGCGGCAGGTGGTGGCCACCACCGCCCGCTCCGCGCGCACCGGCGAGCCGCGCTGGCGCCGCCCCGACCGGGTCTACGCGGCCGGCGGCGGCGCCGTCGCGGTGACCGAGGTGCGCAGCGTCGCCGACCCGGGGCGCCGCATCGAGGGCGTCGTGCACGGTGTCGACCTGGCCAGCGGGGCGACCCGCTGGTCGGTGCCGGTGCCGTCCACCGCTGTGCTGATCGCGTTGCCGGGCCTGCCCGGTCGGGTGCTGGTGCTGCGCGACGACGGCCTGGCCCGGTCCTACGACGTCCGGGACGGCACGGTGCGCGGCGTGGGACGACTACCTCCGGCGGACTACGCGCCGGACAACCCGCAGGTGATCGGGGAGCAGCTGGTGCTGCGCCACCCGGTCCCGGGCGGCGACGAGCTGCTCGGCTACGACCTGTCCACGCTGTCGGTGCGCTGGCGGGCGCCGGCCCCCGGCGGTGAGGTGACGATCCGGGGCTGCCAGGGTCTGCTCTGCGGCGCCGACCGGTGGGACCGGTGGGCGCTCGACCCGGTGACCGGGGAACGGGTGTGGACGTGGCCGGGCGGGGCGGGCTGGCGCGCCGTCCCGGGCGCCCGCGGCGGCGGGCCGCAGCTGCTGCTGCGCGGGGAGCGGGACGGCCGGCGCGACCTGGTGGCCGTCGCGGGCCGGGTCGCACCTCGGGTGACCGGGGTGCTGCCGGGCGGCACCCGGGACTGTCGTGCCGTCGCCGCCGCGCTGGCCTGCCGGGACAGCGCCGGACGGCTCACCGTGTGGCCGACAGCGGCCGCCGGGCGTACCTGACAGTGGGTGGCAGGTACCGGGGCAAGACTGCCGGCATGACAGTCAACGCCGACCTCGCCATGGTCAACCTGGACAGCTCCGACCCGGCCGCGCACGCCGCCTTCTACCAGCGGGTGCTCGGCTGGGAGGTCACCCACAGCCAGCCCGAGTACGCGATGCTCACCGGCGCTGGGGTGTCGATCGGCTTCGGCCTGGTCGACGGCTGGCAGCCACCGTCCTGGCCGGACCCGGCCGGCGGGAAGCGCTACCACCTCGACCTCTACGTCGACGACCTCGCCCGGGCCGAGAAGGAGTTCGTCGCCGCGGGCGCGGCGAAGCCGGAGTTCCAGCCCGGCGGCGAGCGGTGGGTGGTGCTCACCGACCCGCTCGGCCAGCCGTTCTGCATCTGCCCCCGACCGCAGGGCTGAGCGCGGTCCGGGCCGGCCGTACGGGGCTGCGGCCGGCCCGGCGCGCGGTCGGACACTTTCCGGCCGCGCCTTGCCGGTCGCTGACGAGCCTGGTCACCGCAGCGGGCCGCGGGCGACCGCGGCCCGCATCGCCGCCGCGTCGCCGGCCGGGACGTACTCCAACCACCAGGTCGCCCCCGCGGCGGCCAGCTCGGCGAGGTACGCGCGCTCCGCGCGTTCGTCGGGCCGGCGCCGCCGACCACCGACCGCCACGTCGAAGGGTTCCCCGTCGGCGCGGGTCGCCGGCAGCGCCCGGGCAAGCTCGTGCACCTCGTCCGGGGTGAAGTCGGCCCAGTCGTCGGTGTCGGTCAGTTTGTAGGGCACGATCCCGTCGGCGCGTGACGCGCGGCGCCGCACCGCCCCGGCCTGGACGCTCCCGCCGACCCAGACCGGCACCCGGGGCCGCTGCACCGGCAACGGCCGCAGCGCCAGCCCGTCGGCGTGGTAGTGCTCCCCGTGGTGACGCACCGGCTCGCCGCCGAGCAGGCCGGTGAGCAGGTCGAGGCCCTCGTCGAGCCGGGCGGCCCGGGTGGCCAGATCGGTCGGTTCGCCGAACGCCGCCAGCCCGCGGTCGCCCGGGTCGCCGACGCCGACCGCCACCGCGGCCCGCCCGGCGGAGAGGTGGTCGAGGGTGAGCACCTCCCGGGCCAGCTTCACCGGGCGGCGCCGCGGCAGCGGCGTGACGGTGGTGCCGAGTCGGATCCGGTTGGTGCGCCCGGCGATCGCCGCGAGCACCAGCCACGGGTCGTAGGTGGGTGGATCGTCGCCGGCGTGATGGACGAGGTAGTCCTCCAGGAACACCCCGTCCCACCCGGCGCGCTCGGCCAGTTCGCCCAGCCCGACCAGGGTGGACACGGCGACCGACGCGCCACCGCAGCAGATCTCCAGTCCGTGCCGCATGAGCGGACCGTACGGCCGCGGTGTGACGATGCTCAGCCGCGCCGGCGGGAGCGGGCCGCCCAGATGACGTACGCCGGGTCCCGGTCGAGGTTGTGCCGGTCCCGGTCGTAGCGGCGGGTGGTGCGCGGATCGGCGTGCCCCATGGCGTCCTGCACGTCCTCCAGCGGCACTCCTTCGGCGCGGGCCGTGGTGGCGAAGGCGTGCCGCAGCGAGTGTGGGGAGAGTTTCTCCCAGGCCGGGATGCCGGCCGTCCGGGCCAGTCGGCGCACCAGGCGGAACACCGAGTGCCGGTCCAGCCGGGCGCCGGTCGTGGTGACCAGCAGCGCGCCGGTCAGATCGGGCACCGCCACGTCCTGGGCGGCGGCGCGCTGTGCCAGGTAGGCGTCCACCGCGTAGGCGGTGCCGGGGGTGAGCGCGCGGCGGCGCGGCTTGCCGCCCTTGCCGACGAAGCGCACACTGCGGTGCCCCCGCTCGGCGCCGAGGTCGCTCACGTCGAGGGAGACCAGCTCCCCGACCCGGAGGCCGAGGTCGGCCAGGAGCGCGATGGCGGCCCGGTTGCGGGCCGCGGTCGGCCCGTTCTCCGCCTCCGCGGCGGCCAGCAGCGCGTCGACCTCGTCGGGGGTGAGCCCGACGGTGGCCGAGTGGTCCCGGTCGACGCGGGGGCGGTCCGCGCCGGCGACCGGGTTGGCGTCGACCGCCCGCAGCTTGACCAGGAAGTCGTACCAGCTGGACAGCGCGGAGAGCTTGCGGGCCACGGTGGCCGGGGTGAGTGGCCGTCCGGTGCGCGCGCCGACGGTGGACTCCAGGGCGCGGGCGTACTCGTTGACGTGCAGGAAGCTGACCCGCAGCGGGTCCAGCTCCTGGCCGGCGCACCAGGCGAGCCAGCCGGCGATGTCCCGCCGGTACGCGTCCCGGGTGTGCGCCGACAGCCGCCGGTTGCGCAGCCACGCCTCGGTGAAGTCCACCGGGGCGTCGGGCAGCGCGGGGCCGGTCGACGGGCGGGCCAGCACCGGGGCGTCGGGGAAAACCATGTGAAAAAGGTTCTCAGCTCCGGGTGCGGAACGGGGTGCGGCGCGCCCGACGACGATCAGGTCGGACCGCCCGGTTACCGTCGGGCGGTGCGCGCCAGTCGGCTGGTTTCCCTACTGCTGCTCCTGCAGAACCGCGGCCGGATGACCGCCCAGGAGCTGGCGGCGCAGCTGGAGGTGTCGGTCCGGACGGTCTACCGCGACGTCGAGGCGCTCGGCGCGGCCGGCGTGCCGGTCTACGCCGAGCGCGGCCCGGCCGGCGGCTACCGGCTCGTCGACGGCTACCGCACCCGGCTGACCGGGTTGACCGCCGGGGAGGCTGAGGCGATCTTCCTGGCCGGCGTCCCGGGCCCCGCCGGTGAGCTGGGGCTCGGGTCGATGCTGAGCACCGCCGAGCTGAAGCTGCGGGCCGCGCTGCCGGCCGAGCTGGCCGACCGGGGCGGGCGGATCCGGCAGCGCTTCCACCTGGACGCGCCGACCTGGTTCCGCGAGCCGGAGCCCACCCCGCACCTGGCCGCGCTCGCCGAAGCGGTCTGGGCGGACCGGCAGGTGCGGGTGCGTTACCGCCGGTCGCGGGGACCCCGCGAGGTGACCCGCACCCTCGCGCCGCTGGGTCTGGTGCTCAAGGCCGGGCGCTGGTACCTGGTGGCCGCGGTCGACGACCAGGTGCGCACCTACCGGGTCGCAGCGATTCTGGAGCTGACCGTGCTGGACGAGCCGGTCGACCGGCCGGACGGGTTCGACCTGGTCAGCTGCTGGCAGGAGCACGCCGACGGCTACGAGCGCAGCGTCTACCGAGCCGAGGCCCGGGTGCGGATGAGCGTGGCGGCGCTGGAGCTGATGGCGTACGTCTTCCCGCCGGCGATGAGCCGGGCGGCCCGGGCGGCGGCCGGTGAACCGGACGCCGACGGCTGGCTGCTCACCACGGTGCCGATCGAGTCGGTCAAGCACGGTCACATCGAGCTGCTCAAGCTCGGCGCCGAGGTGCAGGTGCTCGCCCCCGCCGAGCTGTGCGAGCGGTTCACCGCCACCGCGCACCGGCTCGCCGCGCTCTACCCGGCCCCCGTCGCGGTCGACCCGGTGGCGGACGAGGGGTCTGGCTGACGCCGGTCAGGTCCGCGCGCCGACCGGGGCGTTGAGGCCGGCGAGGCGGGCCAGCGCCGTCGCGACCGTCGCGTCGTCGGGCGGCAGCAGCGGCAGCCGTACCGTGGCGGTGGGGATCCGGCCCTCGGCGTGCAGGACGGCCTTGACCACGGTCGGGTTGGGCGCGGCGAAGAGCGCGGCCGACAGCGTGCAGAGTCGGTGGCCGAGCGCCCGGGCCCGCCCCGCGTCGCCGGCCTGCCAGGCGTCGACCAGCTCTACGAAACCGGCGGTGGCGAGGTGCGCGGAGGCGAGGATGCCGCCGTGCGCGCCGAGCGCCAGCAGCGGCGAGATGACCACGTCGTCGCCGCCGAGCACCGCGAAGCCGCACGGCGGGTCGGCCAGCAGGTCGACGGCATCGGTGTCGAGCGCCCCGACGGCGAGCTTGACGCCGATCACGCCGGGCAGTTCGCCGAGGCGTCGCAGGGTGTCGGGGCGGAGTTGCTGGCCGGTGCGGTACGGCACGTGGTAGACGACCAGCGGGAGCGGGCTGGCCGCGGCGAGCGCCGCGAAGTGCGCCACCACCCCGGCTTCGCCGGGGCGGACGAAGGGCGGCACCAGGCTGAGCGCGGCGGTCACCTCGGGGCGCCCGCCCAGGGCCGTCACCGCCGCCGGGGTGTCCGCGCCGACCAGCAGGGGTGCCTGGCGCTCCCGGCAGACCCGGGTGAGCGTGTCGAGCACGTCCCGCCGTTCCGCCGGGTCCAGCGAGGCCGGCTCGGCGGTGGTGCCGAGCGCGACCAGGCCCGCCACGCCGGCGTCCAGCACCTGGTGTGCGAGAGCTTCCAGCGCGGTGTGGGCGACCGCGCCGGCGTCGTCGAACGGGGTGATCAGCGGTACGTACACACCGGAGAGCGTCATGACCTCAGCGTCCGACACCAGGACCGGTAAGGTCCAGTTCACATTTCTGGGCAGATGCGTAAGCTGAGCTGATGCTCGACGTGCGCCGGCTGCGCCTGCTCTGCGACCTGTCCCGCCTCGGCACCATCGCCGCCGTCGCGCAGGCGCACACCTACACCCCGTCGGCGGTCTCCCAGCAGCTCGCGGCGCTGGAGCGGGAGGCCGGGGTGCCGCTGCTGGAACGCACCGGCCGCCGGGTCACCTTCACCGCGGCGGGGCGGGTGCTCGTCACGCACGCCGAGGCGGTCCTCGCCGCGCTGGAGCAGACCACCGCCGCGCTCGCCGCCGTCGCCACCGGGCTGACCGGTCCGCTGCGCATCGGCGCCTTCCCGACCGCGGTCCGTACGCTGCTGCCGGCGACCCTGGTCGCGCTGGGTCACCAGCACCCGGGCCTGGAGCTGACCGTCACCGAACTGGACCCGGTCGCCGTCCCGGCGGCGCTGCGCGAGCGGCGGCTCGACGTCGGGCTGCTGCAGGACTACGACGTGGCGCCGGCCGAGGCGGACCCGACGCTTGACGCGGTGCCGCTGCTCGACGAGACGGTCTTCCTCGCCATGCCCGCTGCCACACCGGCCGGCGACGACGCCGACCCGCTACCGGCGACGCGAAACGCCGGCTGGGTCATGGCCAGCCCGGGCACTCTCTGCCACGCCGTCACGCTGCACGTCTGCCGCAGCGCGGGCTTCGCGCCCCGGGTGCGCCACCAGGCCGACGACTTCGCCACCGTGCTCGCGCTGGTCGCCGCCGGGCAGGGCGTCTCGCTGGTGCCGCAGCTCGCCGCCGCGGACCCACCCGGCGGAGTCCGGCTGCTGCCGTTGCCGACCCGGCGGCGCACCCGGGTCGCCTACCGCAGGGGCGCCGCCGCCCATCCGGCCGTGGCCGCCTTCGTCACCGCGATCCGAACGGCGACCGACGAGTTCCTGGCCCGCTGACCGGCAGAGTCTCTGGCGCGCTGACCGGGAAGCGCGGTCGGGACGACCCGGTCCGGCCGCCCCGACCGCGCTCGCCGGTCAGGCGTTGATCTGCTTGCGGCCGTTGCCGTTGCGGGTGATCGGCACCCGCCTCGGCTTCGCCCGCTCCGCCACCGGAATCCGCAGCGTCAGCACACCGTTCTCGTAGCCGGCCTCGAGGTTGTCGGCGTCCAGCGTGTCACCCAGGAAGACCTGTCGGGTGAAGGTCCCCATCGGACGCTCGGCGGCGACGAGCTCGACATCGTCGCCGGTGGGCCGGCGCCGCTCCGCCCGGACGGTGAGCACGTTGCGCTCTACCGTGCAGTCGATGCTCTCCGGGTCGACGCCCGGCAGGTCGAACGCCGCGTAGAAGTAGTCGCCGTCGCGGTAGGCGTCCAGGTGCATGACCGCCGGACGGGTGGTGGTGCCGAAGAACTGCTCGGCGAGGCGGTCGATCTCACGGAACGGGTCGGTACGCATCAGCATTGTTCTGCCTCCTCGGTTCTCCTGGCCGAAGGTTTCGGGTTGAGTCTGGGAGACTCAAGTTCTATCTCTGTATTTAGCGCGTCCGGCCGCAGTCGTCAACCGCTCAGAGCAACTTCTCGAACCAGTGCTCGGCGTACTCGTCCCGGGAGTACGCCGGGATCTCCACATAGCCGTGCCGGGCGTAGAGCGCCCGGGCCTCGACCAGGTCGCTGCGGGTGTCCAGCCGGATCCGGTCGGCGCCGGCGGCCCGGGCGTGCGCCTCGGCCGCGGCGAGCAGGGCCGCGCCACCGCCGCGTCCGCGTTGCTGCGGGCGGACGTAGACCCGGGTCAGCTCGGCCCAGCCGGGCCGGAACCGCAGCCCGGCGCAGCCGGCCAGGCCGCCCTCGTGCCGGGCCACCAGGAAGATCCCGGTCGGGGCGACCAGATCGTCGCTGGGAAACTCGGCCATCGCGGCCTCGACCTCGCCCGCTCGCAGCGGGCGGCGGTAGTAGCGCGCCACGATCTCCTCGTAGTACTCCCACAGCATGCTCGCGGCGTCGGGTTGGTCGGGCCGGGCCGGGTCCACCACCCAGGCCGCCTGGAAACCTGTCGTCGTCACCCGCCGATCGTCACCCACCGGTCAACGGAGTTTCGGCACCGACCGGTGCGGGCGGTCGGCCCCGGCTCGGCCATTGTCGGTGGGATGCCGGTGGCGGGGTCGAGCCAGCGCCGCCGGCCCGCCCACCGTGGGCCGGAGGTCGCGTAGCAGCTGGTCGAATGCCCACCAGGGGTCGGCGAGGTCAGCGGCGGCGGGTTGGCAGAAGGAGGATCAGCGCGGCGGCCACCGCGAGGTGCATCGCACCGAGCGTGAGCTTCGCGCCGCCGGTGGCCTCGGTGCCGAAGACCGGCGCCAGCGAGATCAGCGCCACCACGACAGCCAGCACGGTCCAAACGACGGCTGCCCGCCGGGTGAGGCGTTCCAGGACGGCGAGCGCCGCCCAGCCGAGCAGGGCCGCGCCCAGGGAGGCGGTGACGACCGCGCCGGGCCCGATCACCTGGGCGGGCTGCTCCGGGTACTCGACGGTGAAGTCGACCCCGGCCAGCTCTCCGACGGCCCAGATCAGGACGCAGGCCAGCACGGCGGCGGCCACGCCTGCGGCGCGCCGCCGCAGCGACGAGGTGGTGGTGGGGGTGGACGTGCTCGCGGGCGGTGCGGTCGCGCTCATGGCGCCTCCTCGGTCGGCAGCAACGAACAACTGCGACCGTAGCAGATAGTCTTATGCGGGACTATCTTTCCCGGAACTATTGGACGGGGTTCGCCGGCCCGCACCCCGGGGCGCCGGCGAAGCGGCCCGTCACCAGGGTGCCGAGGGCGCGCAGCAGGGCTTCCCGGTCGCCGTCGGGCAGGGCGGCGAGCACGTCGTCCTGGATGCGTCGGGCGATCTCCCTGGCCCGCTCCAGGACCCGCTCCCCCTCCGGGGTGACGGCGATCAGTCGGGCCCGCCGGTCGGTCGGCGAAAGTCGACGCTGCGCGAGGCCCGCGGCCTCCAACTGGTCCAGGGTCACCACCATGGTGGTCTTGTCCACTCCGCACAGATCGCCGATCTGGCGCTGGGTGAGCTCGCCGCCCTGCGCCTGCCGGAGCACGCAGTGCGCCCGCGGGGAGATGTTCAGCTCGGCCAGGGCCGCGGCCTGCTCGGCCATCAGCGCGTGGCTCGCCCAGGAGAGCAGGAGCAGCAGGTCTGGCGTCTTGTCGCCGGCCGAACGGGAGGTCATGCCAGGGAGGCTAACAAGATGGTCCTGGCCGGGATCGTCTCCTCCCGGACCGGCGGCTCACGGCCGCCGGTAGACACCCCGCTCCCGGGTCAGCAGCTGTTCGTCCACCAGGTACCGGCGCAGCGTGACGTGGTCGGACCCGCCGGCCACGCACCAGGGGCGCAACGCCTCGTCCACGGCCCGTTCGGGATACGACGTGTCCGGCTCGAACGACCGGACCGCGATGTGCTCCAGCAGGATCCGCCGCCGCCCCCGTTGCGCCGGCAGGCCGACCAGCACCCCGTCGCGCAGGAACGTCCGCAGCACCGCGTCCCCCGGCTGCTGCTGCGTCGGCCGCTCCGGCCGCGGGGTGCGGGCCAGCTCGCGCAGTCGCCCGGCGTCCACCGCCAGCGTGCCGTCGGCGCCGGTGACCAGGCCGACGTCGGTGAGTCTGCGGACGGCGGTCACCACCTCGCGGGCCGGCAACTCGGCTCGGAGCGCGACCTGTGCCACGTCCGTCGCGCCGAGCACGATCGCGGCGAAGACCCGCCGCCGTCCGTCCTCGGCGAGCGACCCGGCCAGCGCTTGTGTGCTCATGGCGTCACCCTGCCAGCGTCGTCGCGCGCGGCGCCAGGCGATTTCACCGTCGCCCGCCGTCGCAACGCGGGGCGCGTCCCGTCGGCCCGGAGCGCTCGCCGGTCAGTCGTGCGGCTGCTCGGCGACGAGCAGGACGCGGCGCAGCAGGTCGGACAGGAGTCGTCGCTCGTCCGGGTCGAGCGCGCCGAGCAGCCGGTGCTCCTCGGTGCCCCGCGCCTCCATCGCTGCGTGCCAGGCCGCGCGGCCGGCCTCGGTGAGCGCCACGTCGACCCGCCGCCGGTCCGTCGTGGACGGGATCCGCTCGACGAAGCGCCGCCGCACCAACGCGTCGACCCGGGCGGTGACCGAGGCCGGCGCCATGCCGAGGTCGGCGGCGATGTCGCTGGGGGCGGCGCGGCCTCCTCGGCCGGCCAGTGCGTGCAGGGTGTCGTACTCGTGCGCCGGCAGGTCCACGTCGGCCAGCGCCCGTTCCTTGACGGTGCGCAGGTGGCGGGTCAGGCGGCCCATCCGGGTCACCGCGCCCTCGACATCCGGGTCGAGGTCGGGCAGCACCGGCAGCCAACGCTGCACGTGCCGATCGGTGTAGTCCTCGCTGCTCACCGGCCCATGGTACTACGATACCGAATTATTCGTTGCCGAAACATTCGATGTCGAAGTACCTTCTGTCCATGAGCCATCCTCTGCGCCTGCGCACCTTCCGGCTGCTCTTCCTCGGCCGTGCCGTCTCCGCCGTGGGCGACGCCGTGGTCCCCGCCGCCCTGGTCCTTGCCGTGCTGCGCGCCACCGGCTCGACCGCCGCCATCGCCCTCGTCCTCGGGGCGGCGATGGTCCCCCGGTTGCTGCTGCTCCCGCTCGGCGGCGTGCTCGCCGACCGGTTCGACGCCCGCCGGGTTGCGATCCTGGCCGACCTGACCCGCTGTGCCACCCAACTCGTGGTCGGCATCGAACTGCTCGGCGGTGACCCGTCGCTGACGTCGATCACCGTGGCCGCCGCGGTCGGCGGCGCGGCTGCCGCGTTCGCCCTGCCCACCGCGTCCCCGCTGGTCGCCGGAACCGTCGACCCAGCCCAGCGGCAGCAGGCCAACGCGCTGCTCGGGACCACCGCCAACGCCAGCCGCCTCGCCGGCCCGGCCCTGGCCGGCGCGCTCATCTGGACCGCCGGTCCCGGCTGGGCCTTCGTCCTCGACGCCGGCTCCTTCGCGCTCAGCGCCGCCCTGCTCGCGGTCATCAGGGTGCGGCACGTGCCGCAGTCGGCGCGCCGGTCGCTCACCGCCGACCTCGTGCACGGCTGGCACGAGGTACGCGCCCGGAGCTGGTTCTGGAGCAGCCTGCTGGCGCACGGCGTGTGGAACGGCGCCGCGGCGGTGCTGATCACCCTCGGCCCGGCCGTCGCCGTGGACCGGCTCGGCGGCGAAGGCGTCTGGCTGCTGATGCTGCAGGCCGGGGCGGTCGGCATGCTCGCCGGGTCGATGCTCGCCGGTCGGCTCCGGCCCCGCCGGCCGGTGCTGCTGGCCAACCTCGGGCTGGCCGGATACGCCGCACCGCTGGTCCTGCTCGCCGTCGCCGCTCCCGCCCCGGCCGTCGTCGTCGCGTACGGGATCGCGCTGGCCGCCCTGGGCTACCTCAACCCGGTCTGGGAGACCGTGGTGCAGAGCCAGTTCCCGCCCCGTGTGCTGGCGCGGGTCACCTCGTACGACTGGCTGGTGTCCCTGGGGGCGACGCCGGTCGGTTACGCCCTCGCACCGCTCGCCGCGCGGGCCTGGGGCGAGCCGGCGCCCCTGGCCGCCGCAGGCGTGCTGGTCCTGATGGCCTGCGCCGGCACCGCCCTGGTGCCCGGCGTACGCCGGCTGGCCTGGCCCGCGCCGGCGACGCCGGAACCGACCGGCGCGACCGTCGCCGCGCGGTGACGCCCGCAGCCCGTGGCCGATCCGTGACCCTCCACGGCGGAGGTACGGGCACCACGGACCGACCGGCGCGGGCCATGATATGGACGTGGCCGAATCCGTAGCCGACCTGGACCACCCGCGTCAGCCGGAGCCCGCACCCGGCGGCGCACCGCCCGACCCGGGCCCACGCGCCCGCGGTCCCTGGCTCGTCGCCGGCGCGGTGAGCGCCGTGCTGTTGCTGCTCGCCAACCGCTACGGCTACCACCGCGACGAGCTTTACTTCCTGCTCGCCGGCCGGCACCTCGACTGGGGCTACGTCGACCAGGGCCCGCTGGTCCCCGCGTTGGCCCGGCTCGCCGACGCCGTCGCGCCGGGCAGTCTGCTGGCGCTGCGCACCCCGTCGGCGCTGATCGCCGGTGGGTGCGTCCTGCTCGTCGCGGCGATCGCCCGGGAGTTCGGCGCCGGCCGGGGCGCGCAGAGCTTTGCGGCGTTCCTCGCCGGCTCCTCCGGCCTGGTGCTGGCCAGCGGCCACCTGCTCAGCACCACCACCGTCGACATGCTCGTCTGGCTGGGCGCGGCGCTGTGCGCGGTGCGGCTGCTGCGCACCGGCGACACCCGGTGGGCAGTCGGCATCGGGCTGGTGCTCGGCCTCGGCATGCTCAACAAACTGCTGCCCGCGCTGCTCGCCGTCGGCCTGCTCGCCGGGGTGGCGATCGCCGGGCCGCGCCCGCTGCTGCGCGACCGACGGGTGCTCGCGGCCGCCGGCCTGTTCCTGCTGCTCGCCGCCCCGAACCTGATCTGGCAGGCCGCGCACGGGTTCCCGCAGCTATCCGTGGCCGCCTCGATCGCCGAGGGCGACAGCTCCTACAGCGGCCGGCTCGACGCGCTCACCCTGCAGTTCGTCATCATCAGCCCGTACGCCGTGCCGATCTGGGTCGCCGGGCTGGTGGCGCTGCTACGCCGGCCGGCCTGGCGGGCGTACCGGGCGATGGCCTGGGCCTGTCTGGTGGTGATCGGCGTCGTGCTCGTCGCGGGTGGCAAGGGCTACTACGACGCGCCGTTGCTGCTGGTGCTCACCGCCGCCGGCGCGGTGGTCACCGCCGCCTGGGCCGCCCGTGGCGCGAGCAGCCTGCGCCGAGGGCTGCTGGTCCTCGGCGTGCTGCCGCTGGTCGCCCCGAACGCGGTGCTGCTGCTGCCCACCCTGCCCGCCGACCGGCTGCCGGCCTTCGTCGTCGAGGTCAACTACGACGCCGGCGAGACGATCGGCTGGCCGGCGTTCGCCGACTCCGTCGCCGCCGTGCACCGGGCGCTCCCCGCCGAGCAACGGTCACGGGCGGTCATCCTCACCGGCAACTACGGCGAGGCCGGCGCCCTCGCCCGCTACGGCCCGGCCCGCGGCCTGCCATCCGCCTACTCCGGGCACAACAGCATGGCCGACTTCGGCCGTCCACCCGCCGACGCCGACGTGGTGATCGCCGTCGGCTGGGAGCGCCCCGAGCGGCTGCGCGACTGGTTCACCGAGGTCGACCTCGCCGGCCGGGTCGACCAGCGGGTCGACGTGGAAAACGAGGAGAACGGTGGCCCGATCTGGGTCTGCACCGGGCTGCGCCGACCGTGGGCGCAGATCTGGGAGTCCGAGGTACGCCACGCCGGCTAGTCACCGATTCCCGCGCGGCGTCGGCACGATCGCGCCGCCGGGCGGGAATCGCCGATCCCGGGACGGGTAACGCGCCCCCCGCCGATAATCCTCGGGGACGCGGCGCCGCGGCCGAGCGGGTGACCGGGCGCGCCACGGCCGCGCCGGCGCCGTCGCGGTACGCGGTGCCGGCGTCGCCCCGCGAGGAGGAAGCGACGGGGCGATGCCGGATGCGGCGGGAGGCCGGGCATGACGACCGGAGGCAGCACCGAGCTGGTGCGCCGACCGGACGGGTCGGCCCGCGCGACGTTGCTGGAGCTGCTCTTCGACGTCGTTTTCGTGGCCGCCCTGGCGCTGGTCTCGATGCTGGTCGCCGAGCGGGAGTCGTGGATCGGCGGCGGGCAGATCCTGCTGACCCTGATGGCGATCTGGTGGACCTGGTCGATCACCGCGACCACCACCGACTTCTACGACCCCGACCAGCGCCCGCTTCAGGCCATCCTGATGGTGACCATGCTGGGTTCCGTGGCGACGGCCGCGGCGCTGCCGCTGGCGTCCGACGGACACGCGCTGATCTTCGCCGTCGCGTACGTGATCCCGCACCTGGTGCGGGGGGTGATCCTGGTCAGCGTCCTGCGCCGGCACCGGCACCGGCTGGCCGAGCAGCGCGCGGCGCGGTTCCTCTTCTGGTTCCTGGTTTCCGGGGGCTTCTGGATCGCCGGGGCGCTGCTGCCCGACCGGCTGCAGTGGCCGCTCTGGATCACCGCGGTGGTCATCGACTACCTCTCGGCCGCGGCGCGCTATCCGACCCCCGGGCTCGGTCGGGTACCTGCCGGGCAGTACTCGCAGACGAGCGAGCACCTGGGCGAGCGGTACCAGCAGTTCATGATCCTGGCGCTCGGCGACATCATCCTGGTGCCCACCCTGGAGATCAGCTCGGCGGGCTTCGCCGCCGCCCGGCTGGCGGCCTTCCTGGTCGCCTTCATCACCATGCTGCTGCTCTGGCAGATCTACGTCTTCGGGGCCAACGCCTTCCTGCACACGTCGTCCGCCCAGCTTCTCGGCCGGGCGACCCGGCTCGGGCCGTACACCCACCTGGTGATGGTGGTCGGCATCGTGTGCACCGCCGCCGGGTTCGACCTGGTCATCATCCGGCCGACCGGGGACACTCCGGTGCGCTGGCTCGTCCTGCTCTTCGGGGGACCTGCCGTGTTCCTGATCGGACGCACCCTGTTCACGTACTTCATCACCGGCGTGCTGGCCTGGCACCGGACCGCCTGGCTGCTGCTCGCGGCGCTGATGCCCTGGGCAGGCGGCTGGCCGCCGGTGCTGGTCGCCGTCGCGGCCGTGCTGGTGCTGGCCGGGATCGCGGTCGGTGACGTGATCATGAGCCGCTCGATGCCGCCCGTCCTGCGTGGCCGACCGGGCTGACCGGGTCGCCGGCCCGCCGGATCACTCTCCGGTCGCGCCGCCGGCCAGCTCCGTCACGATGTCGAGGTGACCGAGGTGGCGCGCGTACTCCTGGAGCAGGTGGAACAGCACCCGCTCCAGCGTCGCGGGCTCCGCGCCGTCCCACCGCGGGCCCGGCGCGCCGACCTCCGCCAGATCGTGCGCCGCCACCACCGCGCTGGTGTGCGCGCCCTGCGCGCGCAGCGCCGCCACCAGCTCCGCCGTGGTCTCCTCGGGCGCGACGTGCCAGCGGTCCCCGCGGCGGTCGCCCCACGGCTCGGCGACCGCCGCGCCCTGGAACCCCCACTCGATCCAGCGCAGCTCGACGTAGCGCAGGTGCTTCACCAGCTCCAACGGGGTCCACCCCGACGGCAGGCTGCTGCGACGCAGCTCCGGCTCGGGCAGCGTCGACACCTTGGCCAGCACCGATTCCCGGAAGAAGTCCAGGTAGCGCAGGAAGACCTCGGTGCAGGTGTCGGCCGGAACGGTGGGCGAGGGGAAGGGCGTCGTCATCGCGTCTCCAGGGTGGTTCAGCCAGCCGGCAGGTCGCGGGCCCGCTGCTGCACGCCCGCCCGGCCGTACGGGTAGTCGCCCACCGCGGGGGTGCTCGCCTCGTCGAGCAGCCGGGTCTGCTCCGCGTCGAGCAGCAGGTCGGCGGCGGTCAGGTTGTCGTCGAGCTGCGTGGTGGTCCGCGCCCCGAGGATCACCGAGGTGACCGCCGGTCGGGCCGCCAGCCAGGCCAGCGCCACCGCCGACATGGACGCGCCGCGCTCGTCGGCGACCTGGCGTACCGCGTCGATGATCCGCCAGGTGCGCTCCTGCGCGTTGCGCGGCGCGTACGCCTCGACACCGCGCTTCGGGTTCTCGCCGAGCCGGGTCGCCCCGACGGGTGCGGTGTCGCGCCGGTACTTGCCGGTCAGCCAGCCGCCACCCAGCGGTGACCAGGGCAGGATGCCGATGCCCTCGTTCTCGCAGACCGGCACCAGCTCGAACTCGACCTCCCGGGCCAGCAGGTTGTACTGCGGCTGCAGGGTGACGATCGGGGTGAGGTTGAGGTGCTGGGTGAGCAGGGCGGCCTTCTGCAACTGCCAGCCGGTGAAGTTGCTGACCCCCGCGTAGCGGATCTTGCCCGCGCTCACCGCGTCGTCGAAGAACCGCAGCGTCTCGGGCAGCGGGGTCAGCGGATCCCAGGCGTGCGCCTGGTAGAGGTCGACGGCCTCGACCCCGAGCCGCCGGAGGCTGGCGTCCAGGGCGCGGGTCAGGTGCACCCGGGACAGACCGGCGTCGTTCGCGCCCTGGCCCATCGGGAACCGCCCCTTGGTGGCGATCACCACCCGGTCCCGCACGCCGGGTCGGGCGCGCAACCACTTCCCCACGATCTCCTCGGAGACACCGGCGGAGTAGACGTCGGCGGTGTCGACGAAGGTGCCGCCGGCCTCGACGAACCGGTCCAACTGGGCGAAGCTGCCCGCCTCGTCGGTCTCCGCGCCGAAGGTCATCGTGCCCAGACAGAGGGTCGACACCACCGTGCCGGTGGCGCCCAGGGTGCGGTAGCGCATGTCTTCCTTCCGGTCGAGGGACGCGCCGATCCTCGCACCCGGCTCGGACGCCCGCCGGACCGCCCCGCCGAGCACTAACCTGATGACGTGGCGCAACGACGTCGTGGCCTGCCGGAGCGGTACACCGTCGACCGGTCGCCCGGGGACGGCGGGCCAGCCCGCCCCGGCGTGGCGCCCGGTGCCCGCAGGTCGGCCGGCGTCGGGTTCGCGGCGCTCTACGGCGAGTTGGCGCGACACCCGTGGCGACAGCCGGACGCCGACCAGGACCCGTACTTCCTCTTCTACACCTCATCGCTGGCGATGGGATGGCTCGACGACATCGGCGCCACTGTCCGGCAGACCGCCGGGGGTTTCCAGGAGAACGAGCTCGGGGCGGCCGGTCTGTGGGGCATGAACGACGCCGGGGAAGCTCACCCGCTCGCCGCTCCCGGGTCGTCACTGGTCGCCTGGTTCCAGGTGGGGTTCGAGCTGGTGCCCGGCGACCGGCCGCTGCCCGTGCAGCCGTTCCTGCGCTGCGCGGGCGACGCGGTGGCCCGGATGGGCACCCTGCGGCTGCGGGCCGTGCAGATGTTGCTGCCCGTGCAGGGTCTCGATCCCTCGTCGCGCCCGCCGTACGCCCCGATACCGTCGCTGCGTACCGCCGGCTGGTTCACCGGCGGCGACCCGGGGTCGAGGACGCCGGTGCGGGTCACGTTGGACAGCGGCCAGGCCGCGTCCATCCCGTCGGCGGCGCCGCAGATGCGGGAGCAGATGAGCCGGCTGGACCAGGACGTGTTCGGGTGCGAGTCGCTCTCCCTCATCGATCACGACCCGCTGACCGTGCGGCCGCCGTTCGACGACGCCCTCTGGAACGGTCCGTCCCGGCACCGGGCGACCTTCCACGGGACGCTCGCCGAGTGGTCGCTGGACGCGCTCGGCTGGCTGGGCGGCTTCCTCGCCGACCTGAGCGCCCGGCACGGGGTCAGCACGCCGCTGCTGGTCACCGCCAGCCGGTCGTAGCCGGCGGAGTTCCCTTCCGGGGCGACGCTCAGCGCTCGCCGAGGTCGGTGCAGTGGGCGATCGTCGCGTCGTCCGGCGCTACCGCGTGGCGCGCCTCGGCCTGCCGGACCCGACGGATGATCTCGGCAGGTCCGCTCGACGCCAGGACGGTCATGACTTCCGGCCAGTCGGCGAGCCCGAACCGGTCCACGATGCGGGTGGCGCCATTGCTGAGCAGGACGGCGCCGGCCAGCTCGGCGACCGGGCAGCTTCCGGTGAGCGCCTCGTCCGCCGCCCGCGGGTCGTCCTTGGCCAGCCAGAAGCCGCCCGGCCGGTTCCGGTTGGCGCGCAGGTCGCGCAGGAGCCGGTGGTACGCGGCGCTGCCCTCGGCGACGGCCGCGAGCGCGGCCTCGTACGACCGGCTGATGATCACTTCGCGGGGGTCGGTGACGACGAGCGGGTCAGCGGCTGCCCGGTCGAGCACGACGGTCGAGTCGCCGAGCACCAGGTGCTCGGCGAGGCCGTCCGACACGCGCAGAATGGCCACGGTCGCCGACGGGCTGATCGGGTCGGCGACGTCGCAGGTGTCGCGGTGATCGTCCGTCACCTGCTCGATGGCCTCGGCGAGCAGCGCCGACAGGCTACGGCCCCGCACGAGCGACAGGAGGCCGAGGAGGCTGCCGCCCAGACGGCCGGCGTACCAGGCCACGCCGTGCCGGCAGATCGACTCGGTGCCGGGAATGCCGGCGCCATCGATCAGCACCGCCGCCGTCGGTACCGCGCCGGTGAAGTCCTCGTTCGTGCGGCCGGTCCGTGCCGCGACGCTCGTCATCGTCACCCGCATGTCGCCAACGCTCTCCCCTGGACCGGACGCCGACCTCGACAACGCCGATGCACCTGGGCCCTGCCCTTCAGAGCCGCCGGACGCGCAGCACGCAGGTCAGCATCGGGAGGGTGAATTCGCCGTCCGCCGTCTCCGGTCTGCTCGCGAGGAAGGCGCGGATCCGGCCGAGCGTGGCCGCGTGTTCCTGTTCCGGCATGACCAGCATCCCCGCCCTGGTGGCGAGTGTCGCCACCAGTGAGTCGGCGGTGCGCCGCTGCCCGTGCGGGAACTCGGCCTGCTCGGGCGAGCCGAACCGGGCGGGCGCGCCGGTCTTCGGAAGGTGCGCGTCGGCCGTCTCGACGCGCCAGCTGGTGGGCGTGTCACGCGGGCCGATGGCCGCGCTCGGGCTGACCCTCGTCAGCCCGGCCACCCAGTCGACCCGGTCGTCCATGACGTTCCACAGGCCGGCGAGGATGCCGCCGGGCGCCAGGACCCTGGCGATCTCCGGTCCCGCGACGGCCATGTCGAACCAGTGCATGGCGTTACCGGCCAGCACGGCGTCGACGGACGCGTCCGGCAGCGGTATCGCCTCGGCGCTACCCGGCAGCGCCCGGACATCCGGCAGGGCGCGACGTAGCTCGGTGAGCATCGCCGGGTCAGGCTCGACCGCGGTGACGTCGGCGCCCACCGCAACGAGCGTGGCGGTGAGCTTGCCGGTGCCGGCGCCGAGGTCGAGCACCCGCAAGCCGGGCGCGGGCTCGAGCGCCCAGCGCACCGCGGCCTGCGCGTAGTCCGGCCGGTGCTCGGCGTACGCGGTGGCCGCCGAGCCGAACGACGAGGCGTGCAGGAGCCATTCGTCCTGTTCCATGCGATTACCCTATCGGCGCCACGCGTCCGGTCTCCTACCGTCGTGCGGGGTCAGGACCCGCCTCCCACATCGCCCGGGTCATCTCATACTCCACCTCACCCAGATCCGCTCCCGGCGGCGGATCATCCCAGAGCGGAAAGTACGTGCGCACGTAGCGCATGCCGACGGCCTGCATCACGCCCCGAGACCCGGCGTTCACGGTCATGGTCTGGGCGATCACCCGGCTCTGCCCGACGGTGTCGAAGGCATGCCGCAGCAAGGCGCGGGACGCCTCGCTGGCTAAGCCTTTCCGCCAGTACCGACGGGCGAGGCGGTAACCCAGTTCCGCGACGGTGGGATCGTCAGGTTGGTCGGGGCCGTGCGCCGGAGGGAGCATCATGAGCCCGACGAACTCGCCCTCGTCCGCACGGGCCGGCGGTGCCGAGCCATGCGCGCCGTCGTCGGAGGCGAACGCCATCCAATAACCCAGGCCGTCCACCTTGTGCGCGAGGGCCATCCTCTGCGCATGGGAGGCGACCACCTGGTCCCTGGATCGCGCCCGGCCGCTGAGGTAGCGAAGCACCTCCGGATCGGAGTCGAGCTGGATCTCCAACTCCAGGTGCCGGTCGGCAAGCGGGACCAGCAGCAGACGGTCAGTGCGCAAGATCAGTTGGGGCATGCGGCAACGATCGCATGATGGCGTCCGCGAGCTGGACACGACCATCGCCGCCGATCGCGTTGATGGACCGCATCGCCGACCTCCAGGCGGAGCACCCCCATCAGCGCGCCGCGCTCCCGACGGCCGCCGGCCCGGCCAGCACCTGGGTCAGGCCCGCCGGATGCTCGAGAAGTACCGCGTCCAGCTCTGGGCCCAGCAGCTCGGCACCGCGCAGACGGTCAGCGATGCCCGCATCCGCAGGATGCTGAGGCCGTAGCCGGCCCTACTCAGCGTCCTGTGCCTCGATCAGGTCGAGGTCGCGGACACAGAAGCCGTGGTGCTCGAAGGTCTCGTTGAGCACCGTGCCGAGGCACTGCCGCACCGAGCGGCCCCGGGCGTACGGCGGCCAGACATCGTCGTCGGGCACCGGCGCTCGCCCTGCGAGCTGCACAGAGGTGACCTCGTCGAGCCAGGCCTCGAGCTCGGCGGCCTGTCCGTCACGCACGCTCACGATCTCGTCGAGGGTCGGATCCAGCGAGAGGTCAAGCCCGTGCGCTGCACGGTAGGGCTCGACGGTCGTCCCGATGCCCATCGGCGTGAACAGCTCCGTCGAGCCCAGGCAGCAGCGGCGGAACCACGAGTCGTGGACGAAGACCAGGTGGCGCATCGTCTGCACAGCCGACCACTCGTCGTTCACGCTGCGGCGCTCGATGCCGGGCGTACGGCGGATTCGCTCGATCGTGGCGGCCCAGCCGGCATGGAGCTGACGCGATGCCTCACGCAGATCGGCAGGGTCCTCGGAGCGAATCAGCACCCGCACCGGATGACGCCGGTCGAGCTCTGCCTCGACGTACTCGGTGACCTCGACACCGTTCACCACGAGGTTGGTGATGAGCCCGTCGATCACGGCATCCTGCATGACGACGCCGATCAGGCGTGCCCCGGTCAGATCGCACTCGCGGAACTCCGCACCCTGCAGATCTTCGTCGACGTACCGCGTCATGCTCCGCATACTAGGTCCGAGCACCGACAAGCCAGCCTCCCCGGCTTGGTCGGGCACGGTGCCATCAGACACCAGTGCGATCGGTGCTGCGGGGATCGATGACCCGGCCGGCGGCGTAGATGTCACCGGCACGTGCGGTGTCTCGCCACGGCCGGGCCTTGTTCAGTGCGATCTCAAGCGCGGGGTCGCCGCGGTCAAGGTCAACGCAGATCACATCAGGTCCATTCGGACGGGCGTGCCGCAGCAAATAGCCGTGCGGGCCGACCACCGCCGACGGCCCGGCCGGCGCGCACCCGGCGGGCAGAGCGATGCTGACCCAGAACCCGTTCACGGCAGCGTGCCCGCGGGCGATGACCTCGAAGATCGGGTCCTCGGAGAACGTGGAGAAGAGCACGCAGTCCACGCCGAGAGACCGCTGCTCCATCCACAGCTCGGGGAAATTGACCTCGATGCAGACCAGGCACCCGAACCGGAACCCGTCCACCTCAAAGGTGCAGGCGTGGTCGCCGGGCGTGTAGAAGCCGGTGATCTCAGCGTGGGACAGCAACCGCTTGTCATATCGGTCGGCCAGTTCGCCACGATCGTTGATCACCCACAGCGAGTTGTGCGGTCGATGATCGCCGGACAACCGGTGGTTGCCTCCCACCACGACCCAGACACCGAGCTCCGCTGCCAGGGCCATCGTGCGGTGCAGCTCCTCGGTAACCGGCGCCCAATCGATACGCCATCCGGCGTAATACGGTTTCGCAACGCCGGCATAGCCGGACAGCGCGCCCTCGCCGAGGTGAACCAGGCGTGCCCCCAGGTCAGCGGCCTCGCGCATCGCGGCTCGGATCGCAGCACCGTTTGCAGCCGGATCCGTGGTGACCTCCGTTTGCGCGACGGCAATCCGAATCTTTCCAGTTCTGCTCACCGCGGCACCGTAACGGCTGGACGGTTGGCGCCGAGGCACACCGCACATAACTGTCATTATGATGTAGTGGCGTTATGTCCGGACTGTCCGTCCACATTATCGAATTACGATTACCGGTAATCCGATAATGTGGACGCAGAGCGCGCCGCTTGGTGTCCGAGGACACCAAGCGACGCGCTCTGTGGTCAGCCGAGCCCGTCGAGGACCGGGACCAGCTGCTCCTCCTCGTACGCCAGGTGGCGTTCGAGTTCGTCGGTGAGCCGCTCGACCTCCCGGCGCACCTCGGCCGGGTCGGCGGTGACGTCACCGACCACCGTCTGGAGCCGTTCGATCAGGACGGCGACCTGGCCGTGCTCGGCGCGTAGCCGCTCCAGGGTCGGGCCGAGGTCGGGACGCTGCGCGGCCAGCCCGACGAACATCCCGTCGTCCTCGTGGGTGTGGTGCTGGTGCAGCCCCTGACAGACGGCCAGGCAGTTCACCCGCAGCTGCACGCCCAGCCGCGGCCCCGACTCCCCGGCCTCGCGGCGGATGATAGCCAGCTCACGGCGGAACGCGTCGTGGATCCTGATCAGGGCCGCGCCCCAGGACGCCGCCTCCGGTGGCCCGCCCGCGACCTGCTCGAGCGCGACCACCGGGATCACCCGGCTCGTCTTCTCCTGGTACGCGGCCCAGCCCGGGTCGGCCTCGACCGCTCGGGCGAAGACCTCGTCGCGCTCCGACCCACCGAGGACCACGGCGCGGGCCTGGTAGGTGAAGATGCCGTCCTCGACCGTGACCTGCGGATCGGCCTGGATGTTGCGGAACCAGTCCGGATGCTGTGGCGCACCGCCCGCCGAGGCGATGACCAGAATCCGGCCGCCGGTGTCGGGCAGGTATCCGACCGGGGTGGTGTGCGGCGCGCCGGTACGCGCTCCGGTGGTGGTGAGCAGGACCAGTCGGGCGCCCACGAAGGGGCCGCCGACGCGGCCCCCGTTGGCGCGGAATTCGTCGATGATCTGTTGGTTGAACTCGTTCGGCATGCTCCGCTTTCAAATGTTCGGCGGTAGACAGGAAGCGCCGACGCCTCGCGCTGCGAGCGCGTGGGCGGCACGGCGTGGAGATGGAGGCGCGGCCGTTGCGGCCGCAAGCCGTTGCGCGACAGGGGCCCGGTCGGACACCGGGCGGCAGGCGACGGCGGGGATGGCGGGCCACGGGCCCGCCGCACGGTCACCCGGCGGCCGGGTGCCTCACTCGGTCGTGGCCAATGGCCGACCCGGCAGTCACGTCGACGACCCTAGTTCGCGTACCGCCACGGGGCAACGGCAATAGCGCGACCGCCCGCGCGACGTGCTCGAGGCGATCACCGCCCCTCGGCCCGTCCGTAGTTCCAGACCAAGGACAACGCCAAGAAGTGAGGGCTGATCAAGCTCTGCCGCGAGCCACAGCGTGCCGTCCGTTTGGTGACGGTCGATGCTCAGGCGGTGGATTCGTGGCGACTCAGGACGTGTTCTCGGCGGAGGTGAGTCTCTTGGCCATGATGTGCTCCCGACGCAGGCCGTCCGGCATGAGGTCGCCGGTTTCACCCGTGTCACGGAAGCCGTTCCGCTGGTAGAGCGCCCAGGCGTTCCTGTTGCCCTCCACCACGGCCAAGCGCAGCGTCCCCGCGCCCACCAGCCGAGCCCACTGCTCGACCGCCCGCACGAGGTGGTCGCCCACGCTCCGGCCACGTCCCACCGGCGCCACGTACATCGAGATCAGCTCGACAACGCCGTCCTGATCGGTCGGCACCCCGCTGGCCATGCCGACGGGCTGCCCGTCGAGCGTCGCGACAACGTTGTACGAGCCGGGGATGGCCAGCCGACTGCGCCAGCGTTCCTCCCGGTCGCCGTCGCCCTGCCAGTCGGCGAGTTGGGAACCGAAGGCGTACGCCGCCTCCGCCAGCGCGGCGAGCCGCAGTTCCCGCCAGACCTTCCAATCGCCCTCGGTCAGCACACGCGTCTCGATCATGCCGCGAAGGCTGCCTCAGGTGTGGGGACCAGGCAACCTGGTTCCCGTCGTAGGGGCAGTGCGTCGGTTCACTTATCTACCGCTGACTGGACCGGCCATCAACGGAATACAAGACCAGGCGGACGGGCCCTTTCGGCAGGTGAAGCCGGGCGGGCCGGGTGGCCCGCCGCGGCTTCACCCCCGTTAGTCCCCGGCCATCACGGTGAAGGTGAAGCCGGCGCTCGTCGTACGGCGCAGCGGAATGTCGCACTTGATCCGGCGCAGTACCTCGGGCCGGCTCAGGCCGAGCCCGTGCGCGATGAGCCGTTCCGGGCGCACCGGTACCGGATCCTCGAAGACGACCTGCACCTGGACCGGCCACGCCTCGTCGAGCCATGCCGGCGGGATGTCCAGCCGCCAGGCCCCCGTCCAGTCCAGCGCGAAGCGGTTGCGCCGGGCGAGCAGCGGATCCAACAACCTGGCAGCCACCAGTTCCGGATCGTTGACGCCGTAGCCGTGGAGCTCGGCCGGATCGAAGGATCTGACCGGCGTTCGCTCGTGCACGGTGAGCTTGCTCGTCCGATCGCAGGATACGCAGCGGACCAGTAACCACACGTCCAGCAGCTTGCCGTTGGCGTTGACGCGGAACCTGCCCTCGCCGGTGGTGGCCGACTCCGAACGGCAGTCCACGCACCGCATCGACAGGAGGGGCAGCCTGGTCCGACGAACGATCCAGGGCAGCACGATATGAGGTTGTGAAGACATGATCTCTGATCTCTCTAGACCTGACACGAGACCGATCAGGCGCGGCCTCGAACGCTGTTTGACCGGGCGCACAAGGGCAGCCCGGCGTAGCCGACGAGAGCGTCGGCTACAGGTGAGCGGAAAAAGGTGTCAGGTCTAAAGAGCAGGCGGGGTCACGCGGTTGTGTCCTCTGTCCTCACTGGGATGGGGTTGGAGGGCAACCTACGGGAACGCGGAAAGAAGGCTCAAACGGTTTTCGCCGGGAGGGTCCGACCGTCTCGGTCTGATCAGTCAGGGCAGAATCTCGACGTACCCGTCGGTTCCGTGCACGCGGATCCGCTGCCCATCGGCGATCAGCCGGGTGGCATCCGCCACACCGACGACGGCCGGCAGTCCGTACTCCCGTGCGATCACCGCGCCGTGAGTCATCAATCCCCCGACCTCCGTCACCAAGCCTGCGATGGCGACGAAGAGGGGCGTCCAGCTGGGGTCCGTGTGGGCCGTGACGAGGATGTCGCCCGGCTCGAGATCGGCCCGTGCCAGGTCCAGGATGACGCGGGCCCGCCCTTCGACGGTCCCAGCGGAGACCGGTAGGCCGATCAGCGCGCCGGCCGGCACGTCGTCGCGTCGGTACGCCCCGGCGATGCCCTCGCCATCCGACGTGAGCACCCGGGGCGGTGTGAGCGCCTGATACGACCTGAACGCCTCCTTGCGCCGGCCGATGAGTTGGTCGTCAACCCGGTTCGTACGCACGACGTCGTGGAGCTCCTGGAACGTGAGGTAGAAGATGTCTTCCCGCTCACGAAGCACGTGGGCCCGCACGAGGCGTTCGGCTTCTTCCCACAAGGCCTGCTTGTACACGAAGTAGCGGCTGACCATGCCGTACTTCGGATACTCCCGGTACCCGATGAAGGTCCGGACTCGGTCGATCATCCGCTTCGTCTCGTCGGCCTTGCCCTCCCCGTCCGGCAGGGCCCGCAAGCGTTCCAGCAGCTCCTGCTCCTTCTCCCAGGCCTCCTGCCGGCCCTGTTCGAAGCGCCGCTCGCCGGCTCCCGGCTCGAAGTTCCTGATGTTGCCGAGGATCATGGGCACGAGCGTGGAGGGGCGTTCACGCCAACGCGGCCGCGTGATGTCGATCTCGCCGGCGCAGCGCATGCCGTACCTGTCGAGCCAGGCCTCGATGGCGTCGCGCGCTTCCCGCCCGCCCGCGAGCTTGGGCAGCTCGTCCAGGAAACCCTCGTCCTCGACGTGCTGCAGAAAGGCCACCACCTCCGGATGTGGGCGGATCACGTCAGCGACGCCCAGCAGCGCCAGCCCCATCTCCGACGTGACGTTGTGGGGCACGGACTGCGTGAGCGTGTCCGCCACGTTCTTCTCGCCCAGCCACGCCTCCAGCTGCTCGTTGAGCCACCAGGTGGCCTCCATCGCCGACATGAACACCTGATGGCTCCGCGGATCGAACAGGATCCGCCTCAGCTCCTGCATGTCCGCCTGGATGAAGTCGAGCAGCGCCTGTCCGGACTTCGTCCGGATCTCGCTTGCCGAGGCGGCGACGGAGGCCTCGCTGCGCGCGATCAGCTCGGTGACGATGGCCGGATCGGTCTCGATCGGGGCTGGCGCGCCGCCAGCCAGTGGCCCGGGGGGACCCTCGTCAGGCAGCGGCCGGATGAAGCCGTCGCGCTCGAGGATGGTCTGCAGCGCGTCCCCGGTCAGTGGATCGCCTTTTCCCACGAGCTCCAGGAAGCCGGCGCGGCTCGTCGGCGAGGCCAGCCGCTGGGTGACGTCGACGAACAGGCGGCCGCCGGCCTCGGCCATGGGCGCCGGGGTCGTCATCTGCCAGAAGGAGAGCCCGAGGGGCTTCATCGGGTCGGTCATCATCTGCTGATGGCCGACGGAGAGGTAGACGCGGTTCTCCCGGTCGCCGGACTCGGGGATGGGGAACAGGGTGGTGATCGGCCGGCTCTGGACGATCCAAAAACCGTCGTCGACCAGGCACCATTCGATGTCCTGGGGCCGGCCGAAGTGCGCTTCGATCCTCCGGCCGAGCCGCGCGAGCCGCACGACCTGCGCATCCGTCAGCGCCGGCTGGTCCTGCCGCTGCGGTTCGATCGCCTGTTCCTGCGTCCCGCCCGCCGGCGCGGCGTGGATGGCGAGCTGCTTGGCGCCGACCGTCCTGGCGACGACCTCGCCGTCGCGGACCTGGTAGACGTCCGGGTTCACCAGGCCGGAGACCAGGGCCTCGCCGAGGCCGAAGCTGGCCTCCACGGAGGCGACCTTCCGGTTGCCCGTGACGGGGTCAGCGGTGAACAGGATGCCGGCCGCCTGCGGGAAGACCATCTGCTGCACGACAACGGCCATGTGGACCATGCGGTGGTCGATGCCGTTGCGCTGGCGGTAGGTCACGGCCCGCTCGGTGAACAGCGAGGCCCAGCACCGGCTGACGTGCTGGAGGATCGCCGCCGGCCCCACGACGTTCAGGTAGGTGTCCTGCTGGCCGGCGAAGGAGGCCGTCGGCAGGTCCTCTGCCGTCGCGCTGGATCGGACGGCGTAGGCGGCCTGCTCGCCGAGCTGGGCGAGAGCGCTGGTGATCGTCGTCGCGAGATCGCCCGGGATGGCGATCCCTTCGATGGTCCGGCGGATCTCCGCGCTGAGCGTGCGGATCGCCTCCCGGTCGTCCGGGCTCAGGCGCGACAGCTGATCGAGCCGATCGTCGATCGAGGGCGCTTGCGCCATGATCCGCCGGAAGGCGTCGGTCGTCACGCAGAAGCCAGCCGGCACGCGGACGCCGTCAATCCGCGACAGCGCCCCCAGGTGAGCGCCCTTGCCGCCAACGACGGCGACCTGCGTCCGGTCAACCTCGTGAAGACCCACCACGTACTGCTCGCTCATCGCGACACCTCCGTGGCAGCCGTGCTCCGTCGACCTGCGCTGGCCGATCAGATCCCCCGCGCCTTCAGCTCCAACGCGCACGTCGTGCCCCCGTGTCTTCGTCCGCTCCTGGTCCAGCCGACGATTCTGCAACGCGACCCGGGTCTTGCGGCAAGCCCCCCAGTCTGCTATATGTTCAAAGTGGCAGGGAGTAGACCTCCTTGCCTTTCCTTTTGGCCGTCCAGGCCCACGGTCTCCTCCCCCGATCCGACCTCCCCGGTCTCACGGGATCGTTCGCGATGGAGCGGGTACGTCGGTCGCGGCGCTGGCGTAGCGGCGGGCCAGCTGCCCGAAGGCGTCCCTGAGCTCGGCCGGACCGACGACCTCGATGTCGGCGTCGAACCTGCCGATACTGGCGGCCAGGCCCCGCCAGGACCACGAAGCCAGGACGAGCCGGCACCGATTCGGCCCTAGCTCCTCGACGACCCCGTCGCGGGTGTAACGGGAGACGGCGCTGGCGGGCAGGTCGAGGATCACCTCGCCGCGGCAGGGCCAGTCGCCGGTGCGTTCGGAGCCCTGGAACCTGCTGGCCACGAAGGCGGCCACCTCGCCCCCGGGCAGCTCGCGCGGGGTGAAGCGGGGCCCGGTGGGGGTACGCGGGGTGATCCGGTCGGCCCGGAAGGTGCGCCAGTCCTCGCGGTCGAGATCCCAGGCGACCAGGTACCAGCGGCCGCCCCAGGTGACGAGGTGATGGGGCTGCACCCGCCGCGGCGGGCGCTGCGCGCTGTCGCCGGGCACCGCCGGTGGGGACGCCGCGGTGTAGTCGAAGCGCAGCACCTCGCGGGCGTGCACGGCGGCGCTGACTGCCATCAGCACGCCACTGTCGACCTTCGGGTCCGGTCGGGTCGACGGTTCGACGGCGGTCACCTGGAGGGTGTCGATGCGGTGGCGCAGCCGCGCGGGCATGACCTGCCGGACGGTGTTCAGCGCCCGCACCGCGGCTTCCTCGATGCCGGCACCGGTGGTCGTGGCGATCTGGAGTGCGATGGCCAGCGCGACGGCCTGCTCGTCGTCGAAGAGCAACGGTGGCAGCTCCCTGCCGGCGTTGAGCCGGTAGCCACCGTCGGGACCCTTGACGGCCGCGATGGGATAGCCCAGCTCCCGCAGCCGGTCGACGTCCCGGCGCACGGTGCGCGGGCTGATCCCCAGCCGCTCGGCCAGCAGCGCCCCCGGCCAGTCCCGGCGCGCCTGGAGCAGCGAGAGCAACGACAGCAGTCGCGCCGAGGTCTTCAGCATGAATCTCATCCTGCCCCGAGAAGCGGCCAATTCCTGGCCGCTTCTGCTGCGACTGTTGTCGCGTGCCAGTCAACGACCGCAAGCTGAAGGGGGCGCACGTCGTGACCGCCCCCGCCCCGTCGACCCTCGACCGCCCGACGAGCTGCTCCGGGATGAGCCGATGACCGTTCTCGACACCCGGGCGCTCAACCGCGCGTCGCTCGCCCGACAGCTGCTGCTCGATCACGCCGACGTGCCGGTCCTCGACGCCGTCGCGCACCTCTGCGGCCTGCAGGCGCAGGAACCGCAGGAGCCGTTTGTCGGGCTCTGGTCCCGGCTGCGCGCGTTCGACCCGGCGGTGCTCTCAGACCTGTTGACCCGGCGCAGCGTGGTGCGGACCCACCTGATGCGCCGTACCGTGCACCTCCTCACCGCTGGCGACGCCCTGGCCTGGCGGGCCCGCCACGACACCATGCTGCGCCAACGGGTACTCGGGACCTACCGCGACGAGCTCGCCGGGGTGGACCTCGACGAGCTGGCCGCCGCAGGCCGGGCGGTGATGGCCGACGACGAGCCCCGCTCGATGACCGAGCTGGCGCGGGTGCTGGCCGAGCGTTGGCCGCAGCCGGGAGCGCGGGCGCTGGGCGAGATGCTGATCGCCGCCCTCGTCCCGATGGTGCAGCTGCCGCCGCGCGGGCTGTGGCGTACGAGGGGCGGAGTGCGCAACGTTCCGCTCTCCTCCTGGCTGGGGCGCGAGATCGACCCGCCGGCTCCGGACGGCTCCGATCCGGTCGGCGAAGCGCTGGTGCGGCGCTATCTCGCCGCGTTCGGTCCCGCAACCACGGCCGACCTGCGCGCCTGGTGCGGGCTCGCCGGACTGCCGGCCGCGGTGGCCGCGATCCGCCACGAGTTGGTCAGCTTCCGTGACGAACGGGGTCGGGTGTTGCTGGACCTTCCCGACGCGCCCCGCCCGGACCCCGACACCCCCGCGCCGGTGCGGTTCCTGCCGGCGTTCGACAACGCGCTGCTCGGCTACCAGGACCGCACCCGGATCGTCGACGACGCCCACCGCGGCCTGTCGGTCGCCGGCGCGCGCGTCGTCCTGCTCGACGGCCGGGTCGCCGCGACCTGGACGGTGACGGCTGGCACCGTGACGGTCACGCCGCTGCGCCGCTTCACGCGAACCGACCGCACGGCGGTGGCCGAGCAGGGGCAGGCCCTGGCGTCCTTCCTCTCGGACAAGGACAGCGACCGCGTCGAGATCGCCGCGTCTCCCGGCTGAGCGCTCGCCCCGCGCGCTGCGGACCGGGTCACCGCCGTGCCGCGACCTCGGCGAGGGCGCGGCACGGCGGGTCGGGGGTCAGGCCACGTCCGGCGCGCCGGTCTCCCGCAGCCGACCGCCGTCGAGCCGCAGCCACCGCTCCACCTTGATCTCGTGCAGGAACCGTTCGTCGTGGCTGACCACCACGAACGCCCCCCGGTACGCCCCGAGCGCACTTTCCAGCTGGGCCACGCTGACCAGGTCGAGGTTGTTGGTCGGCTCGTCGAGCAGCAGCAGCTGCGGCGCCGGCTCGGCGAAGAGTACGCAGGCCAGGGTGGCGCGCAGCCGCTCGCCGCCGGAAAGCACGCCGACGGGCAGGTGTGCCCGGGAGCCGCGGAACAGGAACCTGGCGAGCAGGTTCATCCGCTGCGCCTCGGGCATCGCCGGGGCGAACGCGGCGAGGTTCTCCGCCACGGTGCGGTCGAGGTCCAGCAGGTCCAGCCGCTGCGACAGGTACGCGACCCGGCCGTCGGCCCGCTTCAGCTGACCGCCCTGCGGCTCCAGGTCGCCGTTCATCAACCGGAGTAGGCTGGACTTGCCGGCGCCGTTCGGGCCGGAGAGCGCGACCCGCTCCGGCCCCCGGATGGTCAGGTCGATGCCGTCGCCGCCGAAGAGCTCCCGCTCACCGTGACGGATCCGCAGGCCCTCGCCGGTGAAGACCGTACGACCGGCCGGGACGCTCGTCTCGGGCAGCTCGATCGCGATCTTCTGCTCCTCGCGCAAGGCGCGGCTCGCGTCGTCGAGCCGGGCCCGGGCGTCGCTCACCCGGGCGGCGTGCGTCTCGCGGGCCTTGCCCGCCGACTCCTGCGCGCCCCGCTTCATCGTCCCGGCGAAGATCTTCGGCAGGCCGGCGTTCTTCAGGTTCCGGGAGGCGTTGCTGGCCCGGCGCTCGGCCCGCTCGCGGGCCTGCTGCATCTCCCGCTTCTCCCGCTTGACCTCCTGCTCGGCGTTGCGGACGTTCTTCTCGGCGACCTCCTGTGCGGCGCGGGTGGCCTCGGAGTACGCGGTGAAGTTCCCGCCGTGCAGGTGCAGCTCGCCGCGGTCGAGTTCGGCGATGCGTTCCATCCGGTCCAGCAGCGCGCGGTCGTGGCTGACGAGCAGCAGACACCCGCGCCACTCCTCCAGTACGCCGTAGAGCCGCTGCCGGGCGTCGACGTCGAGGTTGTTGGTCGGCTCGTCGAGCAACAGCACGTCGGGACGCTTCAGCAACTGGGCGGCGAGGCCGAGCGAGACCACCTGCCCACCGCTGAGCGTGTGCAGGCGCCGGGTGAGGGGAACCTCGCCCAGGCCGAGGCGGTCCAGCTCGGCGCGGGTGCGTTCCTCGATGTCCCAGTCGTTGCCGATGGTGGTGAAGTGCTCCTCGCTGGCGTCACCGGCCTCGATGGCGTGCAACGCCTCGATCAGCGGGGCGATGCCCAGGACCTCGGCCACGGTCAGGCCGCCGGAGAGCGGCAGGGTCTGCGGAAGGTAGCCGAGCACGCCCTGGACGGACACGCTGCCGCCGGTGGGCTGGTACTCGCCGGCGATCAGCTTGAGCAGTGTGCTCTTGCCCGCGCCGTTCGGGGCGACCAGGCCGGTGCGGCCCTCGCCCACGGTGAAGGAGAGCTCCTCGAAGACCGGGGTGTCGTCCGGCCAGGAGAAGGAGAGGTTCGAGCAGATGATGGATGCGTTGGACATGCCACAGGCCTCAGGAGGTGGTGGGCGCGCCACGGCGGCCGCCCAGCGGGTGGAAAGAGACGACGGAATGGCCACGGCGGCTGCGCTGTCGCGCGCCGGCCAGCGGCCGAGCACGTCCGGTATCACCCGGAGATGTCGTCGTCACCCACCATGTCTGGTCCCCCTGGTCCCGATCTTCGCTGTTCCCCACGATAACAGCCGGCGGCGTCATGGGGAGGCGGGCTCAGCCGTCGGCGTCGGCCCGGCGTACGTGGCGGTGCCCGTCGCGCGGGAACGGCGGCTGGGCGGGCAGCACCTCCTGGAAGCGGAAGCCGGTCTTCTCGGCCACCCGGCAGGAGGCGGGATTGTCCACCTGGTGCAGCAGCTCCAGCCGGCGCAGCCCGGCGTCGGCGAAGCGGGCGAACGCCCAGCGGCTGACCGCGTCCAGCGCCCGGCCGGCGACGCCCCGCCCCCGCGCCGGGGCGGCTGTCCAGTAGCCGACCTCGGCGTCCGGGCGTCCCTGGGTGACCCGCTTGAGCACCACGTTCGCCACCAGGCGCTCGCCGATCCCGGGGTCCGGTTCGAGAACGGCGAAGCTGAGTTGGTCACCGTCGCGCCAGCCCTGCCGCATCCGGGCCAGCCACCGGTCTGCCTCGACCGTGGTGGTGACCGGCAACCGGGTCCACCGCCGGAGCACCGGATCCTGATAGGCGGCCAGTAGCGCGTCCCGGTCGTCGTCGCGCCAGGCGCGCAGGATCAGCTCGGGCGCGGACCGGGTCGCCGGCGCCCGCAGGATGATCGACACGTTGCCCAGTGTGCCTGCCGGCGGGTCGCCGCTGCTGCCCCGCCTGGGCCTGCCGCGGACGGGGTGTGGCGGCCGGAGTGCGCGCTGCGGGCTCAGGCCGCGGTGCGGCGACGCCAGGGCAGCCAGGCCAGGCGGGGCGTGCTCGCCGAGCCGGTGGCCGGCGGGGGCGTCGGTCGCGCGGCGGCGGCCTGGCGCTCGTCGCGCCAGCGGCGGACCACCTCGTCGACGTTGACCGGCCGCACCACCACCTTGGGGCCGGTCGGCATCCGCAGCCACGCCATGACCTCGGCGTTCAGCACGGCGCAGAAGGCCCGCACGGCCTGCTCGGTGGGCAACTCGCGCACGTCGTGCGGCACCCGCTCGATCTTGCGACGCAGCTGCAGCGGGGTCGGGAGCAGCAGCTCGCTGGGCAGCTTCTCCCGCTCCATGAAGCTCTTGATCCACCACGACTCGTCGTAGGGCTGGTTCCGGCCGGGGATCGGCTTGCCCGCGCCGGGCAGGTTGTCGAATTCGCCGCGCTCCTGGGCGGAGCGGATCTGCGCCTCCACCGTGGCTTCCCACATGTTCGTCATCCGGCGGCACCTCCCTGACACACGGTAACGCGATCGGCCTCGCGGCCGTTCCCGCATCCGGGCCGGTCAGACGGCGGCCGTCGGGCTGATCCCGCGCATGGCCGCGACCGCGAGGTCGAGCCCGACCCGGTAGTAGTGCGCCGGGTCGGTGCAGTAGGCCAGGGTGTCGGCGGCGGCGACGACGTTCGGGTAGCGGCGGGCGGGAAGCCCGGCGATGGTGGCCCGGCGGGCGGAGATGGCGTCCTCGGGGCTGTCCTGATCGGGTTGCGGGTCCACCCGCGGCTCAGCGGTGACCAGCGCCACCAGCGCGCAGATGCTCTGCCGGCCGACCTCGGCCGCCTGCGGCACGTCGAATCCGCCCTCGCGCAGCAGCGCGAGGCAGCGCTCCGCCAGGGCGAGACCCGGGGTCGAGGTGAGGATCCGGGGCAGGGTGAGTCGGGCCACGCTCGGGTGCGGGCGCAGGGCGTCGAGGAAGGCCGCCAGCACCGACCGCATCTGCTCGTGCCAGGGGCGCTCGTCCGGCTCGGGGAGGACGACGTCCGCGAGCAGCCGGTCGGCGAGCGCGTTGAGCAGGTCGTCCTTGTCGGTGAAGTGGCGGTAGAGCGCCATCGGGGTGACCTGGTGCTCCTGGGCGAGGCGGCGGATGGTGACCGCGTCGAGCCCCTCCGCGTCCGCGACGGCGAGGGCGCTGGTCACGATCTTCTCCGGGTCGAGGCCCCGGGGCGCCCTTGTGTTCTGCCTCATGCTCGCCACCCGGCCAGTGTACTACGTACACATCCCGGTATACGTTGTAGATGTACGGCGTAGATCGAATCCGTGTACCGGTTAACAATCCCGAGGTAGGTAATGCGACGCAGCCCCTGGGCCACCCTGGTCGTACTGGCACTCGCCCAGTTCGTCGTGGTGCTCGACGTGACGATCGTGAATGTCGCGCTCCCGGACATCCAGGCCGACCTGAACTTCTCCCCCGACAACCTGCAATGGGTGATCAGCGGCTACACGCTGCTCTTCGGCGGCTTCCTGCTGCTCGGCGGACGGGCCGCCGACCTGCTCGGCCCACGACGGGTCTTCATCGCCGGACTCGCCCTGTTCGGCGTGACATCGCTCGCCGCCGGCCTCGCCACCGACCCGAGCCTGCTCATCGCCGCCCGGGCCGTACAGGGCCTCGGTGGCGCGCTGCTCTCACCCGCGGCGCTCGCGATCCTCACCGTCACCTTCGCCCACGGGCGGGAACGCAACATCGCGATGGGTGTCTGGGGTGGCCTCGCCGGGCTCGGCGGGACGCTGGGCGTGGTCGCCGGCGGCGTCCTCGTCGACTCGTTGAGCTGGCGCTGGGTCTTCTTCGTCAACGTGCCGATCGTGATCGCCCTGATCGCCGTCGTGCCGGCCGTCGTACGCCGCATCGAGGCTCACCGTGACGGCGCCCGCACCTTCGATCTGGTCGGCGCCGTACTGAGCACCGTCGGCCTGCTGCTCCTCGTCTTCGGCGTGGTACGCGCCGAGTCCAGCGGATGGGGCTCGGTCCAGGTGTCGGGCAGCCTGATCGGCGGGATCGTGCTCCTGGTCGCGTTCGCAGCGGTCGAGGCGCGCTCCCCGGCGCCGCTGGTACCCCTGCAGCTGTTCCGCTCGAGGGCGCTGAGCGTGTCCGGCGGCTCACTCGCCCTCAACGGCGCCGCCTTCCTGTCGATGTTCTTCCTGACCGCGATCTACCTACAGCAGGTGCGGGGCGACTCCGCGTTGGAGGCCGGCGTGCACTTCCTGCCGATGGGTGTCGCCGCGATCGTCGGCGCGGTCGTCGCGAGCGCTCTGGTCTCCCGGATCGGCACCCGGACGATGCAGCTGGTCGGCACGGCCCTCAGCGTCGCCGGGCTGCTGTTCCTCTCCCAGGCCGGTGCCGACGGCGGCTACGCGAACGAGTTGCTGCCCGGGCTGCTGCTGTTCGGTTTCGGCATCATGTGGGTCGGGGTACCGGCTCAGATCGCCGCGGTCTCCGACGTCGTGCACCACCACGCCGGCGCCGCCTCGGGCGTGGTGAACGCCGTCTACCAGGTCGGTGGAGCGCTGGGGCTGGCGGTCGTGACCACCATGTCGGTCGGCCGGACCACCGACGCGCTCGCCGAGGGAGCGTCGCAACAGGCGGCCCTGGTCGAGGGCTTCCACCGAGGACTCCTGGTCGCTGCCGCGTTCGCCCTCGCGAACCTGGTCGTGACGCTCGGCGCGCCGCAGCTACGACCGAGCGCCGACGAGGTTGCCGAGGCCTCCGTCGCGGCCTGACACCCAGGCTGTCGGCGCCGCCCACGCGGCGCTGTCCCCGAGCCGCGCCACTCTCCCCGGTGGCGCGGCTCGGGGCTGGTCGGTTGCCGTTGGGTGCCCGCAGGCCACGAAGCCGTCGGTGGCTCTCGGCCGGGACCGACGCGACGCGTAGCGTCGGCCCCGGCGGTCGACGACGGGGGGTTCGGGCCATGGTCGGTACGGGTGCGCTGGTCGGCATGGTGCTGGTGGCGCTGGGTCTGGTGCTCACGCCCGGCCCGAACATGGTCTACCTGGTGTCCCGCTCGGTGACCCAGGGCCGCCGGGCCGGGCTGATCTCGCTGCTCGGGGTGGCTGCCGGCTTCGGGGTCTACCTGACGGCCGCGGTCGCCGGGCTGGCCACCGTGTTCGTCCTGGTGCCGGCGCTGTACACGGCGGTGAAGCTGGCCGGCGCGGCGTACCTGCTCTGGCTGGCCTGGCGGACGCTGCGCCCGGGCGGGCAGTCACCCTTCAACCCGGCCCCGCTGCCCCCCGACCGGCCCCGGCGGCTGTTCACCATGGGCCTGGTCACCAACCTGCTCAACCCGAAGATCGCGATCCTCTACGTGTCGCTGCTGCCGCAGTTCGTCGATCCGCAGCGCGGGCACGTCGCCGCGCAGAGCCTGCTGCTGGGCCTGACCCAGATCGCCGTGGCGCTGACCGTCAACGCGCTGATTGTGCTCAGCGCCGGCACGCTCGCCGGGTTCTTCGCCCGCCGCCCGCTCTGGCTGCGGGTGCAGCGCTGGGTGATGGGCACCGTGCTGGGCGCCCTGGCGGTGCGCATCGCCGCCGACCGGTCCCGTGCGGCGGTCGCCACGCCCTGAGCTGTCGCGCGTCGCACGCCGCGCCGGGCCGCCGCCTGACGGTCAGCCCGGGGCGTCGCGGTGGCGGCGGAGCATCCCGGCTGCCAGCGGCGCGGCGTCCAGGTCGCCGGCGGCGATCCGGGCGGCCACGGTACGGCGTACCAGCCGGTCGGCCAGCCCGGGGGCGTGCCGGGCGAGCGCCAACTCCAGTCGACCCCTGGTGGTGGTGGGCACGTCCCGGGGCGCCCGACGGGCGGTGGCGGCGCGCTGGATGGCCTTGACCACGCCCTGCACCGGCTCCAGCCGGGACACTCCCTGCAGTGACAGCCCGGCCCTGACGGTGCTGTCGTGGATCGACGACTCCACCATGCTCGGGTAGACGACGCTCACCCCGACGTGGGTGCCGACCTCGTGGCGCAGCGCGTCGGCGTAGGCGACCAGGGCGCGCTTGCTGACCCCGTAGGCGGCGGCGAGCGGCAGTGGCAGCACCGCCATCCGGCTGGCCACGAAGATCACCCGTCCGCGTGCGGCGATCAGGTCGGGCAGCGCCGCGGCGGTGGTCCGCCAGCAGGCGAGCAGGTTCACCTCGAGTTGGTGGCGCACCACCTCGTCGGGGGGCAGCTCGGCCGGGGCCGGGCCGCCGATCCCGGCGTTGTTGATCAGCAGGTCCAGCCCGCCGAGCCGGTCGACGGCGTCCCGCACCGCCGGCGGCACCGCGCCCGGGTCGGTCAGGTCGCAGCGCAGCACCGTGATGTCGCTGTCCGGTGTGGGGTGCAGGTCGAGCCCGACCACCCGGGCTCCGGCGGCGCTGAACGCGGCGCAGAGGTGCCGGCCGAAGGTGCCGGTCGCCCCGGTGATCAGGACCCGTCGGCCGGCGAGCCGGGTCACGAGCGGGCTCCGGAGCGGGCGCGCCGGGCACCGGCGGTCAGCTCGCGGCCCAGCTCGGCCAGGTACGCGTCGAAGTCGACCCGCATCGCCGGCCGGCGTTGCCCCCAGCGGGCGGTCGCGGCCCGCAGCTCGGCCCGGCAGGCGGCCCGTTGCGCCTGCGGCTCGGGCAGGGTGTACCGACCGGCGAGGTGCGCGGCGACCAGCCGGGCCTGCGCCTCGACCAGGGGAAACGCCGCCCCGGTCGACTGCATCAGGCCGACGAACGTCAGGCCCGGGGCATCGGGGTGGAACACGTGCCGGTACAGCGGCAGGGTGTCCGCGCCGCCGGCGAGCAGCGCCCGGTCGAGGAACGGGACGTCCACCCGGTAGCCGGTGCACCAGACGACCAGGTCGACCTCGTCGCTGCGGCCGTCGGTGAACTGCACCCGGTGGCCGTCGAAGCCGGCGATGCCCGGGCGCGCCTCGATGTCGCCGTGGGTCAGCCGGGACAGCAGCCCGTCGGAGAGCGTCGGGTGGTCCTGGAGGAAGCCGTGGACCGGCGCGGGCAGGCCGTAGCGGGTGGGGGCGCCCACGGCGGTGGTGAGCATCGCCTGGCTGATCCGTTGCCGCAGCCGCCAGGGCAGCCGCCGGGCCAGTGCCCCGTTGAGGGTGTCCGACGGGCGCCCGAGCAGGTACTTCGGCACCACCCAGACCCCTCGGCGCAGGGAGAGCAGGGTGCGGGTGGCCGCGTACGAGGCGTCGACGGCGATGTCCATCGCCGAGTTGCCGCCGCCCACGACCAGCACCCGGCGACCCGCGAGCTGCTCCGGGCCGCGGTAGTCGTGGCTGTGCAACTGGGTGGCGGCGCAGGTGCCGGGGTAGGCGGGGTCGGGTGGCCTGGGCACCCGGTTGTGGCCGTTGGCGACGACCACCGCGTCGACGGTGACGCTGACCGGCCCGTCGGGTCCGCTGGCGTGCACCGTCCAGGTGCCGTCCGGATTGTGGACGACCCGCTCGACGGTGTGCCGCAGCCGGACGGCGTCGAGCAACCCGAAGCGCTCGGCGTAGCCGGCGAGGTAGCCGGCGATGCGGGTGTGGTCGGGGTAGTCCGGCCAGTCGTCGGGCATCGGGTGGTCGGCGAACTGGGTGCGGCCCCGGCTGGTGTTCAGGTGCAGGGTCCGGTACGCGGGCGAGCCGGGCGAGCCGTACACCCAGAGGCCACCGACCTGGTCGGTGGCCTCGAAGCAGACGGCGTGCACGCCGGCGTCGGCCAGGGCCTTGAGGGTGGCCAGTCCGGCCGCCCCGGCGCCGATCACCGCCGCTGTCGGCTGCGTGCCCATCCGCGTCTCCCCGGCTAATCCAACGTCTGATGGATAATCGTCGGGCGGGGTCCGTCCGTCAAGGGCCGGCGGGGCCGTGCATCCGGTCCAGGAAGTGGTGCACGAAGACCCGGAACTCGCGCCGCTCGCGGGCCGCCGACGAGCCCGCCGCCTGAATGGCCACCACGTGACCGTGCACCGCCCAGACCAGGCTGCGGATGGTGATGTGCGGGGTCGGCTCGACCAGTGCGCCCGCCGACGCGGCGGCGGTGAGCAGCTGCGCCACGAGCTGGTACAGCGGGGTGGCGTACCGCTCGTCGAGGTCGGCGTGCCGGTGCGGCTCCAGCCAGCGGCGCAGCCACAGCGCGGTGGTCTCCGGCCGCTCCTCCAGGAAGTCGACGAAGGTGTCGACGAGGTCGTGCAGCGCCCGCCGCGCCGCCTGCGGCCCGGCGGCCAGCGCCGATCGGGCCCGCTCCGCTGCGGCCTCGAGCACCTCCCGCTCCGCGGCGAAGACCCACGCGAAGCAGGCGTCGTAGAGCTGCGCCTTCGTACCCATGTGGTGCGAGACCGTGGCCACGTCGACGCCGGCGGCCGCCGCGACCTCCCGCAGCCCGACGGCGTCGAAGCCCCGCTCGGCGAAGAGCGCGGTGGCCACCGTGAGCACCACCTCGCGGGTCGGTCGCGTCTCGTCGCGCCGGGGTCGGCCCGGGCGGCGTCGGGGCATGGTCATGGCCGCCATTCTCCCCCTACAATCCATCAACTGTTGGATTGGCGGGCGGGCGTGCCCGGACGGGAGACGGCGATGACCGGGCTCGACCAGCAGCCGACCACCGTGGACGCGACCACCCTGCCCCGCGGACCACTTGTCGGTTTCGCCGCCGGTTCGCTCGGCATGGGTGTCTGGGTGACCGTCCCCGGCCTGCTGCTGCTCTACTTCCTCACCGACGTGCTGGCGGTCGCGCCGTGGCTGGCCGGCCTGGCCCTGCTGGTGCCGAAGGTCGCCGACGTGCTGCTGCATCCCTGGGTCGGGCACCGGTGCGACGTCGAACAGGCCCACCGCGGCGACCGGCAACGGTTGCTGCTGCTCGGCTGCGCCCTGCCGCTCGCCTTCGCCGCGCTGTTCGCGGTGCCCGGCGACCTCACCGGCGCCCCCGCAGCCGCCTGGGTTGCCGTCGTCTTCGTCGCCGGCAACCTGCTCTTCGCCGCCTACCAGGTCCCCTACCTGGCCACCCCCGCCGACCTGCGGATCGGCTACCACGAACGCACCCGGCTGATGGCGTTCCGGATGGTCGTGCTCACCCTGGGCATCCTGCTCTCCGGGCTGCTCGCCCCCCTGCTCACCGGCGGCGACGCCGCGACCCGGGGCGGCTACCAACGGATGGGCCTGTTGCTCGCGGTCGGGATGCTGGCCACCATGCTGGTCGGGGTCGTCGGCATCGGCCGGCTGCGCCGGGTCGCGGCGGCGACGGCGCCGGCGCACGGTGGCGGATGGCGGGCCCTGCGGGTGGCGCTGCGCGACCGGCAGTTCCGCTGGCTGGTCCTCGCCTACCTGGCCATGTCCACCACCACCCACCTGGTCCTCGCCGCGGTCCCCTACTACGCCGAGTACGAGCTGGGCCGTCCCGGGCTGACCACGGTGCTGGTCGGGGCATTCGTCGCGCCGGCGTTGCTGGTCACCCCGGGGTGGCTTGCGGTGGCCCGTCGGGTCGGCAAACAGCGGGCGTTACTGGCCGCGCAGGGCGCGTTCGCGGTCGGCTCGCTGGTGCTCGCGCTCGGCCGTCCGGCCGGCCTGCCGGTGCTGGTGGCCGCGGTGGCGGTGCTCGGTGTCGCGTTCGCCGGCATGCAGCTGCTGCCGTTCTCGATGGTGCCGGACGTGATCCGGGCCGCCGGCACCGTCGGCGCGGGCACCTACACCGGGGTCTGGACGGCCACCGAGGCCACCGGCGCGGCGCTCGGCCCGTACGCCTACGCCCTGTGCCTGGCCGGCGGCGGTTTCGTCGCCTCCGCGGCCGGCGAGACGGTCGTCCAGCCGGACTCGGCGCTGGCCGCCGTGCGCTACGGCTTCGGTCTGCTGCCGGCGGCGGTGATGCTCGCCGCGCTGCTGCTGCAACGCAGGTACACCCTGGACCGGGCCGCCCGCGCCGGGAACTGAGCCTCGCGTCCCAGGGTGCCCGAGCGTCGACCCCGCGCGGCCCTGATCGCCCGGCGGCCGCCGCGAGCTGGCCCGCCCGCGCGCCACTAGACTTCAGCCTCGATGGACGCCCAGCCCACCCCCACCGACACCCGCCCCTGCGCCCACTGTGGACGGCCGGTGCCGCAGCGCGTCGGCGCGGGCCGGCCGTTCCGCTACTGCCGGGACAACGACGGCGACTGCCAGCGCGCCTCCCGCAACAGCCGGCTGCGCCACCGCAACGCCCCCGGTCTGCCCGGGCAGGTGGCCCGCACCTGGGAGGCGGTGGACCGGCTCGACCAGATCGTGGCGTCGCTGTCCGAGGCGCTGCACGCCGAACTTTCCCCGGCCGGGGTGGAGCGGCAGCTCGCCGAGACCCGCGCCGAGGCCGCCACCACCGTGGCCGCCGCGCAGGCCGAGCGGGACGAGGCACGCCGCGACGCCGAGGACGCCGAGGCGAGCGCGGCGCAGGCCCTGGAAGCGGCCCGCGTCGCGCTCGCCGAGGCCGACGAGGCCCGCACGGCGGCCGACCGCGCGCGCGAGCAGGCCGACCGTGACGCCGAACGCGCACGGCAGGCCGACGCGGCCCGCGACGAAGCGCGGCAGACGGCCAGCGCCGCCGAGGCGCTGCGGGTGCAGGCCGAGCGGGACCGCGACGCGGCCCGGCAGGAGCTGCGGACCGTGCGGACGGAGCGCGACGCCGAGCGACGCCGGGTGGGCGACCTCGCCGCCGAACGGGACAGCGCCCGCGCCGACGCCGAACGGGCCACCCGCGCCGCCGCCGAGGCCGCCGCACGCGCCGAGCGGTGGCAGGGCGAGGTCGAGGACGTCCGCCGGCAGATCGAACAGGCGCGCACCGACGCCGTCCGGGCCCGCGCCGGCGCGGCCGACGCCGTGCGGGCCCGCGAGCAGGCCGACCGGGCCCGGGACCGGGCCGACGCTGACGCCCGCGCGGCCGACGCGGCGCGGCAGGAGGCGCAGACGGCGGCCGGCCAGCTCCGAGCCGAACTGGCCACCGCCGCCGCGCAACGCGACGCGCTCGCCGGCGAACTGGCCGCCGCCCGGCAGGCCGCGGCGACCGCCGAGAACCGGCTCACCGAGCTGACCGTACGGCTGGGCGCCGCCGAGTCCGACCTGGACCTCGCCCAGCAGCGGGTCGCCCAGCTCGCGGGCCAGGTCAGCGACCTCGCCGCGGCGCTGGCCCGGCTGGGAACCGGCCCCGCTGCGGGCGCCGGGGCCGACGTTCCGGTGGGCTGAGCAACCAGCTGCGTCCATGCCTGGTCACCCTCCGTTCATCAACCGTCTACCGTCCATTCAGATATTTACTGGTGGCGATTATCGGGAGGGCACCGTCGGCAACCTCCCCTAGCATCGGCCTTGACCGATACGGCTTCAACGTGTTCACGGGGGGACGCACGTGCCGGCCAGGCCGAACGAGTACGTCTTCGCTGCCTCTTTCGCCCAGGAATGGATCTGGCTGGCCAGCCAGATCGGGACCGACGCTTCGGCCTACAACCTTCGCGCACCCGTTCTGCTGCCGGCCGGCACCGACGCCGAGGTGCTGCGCGCCGCGCTCACCGAGCTGACCCGCCGGCACGAGCCGCTGCGCACCGCGCTGCGACCCGGCGAGGGCGGGCTCACCCAGGTGGTCCGCGCCGAGGTGCCGATCCACGTCGAGGAGAGCGACCTTCGCGGGCTACCCGAGGCGGCCCGCGCCGCCCGGCTGGCCGAGCTCACCGCCGCCGACCTGGCCGCACCGTTCCCGCTGGACGAGGCGCCGCTGTGGCGGGCCCGGCTGGTGCACCGGCCGGAGCGCCCCGCGCTGCTCTTCACCGCGCACCACACGATCTTCGACGGCAGCTCGACGCCGATCCTCATCGCCGAGATCGAGGAGCTGTGCCAGGCGTCGCTGCAGCGGCGTGCGCCGCGCCTGCCCGCCCTCGACATCCAGTACGCGGACTGGGCGGTCTGGCAGCGCGAGCAGGCCGACAGCGCCGCCGCGACGGCCGAGCTGGCGTACTGGCGGCAACGGCTCACCGACGTGCCGCCGGTGCACGGGCTGCTGCCCGACCGGACACGCACCGCCTCGGCCGCCCGGCCCGGCGCGGAGGTCACCTTCCCGGTGCCCGCCGGGCTGCGCGACGCGGTGGCCGAGGTCGGGCGCGGGCACGGCGCGAGCAGCGCCATGGTGCTGCTCGCCGGCTACGCCGCGCTGCTGCACCGGCTCACCGGTGACACCGTGCTGCTCGTCGGGCTGCCGGTGGCCGGGCGGAACCGCCCGGAGCTGGCCCCGATGATCGGCATGTTCGTGAACACCCTGGTGCTCCGGCTCGACGTCGGCGGCGACCCGAGCTTCGGCGCGCTGCTCGGCCGGGTCCGGGAGACCATGCTCGCCGCCTGGGAACACCAGGATGTGCCGCTCCCCCGCCTCGTCGAGGTGCTCAACCCGCCCCGGCTGCCCGGAGTGCAGCCGCTCTACCAGCTCGGCTTCAACTACCTCGGCGAGGTGGGGCTGAGCACCAGCAACGGGGTGGCCCGCGAGGAGCTGCTGCTGGAGGTCGGCGACTCCACCGGCCGGCTGGAATACCGCAGCGACCTCTTCGCCGCCAGCACCGCCAAGCGGATCGTCGAGCGCTACCTGACCCTGCTGCGCGCCGGGCTGGCCGAGCCGCAGCGGCCCCTGTCGGCGCTGCCGCTGCTGCCCGAGGCCGAGCGGGAGCTGCTCGTCACCGGCTGGGCCGCCGGTCCGCCCGCCGCGCCGGCCGACCGCACCGTGGTCGACCTGATCCGCGCCCACGCCGCCGCCACCGCAGACGCGGTCGCGATCCGCGACGCCGGCCGGTCGCTGACCTACCGGCAGCTCGACGAGCGCTCCGCCCGGCTGGCCGCCCGGCTGCGAGCCTGCGGCGCCGGGCCGGAACGTCTCGTCGGGGTGGCGTTGCCGCGCGGCGCCGACGTGGTGGTCGCGATGGTGGCGGTGCTGCGCGCCGGCGCCGCGTACGTGCCACTGGACCCGGGATATCCGCCGCGGCGGTTGGCCGACCTGATGGCCGACACCGCCGCCGAGGTGGTGCTGACCTCCGCCGCGGTGGCCGACGCGCTGCCCGCCGGGGCGTACCGGGTGCTGCGGGTGGACGACCCCGACGCCGGCCCGGCCCCCGGCGACCGCGAGCCGACCCCGGTGCCAGCGGGCGGCCTGGCCTACGTGCTGCACACCTCCGGCTCCACCGGGCGACCCAAGGGCGCGATGATCGAACACCGCTCCCTCGCCGCGCACGCCACCTGGTTCGCCGACCGGCACGGCATCACCCCCGCCGACCGGCTGCTGGTCCTCGCCTCGCCCAGCTTCGACCTGTTCGGCCAGGAGGTCTACCCGGCGCTGGTCGCCGGCGCCACCCTGGTGATCGCCCCACCGGCGGGAGCGCTCGACCCGGACGCGGTGCTCGACACCGTCCGGGCCGAACGGGTCACCCTGCTCTCCTGCGTGCCGACGGTGCTGCGGCACCTGGTCGCCCACCCCGGCCTCGCCGCCGCCGACGAGCTGCGGCAGGTCGTCTGCATCGGCGAGCAGCTCGACGGCGACGTCGCCGCCGGCCTCGCCGCGATCCACCAGGTGCCGTTGCACAACCTCTACGGGCCCACCGAGACGACCATCGCCGTCTCCGCGTACACCGTGGCGCCCGGCGCCGCCCGGCCCGGCCCGGTGCCGATCGGCGTGCCGATGCCCGGCGCCCAGCTGTACGTCCTCGACGAACGCGGCGACCCGGCGCCGGTCGGCGTACCCGGCCACCTGCACGTCGGCGGCGGCCCGGTCGGCCGCGGCTACCTGCGCCGCCCCGCGGAGACCGCCGCGGCGTTCGTGCCCGACCCGTTCGGGCCGCCCGGCGCCCGGCTCTACCGCACCGGCGACCGCTGCCGGTGGCGCGCCGACGGAACGCTGGAGTTCCTCGAACGCCTCGACCGGCAGGTGAAGGTCAACGGCGCCCGGGTGGAACTCGGCGAGATCGAGACCGCGCTGCGCGCCCAGCCCGGCGTCCGGCAGGCCGCGGTGGCGGTACGCCCCGACGGGCACGGCGGGCAGCGGCTGGTCGGCTACCTCACCGGCCACGTCGACGCGGCGGCGCTGCGGGCCGCGCTGCGCGACGTGCTGCCGCCGCACCTGGTGCCGACCGCCTTCGTCGCGCTCGACGCGCTGCCGCTGATGCCCAGCGGCAAGCTCGACGTCGCGGCGCTGCCCGAGCCGACCGGCGCCGGGGACGCGCCGGCGTCGTTCACCGCCCCGCGCACCGGGGCGGAGGAGCTGGTCGCGGCGGCCTGGACCGAGGTGCTCGGGATCGACCGGATCGACGTGCACGACAACTTCTTCGACCAGGGTGGGCACTCGCTGCTGGCCAGCCGTGCCGTCACCCGACTCGGCGTCCTGCTGGACCTGGACGTACCGATCCACCTGCTGTTCGCCAACCCGACGGTCGCCGAACTGGCCGTCGAGGTGGAGCGCCTGCTGATCGCCCGGCTCGACGAGCTCTCCGAGGACGAGGCGGCCGCGCTCCTCGCCACGCTGGAAAGGTAGCCCCCTCATGTCGGTAGCCCCGGAGTCGGCGGCCCCGGAGATGCCCCTCTCCGCCACGAAGCAGGCCCTGCTGCAACGGCTGCTGCGCCAACCGGCCGGCGCGTCGGTCGGCAGCCTCGACCGGGCACCCGCCGACGCGCCCCGGACCCTGTCGTACGCCCAGGAGCGGCTCTGGTTCATGGACCAGTTCGCGCCGGGCGCCGCCGCCTACCACGTGCCGGTGGCGGTGTGGCTCGACGGTGACCTCGACCCCGACGCGCTGCGCGACGCGCTCGCCGACGTGACCGCCCGGCAGGAGAGCCTGCGGATGCGGTTCCCGGCCACCGACGACGGCCAGCCGAGCGTGCTGGTCGCCGAGCCGGGGCCGGTGCCGCTGCAGCGGCGGACGGTCACCGCCGACGACCCGGACGACGCCCGCCGGGAGGCCCTGGAGCTGGCCCGGGAGCACGCGGCGGTCCCGTTCGACCTCGCGACCGGCCCCCTGCTGCGGGCCCTGCTGGTCGACTACGGCGACCAGCGTCGGCTGCTGTCGCTGGTGACCCACCACATCGTCAGCGACGGCTGGTCCATCGACGTGCTCGTCGGTGACCTGCTCACCGCCTACCGGGCCCGCCGGGCCGGGGCGGCGCCGGCCTGGCCGCCGCTGCCGGTCGGCTACGGCGACTACGCCTACTGGCAGCGGCACCGGCCCGGTACGGACCGTGGGCTCGCGCACTGGACGCAGCAGCTGGCCGACGTGCCCGCGCTGGAGCTGGCGACGGACCGGCCGCGCCCGCCGACGCAGCGCTTCGACGGCGCCACGCACCGCTTCGAGGTGGACGCCGCGCTCACCGACGCGGTCACCGCGCTGGCCCGCCGGCACGACGCGACGCTCTACATGATCCTGCTCGCGGCCTACCAGGTGCTCCTCGCCGGGCACGCCGACCAGCGCGACTTCGCCGTCGGTTCACCGGTGGCCGGGCGGGGCCGCCCCGAGTTGGAGGGCCTGGTCGGCATGTTCGTCAACATGCTGCCGCTGCGCGCCCAGCTCGACCCGGACGAGTCGTTCGGCGACCTGCTCACCCGCACCCGGCAGCGGGTGCTGGACGGCCTGACCCACCAGGAGGTGCAGTTCGAGCAGCTGGTGGCGGAGCTGGACGTGGCCCGCGACGTCAGCCGGTCGCCGCTGTTCCAAGTCACCTTCGCGCTGCAGAACTACCAGATGCGCGACCACGGCGCCGCAGGCGACGGGCCGGCCGTGCACTGGGAGGTCCTCGACCTGGCGGCCACCCGCTTCGACCTGGAGCTGCTGGTCGTGCAGACCCGCGCCGGCGAGCTGTGGTGCGAGTTCAGCTACAACAGCGTGCTGTTCGACGCCGCCACCGTCGGCCGGATCGGCGAGCGGTTCGTACGGCTGCTGCGCACCGTGGTCGCGCACGCCGACGCGCCGCTGCGCGGCATGGACCTGCTCACCGACGCCGAGCGCACGCAGGTGCTCGACGACTGGGGCCGGCGGGTCGCCCGGTTCCCGGTCCAGCGGACGCTGCACTCGCTCTTCGAGGAGCAGGCGGCGCGCCGCCCCGACGCGGTCGCCCTGGTGCACGGCGACGAGCAGCTCAGCTACGCCGAGCTGGACGCCCGCGCCGAGCGCCTCGCCGGGCGGCTGCGCCGCCTCGGGGTCGGCCCCGGCACCCTGGTCGCGCTGCACCTGCGCCCCGGAGCGGGCACCGTGACGGCGATCCTGGGCGTGCTGAAGGCCGGCGGGGCGTACGTGCCGCTGAACCTGGCCTACCCGCGCGAACGCCTCGAGTTCATCCTCGCCGACACCGCCGCGCCGGTGCTGGTCACCGACGAGAGCTCCCCCGCCGAGCTGCCCGGCTACGACGGTCGGGTGTTGTGGCTGGACGCGCCGCAGGACGACCCGGCGCCGGCGCCGGCCGACCCGCACCGCCCGGTCGGCCCCGCCGACCTGGCCTACGTCATCTACACCTCCGGCTCCACCGGCCGACCCAAGGGTGTGCTGGTGGAGCACCGGCAGGTGGTGCGGCTGCTCACCGCCGCCGAGGCGCACTTCGACTTCGGCGCCGACGACGTCTGGGCCCTGCTGCACTCCTACGCGTTCGACTTCTCGGTCTGGGAGATGTGGGGGGCGCTGGCCTCCGGCGGGCGGCTGGTCGTGGTGCCGCCGGACGCGGTCCGCGACCAGGAGCGGCTGCTGGACGTGCTCGCCGAGCAGCGGGTGACGGTGCTCAACCAGACCCCGGCGGCGTTCCGCGCGCTGCGCGCCACCCTCACCGAGACCGAGCGGTCCTTCGCCGATCTGTCGGTGCGGACCATCGTCTTCGGCGGCGACGCGCTCTACGTGCGCGAGCTGCGACACTGGTTCAGCCGCTACGGCGACAGCACCCCGGTGCTGGTCAACATGTACGGCATCACCGAGACCACGGTGCACGTCACCGCGCAGCGGCTGCGCCGCGCCGACGTGCGCCGGGGCGCCGCCTCACCGATCGGGCGGCCGCTGGACGACCTGCGCGCGTACGTGCTGGACGGGCACCTCAACCCGGTGCCGGTCGGGGTGCCCGGTGAACTCTTCGTCGCCGGAGAGGGACTGGCCCGCGGCTACCTGAACCGGGCCGGGCTGACCGCGGAGCGGTTCCTGCCCGAGCCGTTCAGCGGCGAGGCCGGCGCCCGGATGTACCGCACCGGCGACCGGGTGCGCTGGTGCGCCGACGGGACGTTGGAGTACCTCGGCCGAGTCGACCGCCAGGTGAAGATCCGCGGCTACCGCATCGAGCTGGGCGAGATCGAGGCCACCCTGCAACGCCACCCCGACCTGCGGGCCTGCGCGGTCGTCGTGCAGCCGGACGGCACCGGCGACCGGCGACTGGTGGCCTACGTGGTCCCGGCCGACGACGCCCACCGGCCCACCCCCGCGCAGCTGCGCGAACACCTCGCGCGCAGCCTCGCCGACTACCTGGTGCCGGCCGCGTTCGTGCTGCTCGACGCGTTGCCGCTGACCCCGAACGGCAAGCTGGACCACCGCGCCCTGCCCGACCCGGACCTGACCCAGCAGGAGACCGAGCGGGAGTTCGCCGCGCCGGGCACCACCAACGAGCGGCTCATCGCCGAGGTGTGGACCGAGCTGCTGCCGGTGCCGCGAGTCGGCATCGACGACGACTTCTTCCTCCTCGGCGGGCACTCGCTGCTGGCCGCCCAGGCCGTCACCCGGATCCGGCGTGCCCTGGCCGCCGGCGGCGGCACCGGCGCGGTGTCCCTGATGGACCTGTTCCGCTGCCGCACCGTACGCGAACTTGCCCGGCTGCTCGACGAACCGGCCACCGACGACCAGCCGGCCCGGCTGCTGCACGAGCTGACCCGCCCGGTCCCCGACGCCGGGCACGTCCGCTCGCTGGTCTGCGTCCCGTACGGCGGTGGCAGCGCGGCGGTCTACCAGGCCCTGGCCGACGCGATGCCGCCCGGGCACCGGCTCTACTCGGCGGCGATCCACAACCAGGAGGCCGGCGGCAGCGAGGACACGCTGCCCTTCGGCGACCTGGTCGACGCCGCGGTCACCGAGATCCTGCGCGACATTCCCGGGCCGCTGGTGCTCTACGGGCACTGCGGCATCGGCAGCGCCCTCGTGGTCGAGGTGGCCCGCCGCCTGCAGGCCGCCGGGCGTCCGGTCGAGGCGGTGTACGTGGGCGGCATCTTCCCGTTCGCCCGCCCGCGCGGCGTGCTGTCGCGGCTGTCCCGGCTGGCGGAGCTGGAACGCTTCCGCAGCAACCGCACATTCATCAACCGCCTCGTCGGCCGGGGCGTCGACATCGAGGAGCTGGGCCTCGACGAGGTCGACCGGGTGATCCGCAACATGCGCCACGACACCCGCAGCGCCGAGGACTACTACAGCGGCCTGCTCGACAGCCGGATCGACCGGATCGACGCGCCGGTCATCTCGGTGATCGGCGAGCAGGACCCGGCCACCGACTACTACGAGGAACGCTTCCGGGAGTGGGACTTCCTCTCCGACACCTGTGCGCTGGTGGTGCTGGACGAGGGCGGGCACTACTTCAACCGGTACCGGGCCGCCGAGCTGGCCGAGGTCGTCACCCGTACCCATGTGGCGCTTGCCGACGACGACGCCGCCGCCCTGACCCGCGCGGCCCGCGGCCCGGACAGCGACTGGTGGCTGCACGGCGTGCACCGGGCCGGCGCGCAACCCGAACCCGCCGCGGCATCCGGCGGCGACCGGCCACCGGGCGGGGATCCGCCGCCGCGCCGCCGGCCCGCCGAGCCGAGCATGCCCCGGTTCCTCGGGGTGGCCACCGGGCAGATGGTCTCGCTGATCGGTTCGGCGTTCACCCAGTGGGCCATCCCGATCTGGATCTACCTGAGCACCGGCTCGGTCATGCAGCTGGCGCTCTTCGTGACGCTGGCCCTGGTGCCCGGCCTGGTGATCGCCCCGCTCGCCGGCGCGGTCGTGGACCGTTCCCACCGCAAGCGGGTGCTGATCGCCGGTGACGTGGCCGCCTGGGCCACCCAGTTGGCGCTCGGGGTGCTGCTGTGGACCGACGCCCTGCAGATCTGGCACATCTACGGCCTGATGGTCGGCCTGTCGGTGGCCACCGCGTTCCAACGCCTCGCCTACGTCGCGTCCGTCCCGCAGCTGGCACCGAAGCGCTACCTGCGGCACGCCATCGGTGTCGTCGAGATGATCAACGGCGCGGGGACGCTCTTCGTGCCCCTGTTCGCCGCCGGCATGCTCGCCACCATCGGGCTGGACGGCATCCTCGTCATCGACATCGTCAGCTACGCGGTCGCGGTGCTGGTCACCGCGTCGATCCGCTGGCCGGCCCGGTTGGGCTGGCACCGGCGGGAGACCCTGACCGCGGAGATCGCCAACGGCTTTCGCTTCTCCTGGGGGCACCGCCACTTCCGGGCGATGCTGCTCTTCTTCCTGGTGCTCAACGTGTTCCTGGCGCCCCCGTTGATCCTGCTGAGCCCGCTGGTGCTCTCGTTCGGCGCGCTGGCCGACGCAGCCCAGGTCTCCTTCGTCTCGGGGCTGGGTGCGACGCTGGCCGGGCTGGCGGTGGCCCTGTGGGGCGGGCCGTCGCGGCGGCCGATGCACGGCGTGTTGCTGGCCATCCTCGCCATGGCGGTGGCCTGCGTGGTGATCGCGGCCCGCCCCGACCCGCTGCTGGTCGCCGTCGGCGCGTTCGGTCTCACCGCCGGGTTGACGCTGACCACCGGCATCTACCGGGCGATCGTCCAGGTCAAGATTCCCCAGCGCTACCACGGTCGGGCCGCCGCGCTGAACCAGATGATCTCCTGGTCGACGTTGCCGCTGGGCTTCGCGGTGGTGGCGCCCGCCGCGACCGCGCTCTTCGAGCCGATGCTGATGCCCGACGGTCGACTCGCCGGCAGCGTCGGGCGGCTGATCGGGGTGGGTGAGGGGCGCGGCATCGCGTTCGTCTTCCTGCTCTGCGGGCTGGTCATCGCGGTGCTGGTGGCGGTGGCCGCGCGGATCCGGGCGATCGCCCGGTTCGACACCGAAGCCCCGGACGCGATCGCCGACGACCTGGTCGGGGTGGAGTCGTTGCGGCACCGGCGCGAGCCGGTCGGGCCCGGGCCGGTGGTGCCGTCCCGGCCGCGCGCCGCCCCGGAGCGAAGCGGAGCGGTGGCGTGAGCGAGCGCAGCGAGCGCAGCGAGCGAACCATCGGGCACAGCAGCGGGGCGGTGGCGTGAGCGACCTGGACACGCCCGCGGTGGCGACCACCGGCCCAGTCGACATCGACGTGATCATCTGCGCCGCCGACCGCCGCCGGGTGCTCGGCCACCGCCTGGGGGCCGAGGTGACGCTGCCCCGGCTGCGGCTGACCGAGGCGTGGCCGCCGCCGAGCAGCCAACTGCCCGCCGCGATCGCCGCCGAGACCGGCCTGCGGGTGGCGCTGCTCGAACCGCTGGACAGCACCCTGTTCGTGGCCGAGCCGCTCGACGGGGAACCATCCCAGGGGTACGCCTGGCACGACGTGGCCGCGTTCGACGGCGGCCCGGTGCGGGCCTGGTGGCGCCGGCCCGCGCCGGAGCAGGCGCCACCCTGGTATCGGGCGGGCTGGTTGACCGCCGCCACGGACTGGTGCGACACGGCGCTGGCCGGGCGGGGCGTACGCCGCACCGGGCCGGCGGCCCAGATTCGGCACTGGACGACCTCGACGGTGCTGCGGGTGCCGACCACCGACGGGGCGGTGTTCCTCAAGGCCTCCCTGCCACACCTGGCCGCCGAGCCGCGGGTCATCGCCGAACTCGCCCGGTGGTGGCCGCGCGCGGTGCCCGAGGTGCTGGCCCACCGCGACACGCACGGGTGGTGGCTCAGTGCCGACTTCGGCGCCCAACCGCCGGCCCGCGACGGCGCCGCCGCGCTGCGCAGGCTGGCCGAGATGCAGACCGCCAGCGTCGAGCGCACCGACTCGTTGCGGGCCGCCGGCGCCGGGCTGTCGACGTTGGACGACCTGGCCGCCCGGGTGCCCACGCTGACCCGCCGCGGCGAACTCTGGGACGCCGCCCGCGCCGGCGCGGACCGGGCCGCCCTGACCGGCGTGGCGATGTGGTTGCAGGACCGCTGCGCGGAGCTGGACGAGTTCGAGCTGCCGCTGACCCTGGTGCACGGCGATCTGCACCCGGGCAACGTGGCCGGGCGCGCGGACGGGCCGCTGCTCTTCGACTGGAGCTTCGCCCGCGTCGCGCATCCGCTGCTGGACCTGGGCGGGTGGCTGCACGCGGTGCCCGAGCCGCTGGCGCGCCGGCAGGTCGGCGCCTACCTCGACGGGTGGCGTCACCTCGCCGCTCCCGCTGAGCTGCGGGAGGCGTGGCAGGTCGCCAAGCCGGTCGCCGCCCTGGCCGAGCTGGCGAAGTTCGCCGACCTGATCGACGCGACGCCCGGGTACGAGTTCGACTACCTGCCGATGGCGGGCCGGTGGGCGCGGCGGATCCTCGACGCGGCGGCCGGGCGCGACGCCCACCTGACCGGCTGGCTCGACCCGCACCCCGGCTGAGCGCCGGCAGTCCCACGAGACGGTCCCGGCCGCTGGGGGTACCGGTGCCCGGGCGGCGCGGACGATGATGGTGGGGTGGGAAAGACACATGAGCGCATTGAGGGCCGGCTGCGCAGCTTCATCGAGGAGCAGCCCATCTTCTTCACCGCCACCGCGCCACTGGCCGGCGACGGCACCATCAACCTCTCCCCCAAGGGGCTGCGCGGCTCGTGGGCGGTGCTCGACGAGCAGACGGTGGCCTACCTCGACTTCGCCGGCAGCAACGCCGAGACGATCGCGCACCTGCGGGAGAACGGCCGGATCACGCTGATGTGGTGCGCGTTCCAGGGCCCGCCGAACATCGTGCGGGTGCACGGCCGGGGCGAACCGGTGTTCCGGGACGACCCGCGCTGGGCGGGGCTGCTGGGCCACTTCCCGGACATCGACACCAGCGAGCACGGGCTGCGGGCGATCATCGTGGTGCGCGCCGAGCTGATCCGGGACACCTGCGGCTACGCGGTGCCCTACCTGAGCTACGACGCCGACCGTGACCTGCACGGCAAGCGGTTCGCCCGGGAGGACGACGCGTCGCTGAGCGCCTACTTCGCCAAGAAGGAGCACGTGGCGCAGAGCATCGACGGCCTGCCCGGGTTGCCGCTGCCGCTGCCCCCGACCCCGGCGGCCTGACCCGCCGGGTCCGCGAGCCGAAGCTCGGCGGCTTCCCGGGGGCTCTCAGGGTGGCCAGGTCAGGAGCCGTCGCGCAGGTCGGTGAGGCGGGCGGCCGCGAAGCGGATCTCGTCGAAGGTCACCTGGCAGCCCTCACCGGTCGGCGCCTGGGCCTCGAAGCCGATCCGCTCGGGCGCCGGGCCGCCGTCGAGGGCGAAGTAGCGGATCATCTGCCACACCGTCCCGTCGACGGAGGCGTGGTAGGCGTAGGCCCGGCCGATGCGGGAGATCCGCAGCCACACCGATCGTCCGGGAACGACGAAGGAGTTCGCGTCGTCCGCGGTGCCGCGGCACACCACGGACACGATCATCGGCTCCCCGGCGGGCGAGAACTCGAAGCAGAGCTTGCCCCAGTTCCGTTCGTCGACCCAGGTCATGAGCACGCCGGCGTCGTAGGTCGCGGTGAAGTCCACGCTGACGCGGGCGCTGAGCTGGAAGTCGCCCTCCGGCGCAAGACCGAGCAGCGTCGCCGCGTTGAGCGTGCTGGCGTTCTCCGCGCCGGTGGCGGCGCCCGGGTCGACGAAGATGTCGGTGCGCGCCGCCGCCGACACCGTCACGGCGCCGGTCGCCTCGTCGAGTCGCCACTGCCCGGCGGGCACGAGTGCAAACGGGATCCCGGGCACGTTCAGCTGGTTCACCACAGCACCAGACCGTACCGGAGGCGCGCACGCCGGTGACGCGCGTCGCCGCCCGGGCGCAACCTGCGGGCCGCCCGGGCGGTTAACATCGCCGGTGACATCGGAAACACCGCACCGTTCCGACCCGGCCGGAAGTGATCGCGCCGGGCTATCGTGACGGCCGGCTACCCTTGTTCAGGCCCGGCCGTGGGCGGCACACGCCCTCGGGCGGGAATGGCCCACCGGGGACGGACCGTTACACCAGAAGACCAGCACCACGAACGAGGGGAAGTCGATCATGGGCGAGCGTATGCTGCGCGGAAGCCGCCTGGGCGCGGTCAGCTACGAATCCGACCGCAACACGGAGCTCGCGCCACGTCAGACCCGCGAGTACCTGTGCGCCAAGGGCCACCAGTTCGAGGTGCCGTTCGCCGTCGACGCCGAGGTCCCCACGACCTGGGAGTGCAAGTTCGACGGCAGCGTCGCCCGGCTGGTCGACGGCAACGAGCCGGAGCAGAAGAAGGCCAAGCCGCCGCGTACCCACTGGGACATGCTGCTGGAGCGCCGCTCCATCGCCGAGCTGGAGGACATCCTCGCCGAGCGGCTGCAGGAAGTGCGCACCCGCCGCGGCCGGGCCTGACCCGTACGAGACGACACGGCGCCCCCGGGAAGCTTCCCGGGGGCGCCGTCGTGTGCGCGCTCAGCGCTCCACGATCTCGCCTTCGATCGCCCGGCCGCCGTCGACCACCACCGGCTGCTCCGGTTCCGGACGGGGGGCGCTCTGCGGCTCACCGCGGCGTACCCGCACCCGGCGGGGCCCGAACAGGTCACCGGCGACCATCGACGACACCCGGCGCTCCGCGGCCCGCTGCGCGCCGCCGCGAGCCAGCCGGCGCACCGGCGGCACCAGCAGCAGCAGCCCGACGGCCCCGCTGACCAGGCCGGGCACCGCCAGCAACAGGGCGCCCAGCAGACCCACCAGACCGTCGGTCACCTGCCGCCCCGGCGGCTGACCGGCCTGCGCGGCGGCTTGGAAGCCCCGCCACGCGCGCATCCCCTCCCGGCGCAGCAGCACCAGCCCCAGCAACGACGCCGCGAACACCAGCAGCACCGCGAGGCCGAACCCGACGGCCCGGCCGACCAGCACGAACACCGCCAGCTCCAACACCACCGCGACCAGCAGACCCAGTGGTACGAACCTCAGTCCTCGGCGCATCTCACCTCATCGGTCATCCCGGGGCGCCCGACGGGCCGGTGTCGCCCCCGTCAAGCATGACACGACCGGGCTCAGGGCCACCGGACCTGACCGTTGGGGGTGCCGTGCAGGCCGCGGCGGATCGCCTGCCGCCGGTCCTGCACCGCCCACGTGGTGATCCGCCACAGCGCCTCGGCCACGATCAGCGGGCTCATCTTGCTGCTGCCGCGTTCGCGCTCGGCGAAGGTGATCGGCACCTCGACGATGCGCATCCCGGCCCGGTGCGCCAGCCGGGACAGCTCGACCTGGAACGAGTAGCCCTGCGAACAGACCGATGTCAGGTCGATCGCGTCCAGCGCGCTGCGCCGGTAGACCCGGTAGCCGCCGGTGGCGTCGGAGACCGGCATGCCCAGCGCCAGGCGCGCGTACAGGTTGCCGCAGCGCGACAGGGCCAGGCGGCGCAGCGGCCAGTTCACCACCTGCGCGCCGCTGGTCCAGCGCGAGCCGATCACCACGTCGGCCTGCCGGGCGGCGTCCAGCAGGGCGGGCAGGTCCTCCGGGGCGTGTGAGCCGTCGGCGTCCATCTCGACCACCGCGTCGTAGCCGCGCTCGCGCGCCCACTCGAACCCGGCCAGGTACGCCGCGCCCAGGCCCTGCTTGCCCTCGCGGTGCAGCACGTGCACGTGCTCGTCGGTGCCGGCGAGCGCGTCGGCGATCACCCCGGTGCCGTCGGGGCTGTTGTCGTCGGCGACGAGGATCTCCACCGCCGGGGCGGCGCGGCGTACCCGGGCCACGATGTCGCTGACGTTGTCGGCCTCGTTGTAGGTGGGGATCACCACCAGCACCCGGCCGACGCCGCGCACCCCCGTGCTACGCCGTCGCGTGTCGGTCGCCACGTTCACGGTCCCCCTCCGCTCCCGCCGGCGTACCGGCTGGTCCTATCCGGGCTGCCCGCGCCGGCGGCGCAGCACCGCCGCACCGGCCAGGGCGGCCAGGGCCAGCGCGGCCAACGCCACCTCGGGCCAGTACCCGAGCCGGGTGGCCAGGGTGCGCCCGTCGGCGAGGTGCACCTGCCGCAGCACCACCTCGCGGGTGTTGAACCCGGTGGCGTCGCTTACCCGCCCGTCCGGGGCAACGAACCCGGACACACCGACCGTGGAGGCCATCAACGCCGGCCGGCCGTGCTCCACCGCCCGCAGCCGCACCATGGCCAGCTGCTGGCGGGCCTCGGCCACGTCGAAGGTGGCGTTGTTGGTCTGCACCACGAGCAGCTGCGCGCCGCCGGTGACGGTGTCGCGGACCACCTCGTCGTAGGCCACCTCGAAGCAGATCACGTCGCCCAGCACGGCGGGGCCGGTGCGTACCACGCCGGGGGTGCTGCCGGGCACGAAGTCCGCCCGCACCCGGTCGACCTGCTTGCTCACCATCCGGGCGAGGTCACGCAGCGGCACGTACTCGGCGAACGGCACCGGATGCCGCTTGGTGTACAGCTGATCCAGGTCGGGGCCGGTGCCGGGGCGCCACAGGATGCCGGCGTTGCGGACCTGCCCGGCGCCCGGGCCGAGCAGCACCGCGCCGACCAGGATCGGCGCGCCGATCGCGTCGGCGGCCTGGGAGATCCGCGCCCCCGCGGTCGGGTTGCGCAGCGGGTCGATGTCGCTGGAGTTCTCCGGCCACACCACCAGGTCCGGTCGGGCCCGCTCGCCGGCGGCGACCCGCGTGGCCAGCTCGATGGTGGCGTCGACGTGGTTGTTCAGCACCGCCTGCCGCTGGGCGTTGAAGTCCAGGCCGAGCCGCGGCACGTTGCCCTGCACGATCGCCACGGTGACGGCCGTGCCGCCGCCGGCGCGGCCCACCGGCACCAGCAGCCCCACCGCGCAGACCAGCACCGCGCCGAGGGCCAGCCCGGCCGCCGGCCGCCACCGCGGGGTACGCCACACTCCGGCGTCCCACCGGCGCCAGCCGGCGGCCACCAGCAGCCCGCCGGCGAGCGCTACGGCGAAGGTGACCAGCGGCGCGCCACCGATCGCGGCGAGGCGCAGCAGCGGCGCGTCGCCCTGGCTGAACGCCAGCCGCCCCCACGGGAACCCGCCGAACGGGGTCCGGTCGCGCAGCGCCTCCTGCCCCACCCAGAGCACCGCGGTCAGCGGCGCCCAGCTCCAGCGCAGCCGGTCGGCCAGCGGCGACACCCAGGCGGTGGCGGCGCCGAGCAGCGCCAGGTAGCCGGCCTGCAGCAGCGACAGAAGCACCCACGGCAGGTAGCCGGTGTGCAGGTTCGTCCAGGCCAGCAGCGGCGCGAAGAACGCTACCCCGGTCAGGAAGCCCAGCCCGGCGCCGGCGCGCAACCGCCGCCGGTGCGCGGCCACGGCGAGCAGCGCCACACCGACCGGCGCCAGCGGCCACACCCCGTACGGGGGGAACGCCAGCAGCAGCGCCAGCCCGGCCGCCACCGCCGCCGGCACCGCGACGCGCAGTGGCAGCGGGCGGGGCGGCTCGGCGCCGGACGGCGGGGCCGGCTCGGCGCGCATCTCGTCCCGGTCGATGGTCGTCACGGGCGCTTCACCACGATCACGGGGGTGAAGGTTACCCGGCCCACCCGGCCGGGCGCCCGCCGCCGCCGAGGCGGGGCGGGTCCCGGCGACGGGCGGCGCCGCGCGGTCAGGCCGGGCGGCGACGGGCCACCAGCACCGCGTCGTGGATGGTGATGTCCCGCCCGTCCGGGTCCTTCGCCGCGCGGGGCCGCGCCTCGGCGGCCCGTACCTCCCAGGCGTCCGGGTCGAGCGCCGCGGCGAGCTGCTCACCGGTGTACATCATCTCCGGCAGGTGCATCCGGTGCGCGGTGGTGCGCAGGTCCCGCGGGTGGTGACCGACGATCAGCAGGGTGCCACCGGGCGCCACCGCGGCGGCCAGCCGGGCGAACAGCTCGCCCCGCTCGTCGCCCGGCAGGTGCATGAAGTGCGCGCTCACCAGGTCGTAGCCGGCCTCGGCGGGTGGCTTCTCCCGCAGGTCGCGGTGGGTCCAGTCGATGCGGGCGGCCACCTCGGCGCCGGCCGCGTCGGCGTGCGCGGCGGCCCGCTGCAGCGCCACGGTCGAGATGTCCACCGCGGTGACCTGCCAGCCCCGCTGGGCGAGCCAGACGGCGTCGGCGCCCTCGCCGCTGCCCACGTCCAGGGCCCGGCCCGGGGTCAGCTCGGCGGCCTCGGTGACCAGCTGCGCGTTGGGCCGGCCGCTCCACACGCTCGGACGCGACCGGTAGCGCTCCTCCCAGGCCTCCTCGGTGAACATGGTGGCGATCTGGTGGCGGCGGGCGCGCACGGCCTCGCGGGTGTCCTCGGCGATCAGGTCGGCGTTGATCGCCGCGCCGGCGCCCAGGCCGGCCGCGGCGGAGGTGATCACCTGGGCGCGGACGTCGGCGACGTTGCCGGCCACCCACACGCCCGGCACGCTCGTCGCGCCGGTGGCGTCGGCGGGGATCTGCCGGCCGATGACGTGCCCGCCCAGCTGCACCTCCTCCGGCTGCAGGCCGAGCGCGGCCAGCACGTCGGCGCGGGCGGTGAACGTGGGCGTCACCGCGACCGCGCCGAGTTCGATCACCTCACCGGAGGCCAGCCGCACCCCGCTCAAGGCGTCGCCGGTGACCAGCAGTTCCGCCACCGGCTCGTCCACCACGGTGATCTCCCGCGCGGCGAGCTGCTCGGCCTCCTCGGCGGTGGGCTCCGGCGCGTCGTGGCGCAGCAGCACCACCTGGGGGCTCCACTGCCGCCACAGCAGCGCCTGGTGCACCCCGAACGGCCCGGTGGCGAGCACCCCGATGCGCTGCTCGCGCACCTCCCACCCGTGGCAGTACGGGCAGTGCAGCACGTCGCGGCCCCAGCGCTGCGCCACCCCGGGCACGTCGGGCAGCTCGTCGGCCAGGCCGGTGGCCACCAGCAGCCGCCGGGCCCGTACGGTGCGCCCGCCGTCCAGGCTCAGCACGAAGCCGGCGCCGTCGCGGGCGGCGGAGGTGACCCGGCCGGTGACGATCTGCCCGCCGTAGCCGGTGACCTCGTCGCGCCCGGCGGCCAGCAGCTGACCGGGCGCGGTGCCCTCCCGGGCGAGGTAGTTGTGCACGTGCCCGGCCGGTGCGTTGCGTGGCTCACCGGAGTCGACCACCAGCACCGAGCGGCGGGCCCGCGACAGCGTCAGCGCCCCGGACAGCCCGGCCGCGCCGCCGCCGACCACCACCACGTCGTAGCTCTGCTCCACCTGATTCCCCCTCGTTCGTCGTCCCGCCCACGCTGCACCCGACCCGGCCACCGCGACAAGTATTGTTGCCGTTATGGCAAACGATGAGGCGGCGGTGCTCGCGGCTGTCGGCCCGCGGCTGCGGGCGCTGCGCAAACAACGCGGCACCACCCTGGGTCAGCTCGCCGAGGCCACCGGCATCTCGGTCAGCACCCTGTCCCGGCTGGAATCCGGCGGGCGCCGCCCCACCCTGGAGCTACTGCTGCCCCTCGCCCGCGCCCACCAGGTGCCCCTCGACGAACTGGTCGGCGCGCCGGCCACCGGCGACCCGCGGGTCCGCGCCAACCCGATCGTGCACCACGGGGTGACGTCCCTGCCGCTGACCCGCCGCCCGGGCGGCCTGCAGGCGTTCAAGCAGATCCTGCCGGCGGGCACCCCCACCGGCGACACCGAGCAGCAGACCCACGAGGGCTACGAGTGGCTCTACGTGCTCTCCGGGCGGATACGGCTGCTGCTCGGCGAGCACGACCTGATGCTGGCCCCGGGGGAGGTGGCCGAGTTCGACACCCGGGTGCCGCACCGGATCCACAACCCGGGCCCGGACACCGCCGAGGTGCTCACCCTCTTCGGCCCGCAGGGCGAACGCCTGCACGTGCGGGCCCGCCCCCGCAGCCGCTGAACTTTTCACCCGGGAACGAAAATCGGGGCGCGGCTCGCGCCGCGCCCCGATGCTCCCAGGCCCTCCCCGGCCGGTGGGGCGAGGATGCGGCACGCCGACCTTCGGACCGACCAGACGCGGACTGGCTGCCCCCGCCGGGCCGTTGTCTACTGGCCGTGCACCTCACCCTGCCCGTACACCGGTAACCGCGGCCGGTTCGCGCCGCCCCGCCGACCCCCGCCCGCTGGACCTGGCCGCCGCGACGAAGTGCACCGTGTCGCTCGGCCAGCGGACGAAGGGACGAAGCGAACAACAGCCGCTTCCCGTAGTAGGACTCAAAGACGGTACGTGCTGCACCCCCGGCGCTGTCAACCCACCCCCGACGAGTCGCCTGCGCCACATCGGCGTGTCGCGCCGGCGAGTCCCGTCCGCCCCGCCGTCGGCACCGCTTCACCGCCCGTTCACCGCCCCGCAGCCGGCCCCGGCGCGGTGACCCACCACAATGCTCGCCCCGCCGCCCCCACACGGCCGGGCGACGGTCAGTCGTTGAGGTTGCGGGCCAGCACCGCGACCGCGGCCGCCGGATGCTCGGCGGCCAACAGCCCACCGGCGGCCAGCACGTAGCGGGCGTCCACCACCGCCCGCGCGGCCCGCGGCAGCGCCCACCCGCCGGCGTGATCGGTCAACACTGCCGTGAGCACCTGCGCCGCGTCTCCTGCCGGCGCGTGCCGCAACACCCCGCCCGAGCCCACCAGCAGCCGCACATCGCGCAGGTCCCGCCCGCCGCGCTCCCCCGTGCCGCCGCCGCGGGCGTGCCGGCGCAACGCCACCGTCGCGGCCAGGGCCGCGATCCGCCGCTCCGCGGCCCGCTGCCCGTCGTCGGCGGGCAGGAACCCCGGCTGCGCCGCCCGCACCGCCGCCGCCCGCGCCAACTCCGGCTCCTCCCCGGGATCCAGCAGCCGCTCCTCCGCGGCGGCGCGCACCACACCGGGCGCGCTCCACCGCATGCCCAGGTCCCCCTCCACCGTGCGGGCCCGCCACAGCGTGCCGGCGACCTCCCGCCCCGGCCCGGTGGCCCGCTCGTCCGGGGTGAGCACCGAGTACACGTCCGTGGTCGCGCCACCGACGTCCACCACCGCCAGGTCCCCGCCCACCCGGTCGGCGAGCATCTCCACGCCGGTCAGCATCGCGTCCGGAGTGGCCGCCCGCACCAGCCCGGCGAACCGCCCGCCCCGCGACAGCCGCTTGCCGCCGATCACGTGCCGCAGGAACACCTCCCGGATCGCCGCGCGCGCCGACGCGGGCGCCAGCACCCCGATGCGGGGCAACACGTTCTCGGCCACCGTCACCGGCACCCCCGCGCCGGCCAGCAGCCCGGCCAACTCGTCGCGGACGTCAGCGTTGCCGGCCAGCACCACGGGCACCCGCCAACGGGCCCGCGCCAGCCGGGTCGCGTTGTGCGTCAACGTGTCGGCGTCGCCGCCGTCGGTGCCACCGACCAGCAGCACCACGTCCGGGCGGGCCGCCCGCAGCGCCGCCAGCTCCGCCGCGCCCAGCCGACCCGCGGCCACGTGCACCACGTTCGCCCCGGCCGACAACCCGACCCGCCGGCCCGCCTGCGCGGTCACCAACTGCTCGTAGCCGAGCACCGCCAGCCGCAACCCGCCCCCCGCCGACGAGCACACATACCAGGGCGCGTCCCGAACTCCCAGGCCCGCGGTGGCCGCCGCGACCGCGGCGTCCAGGCCGTGCAGCACGTCGGTGGTGACCGTGGTGGGCGCCGCGGCCGCCGCGACCAGCGCACCGTCGGCCAGGTCCACCACCGCCACCTTCGTGTACGTCGACCCGACGTCGGCGCAGACCGCGACGTTCACGCCGCCGGCGGAACGACCACCGTGCCGGTCGCGGTGACCGCCACGATCGGCGGGTCGAGGACCTCAGCCGCCGACTCCGACCGCTCCGGGCGACCCCGGCACACCACCCGCGCCTCGAAGTCGAGGGTGCGGCTGCGGCTGCCCACCCGGGTCACCGTCGCGGTCACCTCCAACACGTCCCCGGCCCGCATCGCGGCCCGGAACTGCACGTCCGAATAGGACGCGAACAGCCCCTCGTCGCCGTCCGTGCGGATGCACACCTCCGTGGCCACGTCACCGAACAACCCCAACGCGTACGCCCCGTCGACCAGGTTGCCGGCGTAGTGGGCGTGCGAGTACGGCACGTACCGCCGATGCGTCACCGTCAACCCGAGCCTCGTGTCGCTCATGCCGCCGCCTTCCTGTTCGCCACCAACGCGTGCACCAGATAGCTGGCCACCTCACCCGGGGTGGTGCCCCGACCGAAGATCTGGTCCACGCCCAACTCCTCGGCCATCGTCTCGTCGAAGCGGGGCCCACCCACGATCAGCAGCGGACGCCGACCGGCCGGCATCGCCTCCCGGAACGCCGCCGACATCTCCCGGGTGTTGTGCAGATGCGCGTCGCGCTGCGTCACCACCTGCGACACCAGCACCGCGTCGGCCTTCTCCACCCGCGCCGCCTCCACCAACTCCGGCACGCTCACCTGCGCGCCCAGGTTGGTGACCTTCAACTCCCGGTAGTACTCCAGGCCCTTCTCACCGGCGATGCCCTTGACGTTCAGGATCGCGTCGATGCCGACGGTGTGCGCGTCCGTGCCGATGCACGCCCCGACCACCGACAGCTTGCGCCGCAGCCGCTGCTTCACCAGCGCGTTGACCTCCTTCGCCGACAACAGCGGAAAGTCGCGCTCCACCACCTGCACCGCGGCCAGGTCCACCAGGTGGTTCACCCGCCCGTACACCACGAAGAAGGTGAAACCGTCGCCCATCTGCTTCGCGTGCACCAGCATCGCCGGGTCCAGGCCCATCCGGTTGGCCAACTGGATCGCCGCGCCCTCGGCCCGCTTGTCGTGCGCCACCGGCAACGTGAACGACACCTGCACCATGCCGTCACCGGTGGTGTCCCCGTACGGCCGCACGACCTTCTTCTCCACAGCGCTCACTCGCCCGGCCCTTCCAGGATCTCCGTGGCCGGGTTGTAGTAGTCACCCTCGTGGCGCGCCACCCCGGCCAGCCCCTTGCCCCGGTCCGCGGGCCGCTTCATGATCCCGAACGTGCCCTCGGCGATCGCCGTCAGCAACGACTCATCACCGATGCGCTCCAACAGATCCAGCGCCTCACCCAACACCCGGTTGGCCCGCTGCTGGATGAACCCGCCCGGCGCCGGCACGAAGTCCTCGTGCAACCCACCGGCCGCGCCCAGCACGTAGCGGACGTTCTGCAACGCGATGTCCCGGTCGGACAGCCACGGCGTCACCACCGCCTCGGTCATCATCCCCACCAGCAGGATGCCCTGACCGGTCATCGCGCCCACCAGGTTGAAGAACCCGTCGAGCAGGTTGCCCCGGAACACATCCCCGGTCATGTGCTTCGTCGGCGGCATCCACTTCAACGGCGCGTCCGGGAACAACTCCCGCGCCAGCAACGCGTGCGCCAACTCCAACCGGAACGACTCCGGTAGATCCGGGTTGATCTCGAACGCGTGCCCCAACCCCAACTGCCAGTCCGCCAACCCCGCCTCGTGCGCGAAGAACTCGTTGAGCAGCTGCGACACCGTCACCGTGTGCGCCTCCTCCACCGCGTCGGCGGTGGTGAGGTAGTTGTCCTCGCCGGTGTTGATGATGATCCCCGCCCGGGCGTGCACCTGCCGGGAGAACCGCTGGTCGACGAACGTACGGATCGGGTTGATGTCGCGGAACAGGATCCCGTACATCGAGTCGTTGAGCATCATGTCCAGCCGCTCGAGACCCGCCAGCGTCGCCATCTCCGGCATGCACAGCCCCGACGCGTAGTTCGTCAGCCGCACGTAGCGACCCAACTCCCGCGACGACTCGTCCAACGCCGCCCGCATCAACCGGAAGTTCTCCTGCGTGGCGTACGTGCCGGCGAAACCCTCCCGGGTCGCCCCCTCCGGCACGTAGTCCAACAACGACTGCCCCGTCGAGCGGATCACCGCGATCACGTCCGCGCCGGCCCGCGCCGCCGCCTGCGCCTGCGGAATGTCCTCGTAGATGTCGCCCGTCGCCACGATCAGATAGATCCACGGCCGCTGCCGCGGATCCCCGAACCGCTTCACCAGCCGCTCCCGCTCGGCGCGGCGCCGGTCGATCAACCGCACCCCCGCGCCCACCGCCCTACGGGCAGCCCGGCGGGCAGCCGTCGCCGCCTTGCCGCTCGGCAGCTCGAAACGCACCGACCCGGCCGCCGCCTTCTGCGCCAGCAGCGTCACATCGGTGATCTGCTCCCGCGCCAGGGCGTCGAACACCGGCAACGCCACCCCGTGCCCCAGGCCGACATCCGCCACCACCGCGTCGACCAGCCGGTTCACCCACGGAATGCCGTCCGGGTCGGCGCCGGCCACCCCGGCCAGCCGCAGCACCGCCCGCTCCACCGACACCGTCGTGTGGCTACGCGCCAGATCCACCACCGGCTGCCCGGCCCGGCGCGCCAACTCCCGCGCCCGGCGCACCAGCACCGGATCCAGGTCAAGCTTGCCCGTCACGCCGACACCTCGACAAACCCGATCACGACGACCCTTCCTCATAGATCACGTCCCCGCGCAGCACCGTGCGCCGACACACCGGCAACGGCGTCGGATCGGCCGGACCCCGCAACTCCGGGTCCTCAGCCAGCAGCACCGGCAACCCCCGCTCCACCCCCGCCGGCGTCGACCACACCGCGAACGTCGCCGGAGCGCCCAACGCCAGCACCCCCTCGTTGTCCAGGTGCACCGCCCGCCACCCACCCCGGGTGTGCGCCGCGAACGCCGCCCGCACACTCATCCGCTGCGCCGGGTTGTGATGCGCCGCCGCCGCCCGCACCGACCCCCACGGGTCCAGCGGCGTCACCGGCGAATCCGAACCGAACGCCAACGCCACCCCGACCGAATGCATCGCCCCCATCGGGTTCGACGCCAACGACCGGTCCAACCCCAACCGCGACTCGTACATCCGGCCCGCGCCACCCCACAACCGGTCGAACGCCGGCTGCATGCTCGCCACGATCCCGTACTCCACGAAGCCCGCGATCAACCGCTTGCTCATGATCTCCGCGTGCTCCACCCGGTGCCGGGCCGCGCGCACCCGCTCCACGCCCAACGTCCCGGCCGCCGCCGCGAAGCCCTCCAACACCGTGCCGATCGCCGCGTCACCGATCGCGTGGAAGCCGCCCTGCAACCCGTGCGCCGCGCAGTCCAGCAGATGATCACGCACCTGCTCGACGGAGAGATACCCGTGCCCGCACGAATCCCCGTCACCGTACGGCTGCGACACGTGCGCCGTCCGCGAGCCCAGCGCACCATCGGCGAACAGGTCACCCCCGGCGCCCACCGCACCCAGCTCCCGCGCCCGCGACGCACCGCCCAACTCACCCCAGTACCCGTACACCTCGGGCAGCCCGGCACCGGAGATGCCCAACAGCCCGGTGAAGTCCTCCTCGTCGGAGATCTCCGGCCCACCACACTCGTGCACCGCCGCGATGCCCAACGACGCCGCGTGCGCCAACGCCACCCGCTGCGCCGCCACCCGCTGCGCCCGACTCACCGAGGCCTGCGCCGCCGCCCGCACCACGTGATGCGCGTCTCGGCGCAACCACCCCGACGCGTCGTAACCCGCCGCGTCCACCACCTGCGGCACCGCCGCCAGCAACGCCGACGACACCAACGCCGAATGGATCGACGCCTGCGACAGGTACACCCGCCGGCCGCCCGCCGCCCGGTCCAACGCCGCCGCGTCCGGCAACTCCCGCACCGGCCACGTCGACTCGTCCCAGCCGTGCCCCAGCACCACCGCGTCGCCCGGCAACCCCGCCGCGAACCCGGCCACCGCGTCCAGCAACTCCCCCGCCGAACGCACCCCGGACAGCTCCAGCCCCGACAGCGCCAACCCGGTGTCGCTCGCGTGCACGTGCGCGTCCACGAACGCCGGCGTCACCAACGCACCGGCAAGCTCCACCACCCGGTCCGCCGGCGGCGCCTCCGCGTCCGCCCCCAACCAGGTGATCCGCCCGTCGGACACCAGCAACGCGGTCGCGCTCGGATCGGCGGGGCAGTGCAGCACACCGCCGCGGTACAACGTCGAGGGGTTCGTCATGACCTCAGTCTGCCGCCAACCGGGACTCGAAGAGCCGACGCACCCCCGGCTCGGCCCGCAGCAACCCCAGCGCCAACTCCGCGTGACCGGGCACGTACCCGTTGCCCACCAGCATCGTCACATCCGCCGCCAGGCCCTCCGCGCCCAACGCCGCCGCCGCGAAGCTCGTCGCCATCGAGAAGAAGATCACCGTGCCGCCGTCCGCGGTCGCCAGGACCGCACCGTGCTCGCAGCCCGGCACGTCCACGCAGACCACCGTGACGTCCGCCGGCACCCGCAGCGCCGTGGTCACCGCCGTGGACAGGGCCACCGGATCCCGCGCGTCGGCCAGCGCCACCTCGTCGGCCAGGCCGGCCGCCAGCAGCGCGTCCCGCTCCGCCGCCACCGGCACCACCCCGACCGTACGGGCGGCGCCCGCCCGCCGCGCCGCGGCGAGGGACAACGACCCGCTCTTGCCCGCCCCGCCGATCACCGCCACCGTCACCGGCCGGGCGTCCCCCTCGCGCGCCCGGTCGGCCACGTACCGCGCCACCACCCGCCCGGTCAGCGCCGGCGCCCCACACACGTCCAGAACCGCCAGGGACAGCTGCGGATCCTCGTCCGCCGGCAGCACCGCGGCGATCGAGCGCGCGAACAGGATCGCGTAGCCGTCGCAGGGCACCTGCTCGCTGCGCCCGTCCCAGCGAGCCAGACCGTCGGTGATCATCAGCGGGGTCAGCGTCAGCGACACCAGGGTCGCCACCCGCTCCCCCGGCTTCAACCCCAACGGCGAGCGCCGGCCCGCCTCGTCCACCGTGCCGATCAGCATCCCGCCCGACCCGGTCACCGGGTTCTGCATCTTGCCCCGGGTCGACACGATCTCCAGCACCTCGGCGCGCACCGCGTCACCGTCACCGCGGTGCTTCTCCCACAACTGCCGGAAGCTCGCCGCGTCCAGGTTCAACCGCTCCACCCGGATGCGCACCTCGTTCGCGGCGATCTGCGGGCTCGTGTCGAGCCGCCACGCCCCCTGCGGCAGCACCCCCGCCGGTTCCAGCACGCGATGCAGTCCCACCGGTGACGTCACGCCGACCTCCCCTGTCAACCGCTCGAAGCCCCGGTCAGGACTCGCATCGCGGGAAAACTTACGGCAGACTAATTTCTTCACCGGATATTTTCCAGTAGCCTTCGGGACCGCTGATCAACCGAGACGCACAAGGAGGGGCCGTGACCCAGACCCAACCGGTGGAGACCATCCCCGCGGCCCGCCCCGCGCCGATCGCGGTCCCCACCGCCGGACAGCCCTACGAATACCGCCGCGCACCCCTGGTCGAACCCGACTGGACCCGCTTCCCCGGCTGGCGCCACATCACCCGCGACCAGTGGGAATCCGCCCAGTGGCAACGCGTCAACTGCGTCAAGAACATCAAGCAGCTGCGCGCCGTCCTCGGCGACCTCGTCGACGAGACCTTCTACGCCGACCTCGAGGCCGACCAGAAGGCCCTCGCGACCATGTCGATGCTGGTCCCGCCGCAGATGCTCAACACCATGGTGCCGTTCGCGCCGATGAGCACCGAGGCGTTCCTCGCCGACCCGGTCCGCCGCTACATGATCCCGGTCGCCTCCGACCGGCGCACCGACTGGCCGTCACACCCCTACGCCAGCCGCGACAGCCTGCACGAACACGACATGTGGGTCGCCGAGGGCCTCACCCACCGCTACCCCACCAAAGTCCTCGCCGAACTGCTCTCCACCTGCCCGCAGTACTGCGGGCACTGCACCCGGATGGACCTGGTCGGCAACTCCACCCCCGCCGTCGACAAGCTCAAGCTCACCCTCAAGCCCGTCGACCGCTACGACGCCCACATCAGCTACCTCAAGGCCCACCCCGGCGTACGCGACGTGGTCGTCTCCGGCGGAGACGTCGCCAACGTGCCGTGGAAGAACCTCGAGTCGTACCTGATGCGGCTGCTGGAGCTGGAGACCGTCCGCGACATCCGGCTCGCCACCAAGGCCCTCATGGGCCTGCCTCAGCACTGGCTGCAGCCCGACGTCGTCGAGGGCCTGGAACGCGTCGCGCGCACCGCCGCCCGCCGCGGCGTCAACCTCGCCATCCACACCCACGTCAACCACGCCCAGTCGCTCACCCCGCTGGTCGCCAAGGCCGCCCAGACCGCCCTCGACGTCGGCGTCCGCGACGTGCGCAACCAGGGCGTCCTCATGCGCGGCGTGAACGCCACCGCCCCCGACCTGCTCGACCTGTGCTTCGCCCTGCAGGGCGAAGCGGGCATCCTGCCGTACTACTTCTACATGTGCGACATGATCCCCAACGCCGAGCACTGGCGGGTTCCCGTCTGGCACGCCCAGCAGCTCCAGCACGACATCATGGGCTACCTGCCCGGCTACGCCACGCCACGGATCGTCTGCGACGTCCCCTTCGTCGGCAAGCGCTGGGTGCACATGCTCACCGACTACGACCGCGACCGCGGCATCTCCTACTGGACCAAGAACTACCGCACCTCCATCGAGTCCGCCGACCTGGAGGCGCTCAACAAGCGCTACGCCTACTACGACCCGATCGACACCCTGCCCGAGGCCGGGCAGAGCTGGTGGGCCGCGCACCGCGACGACTGACGCCCGCCGGCGGAATCGGCCGTGCGCGACAGCGCCAACCGCCCGTCAAGCAGGCCGCCTGCCGCCCGTCGTCTGCCCGGGCGGCAGGCGGGTCGACAACGAGCTTGATGCCGCTGAGGTATCAATATGCCGCTGCGGCATCACGCTCGCGGGGAGTCTCGCCCCCGACGGCGGCGGGACTAGGCCGGGCCGCCGCGCGGGGCGTACATGATGACCGCGACACCGAGCAGACAGAGGGCCGCGCCGGCCAGGTCCCAGCGGTCCGGGCGGAACCCGTCCACCACCATCGCCCAGGCCAGTGAGCCGGCCACGAACACCCCGCCGTACGCGGCGAGGATCCGGCCGAAGTGGGCATCGGGCTGCAGCGTCGCCACGAAGCCGTAGAGGCCCAACGCGATCACGCCGGCCGCGATCCACCACAGCCCGCGATGCTCCCGCCAACCCTGCCAGACCAGCCACGCCCCACCGATCTCGGCGAGCGCGGCCAGGACGAAGAGCAGCAGCGAGCGGAGCACGGTCACGCCCGCGAGCCTAACGGCACACGAAGCGGGGGGGGGGGGGGGGGGGGGCCCCCCCCCCCCCCCCCCCCCCCCCCCACCCCCCCCCCCCCCCCCCGGCCCCCCCCCCCCCCCCCCCCCCCCCCGCCCCCCCCCCCCCCCGGGGGGAC
>NZ_JBIVNT010000010.1:264704-265274 GCF_044753725.1 Micromonospora sp. NPDC093243 | reverse complement strand
GCCCGGTCACATTCCGAACCCGGAAGCTAAGCCCTCCAGCGCCGATGGTACTGCACTCGGGAGGGTGTGGGAGAGTAGGACGCCGCCGGACAATCTTCCAGTCGAGGGCCGCCCCATCCGGGTCGGCCCTCGACTGCGTAGCGCCACAGCTGGCGCAATCAGGAAGGATGTACCCCGTGAGTTCAGGACCGCAGGGCGACGACCGCCCCCGTCGTAACGAGGACCGCACCGACGGGCCGGGTGGGCGAGACCGAGCCCCGCGGCGGGACGACCGCGACCGGCCGCCGTACCGAGGCGGCCAGGACAACCGCGGCGGTGCGCGCGGGTACTCCGGAGACCGTGACGGCTCCCGAGGCGGCGACCGCCGCGAGGGCGGCTTCCGCGGCGGCGACCGCCGCGAGGGCGGCTACCAGGGCGGCGACCGCCGCGAGGGCGGATTCCGCGGCGGCGACCGTGAGGGTGGCTACCGGTCGGGCCCGTCGCGCGAGGGCGGCTTCCGTGGCGGTGACCGTCGTGAAGGTGGCTTCCGCGGCGGTGACCGTCGCGAGGGCGGTTTCCGTGGTGGCGACC
>NZ_JBIVNT010000010.1:0-264605 GCF_044753725.1 Micromonospora sp. NPDC093243 | reverse complement strand
CGTGACGGCGCGCCCCGCGAAGGTGGCTTCCGTGGCGGCGACCGCCGTGAAGGTGGCTTCCGTGGCGGCGATCGTCGTGAGGGCGGCTTCCGCGGCGGTGACCGTCGCGAGGGTGGCTTCCGTGGTGGCGACCGTGACGGCGCGCCCCGCGAAGGTGGCTTCCGTGGCGGCGACCGCCGTGAAGGTGGCTTCCGTGGCGGCGATCGTCGTGAGGGCGGCTTCCGCGGTGGTGACCGCGAGGGCGGCTACCGCGGTGGAGACCGTCGTGAGGGCCAGGGCGGTGACCGTCGTGAAGGTGGCTTCCGCGGTGGCGACCGTCGTGAGGGCGGTTTCCGTGGTGGCGACCGTGACGGCGCGCCCCGCGAGGGCGGCTTCCGTGGCGGCGATCGTCGCGAGGGCGGTTTCCGTGGTGGCGACCGTGACGGCGCGCCCCGCGAGGGCGGCTTCCGTGGCGGCGACCGCCGTGAGGGTGGCTTCCGTGGTGGCGACCGTGACGGCGCGCCCCGCGAAGGTGGCTTCCGTGGCGGCGACCGCCGTGAGGGTGGCTTCCGTGGCGGTGACCGCCGTGAGGGTGGCTTCCGCGGCGGCGACCGTGACGGCGCGCCCCGCGAAGGTGGCTTCCGTGGCGGTGACCGCCGTGAGGGCGGTTTCCGCGGCGGTGACCGTGACGGCGCGCCCCGCGAGGGTGGCTTCCGTGGCGGCGAGCGCCGTGAGGGTGGTTTCCGTGGTGGCGACCGTGACGGCGCGCCCCGCGAAGGTGGCTTCCGTGGCGGTGAGCGCCGTGAGGGTGGCTACCGGTCGGGTCCGCCGCGCGAGGGCGGCTTCCGTGGCGGTGACCGCCGTGAGGGCGGCTTCCGCGGTGGCGACCGTGACGGCGCTCCGCGCGAGGGTGGCTTCCGTGGCGGCGATCGTCGTGAAGGCGGCTTCCGTGGCGGTGACCGTCGCGAGGGTGGCTACCAGGGCGGCGAGCGTCGCGAGGGTGGCTTCCGTGGCGGTGACCGTCGCGAAGGCGGCTACCAGGGCGGTGCGTCCCGCGAGGGCGGCTACCGGGGCGGCGAGCGTCGCGAGGGTGGCTTCCGTGGTGGTGACCGTCGCGAGGGCGGCTTCCGTGGTGGTGACCGTGAGAGCGGCTTCCGGGGCGGCGAGCGGCCGCGCCGGGACGACCGGGGCTTCGACGACCGCCGGCGCGAAGGCGGCTTCGGTGACCGGCGCCGCGAGGATGAGCGCGGGGCGCGTCCGGAGCGGGCGGGCGAGGGCGGTACGGCCCCCGCGTTGCCGGACGAGATCGTCGCGACCGACCTGGACAAGGACGTCCGTGCCGAGCTGCTGTCGCTGGCCAAGCCGGTCGCGGAGACCGTGGCCCGCCACCTGGTGGCGACCGGTCAGCTGATCGACGAGGACCCGGCCGAGGCGCTGGCGCACGCGCTGGCCGCCCGACGGCTGGCGTCTCGGATCTCCGCGGTGCGGGAGGCCGTCGGCCTGGCCGCGTACCACGCCGGCGAGTGGCAGACCGCCATCGCCGAGCTGCGGACGTACCACCGGATGACCGGCCTGCAGAGCCACTTGGCGGTGCTGGCCGACTGCGAGCGCGCGCTCGGCCGGCCGGAGCGGGCCATCGACCTGTTCCGCGGCGCCGACCGGGACGCGCTCGACCAGGCCGTCGCCATCGAGCTGCTGATCGTCGCCGCCGGGGCGCGTGGGGACCTCGGCCAGAAGGACGCCGCGGTCGCCATGCTCCAGGTCCGCGAGCTGACCACCGACGCGGCCGAGCCGTGGACGGCCCGGCTCCGCTACGCGTACGCCGATGCGCTGCTCGCGGTCGACCGCCGCGAGGAGGCTCGGGAGTGGTTCGCTCGCGCCTCCGAGGTGGACACCGAGAGTGAGACCGACGCCGCCGAGCGGCTGCTCGAACTCGACGGGGTGGTCATCGAGGGCGACGACGAGGACGAGGAGCCGGCGGAGGAGATCGCCGCCGGTCCGGGTACGCCCGGCACCGTGCCGGCCCGCCCGGACACCGACCTCGTGAGCGACGACGCCGAGCCGGACGCGCCCGCCGAGGTGCTCCCGGAGGCGGCCGACGACGACGAGGCGCCGGCCGACGACGATGACACGGCATCGGTTGACGGCGACGACGAGGCATCGGTTGGTGGCGGCGCGGCCGACCGCGACGACGAGGCATCCGATGACGATGCTGACCTCAGGACGGTGACCCGTGACGACGCGCTCGGCAGCGGCGGGGCGGACGACCCCGACCTGACCGTGCGCGCCGGAGCGGACGCTCCGGCGGGCCATGACGAGACGGGTCCGGTCGCCCGGTGACCACTGACGCCGGGGCGCGGCTGGTCGACGGGTACGCCCAGGTCGTCTTCGACCTGGACGGTGTGATCTACCTGATCGACCGGCCGATCCCCGGCGCGGTCGAGGCGGTCGGCCGCCTGCACGCTGAGGGCCGGGCGGTCGCGTACGCGACGAACAACGCCTCCCGCCGGTCGAGCGAGGTGGCCGACCTGCTCAGTGGGATGGGCGTGCCGGCCGGGCCCGAGGAGGTGCTGACCTCCGCGGCGGCCGCCGCCGAGCTGCTCCGGGACCGGCTACCGGCCGGCGCCCCCGTGCTGGTGGTCGGCGCCGAGGCGCTGCGGGCGGAGATCGCCGCGGTCGGCCTCAGCCCGGTGGACCGGGCCGACGAGAAGCCGCACGCGGTGGTGCAGGGGTACGGGCCCCAGGTCGGCTGGACCAACCTGGCCGAGGCGACGGTGGCGGTCCGCGGTGGCGCTACCTGGATCGCCACCAACACCGACCGCACCCTGCCCAGCGGGCGGGGACCACTGCCCGGCAACGGTGCCCTGGTGGCCGTGCTGCGCACCGCGCTCGGCCGCGAGCCGGACGTCGTGGTCGGCAAGCCCGAACCGGAACTCTTCGCCACCGCCGCCCGCCGGATCGACGACGGTCGGACCCTGGTGGTCGGGGACCGGCTGGACACCGACATCGAGGGCGCCCGCCGGGCCGGGCTGGACAGCCTGCTCGTGCTCACCGGCGTCAGCGACGTACCCGAACTGCTCGCCGCCGAGCCGGCCCGCCGCCCCACCTTCGTCGCGCACGACCTGGCCGGGCTCTTCGACCCGGCAGCCGTGGTGCGGGTACCGGGCGCGGCGGACGCCGAGGGCTGGTCGGTGACCGCCCGCGACGGCGGTCTGGAGCTGAGCGGAGCGGGACGGCCGCTGGACGCCCTCGCCGCGCTCTGCGCGGCGGCATGGTCGGCGCCGGCGGTCCCGCCGATCCGCGCCGGCTCGCCGGACGCCACCCGGGCGCTGACCGCGCTCGGCCTCGCGACCTGAGCACCGCCCCCGGGCGCTGACCGCGCTCGGCCTCGCGACCTGAAGCACCATTCAGCCGAGCGTCGACGCGCGCGGCTCAGCCTGCGGGCGACTCAGAGCAGCTTGCGCAGCTTCATCAGGTCGAACGGGTTCGCCTTGATCGACACCCGGCGGGACGCGACCGCGCGGGCGATGTCGAGATTGCCCGCGACCAGCGCGACCAGGTCGTCGCTGCTGGTGCTGAGCGCGATCTTGGCTTTCGGGTCGTCGCCGTCGGTCAGGTCGAGCAGCCGGCCGTCGGCGATCCGGCCGTGGAACGCGGTCTCCAGGTCGGTGATCCGGCAGGCGAGCGTGCGATCGAGGTCGACGCGCTCGCGCACCGTCTCGGCGTTGCTGTCGAGCCGGGCGGCTAGCTCCCGCAACGCCTGCCGACACTCGTCCACGCTGGCCACTCGCCGCCTCCTCGCCCTACGCCACGCCGTCCCCGGCACCGTACCGCACAGGCCGGTCCCGGGTGCCCGGTAGCGTGACACCTGCACACGCCCGCCCCGTGGAAGGACTCAGGCATGCAGGACGCGTGGCGCGCCTACCTCGAGCTGGCCATGGGCCTGACGGAGGCGCCCCGGAAGAAGGCCCAGGACGTGGTCCGCCGACTGGTCGGGTCGGGCGGCGCGACCGCCGCGCAGCTCCAGGCGCTCGGCGAGGAGCTCGTCTCCACCAGCGCGGCGAACCGGGACGCGCTGACCAAGCTCGTCCGGTTCGAGGTCGACCGGGCGCTCGGCGCGGTCGGGCTCGCCACCGCCGAGGAGGTCGCCGAACTGACCCGTCGGGTGCACGAGCTGGACCGGCAGCTGCGCGAGGCCCGGGCCGCGGGCACGCCAGATGTCGCCGCGCCGGCCGCCAGCGCGCCGCAGGCCGCCGCGGAGGCGCCGGCCGGGCCGCGGCGCGCCCCGGCCCCGGTGACCGCCACGCAGACCGGTCCGAAACCGTCGGCGGAGCCGAGCACCGGCCCGGGTCCGGTGCCGTCCACCGAGTCGCTCGGCGCGCCGGTCTCCGCGCCACCGGCCAAGAAGGCCGTGGCGAAGAAGGCCGTCGCGAAGAAGGCGGTCGCGAAGAAGGCGGTGGCCAAGAAGGCCGAGCCTGGCAAGGCGGTGGCACGCAAGTCGCCGGCCGCACTCACCCCCACCGGCGGGGACGCCGAGCCGGCCCGGCCGCCGCAGAAGGTGGCCCGCAAGCAGCAGCCGGGCGGTGCCGAGTGACCCGCCCGACCTGCCGGGGTCGGTCGTGACCGGTCCGCTTCCCCCGGGCCCACCGCCGGCCGGCCGCCCCGGCCCACCGCCGTCGGCCCGTCCTGGCCTGCCGCCCGGTGAACCGTCAGCGGTCCGCCCCGGGCCGCCGCCGGGTGGCATGCCCGCAGCCCGGCCCGCACCGCCGCCCGGGGTGCGACCCGGCCCGCCGCCCGGTGGCGGTGCGCCGTCGTCGGCCCTCGGCGACGACCTGGACGAGCGGGGGCACCCGGCGGTCGACGCGGCCGTCCAAGCGATGATCAACGCGGCGTCGCTCGCCCCGGCCGATCAGATCGCCCAGTACGAGGCGGCCTACCAGACGCTGCGCGAGACCCTCGCCACCATCGACCAGTCCTGAGACCGGAGAACCACCCATGGCACGTCGCAACCGGCTGGACGCCGAGCTCGTCCGCCGCGGCCTGGCCCGCTCCCGGGAGCAGGCCGCCGCGCTGGTGGAGGCCGGCCGGGTCCAGCTGCGCGGAGTGCAGGCCCGCAAGCCGGCCGCGATGGTCGACCCCGCCGACCCGCTGCTGGTCACCGGCGAGGACCCGAGTTCCGAGTACGTCTCCCGAGGCGGGCACAAGCTGGCCGGCGCGCTGACGGCGTTCGGCGGGCTGCGGGTCGCCGGCCGGCGTTGCCTGGACGCCGGGGCGTCGACGGGCGGGTTCACCGACGTGCTGCTGCGCGCCGGTGCGGCCGAGGTGGTCGCGGTGGACGTCGGCTACGGGCAGCTCGCGTGGCCGCTGCGTACCGACGAGCGGGTGCGGGTGCACGAGCGCACCAACGTCCGTTCGCTCACCCCGGAGACCATCGGCGGGCCGGTGGACCTGACCGTCGCCGACCTGTCGTTCATCTCGCTGCGGTTGGTGCTCCCGGCGCTGGCCGGCTGCACCCAGGCCGACGGTGATCTGGCGCTGATGGTGAAGCCGCAGTTCGAGGTCGGCAAGGAACGGGTGGGCGCCGGCGGGGTGGTCCGCGACCCGGAGTTGCGCGCCGAGGCGGTGCTCGACGTGGCCGCGGCCGCCGAGCAGCTCGGGCTGGGCCTGGCGGACGTGGCCGCCAGCCCGCTGCCGGGGCCGAGCGGCAACGTCGAGTTCTTCGTATGGTTACGCCGGGACGCGTCGCCGGCCGACCCGCAACGGGTGCGGGCGGTGGTCGCGGCCGGGCCGGAAGGCCCCACGACGTCCGGCGCGGTGCCGGGCTCGGCGGCGGAGGAGGTCGCAGGGTGAGCGCGAGGAGCGGGCGTTGCACGGCGGGCGCGGACCGGCCGGTCGCCGGCCGGCGGTGCGCCGCGACCTCAGGGCGGGCCCGGTGAGCCGGACCGCCCTGCTGGTCACCCACACCGGCCGGCGACGCAGCACCGAGCACGCCCGGGCGGTGGCCGGCGATCTGATCGCCGCCGGTTTCGAGGTACGCGTGGTGGCCGAGGAGGCCGACGACCTCGACCTGCCCGGCGTCGTCCCGGTGACCGGGCTGGAGGCCGCCGACGGCGCCGAGATCGTCTTCGCGCTCGGCGGGGACGGCACGTTCCTGCGGGCGGCGGAGCTGGCCCGGCCGGCCAAGGCGCCGCTGCTCGGCATCAACCTCGGCAAGGTCGGCTTCCTCGCCGAGGCCGAGATCGGGGACCTGGACAGCGCGGTACGCGACGTGGTTTCGCGCAACTACACCGTCGACGAGCGGCTCACCCTCGATGTCACCGCCGAGTTCGACGGCGGGCCGACGATCGAGTCCTGGGCGCTCAACGAGATCAGCGTCGAGAAGGGGGAGCGGGCCCAGATGCTCGAGCTCCTTGTCGACGTGGACGGCCGGCCGCTGTCGCGCTACGGCTGCGACGGGGTGGTCTGCGCGACCCCCACCGGTTCCACCGCGTACGCGTTCTCCGGCGGGGGGCCGGTGGTCTGGCCGGAGGTGGAGGCGCTGCTGCTGGTGCCGATCAGCGCGCACGCGCTGTTCAGCCGGCCGTTGGTGACCGCGCCGACGTCGACCTTCGTGATCACCGTGGACCCGTTCACCACCCTCGCGGTGCTCTCCTGTGACGGGCGGCGGGTCTACGACCTGCCGCCGGGCGCCCGGGTGACGGTGCGCCGGGGCGCGCTGCCGGTGCGGATCGTCCGGCTGCGCGACCGGCCGTTCACCGACCGGTTGGTGGCCAAGTTCGGGTTGCCGGTGCACGGCTGGCGTGGCTCGCGTCGCTGACGCATTCGTGCCGCCGGACCGGCGCCGATCGTGCGCTGTCGCGGACCCGGCGACGGCCCTGAAGGCACCACGATCTCGGCGGTAACCTGCCGGACATCTGCGGGTCCGTCAGGTGCCCGCCGGATGTCCACCTGGCGACATGTCGCCGGTGCGGCGGCCCGCAGCTAGTGACCGTGCAGTGATCTGCGCCGCAAACTCCGATCGGTCGATCTTTACCAGAGACCGGCCCCTGGAGTAGAGGAGCGCATCGCATGCACAGGCCCCCTCGCTGGCTCGCCGCCGGCGCGGTCGGCGCGTTGGTCGTCGGACTCGCCGCACCGGCGTCCGCCGATCCGTCCGCCCGGCCCACTGGCCCTACCCCGGCCACGCCCGCCCCGGGCACCGCGCCCATCCACATCACCTTGATCACCGGCGACCAGGTCGACCTCGTCCAGGCGGCGCCCGGCCGGGTCGCCGCCACCGTCCGACCCGGCCCCGGCCGCGAGCGGATCACCTTCCACACCGTCGAGGCCGACGGCGGGGTGCGGGTGCTGCCCAGCGACGTCGTGCCGTACCTCTCCGCCGGGGTGCTCGACCCCGACCTGTTCGACGTGCAGGAGTTGGCCGCCAACGGGTACGGCGACGCCGCGCAGGGCTCGCTGCCGCTGATCGTCCGCTACCAGGAGCCGGCGGCCGGTCGGGTCCGGCCGCTCGCCGGCGCCACCGACGCCCGCCCGCTGGAGAGCATCAACGGCGCGGCGCTGCGGGTCGGCAAGGGCGACCTCGGTGGCCTGTGGACGACGCTGCGCGCCACCCCGCAGGCCCGTACCGCCGGTTCGCCGGCCCGGCTCGGCGCCGGTGTCGACCGGATCTGGCTGGACGGGAAGGTCCGCCCGGCGCTGGAGCACAGCGTGCCGCAGATCGGCGCTCCGGCGGCCTGGGCCGCCGGCCGGGACGGCAAGGGCGTCCGGGTCGCGGTGCTCGACACCGGCGTCGACTCGACCCACCCTGACCTGGCCGGTCGGATCGCCGAGGCGCAGGACTTCTCCGGCAGCGGCAGCGCCCGCGACGGGCACGGCCACGGCACCCACGTGGCGGCCACCATCGCCGGCAGCGGCGCCGCCTCGGACGGGTTGCGCAAGGGCGTCGCCCCCGGCGCGCAGCTGCTGGTCGGCAAGGTGCTCGACGACGGCGGCTCCGGCTACAGCTCGTCCATCATCGCGGGCATGGAGTGGGCCGCCCACTCCGGCGCGAAGGTGGTCAGCATGAGCCTCGGCGGCTCCGCGAGCGACGGCACCGACCCGATGAGCCAGGCGGTCAACGACCTGACCGCCGAGACCGGGGCGCTCTTCGTCATCGCCGCGGGCAACGAGGGCACGCCGCGTTCCGTCGGCTCGCCGGGCGCGGCCACCGCGGCGCTCACCGTCGGCGCGGTGGACCGCGACGACAACCTCGCCGACTTCTCCAGCCGCGGCCCGCGCCTCGGCGACAACGGCCTGAAGCCGGAGATCACCGCGCCGGGCGTCGGCATCATCGCCGCCCGGGCCGCCGGCACCACCATGGGTACGCCGGTCGGCGACGCGTACACCACCGCGTCCGGCACCTCGATGGCCACCCCGCACGTCGCCGGCGCGGCCGCGATCCTCGCCCAGGACCACCCGGACTGGACCGCCGGGAAGCTCAAGGACGCGCTGGTCAGCACCACCAAGGCGAACCCGGAGCTGACCGTCTTCGAGCAGGGCGGCGGCCGGGTCGATGTGGCCCGGGCGCTGTCCCAGCGGGTGTACGGCTCGGCCACCGCCGACTTCGGTCGCATCTCCACCGGCGGCGCGACGGTCGAGCGGAGCGTCACGTACACCAACGGCACCGCGGCCCCGCAGACCCTGCGGCTGGCCCTGGAGCTGCGCAACCTGGACAGTGGCGTGGCCGAGCCCGACGGGGTCACCGTCGGCGGCGGCGAGGTGACCGTGCCGGCCGGCGGCAGCGTGGCCGTGCCGCTGCGCGCGGACCCGGCGAAGCTGGCCCGCGGCCCGCACGGCGGGTGGCTGGTGGCCACCGGCGCGGACGGCGTCGCGGTGCGTACCGCCGTCGGGCTCACCCTGAGCGGCCCGGTGCACACGGTCACCGTGAAGGTGCTGGACCTGCAGGGACAGCCGGGCCTGGCGCCGGTGCTCACCCTCTTCGGCGAGCAGCCCGAGTCCGACTTCATCGGCTGGGTCGGCGGTGAGACGCAGGTCCAGGTCGAGGAGGGCCCGTACCTGGTCGAGGCGCTGATCGAGCACGGCGCGCCGCTGGACGAGCAGATCACCCTGGCCACCGACCCGGAGCTGATGGTCACCCGGGACGTCACGGTGGTGCTCGACCCCCGCAAGGGCACCCCGGTGCGGATCGAGACGCCGAAGCCGGCCGAGCAGCGAGCCGCGATCAGCTTCTACGAGCACCGGATCTTCGGCAACGGCCGGCAGGTCGACCACGGCGTGATGACCTTCAGCACGATCCAGCAGGTAAACGTCACGCCGACCCGCGCGGTGCGCCAGGGCGAGTTCGAGTTCTCCTCGCGCTGGCAACTGGTCGCCCCGATGGTGGACGCCAAGATCAGCGGGGTGTCCGGTCCGCTGGACATCAACCTGATGGGCTACTCGCCGGCGCCGACCGGCCGGCAGAAGCTGCCGCTGGTCTGGGCCGGTACCGGCACCCCGGCCGAGCTGACCCGGGTGCGCGGCGCCGCGGCGCTGCTGGTCACCGACCCGGACGCCTCGGAGGAGGAGCAGATCGCGGCGGCCGCGGCGGCCGGTGCGAAGTCGGTGCTCATCGTCCGCCCGGCGGACCAGAGCGCGTGGACGGTCTGGAACCCGCAGGGGGAACGGCTGGCCCTTCCCTCGATGGCGGTGGCGAACGACGACGGCCAGCGGTTGATCGTGGCGGCCCGCAAGGGTCGGGCGACGATCGACCTGACGCTGACCGTCGACAGCCCCTACCTGTACGACGTGTGGCAGGTTTCGAAGGGCCGGGTGCCGGAGCGGATCGTGCACACGGTCACCGCGAAGAACACCGCCGAGGTGACCGCCGACTACGGTGACGTCGGCGGCTCGGAGTGGGCCACCGAGCAGCGGTTCGGCTGGCGCCCGTGGCAGGAGACCTCCTGGAACGACGACCAGCGGCTGGTGCGTACCGGCACCAGCCGGCAGGAGTTCGTCAGCGCCGGGGACGCCTGGTGGCAGCACCGGGTGCTGCACCGGATCACCTGGTCCTGGGGGCGGCTGCTCGGCGGGCTGACCCAGCAGCCCCGGCGCTACGCCGCCGACGACCGGGACACCGAGAGCTGGCACGCCCCGGTGGTCCGGCCGGCCGTGCCGGCCGGCGGCGGGGTGCCGGTGCCGACCCGCACCGGGGACACCCTGGACCTGCGGGTGGCCGAGTTCGTCGACGCCGCGGGCAACTACAGCCCGGCCGGCGGCGGCGAGGAGGCGGACACCGTCGAGGCCCGGCTCAGCCGCGACGGCAAGCAGATCGCCGACCTCTCCGGCGGCTGGGCGCCGGTGCCCACCACGGAGAAGTCGGCCCGCTACCGGCTGGACCTGGCCACGCAGCGCAGCTCGGACGAGTGGCGCTACGCCACCCGTACCGAGACGTCCTGGCAGTTCACCTCGGCCCGCCCGGCCGGGGACGCGGCCAAGGCGCTGCCGCTGCTCCAGGTCGACTACCAGGTCCCCGCCGACCTGCGCGGTGAGGTGCGGGGCGGCACGTCGCACAAGCTCGGGCTGACCCTGCGCCAGCCGACCGGCGTCTCGGCGCCGACCGGCACCAGCCTGCGGGTCGAGGTGTCGTTCGACGGCGGGAAGAAGTGGCGGTCGGTGTCGGTGCACGGCTCCGGCACCCGGTTCACCGCCACGGTGCCCGCCGCCCGCGGCGCGGTGTCGCTGCGGGTGCACGCCGGCGACCGGGCCGGCAACACCGTCGAGCAGACCGTGATCGACGCGTACGGGCTGCGCTGACGCACGCGGGGCGGGGCGGGGCGGGGCGGCCTTGGGCCGTCCCGCCCCTTCGTGGTTCAGATCCAGCCGCGCCGGGCGACCTGGAAGGCCAGCCCGGGCCGGGTGTCCACGCCAGCGACCGCCATCAGGTCGGCGAGCCGGCGCTGCACGGTACGCCGGCTCACCCCCAGCTGCGAGGCGATGGACTTGTCCGGCACCCCGGCCACGAAGAGCGACAGCAGCCGGGCCTCGTCGGCGTCGGGCCGGTAGCCCTCGGCGCCGCGGTCGACCGGCGGGACGGACGAGCGCAGCGGCGTGGCCATCAGCCAGTGACTCTCGAAGAGGGCGAGCAGCGCGTCGAGCAGCTGACTGCGGCCGATCACCGCGGCGCTCGGCTCACCGTCGCCCGGCTTCGGCACCAGCGGGCAGATCGCCGTCCGAGCGTCCACGATGGCCAGCCGGACCGGCAGCCGGTCGAGGACCCGGGCCTGCTCACCGGCGCGTACGCCCTGCTCGACATCGGCCAGCGCGCCCGGTTCGAGGAGCATCTCGCGTTCGTAGATGGCCCGGTAGCGCACCCCGCGGGACAGCGCGTCGAACTCCTCGACGTTCTCCTGACCGAGCATGGCCAGCGGGCTCGCCCGGCAGAACCAGAGCACCTCGACCCGGGCGGCGTTCTGCAGGTCACGCAGGCGCTCGCGCAGCGCCTGCGCGCCGGTGATCACCTCGACCAGGTGGTCGACGTCGTGCCGGCGCATTCCGGCCCGGTAATCCTCGGTGAGCTGGGTGACCGCCGCGCGGGCCGCCTCCAACGCCTCCTGCCGGCGCAGCAGCGCCCCACCGAGCGCCACGTCCGGGGCCAGCGGCCGCAGCGGCGCGTCCGGCTCCGGCCCGGTCGGCAGCACCAGCCCCTTCGCGCGCAGCGCGTCGAGCTGGGCGACGATCTCCGCGCGGGGGCGGCGCAGCCGCTCGGCCAGCTCCTCGACCCGCGCCGTGGTGAGCTGCACCAGGCTGCGGTAGAGGTCCTCCTCGCCTGCGGTCAGGCCGATCACGTCCAACACGGGGCTGAACTGTACGACGCCGCCGTCAGGAGCACGACGCACCCCGCGCCGGCTGGTCAACTGTCGGGCCTCGCGTCTACTGTCGGTTGCTGTGCTGGAAGAGCTGCGCATCACCGGACTGGGCGTCATCGAGGACACCACCCTGCCGTTGGCCGGCGGGATGAACGTCATCACCGGCGAGACCGGTGCGGGCAAAACCATGGTGGTGACCGGCCTCGGCCTGCTCTTCGGTGGCCGGGCCGACGCCGGGCGGGTGCGCGCCCAGCCCGGCCGGGCGATGGTCGAGGGGCGGCTGCGCCTGGCCGGCCGGGTGGCCGAGACGGTGCACGCCCGGATCAGTGACGCCGGCGGCGAGCCCGACGACGACGGCTCGTTGCTGCTGAGCCGCACGGTCACCGTCGAGGGCCGGTCTCGGGCGCACCTGGGCGGCCGGAGCATGCCGGTGTCGATGCTCGGCGAGGTCGGCGAGCAGGCGGTCGCGGTGCACGGGCAGTCCGACCAGCTGCGGCTGCTGCGCCCGGCCGAGCAGCGGGCCGCGCTGGACCGGTTCGCCGGGCCGGAGCACGAGAAGCTGCTCGACGCGCTGCGGGAGGCCTACACGGGCTGGCGGCGGGTGGTCGACGACCTCACCGACCGGCGGCGCAACGCCCGCGAGCGCAACCAGGAGGCCGATCTGCTGCGGCTGGGCCTGGACGAGATCACCCGGGTCGACCCGCAGCCGGGTGAGGACGACGACCTGCGCGCCGAGGCCCAGCGGCTGGAGCACGCCGAGGGGCTGCGTACCGCGGCGCAGCTCGCCCAGCAGTGCGTGGCCGGCGGTGCGGAGGCGGCCGACGACACCCCCGACGCGAGCACCCTGCTCGGCACCGCCCGGCGCACCCTCGAGGCGCAGACCGGCACCGACCCGGCCCTGGGCGAGCTGGCGGCCCGGCTCGAGGAGGCGGCGACCCTGGTCACCGACGTCTCCGCCGAGCTGTCGGCCTACCTCGCCACGCTCGACGCCGACCCGGCCCGGCTGCAGGCCGTCTACGAGCGGCGGGCCGCGCTGCGCGGGCTGACCCGCAAGTACGCCGACGACGTCGACGGGGTGATCGCCTGGGCCGAGCGGGCCCGCACCCGACTGTCCGAGCTGGACACCTCCGACGACCTGCTGGACGAGCTGGACCGCGAGGGGCAGCGCCTGGCCGCCGAGGTGGCCGAGCTGGCCGGTCGGGTGTCGGCGTCCCGGCAGGAGGCGGCGGTCCGGTTCGCCGAGCAGGTCACCGTCGAGTTGGCCGGGCTGGCCATGCCGCACGCCCGCATCGAGGTGGCGGTGCTGCCCCGGCCGGCCGGTCGGGCCGAGCCGACGCTTTCCGTGGGCGGCGTCGAGGTGGGCGTCGGTCCCGACGGCGGTGACGAGGTCGAGCTGCGGTTGCTGGCCCATCCGGGCGCGCCGGCGCTGCCGCTGCAGCGCGGGGCCTCCGGCGGTGAGCTGTCCCGGGTGATGCTCGCCATCGAGGTGGTCTTCGCCGGCTCCGGCGGCCCGCCCACCCTGGTCTTCGACGAGGTCGACGCCGGCGTCGGCGGTCAGGCGGCGGTGGAGATCGGGCGTCGGCTGGCCCGCCTCGCCCGCAGCCATCAGGTGCTGGTGGTCACCCACCTGCCGCAGGTCGCCGCGTTCGCCGACCGGCACCTGGTGGTGGCGAAGGACACCGGGGGCGCGGTGACCACGAGCGGGGTCAGGGTGGTGGAGGACACCGAGCGCGCCCGGGAGCTGGCCCGGATGCTCGCGGGTTTGCCAGACTCGGATCTGGGTATCGCACACGCCGAGGAGCTTCTGGCCGTGGCCGCCAAGGAAAGGCGGTCGTGACCGCCGGTATTGTGAGCGCAAGCACACCAGCCTGCGCTCTGGTGTGCTTCCCTGGGTAGGCGGCCCTGCTCAGGCATGTCGCGACAGAAATGCCTGCCTCACATGCCAGGATGGTCACGATGCGTCTACCCACGTTGCGCCGGACCCGGAACGCGGTACCCGGTGTTCTCCTCGGCACCGCGCGCCTCGATCGCCGGACGAAACGCCTGGTCGGCCGGCTGCGCCCCGGTGACATCGCGGTGATCGACCACGTCGACCTGGACCGGGTCGCGGCGGATTCCCTGGTTGCCGTCGGCGTCGCGGCGGTACTCAACGCGAAGCCGTCGGTCTCCGGCCGCTATCCGAACCTCGGTCCGGAGGTGCTGGTCGGCGCGGGCATCCCGCTCCTGGACGACCTGGGCGAGGGGGTCTTCGAGCGGATCCGCGAGGGCGACACCGTGCGGATCGAGGGCAACACGGTCTACGTCGGTGACGAGCCGGTCGCGCACGGCAACCTGCAGGACGCCGAGACGGTGGCCAAGTCGATGGCCGATGCCCGGGAGGGGCTCTCGGTGCAGTTGGAGGCGTTCGCCGCCAACACCATGGACTACCTCAAGCAGGAGCGCGACCTGCTGCTCGACGGCGTGGGCGTGCCGGAGATCGAGACCCAGATCCAGGGGCGGCACTGCCTGATCGTGGTCCGCGGCTACGACTACAAGGCCGACCTGGACGTGCTGCGCCCCTACATCCGGGAGTTCAAGCCGGTGCTGATCGGCGTCGACGGCGGCGCCGACGCGCTGGTCGAGGCGGGCTACACCCCCGACATGATCATCGGCGACATGGACTCGGTCACCGACGACGTGCTGCGCTGCGGCGCCGAGGTGATCGTGCACGCCTACCCGGACGGGCGGGCGCCCGGGCTGCCCCGGGTGACCGGGCTCGACGTCCCGGCGGTGCTCTTTCCGGCCGCCGCGACCAGCGAGGATCTCGCCATGCTGCTGGCCGACGAGAAGGGCGCCTCGCTGCTGGTCGCCGTCGGCACCCACGCCACCCTGGTGGAGTTCCTCGACAAGGGCCGCGGCGGCATGGCCTCGACGTTCCTCACCCGGCTCAAGGTCGGTGGCAAGCTGGTCGACGCCAAGGGCGTGAGCCGGCTCTACCGGCAGAGCATCTCCGGCTCCTCGCTGCTGCTGCTGGTGCTCTCGGCGGTCGCCGCGATGGCCTCCGCGGTGGCCGTCTCCACGGTCGGGAAGGCATACCTGGGCGTGGTCTCCGAGTGGTGGGACAATTTCGTGTTCCAGCTGGGCCAGCTCTTCTAGCTCCCCCGACGATCAAGAGGCTGCAAGCGTGATCAACTTCCGGTACCACGTGGTGTCGCTGACCGCGGTGTTCCTGGCCCTGGCCATCGGGCTGGTGGTCGGCACGGCCGCCCTCAACGGTCCGGTGGCCGACTCGCTCAAGGAGCAGGTCACCGCGCTGCGCAAGGACAACCAGCAGATGCGCCAGACGGTCAACAACGTCGAGAAGCAGCTGGAGTCGGAGGAGGCCTTCGCGGCCGAGATCTCCCAGGTCGTCCTGCCCGGCAAGCTCGCCGGCCGCCGGGTGCTGGTGCTCAGCCTGCCCACCGGACGCGACCAGACCGAGGGCGTGCTCAAGATGCTGCAGATGGCCGGGGCGGACGTCACCGGCCGGGTCGACCTGCAGGACAAGTTCATCAACCCGGACAACAACAACAACCTGCTCGAGCTGGCGGTCACCGCCGCCCGCCCGACCAGCGCGCAGACCAGCGGCCTGCCCGGCAACGGGCACGGCGTGGAGACCTCCAGCGCCCTGCTGGCCAGCGTGCTGCTGGACCGGCCGGGGGTCGCCCCGGTCAGCGAGGCCGACCGGCGGGCGGTGGTCGCCGCCTACACCAACGCCGGCTACCTCACCACCGAGGACCGGGTCACCGGCCCGGCGGAGGCGGTCGTGGTGGTCAGCGGCCAGCCGTACGTCGACAAGGACTCCGCCAAGAAGGACGAGTCGGTCGTCAAGATCGCCGAGCAGTTCGACCGGACCGGCGCCATCGTGGTCGGCGGCAACGGCTCGGCCGGCGGCAACCTGGTGGCCGTCGTGCGCGGCGACCCGGTGCTCTCGCAGACCATCTCCACCGTCGACAACGCCAACACCATCCAGGGCCAGCTGGTCACCACGCTCGCGCTGGTGCAGCAGCTCACCGAGAAGAAGGCCGGCCAGTACGGCGTCGGCGACAACGTCGCGTCGCTGCTGCCTAAACTGCCCCAGTGAGCGAACCGAAGCCCCGGATGTCCGCCGACGAGCCGATCGGAGTCACCGCGTGAGGATGCTGGCCCGGCTGTTGACCGCCGGCGCCGGGGCGGCCGCCGCCCGGTACGCGCTGCGCCAGGTGCGCACCTCCCCGGCCGGTCCCGCCCTGCAACGGACCAACTTCCGCGGCCGTACGGTCACCCTCGCCGCCGGGCCCGCGCTCGCGGCCGGCGCGGCGGGCGCCGGGGCGCTCGGCGCCACCAGCGTCGCCGCCGGCGCCGCGGCGCTGGTCGCCGGGGCCGGCGCCGGCGCCGTGGGGCTCTACGACGACGTGGTCGGCGCCCGACCGGAGCAGAAGGCCGCCAAGGGCTTCACCGGGCATCTCGCCGCGCTGCGCGAGGGCCGGGTCACCGCCGGCCTCGTCAAGATCGTCGGGGTGGGCGCCGCCGGGCTCGGCGCGGCCGCGCTGCTCGCCGCCGACCCCCGGGTCGCCGGGCACCGCCGCCGCCAGCAGCAGGGGGCGCTCGGGCGCGGCGTCGACGTCCTGCTCGGCGCCGGCGTGGTCGCCGGCACCGCCAACCTGCTCAACCTGCTCGACCTGCGCCCCGGCCGGGCGCTCAAGTCCGGCCTGCTGCTCGGCGCGCCGCTGACCGGCGGCCCGCACGGCGGGATCGCCGCCGGGGCGGTCGGCGCCGCCGCCGGGCTGCTCCCGGCCGACCTCGGCGAGGAGGTGATGCTCGGCGACAGCGGCGCGAACGCCCTCGGCGCGCTGCTCGGCGTCGCGCTCGCCGCCCGCACCGGCCCGCTGGGCCGCGCCGGCGTCCTCGCCGTGCTCGCCGGTCTCACCGCGGCCAGCGAGAAGGTCAGCTTCACCCAGGTGATCCAACGAACCCCCGGGTTGCGTGAGCTCGACGCGCTGGGCCGACGCGCCGACTGACGTGACCAGACCGGCACCCCTCGCCGGCGCCGGCCGGGTGGCCGGAGCGGCCGCGCTCATCGCCGTACTCACCGTGGTCAGCCGGCTCGCCGGCTTCGGCCGCACGGCCGTGTTCACCTGGACGCTGGCGGGCACCGACCTCGGCGGCACCTACGTGGTGGCGAACAACCTGCCGAACTTCATCTTCGAGATCGTCGCCGGTGGCGCGCTCGCCAGCCTCGTCGTACCGCTGCTGGCCGGCGCCGTCGAGGCGGGGGACCGGCGGGCCGTCGCCGCCACCACCGGAGCGCTGCTGACCTGGACGCTCAGCCTGCTCGTGCCGCTCGCCCTCGCGCTGGCCCTGCTCGCCCATCCACTGATCGGCCTGCTCGGCCCCGGCCTCAGCCCGGAGCAGCAGCAGGCCGGGGCCCGGATGCTGCTGCTGTTCGCCCCCCAGCTGCCGCTCTACGGCGTCGGCATCGTGCTCACCGGGGTGCTCCAGGCGCACCGGCGGTTCGCCTGGCCGGTGATCGCCCCGCTGCTGTCCAGCATCACCGTGATCGCGGTCTACCTCGGCTTCACGGCGTGGCAGGGCCGGCTGGCCACGGTCGGCTCGGTGAACCCCGGCGGCGAGGTGCTGCTCGCCGGCGGCACCACCCTCGGCGTGGTGGTGCTGTCGCTGTCCCTGCTGATCCCGCTGCGCCGGCTCGGGCTGCGGCTGCGGCCCGGCTACCGGTTCCCGACCGACGCGCGGGCGCGGGTCGGCGCGCTCGCGGTCGCCGGTGTGGTGACCGTCACCGCGCAGCAGATCGCCCTGATCGTGACCCTCAACCAGGTGACGTACGGGTCGAGAGCCAACCCGGGCGTCTACAACATCGCGCAGACCATCTACTTCCTGCCCTGGGCGGTGCTGGCCGTGCCGCTCGCCGTGGCCGCGTATCCGACCCTGGTAGCGGCGCGGGCGACCGGCGACGAGCGCACCTACCGGAACACCCTCGCCCCGGCCGTACGCGGGGTGGTGCTCTTCAGCCTGCTCGGCGCGGCGGCGCTGGTCGGCACCGCGGGGCCGGTCGGGCACGTGTTCTTCGCCGACGACCCGCAGGTCGCCGCGACCGCCGCCGCGGCGGTCGCCGGCTTCGCCCCCGGCCTGCTCGGCTACGGCCTGTTCGCCATCCTCACCCGAGCCCTCTACGCCCGGGGCGAGACCCGCTCGGCGACCGTCGCCACCGCCGTCGGCTGGCTGGCCGTGCCCCTGCTCGCGCTCCTGCTCGGGCAGCTGCTGCCGCTGGCCGATCGGGTGCTGGCGGTGGCCCTGGCCACCTCCGGGGGGATGCTGCTGCTCGGCGGCCTGCTCATCGCCGCGGTGCTGCGCAGCGCCGGGCGTGCCGCGCTGCTCGGCGTCGGCCGAGCCGGGGCCGCCGGCATGCTCGCCGCCGCGGTCGCGGGGCTCGCCGGGGCGGGCACCGCACGCGCGCTCGCGAGCCTCGGCGACGGGACCCCGACCGCACCGTGGGCGCTCGCGCAGGGCATGCTGTCCGGTGTCGTGGTCGGTGCCCTGTTCCTCACCGTCGCCTGGCTGACCGACGCGCGGGACGTCCGACCGCTGCTCGCGGCCGTGACCCGCCGGCTCGGCCGCCGACGGCCACCGGCCGACCCGCAAGACGACCAGCGCCCCGGAAAGCGCGGTGACGGGAAGGAGACCGTTTCCTCATGACGGACGCCTCGTCGGCGCCGCGGTGGCCCGGCTCAGTGGCCCTGGTACTCGCCTCCAGCACCGGCGGGGTGGGGCAGCACGTCCGCTCCGTGGCCCGCGGGCTCACCGCGGCCGGCGCCACCGTCGTGGTCTGCGGGCCGGCAGCCACCGAGGAGCAGTTCGACTTCACCGCGGTCGGCGCGCGGTTCGAGCCGGTCGAGATCCCGGCCAGCCCCACGCCGGCCGACGCCCGCGCGGTCGCCGCGCTGCGCCGCGCGCTGGACAGCACCAAGGTGGACGTGGTGCACGCGCACGGGCTGCGGGCCGGCCTGGTCGCCGTACTCGCCCGACCGGCGGCACCACTCGTGGTCACCTGGCACAACGCGGTGCTCGCCGGCGGGCTGCGTGGCGCCCTGTCCCGGCTGGCGGAGCGGGTCGTCGCCCGCGGCGCCCGGGTCGCGCTCGGCGCCTCCGCCGACCTGGTCGACCGGGCCGCCGCCCTCGGCGCCACCGACGCCCGGCTGGCCCCGGTGGCCGCGCCGACCCTGCCCGCCCCGCGCCGCCGCCGCGCCGCCGTACGCGCCGAGTTCGGGGTGGACGCCGCGCGGCCACTGATCGTCTCGGTCGGCCGGCTGCACCCGCAGAAGCGCTACGACCTGCTGATCGACGCGGCCGCCCGGTGGCGTACCCGAACTCCGGCGCCCGTCGTGGTGATCGCCGGCAGCGGCCCGGCGTACCTGCCGCTGGCCGCCCGGATCTCCGCCGCCCGGGCGCCGGTGACCCTGCTCGGGCACCGCACCGACGTGGCGGAGCTGCTCACCGGCGCCGACCTCGCCGTGGTCACCAGCGACTGGGAGGCCCGCCAGCTCTTCGCCCAGGAGGCGCTGCGCGCCGGCGTACCGCTGGTGGCGACCTCGGTCGGCGGCCTGCCGGGCCTGGTCGGCGACGCCGCGGTGCTGGTGCCCCCCGGCGACGTGGACGCGCTCGACGCCGCCGTACGCGAACTCCTCGACGACCCTGAGCGCCGGGCGGCGCTGAGCCGGCTGGGCGCGCAGCGGGCGGCGACCTGGCCCACCGAGGCGGACACCGTCGCCGCGCTGAGCGCGCTCTACGCCGAGTTGGCCGCGCAGCGCAGCGGCCCGACCGCCCCGGACGCGGGCGCCCCGTCGACGGGACACCGGTGATGCTGCGCCGACTGGTCCCCGCCCTGCTCACCCTGATGGTGGTGGCGCTCGGCATCGCGGCGCTGGGCGCCCGGCCCGAGCACGGCGCGCCGCAGCGCACCGCCGACTTCGTCGTCCTCGCCGGGGTCGCCGGGCTGCGCTGGGAGGACGTGGACCCGCAGACCACCCCGACGCTGTGGCGGATGGCCGAGCGGGGTTCGATCGGTTCGCTGTCGGTGCGCTCCGCGCACCGGCCCACCTGCCCGGTGGACGGCTGGCTGACCGTGGGCGCCGGCAGCTTCGCGGCCTGGAACGGCAGCCGGCAGGCCGGCGGCTGCCCACCCGCCGCGGTGACGGTGGAGCAGCCGGACGGCATCGGGGCGAACCTGCCCGAGCAGGAGGGCGTGGTCCAGTACAACCAGGAGCAGTTGCCCTGGGGCGCCATGCCCGGGTCACTGGCCGAGTCGGTGCGTTGCTCGGTGGCGGTCGGCCCCGGCGCCGCCGTCGCCGCCGCCCGCCCGTTCGGCCGGGTGGACCGCTACGCCTCGGCGCTGCCCGCCGACCCGGCCGGGCTGCTCGGCTCCTGCGTGCTCAGCATCGTCGACCTGGGCACGGTCGACGGCGTTTCGAAGACGGACCGGGCCGCGGCGGCCCGGGCGGCCGACGCGCAGCTGGCCCGGGTGCTCGCCGCCCGACCGCCGCGCTCGCTGGTGCTGGTGGCCGGGATCTCCGACACCGAGCAGCCGGCCCGGCTGCACGTGGCGGTCGCCGACGGCCCGGGCTGGGAGAAGGGCTGGCTGACCTCGGCCAGCACCGGCCGCGACGGTTACCTGCAACTGGTCGACCTGGCGCCGACGGCGCTCGCCGCGCTGGGCCGCCCGATGCCCGACCGGCTCTTCCTCGGCCGCCCCGCGCTCGCCGTGGACGGCCGCCCCGCCGACCTGGCCGCCGCGATCGCTCAGCCGGCTGACGCCGACCGGGAGGCCGCCGCCCGGCGGAGCATCGTCGGCTGGTTCTTCACCCTGCTCGCCGCCGCCCAGATGCTGCTCGCCGTGGCCGTGCTGCCGCTGCTGCGCCGGGCCCGCCGGCATGCCGGCCCGTACGGGCCGAAGCCGGTCGCCCGGCGGGTGGTGGCGAGCGTGGAGCTGCTGCTCGTCGCCGCCGCGCTGGCCGTGCCGGCGGCGCTGCTCGCCGACGTGGTGCCCTGGTGGCGGACGGACCGGCCCGGCTGGGCCTTCGCCGGGGTGACCGCCCTGCTGGTGATCGCCGGCACCGCCGCGGTCCGGTTCGCCCCCGGGCACGCCAGCACCCTCGGGCCGCTCGGCGCGGTCGCCGGCCTGACCACGCTCACCATCGGCCTGGACGTGCTGACCGGGGCCCGGTTGCAGCTCAACGGGGTGGTCGGCTACTCCGCGCTGGAGGGCGGCCGGTACGCCGGGCTGGGCACCGTCGGGCTCGGGGTGTTCCTGGCCGGCGCGCTGCTGAGCGCGGGCTGGCTGGCCCAGCGGATGCAGCGGGGCTGGCGTCCGGCGGTCATGGTCGCCGTCGGCGGCGTCGCCGTGGTGATCGTGGGCAGCCCCTACCTGGGGGCGGACCCGATCGGCGCGATAGCGCTGACCGCCGGGCTGAGCGTCGCGGCGGCGATCAGCGCCGGCGGATGGCTGACGGTCAGCCGACTGGCCTGGGCGGCGATGGCGGCGCTCGCGGTCACCATCGGCTTCGCGGTGCTCGACGTGCGCCGCCCGGCCGCGGAGCGGGGCAGCCTGGGCCGGTTCCTGGCCTCGATCGGCGACGGCACCGGCGGGCTCACCGTGCACCGCTCCAGCACGGCCAACTTCGACACCCTGGTCGACAGCCCGCTGACCGTGCTGGCCCTGGCCGGCGCGCTGCTGGTCTGGTTCGCGCTGCTGCAACCGTGGGGCGGGCTGATGCGGCTGTTCGGCATCTACCCGGCGATCCGGGCCGCGATGGCCGGCACCGCGGTCGCGGCGGTGATCGGCGGCGTCCTGAGCGGCTCGGCGCTGGACGTGGCCGGCGCCGCCGGCGCGCTGGTGGTGCCGATGGCCGCGCTGGCCTCGCTGCGGGTGCTCGACCACTCGACCGACCGGACCCTGCCCGGCGCCGGCCGCCCGTCCGCCGACGGCTCGGGCGTGGCCGGCGACGAAGGGCTCGGCGGCAGCGGTGAGGGCGGCTGCGGCGGCGGCACGGACGACGGCCCGGCCGGCGGCGGCGGTCCGTCGGGCGGCTCGGCCCCGGTGACGCCGCCGGACGACCCGGGCGCTGTGGCGCCGGACACGCAGACACCGGCCACCCGGGCGCCGGACACCGGGCCAGGGGCGCCGGAGGCGGATCGCGGCACCCCGGCCCCCCGTCAGGCCGATCGCTCGTCGCGCCAGGTCACGACGCCCTGACGGGGCGTCGTCAACCACCCGGCTCGGGGGCGTGACCTCGGTGCGGGATGCGAGTCACCCCCGGTGAGGTGTTACCGTGGAATCCCGTGGATCGCGTGATCACTTTGCTGATCGGCTCGGCGTTCTGCACGACCGCTACGGACGACACGGGAGCAGGCCTTGGCCCCTTCAGCACGGACGACCAGGCACATTTTCGTCACCGGGGGCGTGGCCTCCTCGCTGGGTAAGGGCCTCACCGCCTCCAGCCTCGGCAATCTGCTCACCGCGCGGGGTCTCCGCGTGGTCATGCAGAAGCTCGACCCGTACCTGAACGTCGACCCGGGGACGATGAACCCGTTCCAGCACGGCGAGGTCTTCGTCACCGAGGACGGCGCCGAGACCGACCTCGACGTCGGGCACTACGAGCGGTTCCTGGACCGGGCGCTCTCCGGCAAGGCGAACGTCACCACCGGGCAGATCTACTCCGACGTGATCGCCAAGGAGCGGCGCGGCGAGTACCTCGGCGACACGGTCCAGGTCATCCCGCACATCACCAACGAGATCAAGGCCCGGATCCTCGGCATGGCCGACCCGGACGCCGACGGCCAGGTGCCGGACGTGGTGATCACCGAGGTCGGCGGCACGGTCGGCGACATCGAGTCGCTGCCGTTCCTGGAGGCGATCCGGCAGGTTCGCCACGACCTGGGTCGGGACAACTGCTTCTACCTGCACGTCTCGCTGGTGCCCTACCTGGCGCCCTCCGGGGAGCTGAAGACCAAGCCGACCCAGCACTCGGTGGCGCAGCTGCGCAGCATCGGTATCCAGCCGGACGCCATCGTCTGCCGCTCCGACCGGGAGATCCCGGAGAAGCTCAAGCACAAGCTCTCGCTCTACTGCGACGTGGACGCCGAGGCGGTGGTGGCCGCCCCGGACGCCCCGAGCATCTACGACATCCCCAAGGTGCTGCACCGCGAAGGGCTGGACGCGTACGTGGTGCGCCGGCTCGGCCTCTCCTTCCGGGACGTGGACTGGGGCAGCTGGGACGACCTGCTGGACCGGGTGCACCAGCCGCGGCACACGGTGACCGTCGCGGTGGTCGGCAAGTACGTCGACCTGCCCGACGCGTACCTGTCGGTCAGCGAGGCGATCCGGGCGGCCGGGTTCGGTCACCGGGCCCGGGTGAAGCTGCGCTGGGTGCCCAGCGACGAGTGCGTCACCCCGGCCGGCGCGGCGGCCGCCCTGGCCGGCGTCGACGGCATCCTGATCCCGGGCGGCTTCGGGGTGCGCGGCATCGAGGGCAAGATCGGCACCGCGCGGTACGCCCGCGAGAACGGCGTCCCGCTGCTCGGCCTCTGCCTCGGCCTGCAGTGCATGACCATCGAGGTGGCCCGGCACCTGGCCGGCCTGGACGGGGCGAACTCGCTGGAGTTCGACGAGGAGGCCCGGCACCCGGTCATCGCCACCATGGCCGACCAGGAGGACATCGTCGCCGGCAAGGGCGACCTGGGCGGCACCATGCGCCTCGGGGCCTACCCGGCGAAACTCGCCGAGGGCTCGCTGGTCGCCGAGGCGTACGGCAGCACCGAGGTCAGCGAGCGGCACCGGCACCGCTACGAGGTCAACAACGCCTACCGGGACGCGCTGACCAAGGCCGGGCTGCACATCTCCGGCACCTCGCCGGACGGGCGGCTGGTCGAGTTCGTCGAGCTGGACCGGAGCCTGCACCCGTTCTACGTGGCCACCCAGGCGCACCCGGAGCTGAAGAGCCGGCCCACCCGGCCGCACCCGCTCTTCGCCTCCTTCGTCAAGGCCGCGCTCGCCTACTCGCAGGCCGACCAGCTCCCGGTCGACCTGGACGCGCCGGATGCCGAGCAGGCGGCCCGCAACGGCGCCGCGGCCAGGGCGGCGTCCGCGTCGTGAGCGCCGTCGAGCACCGTTACGAGGTCCGGTCCCGGCAGCAGCGCTGGTCCGGCCGGATCTTCGACGTGGTGACCGAGGAGGTGAGCATGCCGGGCGGCGGGACGGGGCTGCGCGACATCGTCCGGCACGTCGGCGCGGTGGCGGTGGTGGCGCTGGACGACGCGGGTCAGGTGGTCCTGATCCGTCAGTACCGCCACCCGGTGGGGCGGCACCTCTGGGAGCTGCCCGCCGGGCTGATGGACGTCTCCGGCGAGGACCTGGCCGCCGCGGCGGCGCGCGAGCTGGCCGAGGAGGCGGACCTGACCGCGAAGCAGATGGACGTGCTGGTCGACCTGCACAGCTCACCGGGCTTCACCGACGAGCTGGTCCGGGTCTTCCTGGCCCGCGACCTGCACGACGTGCCGGCCGAGCAGCGCCACGAGCGCCGCGACGAGGAGGCCGACCTGCAGGTGGTTCGGATCGGCCTGGACGAGGCGGTCGCCATGGTGCTGGCCGGCGAGATCACCAACGCCTCCTGCGTGGCCGGGCTGCTCGCCGCCGCCCGGGCCCGGGACACCGGCTGGTCGGTGCTGCGCCGGGCGGACGCGCCGCTGCCGCGCTGAGCCGCAGCGGCGTCGAGGAGGCGCGGACCGGGCTGTCGCCGCCACGGCGGCGACCGGAGGACGACGAGAAGGGGCCGTGCGGCACGCCGCACGGCCCCTTCGGTGTTGCCAGGTCAGTCGCGCAGCGGGCGGCCCTGCCCGTCGACGCCGCCGTTCACCAGGATGAGAATGCCGTCGATGAAGCCCCAGAGGCCGCCGATGCCGCAGGTCACCACGGTCACGACGAGCTGCAGCACGCCGATCTTGGTGTGGCCCATGTAGAACCGGCCGACGCCGAACGAGCCGAGCACGATGCCGAGGATGCCCGCGACGACCTTGCTCTTGTCGGAAACGCCCTGGGGGTAGCCGGGCTGGTAAGGAGGAGTGGTCATGAGGCGACACCATATAGATCCACTGGCGTCCTGTCCGCAGCGGCACCCCGTGAGTGGGACGATAATGGACGAATACTGTCCTGACGGCTGAGGCGCCCTCCACCGCAGGCCCGGGCTCACGCCTGACACTCCGTCAGGGCGTGCCGGCACCGGATGCCACTGTGCTGGCCCTCCCGGGCCGGCGGCGCGCCTAGACTGCCGCCGGCGGGACCGGTGGACCGCGTCGGCAAAGGGGCCGCCGCGCACCGAGCAGTCGGGGGAGCGCAGCCCCCTGAGAGAGGTGTCTGCATCGTGAAGGTCGGAATCCCCCGCGAGGTCAAGAACCACGAGTACCGCGTGGCGATCACGCCGGCGGGCGTCAACGAGTTCACCCGCAGCGGTCACCAGGTCTTCGTCGAGTCCGGCGCCGGGGTCGGGTCCAGCATCACCGACGACGACTTCGCCGCCGCCGGCGCGAAGATCCTGCCCACCGCCGACGAGGTCTGGGACGTCGCGGAGCTGGTGCTCAAGGTCAAGGAGCCGGTGGCCGAGGAGTACCACCGGATGCGCGAGGGGCAGGTGCTCTTCACCTACCTGCACCTGGCCGCGTCCAAGGAGTGCACCGACGCGCTGGTCGACCGCAAGGTCACCGGCATCGCCTACGAGACCGTCGAGCTGCCCGACCGCTCGTTGCCGCTGCTCGCCCCGATGTCCGAGGTGGCCGGCCGGCTCGCCCCGCAGGTGGGCGCGCACCACATGCAGCGCCAGGGCGGCGGGCGCGGCATCCTGATGGGCGGCGTCTCCGGCGTCTACGCGGCCAAGACCGTGGTCATCGGCGCCGGTGTCTCCGGCATGAACGCCGCCGCCATCGCGCTCGGCCTGCAGGCCGAGGTGCTGCTGCTGGACAAGAACGTCGGGCGGCTGCGCCAGGCCGACGCCATCTACCGCGGCCACCTGCAGACGGTCGCCTCCAACGCGTACGAGATCGAGCGGGCCGTGCTCGACGCGGACCTGGTCATCGGCGCGGTGCTGGTGCCCGGCGCGAAGGCCCCGACGCTGATCTCCAACGAGCTGGTCTCCCGGATGAAGCCGGGCAGCGTGCTGGTGGACATCTCCATCGACCAGGGCGGCTGCTTCGAGGACTCGCGCCCCACCACTCACGCCGACCCGACCTACCAGGTGCACAACTCGATCTTCTACTGCGTGGCGAACATGCCCGGCGCGGTGCCGCACACCAGCACCTACGCGCTGACCAACGTCACCCTGCCGTACGCCCTGGAGCTGGCCAACCACGGCTGGCGCGAGGCGCTGCGCCGCGACCCGGCGCTGGCGCTGGGTCTGAACACCCACGCCGGGCAGGTCACCTACGGCCCCGTCGCCGAGGCGCACGGCATGGGTGTGCTCCCGCTGGCCGACGTGCTGGCCTGAGAGGCGGCGGGCTGACCGGAACGACGGACGGGGCCGGCGAGGGCGTGCAGCCTGCGCCGGCCCTGCGTCGTGCCGTGCGCGGCTACCTCGACCACCTGACCGTGGAGCGGGGCCTCTCCGCGAACACCCTCGCCTCGTACCGCCGGGACCTGGACCGCTATCTCACGACCCTGGCCGACGCGGGCGTCACCGACCTCGCGTCGGTCGGCGCCGGCGTCGTCGAGTCGCACCTGGCCCGGCTGCGCGCCGGCGACGGCGAACACCCGCCGCTGGCCGTCTCCTCGGCCGCCCGGGCCGCCAGCGCGGTCCGCGGCCTGCACCGCTTCGCCCTGCGCGAGGGACTGGCCGGCGCCGACCCGAGCCGGGACGTCCGCCCGCCGACCCCGCCGCGCCGGCTGCCCCGGGCCCTGCCGCTCGACGACGTGGTCCGGTTGGTGGAGACGGCCGGCCCGATCACCGCGACCGGCGAGTCGGCGCCGCTCGCGCTGCGCGACCGGGCGCTGCTGGAGTTCCTGTACGGCACCGGAGCGCGGATCTCCGAAGCGGTCGGCGCCGCGGTGGACGATGTGGACCTGGCCGAGGGGACCGTGTTGCTGCACGGCAAGGGCGGGCGCACCCGCCTGGTCCCGATCGGCGGGTACGCGGTCGAGGCGCTGCGCGCCTACCTGGTCCGGGCCCGGCCCTCGCTGGCCGCCGCCGGCCGGGGCACGCCCGCGGTCTTCCTCAACGCCCGCGGCGGCGCGCTCTCCCGGCAGGGCGCCTGGACGATCCTGCGCCGTGCCGCCCAGCGCGCCGGCCTGCCGGTCGAGGGCCCGGCGGCGGTCTCCCCGCACACACTGCGCCACTCCTACGCCACCCACCTGCTCGACGGCGGCGCGGACGTGCGGGTGGTGCAGGAGCTGCTCGGGCACGCCTCGGTGACCACCACCCAGGTCTACACGCTGGTCACCGTCGAGCGGCTGCGCGAGGTGTACGCCACCGCGCACCCCCGCGCCCTGGGCTGATCCGGCGCTGTCGTCGCCGGATCCGGGCGGTGGCCCACACCGGTGCGGGCGGCGCCGTCGGCTGATCCGGTGGGCGTCGCCCGACACGCCGAGCGGCTAGCGAACGGCCTGCTGGTCGGTGGCGTACAGTCGGCATCGGCGCGGACCTCCTGGGGTGTTCAACCGGGGTGCGCAGCGGCGCCGCGAAGGACGTCGGACGGCTCCGACGCCGGGTGGTCGTCGGGAGGGGGCAACGAGGACATGGCTGGCAACGGTGACCGTGCCGAGACCTGGACGTCGGAGCTCCGCGAGCAGCAGGCCACGCTCGGCGCGGACCTGGGCCCGGCCGATCCGGCCGCCTACACGATGCGCAAGCCCATCCCCGAGCCGATGCCGACCGATCGGCACGGGCCGGCGCGGATCATCGCGATGGCGAACCAGAAGGGTGGGGTCGGCAAGACCACCACCACGATCAACCTGGGCGCCGCGCTCGCCGAATACGGCCGCAAGGTGCTGCTGGTCGACTTCGATCCGCAGGGCGCGCTCTCGGTCGGGCTGGGGGTCAACCCGCACAACCTCGACCTGTCGGTCTACAACCTGCTGATGCAGGACGACGTCACCGCCGAGGACGTCCTGATCAAGACCGACGTGGCCGGGCTGCACCTGCTGCCGGCCAACATCGACCTCTCCGCCGCCGAGATCCAGCTGGTCAACGAGGTCGCCCGGGAGATGGCCCTGGCCCGGGTGCTGCGCTCGGTGCGCAAGGAGTACGACTACATCCTGATCGACTGCCAGCCGTCGCTGGGCCTGCTGGCCATCAACGCGCTGACCGTCGCGCACGGCGTGCTCATCCCGCTGGAGTGCGAGTTCTTCAGCCTGCGCGGTGTGGCGCTGCTGCTGGACACCATCGACAAGGTCCGCGAGCGGCTCAACTTCGACCTGGAGCTCGAGGGCATCCTCGCCACCATGTACGACAGCCGCACCACCCACTGCCGGCAGGTGCTCCAGCGGGTGGTGGAGGCGTTCGGCGACAAGGTCTACCAGACCGTGATCACCAAGACGGTCAAGTTCCCCGAGTCCACCGTCGCCGGTGCCCCGATCACCACGCTCGATCCGGCTTCGTCCGGCGCCCGCAACTACCGCCAGCTGGCCCGCGAGGTGATCGCCGCGCAGGCCGAGCGGTAGGCCCGGGTGCCCCGTCGCGCCCGCCGTCGCGGCCCGTCGACTACGGTCGTGCGGTGACCGCCCCACCCCTCGACCCGCCCGCCGCGCCCGAGCAGCCGCTCCCCGCGCGCGCCACCAGCCCGGCCGGGACCGGTGCGACGGCGGACGCGGGGGCCGACGGGAACGGGACCGACGCCCAGGAGCAGGCCGGCGAACCCGCCGAGGCCCCGCAGGACGGCGCCGGTTTCACCGTCCGGCTGGCGAACTTCACCGGCCCGTTCGACCTGCTGCTGCAGCTGATCGGCAAGCACAAGCTGGACGTCACCGAGGTGGCGCTGCACCGGGTCACCGACGAGTTCATCGCCTACATCCGGGCCATGGGCGACCAGTGGGACCTGGACGAGGCGAGCGAGTTCCTGCTCATCGCCGCCACCCTGCTGGATCTGAAGGCGGCCCGGCTGCTGCCCGCCGCCGAGGTCGAGGACGAGGAGGACCTCGCCCTGCTGGAGGCGCGGGACCTGCTCTTCGCCCGGCTGTTGCAGTACAAGGCGTACAAGGAGGCCGCCGCGCACATCGCCGAGTTGGAGGCGGTCGGCGGCCGGCGCTACCCCCGGGCGGTCACCCTGGAACCCCGCTACGCCGAGGCGCTGCCCGACCTGGTCCTCGGCATCGGCCCGCAGCGGCTGCTCAAACTCGCGATCAAGGCGCTGACCCCGAAGCCGGTGCCCGAGGTCTCCATCGCCCACGTGCACATGGTCCGGGTCAGCGTCCGGGAACACGCCGCGATCATCACCGAGCGGCTGCGCCGGGCCGGCACCGCGACCTTTTCGCTGCTCTGCGCCGACTGCGAGGCCACCCTCGAGGTGGTGGCCCGCTTCCTGGCGCTGCTGGAGCTCTACCGGGAAGGCCTGGTCGCCTTCGTGCAGGAGCAGGCGCTGGACGAGCTGACCGTGCGCTGGACCGGCCCCGCCGACGGCGGCACCGCCCTGCACATCGACGAGTACGCCGGCACCCCGGCCGAACCCGACGCCGAGCCGGCAACCCCCGGGACGCAGCCGGACGATGCCGCCGCGGATTCGGGCAGCACCGGGCCCGAGGTGGCGGCAACCCCGGAGGCGGGGACGAGCGAGGAGTGACCGCGATGAGCAACGAGGAGCGCCCCGACTCCCTGGCCGACCAGGCCGCCGCCTGGGTGCCACCCTGGGAGCGCCCTGCCTCGCCGCCGATCGACGCCCCCGCAGATCTTGATACCGAACGGTCCCTGGAGGGGCCGGAATCCGCCAAGATCTCGGAGGACGCCGACCCCGAGGCGACGGACGTCGGCGCGACGCCGGGGGAGCCCGGGGGAGAGCGGCCCGAGGCGGAGCCGGCTGCCGGGCCGGAGCCTGAGGCGGAGCCGCATGCCGGACCGCGGCCCGAGGCGGAGCCGGTCGCGACCGAGCAGGCCGAGGTGGGGCAGGTCACGTCCGAGCAGGTCGCGTTCGAGCAGGTCGCGTCCGAGCCGGCCGCGGCCGAGCAGGCGGAGACGGGCCGAGCCGGCAACACCCCGGCCGTACCGGTCCGACAGGGGACCGGTCGGCGGCGGGCGGCACCGCTGCCGGAGCCCGCGCCGGTGCTCGACGACGCCAAGCTGCGCGGGGCGCTGGAGGCGATCCTGCTGGTGGTGGACGAGCCGGTCAGCGAGCTGACCCTGGCCCAGGTGCTGGAGCAGCAGCCCGAGCGGGTCGGCGCGATGCTGGACGACATCTCTGCCGGCTACACCGCCGCCAGGCACGGCTTCGAGCTGCGCCGGGCCGCCGGTGGCTGGCGTCTCTACACCCGGCCGGAATACGCCAGCTATGTCGAGCGCTTCGTCTTGGAGGGGCAGTCGGTCCGGCTGACCCAGGCCGCGCTCGAGACCCTCGCGGTGGTCGCCTACAAGCAGCCGGTCACCCGGTCGCGGATCTCCGCGATCCGGGGCGTCAACTGCGACGGGGTGATCCGTACCCTGGTCACTCGCGGACTGGTGGAAGAGTGCGGCACCGAAGCGGAGAGCGGCGCGTTCCTCTACCGGACCACCACCCTGTTCTTGGAGAAGCTGGGGTTGAACACGGTCGACGAGCTACCGCCGCTCGCGCCGTTCCTCCCCGACGATGTGGAAGAGCTGACCGATGCGACGCGATGACCGCACCCCCCGACCCGACGCCCCCGCTCCCGACGGGGCCGAGCGCCTGCAGAAGGTGCTCGCCGCCGCCGGCGTCGGCTCCCGGCGTGCCTGCGAGGACCTGATCTTCCGGCGGCGGGTGACCGTGGACGGGCGGGTCGCGCAGCTCGGCGACAAGGTCGACCCGGCCACGGCGGTGATCCACGTCGACGGTGAGCGGCTGGTCGCGGACACCACCCTGGTGTACCTGGCGATGAACAAGCCGCGCGGTGTGGTGTCGACCATGGCCGACGAGAAGGGCCGCACGGCCCTGGCCGACTTCATCGGCAACCGGGTCGAGCAGCGGGTCTACCACGTCGGTCGACTCGACGCGGACAGCGAGGGCCTGCTGCTGCTCACCAACGACGGCAACCTGGCGCACCGACTGATGCACCCCTCCTACGGGATGCCCAAGACGTACCTCTGTGAGGTTGCCGGTCCGATTCCCCGTAACCTCGGCAAGCGGCTCATGGCCGGCGTCGAGCTGGAGGACGGCCCGGTGAGCGTCGACGCGTTCAAGGTGGTGGACACGCTGGGACGGACCGCCCAGGTGGAGCTGACCCTGCACGAGGGGCGCAAACACATCGTCCGGCGACTGCTGGCCGAGGTCGGCCACCCGGTCTCCCGGCTGATCCGTACCTCGATCGGGCCGATCCGCCTCGGTGACCTGCGCGCCGGGCGGACCCGGCGGCTCACGAACGCCGAAGTCGCCGCCCTGTTCAAGGCGGTGGGTGACTGACCCCGTCGGACGGGGGTACGGCTGCCGGTAGGCTCGCAGCGGCCGAGCGACGGCCGCGCCGGTGGCGCGGGTCGCGCCCGGCGGCGTCGCGCGCGCCTCGCTGGGGGCGGCGGGCATCATTGACGAGGGACATCCGCTTGCGGCGCCGGAAGGCCGGCGATCCGTGAGGTACGGGCTGAGGAGGACGACGGTGGAGCAAAACGTACGGGCCGGGCGATGCGTGGTCGCTGTGGACGGGCCGTCCGGTTCGGGAAAGTCCACCGTCTCGCGGCGGCTCGCCGCCGGCATCGGTGCCCGCTACCTGGACACCGGGGCGATGTACCGGGCGATCACCTGGGCGGTGCTGCGCTCCGGGGTCGACCTGACCGACGCCGAGGCGGTGGCCAAGGTCGCCGGTGAGGTCGACCTGCGCATCGGCACCGACCCCCAGGGGTACGGGGTGACCGCCGACGGCGTCAGCGTGGACGCCGAGATCCGTGGGCCCGAGGTCACCGGATCGGTCTCCGCCGTGGCCGCGGTGCCCGCGGTGCGGGCGCTGCTGGTCGCCCGACAGCAGGAGATGATCCTCAACGCCGGCCGAATCGTGGTCGAGGGACGCGACATCGGTGCCGTGGTGGCGCCGGATGCTGACCTGAAGGTCTACCTGACCGCCTCCGAGCTGGCCCGGGCGGCCCGGCGCAGCGCCGAGGACGCCGCCGACGCGGCGGCCACCGCCGCCGACCTGGCCCGCCGGGACCGGCTCGACTCGACCCGTAAGGTCTCGCCGTTGCAGCAGGCCGCGGACGCGGTCGTGCTGGACACCACCGAGCTGGGCATCGACGAGGTCGTCCAGCAGCTGCGCGACCTGCTCACCGAACGGGGAGTGGCATGACCGAGCCTGGTGGTTGGGTCGAGTTGCGCGAACCCGACGTGGAAGTTGAGGAGCAGTCCGGCCCGCAGCCGGTGGTGGCCGTGGTCGGCCGACCCAACGTGGGCAAGTCGACGCTGGTCAACCGGATCATCGGCCGCCGGCAGGCGGTCGTCGAGGACGTCCCCGGGGTGACCCGGGACCGGGTGCCGTACGACGCGCAGTGGTCCGGCCGGGCGTTCACCGTGGTGGACACCGGCGGCTGGGAGCCGGACGCCAAGGACCGGGCGGCGGCGATCGCCGCGCAGGCCGAGGCGGCGGTGGTCACCGCAGACGTGGTGCTCTTCGTGGTCGACGCGGTGATCGGTTCGACCGATGTGGACGAGGCCGCGGTGAAGATGCTGCGGCGCAGCGCCAAGCCGGTCATCCTGGTGGCGAACAAGGCCGACAACACCGCGATCGAGATGGAGGCCACCTCCCTCTGGTCGCTCGGCCTGGGCGAGCCGCACCCGGTGTCGGCGCTGCACGGGCGCGGTTCGGGCGAGCTGCTCGACGCGATCCTGGACGCGCTGCCGGACGCGCCGCCGATCGTGGAGAACCGGCCGCGCGGGCCGCGCCGGGTGGCGCTGGTCGGCCGGCCGAACGTGGGCAAGTCCAGCCTGCTCAACCGGTTCTCCGGTGAGGAGCGGGCGGTCGTCGACTCGGTCGCCGGCACCACCGTCGACCCGGTCGACAGCCTGGTGCAGATCGGCGGGGAGACCTGGCACCTGGTGGACACCGCCGGGCTGCGCAAGCGGGTCGGCAAGGCCAGCGGCACCGAGTACTACGCCAGCCTGCGCACCGCCGCTGCGATCGAGGCGGCCGAGGTGGCGGTGGTGCTGCTCGACTCCAGCGAGCCGATCAGCGAGCAGGACCAGCGGATCCTGTCCATGGTGACCGAGGCCGGTCGGGCCCTGGTGATCGCCTTCAACAAGTGGGACATGGTCGACGCCGACCGTCGGTACTACCTGGACAAGGAGATCGACCGGGAGCTGCGCCGCATCCCCTGGGCGCTCCGGCTCAACCTGTCGGCGATGACCGGCCGGGCGGTGGACAAGCTGGCCCCGGCGCTGCGCAAGGCCCTCGCCAGCTGGGAGACCCGGGTACCGACCGCGCAGCTCAACCAGTGGCTGACCGCGCTGGTGCAGGCCACCCCGCACCCGGTGCGGGGCGGTCGGGCGCCGCGGATCCTCTTCGCCACCCAGGCCGGGGTGGCGCCGCCGCGCTTCGTGCTCTTCACCACCGGGCCGATCGACGCCGGCTACCAGCGCTTCGTCGAGCGCAAGCTGCGTGAGGAGTTCGGCTTCGAGGGCAGCCCGATCGAGATTTCGGTACGCCCGCGCAAGAAGCTCGGCCCCGGCGGCCGGGGCAAGGCACACGGCTGATCGATCCAGAAGGGCCGGGTGGGGAGTCTTCTCCCACCCGGCCCTTCTGCATTCCCATTCACCCCACCCTCCTAGGATGCTTTAGAGGTGGTGAGGTGGGTCGCGCTCGGCCTGGTACGGCGCCACGCCGGTTGGCGGGACGAGTGGGGCCTGTGCGGACGAGGGGGAGGTGCTGCGCTAAGCTGTACCGGCTGTCGCGGGGAGATCGCGCGGGAGCATCGGGACGTGGCGCAGCTTGGTAGCGCACTTGACTGGGGGTCAAGGGGTCGTCGGTTCGAATCCGGCCGTCCCGACAGACAAAGAGCCCTGACCAGCGGAAACGCTGGTCAGGGCTTAAGTTCGTCTATGGGGCTTTGAACCCCCCGGGCCCCCGCAGCCTCGCCGACATGTGAGAAACCACAGGAGCGCGCACGCGCTCGGGGCCCTCGCCCCACGCCGCCTACATGGCCTCCGGAACGTAGCAAGCACATCAAGCGGATCTGCCGAATTGGGTGCGGTCAGTGTTGTCGGGTCTCCCAGACCGGCTGCTGGGGCTCGTCGTTGTGCACGACGATATCGGCGTGATCGGTCGGGTGGACCGTAGCGAAGTAGAACTGCTGGGAGGGGATGTAACGCTCGCGCCAGCGCCGTTCGACATCGGCCCGAGATACCACCTGGCGCTCTCGGATCACGGCACGGTCCACGGTCTTCTCGAGCGCAGTCGACACGAAGATGCGCAGATCCCACCGATCAATCAGTTCCGGGCGCATGAGGAAGACGCCGTCGAAGACCAGCACGGCGTCGGCGGGGGCAGTCGTGACCGGCGGGGACAGCGCAGTATCCGTGGTGCGGTCGTAGACCGCGTGTTGGAAGTGCCGATCTCCGCCCGGGCCGAGCGGATCGAGCAGAACCCGGTTCAGCGACTCGTAGTCGTGGGCGTCGAAGTAGCAGCCTTTGGCCGAGTACTCGCCGCGCGGATAGCGCTGCGCCCGGGGGAAGAGGAAGTCGTCGATCGTCGCGCGGATGACGTCGCGGCCCTGTTTCCGCAGGACGACGGCCAGCTCGTCGGCGAGCGTGGTCTTGCCTGCGGCGGGCGGTCCGTCGATGGCAACCCGCGTCGGGTGTGTGACTGTGACGGACCCGACTGCCTCAGCCAGGCGGCCGAGCACCTCGTCGCGAATGCCTTGGTCCATGTCCTGCCCCTCGGCGAACAGCCGCCGGTCTCATGCGGCGAACTCGATGACCAGCCGGGCCAGTTCGGACGGCTGATCCTCCGACACGAAGGTATACGAATCGGCGACCGTGACCAGTCGGGCGTCGGGCAGGGTTGCCGCGAGTCGTTCGAAGAGCCGGGCAGGGAAGATCCGATCGTCCTGCGCGCGGACCAACAGCACCGGCTTGTTGAATCCGATCAGCGTCTGGGCGGCGGCCAGCGTGTACCTGTTGTGCACACCGACGATGAACCGCCTGGCGTCCCTGCGAATCTGCCGGCTGTCGTAGCTTGGCCGCAGGTAGGAGTCCATGATCTCTGCGGGGATGCCGCGCTTGGCCAGCCAGCCGAACGCAGACGGCCGGCGCTGCACCGTTGGCAGCCGGAGCAGTCGGCTGGCCAGCCAGACCGCACCGGGCAGCCGGACCAACTCGGGTAGCGAGGTGAACGGCTCGGGCAGGAAGTCCTCGAATGCGTCGCACGGGGTGAGCACAGCACGGCCGAGCCGCTCGGGATGGTTGGCCATCAGGATCTGGGTGAGTGCGCCGCCGGTGTCGTTGGCGACCACGGTGACGTCAGTCAGGTCAAGTGCGTCGAGGAACTCCGCGATCAGCGTGGCGACCCCGGAGGGCGTCAGGTCAGCGTCGGCCGGCATGGGCACCCGATGTGCGCCGAGCGGCCAATCCGGCGCGATGCAGCGAAAGCCCGCGTCCGCGATGGCCGGCGCGACTTTGCGCCAGAGGTTGGCGTTGACCAGCAGACCATGCACGAACACGACGGGCGGGCCGGAGCCGCGCTCGGCGTAGGCGACCCGGCCGCTGGGCAGGGCCACGGTCTTGCCGTTGCCAAGAGCTGTGTCGAGCATGCCGACCTCCCCGGGAATCGACGTCACCTGGGGGCGAACCTCATAGGGGCATCTTCGAGGCAGCGTAGTTCGTTCAGTGCCGCCTGCCGGCCTGTGTCGACAGCTGCGCGAAGCAGGTGTGGGCGTCGCTCGGTACGGCCGATCTTCGCGCTGCCGATCGGTGGACGGATCTGCAAGGTCGCTGGATGCGACGCCAGGAGCTGCTCTTCCTCGGCTCTGATGGCTTCGCGGCGCAGCCACGTTTCGGTGGCTCCCGGTGCGCGTCGGGCGAACCATCGCGACATCACCAGGCGTTCGGCGCGGGACGGAGCTGACGCAACCTCGTCCGTGCGTCGAGTACGCAGCGCAACGATATGGGTGGCCTTCTGAGCGAGTGCTGTCCGTACCGGGACCGCCTCGCTCAGCCCGGCGTCAACGAACGGTCGCCCGTCGATCTCGATCGGTTCGCCTGCGAGAAGCGGCATCGCAGTCGACGCGCGCAGCGCGGCCTGCAAGCTGGATCGGTCACGGATCTGTCCGTGCAGATCAATGGCCTGGCCTGTGAGCGCGTCTGTGGCGATCGGGTGGAATTCAACAGCGCTTTCCAGGATTTCCTGGAACCCCATCGGCAAGATCTCGGTGTAGACGGTGTGGACCAGGAAACGAGTGTCCACTATCGGCAGCCGGCGCAATGCGCGCCTTGGGTTGATGGTCGTCCGCATGATGATCGGATCCCACCAGGCGTGCTTGCTGCTTGCCGCGCGACCACACAGCAGCCACGCTGCGTTCAGCGCTCCCGCGGAGCTGCCATAGACGGCGTCGAACAGTGGTAGCAGCCCGAGTTGTTCGACGGCGATTGTCATGCCGCTCGAGTAGGCGCCACGGGAGCTGCCGCCTTCGACCAGTAGTACCAAGCGCGCGTCGTCGCTGCGTTGTCCGGGAATGCTTGCTTGTCGCATGCGGTCACGTAGCAGCTGAAGGACAGTGGCGGTCACCGTTGCACCCTTTTCTTGTTGATGCCGATTTGGGGTGTCGCCATCCTGCCCGCCTGGGGGACGCAGATGCGAATACCTGGCAGGTACTCGTTTCGAAGCGCGCCGCCCGGCTATCGTGACGTCTCGTGACAGCTGCGGACGTTGGACCCCTGATCCGCCGGCAACGGGGACTGGCTCGGCGCAGCCAGATGGACCTGGCGTACGAGATCGGCATCTCACCTCGCCACCTGAGCTTCGTCGAACTGGGCAAGTCGAAGCCGAGTGTCGGCTTGCTGATGAAGATCGCCGAGCATCTGGATCTGCCGCTGCGGGAGCGCAACGACTGGCTGCTGGCGGCCGGATACGCTCCCCGCTATCCGGAGACGCCGCTCACCGGGCCGGCGCTTTCCCGCATCCGGGCCTCGGTGCAAGCGCTCCTGGACACGCACGACCCGTTCCCCGGCCTTGCAATCGACCGGCAGTGGAATGTACAGCTCAGCAACCGCGCTGCGCGCCGACTGGTTGCCGGCATCCCTGAGGACGCGCGGGGTGTGCCGACCAACATTTTCCGTACGGCTCTGCACCCTGCCGGGCTCGCCGGCCGTACCCGAAATTTCCCGCAGTGGTCCGCCTACCTGCTGCGCCGGCTCGATCGGGCCGTCGTGCGGACCCAAGACCCCCGGCTTGCCGCCCTCGCCGACGAGATCGCGACCTGGCCCGCCATCCCGGAACGCCACACCTGGGGCCACCTTTCCTCAGACGAAGCGGACGACCCGGTCCTCCCATGGCGGCTGTCGCTCGGCGGTGAGGAACTATCGATGTTCAGCCTCCTGAGCACATTCGGGACCCCGATGGACGTCACCCTGTCGGACCTGTCAATCGAGCTGTTCTTCCCTGCCGACGAGCAAACCGAGACCATCCTGCGCCGCCACCCTTAGGTCGACTTCGACGCGAACGCCCACGAGCCTGCGCTCCACAATCGAGTAGCGGCCCGACCACCCGGGTAACCCCTGACTGACCGGGGGGCGAAGTCGTCTTCAGGCGGCTCTGACTACACCCGATCTCGGCGTGCGGGGCCGCCGTAAAGACTGACACGGTTGTCGACATCGCGGTCCGGTTCGCCGCTCAGAAACCGGTCATGTGCAACATCGCCGTTGCTGACATGGATCACCCAGTCCTCGTAGTACCAGCTGGGATCGCACGCGCAGTCGGTGAACCGGAACCGGAAGTTGGCTCTGTACCGGCCGACCTGCCCGTGCGTGAGGGTGAACAGCCGGGTCTTCACTCCCGTGCGGGGAAACGCAGCCCTGCCGGGCAGGCGCTCGACGGTTAGCGCCGAGCCGTCGAGGGTGAGCCCTAGAGTGAGGCTGCGGGCGATGCTCACGCCGCCGCTCAGTACGTCGGCGCGTCGTGCGTAGCTGGCGGCCTCGTCAGCTAGGACGTCATGGACCACAACATCGCCTGCTGGCAGCGGCGCAGGAAGTGTCAACGGGCGGTTGAGTCCTCGACGGGCGTCGGCCTGTGGCGCGCCGCGCCCGGCCGCGCTCCATCGCACGCGCACCCGCTGGATGACGATCACCCGCAAACCATGGCTCACGGGCTGCACGCCGCGCCAGCCGGTATTTCCTTCTGCCGCTCCGGGCGGACTGGCCTTCATTGCCGCTGGTTGGTACAGCTCCGGGGCGACGGAGCGCTTCAGTAGACCGAGCGGTCACGCCTCGGACCCGGGATTGCCGGGCGTCTCCCGCCCGATCGGCGAGGCGGATTCCTCGAGCGGCCGCTGTCGGCTTCGTAACGCGTCGAGCAGTGCGACAAGGGCCAGCACTCCGGCCACCACGCTCAGTCCGACCATCGGCGACCACTGGGCCAACGCCGCCGTGATCAGCAGCAGGACCACCAAGCCGATCATCCGTGACCCGGAGAGCCGGCCGAAGATCTCGTACTCCAGCCGCACCAGGGCGACGAGGAAGAGCGCCGGACCGCCCACCACGAACAGAAGCCACGTCGGCCGCGGCGGCCCGAACGGATGGGCGATCACCAGCTCGTAGCCAACGGCGGTGACGAGCACGCTGAACACGATCAACGCATGCGTCCGACCCGACGCCGTACCCAACCGACCGGGCATACGCGCCCGACCCAACGCCTCGTGCAGCAACCGACCGGCGCGGTGAAAGTAGATCCGCCACAGCAGCGCGCTGGTGGTGAACGCGACCGTGAAGGCGGCGGCGCGCTGCGCGGAGTAGTCCGCACCGCTGAAGACGACGCCGATGACCAAGATCGTCTCACCGAGCGCGATGAGGAAAATCTGCTGGTGACGTTCGCCCAGATGCTCCCCGGCGATTCGCCACTGACCGATCGCCGCGGCCCCGAGCCGCGGCAGCGGCCAGCCCAGAGCCCAGGCGAGGTAGTCCACGGCAAGCGCGGCAGCCCACAGCGGCAGGCGAAGGTGGTCGGGGCCCAACGCGCCGACCAGCCAGATCGGCGCGGAAACCGCTGCCCATGCGGCGAGGCGAAACGGTACCAGCCGTCGTGGATGGCCACGCAGCGCGGCAGCGACCACCAGCGGCCGCACGACCATCACCATCAGGTACGCGACCGTGAACGGCAACGCCCGTTCCTCCATGGCGCGCGGCAGCGTCACCGCCATCACCAGGGCGGCGAACATGGTGCCGACCACGACCGCCTGAATGATCGACCGCTCGGGCTCGTAGCGACTGGTGATCCAGGTGGTGTGCGACCAGATCAACCAGAGCGCCAGGAACAGCAGCAGGGTGCGACCGAGCCCGGCAACGAGCGTCCAGCCGGTGTCGCTGCCGAGGTCGGCGAACCGTTGCGAGACGCGGGTGAGGGCGACAACGAAGGCCAGGTCGAAGAAGAGCTCCAGGAATGTGGCGCGTCCAGAAGTCGTCGTAGAGCGCAGCAGCTCGGCACCGCGTCCCGCCACCATCGTCCGCCCCCGTCCGCCCCTGTGGCAGCAACGAGTCGGCTGCCGACAGGGTTGCGTCGACCACGTCTGCCACGGACCCCGCCGCACCCGACCGGCGGGAGCCGCGCGTGGTTTCCGGTACTCCGCGATCAACACGCGGACGGTCCCGCGGGACTCACGGTCGAGGAACTGCAGCGCCCGTGAGCCCCGCGTCGGTGGGGCCGAGAAGCAGCCGCTGGCCGGCGCCACTTCAGCGCGCCTCGTCCCGCCACGAACCGCGACCGGTCGAGCGGTACTCGGCTCGCTGTCAGCGGCCGTACGCCTCCAGCAGGCGCAGCCAAACCTCGCTGACCGTCGGGAACGCGGGAACGGCGTGCCACAGCCGATCCAGTGGCACCTCGCCGACGACCGCGATCGTCGCCGCATGCAGCAGTTCCGCGACGTCGGGACCGACGAGCGTGAAGCCGACGATCACCTGCCGGTCCTCATCGACGACCATCCGGGCGTTTCCCTGGTAACTGTCGGCGTGCAGAGCGGATCCCGCGACGGCGGCCAGGTCGTAGTCGACGACCCGGATCCGCAGCCCGGCGGCCTCGGCGGCGGCCGCGGTCAGCCCCACCGACGCGACCTCCGGGTCGGTGAAGACGACCTGCGGCACGGCACGCTCGTCGGCGGTGGCGGCGTGCCGGCCCCACCGACCGTCCTGGACCGCTTCGCCCTTGGCGCGCGCCACGATGACGTCGCCCACCGCGCGAGCCTGGTACTTGCCCTGGTGAGTCAGCAGTACGCGCCGGTTGACGTCACCGGCGGCGTACAGCCATCCGTCGCCGATCAACGCCCCGTCCTCGTCGACGACCCGCAACGTGTCGTCGACCGTGAGCCACGCGCCGGGCTTCAGGCCGATCTTGTCGAGGCCGATGTCGCGGGTGTTCGGCGTACGGCCGGTCGCGACCAGGAGTTCGTCGGCCTCGACCTGCTCGCCGTCGGTGAGGGTGATGTGCACCGTGCCGTCGCCGTCCCGGTTCACTGCCGCGGCCTCGGCCCCGAGCCTCACGGACACGCCGGCTTCCCGCAACGACTGCGTGACCCGTTCGCCGACGAACGGCTCCGCCAGGTGCAGCACACCGTCACGGGCCAGCACCGTCACCCTGGATCCGAGACTCGCGAACGCGGTCGCCATCTCCGACGCCACCACGCCACCACCGATGACGGCGAGCCGACCGGGAATTTCGGTCGCGGCGGCTGCCTCCCGACTGGTCCAGGGTGTCGCCTCGCGGATACCGGTGAGGTCCGGGATCAGTGCGCTGCTTCCGGTCGCGACGACGACCGCATGCCGGGCGGTGAGCGTGATGCTCGGGCCGTCTTCGCCGGCCCACACCTCGACGACCCGGTCGGAGCTGATCCGTCCGTGGCCGCGATACAGCGCGATCCCGGCCGAGTCGAGCCAGGCCACCTGGCCGTTGTCAGACCAGTTCGAGGCGAAGGAGTCGCGACGGCGCAGCACGGCGGCGGCGTCCAGGTCGCCCGTTACCGCCTCACGCGCGCCGGGCAGCCGACGTGCCGCCCGGAGCGCTGTCGCGCTGCGCAGCAACGCCTTGGTCGGCATGCAGGCCCAGTATGAGCACTCACCGCCGACCAGCTCCCGCTCGACGATGGCAGCGGTCAGGCCGCCCTGCACGACCCGATCGGCGACGTTCTCGCCGACCGGTCCAGCGCCGATCACGACGACGTCGTACGTAGCGAGTTCCACGTCAGTTCGCCTTGGCGGCGCGCCCGAGGCGGATGGCCGAGATGAGGAAGAAGATGGCGCCGGGGATGGCGTAGCCGATCGCGTTGGTCAGCACCGGGTTGTCCGCGGAGGCAGCGGCGATGAACGATCCGCCGGCGAGTACGGAGATGCCACCGCTGATGATCATCGGCCACTGGCCGCCCATCGTGCGGCGGCTGACCGCCACGATCAGCTGAACCAGTCCGGCCACGATCGCCCAGGCACCCCAGACGCGCAGGACCGCCGGGATACCGGACGCGCCGGCGAAGGCCAGGCCGACCGCGGCGAGCAGGCTGACCGCGATGTTCACGTACAGCAGATTGGGCGATCCGGTGGCGCGCGACGCGCGGGCGTCGACGACGGCGGCGGCCACGTCGAACAGCGGGTAGAGCACGAGCAGCGTCATCGCGAGGGGCCCGAGGTGCTCGGCGGTCGTGAACATCACGAGGGCCCAGACGATGGCGAACGCGAAGCGGACGAAGTACAGCCGCCGCAGGGTGGACGCGGTCGTCGAGATCCCGGGTGCGGTAACGGTGGTCATGGTGATCCTTCGGTGTTACTGAGAGGGGAACGGCGACCAGCGGGCGCCGCGGGTCGGAAGCACCGCCCTGTAGAACGGTCGTTCTGCCTTGCCAATGATGGCGACTCCACGCCGACCTGTCAAGACAGAACGTTCTACCCCCTACCCGGCCGCAGCTGGTTCGCGCTGGGCGCGGCCGCCGAAGCCATGCGCGAGGACTGGCCCGAGCCTGATGGAAGTACAAGACTGAACGTTCTATCCGCTACCATGGGTTCATGGCAGGTAGCGAGACCGACATCCGGCCGTCCGAGGCGCGACAACGGCTCCTCGACACGGCGACCAGGATCTTCTACGGGGAGGGCATCCACTCGGTCGGCGTCGACCGGATCATCTCCGAGGCGAAAGTGACCCGGGCCACGTTCTATCGGCACTTCCCCGGCAAGGAGAATCTCGTCCTCGCCTATCTGCAGGCGGCCGATCAAGCCATTCGCGGCCAGGTCGACACGGCCATCGCCGCCGGCCTACCGGCGCCCGACACCCTGCGGGCCGTTGCGGAGTCGATTGCCCAGGGCATCCAGTCCGCCGGCTTTCGCGGCTGCGCCTTCCTGAACGCCGTGGCTGAGTATCCCGACCCCGACCATCCCGTGCACCAGGCCGTCCTCACGCATCGACAGTGGTTCCTCGACACGATCAACACCTTGATGGCGAGCATCGAGAAGACCGAGGCGGAGCCCGCCGCGCAGCACTTCGTCATGCTCCGCGATGGCGCCATGGCGGCCGGCTGCCTTTTCGACCGGGTACTGATCTGCGAAACCTTCCTCCGCGGCGTCGAGGGACTCATCCGCACTCACGCCGCACGCCAGCCGGCCTGAGCTGCGCTCAGCCTGCGTCCCGCCCGCCGAACCGTACGTCGTCGAAGAGGCCGGCACGCCCTCGCGCCCCGCGTCGTCCCGTTGCGGGATCTTCAATCGGTCCGGCTGCGGAGGCTCCGCGCCAGGGTGGGATCATCACCGCCGCGGCGACGAGGTGTAGCCCGAGGAGGGCGCTGGTGGTGGCGGTGTTGGCCCCGGCGAGGAGGGGCGGGACCAACGAGACCGCGGTCAGCGACACTGCCGTCCACACGAATCGATCGGCGGGGCGGCCGCTCCACCGAAGCAGGGCGACGGCGATGACGATGCCCACGACCGAGAAGAAGCCGGTCACGACGGCGAACCCGGGCAACGGGATCGTCTCGCCGCCATCGGGGACCTCGAAGTCGACGCCGGCGGCCTGGGCGAGCGCAGCGGCCAGGGTGGTGGCCACCATCGCCGCGAGCGTGGCGACGAAGCCGGTGCCGACGAGCCCGCGGAATCGGTGGGTGTGGCTGGTCTGGCCTGATGCCGGGTTTGCGACGACCTCGTTGTCACTCATGCTGTTCATGTCGTTCCTCCATCGGTCGACAGCTGCCGCACAGGGGGCGTTGACCGGCAGGTGACGTGCCTGCTCTGGGTGTGACGATGCGTACCGTCGCCGTGCGACGGCCGGGGTTGCGCAGGGCACGGACGCCGGTGCCACGGAGCCAGAACCCGGCGCCGCGTCCGAGGACCGGTCCGGGCTCGCCGTCGCGCAGCTCCAGCTGGACCTGGCCCCGGGTGACGACGGCGAAGGCGTGGGACCACTCCACCGCGACCACCGGGACGCGCGCGCCGGCGCGCAGCGCGAGCGTCCACACCGGACTAATCCGTGCCGTCCGCCGGCAGGCGCTCGGGTAGCCCGAGGCGCGGGAACTGGTCGTTGTGGAAGATGGTGATCTCGGTGATCGCGCCGCCGGTGATGCGCAGTACGTCGATGGTCAGCGGCAGGTACGCCTGCTCCTGCTCGCGCCAGAGGTAGAAGGCGATGGCGGGCTGGCGGTTCACGGAGGTGGGGACGGTGCGCAGGCGCCCCAGGCTCTCGAAGCCGCTTTCGGTCCAGTCCCGCACCACCGCGTCGCGGCCGACGTGAAGGCCCGGGGTGGGGGGCATCGAGCAGCGGACGTCGTCCCGCAGGAGGGTGGCGACCGTCGCGACGTCGGTGGCCACGCTGGCGTCGGTGAAGCGGCGCACCAGCTCGCGCGTCCTGGCGTCCTCCTCGCCGCCGGTCCAGTCCTGCCGCTCGGCGGGCAGGTGCTCGCGCATGCCGGCGCGGGCCCGCTGCAGCGCGCTGTTCACGGAGTTGACGGAGTCCCCGAGCAGCTCCGCGACGTCCTTCGCCGGCCAGCCGAGCACGTCGCGCAGGATCAGCACGGCCCGCGGGCGCGGCGCGAGGTGCTGGACCGCGACCAGGTACGCCAGCTCGATCGTCTCCCGCGCGACGGCGACGGCCTCCGGCTCGTCCGCGTCGCCCGCGGGCAGCTCGTCGAGCAGCCGGTCCGGGTAGGGCTGCAGCCACAGCACCTCGCCGCCGGTCGCGGGCTCCGGGCGGCGCTTGGCGAGCAGGTCCAGGCAGGCGTTGGTGGCGATCCGGTAGAGCCAGGCCCGGAACGTCGACCGCCCCGCGAAGGTCTCCCGCCGCCGCCAGGCACGCAGGAACGTCTCCTGCACGGTGTCCTCGGCGTCCTCGAACGACCCGAGCATCCGGTAGCAGTGCACGTGCAGCTCCCGCCGGTGCCGCTCCGCCAGACCCGAGAACGCCGGCTCGTCGACCTCGCCCAGACCGCTCACGCCCAGCTCCTCCAGCCGTGTGTCCGCACTCATCACGTCATCCTTCCGCCTCGTCGTGTGCCGTCGTAGGTATGACGGGTGCGGGCACGACAACTCATCACTCGCGTCGGTCGGCATGGCTGATCCAGTGCCCGGTTGGCGCCTGAGCGACCTCGGACATTGACGGCGTGGGCACCTCGGCGCGCCCGAAGGGGTCACCGCTGCGAGGGTCCCTCTCGCGCGTTAGACGACTCACCTCAGGATGGGAGGCGCCACAGCGCCCGAATCCACGATCTTGCTGGTGTGAGAACTGATTGCGGCCCTCGTTGGGCGTACGGCGCGTTCGTGTGGTTGATCTTCTTCGTCGTGTCCCACGTGGCGGCGGTGTGCTTTCCCGGTGATGATCCGACCGGTGGCGGACCGTGGGATCTTCGGGCCTACGTGATCTTCAACGTCATTCTCATCCTCATGTCGGCCGTGGGGGCGGTTGTCGTCGTGGGCACCGTCCGGCCGTGGGGACGGCGCGTCCGTCGGTGGGTGCTCCTTACGCCGCTGTGGTTCGGCAGCGCGCTACTGGTTGTCCGGGGGGTCCCAGGGATGGTCGAGAACCTGCTCATGGCCGCTGGCGTCCGCCGAGGCGGTTTCGTGGGTGCGGAGGACATCTCCACTGCGGAGTTCTGGGCCGGCATTGGCATCAACACCTATTTCTTCGTGGGCGGGGTGTTGATGGTCGCGACGACGGTCTCCTACGTCCGTCGATCACGAAACGGCTTGCGCGGCTGACGGCGCGTTTCACGGCGCCTCTGACCTGGTGAAACCGATCACCGATCAGGACTACACGTCCGCGAGGGTGCCGTTACGCCGGGGTCGACTGCAGCCGGCGTGTCAGATGTGCCAGGCCGTCGAGGCGCAGGTCGCCGTCGAGGCCCTTCAGCGCTGCGGTCATCGCACCGGCCGCGCGGCCCGCCTGCAGCCCCACCTCGGCGTCCTCGACGACCAGGCACCGCGCCGGCGACACGTCGAGCAGTTCGGCGGCACGCAGGTAGCCCTGCGGATCCGGCTTGCCCGCGCTGACGTCTTCCACCGTGACCAGCACGGGCGGATCGATGCCGGCGGCGCCGAGCCGGACCTTGGCTAGCCGGGCGTCGGCGCTGGTCACCACCGCCCAGGGCAGCCCCAGCCGGGCCAGTGTTGCCAGCAGGTCGTGGGCGCCGGGGGTGGGTCTGACGTCGGACAGGTCGTCGTACTGCAGCGCCAGCTGCCGCGCCGCCGCAGCGGTGACCGCGGCGTCGTCGAGCCAGGGCAGCAGCCGGCGAACGGTGTGATCGGCGGGACTGCCGTGCGCGATCGCCAGGGCATCTGCGGGGGAGACGCCGTATTCGGCCGCCCATGCTCGCCAGGCCCGCTCGACAGCGGCGTCTGAGTCCACCAGAGTGCCGTCCATGTCGAACAGCACCGCGTCGATGCCTGACAGGTCCACGACCACGCTCCCACTAATATGCTCGTGAGGCGAGGATAAGGGAGGAATGATTTCGGTGGCAAGCCCTTCCCGTCAGCGCGCCGACGCAGCCCGGTGGCACACCGCGTCGCAGGTACTGGCACAGGTGCACCGCCAGCCCGGTATCACCCGCGCCCTGCTGGCCCAGCGGCTGCAGCTGACCAGCGGGATGGCCACGGAAATCACCGCCCGGCTCCGTGACCTGCGACTGCTCGCGGAGGCGCCGGCTCCGGTGCAGGGACGAGGAAGACCCACGACCGTCCTGCGGCCGCATCCCGAGGGCCCGGTCGTTCTGGCGGCCGACCTGCGGCAGGAGGACTGGCGTTGTGCCGTGGCGGCCATCGACGGGCAGCTGCATGACCTGCAGGTCCGCCAGCACGGCAGCCGTGAGCCAACCGCGGTGCTGGCCGCCGTGCGCCGCGGCGTCGAGCAGGGCCGCGCCCGATACGGCCGACGGCTGCGCGCGGTGTCGCTGGCCGTGGCCGGCACGGTTCACAACCATCACCTGGTACAGGCATCCACGCTCGGCTGGGGACCGGTCGACCTCAGCGTCGTCACCGATGGAGGGCAACTGCCGTTCCTGCTCGGCAACGACGCGACCCTCGCCGGCGTCGCCGAGGCCCGCACCGGCGCGGCCACCACAGCCACTACCGCACTGCACCTCATCGTCGAGGTCGGTGTCGGCGGCACGGTCACCGTCGACGGAAGGCCGATGACCGGCGCCCACGGGGCCGCCGGCGAGTACGGGCACCTGCCGTTCGGCGACCGGACCCGACGCTGCCCCTGCGGCGCCCGCGGCTGCTGGGACCTCGACGTCGACGGGCGCGCCCTGGCCCGCCACCTCGACGAGCCGCCTCCCGCCGACCCCCGTAGGTATACCCGCCAGATCCTCGCCCGCGTGAACGACAACCCGCGCGCCCAGCAGGCGGTGTCAGCTGTCGCGGCAGCCCTCGGCGCCGGTGTCGCCGGTCTCGTCAACCTCCACGACCCTGACGTGGTCACCCTCGGAGGGATCGGCGCACCACTGCGCAGCGCCGCCGCCGCGTCCTTCGACACCGCGTACGCCGACGGCCTGATGGCCTTCCACCGGACACAACCGCCACCCGTGGTGGACGCCGCACACGGCGACAAGGGGGCTCTGTACGGCGCCGCGATCGTCGGCCTCGACCACGTCACCAGCGAAGGCGCCCTGGCGCAGTGGGCCGCAGACCTACGACAGGAACAGCTCTGAAACGGGCGCCCGTCAGGTCGCCGATCTCCACATCTCCGCGGTTGAGCGCCTTGAATTATGAAAGGCCAGCCTGGATGGCCAGGATGGCGGCTCGCACGCGGTCGCGGCTGCCGGTCTTCGCCAACACGTTCGCGACGTGGGTTTTGACTGTGCTCATCGACAGATGGAGACTTCGCGCGATCTCGTCGTTGTTGAGCCCGCCGCCGATCAACGTGAGCACGTCGGTCTCGCGCGCGGTCAGCTGGTAGGCGGCGAGGTCCACGCGGGTAGCCGGGCCGGTCGACCGTACGCGTTCCAGGACGGCGCCGGTGATGTCGGCCGAGAGGATCGCTCCGCCGGCCGCGACTGTGCGTACGGCGGACATGAGGTCGTGGGCGCTACTGCGTTTGAGGAGGAACCCACGCGCTCCGGAGGCGATGGCGTCCAGGACGTACGCATCATCGTCGAAGGTGGTGACGATGATGACGGCCGGGGCGTGGGGGATCGCGGCCAGTTCCCGGGTGGCTTGTAGGCCGTCCAGTACCGGCATGCGGATGTCGACGAGGGCGACGTCGATGCGGGGATCGCGGCGGACGGCATCGAGGAGCTGCCGCCCGTCCGCGACTTCGGCGGCGACGTGGATGTCCGGCTGGGAACGCAGTATCTGGCTGAAGCCGTCGCGGACCAGCTGCTGGTCGTCGGCGATCACGACACGGATCACGGCTTCGCCACCGGCAGGAGGGCCTCCAGCACCGTACCGCCGCTGGGGCGCCGGCCCACGTGCGAGCTGCCGCTGAGCGCCCGCGCGCGTTCCTCGATGCCGAGCAGTCCCGAGCCGCGTGTTGCGGCCGTGGGCGGCCCGATCCCGTCGTCGCTCACCCGTAGCCGGGCGTGCTCGCCGACGCGGATCAGCTCAACCCAGGCGGTGGTGGCGTTCGCGTGGCGGGCGATGTTGGTGATGGCCTCCTGAGCGATGCGGTATGCCGCCAGTGCCCCCACCTCGTCGAGTCCCGGCTCGGCGTCGAGCCGGACGTGCACCGTGACGCCCTGCTGGCGCAGCGGCTCGGCGAGCAGTTCGTCGATGTCGGACAGGCGCGGTGGGGCGCTAACGGTTATCGATGCGTCCGGGTTGCGTAGATGTACGACGAGCGTGTCGAGCTCACGTAGGGCGGTGCGGCCACTGTTCGCGATTGTCCGCAACGCCACTGCCGGGTCGCTGCTGTACTGTCCGGCCTCGGCCTGGACCACCATCGCGGTGACGTGGTGACCGACCACGTCGTGCAATTCGCGGGCCAGGTTGGTGCGCTGTTCCAGCCAGGCAGCCTGGTCACGTAGCGCACTCGTCTCCCGGGTGAGGGCGTTGCCGCGTGACCACGAGCGCATCAGGACGGCAAGGAGGTAGCCGGCCGCCACGAAGACGAAGGGCTGTTCGTAGGGCCCACGATGGCTCAGCAGGGCGATGGCGAGGGCGCCGGCGGCGCCGGCCAGACCAGCCACCCATCCCAGCCAAGGCCGGCGGGCAGGGTCCTCGCAGGTCGAGACGAATACGAAAGCGGCCGCCGCCAGGCCCAGTTGGACCGACTCACCTGTGCTCACGATCGCCACGAACCCGGCGCAGGCGGCGAAGACCAATGTCCGAGGGCCGGGAGGTAGGGCCATGGCCGTGAGGGCGGCGGGCAGCACCAGCCACACCCAGCCCGCCGGTACGAGCACGTTCTGGTCGACCGTCGTGACCACGGCGACGACGATCAAACCCGCCGCGCCATAGGTGAGCCGGCGCACGCCTTCGAGGCTGCGCACCCAGTGCCCGATCGCTGTCACCACCTGCACAGTCTCGATGATCCGCCCTGGGGTCAGCCAGGTACTCAGGTACCAGCCGAACCGGCACCCTGGTACCGCAGCCGCACCGAGGTCGGCACCCCGGTACGTTCCGCCGGACGGCCCAACAACCGCACGCTGCAGCGGTGACTCTCGTCGACTCCCGGTCCGCCCTGCAGGTCGGCCCGCTTCTCACCATCCCCAACTACATCACCATCACCCGGACGCTCGCCGCCGTCACACTCGGCATCGTCGCCCTCGTTTCCGGTTCTGTCGCCTTGATCGCAGTGGCGTACGGCGTCTACTGGCTCGGTGACATGCTCGACGGCCTGGCTGCGCGGCGGCTCGGCCAGGAGACCCGGGCCGGTGCTGTCCTCGACATCGTGAGCGACCGGGCATGCACCGCCGTGCTCTGTATGGGCCTGGTCGCCCTGATGCCCGATGTCTCGCTGGTCGCCGTGGTGTTCCTGCCATCGTTCATGGTCCTGGACACGATGCTGTCACTGGCGTTCCTGTGCTGGCCGGTGATCAGTCCGAACTACTTCCACGTTGTTGACCGGCGCGTATGGGCATTGAACTGGTCGCCGGTGGCGAAGGCGGTCAATACCGCTGGGGTCATCGGCGCCGTGGCGTTCGGCCAATACTCGTTGGCAGCGACCGTGGCATTGGCCGTCCTTGTGATCAAGATGTGGTCCGCCGTGGCGGTAGCCAACCTCCTGAACCGGGACAGCCGGGCATGAACGGTGTGATGGAGGCCGCGGCCGCGCTCGGATACGGTTTCGCTTCGGCCCTTGTCCCGGTCGTCAACGCGGAGGCCTACGCCGTAGTCGCCGGGCAGCCGGGCGGGTACGCGGTGATCGCCGTGATCGCTCTGGCGGTCGGGCAAACCGTCGGGAAGGTGCTGCTGTTGGAAGCTGCTCGTCGAGAAACTGGCCGGTTGGCCCGGAGGCTCGCACGACGCAACCAATCAGGGCGCGTGGCTGCCCGGGCTGCCCGGTGGGCCGAGCCCGTCCGGCGCTGGCTCTCTCACCGCCGCACCGGTCTGCCGACGGTGCTCCTCTCCGCCTCCGTCGGCGTCCCACCACTCGCCCTGGTCAGCATCGCAGCCGGAACCGCCGGCCTGCGACACTGGGAGTTCGCCATCGCTTGCCTGCTCGGACGCGTAGCCCGTTTCGCCATCCTCGCCCTGCCCCTGGCCCTTGCGTGACCCCGACCGCAACCGTGGCGGCTCCGAAGGGAGTTGGTTCGTGGGATCGCGCTGTACACGTGGGATCGCACCGCCCTTTCTGCTCTCAAGAGAATGACTCGATCGATCCGCACCGGAAGCCGATCATTGCGGGAGTCCCCTGCACCACCCAGCTGTGAGTCACCTTCGGATGGAGGACTGATGCTGGCTCCGCTGCGGTATGGCGCGTTCCGCTACCTCGCTGCTGGCCGGCTGATCAACATGCTGGGCAACGGCGTCGCTCCCATCGCGCTGGCCTTCGCCGTACTCGATCTGACCGGCTCGGTGCGCGACCTGGGCCTGGTGGTCGGCGCGAGATCGCTGATGACCGTGCTGTTCGTGCTCTTCGGCGGGGTCGTGGCCGACCGGATCTCGCGCCGGCTGGTCCTGGTCGGCTCGAACGTGATGGGTGCGCTGACCCAGGCCGCGGTGGCCGCCCTTGTACTCACCGGCACAGCGACGATCCCGCTGCTGCTGGCGCTCGGTGCGGCCAACGGCATCGTGAGCGCCCTGTCCCAGCCAGCCTCGGCCGCAGCGACGCCGCAGACCGTGCCGCCGGAGTTGATTCAGCCGGCCAATGCGCTCATCCGGCTCGGCGTCAACGCGGGCATGATCGGCGGGGCCGCGCTCGGTGGTCTCCTGGTGGCCGCCGTCGGGCCAGGGTGGGGTCTCGCCGTTGACGCGCTCACATTCGCTGTCGCCGCAATCGCGTTCACCGGGGTCAGGGTCGCTGCTGCGCCGGCGAAGAGCACCCGCACGAGCATCGTCGCTGACCTTCGGGATGGCTGGGCCGAGTTCACCGCGCGGACCTGGGTCTGGGTGGTGGTGCTCGGCTTCATGATTCTCAACGGGGCCCTCGCCGGCGGCGTGAACGTGCTCGGCCCGGCCGTCGCGGACGAGACGATCGGTCGTAGCGCCTGGGGTGTGGTGTTGGCGGCGGAAACCGCCGGCATGGTCGTGGGCGGGTTGATCGCCCTGCGCATCCGGGTTCGCCGGCTGCTGCTGCTCGGGGTGGCCTGCATGTTCGCCGAGTCGTTCCTGCTGCTGGGGCTGGCCCTGGCACCCACCATCGTCGTGCTGTTGGCGACCGGAGTGGCGGTCGGCATCGCCGTCGAACAGTTCGCCGTCGCCTGGGACACATCGATCGCGCAGCACATCCCGGCCGACCACCTGGCCCGCGTCTACTCCTACGACATGTTGGGCTCGTGGGTCGCCATCCCACTCGGCCAGGTGACGGTCGGACCGGTGGCCGCGGCGATCGGCACCCGCGACACGCTGCTGATTCTCGCCACGATGGTGGTGCTGGCCGTCCTCGGCATGTTGGCCAGCCGGGACGTCCGCGGGCTGGAGGTGGTAGCCCTCGCCCGCGCTGCCGGCGCACAACAGGCCGAGTCAGCCGGTGATCCTGCCGCCACGCCCGCCGAGCCAGCCGCCCGCGCCTAACCCGGCGGCAAGACTTCCTCGGGGCCAGCCGCATGGTCAGCTCGAGGAGCAGGATCAGCCGCCGCCATGTCAAGGCACTGGGCCGACAGGTGGCCTGTAGTCTCCTGGCCTTCCCAGCGGTTCGCCGCGGCTCGGCAGGCAAGCGTGATGCACCCTGGGAGTGATTGTCACGCCCGCGGGTAGATGGTTGATCTCGTTCTGCCGTGTTGCGGGAGGTGTGATGGTCAAGCGTAGAACCTTCCGTGACGCCGTGGTGCTGATCACGGGGGCGTCGAGCGGGATTGGCCGCGCGACCGCGTTGGCGTTCGCTGCCGAAGGGGCCAGGTTGGTACTCGTCTCGCGCGGCCAAGAAGCGCTTGCGGAGGTCGAGCACGACTGCCGGGCACGGGGTGGGCAGGTGCTGGTTGTGCCGACCGATATCGCAGATCCAGTGGCTGTGGAGCGGTTGGCCAGACTGGCGGTGCAGCGGTTCGGGAAGATAGACGTCTGGGTTGAAGCGGTGGCCGTCGGCGTTGCCGGGCCGTTGGGCTCTGAATCGGTGGACGAGATTCGTCGGCTGGTGGACACCAATGTATTCGGCACCGTGCTGTGCGCCCGTGCGGCCCTAGCTGTATTTCAGGCGCAGGGCAGCGGGATCCTCGTGCTCGTCGGGTCACTGCTGTCTGTGTTCCCGAATCCGCTTGTGCCGCTCTACTCCATGACGAAGTTCGCCATCAGAGGGCTGGCCCTGAACCTTCAGCAGGAGGTTGCCCGTCATCCTCGGATACGGGTCTGTCTCGTGTTACCCGGGCCGGTCGACACGCCGTTCTTCCAGCGGGCCGCCAACCACTCGGGCCGGAAACTACGAGCTATCCCGCCCGCGTACGCACCGGAGCGCCTCGCTGCCACGATCCTCGCCTGCGCCCGCCGCCCGCGCAGGCAGGTGACAACCGGGGCGGTCTCGCACCTGGCGCTGATCGCTCACCGAATGGCACCTCGTGTCACCGAGTCGTTAGTCGCCCGGTGGAGCGCGACGTTCTTGACCAAGCCCGCCGCAGCCGCACCCGGGTTGGGATCGCTGTTCGATCCACCACCAACCGGGGCCGTGCACGGCGGGTATCGCCGCATCCGGGTTCGCCGTCGGCTCGGCGAGTGGCTGGGCGCGGCCCACGCACGTAGGAACCGACCAACCCCGGGCTGACCGCCACGCCAATCCGGCGCAGCCCTCGAAAAGCTGTGGGGGCGCATAGATGCGGAGCCTGTAGGCGCAGCCTCGTCCGGTGGCCTCTGCCGTGAGCAGGGCTTGCCCGATCTGGCGGGTACCGGCGGTCGCGGGTACCGTTCGAGTTGGCGCCCGAAGCGCCACGTCGAGGCCGGCACCGCCGCACTCAAGCTCTGTCCTCTTCGGCGCCGGATCGATGGTGCTACCTCGGCCGGCCCTCCTAGCGTCCTTCGCCGGGCGGGGACTGAGTCCTTCGATGGACGATGCCATTGGTCGCGGCGTGCTGCGATGCGACTACCGGGACGTAGGCGCAAGCACTCGGTATGTCACCCTGAGCGGTGAAGCCGACTTAGCTACCGCCGATCAGCTTGAGGACGACCTGAGGCGCCTGCTGGCTCCCTCTTGGGTGACGTGTCTCGCTCTCGACCTGACAGCGCTGCGGCATCTCGATTGCGCCGCGCTTGCTGCACTGCTGGCCGTCAGGGAAACCGCCGTGGCGCGAGGCGAGCAGATTGTCGTCACTGCCGCCGTCGGCGCGGCGGCGCGTGTCCTCGTGCTCGGCGGGGTCGGTGAGCTCTTCGACAATCCGCCGCTGTCAGGGCGCATCTCTCAGATGCGCACCGCGATTGAAACACGTGCGCCTTCCGATTCGATAGCGTCAAGTTCGGCTGGGTCTGCGCATTGACGGGCGACCAGCGTTTCTGATCAGCCGATCACGCCCCGAAACGTAGGATCTGGACGGCTCGCGGGCGCCGTCCGCCCACGCCGATGAGCCCATTACCCGCCCGTCACCGGGTGGCGGCCAGGCTCCCGATCAGACCTCGGTGTCGATGGTGATCGGCTGCCTGAGGATGGTGCGCTGTTTGTCGGATGCGACCTTGCGGTAGTCGCTGAGGTAGATCTCGTGGTGGGTTCCGGCCATACGAAGCCCGTTGCCGGGGATGAACTGATGATGCAGTTGTGCGAGGACCTCGGCCTCGTCGTCGAAGGAACCGACGTGCAACGTCTGCACGCACCGCCCCTCTGACAGCGTTTCAAGGCGGACGTCGTCGAGACGCGTCGGCCGGCGCTTGGCAGCGGTCTGCTCAACGGCAGTGGTGAACATGGTCTGGTTGACCCAGTCGGGGACCATGAGCAACAACGTCCAGTCCCACCGCGACTTGTCCCGTGCCACGGTGAAAGAGGCCATGTCCTCGGCCCACCACAGGCCTTCCAGAGGCGGAACGACATAGTCGCGCCCGAGGTCTCGCTTGCTGGCGAACTTCAGCTTGTACGCCACCGGGTAGAGCGCTTCGACCGCCTCGGTGAAGGCGGGCGAGGTGTTGGGGTCGCCGTGGCCGCCGATCATGAGGTACTGCATGTCGGGTACGTCGACTATCCGGAACCGGCCTCGTTGCGCTTGGTAGGCGTCAAGGGTCTTCTTGAAGTCAATCTTGTCGTCAGTCTTCTTGGTCACGGGGCACCTGGACTCGGGTGGCGAGCCACTGCCTTTCTGCATCCATGAGGCTCAGGGTGTAGGAGAACACCTCAAGCGCTGCGAGCGGGAGAGTGGCTTGTGCCTGCTGCGCCGCCTGGACTGCGGCGATCCGAGCTTCGAGCTGCGTCAGCCGGGTGCGCAGTGCCTCTGCGTACTGCTGCGCCGAGAGCAGGGACAGATTGGCGACGCCGACCAGCAGTGATTGTGGGACCGGTCGCGCCTCAGCGACGAAGGCCAGCGCGTTGCGTGCCGCAACCCGGCGGCCCTCGGTGGTGGCGTGGAAGACGCGGCGGGACTTGGCGGCGGCCGGAGCCTGCGGGACATGGAGCAGGCCGCGCTGCTCCAGCTTGGTGAGCAGGTAGTAGATCGAGGAGAACCCGATGTCGGTCCACTGCCGTATGCCGCGCTGCTCGATCACCTGCTCCAGGTCGTAACCGTGCTGCGGCCGTTCGATGACCAGGCCCAACACGGTCAGCTCAGCGGGAGTCAACTCCACAGCCGTAATCTAGCACTAGAATACTATGCCCTATGCGGGCTCCATGTGGTGGTCCGTTGACGGCTTGAGTCCGGCAAGCAGTTCCGCCGGGTCAACGGCCACCTGCATCTACGCCCGGGCTTCGCAGGAGCCGGCAGCGCGTATCGAACCAGATCGTCACGAGGGCGCGAAGGAGGATCGTCATGGCAGGCACTCGGCAGTTCCTGTTCATTCAGGGCGGCGGCGCGGGCGTGCACGACGAATGGGACAACAAGCTGTTCGACAGCCTGAGGCGCGAGCTCGGCGACGGGTATGAGGTCCGCTACCCGCGCATGCCCGACGAGGACGAGCCGAGTTACGCCGGGTGGAGCGCGGCCATCCGTCGTGAAATGGCGGCCTTGGACGACGGCGCCGTCGTCGCGGGCCATTCGGTGGGCGGAACGATCCTCATCAACGCGCTCGCCGAACGGCCACCGGAACGGGAGCTCGCGGCGATCGTGCTGATCGCCGCCCCGTTCGTCGGTGCGGGCGGCTGGCCCGGCGACGAGTTCGAGCTGCCGCACAACCCCGGGGCAAGGCTGCCGCAAGGCGTGCCGGTGCATGTGTTCCATGGACTCCAGGACGAAACTGCCCCACCGTCGCACGCTGACCTTTACGCCCGCGTCATCCCGCAGGCACAGCTGCACCTACTGCCCGGGCGCGATCACCAGCTGAACAATGACCTGAGCGCGGTGGCGAAGGTCATTAGTCTTGACGACCTCGGACCCGTCACCCAGGAACAAGAAGGGTGAGACGCGCAGGCCTCGGGGCCGCCGGCGGGGGCGGCTTACCGAGGCGTACGCGGGGTGGGAAGGGTGATGACCGCGGTCAGGACGACGGGGCGGGTCGGGCCGGGTCCGGGGTGCACGTCGCGCGGGAGCTGGCGGGTTCCTCGACGGTGAGCAGGTAGGCGGCAGCGGTGGCACGCCTTCGAGTGACCCCGAGCACCTGGAACGAGATCCGTGGCCCGACCCCGTCAGGGGAACCGGGCGTTCACCCTCGTCGCCGGTATCGGGCTGGCCCTGACCTTCGTTCGCGCCCGGTCATGAGCGACCGCGCGCGGACCGCCGCGTGATGCAGTCCGGGGCAAGGCCACCTTGCCTCTTTCTGCGGCTCAGGCCCACGGCGGCGGGTCATGGCAGGACGAACGAGTAGCCACTGTGGGTTCTGCGGTCGAGCGGAATGCCGATCTTGACGCAGCGAGCGATCTCCCCGCGGCTGATGCCCAGCCCTCTGGGCGGTGAACCGTTCGTGTCGAAGGGGCGAGTCCCACTTCAGGGTGAACCGGTTGTCCCGGGCGATCAGCGGGTCGAGAAGCACGCGGGCGACCAGGGGGGAGGAGTTGTCGGAGTAGCCCGCCAGAAGGATCGGATCCAGGCACCGGACCGGGATTCGATGGTGAACGGAAAGGCAGTGGACGCAGCGGAATGCGAGCGCGGGAAGGCCCGTGCGCGCACGGGTCCAGGGCGAAACGATATGAAGACGCGTAGACATGATCTCTCTCAAGACCTGACGGAAGGCATGGGAAATGAGCCGACGGCGACGTCGGCGACCGATGCGCGGGGAAGGTGTCAGGTCTAAAGAGCGGGCGGTGTCACGCGGGATGACGTCCTCTCGTGATTGGGTCGGAGAAAGAGATCCAGTTACAAGGTAGGGCGGGACGGGCTGGCGAGGCGATCCGTTTTTGTCCTGGCGCCGAGCACCGAGGGGCGGGACCGGCGAGTTGGGCGCGGCAGGCAGTTCCCCATCGGGGAGCACCGGCGGCCGTTTGTGGCAAACCTCCCCGTACCGGCCTCGGTTGCGGGCAAGATGAGACGGGTTCGCCCAGCGACACGGTGATCGGGGGGTCGGCCGTGAACGACGGATTGGTGACCAGGCGGAGCGCCCACGATGTCGGGGAGACAATCTCGGCGCTGCGGGCTGAGGCCGAACGCGTAGGCGCTGCGGTGGCGGCGGTGGTCGACCATGCGGCGGCCGCTCGCAAGGCCGGGCTGAGCATGCCCGACACGCAGGTCATCATCTTTGGGAACCCGCAGGCGGGCACTCCGCTCATGCAGGCCCGACCCGAGATCGCCATCGACCTGCCAATGCGACTCATGGTGCGCGACGACGGCCAGCCCGGCTCGCTGGTCACCTGGCAGGATCCCGCGTACCTCGCCCAGCGGTACGGACTGGGCGAGGATCAGCTTGCACCCCTGAACGCCCCGGCGAAGATCGCCTCCGCCATCGAAGGTCGCTGAGCACGCCGGAATCGTCCGCCCACAAAGCCCGCACGAGGCTCCCGCGGTGCCGCCCGTCGGCGCCCGTAGTGACCGTCGGCAGCGCGAACCCGAGGCCGGCAGGAGACGGGACCGGGAAGGCTACGGAATGACGTACGTCATCGACCGGGACAGTCTGGCCCGGCTGACCGCGGAGGTCGCCGGCCCGGTGTTGGTCCCCGGCGACGAGGGTTACCGCGCGGAGACCGCCACGTGGTACACGGCCCTGGCGCAACGCCCAATCGTCGCGGTCGGTGCCACGTCCGTCGCGGACGTGCAGGCCGCCGTCTGCTTCGCCAACGCGAACGGTCTGCCGGTCGCCGCGGTCGCGACGGGGCACGGTGCGGTCGTGCCCGCGGACGGTGCCGTAATGATCAATCTGCGCCGGATCAATGGCGTCAGCGTCGATGCGGGGTCGCGTACGGCGACGATCGGCGCTGCCGTCACAGCCCAGCGACTGATCGACGCGGCGGCCGAGGCCGGCCTGGCGCCGCTGGCCGGCTCGTCGCCCAACGTCGGTATGGTCGGCTACGTCCTCGGCGGCGGGCTCAGCCCGACCCTCGGCCGCACGTACGGCTACGCCGCCGATCATGTGCACACCGCCGAGATCGTCTCCTCGGATGGCTCGCTTCGACGGATCGACGCGGACCACGAGCCGGACCTGTTCTGGGCAATCCGAGGTGGCATGGGCAACTTCGGCGTGGTCACCTCGCTCACCATGGGCCTGGTGCCGGTGACGAGCCTGTACGGCGGCGGGCTGTACTTCGCCGGCGAACACGTCAAGGAGGTGATCGACGCGTACCGCCGGCTGGTTGCCGCCGCCCCGGAGGAGCTGACGGTGTCGTTCGCGTTCCTGCGGCTGCCGTCGGCGCCGTCCGTGCCGGAACCGTTGCGCGACCGCTTCACCGTCCACGTGCGGATCGCCTACCTGGGTCCAGCCGCCAACGGTCAACGGCTCGTCGCGGACCTTCGCGGCGCGGCGCCGGCCCTGATCGACACGGTGACCGAGATGGCGTACACGGCGATCGCCGCCATCCACGCGGATCCGGTCGCGCCGGCGCCGACGTACGAGATGTCGACCCTGCTCCGCGATTTTCCCGCAGAGGCCGCCGACGCGCTGATCGCCGTCGCCGGTCCGGGCGTCGACACCCCGGCGACGATCGAGATCCGCCAGCTCGGCGGCGCGCTCGGCCGCGAACCGCGCGTGCCAAACGCCGTCGGCAACCGCGACGCTGCCTTCCAGCTCTCCGGCGCCGCGTTCGGCACGCCCGGCATGGCGGAGGAGTTCGGCGCGCCGTTGGCCGCGCTCGCCGACGCGATGGCCCGCTGGGCAACGGGCGGCAAGCAGGCCAACTTTCTGACCGGCTACGACACCACGGTTGAGGCGGTGGCGCGGGCCTACGATCCGAACACCTACCAGCGTCTGGTGGAGGTCAAGCGTGCCTTCGACCCGCGCAACATGTTCCGCGTCAACCACAACATCAGCCCGGGACGGTAAAGGACGGGCCCTGGAGCGGCGCCCGGGAAAGCCGGCGACGAGAGCCGGCACGCCGACAGGGGGCCGCTGCGCGGAGCCGCAATCCTGACCAGTGCACCCACCGGGGTACCTGATCATCCCGGTTCACGTGGTCAATCCCGAAGGTCATGTCGACACGTCGACCCCCGTCAGAACGATGAGGCTCCGGCCAGGAGCGCCCGGGCCGCATCCGTCCACCAGTAGAGGACCTCCCGGCCCGACCGGCGCTTCTGGAGCAGACCGGCCTCCGTCAGCACGCGCAGGTGACCACCGACCGTGCCGAGCGGCAGTCCGGTCGCGGCGACCACGGCCGTGGTGCTGACCGGCTCGGCCGCCTGCACCAGAATCGTGCTCCGTGCGTTCCCGAGCAGGCGGCGCAGAGGATCCGGTGTGGTGAGAGCAGTCTCGGTGAAGATCCCCGTCACCGGATAGACGATCCCGAAGCGATCGGGCAACCTCCAGGAGATCCAGCCTCCCCGGCAGTGAGCCGCGAAGAACGTCAGCGTCCCGCCCCGCACGTCGCATGGTGGGTAAGGCCGTTGCTCGACCTGCAGCCGGCCGTCGCCGAGCCAGTGCATGCCCGGCCGCATGTCGTTGATGACCCCGGACCATCCGTCCCTGCTCAGGCGGGAGATCCGGGACACCACATCGGCGCGCAGCACCGATTGTCGGCGCGGCCAGTCCGGCTCGATCGTGTGTTGCCAGACCCAGCGCAACAGAGCGGCCGTCCGGCTCGCTAACCCCGTACCGCGTAGTTCCGGGGCCAGCGGGGACCGTACGTGGGCCAGGTCCCCACGGATCCGGTCGTCCGGCAACGACTCCAGTGCCACGAGCTCGTCGTCCAGCGTCATGTCCGGACGGGCAGGCGGCACCGTCAGGAAGTCAGCCATCCAGGAGGACGAGATCGCGTGCCCCAGAATGGCCGCGGTCACCGGATCGTCGTCGAGATAGCCATGGAACGCATCGACATGCTGGTCCCGCCAGGCTCGGTGCCACGGAAGCGGTTGACCCCGGCGCAGGATATTGAGCGCCCCCAACGTCTCGGTGAGCTGTGAAGTGCCGAAACGCGCCTGCGCCATCACTTCGGCGTCGACCAGGAACACCGCCACGTTTCGCCTCCAGTCGAAACTCTAGGGTGGCACCGCGCGACGCTGCAAGCTCCTGGCCATGCACAGCGAGACCCAGCCGAGCGAACCGACGTCCGTGAGCGCGCGAAACTTCAGGGCTCTGTGGGCCGGCGCCGCGGTCACCAACCTGGCTGACGGTGTCGTCAAGCTGACCCTGCCTCTGGTGGCCGTCTCGATGACGGGTTCCCCGGCGCTGGTCGCCGGTATCACCCTGGCCAACACTCTGCCCTGGTTGTTGTTCTCGCTGCCCGCCGGCGCGCTCGCCGACCGGGCCGACCGCCGACGCCTGATCATGACGATGGCCGCCGCGCGCGCCCTGGTCCTCGCCGTGCTCGTGGGTGCCATCCTCGCGGACGTCCTCCCGCTGGCCGGCCTGTACGCGGGGGCGCTGCTCCTCGGCACCGCCGAGGTGTTCGCCGACACAACCCGAATGTCGGTCGTGCCGATGGTGGTGCCCCGCAATCGCATGGAATCCGCGTTCGCGAAGTTGACCGCGACCGAGACCGCGGCCAACGAGTTCATCGGGCCACCTCTGGGTGGCCTGCTGGCCGCCGCCGGACTGGCCGCCGCGCTCGGCGCCGGCGGCCTGGGCTACGCAGGCGCGCTGCTCGCCTTGGCGATCATGACCGGCCACTACCGCAGCAACGGTTACCCCAGACCGGCGACGGGAGCATCCGGCCTCCGCGCCGACATCTGGGAGGGAATCCAGTACGTGTGGCGGGAAAGGATTCTGCGGACCCTACTGCTGGTGGCCGGCGCGGCGAGCGGATGCTGGGCGGCCTGGATGGCGGTCATCGTCGTCTATGCGGTCGCACCCGGGCCGATGGACCTGAGCCGGTCGGAGTACGGGCTGCTGATCGGCGCCCTGGGAGTGGGCGGCGTCGTGGGAGCCTCCGCCGCGCCCGCACTCACCCGCCGGCTGGGACGGCGGGTCGTCCTCGCCACGTCGATGGCCAGCTTCGCCGTGCTGCTGGCAGCACCGGCGATCACCTCGTCGCCCCGGCTGATCGCCGTGACGACCGTTCTGGGTGGGGCCGGCTCCGGCGCCTGGAACGTCACCTACAGCTCGCTGCGCGCGCTCGTCGTGCCCGACGAGATGATGGGCCGCTACAGCGGAGTCAGCCGCCTGACCAGCTGGGGATCGATGCCGCTCGGGGCTCTGCTCGCCGGCCTCACCGCGGAACTGATCAGCGTGAGAGCGGTCTTCTGGGGCGGAGCAGCACTCTGCTGCCTCGTGCTCGCAGCGACGTTACGAACGGTCACCTCACCCGAATTCCGACGGGTAGAAGCCCGCGCGACCGCCTCTCACGCACCTGCGTCGGCTCAGCTGCACCGATCCTGACTGTCGGGTCACCAGGCGAGGTCGATGCTCACTGTGATCCACGGGTCTGACCCTCGATCTCGAAGCGCAGATCCTCTGAACCTCACGCTGTCGAGCACGAGCTCAAACAGACGGTGTGACCGGCGACCGCCGACAGATGCGTCACAAGTGCCCGTTTTACGCGTTCGGGTCCCAGTCTGCGAGCTGCTCCATCGGCTCGGTGTCGCCGGTGGTCTCCAGGCCGTCGAGCGGGACGCGCTCGTAGAAGTAGAGGACCAGTTCGCTCGCTGCGCCTCGCATCGCCATGTCGCCCGGCTCCGCGTCTGCGGCGAGGTCGTCGCAGCGGACGCCGTCGGCGTTGAGGGTCAGGCGCCAGGAGCGGCCCTCGGTCGTGTGCAGGTCGATGGTCGCCGGCTTGAACGGCCAGGGGACGGTCGTCGCCGAGACGGTCGTCAGGAACTCGTCGACGCCTTCGACCGCGACGTCCGTCGGCAGCGGTTGTGCGGCCCCCTGGGCGAGTTGGGCGTCGTAGGTGTGGACGGCGATCTCCTGGATCTGGTGCCGGGCCACGGCTCCGCTGGTCTCCGGGGCCTGCGAGCGGCCCCACCAGGTCCAGCAGCCGCGGTCGGGGCCGGCCTTGCGCATCGCGTCGAGCATGAGCTCGGTCGACTCGGCGAGCCAGGCGTCCAGTGCTTCGCGGTCGCGGGGCGCGGTCGGGGCGCCCTTCGGGTCCGTCCTCGCCGGGGGCTCAGCGCCCGGGCCCGCCGCGATGATGGCGGCCTGGCGGCGGCGGCCGTCGCCGAGGTGCTGCGCCAGTTCGCGCAGCGTCCAGTCCGGGCAGGTCGGGACCTGGACGTCAAGGTCGGGGGCGGACGCGACCGCGGCGCGGAACGCGGCCGCGCGGTCTTCGATCAGCCGCAGGACCTCGGGGAACTCCAAGATGTTTTGCACGTCGGTGGTGTATCACTGCGCTCCGGCCGTCGGGTAGCGAATTTGTCGGACGAACGCGTCGACGGCCGGGCGGAGCGCCGGCGCCGAAGCCGTCCTAAGACTCCGCGCACTGCTCGCCAACGGCGACTTCGACCGCTATTGGACCTACCATCTGGGCCAAGAGCACCAGCGCAACCACCGGGCCCGCTACCGACTCGCTGCTTGACCTGCGAAGTCACTCCCAGCATTCCCGGGGTGACCTGGCGGTGCCGGCCGGTCCAGGAGGCGGGGCTGAGTCGTCACCTTTGGCCGAGGCCGCCGCTCACCTGATCGACATCCTCGAAACCGAGTCCCCCGCTGTGGATAACACGATAATTTCGCGATATGGGCATCACCGGGGGGATAGCATGCTTCTTTCTGATCGTCGTCCTTGTGGCGCTCATCGGGTTCTGGCTGGTGCGTTACGCGTTCGGCCCGAAGCAGCCGACGCAGACGGACGATGTGTTCGAAGAGTTACCACCGCCACCACCGGACGACCCAACGCCGCCGCAGCATCCGCGCGACGGTCGCTGACACGGCGACCGACGGGTCCTGGCGTACCAGGTCATAAGGAGGCGTCGACCAACACACCTGGTCGTCCGTGCCCGTGAAGTGCATCGCGACGCGCGGCCGCCAACCGCTTGTCGCCGGCTGATGCCGAGGCTGGCGGCAAGCGGCGTAACGAGGGTCGCCGCATGCGCCTTGGGCCACTTCCCGCCCCGATCCTCGATGCACACCGCTCCACAGCCGCTCTGGCCGCCGCCCGCTTCTGCACCTCGATGAGGTCGCGGCTCCTCTTGACGCTCCCACCGCTTCGCGTCAAGGCAAGAGTCCGCGCGACAGGGATCCGAGGGCCGACCGGCGTGCTGTCGAGTCGACGGACGCGCTTACCTACGGCTCGGTGATGCCTCGCGGCCGAGGTGGGCCCGGGCTCGGGCCGTACGAATGGCGGCGGTCAAGGTCGTGATGTCGTAGGCGCCGTAGTGGCGGCGGCCGTTGATGAAAAACGTCGGGGTGCCGGACACCCCGCTGTTGTCGGCCGATTCGATGTCGCTTTCGATGCGGCCGGCGTGGGCCTGGCTCATCAGATCGTCGTGGAAGCGCTTCTGATCCAGGCCGAGGTCGCCGGCGTATCTGATGAGATCAGTGATGTTCAGCTTGTCCTGGTGGTCGAGCAGCAGGTCGTGCATCTGCCAGAACTTGCCCTGAGCGGCCGCTGCCTCGGCGGCCTCGGCTGCTAGTCGGGCTTGCGGATGCACGTCTGACAGCGGCAGGTGACGCCACACGAAACGCAGGTCGGCGTGGCCCAACAACTGCCGGACGACCGGCTCGGCCTTGCCGCAGTACGGGCACTGGAAGTCGCCGTACTGCACCAGCGTTACCGACGCACCGGCTGGGCCGCGGACGTGGTCCCGCTTCTCGTCGACCCCTGGGATGAGGTCGATCAGCTCCGTCATGTCGCCGAACAGCGCCCGGGTGCGCTTGTCCTTGGGCAGCATGTTGGTGACGCGGAACGCGGCCCAGGTCAGCGCCGAGGATACGATCGCGGCGCTGAGCACCCCGACCTTGGCCTCGGCCAGTTGGTCGCCGGTGAAGGCCAGGCTGGCGATCAGCAGCGACACCGTGAAGCTGACACCGGCGATCGTGCCGCTGCCCAGCACGCCCACCCAGCCCACGGCCGGACGGATGCGGCCGTTTGAGATCCAGGTGAGCCCGGCCGAGGTGCCGATCACGGCGAGCGGCTTGCCGACGACATAGGCGAGCAGCACGCCCCAGGTGACAGGCGACGCGAACGCCTGGGCCAGGAACGGGCCGTCGATGCTGATGCCAGCGTTGGCCAGCCCGAACAGCGGCACGATGACGTAGCTGGACCAGGGGTGGTAGATGCGTTGAAGACGGTCGTTGGGCGACAGCGTATTCGCGAGGCCGATCGAAGCCGTACGCGCGAGCTTGGGCGTCGGCTGCTCACGGAACGACCGGAACAGCCCGCTGACCTGCTCGAGCTCAGCTCGGCCGGGAGAGTAGGCGAACGCGGTCAACCCGATGGCCAGTCCGGCCACCACCGGGTCGACTCCGCTGACCAGCAGCGCGCCCCACATCACGATGGCGACCGGCACGTACGCCGAGCCGCGTCGGACGCCGGCTGCGCGGATGGCCAGCATGACCGCGAACGCCGCTACGGCCACCACGATGGGCATCATCTTGATGTCGTCGCTGTAGACCAGGGCGATGACGATGAGTGCGATCAAGTCGTCGACCACGAACACGGTGAGCAGGAAGATCCGGACCCGGTCGGGCACGCCCCGGCCGAGCAGTGCCAGCAGGCCCAATGCGAGGGCGGTGTCGGTCGACATGGCCACGCCCCAGCCGTGCGCGCCCGGCCCGCCGTGGTTGATCACCAGGAAGATCAGCACCGGGATCAGCATGCCGATCACGCCGGCCACGCCGGGCAGCACGAAACGTCGCCGATCGCGTAGGTCGCCGAGGTCGAACTCGCGCCGCGCCTCAAGCCCGACGACCAGGAAGAACAACGTCATCAAGCCGCTGTTGATCCAGGTGTGCAGGTCGCGCGAGAGCTCGAGGTGCCCCAGGCGCAGGGACAGTTGGGTGCGCCAGACGGCTTCGTAGGAGCCGAGGTCGATGTTGGCCCAGAGCAGTGCGGCGACGATGGCGGCCACGAGCACGCGGGCGCTGCCGGACTCAGTTCGCAGGAAGGCTCGCACCGGTGCCGCTAGATTCCGCACCCGGATCGTTCGGCCGCTCATCTTGGTTTCGGTCACACGTCACCTTCCGACGCGCTGGCCGGGCCAGCATGGACAGCGAGATCACGTGCCGCAGTGCGGGCAAGCGACCCGCGGTTCAGTAGTGATCGCGCTGCCCCAGCTGCGGCCGGCTGCGGAGAGAGCCCGCAGATGACCTGCAGGATGCGGACGACTATCAGGTGAGGTCATGGTCGGGGCGACCGTGCTCGACGAGGCACTGCGATGCTCGCTCGAACCCGGCGCACCGTCCACCGTGGCGCCGCTGATCACACTGCGAGCCGTGCGCGACGCCGGCCTCTACCCGCACGGCTCGCGCACGCCACCAGGACCTGCGCCGCATGCACGGCACCACATCGCGTTCAAGCTGTCGCGGTCGACGGAAACACTGTCGCCACCTGGGGCGGAACGCAACCACTTGCTGCTCGGCCGTGATCGCCGAGCAGTAACCGCCCTGATGTCAGCGCGGGCCGACGAACTCGGTCCGCACGCTCCACGCGAACTGGATCAGCGGGGTCACCGGGGACCTCTCGGCAATCTCATGCATCACCTTCAAGTCGTCAGGGTCAGGCTCTTCACTCAGCGTGATCGTGCGCTGCAGGTAGCGCTCTGCGCCTTCCTGCGCGGGTTCGTGGTAGTCGATCTCGACGGTGATGTCACCGGCGGTGTCGTACTTGTAGTCGACGTACTGCCGCAGCGTCTGAGCAGTGCACGACGCGAGCGCCATCAACAGGTACTCCGTCGGCGTCGGGCCTTCGCCGAGTGCGCCGTTGTGCGGTTCATCGGCGACGAACGTGAAGCCGCGGGTCGTCATGTCCGTGCGCCGGCGCTCAGTGGCCGGAAGGACAGCTCGGGCGGATGCGACGACACGATCCTGATCGGTTTCCATCAGCCGCGCCTTCCTGTAGATCCTGGTAGTGACGGTCCAGGTACGCGGATCCAGCAGCAGCCGAGCCGCAGTCTGAGCGGGGGCTATGGCCGGGCGTATTACCCACGACCGGGTACCTCCGCAGGCTAGCCCCGGCGGACTGGATAGTCCAATTGATCGCTCGCCGCCAGAACCGCTCGGCCCCGCTAGCCATCGCCTCGGGGTGTTTTAAGCTGCACTAAGAGGTAGTCAGGATCAAGCCGTCCCAGCTTCACTCGCTCAACAGCATGCCCAGAGATGGACCAACCAGTCCGTTGAGGCTAGGATGTTCACGCATCTGGGCGGCAATCGTCGTCGCCTCCCGCGACTCGGCGGACTCGAGGAAGGCGTAGGAGTCGCCGTTGCGCAGATGGGTGAGGGGGAGTAGGGCTTGCCGGCCGGGTCCAGGCGCCGCCACCGGGATCGATTCTCGCCCTCAGCGATCCGGACTGCTCGCGCCCGCCGTGACCAACCTGATCACGATGAAAGGGCCCAATTAACGGGTCGGCTCGCCGGACGGCTCCGAGAGGAACGATTTGATGTGTTCCAGCGCCATGTCCAGAGCAACTTCCATGGGTGCGATGTTGTGCGCGGCGTTCGCCAGCAGGTAGCCGCCCTGCAGGGCTGCCATCAACCCGGTGGCCAACTTCTCCGGGTCGGCGTCCTCGCGCAGTGCACCGCTTTCCCGCATCCGGTGCAGACCATCACTGATCAGCTTTTCCCATGCCGCAAACGTCTCAGACAGCATCGATCGAGCCTGCTCATCCTGATCGGACAGCTCGACAGCCATCGACCCGAGGCCGCACCCGTACTTACCGTTGTTCAGCGAGTTGGCTTGGACCAGCGCGTTACGCCACCGAACCAGCCCTGAGAACGATCTCAGTCGTTCGAGCCCTCCGCGCTCACGCTGAAGCACAAGCTCGCCTCGATATTTGACCAACGCGCGTACGAGTTCCTGCTTGTCGGCGAAGTGGTGGTACAGCTGAGACTTGCTCGTCTGGCTTGCCTCGCGGACGTCGTCGAGGGTCGTCGCGTTCACTCCGCGCACGAACATCAGCCGGTTCGCCGCCTCGAGGATCCGCTCTCGCGTCGCGATGCCGCGTTGGCTGATCCTTCGCTGCTTCGTCGGCGCAGCCCCCTGCTCGTCGCCCATCGGTCAAGTGTATCCAGCGTGCCAGATAACCCACCTAGAATGGGACCTTGGAGTCCAGCCGGCACCATGTCGCATTCGTGGTGGTGAAGGACGAACGCATTAGCCGCCTACCTGACCTAACTGGGTGCTATGTCCGCGAGATCCTCGGTGGGGCGAATCTTTTCCTGGACTATCTAGTCCTAGACTGGGCAGGCTGCTGCTCAGGAGTTGCTCGGCGATGCGTCGTGAGCGGCGCGCCGACGGTCAGCGGCACCGGTGCCGCAGAGGGCCCGCACCTATCCGGCCGACTCCTCGTCCAGGCCGACCACTTCGGCCTGGGCCGGCGCGCGGACCCGGGGTCCGCGCGCCGGAGGTGTCAGGCCGTCGCCCGCTTCGGGAGCTTCCACCCGGGGCGCGGGAAGTGGCAGGTGTAACCGTTGGGGTAGGTCTGCAGGTAGTTCTGGTGCTCGGGCTCGGCCTCCCAGAAGTCGCCTGCCGGGGTGACCTCGGTGACGACCTTACCGGGCCACAGGCCCGAGGCGTCGACGTCGGCGATCGTGTCCTCGGCGACCCGCTTCTGCTCGTCGCTGGTGTAGAAGATCGCCGAGCGGTAGCTGGTGCCGATGTCGTTGCCCTGGCGGTTCTTCGTCGAGGGGTCGTGGATCTGGAAGAAGAACTCGAGCAGCGCGCGGAAGTCGGTCTTCTCGGTGTCGTAGACGACCTCGATGGACTCCGCGTGGGTGCCGTGGTTGCGGTAGGTGGCGTTCGGGACGTCGCCGCCGCTGTAGCCGACGCGCGTGGACACGACGCCGGGCTGGCGGCGGAACAGCTCCTCCATGCCCCAGAAGCAGCCGCCGGCGAGGATCGCCTTTTCGGTGGTCACGTCGTCTCCCTACTTGTCGTCGGTGTCAGTGTTGGTGTCACTCGTGAACAGGGTGCGGTATTCGCCGTACCCTGCGTTGTTCAGGTCGTCGAGGTGGATGAACCGCAACGACGCGGAGTTGATGCAGTAGCGCAGTCCACCCTTGTCGCGGGGACCGTCGTTGAAGACGTGGCCGAGGTGGCTGTCCCCGTGCAGTGAGCGGGCCTCAGTCCGGATCATCCCGTGGCTGGAGTCTTCGCGCTCGATAACGTTCGTCTTGGCGATCGGCTTCGTGAAGCTCGGCCAGCCGGAGTTGCTGTCGTACTTGTCGACCGATGCGAACAGCGGCTCGCCGGACACGACGTCGACGTAGATGCCGGGCTCGTGGTTGTCCCAGTAGGCGTTGGCGAACGGGCGCTCGGTGCCGTCCTGCTGGGTCACGCGGTACTGCTCCGGGTCGAGCCGCGAAACGGCTTCCGGGTTCTTGTGGTACTGGGTCTGCTGTGGCACAGCTCTCCCTTCCCGGGCTTTTCGCCGTGAAGCTGGGGAACCAGGTGAAGCGCACCTGAACGCGCAGATGTACAGACACCCTACGGGTCGGTTGTATTCCCGTAGCCCCTACCTATCTTGGACCTCCAAGTCCTAAAGGGGTGCCCGGAGGTGACCGACCTGGTGCCATCGCTACGGGGGATGTCCTGGGGTAAGTTGCCGGCTCAGTGACATCCGATCGAGCCCAGGACTGGACTTGACCGACCAGTTTTCCTGCGGCTAGGTTCGGGGCGTCCGACTGGGTGCATCCGGTAGCGACGACCTGTCCGGCTTGCCCACCGGCGCCGAGTTCTACGGACGTCGCGCCACTCCCGGGGATCCGGGTGCTGCCAACACAGATCGCGATTCGGTGGGGACGCCGCTAACGCTGGTGAAACGGGACTTGCACCTCGTGACCGTGCAAACGAGGACCGGATACAGGAGGCGCCGGATGAAGGCGATAGTGGTGACGGACGAGGCCGCGGGAACGGCCGGGATGACGCTGGCGGAGCGACCGGAGCCGCAGGCGGCGGTGAACGACGTCCTCGTCGAGGTACATGCGTCGGGATTCACCCCGGGCGAGCTGACGTGGCCCGGCACCTGGACCGATCGCCTCGGGCGGGACCGCACGCCGTCGATCCCCGGCCATGAGGTGGCTGGCGTGGTCAGCGCGCTCGGCTATGGCACGAGGGGTCTGTCGGTGGGGCAGCGGGTGTTCGGCCTGGCGGACTGGAGTCGCGACGGCACCCTGGCCGAGTACGTGGCCATCGAGGCGCGCAACCTTGCGCCGCTTCCGGGCGATGTCGATTTCACGGTAGGGGCGAGCCTGCCGATCTCGGGCCTGACCGCGTGGCAGGGACTGTTCGTGTACGGCCGTTTTCAGGCGGGGCAGAGCGTCCTCGTGCACGGCGCGGCCGGTGGAGTCGGCTCGATGGTGACCCAGCTCGCCAAAGAGGCCGGCGCCTACGTCATCGGCACTGGACGTGCCGCCGACCGCCAGAGCGCGCTCGACTTCGGCGCGCACGAGTTCGTCGACCTCGGCAACGACGCCCTGGATGACGTTGCCGGCGTCGACCTGGTTTTCGACGTGATCGGTGGCGACATCCAGAAGCGCTCTGCGGGTCTGGTCAGAGCCGGCGGAATGCTGGTGACCATTGCCGGCCCGCCTGAAGCTCGGCCGGCGGACGGCCTGGCGGTTGATTTCGTTGTCGAGGCCGATCGCGCGCAACTGGGTGAGGTCGTCCAGCGGATCAGGGATGGTCGGCTGCGGACGAACATCGGCAACGTCGCGACCCTCGACGATGCCGTCGCCGCCTTCAACCCGACCGAGCGGACCAAGGGAAAGACGATCATCCGCGTTCGCTCGTAGGACTCGGCACACGTGCCACGACCCGGAAGTGATTTGTTGACCATCAACGAGGGCGTATCCCCATGACCGACCCAACCGAGCCGACCCGCTACGCCTTCGAGTACCCCGACGAGAAGGGCGCCCTCGGCCAGGACCAGACCGTACTCATCGACGAGGTAATCGACGATCCCCACCCCCCCGCGTTCGACTTCCACGTCGTCAACGACGAGAAACTCGGCATCTACGACGCCATCGTCGGAAATCGGGAGGTGGCCGGGCTGGCCTACAACGTCGCCGGGAACGATCGGCTCGTGCTGCTGGCCACCTCGGTGTTCCCCGAGTTCCGCAAGCAGGGCATCGCCACCGAGCTGATCCGACGCGTCCTGGACGACGTGCGCGTGCAAGGCAAGACGATCACCCCCAGGTGTCCGATCGTGCGCACCTTCATCGAGCGCAACCCCGAGTACGCCGACCTCATCGACCCTGAGCACCCGGGAGTAGCCCAGGGCTACACCCATTTGTCGTAAACCCCACCTATTAGCTCCCTGGCAGGCAGTGTGACGATGACGATCAATCTCGAGGCCGAGGCGGCCACCCGGGAAGAGAACAACGCGGCGCTCATCGCTGCCCTGAACGAGACAAGTCTCAGCGAGGCGGAATCCAGCTGGGAGCTTGATGTCATCAACGACGCGGAGCGCGGTCGCTGGATCGCCGCCCTCGGCGCCGAAGCGATCGCCGAGCTCCCGTACCGGTTCGTCGGCGGCCGTGTCGTGCTGCTCACGACCTGGGTCGATCCCGCCTACCGACGCAATCGGGTGGCCACGGAGCTCGTCGCTCGCGTGCTGGACGAGATCCGCGAGAGCGGGAAAAAGATCACCGTCATCTGCCCGGTCGTGGGTAAGTTCATTGCCCGCAACCCGGAATACCTCGATCTCATCGACAAGGTCCATCCCGGCGCCGGCGCCTACCCCCAGCACGCACCCGCGGAAGGCGACCACGACGGGGAGCTCACCGCGTTCGCGAACGACGTGACGTAGCCGTCCGACGACGCCGTCAACCCGACCGGGCCGGTCAAGGGCAAGACCATTATCAGGCGAGGACTGGTACAGAGAGGCATTCGGATGAAAGCGATCGTGGTGACGGACCAGGCCGCGGGAACGGCGGGGATGACCCTGGCGGAGCGGCCAGACCCCGACGCAGTGAGGCTCGCCAGCCTGGAGGGCGCGAACTACGGCGATGTCGTCGTTGAAGTTCATGCGTCGGGATTCACCGGGAATGAGCTGCAGTGGCCCTCGACCTGGATCGATCGCCTCGGGCGTGACCGGACGCCGTCGATCCCCGGCCACGAGGTCGCCGGTGTGGTCACCGCCCTCAGCTATGGCACAACGGGCCTGTCGGTGGGACAGCGGGTTTTCGGCATCACGGACTGGACACGCGACGGCAGTCTCGCGGAGTACACAGTCGTCGAGGCACGCAACCTCGCACCGCTGCCGGGCGACGTCGACTTCACGGTGGGCGCAGGCGTCGCGATGGCGGGCCTGACCGCCCTCCAAGGTCTGTTCGATCACGGCCGCCTCCGGGAGGGGCAGAGCGTCCTGGTGCACGGTGCGGCCGGCGCTGTCGGTTCGATGGCGACGCAGCTCGCCCGTCAGGCCGGCGCCTACGTCATCGGCACCGGACGTGCCAGCGGCCGGCAGACCGCAGTCGACTTCGGCGCGCACGAGTTCGTCGACCTCGACAAGGACACCCTGGAAGACGTCGGCGGCGTCGATCTGGTCTTCGATGTCATCGGCGGCGACATCCAGAAGCGGTCCGCGGGTCTGGTTCGAGCCGGAGGAACGCTGGTGACCGTCACCGGGCCGCCCGAGGCGCGGCCCGCTGACGGCCTGGCGATCGACTTCGTTGTCCTGTCCGACCGCGCCCAGCTGGGTGAAATCGCCCAGCGGGTCCGGGACGGACGCCTGCGGACGAACATCGGCACCGTGGCGGCCCTCGACGACGCCGTCGCCGCTCTCAACCCGACCGAGCGGACCAAGGGGAAGACGGTCATCCGCGTCGGTCCATAAGGACCCGGAGGCAGCAACCGGGCTCTCGTGGATCAGCATCAGCTACGTGGTCGGGGTCGGACGACTCGTAGGGGAACACCTCAGCGGACTGGCGTCTGCCGACGCTTCGACCAGATTGTGGCTTGACAGGCAGCCGGGTCCGGCGTGGACGATTCGGTGTGAGGATTCTTGTGGTCGGCGGAAGCGGTCTGATCGGCGCCCATGTCGCGGAGGTGCTACGCGAACGAGGCCATGCCGTGACCACCTTGGCCCGTACTGCTCAGCCGGGAGTTGATCACCTACTTGATCTCGACTCTGCGTCGATCGACCAACTGCGTCCGCTGCTCGCCGGCCACGACGGCGTGGTGTACGCCGCCCGCACCGATGAGCAGCGACCGCTGCGCAAGCCGATCTATCCGGTGTTCCGCCGAGACATCGTCGATCCGGTGGTGCGCCTGTTCACTGCGGCCCGCCACGAGGGTCTCACCCGCGGGGCAATCATGGGCTCCTACTACACCTACTTCGATCGGCTGCATCCACAGTGGCGTCTCGCAGCCCGCCACACCTACGTTCGGTGCCGATTGGAGCAGGCACAGGAGGGACGGGTGGCCGCCGGTCCGGATCTGCCGGTCGCGGTGATCGAGTTGCCGTTCGTCTTCGGCCGGGCCGGCGACCGCCTACCGAACTGGGCTGGCCCACTGGACCGCTGGGCCAGATCTCGTACACCGCTGGCCGTCCCCGTGGGCGGGACTGCGACGACCTCGGCGCGCAGCGTGGCCGAGATCGCGGTGGATGCTCTTGAGCAGGCCCGCGGCGAGGACATCCCGGTCGCCGACGAGAACCTCACGTGGAACGAAATGATCGCGCGCATTGCCGAGGCAGTCGGCCGGCGCCGCCGGGTCAGTCGCCTACCTGCGAGCGCCGTGCGGGCCTCACTACGACTTGGCGGCATGCTGCAGACCCTCGGACGCAAGGAGTCGGGCATCAACCTCGACCACCTCGCCGACCTCCTGCTCGCCGAGCTGTTCATCGAGCCGGCGTCTGGCCGGTCGCTGGGCCCGGCGCTCCGCCAAACCTTCGCCGATACGGCATCGGCTGCATAGCACAATCGCCTGCCAGAGCTGCGCCACCGCAGCCGGGAGGGATCGCGGCTCTCCTCGTCGGCAACCGTTTGTCCCGGGGTGCTAAAGACGATGTGGGGCCGCCGGCCCCGGACGCATCGGGTACGAGACTGGCCTCCTCCCACCGGAGGGTTAGGGGTACGCGGATGAGAGCCGTCGTGTACGACCGTTACGGGCCTCCGGACGTGTTGCGGGTCGAGGACGTTCCCAAGCCGTCTCCCGCCGCTCGGCAGGTGCTCGTCAGGATTGCGGCAACCTCGGTCAATCTGAGCGATTGGGAGACGCTGCAGGGCTGGCCACTGTATTCGCGCATCGGTGGGCTGCGCTCCCCGGCACGCCGGACACTCGGCTCGGACATTGCCGGGCGGGTCGATGCGGTCGGCGAGGCCGTCACACGGTTCCGACCCGGTGACGAGGTGTATGGCGACAACCTCATGCTCAAGGGCGGCTTCGCCGAGTACGCGATCGCCCCTGAGTCGGTGCTGGCCCGGAAGCCTCCAGCACTGACCTTCGCCGAGGCGTCGACGATTCCGCAGGCGGGCGTGATCGCGTGGCAGGGTACCGGTGGCGCCGTGGCCGGACAGCGGGTCCTGATCAACGGTGCCGGCGGGGGTTCGGGGTCATTCGCGATTCAGCTTGCCAAGCGACTCGGCGCTCAGGTGACCGGAGTCGACAACGCAGGCAAGCTCGACTTCATGCGGTCGGTCGGCGCGGACAAGGTGATCGACTACCGCAGCGAGGACTTCACCCGCAGCGGCCCGTACGATCTCATCCTCGATCTGGTCGCGCACCGGTCGGTGTTCGCCTACCGCCGGGCGCTGGCTCCCGGTGGCCGTTACCGGTGCGTTGGCGGGTCGGTCCCGGCGCTGCTGCGCGTACTGACGGTCGGCTCGGTGGCCGGTCGGCTCACGCACCGCCGGTTGGGCGTCCTCGCCGTCAAGGAGGGGCCGAAGCACTTCGAACCGGTGGCCGATCTCTGCGTAGCGGGTGACCTCGGTATCCACATCGACCGCACCTTCAACCTCGACGAGGTGCCCGAGGCATTAGCCCACGTCGGTGAGGGACGCGCCCTCGGCAAGGTCGTCGTGAGTGTGAACTGACTGTTTCCACATTAGGTGGCCCGGTTTGCCGCGGTCAGCCGCATCGGCTGGGCGGTCGGCCGTTGGGTCATCCGAGCCACCGGTCGAACCATGCGCGGGTGCGGCGCAGCACGTCGAGCTGGTGGTTGCGTTCGCGGATCGAGTGGTTCTCTCGGGGATAGACGACGTACTCGTGCTCGACGCCGAACCTGCGTAGCGCACGGTGAAAGAACTCCGCCTGTGACACCGGAACGTTCGTGTCGTTCTCGCCGTGCAGGATCAGCACCGGCGTACGGACCTTGGAGGCGTACGAGATCGGGCTGAGCTGGTCGTGGCGGTGCGGACCCGTTCCCTCCCAGCCGCTGCTGCCGCCGAGGGCAGCCTCGAACGGCCCCTGTTCTCCGGTTGCGGCGAGCATTCCCCAGTCGCTGATTCCGGCGCCCATCACAGCGGCCTTGAACCGGTCGGTCTGCCCGACCGCCCAGGCGGCCATGAACCCGCCGTGGCTCCAGCCGCCGATGCCCAGCCGGTCGGGGTCGGCGACGCCGTCGGCGACGAGCAGGTCGATGCCGGCGCAGATGTCGGTCCACTCGTCGAGGCCGACCGCGCCGGCGACGCGTACGGCGAAGTCGTGGCCGTGCCCTTGGCCACCGCGAGGGTTCGGCAGAAACACGGCGTAGCCGGCGGTCGACAACCACTGGCCTGACGGGTGCCAGCCGAGCATGAGCCGGTCGGCGTGCCGTTCGTACGGGCCGCCGTGAACGAGCGTCACCAGCGGAAACGGCGCGTCCTTGTGGGACCGGCCGGCGGGCAGGATCAGCAGGCCGTCCAGCGCCAGCCCGTCAGATGCCTCGTACGACAGGCGCTTCTGGGCACCCCACCGGATGCTGCGAAGTTCGGGCCTGAGGTCGGTCAGCCTCGTCAGCGGCCCGCTCGTGGGGCCTGCGTAGACGTTCCCGGCCTGGTAGGACGTGCTCACCACCGCCGCGACGGCGTCACCGTGCCGGCTCGTGGTCAACGACGTGGCGAGGCCGTCGACCCGGCACACCTCGACAAGGGTGGGACCGGCTGGATCGAGCCGGTGGATCGCGGAATCGAGCCCGTCGGCGACCAGCACCAGCGGCAGACCGGTGTCGACCTGAACCAGGTCGCTCGGGCAGACAGTCGTGCCGGAGGTCAGGTTGCGATGCTCGCCCACCGGCCCGTTCACCGGCACGGCGACGTCGAGAATCGCGTGCCCGCCCACCAGAGCAGGCGGGGTCATCGCGACATATGCCAGGTGCCAGCCATCGTAGGCGGGCCACCAGACGAGCGACGAGGCGTCCGCCGCGGCCGGGCCGAGGTCCCGCGTTCCGCCGCTGTCCGGATCGAGGAGGTGGAGAGCGGGCTCCACGAGGCCCGGGTCCACGTCGGGGGTCGACCAGGTCAGTACCGCCAGGATTCGGTCGTCGGGCCGCTGGGCCACCTCGACGACGTGGCGATCGCCGAACGCATCCGGTGTACGGATCTCGCGGCTCCGTACGTCGAGCAGCCGCAGCCTGTCCGGGCGTACGCGTTCACCCCACACCCGAGCGTCGTCACGCTCCCTGCCCCGACGTCCGTCCTCAGCGGACGGTTCATCGGCTGCGATCACCACGACCAGGTCCGGATCGGCCAGTGGGAGGTGACCGGACACCCCACCGGCCCAGGACGTGACCGCCTCCACGACGCCGTCGACCAGCCCCACCCGGTGCAGTTGCGCCGTGCCACGCTCGGCCCGGTCGGAGAGAAAGTAGATCAACAGCGAGTCACCGGCCCACCGCGGCGCTGAATCGCACGCCTCACCCGACGTCAATCGTCGCGGCGACCCGGTCCCGTCGACGGCGGCGACCCAGAGTTCGCTGACCGGGTGATCACCCGCCCGCCCGACCGGGGCGACCACGTAGGCGACCCACTTGCCGTCCGGCGACAGCGCCAGTGCCTGCGGAACACGCCCATCAACCACCATCTCGGCGGTGAGTTGTGCACGGGCCACCGACGCACAGTATCGATCAACTACTACGGCGGCCAATCGCTGCCGCAACCTGCATGCCAACGGGAGCCACTAACCGGTTGCCGGTCGGGGCGGGATTGCCTAGCTTGCTCATCGTGTACAACATTGTTGCTGGTGCCTACGGGTGCGCCGGGTGAGTGGTCGTCTCCGCGAGATCGCTCGGCAGACGGTCGCGATCGCCGAGTCGGGGCGCTATCGCAATGGCGCCGGCGATGAGGTCGGCATCGGCGAGGCGGTGCGTGCCGCGGTCGCCGGCACTTGTCATCACCTTCCGGACGAGGTGCTTGCGGTGGGAACCGCGGAGCCCGGCGCCGCCAGGGTGGAGGTGACGTACGAGTCGACGTTGCAGGCGGCCCTGCGGCTTGGGCCTGACGCGGCGTGTCTGGTGTTCGCCTCGGCGAAGAACCCGGGTGGCGGCTTCCTCGGCGGGGCGAAGGCGCAGGAGGAGAGCATCGCGCGCTCGTCGGCGCTGTACCCGTGTCTCCTTGCCGCGCCGGAGTTCTATGCGTTCCATCGCGAGCAGCGCGATCTGCGGTACAGCGACCGGGTCATCTACTCCCCGGGTGTGCCGGTGTTCCGGGACGACAAGGGCAACCTTCTCGACCAGCCGTACAAGACGTCGTTCCTGACCGCTGCGGCCCCGAACCTCGGTGCGGTCGTACGCAATCAGCCCACGGACGCTGCGGATGTGCCGGCGGTGCTGCTCCGGCGTGCCCGGCGGGTGCTGGAGGTCGCGGCTGCGCATGGGCATCGGGCGATCGTGTTGGGCGCGTGGGGGTGCGGGGTGTTCCGCAACGACCCCGCGACGGTGGCCGGCGCGTTCGCCGATGCGCTGCGGGTGGTCGACCGATTCGACCACGTCGTGTTCGCCATCCGCGACGGCCTGCCGGGCACACCCGTGTATCGCACGTTCGTGGAACGCTTCGCAGGACCAGCCGTGGAATCGGCGGCTGGGAACGAGCGTGGGTGAGCGTCGCAGGGCCCGGCGGACCCCGCAGGAGAAGAAGCAGCTGAGCTACGAGCACGACCGGCGGAACAACTATGGCGGGAACGACAAGGGCTCCCGCAAGAGCGTCCGCCGTAACAAGCGCTACCCGAACCGGTCCAACCGCCACCACGAGCGGCAGGTGCTCGACGCAGCGGCCGGTCCGGTAGACGAGCGTGGTGCCGACATGGTCGAGCAGACGCTTTACGTCAAGCGCCGGCGCCGGTGGCGCAAGTGGCCGGACATACCGTTGGCTGTCCACGTCGCGGCGGCCCTGGAACGTCGGCAGCAGTTGGAAGGCGGCCGAGGAGGCCAGCTGGAGGCGAGGCTGCAGCGCCTGCGCGGGCGCGGTGGGCGTTGTCCCGAGCAGGGTAATCATGGCGTGCCTCGATAGGTCCGTCGGCCGAATCGGTCGGCTCCGGTTCCGGTTCGAGCTGCGCCCGCTGAACCAGGTGCATCCCTGGGGCGGGGACCGGCGCACGCTGCACTGGTTTGCCCTGACCGATGGCTGGTATTGGATCGAACTGAACGGTCACCGGCTGCTGCGCTACTCCGAACAAACGGTGCACCGCTGGCGGGCCGACGGCTGGCGAGGCTCGCCCCACGTCGACTACTACGTAGTTCGGCTGTGGGAGGACCTGCTGCAGATGCTGCCCGCGGTGCTCGAGCCGGTGCCCGCCGACCTGGTGCCGTTCATCGAAACTGACTCCATCGGCTGGCTGGAGCGGGGTGAGCATGAAGAGGACTTCACCGCCGAGGTCTGGTACGGCGACCACGTTCTTGATCTGGGCTACCTACGCAACGGTCCGGTGATTCGATGGTGGCGCACCATCATCAACGGGTTCGACGCGGTGACGATCGACTGGTGGAACCGACGCTGCGGGCAGGACATCGATGTCACATTCGCCGGCCCGGCGAGTGGCCGACTGGTCCTCACCACCGAGGAGTTCGTGGACGCCGTGCGGGATCTTGACCGTGGCTTGATGGCGGCGATGCACGAGCGGATCACGGTGCTGGAAGAGCGGCGCGTCGTACTGCCTGATGTCGAGTTGGACCTGACCGCGCTGCGTGCCGAGCATCGTGACCGCGCCGCTTGGTGGCAGCACGCCCTGGACCGGCGATTGGAAACCGACTGGGCAGCAGTCAGAGCCGGGGCCGCCTTGCTGAGACGCGCCTCATGACCATCGACGGCGCCAGCGACGCCGCAGCGAGGGTTGAGGCGGGTGTGCGGGTGAGACGCGAATGACGGACACGCTCCAGGCTCAGCGGCGCATGTCAGCGCGCCTCTGGGCGTCAACTCTGAGGGTGAGAGGTGCTCGCGCTAGTTGACGGGGTGGGTCCGGGCTGGCATGGTCCCGACCATGATCGAGAGAATCGAGTCCCCCGTCCGCCGGTGAGCGTGACGACCGAGCCTGGATCGCTCGGAACCCAGATTTCCCTGTTCGAGCACGCTCTGTCCCTGCATCAGCAGGATCCGGGCTCTCCGCTTGCGCGTGATGGCGCGCCATATCCGGACGACGATCTTCACCGCCGGCGGCGTCGACCACAGACCCGGAAAGATCGGCGGCTCGATGGGGCTGCCGTTGCTGCCATCCTCGACGTGCACTTCGGTAAGGCCCATGGGGCTCCGAGCGAACTCGCCGACGCGTTCCACGATGTCGACGTCCCGATTCATCACAACGAGCACATCGCCTCGGCGGCGCTGCGCGCGGACCGGCAGCAGGTCCGGCAGACCGGCCGATGGCTGGTGCGGCACAGCACTGATCGATGCTCCGCGACAGTCGGGCTGGCACTGCTCGCCACGGATTGGGCGGAGGAAGACATCCCGCTGATCCAGACCATCGGCCTGCTGTCGGACCGGTTCGGGCCGTTGGCCGCGGAGGCGCTGCGACGTCGTCACGGCGGCGAAGAAGCGTTGTTGTGGTTGGCTCAGCGGGTCGCCGGTTGGGGCCGGGTTTACGTCGTCGAGGCGCTCTGCCGACACGCTGTCTACGCTTCCCGTCGGTGGCTGCTGCGCCATGCCTGCGACGGCGACTATCTCAACGGCTACTTCGCTGGCCAGGTCGCCACGGCAGCCCACCTACACGAGGCGATCGTCGGCACCGAGGTCGACGATGACCTGGTGGATCACACTGGCCGGTTACTGAAGACCATGGCTCGCTGCGGTGGCATGGGCATGACCCTTCAGCACTACCCGCCGGCGCCGGCCGTGCTCGCCGCGCATGTGGCTCACCTCAGTCGGCAGGCACCGACCGTCGGAAGGTACGTCGACGCGGCTGTCATCGCCGACCACCTGGTAGAGAAGACGCCTGATCGGTCCGGATGCACCGCCGAGCAGCGAGACCAGTTGGTGCGGCAGTACCTCGCGGTGCTCGATCGACACGACTGGTGTGACATGGTCCGTGCCGGCTTCGGCCCAGACATCGACGTCTTCTCCTGGTTCACCGGCAACGTGGGCGCGCGGCTGCAATTGCGGGCGTTCACCGACCCTGACGGGTGAAGATCGGCGACCCATGTAGCCGATCAGCGTCTGGTCGATGCGGCGCATTTCCTACGCCGCGTTCCACCCCGACTCCGGCAGCTCCGAAATCGCGAATCACTGCCCACACCGCGTCGGCGCTGGGCGCGATCCCTCCCGGGGAAGGGCGGTCCGCACCGTGTCGTTACCCGCCCTCTTCTGCTCACGCCCCCGTTAGGCGGCCCGGAGCCAGGGGAGGGCCAGGGCAGGAAAGGTTGTATCGCGGCCGACCACGGGCACACCCGCGCGCATCGACAGATTCGCCTTCCTTGACGCGTGTCGACCGGACGACCTAGCGTCAGCCCATGAACCGGCCGAGGTTTCTGCCGCTGCTGACCGCCCTGATCATCGCTGTAGCCGCGGCGGCGGTGCCGTCGTCCGCCGCTTCCGCCGCACCCGCCGGTGCGAGCACCGGCCCGGGCACGGTGATGCTGATCGGTGGCGCGCTCGACGACGACAACAGCGCCGTCTACGGGGAGTTCGTCCGCCAGGCCGGCGGTGCGCAGGCCCGCATCGGCGTGCTGAGCGCGTCGTCGGCGACGCCACACTCGAGCGCCAACCAGGTCGGCAAGCTCCTCGAGCGGTACGGGGCCGCCGAGGCCACCTGGATCCCGGTCAACGTCAAACGGGACGGCAGCGGCGACGACCCGGAGCACGCAGCCCTGGCCGCGTCCATGACCGGCTTCTTCTTCGCCGGCGGTGACCAGTTCCGCTACGTCCAGTCCATGATCCACCCGGACGGCTCCGACGGCGCCGTGCTCGCCGCCGTCCGGCAACGCTTCCTCGCCGGCGCGCCGGTCGCGGGCACCAGCGCCGGCATGCAGATCTTCGCCGGCCCCGACATGATCACCGGGGGTTCGAGCTACCACGGCGTACGCGACGGCGCCCAGCCCGGCTACTTCGACACCGACGAGGTCCTCGGCTACTGGCCGGCCGGCGGGTTCAACTTCTTCACCTCCGGGCTGGTCGACACCCACTTCGACGCGCGCGGTCGCAACGGGCGTTCGATCCGGCTCGCCGCCGACACCGGCCACGACCGGGTGTACGGGGTGGGCGAGGACACCGCTCTGATCGTCACCGGCGCCGGCACCGTCAACGAGACGGCCCGGGTGGTGGGCAGCAACGGGGTGTCGATCCTCGACCTGCGCTCGGCCCAGGTGGGTCAGGTTGCCGGGCACTGGTCGATCAGCGGTGTCCGCTGGAGCTATCTCACCGACGGCGACACCTACGATCCCGGCCAGTGGCAGGTCACGAAGGGCGCGACCAACGCACCGCTGGTCCCGGACAGCCGCCCGGCGGCCCCGCCGACCACGGACGTCTTCGGCGCGTACGCGCTGCGTGACGCGGCGCTCGACCTGGCCGACGCCGGGCTCTCCTCCACGACGGCGGGGACGACCGCGGAGACCGCGCCGCCGTTCGTGGTCGACCTGGCCAAGGACGCGGCGTTCCGGGCGTACACGGTGGACGGGGTCACGGCTGTCTCGTTCACCGACCTGACGCTCTCGATCCAGGCAGGTTGACCCGACGCGGCACGGTCCGCCCGGTAGCTTGACCACCACGGCCCGACAGCCATCACGGCCCCGAGGCCGCTCGGCAGCCAGCCAAAGGGGAGACGCCAGATGATCTTCATTACCGCTAAGTTCCGGGTGCTGCCGGAGTACGCCGACCGGTGGCCCGAGATCGCCGGCGACTTCACCCGGGCCACCCGGGCGGAGCCGGGCTGCCTGTGGTTCGACTGGTCCCGCAGCATCGACGACCCGACCGAGTACGTGCTGGTCGAGGCGTTCCGGGACGGGGACGCCGGCGCTGCGCACGTGCAGTCCGAGCACTTTCGCACCGCCCAGCGGACCCTGCCGCCGCACCTCGCCGAGACTCCCCGGATCGTCAACACGACGATTCCGCAGAACGACTGGTCCGAACTCGGCGAGATGGCCGTCCCCGACCGCGGCTAGGCGGTGTGCTGAAGGCTGGAGCAGTCGGAGGGCTGACCACACACGCGCGGCGTGGGCCGGTTGCCGTCCGGACCTACCTTGTGAACTCTCGGGGCTCGAGACGCCAGGTAGGCAGACATGCAGATCATCGAGCACAGCATCATCGGCACCCGGTCCGCGGTCGTGCGCCTTCGGCGCCCCGGCAGCCAGTTGCAGTTCGTTCTCTTCCCCATGCTGCACGTGGCAAGTCCGCAGTTCTACACGGCGGTGGCCGAACGGCTCCGGCGGTGTGACGTGCTCGTCGTCGAGGGCGTCAGCGGACGCTCAGTGCTCGGCTGGGCGATCACGCTCACCTACCGGGTCATGCCCGCGAACAAGCGTTCCGGACTCGTGGTCGACAACATCGCGTACCGGTCGCTCGGCGTGGAGCTGATCAACCCGGACGTGACGGCCGCGGAGTTCGCCCAGGGCTGGCGGGCCATGCCGCTGCGGCACCGGGCGCTCATGTGGTGCGTCATCCCGTTCGTGGCTGTGGCGCAGTTCTTCGGTGGCACGCGGCGCCTGCTCTCGCCGGAGGTCGAGTTGAACGACCTACCCAGCGCCACCGACGAGACGTACGCGGTCAGCGAGTTCGCCGAGCACTTCGAGCGTACGTTCGGCGGCGATCGGGATGAGCGGTTGCTCGCCGCGCTGTCCGAGCTGATCCGCACACGCTCGTCGGAGCCGATCGACGTGGCGATCGTCTACGGCGCCGGTCACGTGCCGGCGATCGTGCGTGGACTCGTCGACCGGCACGGTTACCGCCCGAGAACAGCCGAGTGGATCACCGTGCTGAGCGCGTAGGGCCTCCGCCAGCCCGCTGCCGGGTGAGCCTAGGCGGAGGCCGAGATCGCGGCCGGTGGGACGGCGAGGCCGGCGCCGAAGACGTTCTCCTGGTCGTAGGTGGCCTTGATCCGGCGCAACGCCGCCCAGTTCCGCGCCGTGAAAGCCGACGCGGTCCGGGACGGGTCGTACAGGAAGTTGAGGAAGCTGCTGCCGCGACCACAGCGGGACAGCGCCTCCGTGGTCCGCGGCGACGGGATCGTGTCGAGGATGATCGACAGCGGGGCGTCGCGGTGGGCGGCGGCCCCGTCGTCGCGGGCGATGCGACCACCCCAGTGGCGGATCTCAACGGTGGCGTCCGGCTCGGCCACCAGCGCGGCCACGAGGTCGTCGTCGAGCGTGCGCACCTGGTCGAACGTACGGGCGAACGTGCCACCCATCGCGGCCTGGGCGTAGTCCACGACGCGCATGGTGTCCGCCGCGACCGCTCCGGCGACCTTCCACAGTGGCGCCAGCAGCGCCCGCCCTCGTTCGGGGTCACCGGCGTAGAGGGCCTTGATCACCATCGAGCCGTCGCGGGTGAGAAGCAGGGCGGTGCTGAGCGCGTCCGGCACTCGTTCGATCCACTGCCGGTAGAAGGCGATCGTCTCCGCCGCCCGCTCGCGGCCGAAGGTGACCGCACCGGCGAACACCCGCGCGACCGGGTAGAGGCGGAACTCGAGAGCGGTGACCACACCGAAGGAACCTCCGCCGCCACGCAGCGCCCAGAACAGCTCGGGGTTCCGGTCGGCGCTGGCCGTCGTCAGCTCACCGTCGGCGGTGACGACCTGGGCGCGCAGCACGCTCTCGGCGGCGAGGCCGTGGCTGCGGGCCAACCAGCCCAGGCCGCCGCCCAGCGTGTAGCCGACCACACCCACATCCGGTGAGGATCCGGACAGGGCCGTGAGCCCGAACGGTGCGGCTGCCGCCAGCACGTCGCCCCACCGGGCGCCGGCGCCCACGCGGGCGACGCGGCGGTCCGGGTCGACCAGGACCGACGCCATCGCCCCGGTGCAGAGCAGCAGCGCGTCGTCGTGCGCGACGTGGGTGCCGTGACCGGTGGCCTGGACGGCGAAGGGCAGCGCGTGGCGACGGGCGGCCAGCACCGCCCGGCGTACGTCGGCCGTGCCGGCTGCCCGGACCACGACGGCGGGCCGAGGGTCGAGCGCCGGGTTGAGGGGCTTGCGGTGATCGTCGTAGCCCTGGTCTCCGGGCAGGAGGACCGGGCCGTCGGTACGCAGTGTCTGTCGGATCGTCATATCCGTCAGACCGGTGGGCCGTTGGCAACTCATCGGTCCGGGGTGCGATGAGTTTCCCGGGCGCGGGTGGTCCTACCCAGATGGCGGCCCCCGCGATCTCCTTCGCTGTCGGCGCGGTGACCCGCGCCGACATCCCCGATCTGTGCGCCGACCTCGCCGAGCTGCTGCGCGGCCGTGGCCCCGGCGTCGTCACCTGCGACGTCACCGGGGTCACCTGGCCCGACGTGGTGACGGTCGAGGCGCTGGCCCGGTTGGGCCTGACCGCGCGGCGACACGGCTGGCGCCTGGTCGTCAGCGGCGCCGGCGCGGAGCTGCTGCGGCTCGTCGGCCTGCTAGGGCTGACCGGCGCGTTACCCGAGTCGGGCCGGCAGCCCGAACATCGGGAACAGGCGGTCGGTGTCGAGGAAGTTGGTGACCCCCGCGATCCGCCCGGCTGAGAGTTCCAGCACGATCAGCGCCCACGGGTCGTGTCCCGAGCCGGTGAGGCTGGGCCGGTACTGGCCGAACGCCGGCATGCCGTTGGCCACCACCGGCACCAGCCGGGACCCGCGGCAACCGCTGCCCGTTCCGGACATCCAGGCGACGATGTCGTCGTGGCCGCGCAGCCACAGCGGCAGCGGCGGCATCGACAGGGTCACGTCCTCGTGCAGCAGCGTCGTGAGCGCCTGCAGGTCGTACGCCTCGAAGGCTTTCACGTAGCGCGCGAGCAGCGCCTTCTGCTCGTCGTCCATCGGCTTGTACACGTCGGCGGTGGTGTCGGCGGCCGCGAGGGTGGCCCGGGCCCGCTGAAGGGCGCTGTTGACACTTGGCACCGAGGTGTCGAGCAGGTCGGCGACCTCCTGGGCCGACCAGGCCAGCACCTCGCGCAGGATCAGCACGGCCCGCTGCCGCGACGGCAGGTGCTGCAGCGCCGCGACGAAGGCCAGCCGGACCGACTCGCGTTCGGCGACCACGTCGGCCGGATCGCTGCGCTCCGGCAGCAGCCGGCTGTCCGGCGCGGGGCCCACCCAGAACTCGTCCGGGCGTGGCTCACCAGGCCCAGTGGCGCGGCCGGACCCGGCCGGGCCGAGGTCCATCGGCAGGACCCGCCGTTGCGCGCTGGAGAGCATGGTCAGGCACACGTTCGTCGCAATCCGGTAGAGCCAGGACCGCAGCGCCGAACGCCCCTCGAACTGATCGAAGCCGCGCCAGGCCCGCACGAAGGTGTCCTGTACGGCGTCCTCGGCCTCGAAGACCGAGCCCAGCATCCGGTAGCAGTAGCCGGTCAGTTCCGACCGGTACGCCTCAAGCTGCGACTCGATGGGTGCGCTGGTCGTCACGTCGCTCACCCCGACGAAGGTAGCCGAGGATCCTCCCGCGTGCGGACCGGTCGGCCGCGGGGCTGACCGTGTCGCGGCGCTCGATCCCGGACGGGCTCGGAAATTTCACGGCCGGCAGCGATGAGTTCCCGGGGCCCGGCCGGTCAGTACCGGTGTCTGTTCGACCTGACACGCGAGGAGCCCATCATGACCGCCACGCAGTGGAGCGCCGGCACGGGACAGTACGCCGACGTCAACGGCATCAACCTGTACTACGAGACGCACGGCGCGGGGCGCCCGATGGTCCTGCTGCACGGCGGTCTCTGCTCGGGCGAGATGTTCGCGCCGATCCTTCCCGCTCTGGCCGAGCACCACCAGATCATCCTGGTCGACCTGCAGGGTCACGGCCGGACCGCCGACATCGACCGGCCGCTCGACGTGACGCTGATGGCCGACGACGTCGCCGCGCTCATCGAGCACCTCGGGCTGCAGAAGCCGGACGTCGTCGGCTACTCCCTCGGCGGCGGGGTCGCACTCCTGGCGGCGGTCCGGCACCCGCACCTGGTGGGCCGCCTGGTGGCGGCGTCGACGCACATCCGCCGCGACGCCATCTACCCGGAGATGCTTGACCAGCAGGGTCAGGTCGGCGCGGCCGCCGCGGAGTTCATGAAGGAAACCCCGATGTACGAGCTCTACCAGCGGGTGGCGCCGCGTCCCGAGGACTTCCCCCGGCTGCTGGACAAGATCGGTTCGGCGATGGCGAAGGACTTCGACTACACGGAGGACGTCCGCGGTCTGCAGGTGCCGACGCTGATCGTCGCCGCCGACGCCGACATGGCGCCGCCGAGCCACTACGTGGGGGTCTTCGAGCTGCTTGACGGGGGCCTGCGCGACGGGGGCTGGATGGGCGAGGGCCGGCCCAAGGGCGGGCACGCGCTGGCCATTCTGCCCGGACTCACCCACTACGACCTCGCCGACTCGCCGCTGTTCGCCGCGGTCACGCTCGCCTTCCTCGACAAGCAGAGCTGATTCGGCGGCACACCCGCGTTGCCCGGCGGCCCCTCGGAGGGCCGCCGGGCCTCGACGAATCGCGCAGCAGTGAGCCCGCCTTCCACGGAACTGCCTGTCGAGCATGGGATTCAGGCGGTCAGCTGTCGCTGCTTGGTGAGGTGGACGCTGCCGTGCGGGGCTCCGCCGATGGCAGTGAGGGCGTAGCCGGCGCGCTCGTACAGGCCGATGTTGCGCGTGCTGCGGTGGCCGGTGAACAGCTCGCAGTGCGTGGTCTGCTGAGGGGCCTGTGCTTCGACGTACGAGAGCAGCCAGGAACCGATGCCATTGCCGGCCTGGTCGGGGGCCACCATGAGGCGACCGATCAGCCACGCCCGCCCGTGTGCCCTGGCGCGGACCGCGGCGACGAGGCGGCCGTGCCGGCGTACGCACCACAGCTGCCAGGTCGACATCGACGCGCGCAGGTCATCGAGTGTCTCCCGTAGCGGAGCCAGGTCCAGGGTGTCGTTCGCGAGGGCTTCCTGCACCCAGCAGCACCGCTGGAGCACGAGCAGTTCGGCCAGGTCGTCGGGCTGGGCCGTGCTCAGCCTCAGCCCTTCGACCGGCACAGCAATGCTGGTGTCTTCACCGTCGGTCCCGGTGCGCAAGGATCGCATCGCTCGGGCCACCCGGCTCAGCTCAGAAAGCACTCTACGAGCGGATTCTTGCAGTCCCGCGGATTCGAGCACCTGCCCGTCGCGGGTGCTGTCGGCGATGCGGAGGGCGACGGTGGCACCGATGGGCATCATCTTCAGGGTCGTGACGACCTGCTTGGTCATCTGTACCGACCTGGTGCCCGCCGAGGTGTTGCCGTAGCTGACGAACCCCACCGGCTTCCATGCCCACTCGTGGTAGAGAAAATCGAGCGCGTTCTTTAGTGCCGCGGGCATGCCGTAGTTGTACTCCGGTGTGATCACCACGAAGGCGTCAGCCGCGGCCACCCGGCGGCTCCATGCGTGGGTGTGTTCGTGAACGTACCTGCCGCTGGAGGGATGCTCGGGCTCGTCGAGCAGCGGCAGCCCGATGTCGGCCAGGTCCGCGACGTCGAGGCTGATTCCGCCACCTGCGGCTTCCGGCAGGGTTGCCCGGACAAACCAGTCGGCGATTGCGGGTCCCAGGCGCCCGGGTCGGGTGCTGGCGACGATGACAAGGACCTGCAGGGGCTCGCTCGAGGTATTCGATGACATGTCAACGACCGTACCCGGAATTTCTATGACGTGTCAACGAGGTGTACGGTGAGCACGTGGACGCAGCCTGGCTGAGCGAGGACGAAGAACACGCGTGGCGTGCATTCCGGCGCCTACTGATCGCGCTGCCGGCGCGGCTCGGCCGGGACCTGGCCCGCAACTCGGGGCTGTCACCGGCCGACTACGAGGTGCTGAGCACGTTGTCGGAGAAGCCGAACCGTCGGTGGGCGCTCAAGGACCTCGCCGCCAAGATGGAGTGGTCGCGCAGCCGGCTGTCCCACCACGCGGCACGCATGCAGGGCAGGGGACTCATCGACAAGGAGCCCGATCCGCAGGACGCGCGGGGCTGCATCCTGCACCTGACCGACGACGGCTTCAGGGTTCTGGAGGACGCCGCCCCGCACCACGTCGTCTCAGTCCGCTCACGCTTCCTCGATCATCTGAACCCCGACGAACTCGCGATGCTGCGCAAGCTGTCAACCCGGATCGCCGACCTGCCCGACTGACATCGCACCGAGAACCCGACCACCTGGTGGACGTGTTCGCCACGTGGTCCGGTAGTGGAGCCTCGTGCGACAGCCCTGAGCTGGCAACGCGCCGCTGGCGTCGGGTATGGCGAGGCAAGGTCACCCATCGCGCCGTCGACGCCGGCGCGACCGGCACCGCCGCTGGCATGGCCATTTCCGCCATGCCAGCGGGCGGTGGATGTCCGACGAGAACGACTTCCAACTCCTGGCCGGCAGCGCCGCAGATTCGCTCGCTGTCCCGCCGCGTATGCGGCCCCACCACACGGCCCCGTCCCGGTCATGGTCTCGACCCCGGACAGGCGTGCTCGCATCAGTCCGAAACTAGTCGGCGGGCTTGCCGAACCAGCGGGAAAGGTGGTCGGCCAGGTCCTGCTGATCGTCACCGATCCAGGCGACGTGGCCGTCGGGGCGTAGCAGGACGCACGGAACATCCAGTACCGCAGTGGGATCCGCGAGGTAGTCGACCCGGTCCGACCAGCCGCCGACGGTCAGGCGTTCGGTGCGGTCCAGCAGCAGGCCGCGGCCGCGATGCAGCAGACCGTAGAGGCGGCCCTGTTTCACGTCGATGTCGTGCAGGCGGCGGCCGAGCAGGTCGGGGCCTTCGCCGAAGTCGTAGCGGATGCCGATCGCGGTGATCTTCTCCACCAGGTAGCGGTTCACCTCGTCGAAGTCCATCAGCTCGGTGAGCAGCCTGCGCACCGCTTGCGGGCCCGGTCCGGTGGACAGCAGTTCCATCTGGGCGCGGGTGTTGTCCAGCACGTCCTCGGCTACCGGATGACGTTCGGCCTGGTAGGTGTCCAGCAGTGTTTCCGGCGCCCAGCCGCGGATCTGTGCGGCCAGTTTCCAGCCGAGGTTGAATGCGTCCTGAACGCCCAGGTTGAGACCCTGTCCGCCGATGGGTGGATGGATGTGTGCCGCATCGCCGGCCAGCAGCACCCGCCCGACCCGATAACGTTCGGCTAGCCGGGTGGCATCACCGAAGCGGGACAACCAGCGCGGGGAGTGCACGCCGAAGTCGGTTCCGGCGATGGTGCGTAACTGCTGCTTGAAATCCTCGAGGGTGGGCGGTTCCGCACGGTCGCTGACCCCCGCGGCGGGGACCACGACGCGATAGACCCCAACGCCTGCGGCCCTGAGGCTGAATCGTTTGTCGGTCTCGCCGATTTCGGACGCCTTGGCGGCGATCTCCTCCTGCGGCGCACCCACTTCCATCTCGCCCATCAGCGTCTCGGTCCGCGAGGGCTCGCCGGGGAAGCCGACGCCGAGCAGTTTGCGCACCGTACTGCGCCCGCCGTCACAGCCGACGAGATAGCGCGAACGCAGCTGCTCCCCGTCGGCCAGCTTGACGGTCACACCGTCGTCGTCCTGCTCGAAATCGGCCACCGCACAGCCGTGCCGGACCTGCGCACCCAGTTTGATCGCATGTTCCTCGAGCAGGTGAACGATGACCGGCTGCGGGATGCCCAGCAGATAGGCGTACGCGGAATCCAGGCCCTCGGGGGCGGGTTTGTCGATGGCGGCGAAGTAGCTGCCGGCCGGACGCTGTCTTCCGCGTTCGAGAATGCGCTCCAGCAGCCCGCGCATGGCCATCAGCTCGATGCTGCGAATGTGCAGACCGACTATGCGGACGAACGACGCGGGCTCGGTGTCCTTCTCCAGGACGATTACCCGCACATCGTGCAGCCGCAGTTCGGCGGCCAGCATCGCACCAGTGGGCCCGCACCCGGCAATGATCACGTCGAACATGAGGGGCGGGTGACCGGTGGCGGAGGCCGGCGATGGGAGCCCGGAAACGTCGACCACGGTGGAGTCGCGCCTGACCGTATCGGTCGACGGCGGCTCGGCGGTGAATTGCGGAGAGTGCATAGGTGTTGCCTTTCGGGAGGGCCTGTTGGCGAGGCGCTCCCGGCGACACCTACGTCAATCGCCCGACCGTGACGGCAAGGGGGAGCACCCACATCGATACAGCGTTCATGGGTCTCACCTCCTCAGGTGGTGTCTCGGTCAGCTGCAAGCTACAAGCCCGAGCATCATCGCGTCCAGTCCTTTCCCGGCCAGGTGATCACGACTCCACACGGGCTCGTGCGGCCTACCGCGCGACCGCCGTCGGTTCGGTTGAGCCGTCATGCGCCGGCTCCAGCCGGGGGCTCCTGGGGTCGGAGCTGTCGGGCACGCCAAGGAGCTGAGTTTCGGTTCGTGTTCGGGTGGGCCGGAGCTGGAGGACTGCGACGGAGGCCAGCACCAGGGCGCCGCCGGCCAACTGCACCGGGGTCAGGGTTTCGCCGAGGATGAGCGTGGCCAGGGCGGCGGTGACCACGGGCTCGAAGGTGGACAGGATGGCGGCGGTCGACGGGCCGGTCCGTTTCAGGCCGGCGAAGAAGGCCAGCATCGCCACCACGGTGGAAACCACCGCGATGCAGGCCAGCCAGAACCATCCCCACGCCCCGAAGTCGAGGTCGACCCCGCCGGTGAACAGGGCGCGGCCGCCGAGGCTGCCGGCGGCGCCGGCCATCACCAGCGCGGACAGCACCACCGGCGCCAGCCGGTGCACGACGGTGTCGGCGACGAGGATGTAGATCGTGTAGGTGATCGCGGCGGCGAAGGCCAGCAGCGCCCCGAGCGGGTGGAAGCTCACGCCGCCGGCGCCGAGCAGGACCAGCAGGGTTCCGCCCGATGCGGCCACCAGCGCGGCGCCGCGTCTCGGGGTGAGCCGGTCGCGGCCGAGCAGCACCGCGCCGACGGTGACCAGGACCGGGTAGGTGTAGAGGATCAGGGCGAGCAGCGAGGCGTCCATCAGTTCCAGCGAGGAGAAGAACAGGCTCGCCTGCGTGGCGTAGCCGATGGCACCGAGCCCGATGGCGGTGGCCAGAAGGCGGCCGCGCGTCATCGCCGGCCGGCCGGGCGCCTCACTCTGGTGCTGATCCGGTTCCGCGCGGCGCAGGCCCGGCCTCACCAGCAGGAGCACCCCTAGCAGCATGGCGGCCAGGGTGAAGCGCACCAGCAACAGCGCGCCGGGTGAAACTCCGGCGTCGTAGGCGAGCTTGCCGAAGATCGCCATCGCGCCGAAGCCTGCGGCGGACAGAAGACATAGTGCGGGACCCATGCTCCAAGGATTCGCAACCGGACTCATCAGGTCCAGCGATGATTCCTGGAGCTAACTCGTTAGGATACCCACATGACCGTGTTGGACCTTCGGCGGCTGCGTTTCCTGCGGGAGTTCGAGGAACGCGGCACCCTGGCCGCGGTCGCCGCGGCGCTGGGCTACAGCCCCTCCACGGTGTCCCAGCAGCTCGCCATCCTGGAGAAAGAGGTCGGTGCCCGGCTGTTCGACAAGGCCGGACGGGGCGTACGCCTCACCGACGCCGGACACCTGCTGGCCCAGCACGCACGTGTACTGCTGTCGGCGGCCGAAGCGGCAGAGGCCGACCTGGCCGCGCTGAGCGGTGACATCCGGGGCACCGTGCGGGCCGGGGGCCTGCAATCGGCGGCCCGTCGCCTGCTGGTCCCGGCCCTGGCCCGACTGAGAGCCGATCACCCCCAGGTCCGCGTGGAGATCTTCGAGCTGGAACTCGAACAGTCGCTGCCGGGTCTGCGGCTGGGCGCGGTAGACCTGGTCATCGGCGACGAGTACGACGGTCATCCCCGGCCCCGCCCGGCCGGACTGCGCTTCACGCTCCTGCTCGAAGAGCCGCTGAAGATCGTGCTACCGGCAGCGCATCCGCTGGCCCGGCCGGGAGGGCCCGTCGCGGTTGCCCAGCTGCGCTCCGAGGTCTGGGCAGCTTCCGCCGAGGGCACCGGTCACCACGCCATGGTCGTCGGGACCTGCCGGTCCCTCGGCGGATACGAGCCTGACGTGCGGCATCGCTGCAGCGACGCCGACGTGCAACTGGAACTCGTCCGTGCCGCGGCCGCGGTCGCCCTCCTGCCGGTACTGACCCTGCCGGCCAACGACCCCGCTGTCGCGATCCGTGACGTCGCCGAAGTCGCGGTCAGGCGCCGTATGGTCGCCGTCACCCGGGACACGCCGCCCGCCCCCGCACTGACCGCCCTCCTGACGGCCGTGACGGGTCAGGCGTACGCGGTCAGCCCCATCGGATCCGCCTAGTCCTTCTCGAGACCGCCAGTGCTTCCTGTGCCAGACCGCACGACGCGGGAACCCGAGTCACGGCCAAGCGGGCGTCCCGTCGGGGACAGCGGGCGAGGCGCACCGTTGCTGGGCCCGATGTGCACGTCGGGCCCCGCCGCAGTTGCCGGCATGCGCGCCGGCACGTCCGCTCGTCCGGCGAGGAGATCCGGGTCTGGCGGGTCGGCTGGAGCTCAGGAGGCGGTTCGGATGTCGTTGACGGGGTGGTACTTCATGAGGACGACCCCGGAGGCGAAGGGTTCGGCGGACATCAGTTGCAGTCGTGCGGGCGGTTGCTCGCCGTTGAACAGCGCCTTGCCGCGGCGCAGGTACACGGGGTGCACCAGGAGGTGGATCTCGTCGATGAGCCGGTGGTCGGCGAGGGACTGGATCACTCTGAGACTGCCGTAGACCACGATGTCCCCGCCGGGCTCGCGCTTGAGCTCGGTGATCTCGTCGGGGTCGACGTGGGTGAGTCTCCGGGTGTTCTTCCAGGTTGCGGTGTTTCCTGAGGCGGAGACGACGATCTTCTCCAGGACGTCGATTCGCTGGGCGTACCCTCTCACCTCGTCCGGCTCATCGGGGTTCTGGGCGGCCAGCGGCCAGTAGCCGGCGAAGTCGGCGTGCGTGACCCTGCCCAGCATCAGGCTGCCGGCGTTATCCACCAGGTCACGCTCGTACTTCTGCAGCTGGTCGTCGACCAGCAGCCAGTCCATCTCGTCGTCTGGGCCGGCGACGAACCCGTCGAGGGTGGTCCACATCGACACGACAATCTTGCGCATCTCTCGCCCTCCGTCATGGTGCATTCTGCGCTGGCTATCGGCCGCCGCTGAGCGCGGATCGGACGGGTTCCGGTGTCCGCGTCGGGAACCGCTCCTGGAAATCGACGACTCCGACCCACGTTGGGCGCAGGCCGATCCGGACCATCCGCAGGCCCGGCTTGTCTATCGCCTTCAGGTAGGCGTTGCCCACCTCGTCGCCCATTCCCGCACGCTGGATAACGGCGTACTCAGGCAGGACGCCCTGGACCTCCATCAGGGTGACCTTGCCGCGCAGCATGAGCACCTCTGGTAGCCCGTCTGCGGTGTCGATGCAGATCGCCACGTCCGGCCGTGCGCGCAGGTCACGGATCTTGTAGGTGCCAGCGAACGCGCCGACGACCAACTCTTCGCCGGTCCACAGGAAGTTCACCGGGATCAACCGCGGCGTCCCGTCCTTGCTGGTGTAGGCGAGGCGTGCCAGGGGCGCGACGAGCAGGCGCTGCGCTAACGGGGTGTCCAGCAGCTTCAGATCACCTTGCGACAGGCTCGACGCTTCGGTGTCGGGCAGGCTCATGAGAGCCACGCTAGAGTGCTAACTCCTAAGGAACAAGTGGAACTCCTAAAAAAGGACTCGGGTAGGCTGGAAGTCGTGAGCGGCATGCGTAGCTATGGGGATCCGTGCGGTGTCGCGCGTGGACTGGATGTCATCGGCGAGCGATGGGCGCTGCTGGTGGTACGCGACCTCCTGCTCGGCCCGAGACGTTTCAACGACTTGCTCGGCGGCCTGCCCGGCGTGAGCCCGAACGTGCTCAGCCAGCGGCTGCGCCAGCTGACCGAGCACGGCGTGGTGCAACGGCGGGACCTGGGCCCCCCGACGCGGGTCCACCTCTACGAACTCACCGAATGGGGCCGCGCCCTGGAGCCCGTCCTCCTGCAGTTCGGCCGCTGGGGGAGCCAGTCACCGCAGCCACCCGAAGGGGCCCTCGGCATCGACTCCCTGCTGCTGAGCATCAAAGCGACCTTCGATCCGGCGCGAGCCGCGGACCTACGCGGCGTCTACGAGTTCCACATCGACGCCGAGACGTACCTCGCCGACGTCGCCGACGACTCGGTTCAGATCCGCCGCGGCACGGCGCCCGACCCCGACGCGACGCTCACCACCGACATCGACACCCTCCGTGCCGTCTGCGGCCACCAAATCACCATGGCAGCGGCACTGGACTCCGGCACGCTGCGCCTGAGCGGTGACAAGCACGCCAGGCAGCGTCTCACCGACCTGCTCCTGGCCCCGTTCACCCCCGCACCTCAGCCGGCCAAGCCCTGACGTTGTGACTACGCTGTTCGAGCGGAACGTCGACGGCCTGCGCACCATCGAGTGCGCGTTCAGGACGGATACGTGTTGCCAGGCGTCGTTGCGATCACTACCTCGGCTACCGGCTGCCAGCCGAGCGTCAGGTACAGACGTTGACCGTCCTCGCTGGCGATGAGAATGCCGTGTTCCGCGCCTTCTTCGATCGCGGAACTGGCTAGTGCACTCATGACCGCGCTGGCTAGGCCCTTGCGGCGATGAGCTGGCATGGTCTCGATTCGGTCTGCGACCGCATCCGTGCCGGCCACACCCATCGTGCCGCGGGCGCCGACCTCTCCCGACTCGTGCCGAACCGTGGCCGTGACCACGCGGTCGCCGCGGTGCGAATCGACCTGGGTCAGGAGCCGGTACGGTGCCACCGGCATGTTCTGCTGATGCCCGCGAAGATCGGTTGTCATCAGCAGTTCCGAGTGCTTGAGCACGATCAGGCCGGCGGCCGTCAGAGCCGAGGCCGCGCTCGCCGGGTCGGTGGTGGGCACGGTCAGCCACGTGACGGCGTCCTCGCTGGCGACCAGCTCAGCCAGCGTGGCGAGCGACGCGAGGTCCTCGCCGGCATCGAGGGCGACATACTCGATGTCGCGGCCGGGTTGCATGCACCGGACCCGTAACGCGCCGCCTACGTCTTCGGCGACGGGCAGTTCGCGAGCCACGCCCCAGCCGCGCTGCCAGCGGACGATGAGATCTCGCAGGTTGCTCATCCATTGAGTAGATCACCTGCACGTGAGCAACCCGCCGCGGGAACCCGCATCCGTGCCGAGCCGGTGGCGGCCGCCTCCACCGAGACGGTGGCCGCCACCGGCGCGGGCATCACAGGTTGGCGCAGTACCCGATGCTGAACGTGCTGGCGCCGGCGGTCAGGACCCGGTTCCAGCCCACGCCGCTGATCCGGTAGCTGCCGCCACCCATCGGCTCCCGCTCGAAGTTCCACGCGTTGTAGATGTCGCCTTCGAGGTTGACCACGGCGTGCCACTCGACGGGCTTGTCGCCTCGGTTGGTGGCGGTGATGGTGGCGCAGTAACCGCCGCCGTCGTCCGACGGCCATGCGGTGAAGCGCGTCGCCACGACGTCCACGTTGGAGCCCGCCACCAGCCGGCCCACGCCCCATCTGGCGGTGCTCTGGTAACCCACGCCCTCCTGCTCGGCCCAGTTGCGGATCGCCGTCCGGGTGCCGTTCGACGCGTCGTTGACCTGGAAGTCCAGGCCGTGGAACGTGCCGAGGCCGCCGTACTCCAGCAGGCTGATCGCGGCCTCGACGGTGTAGCCCGTCCCGGTGCGGACGGCCGCGCTCTGCAACCGGCTGCCCTGGAACGTCTCGTCACCCGTGCCGAACGAGACGACGTTGTCGGCGTTGATCCGGATCTGGGTGTCGTCGTAGCGGTAGGCGCCGTTCTTGGCGTTGCCGGCGTCGACGTAGATCTCGACCGAGTCCTGCGTCCACGGGTCGGAGCCGGAGACGTCCACCACCGGGTCGGCGACCTCGGCGAGCACGTAGAGCGTCTGGCCCCGCCAGAGGGTCCGGACGGTGGCGGTCGCGCCGTTGGTGCCGGACACCTGCTTGGCCGTGGTCACCATGCCCGCGTGGGCCCAGACCGCGTCGACCGTGCCGTCGATGACCGGCGCGCTGGCGACCTCGCGCACCTCCAGGTACGACAGCTCCTCGACCAGGGTGAGAGTGCCGACCGCGCCGGGACTGTTCCAACCGGACGTGGCGCCGTTGTCGGTGACCCGCACGTCCAGGGTGAGCGTGTCACCCCGCACGGCGTCGGCCAGCGGCAGGTGGGCGACCAGGTGGTAGCCGCCGTCCCGGGTGGCCGCCACGGCCGGCACCGCGCCGCTGCCGTCCCGGGAGACCTGGTAGGTCTCGCCGTTCAACACAAAACTGACCCGGTCGTCGACGGAGACGGTCGTGTCGGTGACCGTGACGTACGCCGTCAGGTGGTCCGGCGCCCAGCGCAGCTGGAACCGCGCCCGGTCCCCGACGGGGTGCAGCGGCAGCTTGCGCCAGGCCAGGTCGCTGGTCGCGGCAGCGGTGAGGGGTACGTCGCCGGCGAAGACGTTGGCGGTCCGCAGCCGGGCGGGCAGCTCGCCGTCCACCGCCCCGTGGTAGGCGGGCTTGGCTTTCAGGTTGTCGTCGAAAAGCAGCGGCGCGCCGCTGTCGGCCCGCCACGACCGGCCGTCGGTGAGCCCCCAGACTGTGACGGCGAACAGGTCGTCGCCGTGCGCCCGGAAGACCCGGAAGGCGTCCCGGTAGTAGTAACCCTGCTCGATCAGGGTCGCCTGGGTCACCGGTGTGCCGGTGGTGACGTCCAGTTCGGTGACGGCCTGCGTCACGGGCAGGTCCCCGAACGACTCCAGCGCGGCCTCCAGGCTGCTGACCGGCGTGGCCAGCGAGACGTGGAACTGGTGGCCCACACCGTCGATCGGCACGCCGCGCGCGAGCAGCCGCTCGACGAGGGCCCGGTAGCGGACCTGCTTGCCGCTGTGCTCCGTGTTGTAGTCGTTGATGAAGAGGGTGACCGGGTCGGCGCCCTCGGCGGCGTAGACGTCGTTGAACGCCTCGTCCGCGTACTCGAACGTGAGGTCGATGTAGCTCTCACCGAGGATCCGGTACCACTCGCTGCGGCGCAGCCCGTCGGCGTACTCGCCGCTGTCGCTGATCACCTCGTTGACCGCGTCGAACGCGTACAGCGGGTTGGTGGGGGAGCCGAAGCGGCCGTACCGCTCGCTGAGCGACTCCGCGACGGCGAAGATGTGGGTGCGCAGCCGGTCGCGCAGCACCTGCTGGTGGGCCTCGGAGGTGGTCAGCGGCTGGCCCGCCGAGTCCTTTAAGAACCAGGCCGGGGTCTGGCTGTGCCAGACCAGCACGTGACCGTAGACCCGCAGGTCGTTGTCCCGGGCGAAGTCCATCAGGGCGAGCGCCTGGTCGTGCGGGCGGAAGGTGCGCTCGTCGTCGTACCAGGCCTCGGGCTTCATGTGGTTCTCGGGCGTGATCTGGTTGAAGTGCCGGGTCAGCAGCTGGGCGGGGGCGCCCACGGTCTCGCGGCTGTCGACCGCGACGCCGACCGGGAAGTCGGTGGTCTCGTGGATGCCGGTGAGGTCCTCGACGACCGGGGGCTCGGGCACCCGTACGACGATGTCGTCGACGAGGAAGTCGCTGGTGTTGCCGGTCGTGTCCGCGCCCTGCCAGCGGCTCTCGAAGTAGAGGAAGGCGCTCTCCGCGGCCGGCATGGTGAAGCTGCCGGTCACCTCGGTCCACCCGGTGTTGGTGACGGTGTCGAACTGGGCGAGGGTGCTGAACGACTGGCTGCCGCCGGTGGTGCTGGCGAGGCTGAGCCAGATCTGGTCGGTCGGCTGGCCCTCGGCGAACCGCAGCCACGCCCGGAAGGCGTAGGTCACACCCGTCTCGAACAGGCCGGTCACGTCGCGGCCGATTCCGGCGCCCTGGTTGACCCGGTCGGTGACCAGAGCCGCGGCGGCGCCGCTGTGCGCGATGTCGCTGAGCATGACCCGTGGGGCGCCCGGGCCGCCGTCGCGCGGTCCCCAGCCGTCCAGCCCGTCCTCGAAGTCGGTGTCGATGACGACGGTGCCGGGCGCCGGTCCCCCCGGCCCGCCGTCCGGTCCGGTGATCACGACGTCGTCGACGAGGAACGGGGTGGTTCCGTCCGCCTCGACGTAGAGGGTGGCGGAGCTGAGGCCGGTGGGCAGGGTGTAGTCGCCGCCGATCCGGACCCAGCCGGTTGCGGTGGCGGTGACGCTTCCGCCGATCCAGGTGTACGTGGTGTCACCTCCGTTGGCCGGGGTCGCCTCGACGGTGAAGTGCACGCCGGCGCTGCCGTCGGTGCCGGCCGGGAGCTTGGCCCAGGCGGTGACCGAGTGCGGCGTGGCGGGCTCGAACAGAGCGGTCGCGCTCGTCGCGGGGCCCTGCCAGTTGGCCGTGCGGCCGGTGACCGAGAGGCTCTTCTGACTCTCGTGGCCCTCGTCGGCAATGGCGAGGGTCACGTCACCACGTGGGCCCCAGGGGCTGTACGAGCCGGTTTCGAAGGTGGTGGAGAGGACGGTCGCGGCGGCGGCCGGCGTGGGCGCCACCGCGAGGGCGGCGACGAGCGCGGTCGAGCAGAGCACGGCCAGCTGTCGCGACCGGCGTCGTGTTCGACGAGACGAGTGCCAGAGTCGCATCGGGGGTCCTTAGGCGATCGGAGAGCGTCGGCGGGTTGGTGCTGGCATTCGGTGAGGACTTCCAAGTGCGTGAATGTTATGGCGACGCATGCTTTTCCGGAACGTTTCGAAGAATTTTCGGACCAGAAGGCTCTGGCGACGCGGCCGATCTCCGTTGTCCGGACCCGGGTGACGAGACTCCGGGAAGCCGGCGCTGGCGGCGCCGGCGGTATCGCCGCGCGGTGACCGTCGGGCTCGCCGTCAAACAGTCAAGCCTGACTTTTTCTGCGGCGTGATTTCGCGATGCTCTCAATCCAGGCGTATCGATCTAGATGTTCGTCGATGGCTGGACTAACGTGCGGCCTCAGCAGATCAAGGAGGCGTGCCGTGACTCAACCTCCCGACCCATCCAAGACAGTCACCCAGGTCGAACAGTTCGGCTACCGACAGGAACTGAGTCGGACGCTCAGCTTCACCGACCTGCTCATCTACGGACTGATCTTCATGGTGCCGATCGCCCCCTTCGGCATCTTCGGCAGCGTGTACGCCGGCTCCGGCGGCATGGTCGCGCTGGCCTACATCATCGGCATGGTGGCGATGATGTTCACCGCCCTGTCGTACGCGCAGATGGTCCGCGCGTTCCCCATGGCCGGCTCCGTCTACAGCTACACCGGTCGCGGCATCGCACCGCCCGTCGGCTTCCTCGCCGGCTGGGTGATCCTGCTCGACTACGTCCTCGTGCCCGGTCTGCTCTACCTGGTGGCCAGCGTGGCCATGCACTCCCTCGTGCCCGGCGTGCCGGTGTGGGCGTGGCTGGCGGCCTTCGTCGTGCTCAACACCGTCGTCAACTACTTCGGCATCCGGATGACCGCCCGGGTCAACCGGGTGATGCTCGCCGCCGAACTGGTCATTCTGGTGATCTTCCTGGTCGTCGGCGTGATCGCGCTGGCGCAGGGCAAGGGCGCGGGCTTCTCGCTCCGGCCGCTGTTCGACGCGGAGACCTTCTCCTGGCCGCTGGTCTTCGGCGCGGTGTCGATCGCCGTGCTCTCCTTCCTCGGCTTCGACGGGATCTCCATGCTGGCCGAGGAGAGCCGCGAGGAGGCCCGGCAGATCGGCCGGGCGATGATCGCGGCGCTGCTGCTGGCCGGTGCCCTGTTCGTCGTGCAGACGTGGGTCGCGGCCCTGCTGGTGCCGGACGCACCCGGCCTGCTCGACAACGGCGACCCCGAGGGAACCGCGTTCTACGACGCGGCCCGGGCGGCCGGCGGGGGCTGGCTGGCCGGGCTGACCGCCCTGGCCACCGCGATCGCCTGGGGCTTCGCCAACTCCCTGGTCGCGCAGGCCGCAACCTCCCGCCTGCTGTACGCGATGGCCCGCGACCGGCAGATGCCGCGCTTCCTCGCCCGGATCAACCCGAAACACAAGGTGCCGGCCAACGCCACCGTGCTGGTCGCCGCCATCTCCCTGGCGCTCGGCCTCTACATGGCCAGCCGGGACGACGGCATCTCGCTGCTGTCCACCCTGGTCAACTTCGGTGCCATGACCGCGTTCCTGGCGCTGCACGTCTCCGTCGTGACCCACTACGTCGTGCGCAACGGCAGTCGGGACTGGTTGCGGCACCTCGTGGTGCCGGTGATCGGGTTCCTGATCCTGCTCTACGTCGTCATCAACGCCAAGGTCGCCGCCCAGGTGCTCGGCTTCGTCTGGTTGGGCGTCGGGCTGCTGGTCCTGCTGGCCTTCTACCTGACGGGCCGGCGTCCCGAGCTCGCCGCGCTCGCCGAAGTCGCCCAAGACAGCACCGACGAGCCGGTGAAGGAGCCGCAGTGAACACGGACGTGGTGAAGTACCGGCCGGAGCCGGACGAACTCTCCTACACCTTCGGCGGGCGCGAGGCGGTGCTGCGGGTGCGCCCGGGCACGATCCTCGAGCTGTACACCGAGGACTGCTTCGGCGGCCGGGTCCGGAGCACCGACGACCTGCCGTCGCAGGTCTGCCAGTTCCCGTACCTCAACCCGGTGACCGGGCCGATCCACGTCGAGGGCGCCGAGCCCGGGGACACCCTCGCCGTGCACTTCATCTCCATCGAGCCGGCCCGGGACTGGGCCGTGTCCACCACCTTTCCCCACTTCGGCGCGCTCACCGGCACCCACACCACGGCGACCCTGCAACCGCCGCTCGACGAGGTGGTCTGGCGGTACGACGTCGACGTCGCCGCCGGCACGGCGACGTACCGGGCACGCCGGGGCGACTACACCGTGGCGCTGCCGCTGGATCCGATGCACGGCACCGCGGGCGTGGCGCCGGGTGCCTTCGAGGCGCGGATGACGATCACCCCGGACGCGCACGGCGGCAACATGGACACCCCTGAGCTGCGGGCCGGAGTCACCGCGTACTTCGGCGTGAACGTGTCCGGAGCGCTCTTCGCCCTCGGCGACGGGCACTGCCGGCAGGGTCACGGCGAGGTGTGCGGCACCGGCATCGAGGCGGCCATGAACACCACGGTCGTGGTGGACGTCGTCAAGGGGGTCGGCACCCCGTGGCCGCGGCTGGAGTCGGACGACGCACTGATGTCCACCGGCTCGGCCCGTCCGCTGGAGGACGCCTACCGAATCAGCCAGCACGACCTGGTCACCTGGACCGCCGAGCTGGTCGGGCTGGACCAGCTCGACGCGTACCAACTGGTCAGCCAGGCCGGTGAGGCTCCGGTCGGCAACGTGTGCGACACGAACTACACGATGGTGGCGAAGGTGGACAAGCGCTATCTGGGCGGGGTCGGCGGGTACGAGGGGATGCATGCCCGGCTGCGTGAGACGGCCCGCCACTATCTGACCCACCGCTGACCGGGGCAGGGGCCGTTCGGGCGGCAGATGCAGTGACGAAGCGTGGTTGTTCACGCGCTCTTAGTAGTCATACCCATAGCGCGCCGCTCTCTGTCTCGTTTCGCCTTTGAGTGGCGTGGATCCAGGTTCCGCGCCCAGCACCTGCTTGAGGTGAACGGGGGAAGCGATGGGACCTGTCTGGCGACGACTGTCGGTGGCATCGGTGGGGTTGCTGATGGCTGGCGCGGCCGGTCTGGGGCTGGCGCGGCCGGCGCTCGCGGCTCCGGGCGATGCCGCTGCGCGGGGCGTGGTCCTCGACCTGGTCGGGGACCCCGGCGACGAGTCGGTCCAAGCCCAGGGCACCTTTGGAAGCGTCAGCGCCCCGCCCGGTGGCGGTACGGACGACGAGACGTCGGTGGACGTCACCCTCTCTGATCCGGAGAACGTGGTCGCCACCGGCACGGTCGCGCAGGTCACCGCCACCCGCGGGCCGACCACGTCGTCCGCCTCGTCCCAGCTCGCCAACTTCGCGCTGAGCGTCCTCGGCGTCGAGGTGCTGGACGTCTCCGGGTTGGGGGTCACCGCCCAATGCAGCGCCGGCAACACCAGCGCCGGAGCCACCGGCGAGGACATCGCGGTCTTCGGTCAGCAGATCACCATCCGGGACACGGCCCAGGAGTTCACCGCGAACGTCACCGTCACCGGTCTGACCAATGCCACGTTGCGCGCCGTCGTCGACCGCCAGCTCACCGGTACGCCGAACAACGTGATCGCGATCAACGTGCGCGCGCAGCTCTCCGTCTCCGGCCTCGATGGCGCTGAACCGGTGCAGTTCTCGCTCGGGCAGGTGATCCTCGCCGAAGCCTCCTGCCAGAGCCCTACGGAGGTGCCGCCGACGGCGTCGGCGATCTCACCGAATTCCGGCCCGCAGTCGGGTGGTCAGCCGGTGACGATCACCGGCACCGGCTTCGTGCCGAACGCCACGGTGGTGACGTTCGACGACGTGGCCGCCACCAATGTGGTCGTGACCGCCGACGGAACGTCGTTGACGGCGGTGACGCCGCCGGGGACGGTGGGCCCGGCGGCGGTGGTGGTCACCACGGCCGGTGGCTCCGCGCCGGCATTGTCGTACACCTATCTGGCCGACGGCACCAGCGCCGAGGTGACCGGTCTGACGCCGGGGGAGGGGCCGACCGCCGGCGGCACGACCGTGACAATCACGGGTTCCGGGTTCAGGGGGGCGACCGGGGTGACCTTTGCCGGGGTGGCCGGCACCGGCTTCACCGTCAACCCGGCCGGCACGACGATCACGGTGGTGACTCCGCCGAACCCGGCGGGTCCGGCGACCGTCGACCTGGTCTTTCCGGCCGGTACCTCGAACGCCGGCACGTTCACCTACCGGCCGGTCGCGGTCGCGCCGAGGATCGAGTCGCTCTTCCCTGACCACGGCAGCACCGCGGGCGGCACCGTCGTGACCGTCCGCGGCAGCGGGTTCGTCCCGGGCCAGACCACCGTCGGCATCTGCGGACGGACGATCGCCGGGGGTGAGGTCACCGTCGCGGCGGACGCCCGGTCGTTGACGTTCCGCACGCCGCCATGCGCGGCGGGCAGGGCCGAGTTCCGGGTGACCACGCCGGGTGGTACGTCGAACGAGGCCGCGTTCCACTACCAGGCAAACCTGCCGGTCACCGGAGCCTCGCTCGGCCTGCCCGTCGCGGCCGGCCTCACCATGCTGCTCACCGGTGCGGTGCTGCTGCTGGCGACCCGCCGCCGCAGGCAGTGCGCCTGGCTGGCCTGACCCAGCCGTGCCCCGGCACAGATGCCGGGGCACGGCCCGGGCCGGTCCGGGTGGCGACGACGCCAGAATCGAGGACCTCTGGTGCTCGCACCTGAAATGCCTGCACGATGCGTTCGAGACGGCGTTGCAGCACGCCGCGCGTCGCGTCAAGGGGGCAGTCGCAGCAGTCCGTGCACCTCGGGAAAGAGAGTTTCGATGGGCATGGGACGCGCTCCCGCGACGTGCACCCACACCGCTAGCTCGCGTTCCAACAAGTCCGCCCCGCGTCATTCATGACCACGACGACGCGTTGGCGACTATCGCGCGCTGGCGTGGGCGCGAGGAAGGGATGCACGGCGTCTGGGCGGTCGAGGACCGCCACAGCGGACAACCGCTGGGTACGCTCCTGCTCGTCGGCATCCTGGCTTCCAGCGGTCGAGAACCCTTGCCGCCAACGGGCGAAACGGAGATCGGCTGGTACTTCCACCCCCACGCATGGGGGCACGGCTACGCCGGCGAAGCCGCACGCACGGTCCTGCAGTGCGCATTTGACGCGGGCCCGCAGACAGTCCTTGCCGTGACCCATCCCGACAACACCGCGTCGCAGGCGCTCTGCCGGGGGCTGGGCATGGAACACCGCGCGGGCCGCGCGGCTCATCGAACCCGAGAGCGTCACCGGCGTACCGTCGGGTTCGTCTGCTATGCCCGGGAACTGCCTCGACCTACACCCGGAGTCTGGTGTCTCGAAAAAGATTTGGGCGTGCTTGTCGATTGGGGTTGATCCTTTTCGTAGCCCTGGTGAGAGCCCGGCACCGAGCCGGTCCGTGCACCTACTGGAGGCCACGATGACCACCACTGCGAACACGACCCGCGCCACCACGTCGAGCATCGGTACGCTGATCCTGACCGGTGTCATCGCCGCGGTTGCCGCGAGCGCGGCCACCATGGCCGTCGCCGCCGCCGGCCACGCGGCAGGGGTCAGCCTCGACATGGGCGGCGCCCCGATTCCGGTCGCGGGGTTCGGCGTGTTGACCGCTACTTTTTCGCTGATCGGCGTGGCCATCGCCGCGCTGCTGTCCCGTTTCGCCCGGCGTCCGCGGCGCACGTTCGTCCGCACAACGGTGGTGCTGACCGTCCTGTCGCTGGTGCCGGACGTGATCGCCGACGCCGGGGCGGGCACCAAGGCGCTGCTGATGCTCACCCACCTGGTCGCGGCCGCGATCGTGATCCCCGCTGTCGCGCGCCGCCTGGCCGCCTGACCCCGTCACCATCCCACCGTCGAGCTACCGGAGGACCGTCATGAAGCAGTACCTGCTTTCCGTGCATTTCGTCGAGGGCGCGCCCGCGCCGTCTGACGAGGAGATGCAAACCATGTTCAGGGAGACCGATCGGATCAACGACGAACTGCAGAGCGCGGGCGCCTGGGTCTTCGCCGGAGGACTCCTGTCGCCGGACAGCGCCACCGTCGTCCGGGTCGAGAACGGCACCACCACCATGAGCGATGGGCCGTTCGCCGAGACGAAGGAGCACATCGCCGGATTCTGGATCATCAAGTGCGCGGACCTGGACCAGGCGCTGGCTTGGGCCGAGAAGTGCGCGGCGGCCTGCGGCCCGGTCGAGGTCCGCCCCTTCGACGACCTGTCCCAAGCCTGAACAGAAGCCGGTCACCCGACATGGACCTGGCGAGCATCTACCGCGCGGAGTACGGCCGCTGCGTCGCCACCCTGGCCCGCCTCCTCGGTGACATCAACCTCGCCGAGGAGGCGGTCCAGGACGCCTTCACCACGGCACTGCAGAAGTGGCAGACCCCGCCGCCGAACCCGGGCGCCTGGATCGTGACCACCGCACGCAACCGGGCCGTCGACCGGCTCCGCCGGGAGTCGACCCGCGAGGCCAGGCACGCCCAGGCACTGCTGCTGCACCAACAGGACGAGCCCCAGGAGGTGGGACCGGTGAAAGACGACCAGCTGCGACTCATCTTCACCTGCTGCCACCCGGCGCTCGCCCCTGATGCGCGGACCGCCCTCACGCTCCGCCTGCTCGGCGGCCTCGAAGTACCGGAGATCGCCCGGGCCTACCTGATTCAGGAGGCGACCGTCGCCCAGCGAATCGTGCGCGCCAAGAAGAAGATCCGCGACGCCGGCATTCCTTACCGGGTACCCGCCGAACATGAGCTGCCGGACCGGCTGCCGCCGGTGCTGACCGTGCTCTACCTGATGTTCAACGAGGGCTACGCGTCCACCGCCGGACCGCTGATCAGAACGGACCTGTGCACCGAGGCGATCCGGCTCGCCCGCGAGCTCGCCGCGTTGATGCCCGACGAGCCCGAGGTCCTCGGCCTGCTCGCCCTGCTGCTGCTGACCGAGGCGCGCCGCCCGGCCCGGCTCGACCCGACCGGCGAACTGGTGCTGCTGGCCGACCAGGACCGGTCGTTGTGGAACCGGGCACTCATCGCCGAAGGCCACGACCTGGTCCGCCGTTGCCTGCGGCGCAACCGGCCCGGCCCGTACCAGATCCAGGCCGCGATCAGCGCGGTGCACACCGACGGCGCCGCCACCGACTGGCCGCAGGTCCTGGCACTCTACGACCAGCTCATCGCGCTCGCGCCGACCCCGATCGTCGCGCTCAACCGTGCGGTCGCCGTCGCCGAGGTGCACGGACCGGCGGCGGCTCTCGCCGCGCTGGAGGACGTCGATCTCCCGGGTTACCACCGGCTGCCCGCCACCCGGGCCGAACTGCTGACCCGGCTCGGACGCGACACGGAGGCCCGAGCCGCCTACGACGAGGCCATGGGACTGGCCACCAACGAGACCGAGCGCGCCTTCCTGCAGAACCGTCGTACCCAACTCACCCGCACAAGGAGAGCACCATGACCGCTACCTACACCTTCGACGTCTTTTCCAGCCTCGATGGCTTCGGCACCAACAGCGGCGCCTGGGGCGGCTACTGGGGTAAGCAGGGCCCCGAGTTGCTTGAGCACCGCCTCGCCTTGTACGGCGAGGAGCAGCGGATGGTCTTCGGGGCCGTCACGTACCGGGTGTTCGCGCGGATGCTGGCCGCGAGCACCGACGAGTCCGAGGTCCGTGACGCCTGGGTCACCCGGATGAGGAGCCTCCCGGCGACGGTGGTGTCGAACACCCTGGAAGGACCCCTGGACTGGCCGGACGCGACCGTCGTGAGCGGTGACGCCGTCGACGCCGTCGCCCGGCTCAAGGAGGAGTCCGAGGTGCCCTTGCGCTCGCACGGCAGCCTCTCGTTGAACCGGGCGCTGATGGCCGCCGGTCTGGTCGACCGCGTCCAGGTGACGTTCTTCCCGGTGATCAGCGGTCAGACCGGGACGGAGCCGATCTTCCAGGGGGCGGCCGACTTCGACCTGGAACTGATCGAGAGCCGGACACTCGACGGTCGCACCCAGGAACTCACCTACCAGCCCACCCTGCATGTCTGAGTCCGCGGAACGCGCCTAGCACGTCGGTCACCTGGCCGTAGCCCGAATGGGAGAGCGCGACACTCGGCGCGGCGGCAGCCCTCGTCGGCCGTCAGGCGCCTTCCGTGATCGGGAGGTGCGTCTTGTCCGTGGACGGCGCGGCGACGTGGTACGACTGCTTGAGCGACAAGCGGACGAAGCGGGCGGGTAGGTGACGACGAACAGGGCGGCCAACCTGCTGCGCAAACGTGAAAGTCCGCAGCGGCCGACCTTCCTGGAACTGTTCTTCGATCTGGTGTACGTCTTCGCGCTCACCCGGATCGTGCACGAGTTGGTGCTGGACTACACCAGGGGCCACGTCGCCGAGACATTGACCACTACCCTTTCGGAAAACGGCGAGACGCTGCTGCTGCTCCTGGCCCTCTGGTGGATCTGGGCCCAGACGGCGTGGACAACCAGCAGATTCGACCCGTTCCAGCCGGCGATCCAGGTCGTTGTCGTCGCGACGATGCTGGGGAGCCTGTTCCTGGCGGTCGCGATATCCGGGGCTCTCGCCGAGACCGGCCTGCTCTTCGCGGGCACGTACACCGCGATCCAGGTGGGCCGCACCCTCTTCTTCGTACTCACCATGCGGGGTCACGCTCTGCGCCGTGTCAACATGCTGGCGCTCGTCTGGTTCGGCGCGTCGGCCGTCCCGTGGCTCACCGGAGCTTTCGCACCGGAGTTGACGCGCAACTTGCTGTGGACGCTGGCCCTGGCGATCGACTACCTGGGAGGCAGACTCGGCTGGCCGGTACCCCGGCTGGGTCGCGCACGGGTGTCCCCGTGGGCCGTGGCGGGCGAGCACCTGGCCGAACGCTACTGGCAGCTCGTCATCGTCGCACTTGGTGAGACGATCCTGACCTCAGGATCGAGTCTCCTACGCGGTCCGATCGTGGCTGAACGAACATTGGCCCTTACCTTGTCGTTCCTCACCACGGTATTGCTGTGGCGGATCTACTTCTACCGGGCCGGCCAGATCTTGGGCGAGGCCATCGCGGCATCCGCCGACCCAGGCAGGCTCGGTCGGTCGGCCGAGTTCTCCCACCTGCTCATGGTGGCCGGCATCCTCGCCACCTCAGCCGGTTCCGAACTCGTCCTCATAGATCCAACCGGACACGCCAAACCCGCCTGGGTCGGCGCCATCCTCGGCGGGCCCGCGCTCTACCTCGCCGGGCGCTCATTGTTCGAGTATGTGGCCTTCGCCCGCGTGTCCCGGCCACGCCCGATCGGGATCGTCGTCCTCGCGTGCATAGCGCCGGTGATGGTCGGCCTGCCGCCACTCTGGGTCGCCGCGGCAGCTGCCGCCGTCCTTCTCGGCGTCGCCGTCTCGGACGCGGTCCGAGCCCACGGGCGCCCACTGGAGCAGGCCTCGCCGCCTCGCTGAGGCGTACCCGGCGTTGGCCACCCGGCGACAGCGCCGCGCGGGCAGCCAGGCCTGGACGGCGAACTCGACACCGCCGGTGCCACGGAGTCGGGGGTGGGGCTGGCCGCAGCGCGGGGCCGGGCCGGGCGGTGACACCACCCGGACCGGCCCCGCGCTGCGACGCTCAGCCGTCCAGGTCGCGCTGCGCCTGGTTGGCGGCGTCGAGTATCGCCTGCCGCTGTTCCTCGGTGTGCCGGCCGGCGGTGACCCACTCGGCCGAAACCAGCCGCACCCGCTGGAGGAAGTGCCAGTGGCTGGCGAACGGTGCCTCCGCCCAGACTCGGTCGAGGAAGGTCTCGCCGTTCTCGTCGCGTACGCCGTCGTTGGGCACTCCGGACCCGATCGTGCCGAAGACCACCTCGGGCTCGACCCGCTTGACGTACGGGTGGTAGGCGTTGAACTCGCCGGGCACCGGGTCGGAGATGTAGTACGGCGCCAGCGTGTAGCCGTGCGTGGTGAAGTGCATCGGCACGTCGGTCGACTGGATCGAGCTGGCCAGGTCGCCGTTGAGCTTGAGGTCGCGATAGAAGCTGAACTCGCGGTAGCTCGGCGTCGCGTCGCGGACCACCATCAGGGTCGGGCCGTACATGATCGACTGGACCGACTTGTCGTCGAGGGCCTTCTCCACCCGGAAGCTCATCGGCATGTCGATGTCGATCGTGTCGCCGCGGTTCCAGCGTCGGTTGACGGTGACGTAGCTGCCGGGCTTGGCCTCCAGCCGCTGGGGGCGCCCGTTGACCCGTACCGTGTAGCCCTGCGTCGCCCACGACGGCACCCGCAGCCGGACCTTCAACCGCCCGCCGCCCTGCTCGAAGCGGAGCTGGCTCGACCCCTCGGTCGGGTACCGCGTCTCCTGGGTGATGACGAGACCTCGGTCGCGCCAGGTGAGGGTCGAGGCGATGAAGAGGTTGACGTAGAGCGTCGACTTGTCGGCCGAATGGAAGTAGATGGTCTCCTGGTACTTGGTGTGGCTTTCCAGGCCGGTGCCGTTGCAGCAACTGCCGTTGCCGCCGTAGCGGCTGTATTCGACGGTGTTGCCGATCCGGCGCGAGCGGCCCGGCCACATGTTCTGGTGGTACGTCACCTCGGTGCTGGTCACGCTGTCCACGTCCCGCCGCGAGCTGAGGATCTGGTTGTGCAGGGCCTTCTCGTAGAAGTCCATGTAGGCCGGATCCGGGTCGTGGAAGAAGAGGTTCCGGGTCAGTCGCAGCATGTTGTAGGCGCAGCAGGTCTCGGCGTGTCTCGGGTCCGACGTTGAGGTGAATCCGGCGGTGATGACGCCGCGCGGGCCGAAGTGTTCGCTCCGGCCGGCGCCGCCGTTGCTGAAGGTGCGGTGCGGCACCACCATCGACCAGAAGTGCTTGGCCGCGACGTGGAAGTCCCGGTCTCCGGTCCGCTCGAAGATCCGCAGGTAGCCGATGTTCGGCGCCATGTACTGGTTGGCGTGGCGTCCGTTGAGCTCGTCCCGCTCGGCGAGGGAGGCGTCGAAGAGGGTGGTGAAGGTGAAAGCCTTCGCCGTCGCCAGGTACTGCGCTCGCTTCTTGGCGCCGTGGGCCAGCGCCGAGAGTTCCGCCATCACCTCGTTCATCGACCCGGCCTCGCCGGCGCTGTAGATGGTCCACATTCGATCCAGCTCATCCTGGCTGTAGCGGCTGAGCCGCTGGTGGGCCCAGTCGCCCATCCGGAAGGCGATGTCGAGGGCCTCCTCGTTGCCGGTCAGGTGGTACGCGTTGAGCAGCCCTCGCATGATCTTGTGGCAGGTGTACCAGACCGCCCACACCGCGTTCGGCCCGCTGTTGGGCTGCAGGGTCGGCGGCTCGAGGCGACTGAACTGGCCCTCCGGGAACGCGGCCAGGAAACCGCGGTAGCTGGTGCCGATGATTCTCGCGTCCCGCCGGTTGCCCGAGTGGTCGCGGGCGGTCTCGCCTTCGGTGTCGAAGCGGTACCAGGCGACCAGGTCCTCCGGGGACGCGGCCGGGGCCGACGCCTGTTCAGCGGCGAGCGCCTGAACCTCGGCCCCGCTCAGCGCTCGACGGTAGATCCGGAAGTCGTCGACCGACGTGTTCAGCAGCGGGTCGTTGTTGCTCTGCCCGCGCCCGATCCAGTTGTTGCCGGTCGCGCCGAGGCTCGCCGGGTTGAGTGTGATGGCGGCCGTGCCGGCCTCGACCCCGTCGACGTAGAGCCGACCGGTGCCGTCCGTGGCGGAGAGGGTGACCGCGACGTGCGCCCACTGACCGACCGGCACGGGAACGCTGTCTCCGCTGATCCGCTGCTCGGCGCTGGCGCCGCTGTTGGTGATCGCGAAACGCGGACCGGGGTTGGTCGCCGAGACCCGCGCGGTCAGCGAGAGGTGGACGTTGGCACTCGTGCCGAAGCTGAAGATCTTGGGGTTGTTCTGCGCCGCCGCGAGGTTCACCCAGGCCGCGATGGTGACGTCCGCGACGTCCGCCAGGATGCCCGCGGGCAGCAGGACGTACTGGTTGGGGTGCGGGTCGCTGAGCCGTACCGCCTTGCCCGAACGGCCCGGCACCCGACCCACCGGCCGGGCGTCCAGCGCCCGTTGACACTTGCCCAGTTCCTCGACCAGGTAGTCGAGCTTGTCGAGGAAGACCTCCTCGCCGGTGTCGGCCCAACATTGCGAGAGCATCGTCAGGTAGTGACCGGTGAAGTGGCCGCGCAGCAGGTGGTTCGGGGTGTCCCAGCCGCCCGGCCAGGTCCCGGGAGCGGGCAGGCCGGCGTTGACCCGGAACAGGTGCAGCATGCGGTCCGGCCCGTCGAAGACACCGCCGGTACCGGGGTAGTTCCGGGCGTAGTTGAGCATCCGGTCGCGCTTCTGCTGGAAGATGCCGTCGCGCAGGGCGACCTGGTTCAGCGCGAAGGGCTTGACTCGCCAGTTGGCGGCCTCCCAGCCCGGCCGCGGGTGTTTGCTTCCGGCGCCGTCTCGGCCGCTGTGGGTACCGCCCGAACCAAATGCGGGCGCGGTTGGCGCGAGGGTCATCGCGGCCGGGGCGGCGGCCGCCAATGCGCCGATGCGTAACAGGTTCCGCCGGGAGAACTGCTTGCTCACGTCACTCTCCTCGTTCTCGGGCTGTGACCAGGTCGCTGGCCGGGACGGGACACCCGCCGCCCTCGCCGCTGGGATAGCAATGTTCGCGCTAACATGATGACGCGTTGCCGGACGGCTCAGCAGGCGGTGGCGGGGGATCTGCTCAGGCAGGATGGCGCTCTGTCGGTGGTGAGAGCGCTACTGCACGTACTCGTTGCCTATGTTAGCGATCACTACACCACGGTCAAGAGGTCTGCGCGTGTCGATGGGGGAGCGGGTGCCGTGTGACCGCGGCGGCGTCCTGCGGGCGTGGCCCCCTGACCCTCCCGAGAACCGCTACCTGCGGCTGTTCGAATCCGGCCGTCCCGACACAGGCAAGAAGCCCTGACCAGCAGGGACGCTGGCCAGGGCTTTGCCCTCCACGTTGGAGCTGTCTCAGGCGGCGGGACCGAACCACCGTGGCAGGTGGTTGAGCAGGTCCTGCTGGTCGTTGCCGATCCAGGCCACGTGGCCGTCCGGGCGCAGCAGCACGGCCGGGATATCCAACTCCTCGCTGACGTCGACGACGTGGTCGACCCGATCCGTCCACCCCGCCACTGACAACTGCCCGGCCTGGTCGAGCAGCAGCCCGCGGCCGGCGTGCATCAGCTCGTAGAGGCGCCCGCGCTTCAGCCGCACGTCCCGCAGCCGTCGGCCGAGCAGGTCGTGGCCGTCGCCGAAGTCGTAGCGAACCCCGATCGCGGTGACCTTCCCGATCAGGTGCCGGTTCACCTCCTCGAAGTCCATCAGCTCGGACAGCAGGCGACGCACCGCCTGGGCACCCGGCTCGGTGGACATCAGCTGGATCTGGGCGCGGGTGTTCTCCAGCACGGCGGCGGCCACCGGGTGCCGTTCGGTGTGGTAGCTGTCCAGCAGCCCGTCCGGCGCCCAGCCGCCGACTTCGGCCGCCAATTTCCAGCCGAGGTTGAACGCGTCCTGGACGCCGAGGTTGAGGCCCTGCCCACCGGTCGGCGGATGGATGTGCGCCGCGTCGCCGGCCAGCAGCACCCGGCCTACCCGGTAGCGCTCGGCCAGCCGGGTGGCGTCACCGAACCGGGACAACCAGCGCGGTGAGTGCACGCCGAAGTCGGTGCCGGCCAACGTCCGCAGCCGCTGCCTGACCTCCTCGAGGGTTGGCGCAACCGTACGGTCCTCGACCACCCCCTCGGCGGGCACGACAACGCGGTACACCCCTTCGCCGAAGGGCGTGACGCCGAACCGCGTGTGGGTCTTGCGGACCTCGGCCACCACGGCGGCCACCGTCTCCGCCGGCACGGCCACCTCCATGTGGCCCAGCAGCGTCTCGACCCGCGCGGGCTCGCCGGGGAAGCCGACCCCGAGCAGCTTGCGTACCGTGCTGCGGCCGCCGTCGCAACCGACCAGGTAGCGCGAGCGCAGCCGCGTGCCGTCAGCCAGCTCGGCGGTCACGCCGTGTTCGTCCTGGCTGAGCCCGACCAGTTCGCACCCGCGCCGGATCTCGGCGCCAAGCTCGCCGGCGCGCTCGGCCAATAGACGATCGATCGTGGTTTGTGGAATGCCGAGGATGTACGCGTGTGCGGTGTCCGGCATATCAGGCGACGGCTTGGAAATGCCGGCGAACAGGCCACCGACCGGGTACTGCCGGCCGTGCGCGAGGAATCGCTCCAGCAGACCGCGCTGGTCCATCACCTCAATGCTGCGTACGTGCAGGCCGAGCGCACGAACCTGCCGGGTCGGCTGCGCCTCCTTCTCCACCACGACCACGCGTACGTCGTGCAGCCGCAACTCGCTGGCCAGCATCAGGCCGGTCGGGCCGCCGCCCACAACGATCACGTCGAACATGAACCGTCCAATCGGTAGGTGTTCTCCCGCGGCATGGCGGTCAGGCCGGCTCGCCGTTCGGGGCCGGGACCGCCTTCTCGGCGGCCCGGCTCACCGCTTCCCAGCCGGCCCAGGTGTCCATGCGTCGCCTCGAGATGTCGAAGGCCACGTCGTAGACCATGCTGCCCAGCAGCAGCCGCAGTGGCGGCTCGTCGCTACCGACCAGCGTCATCAGCGCGTCGGCCGCCAGCCGGGGTTCGCTGTCGATCGACCCCTCCGCCCACTGCTCGGCCAACTCCGCGCGCAGCGCGTCGTACGCCGGGTTCGGCGTGGTTGCCCGGCTGCTGGCGTAGAGGTCGGTCCAGTAGCCACCCGGCTGGACGATGGTGACCTTGACACCGAACCTGGCGGCCTCGGCGGCCAGTGCCTCGCTCAGGCCTTCCAGCGCGAACTTGCTCGCGCTGTACAGCCCGGTGCTGGGGAAACCGCCGAGCGCGCCGATGCTGGAGATCTGCACGATGTGCCCGCTGCCCTGTTCCCGCAGCCGGGGCAGGACGGCCTGGCTGACCCACAGCGCGCCGAAGAAGTTGAGCTCGAGTTGCGCGCGGGCCTCGGCCTCGGTGAACTCCTCAACCATCCCGGTGAACAACGCCCCGGCGTTGTTCACCACGACGTCCAGCTGGCCGAAATGCGCGGCGGCCCGGCCGACCACGTCGAAGACCGCCGAACGGTCCGTGACGTCGAGCCGCAGCGTCAGCAGCCGACCCGGGTGTTCGGTGCGGAGATCGTCCAGTGGTGACGTGTCGCGGGCCGCCCCGACCACCCGGTCGCCGGCGGCGAGGGCGGCCTCGGTGAAGGCGCGGCCGAGGCCACGACTGGCCCCGGTGATGAACCAGACCCGCGAACCCGCACTGCCTGCCATTTCCATCAATTCCCCTCAGATGTAAGGACTGGACCTTCTCGCTGTCGTTCGACGTCACGTGTTGGACGGCCGTCGATGGCGACACGCTACGTGTCGTGCAGCCGAGGTGTCAACACGGCACGTGTCGTTTCCTGGTACGGTGGACAACGTGCCCACATCGCCTAACCCTCTGCGCCGCAACGAGGCCAGTCGCCGGGCAATCCTCGACGCGGCGCTGCAGCTGTGCGCCGAGCTCGGCTACGGGCGGCTCACGATCGAGGCCATCGCGGCCCGCGCCGGCGTCAGCAAGAAGACGATCTACCGGTGGTGGCCTTCCAAGGGAGCCGTCGTCCTGGAGGCCGTCAACGACGTGGCGACCACGGTCGCCGAACACCCGTACAGCGGCGACCTCGCCACTGACCTACGCACCCAGCTCACAGCGGTCATCGCCCTACTCACGCCTTCGAACACATCCGCCGTCGTCGGCCTCATTGCCGAAGCCCTGCACGACGACGAGCTGGCACAGGAACTACGAGAGCGGCTGGTCCGGCCACGCATCAGCGCATTCAACAAGCGCATGCACCAAGCTCAGCTCGACGGGCAGCTCGCCGCCGACGCCGATCTGGACGTGGCCGTCGACCTGGTCTACGGGCCCCTCTATCACCGGCTCGTTTTCCACCTCGGCATGCCCGACCAGGAACAGCTGCACACGCTCGTGGCACACGCCCTCCGCGCCCTCGGCCAACCCGCGCATGACATCGAAACCAAGACGCCACCGACGACCTGATTTCCGACCACGGCGAGAGCCCCGCCCGCACTACCTGGGAGAGTCATGACAAGCAGGTTCACCGAGTTGGTCGTTGACTGCCACGATCCGGAGAGGCTCGCGGCCTTCTGGTGCGAAGTCCTGGACTTCAAGGTGATCGACCGTAGCGAGGGCAAGGTCGAGATCGGCTCGTGGGTGCCGACAGTCGAGGACGTTCGGGCCCGCCAGATGTCGCCCACCCTGCTGTTCATCCGGGTGCCCGAGGGCAAGACCGGGAAGAACCGGCTTCACCTCGACGTCAGCCCGATCGACGGCAGCACCGAGGACGAGGTGACCAGACTGCTCGGCCTCGGCGCCACCAGGACGGATGTGGGCCAGGGGTCAGACCGGAACTGGGTGGTCATGGCAGACCCGGAGGGCAACGAGTTCGACGTCCTACGCACCCTGGCACCGCAGAACTAGCCCGCGAGCGAGCATCGGCCCCGTCGTAGCTGATCTGCGGCTGATCAGGACAGGCGTGCTGCTGCGGCGGCGCGGACGTCGGCAGCTTCGATCGGATCGTCGCGCAGGTAGCGCAGGCGGTCACGGGATCGATCGTCAAGGGTCACATGCTGAGCGGCCAGCAGGCGCACCTCCGATTCACAGTCCCACAGCCCTTCGGACAGACAACCTGAGGCTCCGTGGGGGTCCAGGGCCAGCCGCGCCCTCAGGTAGTCGGCCCTCTCGTACGAATGCGGGCTGAACCACAACCGGCGCAACCGAGCTAACTCTGCCGTTGCCTGTGGGCCGCCGATCCGGGCCAGAGCCTTCACCAGGTCGTCGTACCCGCACAGGTCGTCAGGGCGGCTGTCCAGCCAGTCGAGTCCGGCGACGAGTGTTGGCACGTCGGCCTGCCCGCCGTGCGCCGCCAACAGCCGCATTCCGGTCCAGAACAACGGGTGCCACGACGTGGTCGCCCACGTCCTCGCCGCCGGCAGGGCGACTGTGCCGAGCTGTCCCATCGCGGCGGCGAGCGGGTGCCCGACGCCGGCGGCGACCAGGGTGTCGACGATCTCGAGCAACGCGCGTTCGGGTGGCCGCCGGCGCAGCTCGCGTAATGCCGGGCGCCAATCCGTGACACGGCCGGGATCCCGCAGCAGGTCGAGCAGGGCCGTGGTCGGGGTGTCGGCGTACGGGCGGGCCGGCGCTCGCCGGCGCTTTGCTGCGTCCACCGCGGTGGCGATCCGAGCACTGCGCGCGGTCCATACGGTCCAGGGAGCTGAGCGCCACAGGATCCGCTCGCGGGTGGTCGAGTCGAGCCGGTCGGCGACGACGGGATAGAGGTCATCCCACCAGCGGATCGGCCAGGACCGGGCCACGGCTTCCAGGGCTTCGAGCCACCGCTCACCGCTGTCGATATAGCGGCGCACCTCCGCCACCACCTCGCCGACCCCGGCTCGGCCGAGAACCTCCAACACGCCCAGCGTGTTGGCGAACTCGTTGCCGTCGTCCGATTCCTCGGGGGCGGCTGCCCACAGACGTGCCGCGATCGGCTGAACCGGCAGCCGCAGGTCACGCACCAATCTGGCCAGGTAGACCTCCCGCTCGTCCACCTGCCAGGACCAGCGGTAGTCCCGGCGCAGGCAGTCGATGATGAGGTCGGCGGCGGCGGGATCGGACATGGCGCGGTGCGCGCCGCGGCCAAGGCCGCGCTGCAGCGACCCCAGCAGGGTACGTGGGCTCGCGTAATACCAGTCGGGGCCGGCGTCTTCGGTCGCACCACTCATCGGCAGGCAGTCTGCCCCGACCGACCACGACAGCGCCTCCGGTTTCTTGTACCCCGTCAGCCCACACTTCGGCACAGCAATTAATGAGAGCCATTAATATTGACGGACGTCATTAGTAGCGACAGGATCTCGGCACCACCACCGTGACTCCCTTGGGAGGCGCCATGACCCGTCCCCGCCTGCCGCTCCTGCGGGCAGCCACCCGGTTGGCCGCACTCGCTGCGGCCACCGCCGGCGTGCTGCTCACCGTCGCGACACCTGCCGGCGCCGCCGTGCCCGCCGGGCGCTACGTCGCGTTGGGCGACTCGTACACCGCCGGCCCGCTGATCCCGACCCAGGTCGACCTGAACTGCCTGCGGTCCAACCGCAACTACCCTTCGCTGACGGCCGCGTCCGCCGGCTCGTCGTCGTTCGCCGACGTGAGCTGCTCCGGCGCCACCACCGACGACATCCTCTACGGTGGCAGCGGCCAGTTGGGCATCACCGTGCCGCCACAGCTCAGCGCGGTCACGTCGAACACGGCGCTGGTGACGGTGCAGATCGGCGGCAACGACATCGGCTTCTCCGGCATCATCAGCGACTGCGCGGAGGCGAGTCTCAGCAGCCCGCTCGGTTCGCCGTGCAAGGACCGGTACACCGCTGGCGGCACCGACCAGTTGCAGGCCAGGATCGCCGCCGCCGCGCCGAAGGTGACCGCCGTGCTGCAGGCCGTCCGCCAAGCCGCGCCGGGCGCGCGGGTCGCGGTGCTCGGGTACCCGGCGATCCTGCCGGACACCGGATACGGCTGCTGGCCAGTGGTCCCGATCGCCTACCAGGACGTGCCGTACCTGCGCGGCATCGAGAAGTCACTCAACGCGATGCTGGCCAGCACCGCGACCGCGAACGGCGCGATCTACGCGGACGTCTACACCCCGTCGATCGGCCGCGACGCGTGCAAGAGCAGCAGTACCCGGTGGGTCGAGGGACTGGTGCCGCAGAACTCGGCTGCCCCGTTCCACCCGAACGCCCGAGGCGAGCAGGGCATGGCCAATGCCCTGCTCGCGAGGCTGAACAGCTGATCGGACGTGCGAAAGGTTGAGCCGGGTCCCGTCGCGCAGCGGCGGGACCCCGGCTCAGGCGAAGTGGTCCGCGACGGCAGGCGGCGTCAGAGATCGGCGATGGCCTCAGCGGTCGTGGGCGGTGTGCCGACGGCTTCGACGGGGATGCGGGCGGCCGGCTGGGTGGTCAGGTGTGCGGCACTCACCCGGTCGAGGCGGAACCAGCGGATCGCCTGACGAGTGCGACAGTGCCCGACGAGGTACCAGTGTCCCTGGGTGCGGGCCAGGAGCACGGGGTCGAGGTGGCGAGTGGTGTGCGTGCCGTGCCCGTCGCGGTAGTGCACGACGAGCACGCGTTGTTCGTGAAGTGCCTGCTCGATCGCTCGTCGAGTGCGCGCACCGCCAGGAGCGTCGGTGTGGTCGATCCAGACGCGTTGGTTCAACGCGGTCGCGTGTTCTCGTGCGCGGCTGTCCATGACGCCGAGGACCTTGACGAGGGCGGCGCGGGCGTGGCTGTCGAAGGGCTGCCCGCGGTGGGCGGCCACGGCGGCGGCGAGGCCGGAGACCTCGGCGTCGGTGAAGTTCACCGGCGGGAGCGTCGCGGCCGCGTCGACGACGTAGCCGCCGCCGGGACCGGGTCGCGCCCAGACCGGAAAGCCGCTGTGTTGCAGGGCCGAGATGTCGCGTTTGATCGTGCGGACGCTGACCTCGAAGACCTCGGCGAGCCGTTCCGCGGTGCGCCCGGCCGGCCCCGCCCGTCGCAGTTCCTCACGCAGGGCGTAGAGACGGTCGGTGCGGCTCATCCGTAAATAGTGACATGCCGGTGACATCCGTCCGGGTGACGATGCTGTCATGAGCACCTCACACGATCCGATCTTGTTCCTCAGCGGCGCCGGGCTTCCTGACTGGATCTGGGATGACGTCCGCCGCCGTCTCGGCGAGGGGCGGGAAACCCGGGTCGCTTGCCGACCTGAGAATGGCCAGGCGCGGTTGCGTGACTACGCCCAGGCAGCCATCGACTCGGCGCCAACGGGCGGGTTCGTGATCGTCGCGCACTCGGCCGGCGGTGTGATCGGCTCCGAAGTCCTCCGGCTCGTACCCGAGCGTGTCCGTGCGTTCCTGGCGATCAGTGCAGTCATCCCGCGGCCGGGAGGGTCGTTCATCTCGGCGATGCCGATGCCGAACCGGTGGCTGCTCGGCGCCGTCATGCGGTTCGCCGGGACCCGGCCACCTGACTCGGCGATCAGACGGGGCCTCGCCCACGGCCTGGCCGAACAGGTCGCCGACCGCATCATCGCCGACTTCACCCCCGAGTCACCTGGCCTCTATCGAGACGGGACCGCCCACCGGGAGTGGAGCGGGTGGCGCGGTTACCTGCGTACCAGCGGTGACCGTGAGTTGCCGATCGCGCTGCAGAGACGATGCGCCCAGCGCCTCGGCGCCGCCTGGCAGAACGAACTGGATGCGGGGCACCTGCCGATGCTCGAAGACCACCGGGCCGTGGCGGCCTCCATCACGCGATTCCTCGATGCACGCCAGACACCGGTTGCGGTCTCAAATTATCCGCCGGCGGTCCGATGAGGGGTTCGCCAATGCCCGGCAGTCTGCGGCTGCGCCGACGAAGGCCACGTACCCAGCGTGCGTACCGCAGTCGAAGACACCGCGGCCAGTTCGGGCTGCGTGGGCAGAAATACCGTGGGGACACCCAGCGACTGGTTCATCGCGGCGAGCTGGTACTCGGTCCGAAGGTCGGTGGTGTTACGCAGGCCGCGGACGATCACTCCTACTTCATGGTGACGGCAGTAGGTGGAGGTCAACCCGCTCCAGGCCGCAACGGTGACCGAGGTCCACTCGACCGGCAGAAGGGCCCGAACAGCGGCCGCTCGCTCCTCTTCGCCGGTGCCCGGATGCTTGATGCTGTTGACGGCGACGAGCACGACCACTTCGTCGAAGAGGTCGCGTGCCCGGTTCACCACATTCAGATGCCCGGGAGTGAAGGGATCAAAGCTACCGGGGTAGACGGCTCGCACACGTACGCGACCGGGGCTGGGAGCTGTCGAACGTGGCCCTGCCGATGGTTCGGGTGTCACGGCCGCAAGACCCGCTGCGCATCGCGGATGACCTGTTCAGACGCCAGTGGGGCCCAAGAGGCGAACAGATCCCGGAAGTAGGTACCGTGCCGGTCCGCCACCGCAGGCAGCTCCCGCCAGCTGCGGCTACGGTCGCAGGCGCCATACAAATAGACAAGCTCCTCGGCGTCGGCGCCAACGAGATCTCGTAGCACCGCACGATCGGCCCGATCAAGCAGGGCGAGGTCGAACCCGTCAGTGCCGTAGACGGCGTGGGTGAGACCCGCGGCTTGCACTTCGGTGCCGCAGCCGAGCGCGGCGAGTCGTTCGCTGACTCGGCACAGGTGGGCGTACAGGTTGCCCCCGGGATGCGCGATCTGCTCAGCTCCATGCCGGCGGAGCCAGACCCGCACGCCGTTGTCGGTGTCCATGGCCCGACTGTAGGTATCGGCTGTCGGATTCGCTGGCCCCTGGGTGTGGGCGATATGTCACAGCGCCGTGGACACGTCTGGCACTGGCTGCACCCCTGTACGGCCGGCTCCCGCTGGCGCACCGAGGAGCGGTTCCAAACCGGCGTGGCGGCTCATCGGCCAAGTTGATCAAAGTAGGTGGTTCGGCTAGCGTGCGCCCGTGAAGGCTCTCCGCGTTCCCGCCGTTGTCTTGATCTCTGCCTGCCTGATGGCTCTCGCCGCCTGTGGTGAGGAGGACGCTGCGACGACGGCTGGCCCCTCGCCTGCTGTCTCGGCGGCCCCTTCCTCGGCCGATGTCACCCCCTCCTCGGCGCCGTCGTCGCCTGCGGCAGGCGGCAGGAGCGACAAGGAACTCTGCGAGTCCGCGAAGAAGGTCGGCGATGACCAGAAGGCGGCGCTCATCGCGGCGATGCAGTCCGGCGAACCGTCACCGGCGGATTTCAAGAAGATCCTGACCGAGATGAGCGAGCAGATGGCGACGCTCGCGTCCGCCGGGGGCGACAGCGACGTGGCCACCGCCATGTCGTCGTTCGGTGCGCAGGCCTCGAAGGCGGCAGCCGCCGCGGACCCGGTGGGCGCCGCCGACAACGCCGCCTTCGAGAAGGCCGGGGCGGACATCACCGCGGCCTGCAAGGCGGCCGGAGTCAGCGTCAACTTCTGAGCGCGCCGCCCACAGCGGCCGACTCGCCTCCTTCACCGCTGTCGCCGGAAATCACGTCTTGTCTCCGGCGCCAGCGGCGAGGGTAGTGCGGACTACGGGGGATGCCGTGCTGGATCTCGGGAGTAGCCGAAATGCGCGGACTCGCCCGCTTCACGATGGCGAATGACAGAGTGGGCGTCGTGACGACGAACGAGCCCGCGGCGACCGACCCGGAGTACGCCGCCGCGCTGGACACGGCAGAGCGCCTGCTGGGCTTCCGGTTGGAGCGCTTCCTCGGTGCCAACCCCGGTGAACCGGCCAACGGCGCGGACTTCAAGCGGATCGCGACGGTACACGCCTTCGGCGACGCCTGGCCCCGCACGGAGCACCTGGATACCCGCTCCCGGGCGCTGGTGTCCGTGACCATCGCGGCGACCCTCGGCGTCCTGGAGCCGCTGCGCGGTCAGCTCCGCATCGCGCTCAAGGCCGGTGTCACCAAGGAAGAGATCGCCGAGGTGTTCGTGCAGATCGCGGTCTACGCCGGCGTGGCGCGCGCGTTCGACGGCTATCAGGTCGCGACCCAGGTCTTCGCGGAGGGGTGACCGATCGGCCTGCTCGCACAGCGATCTGGGCGCACGGCGCGTGCCCGACTCGCGTGCCTTCGACGGGCTTCAGGCCGAGTTAGGGCTGGCGGCGGGCGAAGAGGATGGCCCCGGGAACACTCTCGTCCAGGTCGATCAACAGCTGGGCCTCGACGGTGAATCCGGCGTCGCGAAGCCAGGTTGTCACCTGCTCGGGCTGACGGCGGTGGACGTGGACCTTCATCGGGTGGCCACCGTAGCCCTGGGTCTTCAGCCGCGACTGGTCGCCGATGTGAAAGCCGAGCAGCAGCAACCCGCCGGGACGCAGCGCCCGCCGGAACTGGCCGAGAACCGTACCGACCGTGTCGTCGGGGACGTGGATCAGCGACCACCAGGCGAGCAGGCCGGCGAGCGAGGCGTCGGCGAGGTCCAGGTCCGTCATCGAGCCCACCTCGAACCGCAGGCCGGGGTGATCACGCCGGGCCACGCCGACCATCGCGGGGGAGAGGTCGATGCCGAAGGCGTCGACGCCCAGCTCGCGCAGGTGGGCGGTGACGTGTCCCGGTCCGCAGCCCACGTCGGCCACCGGCCCGCCGCCGGCCGCGTGGACCAGGTCGGCGAACATCGCCAGACTCCCGCGTAGGTAGGGCTCCCCGGCGATAGCGTCGCGTACCTGGTCGGCGTAGCTGACCGCGACGGTGTCATAGGAGGCCCGGGTGTCCGCCAACCAACCTTGGTCGCTCATCCCGGAGAGGCTAGTGACCCGGCGGAGCGCCGTCACCGCTGCCAGGGCGAGCGGATCGGTCGCGCCCGGGCCAGCGTCGTGGGGGAGGCTATCGTCACCGTGTGCCCGAACTGATCGCGCCCACCGTCAGCCTCCACACCGCCTGGCTCGAAGCACGCGACGACTGGGGTCCCGGCGTCCACGAGGACGGGTTCGGGCTGCGGCCGTCCGACGAGGTGGACTCGCCGGCCGGGTTCGCGGCCTGGGTGGCCCGGCTGACCGCGCAGTCGGACCCGGCGACGCCGCTGGAGGCGGGCCAGGCGCACTGTACGTACCGATGGATCGTGGAGGGTGACCAGGTGCTCGGCGGGATCGCTCTGCGGCACGAGCTCGCCAACGACTTCCTGCAGCGGATCGCCGGTCACATCGGCTACGGCATCCGGCCGTCGGCCCGGCAGCGAGGTCTGGCCACCTGGGCGCTGGGGCGGATGCTCGAGGAGGCGCGCGGGCTCGGCCTGGATCGGGTGTTGATCTGCTGCGCGACCGACAACGTCGCCTCGGCGAAGACGATCGAGCGCCACGGGGGTGTCCTCGAGGATGTCTGGGACACCGAACTCGGCGCCGTGCGCCGTTACTGGGTGAAGCTCTGACCCACGTGCCGACGAGACCAGGCGGACGGTTCGTGGCAGAGACAACCGAGGCTGGCCGGCGGGGCTACATGAAGTTGCGGGTGTGCAGGGCGGAGAGCGCGGCCGCCTCGTCGCTGCGGAAGCCCAGCCGGACGAGCCGGCGTTGGCGGCCCTGGTCCATCGCGTTCTGCAGCTCCTGCACCCGGTCGTAGCCGGCAGCCACGTCGTCGGGGTTCCAGCCGCCGGCCGCGAGCACCACGAGGGCGTCGAAGACGTCCGCGTTGAGGCCCGCGGTGTTGGTCAGCGCGTCGTGGCGGCGGTGGATGGCCGCGCGCAGCCGGTCACGCAGGGAAGGATCCACGGCGGCCTGATGTTCGAGGTGCGCCATGCCGAACACCACGTGGCGTCGTTCGTCCTGCATCGCCAGCCAGCAGATCCGGCGGGTCACCGGGTCCGGGGCGTTCTGCTCCAGGAACGACAGGAGGTCGACGAAGCTGCCCTCGCCGAGCACGGAGAGCAGGAACGAGGCGAGCGCGAAGTCGGACTCGGCGACGAGGGTGAACAGCGACTGCCGGCCACCCGCCGAGGAGGTGCCCAGCTCCGTACCCCGCAGCAGCGCCCGTCGGCTGAACACCGCCATGTGTCGGGCCTCGTCGGCCACCTGCACGGCGAGCAGCTGCACCACCTCGCGGAAGTGCGGGTGGATCCGACCGACGAAGCGGGCCGGCACCACGAGCGCGGCCTGCTCGTTCTCGACCAGGTAGGTCATCACCTGCACGACCGCGGCCTCGACGTCAGCCGGGAGCGTGAACGCGTCGTGCCACGGCACGGCGGTCTCCGGGTCCCACTGCCGCGCGGCGGCCTGCGCGTACAGCTTCGGCGCGACGTCGGCCCACACCAGGTCGCGCTCGTCCAGGTCGAAGCGGGCCTCGGGCCCGCCGGCTTCCAGCAGCGCGCCACGGGCGCCGAGCCCCCAGCGGGACGGCGGGCGACTGCTCAACGCCGGTGGCAGGGCCGGCCCGGCGCGCTCCGCGCCGAACCAGCGCTCGTCGTCCGCCGAGCCGCGGACGATCACCGCCACCAGGTCCGTCCGGTCGGCCGGGTCCGGCCACTCGACCCGGTGACCCCGGCTGCGGCACCACGCCGGCAGGTGTACGCGCAGGGCGGGATCGCGGCCGGAGACCGCTACCCGGCCGCCCGGCGGCAGCCCGGCCAGGGCCCGCTGCACCAGCAGGTACGCGCCGCGGCCGAAGCCCAGGGCACCGAGCTGCACCTCGACGTCGGCCGCCGGTGCGGTGCTCACGGCTGGTAGTCCTCGGCGGTCACCCGCCCGTCCGCCGCGTAGAACCCGACGGCGTCGACCGCGCTGGCGAGGGCGTGGTAGCCGATGGTGCGGCCCTCTTCCCACGCCGTCAGCCCTTCGAGGTCGAGCAGCGGCCGGACCTGCGGGTCGGCGTACGACATGCCGCGCAGCAGCTCGCCGAAGAGCTTGACCCCGGCGGAGGCCGGCTCGCGGATGGTCATGTTGCAGTGGTCGTAGGGCGCGGTCTGCGCGACGATCCTGGTGCCCTCGCTGGGTAGCGTGCCCTCCTGGACGAACGCCAGGTGGTTGGCGTCGATCATGCAGGCGGCGTCCACCTCCTTGGCCACGAGGGCCCGGGCGGCGTCGCGCTCGCCGCCGATGTGGTCGCCGTGCAGGCCGACGCCGACGTCGAACCTGCGTATCCCGACCTCGACTCCGGCGGCCGCGAGGTAACCGAGCGGAATCAGTGTCGCCTGTGGGCTGTCCACGGCGCCGACGGCGACCGTCATCCCGGCGAGGTCCTCCACCCGGCGCACCGGCGAGTCGGCACGCACCACCACGACCGAGGTGAGATCCCGGTCGGTGTCACGCATGGTGAGGGCGCTGACGGCGCCACCGGTGGCCGCGGCCAGCCGTTCGGCGCGCAGCCAGGCGAGCGGCGAGTTCCAGGCCGCGTCTATCCGCCCGGCGACGAGGTCCTCGACCTGCCGCTCGTAGTGCGAGTAGAGGACGAAGTCGAAGTCCAGGCCGCGCCCGCGCAGCCAGGCGCGGAAGCCTTCCCAGATGGTCACCACCTTGGGGTCGTAGGCCACCGCGCCCATCAGGACAGCTGGCGCCGGCATCAGCGGTTGGCCTCGTCGAGCAGCGGCAGCCCGGTGGCGACGCGGCCGACGAAGTCGAGCAGGGCGTCGGTGGTCGGCGCCATCACCCGGGCGGCGCGGGAGTCACGGAATCGGCGTTCGAGCCCCAACTCCTTGCGGAACGCGCTGCCACCGCAGAGCTGCATCGCGCCGTCGGTCACCTCGGCGGCCGTCTCGCCGCCGAGCGCCTTGACCTGCAACACCCGCAGCATCGCGTCCTCCCGACCGGTCTCCAGCGCCGTGAGGGCGTCGCCGAGGAAGGCGCGCAGGGCGTCGGTGCGGATCTTCAGCCGGGCGAAGTCGCGTCGGGAGACGGGCGCGTCGCGCAGGGCCGCGCCGGTGTGCGTGAGTGTGGTCCGGGTGAGGTGCCGGCCGGCCTCGGTGACCGCGCTGTCCGCGAGACCGAGGCAGAAGGCGGCGTTGAGCACGAGGAACCAGGGGAGAACCGCGCCGAGCGCGGTGTCGAGGCCGGCGCCGTCGGCGGCGAGCATCGCGTCGGCGGGGATGCCGAGGCCGTCGGCCGTCATCGGTCGGGAGCCGTTGCCCCGCAGGCCGAGCCCGTCGAAGTCGCCGGTGACATCGAGGCCGGCGCTGCCGGCGGGGACGAGCCACAGCGTCATCGGACCGGCCCCCGGCGACAGCGGAAGGCTCGACCAGACGTAGCTGTCGGCCTCGGCGGCCGACGTGACCCAGCTCTTGCGGGCGTCGAGCCGTACGGTGCCGTCGTCGGTCGCGGTCGCGGTGCCCGTGGGCGACCAGAAGTGGCTGCGCGATCCGAACTCGGAGAAAGCCAACGTGCTCAGGTGCTCGCCGGCGGCGATGGCCTCGCGCACCTCGCGCGGGCCGTGCGCCTCGATGACGGCGGTCGCCGCGTAGTGCATGAGGACCACCATCGCCGTGGATCCGCACTCGGCGGCCAGCCGCTCGATGAGTTCGGCGACCGGGCGCATTCCCTGCCCACCGCCGCCGACCTCCGTCGAGGAGGCCAGGCTCAGGAAACCGGCGCCGGCGAGGGCGTCGATGCCCTGCCGAGGGAAGGCCCCGCCGCGGTCGACGGTCGGCGCCTGGGGTCGGATCACGTCCTCGATCACCGTGCCGAGGGTGTCCGGGTCGTCGGTGACGGGATGGGCATTGTCGACGGTCGCCGTCATCTGAATGTCCTTCGGTCGACCCACTGGGACCGCCGTCGAGACTATCTGCTGTGGAGACCAACGCGCGAGAGCGCCGCATGGTCGTCATTGCCTGCGAGGCGCTGGCCTCGGCGTCGTCGGGCAGGGCGCGTGGACCACCGGTTCAGGCGCGGTGGAGGGTGCTCGCCCCGGCCGCTCAGCGGCGGGCGGTGGCGTCCTGGCGGTGCGCCCGGCCGTGCCCGTCGTCGCGGTCGATCCGCAGTTCCCGCTCCAGCTCGGCGATGACCGCCCGCAGGTCGTCGAGCCGCTGGGTCAGCGCGATGCGGTCCACCTCGTCCGGTACGCCGTCGCCGTCCTCGTCGTACCCGGGGGCGAGCCGCTCGGTCATCTCCAACCGGCGTGCCTCCTCCATCGAGTTGACGATGACTGCGATGAGGATGTTGAGCAGCAGATTCACGGTGATCACGACGTAGCTGACGTAGTAGAGCAGGGTCCACGGCGAGATCGCCATGCCCTGCTCGATCAGGTCCGGCAGCGTCTCCAGGGACAGCAGCACGAACAGCGTCAGCAGGGACCGGCCGATGTCACCGTACTGCTCCGGATAGGTGCTGCCGAAGATGAGCCAGCCGGCCATGCCGTACACGTAGAGGGTCACCACGGCCAGGGCGAGGAAACCGCCGACGCCCGGCAGGCTGCGCCACAGTGCGGAGACGATGGTGCGCAGCCCCGGAGAGAACCGCACCAACCTGACCATCCGGGCGACCCGCACCACGCGCAGCAGGGCCGGGTCGCCGTGCAGGCCCGGTATGAAGATCGCCGTGATCACCGCGAAGTCGAAGACGTTCCAGCCGTGCCGGAAGAAGTCCTGCGGCCGACGCCCGTAGGCCACCAGCCGGATGGCGATCTCGACGACGAACACGGCGCGGAAGAACAGTTCCAGCCCGTGCAGCGCCGCGCCCGCCGCCACCAGGTCCGGATAGGTCTCCAGACCGAGGACCACCCCGTTGGCGAGGATGACGACGACGATGCCGATCTCGAAGGGGCGGGACCGGGCCAGTCGATCGCAGGCCGCGGCCAGTCCAGGGCGGCGGGTGGGCGCGGCCGGCTTGCCCCGCTGGGCAGGCGCGGGTGGTCCAGTCACCGGGTCGCCAGTCCCGTCGTACGCGTCGACGCTGCGGTCCGGGCCCACCCCTGGCCGGCATCGTCGCGGTGCGGGCGGCGTACGGGCATGCCGAACAGCCTAGCCAAGGTCGTTGCCTCGCCGAGGCGCCAGCGGAGGCCGCGACAGGGTGAGCGGGCTACCCGCCTAGGGTGGACGGCGTGCCGCGCATCGAGCTGACCACGACGGTGAGGGCAGCGCCGCAGGCCGTGTTCGACGCCTGCCTGGACGTCGGTCTGCACACCGAGTCGATGGGGGCCAGTGCCGAGCGCGCGGTCGACGGCGTCACGAGCGGCCGGCTGACGGCGGGCGATGTCGTTACCTGGAGAGCGCGGCACTTCGGCGTCCCTTGGCGCATGACCGTTCGGATCACCGACTGTCAGCGGCCGGACGGCTTCACCGACGAGCAGGTCCGCGGCCCGTTCCGGCGATGGCACCACGAGCACGTCTTCGCGCCGGATCCGCTCGACCCCTCGGTCACGATCATGCGGGACGTCATCGAGTTCAGTGCCCCGATGGGACCGGTCGGCGCCATCGTGGCGAGCCTCGTCCTGCGGCCGTATCTGCACCGACTCGTCGCGCGGCGCAATCTGTTCCTCGCCGGTCACACCGGGGCCTGAGCACCCCGGGTGACCGGCGTTTCCGTGACCGTCAGAGGTGCGCCCGTTCCGGCGTCACCGGGGCGGCGAAGAACGCGGCGAACGGGTCGACGAGTCTCGGACGCGCCCGGTTGATGGCGTCGTGGCCGCTGCGGGGCACGATCAGGGTCCGGGCGCGGGGCAACACCCGGGCCAGCGCCTCGTTGAGTTGCGGGTAGTAGGGCGGGCCGTCGGCGCCGCACGCCAGCAGCACCTCGGCGGTGATCCCGGCGTACTGGTCGGCGGGGCCGTCGTGCTCGTGGATCAGGCGCGACTCGTCCAGGGTCATCGGCAGCAGCTCACCCATGGTCCGCCCGATCGGGGTACGCAGGAACAGCCGGCAGATCGCGGTCTGCACGCCGAGCGGGAGCTTCGCCGACGCCGACTGGGTGTTGATACCGCCCGCGGTGATGGCCATGCCCCGAGCGGTGTCTCCGGCGCGCAGCGCCTCGACCGCGGCGTCCAACCAGTCGGCGGGGAACCCACCGTCGACGGAGATCGCCGCGTCGTAGAGCGCGAGCCGGTCGATCGGCAGCCGGAGCGCGGCCCGCATGGCGATGAAGCCGCCGGAGCTGTGCCCGATGACGTTGCGGGCGCCGGTCTGCTCCAGCACCACAGCGAGGTCGTCGATGTCCTGCTCGAAGTGGTAGGGCTCCGACCGGGGCGGGGCGTCCGCTCGCCCGCGCCGGTTGTAGAGGTGCGCCGTGAACCGGTCGGCCAGCGCCGCCGCCAGTCGGCGGTAGACGTCGATGGTGACGCCTCCACCGTGCACCACCACGATCCCCGGACCGGTGCCAATCGTGTGCAGCACGATGCTCGCGCCGTCCCGTGCGGTGATCCGCGTCATGACCCGCCACCTCCTACTATCTAAACTGCGAACGTCGTTTGCAGTTTACAGTGAATCGGTGAGCGACGCATCCACCTCTCCCGGCGACGGTGACTCCGGGCGACAACCGATCTGGATCCGAGCCGAGCGCGGCAGTCGCGGTCCCGCCCCGGCGCACAGCCGCGACGCGATCGTGGCCGCAGCCATCGCCCTGGCGGACACCGACGGACTCGCCGCGGTGTCGATGCGGGCGGTCGCCGCCGCGCTGGGCACCGGCGCCGGCTCGCTCTACCGGTACCTCTCGTCCCGCGACGACCTGCTGGACCTGATGACCGACCGGGTGGTGGGGGAGCTGCGGCCCTACCCGCAGACCGACGGCGACTGGTTGGACGACCTGCTGCTGCTGGCCCGCCGGCAACTGGCCCTGTTCCAGCGCCACCGCTGGCTCGTCGACGTCATCCACCGGCCCTCCGGCATCGGGCCGGAGGCGCTGGCCTGGTTCGACAACTGCCTGCGGGTCATGGCCCCCTTGGGCGCTTCCGTCGCAGCCAAGTTCGAGGCGATCGCGATGATGACCGGCGTGGTCAGCCTCTTCGCCCGCAACGAGGCCGCCGCCCCGCCGTTCACCTTCGCCGGCTTCGACCTCGCGGCGTACCCGCACCTGGTGGCGGCGTTTCGCCAACCACCGGCGTCCGCACCCGCGACGGACCTCTTCGAGCGGACGCTGCGCGGCCTGCTGACCGGCCTGCTCGGCACCGACCCACCGAGCCGCTCCTGAGCCGTCCGCACCGCCGTGGCGCGCCGCGACCGGCCGGAGCACTTCCGGGGCGGGGGAAGCGGCAGAGCGGTGAGGGGTAGCGTTCGTCGGGACGACGGTATTCCGGACAAAGGGGCTGCGGGTGCAGACGACGACGGTGGACGTGAAGACCGGAGACGGGGTCGCGGACGCGTACCTCGTCCGGCCGGACGGCGACGGTCCCTTCCCAGCCGTACTGGTCTTCATGGACGCGTTCGGGCTGCGGCCCCGGCTGGCCGAGATGGCCGAACGGATCGCCGCGCGGGGTTACCTCGTGCTGGTGCCCAACCTGTTCTACCGGGCCGGCCGCACGCCGCTGTTCGACCTGTCCCGGCTCGCCGAGCCGGAGCACCGGGGCGCTCTGTTCGGCGAGATCACGCCGCACATCATGGCGTTGACCCCCGAGGTGATCAACCGCGACACCGCGGCGTACCTGGACTTCCTCGCCGCGCGCGACGACGTCGCGCAGGCGCCGGTCGCCGCCGTCGGGTACTGCATGGGCGGCATGAACGCGCTGCGGGCCATCGAGGCGTACCCGGACCGGATCGCCGCGCTGGCCAGCTTCCACGCCGGCCGGGTGGTCACCGACGCGCCCGACAGCCCGCACCGGGGCGTCGGCGCGGTCACCGGCGAGCTGTACTTCGCCCACGCCGACCAGGACGGGTCGATGACCGCCGAGCAGATCGCGGAGCTGGAGCGGACGTTGGACGCCGCCGGGGTGCGGTACCGCTCCGAGGTGTACCCGGGCGCCAGCCACGGCTTCACCATGGCCGACACGGCGCAGTACGACGAGCAGGCCACCGAGCGGCACTGGGACGCGATGTTCGACCTGCTCGAGCGCACCTTCCGCCGCTGACCCCGGGCCCGCGTCGCGCCCGGACGAGCAGGTGTGGTGCGGCGGTCGTCCGGTGGCGAGTGCCGTGGGCAGGTGTCAGACTTCGCTGGTCAGCGCCGTTCGAGAAACGGGGATGCCATGCCGGAACCGGATCACGGCCTGCGACCGGGCGCCGACACCGTGGAGCTGTTCGGCTGCCAGGTCACCATCGTCGACCCCGACGCCCTGCTCGCCGCGGCCCGCACCGGACCGGTCGAGGTGCGCCTGGAGGGCCCGTTCCCGGCCCCGGTCGACCAGGTCGGCTTCACGCTGGCCCCGACGGTCGTCGACGGCGTGCAGAGGTGCCGGATGGCCGCCACCATCCGTACCGCCCAGCCCATCAGGCCGGAGCATCCGCTGCGCTGGCTCGCCGCCGGCGCCGCCGGCCCGGCCGGCATGCTGCTCGTGCGGCGCCTGGCCGCGACCGGCGCACCGGTCGGGCCGTTGGCCGTCCGGGCCGGCCGGATGGCGGTCGAGGCCTCCCGGCGCCTGGGCCTGGACCGGCCGGCGCCGGCCGCGGTGGCCGAGCGCCCGCCGGTCGGCGACCCGGCCGGTGTCGCGGTGCTGCGCGCCGCCGCGGAGCTGGGGTTGGATCCGGAGATCAGCGACGAGCCGGCGGTCGGCGGCGGCCGGCTGGTCACCGTGCGCGCCGCCGCGGTCGCCTCGGCGGTCACCCCGGCGCACCTGCGGGCGCTGGTCACCGTGGTGCTGCAGGTGGTCCGGGAGATCGTCGGCGACGACCCGGAACCGCGGGTGTTGCGCGGCGGGACGTACGTGCTGGCTCGGCCGGTCGCACCGACCCGGGCGCGGAAGGCCCCGCGCAGCGAGACGGTGAGCCTCGACCAGGTCGGCGGCCTGGACGAGGTGGTCGCCCGTTTCCGGGAGATCGCCATCTCGTTCCGGCATCCGCAGGTGATGGCGCGTTGGGGCGCCCGCCGGCCACAGGGGATCCTGCTGTACGGCCCCCCGGGCACCGGCAAGACCATGCTGGCCCGGGCGCTGGCCAACGAGATCGGCGCGGAGTTCCGGGAGATCCGCACCCCGGAAATCCTGGACAAGTGGCTCGGCGGCTCCGAGCGGAACATCAAGCAGATCTTCCGCGAGGCGCGCCGCTACCGCGCGCCGACGGTGCTGCTCTTCGACGAGTTCGACAGCATCATCAGCTACGCCGGGGCCGGTGGGGACGCCGCGAGCCAGGCGGTCAACGCGGTGGCGGGAATCTTCAAGCAGGAGATGAACACGCTGATCGAGGAGAACCCGAACGTGATCGTGGTGGCCACCACCAACTTCCCCCAGCGGGTGGACGCCTCGCTGGTCCGCTCCGGCCGCTTCGACGTGAAGCTGTCGATCCCGCCGCCCGACGAGGCCGGTCGTGCCGCGATCATCACCAAGATGATCCGGGACCTGGTCGACCGGCACGAGTCGTCCGGGTTCCGGATGTTCGCCGACGACATCGACCCGGCCGGGTTGGCCGCGGTCAGCCCCGGGCTGACCGGCGCGGACCTCCGCGAGGTGCTCCGGCGGGTCCAGCTGGCCAAGGCGATGGGTGAGGCGACGGGTGCTGCGCCGGTCGGGCCGATCAGCCAGGATGACCTGCGGGAGGCGATCGCCGGGCTGCGTCGCGGCTGAGCCGCCCGCCCGGCCCGCGGTGGCTTCCGATCGCCGGGGACGCTCGAGAGGAGACCCGTGTCGTCCACCCTGCTCTGCCGGCGTGACCTGCGGTTCCTGCTGCACGACTGGCTGGACGTCACCCGGCTGACCGAGCGGCCACGCTACGCCGAGCACTCCCGGGAGACGTTCGACGCGGTGCTGGAGCTGGCCGAACGGCTTGCCACCGAGCACTTCGCCCCGCACAACCGCGCGGCGGACCTCGCCGAGCCCACCTTCGAGGGCGGCCAGGTGCGGCTCATCCCCGAGGTGAAGGCGGCGCTGGACGTCTTCGCCGAGACCGGGCTGCTCGCGTCCAGTCTGGACGAGTCGGTCGGCGGGATGCAGCTGCCGCACACCGTCGCGGCGGCGTGCTTCGCCTGGCTCCATGCGGCCAACGTGGGCACCTCGGCGTACCCGTTCCTCACCCTCGGCAACGCCAACCTGCTGCTCGCGCACGGCAGCGCGGACCAGATCGACACCTGGGTGCGTCCGATGGTGCAGGGCCGGTTCTTCGGCACCATGTGCCTCTCCGAGCCGCAGGCGGGCAGCTCGCTGGCCGACATCACCACCCGCGCCGAGCCGCAGGACGACGGCACGTACCGGCTGTACGGGACGAAGATGTGGATCTCCGGCGGGGACCACGAGCTGGCCGAGAACATCGTCCACCTGGTGCTGGCCAAGATCCCTGGCGGCCCGCCCGGGGTGAAGGGAATCTCGCTCTTCGTCGTGCCGAAGGTGCTGGTCGGCCCGGACGGTGCGCTCGGCGACCGCAACGACGTCGCACTGGTCGGGCTCAACCACAAAATGGGCTACCGGGGCACCACAAACACGCTGCTCAGCTTCGGCGACGGCGCGCACCGCCCGCACGGGCGCCCGGGCGCGGTCGGTCACCTGGTCGGCGAGCCGCACCAGGGCCTCGCGCAGATGTTCCACATGATGAACGAGGCGCGGATCGGGGTCGGCGCCGGCGCCACCGCGCTCGGCTACACCGGCTACCTCAAGTCCCTGGAGTACGCCCGGCAGCGGCCGCAGGGCCGTCCGCTCGCCGGAAAGGACCCGGCCGTGCCGCAGACGCCGATCATCGGCCACCCGGACGTGCGACGGATGCTGCTGGCGCAGAAAAGCTACGTGGAGGGCGCGCTGGCACTCGTGCTCTACTGCGGACGGCTGCTGGACGAGCAGAAGACCGCGCCGCAACCGGCGGAGCGCGACCGGGCCCGCCTGCTGCTGGACGTACTCACCCCGATCACCAAGAGCTGGCCGGCGCAGTGGTGCCTGGCCGCCAACGACCTGGCGATCCAGGTGCACGGCGGCGCCGGATACACCCGCGACCACGACGTGGAGCAGCACTGGCGGGACAACCGGCTCAACCCGATCCACGAGGGCACCCACGGCATCCAGGCGCTGGACCTGCTCGGCCGCAAGGTCACCATGCGCGGTGGGGCGGGCCTGGCGCTGCTGGTCGAGACGATCGGCGACACGGTGCGCCGGGCCGGAACGCTTGAGGGGGAGGCCGCGCACCTTGCCGGGCAGCTCGGCGCCGCGGTGGACCGGGTCACCGCCGTCACCCGCCGGCTCTGGGCCGGCGGCGACCCGGAGGTCGCGCTCGCCAACGCCAGCCTCTACCTGGAGGCGGTCGGTCACGTGGTGATCGCCTGGATGTGGCTGGAGCAGCTGCTCGCCGTCGAGGCGGCGGCCGGCGCCGGGGGAGACGCCGCCTCCGCGGACGCCGACCTGCACGCCGGCAAGCGCCAGGCCGCCCGCTACTTCTTCCGGTACGAGCTGCCCCGCACCGGCCCGCAGTTCGACCTGCTGGCCAGCCTCGACCGGACCACGCTGGAGATGCGCGACGACTGGTTCTGACATCCTCGGCACGCGGTCGCCGCCGGCCGTCCCAAGGGACGGCCGGCGGCCACTACCGTTGACGTGCGGTGCGGCAGGTCAGCGGCGCTCGATCAGCAGCCGATCCAGCGGATCGGGCGAACGTCGCCGTCGTTGTTGCGGAAGCCGACCACCACACCGTTGTCGGCGATCGCCCGTGCGCCGACTCCGACGCCGGTGCCGCCGCCCGGCAGCAGCACCGAGCCGCCGCCCCGGGTGAGCCGGTCGCCGCCGACGACCACGCCGGCGGCGTTCACGTCGCTGACCACAGGCAGCCGCGGGTCGAGGGCCGTCCCGACGCCGGTCCGCAGGTCCCACCGGACCTTCGTGGAATTGCTGCCGCCCTGGTTGGCGAGCCCGATCGCCCAGTGACCGCCCGCGCCGTTGACCGTGGTGGACAGGGAGTCGGGCATGGTCAGCTCGGCGAGCCGGCCGTCCGGGTGACGGATCCAGCCGGTCGACGCACCGAGGTAGCCGGCGGTGCCGACGATGGTGCGGTCGTCGATGATGCCAACCGCCATTGCCCCGGCGGGTGCGTCGAGCACCTCGACCGTGCCCGGCCGCGCCGCCGGCCAGATCACCGAGATGAACTCGCCGGTCGTCGCGAGGTTGCTGTGCCCGACGACGTCCCCGGCGGTGTTGATCGCCGTGACGACGGTGCCCTCGGAGCCGGCCGGCACCGGCAGCGGCTGCACCCGCCCGTCGCGGTATCGCCACGGCTGGCTGAAGCCGTTGACCCAGCCGTAGCCGACCACGACGCCGTCGTTGTTGACGTCCACCACGGTCTCGGCGAGCGGCGACACCACGGTGGTGAGCCGGAAGCCCTCCCAGATCAGCAGCAGCGGCTCGTTCACCGGGCCGCTGGTGCGCAGGCCGGACCCGGCGATGAACCGGCCGGTGGGGGCGATCGCGTCGGCCGAAGCGCGGTACGAGTCGGCCGGGTAGGGCAGCGGGCTGACCGAGCAGGGCCGGACGGACTCCGCGGATGCGGCGCCGGATCCGGTGGCGACGCCGAGCGACGCGGTGAGCAGACCGGCGGCGACGCCGGCGAGCATCCGGCGTCGGGCGATGTGGGTCATGGGTTCCTCCCCCGTGCGGCTGTGCCCGGTGATCCGGACACATGTTGCACGCAACACGTGAAGACCCATGATTAGGTTGCGGGCGGTCGGATTTCCGACAGACCCCAAACCGGGGAGGAATCGGCCGGCGGCCGCGCCTCAGCGGCGTCCAGGGGAGTGATGCATCAACTGCCAGGCCTTCAGCACACCCAGCACGACCACCACGACCAGGGCGACCGCACCGATGATCACCAGCCAGCGGACCGCTTCGAGGAGTAGCCCGAGCAGGATGAGCGCGCCGGCGATCACGCCGACGACCCAGAGCATGGCCCGCATCTTCCACCTCCTGTGCCGGCCGCCCGCGCGACGGGCGGCTCCCGGCCGTCCTTCCCGGTACGGCTCACACCATGCCTGAGCTGGGCGGACGTGTCGGTTCTCACCGAAGGTCGCCGTACCTCAAGATCCGGCTCCGCTCGGGGGCCGTTCGACGCCGTGCCGTCGGCGATGCCTGGCGTCCCGGACAAGGGTCAGGGCGATGACGAGAAGGCCGAGCAGGGCGACGACGGCATTGCCAGCCGTGAGGAACACGGCCTCGCCACGGGTGGCGTGGTCGAGGTGGGTCACGTGGAAGAAGAAGTGGGGTATGGCGAAGGTCGAGAAGGCCGCCGCCGCGGGGATGGTGAACACGGCGCGAGGCGCGACGAACGCTATGCCGAGGACGACGGCGAGGCCGAGGGTGGCTCCGCCGAAGTCTCGCGCGTAGTGCTCGCTGAACGGCGGGGTGAGGGTGACGGTCGGGAAGTTCCTGTAGAAGCTCTCGGGAAAGGCCTGGTTCCAGAACCCGACGACGAGTTCGTCGAGGAAGAGGACGGCCAGGGCGATCCGGATCAGCGCGGTCACCGCAGAGCCGCCGGGCTCGCCAGCCACTCGTCGAAGGTCTGCTGGCCTCGGGGGCCGGGCCCGGCGGGCAGCAGGCCACCTCCGGCGATGGCCTGACCGGTGCGTCCCGGAAGGCGGAGCGGCAGGACGACGCGGCGACTGCCCCCGGCACGCAGCAGGCGACGAGCCATGTCCGGCATTCTCAGCTGCTGTGGGCCGGCGATGTCCGACACCAAGCCGGCCGGGTTTGCCAAGGCGAGGTCGACCAGGCAGCGGGCGACCTCGTGGGCCGCGATCGGCTGGCTGAGCATCTGGGGCACCACGGCGACCGGTCCGCCATAGGCGACCGCCTGCGCGGCGAACTCGAAGAACTGGGTCGAGCGGAGCACCGTCGCGGGTACCGGGCCGTCCAGAACGAGCGCCTCCTGGCGTCGCTTGCCTGCGTAGTAGCCGAAATTCACCCGGTCGACGCCGACAATCGACAGAACCACGTGGTGCCGCACACCGGCGCGCTGGCCGGCAGCGAGCAGGTTGCCGGTCGCCGTACCAAAGAACCTCTCCGACTTCTTCCGGCTCGTCGTCACCACGTTGCTGACATCGATCACGACCGCAACGCCGCTCAGCGCGTCGTCCAACCCGGAGCCGCGCATCAGGTCCACGCCTGTCGAGCGGGCGAGCACGACGGGCTCGTGGCCGGCAGCCCCGACGGTGTCGACGACGCGTCTTCCGACCCAGCCGGTCCCGCCGGCTACCGCGATACGCACTGAAGTAACTCCCGATCCGCGTCAGCCGTGACGCTGCAGTGGTGCGTCGCCCGGGCCCGGGCGCCGGTGTGAAGGAGACATCAACCGCTGTGCCAGCACTGTTGGTCCTACCTATCTGACTTCCCGCCAAGGCCGAAGTTCAGCAAAACGCCCTAAAGCGTGGGCTGCTCACGCTCGCCCCGCGCCGGGGCCGGCGAGCCAGGCCTGCCGGCGGTGTAGACACCGCGTGAAAGCGTCATGATCGCGACAAGGAGAGCGAGTACGGCCACGCCTGCGGCGGCGTAGAACGCGACCACGCCACCGTGGGTGACCCGCGCTCGGAAGGGGTTCGCCGCCGCGCCCGCCCCCACGGTGAACCCGGATTTGCCGGCCACCGGGTGTCCGTCGGTGAAGGTCGCGCGCCAGCTGATCTCGTACCCGCCGTCGGGCATACCAGCGTCCACCGGCTGGACCAGCGTCGCGCCTCTGACGGCCGGCCGACCGCCGGCCCAGTCCGTTCCCGTGCGGTCCATGATCGTGACGGTGCTGTCCGGGGTGATCGCGGCGGCGAACACCACCTCGACCCGGCGCGGGGCGGTCGGGAGCGCGGCACCGTCCGCCGGCGTGATCGAGTGCGTCGCGCCGTGGGCGAACACCGGGGTCGGCGCGACCGCCAGCGGGAGACCAGCAGCCAGCGCGACCGCGACGATCAACCCGACGATACGACGAATGAGGGGTGCCCGGCCGGTGCCCGGCTCGCCGGTCACGCCCTCGGCGACACGTCTGTACATGGCATGCTCCCTCCGCCGCAGACGACCGTGGCGTCCGAAGGTGGGACCGAGCGACGCCGCGATTCGTGACAGCAGGGCCGGCCGCTCGGCGACCTGTCACGAATCGCAGAGCTGCTCGGTCCGTACCGGTGACACCTCGGACGCCGGGTCGGGACAGCGGAAGGAGCAACAACTCGTGACCGTCATCATCCGCATCGCGTTGGCGATCTTGTTCGTCGACAACGCCGTGGTCGGGCTCTGGAACGCGATCTGGCCAGCGAGCTTCTACACGGACTTCCCGACGGTGGACCTCACGCCGCCGTTCAGTGAGCACTATGCGCGGGACTTCGGCACCGCGTCACTGGCGATCGCGTTGCTGCTGGGCATCGCGGCGGTCAAACCCAAGGCCCACTTCGTCATCCCCGCCGCGGCGGCCTACTCGATCTTCGGAGTGCCGCACTTCTTCTATCACCTCGCCAACATGGAGAACGCCACCGTCGGGGAGGCGATTCTTCTCACCACCGGAAACGCGGCCGTGGCGCTCGTCGGCCTGGTGATCACCCTGCTCACGGTGCTGCGTGACCACCGAGCGGCTCGGCTCGGCATCGCGCCGGCTCCGGCCGCCCACTGAGGGGAGAACGATGGTTCCCGAATCCCGCCGGCCACCTCGGTCGGCTCCGCTACCCAGCGCGTTCTGCGCGGTCGTCGCCGAACGACGCCTCCTCGAGAACATCGCACACTGCCTGCTCGACTCGGCCGCGGCGGCGGAATACGCGGTACGGGAAACGTACGTCCGCTGGTACACCATGCAGGACGACGAACAGGACAGGATCGACCGCCCGGTCACCTGGCTCGTCGGCACGCTCGTGCGGATCTGCGTCGGCCTACTCGAATCGGACCCACGCCGTACCGGCGGCCAGATCGTCGACCGAGCAGGTCACTCCGCTCTTGCGGGCCCGGTGCCCCGACGATGGCGTGCCTGGCGTGACGCGCCGAAGCTCTAGTAGGGCCGTGCGGGGGTATCCACCTGTGCGCGGGTGCTCAGCGACAGCGGCGATATCGGCAGTGGAGCGAGTTCATCCGCACAGCCGCGGACAGAAGGGACGAGGCGGGCAGTCATGGCAGGGCTAGGGAACGAGGGGACACTGATCGACGCCCTGGGGGTGTTCGACGCGGTCCGTCCCCGGCTCTTCGGCATCGCCTACCGGATGCTCGGCAGCGTCACGGAGGCGGAGGACGTCGTGCAGGACGCCTGGCTTCGGTGGCAGCAAACCGATCGCAGCCAGGTACGGGACCCGATCGGCTTCCTGATCACGACCACCTCTCGAATCGCTCTGAACGCCGCGACATCGGCTCGTGCCCGCCGCGAGTTCTATCCCGGGCCGTGGCTACCCGAGCCCGTCGACACGTCCGCCGACCCGATGTTCCAGGCCGAACGCAACGAGTCGCTCGAACTTGCCGTGCTGCTCCTGTTGGAACGGCTCACCCCGGCCGAGCGGGCGGTGTACGTGCTGCACGAGGCGTTCGACTACCCGTTCCGGCTGGTCGGCGAGGTACTCGGCATCAGTGAGGCGAACGCGCGGCAGCTCGGCCGACGCGCCCGGATGCACCTGGCCCAGGAGCGGCGCGATCCGGTCGCCCGCGCGGACCACGGCCGTCTGCTGCGTGCATTCCTCACCGCCGCCCGATCCGGAGACCTGACCCAGCTCGAGCAACTGCTCGCCGAGACAGCCGTTTCCTACGCCGACGGCGGCGGCGCCGTCCGGGCCGCACAGCTGCCCATCGTCGGACGCGACAACGTGGCGCGTTACATCCTGGGGCTGGTCCGCAAGTTCGGGAGCGACCTCTCGTTGGAGATCGTCGAATCCAACGGCGAGGCCGCGATCCTTCTGTCGCGGGCAGGAACCGCCGTCGGGTTGGTCACCGTCGACGCCTCACCCGACGGGATCGAACGAGTGCTGATCATCCTCAACCCGCAGAAGCTGACCCGGTTCCAGCGATAACCCGTCGGTGTCGAGGCGAATCACCTGACCGCATGTGGTGTGTGGCGGTTCAGCGGCGGCTGGCCGTGGATCGGCTGACGAGCTGCCTGAGTCGTCGTCGAACACGTCGTGCCGGCCGCACGGATGAGATCGTTGGCGGATGGCCGAGTCACTCGACCTGCACCTGGAGTTCGATCGGGATGCGGGGTTCCCGGGTCGTTCGCTGGAGAGTGCGCTACGAGAGAGCGTTCGAACCGGCCGGCTGCGGGCAGGGTCGCGTCTGCCCGGGAGCCGGAGCTTGGCCACTGACCTGGGCCTGGCCCGGGGCACGGTGGTGCAGGCGTACGCGCAACTGGTGGCGGAAGGGTGGCTGGTGTCGGCGCCCGGCTCGGGCACCCGGGTCGCGGACGTACGCCATGAGCCGCCCGACTCGCGGCGGAAACCACGGCCGTCGACGGCGTCCGAGTCGGCCATCGAGTTGCGGCCGGGAATACCTGATCTCGGTTCGTTTCCGCGCGCGGCCTGGGCCGGCAGCGTCCGCCGGGCGTTGGCGACGGCGTCGCGCGGCACGCTGGACTACCCCGAGCCGACGGGGCTGCCGGCGTTGCGGGCGGCGTTGGCCGGGTATCTCGCGCGCACCCGGGGGTGCGCTGCGACCCGGACGCGGTGGTGATCACCGCGGGATTCACCCAGGGTCTGTCCCTGCTGGCGCGGGCGCTGCACCGGCGTGGCGTACGCGCCATCGCCACCGAGAATCCCGGTCTGGCCCCTCACCGCATGGTGCTCGGTGCCGCGGGCCTGACCGTCACCCCGCTCACCGTCGGCGCGGGCGGGGCCGGCCCGGACGAGGCCGTGGGTCAGGCCGCGCTGCTCACCCCGGCGCATCAGCCCTGACGCGGACGTGAGCAGCCTGCTGCATGTCGACGACGCCGTCGCCGCCGCGCTCGCCGCTCTGGACTGGCCGTCCGGCGCGGTCAACGTGTGCGACCACGAGCCCGCCCCGGCCGCGGAGTGGGTACCCGCGTTCTGCGTGGCGGTGGGGGTCGCGGCTCCCGCGGTGACCGACGGCGAGCGGCACGGCTGGGCGCGGGGAGCGAGCAACCACTACGCCCGCAAGCACCTCGGCTGGACCCCGACGTATCCCTCCTGGCGAGCGGGATTCGCCGTCCTGTGAGCCGTCCGCCCGCCCCGGCCGCAGGACCTGCCGGCCTGCCGGCTCAGTCGGCGCGCTGCGCGACGTAGACGGTGTTTGCCGACTCGCCGCCGGTCAGTGGGTTCGCGAACGGCACGACGTGCGCCCGGGAGGTGGCGAACACCGCGGCGAGGCTCCGCTGGAAGTCCGGGTCCGGCGGGTCGTCCGACCAGAGCGCGAAGACCCCACCCGGGTGCAGGTGCTCGGCGAGCCGGCGTAGCCCGTCCGGGGTGTAGAAGGCGGCGTGCCCGGGATCCAGCAGGTTGCGCGGCGAGTGGTCCACGTCGAGCAGCACCGCGTGGAAGCGGCGGCCGGGGCGGTCCGGGTCGAATCCGTCGCGGGCGGCGGCGGCGAAGAAGTCGGCGTGGACGAAACGGGTCCGCGGATCGTCGGCCAGCCCGGCCGCGAACGGCAGCAGACCCCGCTGGTGCCAGTCGATGACGTCCTCGATCGCCTCCACCACCAGCAGCGAGCCCACCCGGTCGTCGGCGAGGGCGGTGCGCGCGGTGTAGCCGAGGCCGAGCCCGCCGACCACCACGTCCAGGTCGCCGCCGGGCAGCGGGGCCAGCCCCAGTCTGGCCAGCTCGATCTCCGCGACCGGGAAGAGGCTGGACATCAGGAACTCGTCGTCGAGCTTCACCTCGTACACCTCGACCTGGAGGGCGGGATCCCGCCGCCGGCGCAGGCTGATGGCGCCGATCGGGGTCTCCCGCCAGGCCAGTTCCTCGAAGCGCGCGCCCACGTCGGTGCCCTCTTTTCCGCCGGATCCGTCCCGGAATGCTACCGAGCGGCGACCGCCGCGCCGGACACGGCCACGCGCGCCGCCCGGGGGAGGCCAACAGGAGTCGAATGCCGCGTTGGTTCTGAACACTCACCGATCACGGCTTCTGGAACATCACCGAGGCGACGTCCGCCATCAGGGCCAGGGCCCAATCAAGCTGCGCACAGTTCTGATGACCTCGGCATTCCAGGCACCCACCTACTCGCCATGGCCGGTCGAGCGCCCGAGTCCAGTGAGCATTGAGCACCCGCTTGGCCATGAACAATTGGGTGGCCTTCGAGACCGGTTCATCGATCGGCATTGGTCGGTACCTTCCCGCGCGATCGCGATTGGCTCCGCCCGCAGGGGCTGCGCCAAGCCTTGCGGTGACCGGGGAGCCCTCGGGTTGCTGAAGTCCAGGAGCCCCTGACCATTGTCTCACTGTATCCACTGTCTCACCGTAGTCAAGTTCTCACTGTCTTCACTTCGCTGTGTTGTCGGCTTGTCTCGATCAGGCCGTGGCTGGAAACATGATCTCCGCTGAAGTCCAGGAGAGCCGATCATGCCAACGAGACCACCGCACTACCGTCGCGTCGCGGACGACATCGAGCAGAAGATCGCCTCTGGCGAGTACCCGCCCGGTCATCAGTTGCCATCCGTGTCCGAGATCGGCGAGCTCTACAACGTCGCGAGGTCAACGGCGTATCGGGCGGTCAAGGAGCTGCACGAGCGGAACCTCGTCTACGGCCAGCAGGGGCAAGGCGTATTCGTCGCCGAGCCCGAGTAGCCAGACCGCTCGAACCTGTCGGTTGGACGCCCGGTCGCTCGGTGCCGGTCATCCTCGTCGGGCAGCCGGTGACCGGGGGCGGGCTCAGCCCGGCCAGGCGAGCGCCAGCGCCGGTGCCATGAGGACCGACGCCACCACCGCCACCGTGCCGACCGGGCGGCGCAGACCCGACTCGCGTCGGAGGAGTACGAGCAGCGCGCCGGTGACCAGCAGCGCGACCGGCGTCGTGACGGCGACCCCGAGGAGATCCACGAAGCGGAGCGCGTCCCCGGTCGCGTCCTGACCGTCGATGACCCACGCGACGGCGCAGGCCACGGCCAACCAGCTGGCCGGGGCGAGCAGCGCGCAGAGCAGCGCCAGCGCCGCGAGGCCCTGGCCCGGCCCGGGCAGCACCGGGTCGCCCCGGTCGGGTCGCTGCCACGGCCGGCCGCCGGCTACGGAATCCATCAGGCGACCGTACCGGTGCGCCCGAGGCGGTCCCTGTCCCCGGCACCGGACCGTCGAGACCACGTCCGCGACCGGGTCGGAAGGCCACCACGGAGGGTCCACGAGGGATCGACGGAACGCTTATCCTGTGCCCCGGACGACCCACCGGAAGGGATCCCATGCCGTCGCGGCAGGACCAGCTGCACTCGTACCAGTTCACCGTCCAGCGGGCGGTCGCCGCGCTGGTCATGCGGGAGACGGACCCGGTGCAGTCGCCGTTCCGGCGACTGGCCGGTGCCGCGCTGGCCAGCGTCCTGGTGGCGGCGATCGGGCTCGGCGGCTTCGCGCTCTACGGGCTCTTCACCGGCGGGGGCAGCAGCTGGCGCGACGCCGGCGCGGTGATCGTGGAGAAGGAGTCCGGCGCCCGGTACGTGTACCGGGAGCAGAAGCTGCATCCGGTGCTCAACTACGCCTCGGCGTTGCTGATCGTCGGCGCCGAGCAGTCGCGTACGGTGCTGGTCTCCCGCCGGTCGATCGAGGGCGTGCCGCGCGGGCTGCCGCTGGGCATCGCCGACGCGCCGGATTCGCTGCCCGCCCCGGCCCGACTGTCGACCGCGCCGTGGACGGTCTGCTCGGTGCCGGCGAGTGACGCCGACCGCTCCGGCTCCCGTTCGGCGCTGCTGATCGGCGCCGACGTCGGTCGCGGTCGACCGCTCGGTGAGGAGGCGCTGCTGCTGCGCCACCCCGACGGCGGGCTGCACCTGGTCTGGCACCAGCGCCGTTACCTCATCCGCGACCCCACCCGGGTGCTGGCCGCGCTGGCCACCACCCGCGCCCGGGCCGTGTCGGTGGCGCCGGCGCTGCTCAACGCGCTGCCGGCCGGTGTCGACCTGGTGCCGCCCACGCTGCCCAGTCTGGGCCGCGGCTCCGAGCGGGTGCCCGGCGCGCGGGTCGGCGACGTCTACCTGGTGCGCAACTCCGGCGGTGGTCGGCAGTACGCGGTCGTGGTCCGGGAGGGGCTGGCTGGCATCACCGAGTTGCAGGCCGGGCTGCTGCTGGCCCGCACAGGTCAGGGAGAGCCGGAGGCGATGACGCTCGGCCGGTTCGCCGCGCTGCCCGCCGTGCCCGACCTGACCCCGACCGGTCCGACCGCCCCGCCGGCGGCGCCGCCGAAGCTGGCCACCGTCGACGCGGGCGGGCTCTGCGCCCGGGTGGGCGACGACGCCGGGGTGGCGGAGGTGCACGTCGGCGTACCCCTGCCGGACCTGGTCGCCGCGCCGCGCGTCGCCGCCGGGACGCCCGGTGGGCCGCGGGCCGACCACGTCGTGGTGGAGCCGGGTCGCGGCGCGGTCGTCGAGGCGGTCGCGGCGCCCGGGGCGTCCGGTGGCGCGGTGTCGGTCGTCACCGACCTCGGCCGCCGGTACGTGCTGGCCGACCGAGGAGTGCTCGGCATGCTCGGTTATCGCGACGTACGACCGGCCCGGTTGCCGGCCGGCCTGGTCAGCCTGGTGCCCGCCGGCGCGACCCTCGACCCTGCGGCGGCGCGAGCGGTCGCCGCGCCCGGCTGAGCGCGGCCCGCCGCTGGCTATGCCGGGCGGCGCAGCACGCTGACGGCGAAGTCCGCGTCGTCCCGCCAGGGCCGCAGGTCCCAGGTCGCGAAGCGGTGCTCCAGGCGCAGCCCGGCGGCGACCGCGTCGGCGTCGAACGCGGTCAGCGGGTAGCCGCGGTCGGTGCCGAAGCCGACCGCCAGCGCCCCGTCCGGGCGCAGGTGGGTGGCGACCCGCCGCAGCACCTCCGGCTCGGTGCCGGCCGCGACGAAGGCGAGCACGTTGCCGGCCAGCACGGCCGCGTCGAACGGTTCCGCCTCGCCCTGCGCCGACAGGTCCAGCTCGGCCAGGTCACCGACCAGCCAGCGCGGGCCGGGGTGATCGGCGCGGGCCGCCTCGACCAGCGCGGGGTCGGCGTCCACGCCGACGACCGTGTGTCCCCGAGCCGCCAGCGCGGCACCCACCCGGCCGGTGCCCGCGCCCGCGTCGAGGATCCGTGAACCCGGGGGCACCAGGGTGTCCACCAGGCGCGCCTCACCGGCCAGGTCCACCCCCTCGGCCGCGAGTCGCCGGAACCGGTCGATGTACCACTGCGAGTGCGCCGGGCCGGTGTCGGTGGCCCAGCGGGTCGGGTTGCCCATGCCCCCACCGTAGCCAGGGCGGCCGTGGGGTCAGGGCAGTCGGGCCACGGTCACGAACTCGTTGTAGGTGAAGAGCTTGCCGAACGCGCGGGGGAACGGGAACGAGTACTGCCGCGTCACGCTCAGGCCCAGCTCCTGGCAGGCCTCGGCCGCCTCGGCGAACCCCACGAACCGGACGTGCGAGGCGTCGCTGCGGTAGCCGCGCTCCTGCGGGGTGATCAACACCACCGTTCCGCCGGACTTGACGAAGGGCAGGTACGACTCGACCACCTTGACGGCCTCGTCGGCCGGCAGGTGTTCGAGCAGGTGCGCGGCGAGCAGCGAGTCGAACGCGTCCGGGCGGGCGTGCTCGGAGCGGAAGAACTCCTCGATGGTGTACGCCTCGAACCCGGCGGCCCGGCTGTGCTCGACCGAGGTCGGGTTGTGATCCACCCCCACCCCGTTGCCGTCGAGGTTGGCGAGGTTGCGGCCGAGCCCGGAGCCCACGTCCAACGTGCGGCCGAGATGCAGCCGGCGCAGGTTCCACCGGTAGGGCGTCTGCACGTCCAGCAGCTGTTTCCAGCGTGCGCCGCCGAGCCGCTGCAACCGGCGAGTGTAATCCTCGCCCTCGGTCTGGGTGGGATCGTCCTGGCCTGCCCGAGGCATTGCCGGCTCCTTTGCCTGCTGGTGTACGGAGGGTATGCACGTGTGAACCGGTCGTACCCGAACGGCCGACCGGCTATGTCCCCCGTTGCGCTGCAAAGTGGCTGGCCCCGATGGTACGGCCTGGGCGACCTGCGTGGGGCGAATCTGACCGGCACGTCAGGACTTATGCCGGTTGATGTCACCGCTGGTCAGCGGTCGGCCGCGCTCGGTGGTGCTCGGGCGCGGCGGTGGCCCCACCGGGCCGCCGCCGCGCCGGTCAGCCCTTCTCGGCGCCGGTGGTCAGGCCCTCGGTGAGCAGCCGCTCACTGGCGAAGAAGAGGATCACGATGGGCAGGGTGAGGATCACCGAGCCGGCCATCAGCACCGTCTTGGGCACCTCCACCCCGTCGGCGAGTTGCGCCAGCCCCAGCGACACCGTCCACCGGTTCGGCTTGTCGACCAGGAAGAGCAGGGCGAAGAGGAACTCGTTCCAGGCGATCATGAAGTCGTAGAGGGCGACCGCCATGATCGACGGGGCGGCGAGGGGCAGGCTGATCCGTCGGATGATGCCGAGCCGGCCGGCGCCGTCGATCGCGGCCGACTCCTCCAGGCTGACCGGGATGGTCTCGAAGTAGTTCTTCAGCATGTAGACCGAGACGGGCAGCGTCTGCGAGATGTAGACCAGCACCAGCCCGATCAACGAACCGCGCAGCCCGGCCCGGGTGAAGACCACGAAGAGCGGGATCGCGATCACGATCGACGGGAAGAGGTATACCGCCAGAAAGAGGAAGTGCACCTGGCGCCGGCCGAAGAAGCGCAGTCGGGACACCGCGTACGCGCCGGGAATCGACACCACCAGCGTGAGCAGGGTGGCCGCGACGGCTACCAGCCCGCTGTTGCGGATGAAGGTGAGGAAACCCTGGCCGCCGTTGTCGGTGGACTTCAGCACCTCGGCGTAGGTGGCCACGGTCAGCTCGCCGAGGCCGACCACCAGCGCGCCCGGGTCGAGCAGCAGCCGCTCGATCGGGCGCACCGAGAGCACCAGCATGTAGTAGAAGGGAAAGACGGTGACCAGCAGGAACGCGGCGATCACCAGCCGCCGCAGCCAGCGCAGGCTCACCGTCTCGACCTGGTCGCGGTCCATCAGTCCACCCTCCGTCCGAAGAAGCGCAGGTAGATCACGACGAACACGATGAGCACCACGGCCAGCACGACCGCCTGCGCCGCGGCCGCGCCGATGTCGGTACGCGCGGTGAGGAACTCGTAGACCCGGACGCTGACCACCTCGGTGCCGGCGGCACCCCCGGTGAGCAGGTAGACGTCGTCGAACTTGTTGAACGTCATGATGAACCGCAGCACCCCGAGCAGGGCGATCACCGGCATCAGCTGGGGCAGCAGGATGTGCCGGAACTGCTGGGTGGGGGTGGCGCCGTCGACCCGGGCGGCCTCCTCCAGCTCACCGGGGACCGCCTGGAGCCGGGCGAGCAGGAACAGGAACGCGAACGGGAAGTATCGCCACGACTCGAAGGCGATCACCGTCCAGAGCGCGGTGGAGTCCTGCGAGAGGAACGGCACCGGGGCGTCCCAACCGAGCAGCCGCTGGCCCCAGTGGTTGACGATGCCGAGCTGCGGGTCGAGCATCACCTGCCAGACGAAGGTCATCGCGACCACCGGCGCCACGTAGGGCAGCAGCATCGAGGCGCGCACCAGCGTGCGGCCCCGGAACGGGCGGCGGACGACCAGCGCCGCGACCAGGCCGAGCACGATCGACCCGAGGGTGCTGCCGACGCTGTAGACCAGCGTGGTCCAGAGCGAATCGGCGAAACCGGGGGTGTGCAGCACCCGGTCGATGTTGTCCAGGGTGAACTCGCCGAAGAGTCCGGTGCGGCGCAGCGTGGCCAGCCGGACCCGCTGGAAGGCCAGCACCACGGTCCAGACGATCGGGATGCCGATCACCGCGAGCACGACGAGCAGGGTCGGCGCGACCAGCGCGAGCCCGGCCCGGGACTCGCGCCGGCGCAGGGTCAGTGGTCGGCGGCGGCGGTCCGGGTCCGGCCGCTCCCGGGTGGGGGAGCGGCCGGGGCCCGGTGCGGTGGTGGTCAATTGACGCCGGCCTTGATCGCCTCCACGTCCTTCTTCGCCCGGCCGGCGGCCGCCGCGGCGTCGGACTTGCCGGCCACCACGTCGGCGAGCGCCTTGGGCACCGGCAGTTCGCCGAGGATGGCGCCGACGAGCTTGCCCTGCCCCTGGGTCAGCCCCCAGCGTTGGAACGTGTCCGGGCTGGTCCGCAGGGTGTCGAGGACGGGTTCGCCGTAGACGTCGGCGAGCGGCTTCTTCGCGTCGACCCCGGCCTGGCTGGTGTTCCAGGCGGTGTGGAACTTCTCCGGATCGCCGGTGGTGCCCTTGCGTACCGGGAAGCGTCCCTCGGGTGACATGCCGAACCAGCGCGGGTAGGCGTCGTCGAGCATGTACGCCACGAACGTCTTCGCCGACTCGGCCGCGGCGCCGTCGAGCACCGCCCACGAGCTGATCTCGCCGTACTGGGCCGGCTGGGCCCCGTTCGGGCCCTTGATCGCGGTGACGAACCCGCTGTTCTTCGCGAGGAACGTCGGGTCGGCCTGGCACTGCGGGCAGGTCGGCTTGGCGTCGTTACGCAGCCCGGCCAGCTCGTCGAGGATGAAGGGCGACCAGATGAGCATGGCCGCCTTGCCGGCGAAGTAGGTGGCCCGGGTGGTGTCCACGTCCTGGGCGCCCCGCACCGACGAGGTGCGCATCAGGTCGCCGTAGAACCGGAACGCCTCGACGCACTGTGGCGAGTCGAGCGTCACCCCGCCCGCGTCGTCGGTGAGCTGGCAACCGTTGGCCAGCGCCAGGTGCTCGAAGGTCTGCTGGGTGAAAACGTCTCCGGGCGCGGTCGCCGCGGTGATCCCGGCCATCCCGCCGGTGTTCAGCCGCGCCGCGGCGGCGGCGATCTTCTCGTAGGTGTCGGGGACGGGCAGGCCCGCCGCGTCGAAGAGGTCCTTGCGGTAGACGAGCAGCTGGCCCCACCCGTCGCTCGGCACGGAGAGCTGCCGGCCGTCGTCGGCGGTGAGCTCCAGCGCCCGGGCGGAGAAGGTCTGCCGGCCGAGCTGCTCCACGATCTCGCCGTTGGCGTCGGGGTGCAGCAGCTCGTTGCCGGCCAGGGTCCGGATGCCGGCCAGCGAGACCGAGCCGACCACGTCGGGTAGCTCGCCGGCGGCGGCGCTGGACGCGATGAGCGCGGGGAACTGGTCCTCGTTGACGGTGACCAGCTCGACCTGCACCCCGGTCTTGGCGGTGAAGTCGGCGATGATCGCCTTGGTGGCGGTGACCCGGTCGGCCACGTCCTCCAGGCTCCAGACGGTGATCTTCTTGCTGTCGCTCTCGGGCTCGTCGTCGCCGCAGGCAAGCAGGGTGGACCCGGCAAGTGCCATGATCAGGGTGACGGCGAGGGTCCGCATCGGAGTGAATGACATCGGCGGCACTCCTCTCGAAGGGTACATCCGGGATTCAACCCCTTCGATTGATCAATTACAAGACATATACCGATTTTTTGTTCTACGATGGAACCCGGCGCTACCGGGATGTGACTCATGGTCAATTGGGTTGTCTCTCTCGCCGGGCCCCGACGGATCAGCCTGGAGCCCTGCCCCGCAGACCCGCTCGGTCCGGGCCAGGTCCGCGTCCGCACCTGCTACTCCGGCATCTCCGCCGGCACCGAGCTCACCCTCTACCGAGGCAGCAACCCGCGGCTCAGCAAGGACTGGGACGACGCCGCCCGGATGTTCGTGCCGCGCCAGAGCCCGGTGCCCTACCCGCTGGTCGGCTTCGGCTACGAGGAGGTCGGCGAGATCGTCGAGGTGGCGCCCGGGGTGACCGACCGACATCCCGGGCAGATCGTCTGGGGGATCTGGGGCCACCGCGCCGAGGCGGTCCTGCCGGCCGACACCGTCCAGCCCCTGCCACCCGGGCTCGACCCGCTCGCCGCGGTCTTCGCCCGCCCCGGCGCCATCGCGCTCACCGCGGTGCTCGCCGGCGACCTGCACCTCGGCGACTGGGTCGGGATCTTCGGGCAGGGCGTGATCGGGCTGCTCGCCACCCGGCTGGCGGTGCTCTCCGGGGCCCGGGTGGTGGCCGTGGACCGGGTCGCCAGCCGGCTGACCCACGCCGCCCGCTACGGCGCCCGGGCGGCCGTCGACGCGGGCAGCGAGTCGGCCGCCGCGGTACTGCGCGGCGCCACCGGTGGCCGGGGCGCCGATGTCTGCCTCGAGCTGTCCGGGGCGTACCCGGCGCTGCACGAGGCGATCCGGGCCACCACCCACGCCGGCCGCGTCGTGGCCGCCGGCTTCTACCAGGGACAGGCCGACGGCCTCGGCCTCGGTGAGGAGTTCCACCACAACCGGATCCAGCTGGTGGCGGCCCAGGTCTCCGGGCCGACACCGGCGCCCGGCATGGCCGGCCGGTGGACCGGAGCCCGGGTCGCCCAGACCTTCATGGATCTGGTGGCCGAGGGCGCCGTGGACCCGTTGCCCCTGGTGAGTCACGTCGTCGACGCCAGCGCGGTGGCCGATGCGCTGGCGTTGCTCGACCGCGGTGACGGTGACGTCCTCCAAGTGGTGCTGAGGTTCCGATGACCATTCCGATCGCCTGCCAGGAGCAACTGCTGCCCGGCACCGACCTGATCCAGAAGTACGCCCTCGCCGTTGCGCTCGGCTTCGACGCGATCGAGCTGCGCGGCCGCGGCGACCTGGCGTTCGCCCGTCGACTGCCCGAACTGCGCCGCGCCCGAGCCGCCGGCGTGGTGATGCCCACCGTCTGCGTCGAGATGGACCACTTCATCGGCGACTTCGACCCGGCCCGTTCCGCCGACGCGGTCCGCAACCTGCGCTCCCAGCTCTCGGTCATCGCCGAGCTGGGCGGGGTCGGGGCCATGACCCCGGCCGCGTGGGGCATGTTCTCCCGGCGGCTGCCGCCGTTCGAACCGCCCCGCACCCCGACCGGGGACCGGCAGATCCTCGTCGACGCGCTCGGCGCCCTCGGCGAACACGCCCGATCCGAGGGGGTCACCCTCTTCCTGGAACCGCTGAACCGGTACGAGGACCACATGGTCAACCGGCTCGACGAGGCGGTCGCGCTCTGCGCCGCGGTCGGGCTGCCGTCGGTACGGGTGGTCGCCGACACCTTCCACATGAACATCGAGGAGGACGACGTGCACCGCGCGCTGCGCTCGGCCGCGCCGTACCTCGGGCACGTGCAGGTCAGCGACTCCAACCGCTACCAGCCGGGCACCGGCCACCTCGACTGGCCGGCCCTGGTCCGGACCCTGCTGGAGATCGACTATCGGGGCTGGCTGGCCCTGGAGTGCCGGCTGCGCGGCGACCCGGTCCGGGCGCTCCAGCAGGCCGCCACCGTGCTCCGGCACGCCCTGCCCCGGCAGGCCGCGGCATGAGCGAGCGCAGCGAGCGGACCATCAGGCACCGCAGTGTGGCGTCGCGCGGCGTCGGCGTGGCCGGCTCGACCGAGGGGCCGGGCGGCAGCCCCGAGCGGTTGCACCGGCTCGCCGTGGCCACCCTGGACGCCAACTGGGAGCACGACCACACGGTGCCGTCGCGCACCCTCTACCCGCACCAGTGGAGCTGGGATTCGGCGTTCATCGCCATCGGGCTGGCCCATGTCCGGCCGGAGCGCGCCTGGCGGGAGCTGGAGAGCCTCTTCCACGCCCAGTGGGCCGACGGCCGGGTGCCGCACATCGTGTTCAACCCGCGGCTGCCGGTCGGCGCGTACTTTCCCGGACCGGAGTTCTGGGGCTCGGCCGGCGCCGAGGGCGCGCCGGCCGCGGCCACCTCCGGCATCATCCAGCCGCCGGTGCACGCGCTCGCGGCCTGGCTGGCGTACCGTCGGGCGCCCTCCGACGCGGCGCACGCGGCGCTGCGCCGGCTCTATCCCCGGCTGGTGGCCCAGCAGCACTACCTCGCCACCCGGCGGGACGTGGGCGGTGACGGCCTGGCCTGCATCGTGCACCCGTGGGAGTCCGGGCTGGACAACAGTCCCGCCTGGGACACCCCGATGGCGGCGGTCGCGGCCGACGTCGCGGTGATGCGGGCCTACCGCCGGCACGACACCACCCACGCCCACGCCGCGCAGCGCCCCACCGACCTGGACTACGCGCGCTACGTGGCGATCGTCGCGTCCTACCGGGAGGACGGCTACCGCGATGGCGGGCTGGCCGGACGACACCCGTTCCTGGTGGAGTGCCCGCTGTTCAACGCCGCGATGGGAGCCGCCGAGCACGCTCTGGCCCGGATCGCGCCGCTGGCCGGTGCGGACCCCGGCCCGCACCGGGAACGGGCGGCCCGGATCACCGAGGCGCTGGTCCGCCGGCTCTACGACCCGGCCACCGGGACGTTCCAACCGCGTGACCTGCGGACCGGTCACCTGGTGCCGGCCCGGACGGTGCTCGGGCTGGCGCCGCTGATCCTGCCCGACCTGCCGGCGCGGCAGGTCGAGGCGGTCGTCGCCGAGGCCCGCTCGGCCCGGTTCGGGGTGGCGCCCCGGATGGACCGGCCACTGCCCAGCTACGACCGCACCGCGCCGGACTTCGAGCCGCTGCGCTACTGGCGCGGCCCGAGCTGGATGAACATCAACTGGCTGCTCCGCCGCGGCCTCCTCACCCACGGCCGGGACGCCCTGGCCGCCGGGCTCGGCCGGTCGATGGTGCAGCTGGTGGCGACCGCCGGCTGCCACGAGTACTTCCATCCGGACACCGGCGCCGGCCTCGGCTCGCCGGCGTTCGGGTGGACCGCGGCGCTCATGCTCGACCTGCTGGCCGACGCGCGCGAGCCGGCGGGCGCGGGCTGAAGACGGCACCGCCCGGCGTGTGGGACGCGGACCGGCCGGCCCGGGCTGACCCCCCGGGCCGGCCGGTGACACCGGGCGGGCGGTAGCCCCCAGTGCTCCCGCCCGCCCGGCGGCTCCTCCAGATCGAACCGCCGTACGCGAAGGAGCATTGATCACTTCCGGCCTCGCGTCAGGTGGTCTGCCGCGTCGTCCTGACGCCGTGGCGCACAGTGGACACGGCCGGACCGCACCGCCGTCCTAGTCGAGTCGCCGCCAGTCCGGCCAGGCGGGTCGCTGGGCCGAGGTCAACGCGTCGAGCATCAGCCGTTCGACCTGCTCCGGCGTCAGCTCCGCGCGCTCGTCGCCGCCCGGCGGGTAGGCGGCCCAGCTGCGGTTCTCGGTGTCCGCCATCACCACGCCGACGGGATGCCGGTGGTCGGTGACCGCCGCGATGGCGCCCCACGGCCGGCGCACGTGCACCTGCTGGTCGAGGTCCGGGTCGAGGTCCCGCAACCACCGTTGGACGGTCTCCCGGTCGGTCACCGGAACGTGTTCGCTGCTCACCCGGAAGATGCTCTGGCTGGTCAGCCGCTCCGCCACGTCCTGCGGCGGCGGATCGTGCCGAGTGGAGCGCCTGCGTAGCCATCCCATGTCGACTCCTCTCGATCCGCCCGGCTTCCCGAGGTGGATGCCCCGCACCGGATGGTCGGGAAACCGGCGCCGGGTCTAAAGTGATCGCCCGCAGCCGAACGGGGGGCGTGATGGCCGACATCGACAAGGTGGCCTGGATCCTGCTGGCCGACGGGCGCATCCTGAGCACCCGTTCGCAGGGCAAGGACGTGTGGTACCTGCCGGGCGGCAAGCGGGAGCCGGGGGAGAGCGACCGCGACACGCTGCGCCGGGAGATCGCCGAGGAGCTGAGCGTCGAGGTGGACGCGGAGAGCGCCGTGCACGTCGGCACGTTCAGTGCGCCGGCGCACGGGCACGCCGCGCACGTGACGGTGCGGATGACCTGTTACACCGCCGGATACCGGGGCCAACTGGCGGCCGCCGGCGAGATCGCCGAGACGGCCTGGCTGGGCTACGCCGACCGGCACCGCGTCTCCGCCGTGGACCAGATCATTTTCGACCACCTGCGCGCGGCCGGCCTGCTGCGCTGACGCCGCCCCGGTCGGCCGCCTGGGCGGCGGTCCCGGCGGCTTCCGGCAGCCCGGCGTCGTTTGCCGCCACCCGCCGGGGGTATGCGCGGTGCCGGTCACGAAGGAGGGGCGGCGTGCAGTTTCCCCGGTTCATCGACGCGGTGTCCCGGCGCTCCGGGCTCGCGCCGGAGCAGGCCGCCACCGTCGCCCGTGCGGTGCTGCAGACGATGGCCGAACGGGTCACCGGGGGCGAGTCGGATGATCTCGCCGGGCAGCTGCCGGACGAGCTGGACGGCTATCTGGGCGCCGGGGCGGGGCCGGCGCAGTCCGCGTCCGGTCCGGCGGAGTTCCTGCGCCGGGTGGGGGAGCGGGCCGGGATCGACGAGGTGGCGGCCCGGGCCGGCACGGCGGCGGTCTTCGCCACCCTGCGCGAGACGGTCACCGTGGGCGAGTTCCAGCAGATGGTGACTCGGCTGCCGCGCGGTGCCGACGGTGGAATCGAGCCCACGCCTCCTGCACCGTACGATGGGTGAGGCGGGCAGCCCACCCATCCTGTCCAAGGTCCGACATCGCCCCACGTTGTCGGAAATTTGCCGGTCATATGGCGTTGAGGCCGAAGGATTCCCCGCAGCTACGCGTCTAAGCGGTGTTTCCTCAATCCGCTAGAGGGATGATCGGCCTATTTCTGTCGGCCGTCGGCTCAGCCCCGATCGACTCTTCGGCCGGACTCTTATTGATGATCTTTGAGCCCACCCATTGAGTCATATGCTGCTTCCATTGTGTAGTCCTGGGGGGGATCATGATCACGGCTGTCTATCGTTGCGCGTCCGTCCTCTATGGAGCGACGTCCGCGTCCTGACATGGCCCACGAGACGTTGATCCATCGCTTCGGCGATGTCGCCGCCGCCTGTCCCGAGCACACCGCCGTCCTCGGCGAGACCCAACAGCTCAGCTACGCCGAGCTGGCCGGCCTGGCCGGTGGGTACGCCGACGCGCTGGTGTCCGCGGGAGCCCGGCCGGGGGACCGTGTCGCGCTGCTGACCGCGCACGGTGCCCGCACCATCGCCGCCATCCTCGGCGCGCTCGCCGCCGGGTGCGCGTACGTGCCGCTGGACCCGGGTTTCCCGCCGCGCCGACTACGGCACATGCTCAACGCCGCCGACGTGCGCACCGTACTGTGCGCGGCGGAGCACGAGGAGCTGGCCCGGCGCCTCGGCGCCGACCGGCCGGACCTGCGGCTGGTCCCGGTCGACGAGGTGCGCCCCGCTTCGCTGCGCCCCGTGCCGGTCGACCCCGACGCGTTGGCCTACGTGCTGTTCACCTCCGGCTCCACCGGCGTGCCGAAGGCGGTCGGGCAGACCCACCGCAACCTGCTTCACGTGGTGCGCAACCAGATCGACACCCTGGAGATCGGTCCCGCCGACCGGCTCAGCCTGCTCGCCTCGTTCAGCTTCGACGCGGCCATCCCCGACCTCTATTCGGCGCTGCTCACCGGCGCCGCCGTCATCCCGGTCGACCTGCGCCGGCACGGGCTGTCGCACGCCGTCGAGCTGCTCGCCCGGCACGGCGCCACCGTCTACCACTCGACCCCGACGGTCTACCGCTTCCTGTTGGACACCCCGGGCGTCGAGCGGCTCGATCGGGTCCGCGTGGTGCTGCTCGGCGGTGAACAGGCCACCCACACCGACGCCGCCCGCGGCCGCGGCCGGTTCGCCCCCGGCTGCGTGCTGGTCAACGGCTACGGCGCGACGGAGATGACCTTCGCCGCCCGCTACGCGCTGCCACTCGCCGAGGCCGACCCGGCCGCCACCGGGCCGCTGCCGATCGGCACCGCGCTCCCCGGCTACCAGCTGCGCCTGGCCGAGACCGGCGAGATCGTGGTACGCGGCGAGCACCTCGCCCCCGGCTATCTCGACCAGGACAGCGACCGGTTCGGCGTCGACCCGGACGGGGTGCCCGCCTACCGGACCGGAGACCTGGGCGAGCGCCTGCCCGGCGGCGAGCTGCGCTGCCTCGGCCGGCTCGACCGGCAGGTCAAGGTGCGCGGCTTCCGGGTCGAGCTGACCGAGATCGAGTCGCTGCTCGCCGCCGAGGCGGGAGTCGCCGCGGTCCGGGCGATCGCCCGCGACGGCGAACTGCTGGCGTACGTCCGTCCGGCCGGTGGCCCGGTCGACCCGGCGGCCCTGCGCGCCGCCCTCGCCCGGCAGCTGCCCGACTACGCCCTGCCGCGCGCCGTCGTGCCGGTCGACGAGTTCCCCCTCACCGTCAGCGGCAAGGTCGACGAGCGGGCGTTGCCCGACCCGACCCGCCCCGTGCCGGCCGGCGCCCAGCCGGCGAGCCCGACCGAGCAGGCCGTGCACGACATCTGGTGCGCGGTCCTCGGCCGCGACGCCGTCGCCCGCACCGACAACTTCTTCGACATCGGCGGCCAGTCGCTGCTCCTCGGCCAGGTGCAGCAGCGTCTCGCCGAGCGGTTCGGGGTCCGGCTGCCGATGCTGCGGCTCTTCGCGCACCCCACGGTGGCCGCGCAGGCCCGACTGGTCGACGAACCGTCGGCCACCGACCGGGCGCCGGCCCCGGCGCTCGCCGCGCCGCCCGCGCCCTCGGTGGCCGCTCGCGAGTACACCGGCGACGAGATCGCCGTCGTCGGCCTCGCCGGGCGCTTCCCGGGCGCGCCCGACGTGGCCACCTTCTGGTGGAACCTCTGCGCCGGCGTTGACGCGATCCACGACCACACCGACGCGGAGCTGGCCGCGCTGGGCATCGGGCCCGGGCTGCGCGCCGACCCCCGGCACGTACGGGCCGCCGGCCGGCTCGACGACGTCACCGACTTCGACGCGGAGTTCTTCGCCTTCGGTGAGCAGGAGGCCGCCCGTACCGACCCGCAGCACCGGCTCTTCCTCGAGGCGGCCTGGGAGGCGCTGGAGGACGCCGGGCAGGACCCGGCCCGTTTCCCGGGCCTGGTCGGGGTCTTCTCGGCAACCTCCGCGAACCGCTACTTCCTCTTCCACCTGATGGACAACCCGGCCGTGGTCGGCGACGTGGACCCGGACGACTGGGAGGCCCGGCTGGTCGGCCGGCAGTTCACCGACCACCTGCCCGGGCAGGTGGCCTACCGGCTGGGGCTGACCGGGCCCGCGGTGGCCGTGCAGAGCGCCTGCTCCAGCTCACTGGTCGCGGTCTGCCTCGCCGCGCAGAGCCTGGCCGACTACCAGTGCGACATCGCCATCGCCGGCGGCGTCAACGTCACCTGGCCGCGCTACCGGCACACCCCCGGCGGCCTGGCCTCACCCGACGGACGCTGCCGCGCCTTCGACGAGGCGGCCAACGGCTCCGGCTTCGGCTCCGGGGTTGGCGTGGTCGCGTTGCGCCGGCTCGCCGAGGCGCAGGCCGACGGCGACCGGATCTACGCGATCCTGCCCGGCTGGGCGGTCACCAACGACGGCCCGGACCGGGCCGGGTTCGCCGTGCCCGGCCCGGCCGGGCAGGCCGCCGCGGTCGCCGGTGCGCTCGCCGCCGCCGAGGTGCCCCCCGGTGAGGTCCGGTTCATCGAGGCGCACGGCAGCGGCACCCCGCTCGGTGACGCCATCGAGGTGGCCGCCCTGCACGAGGTCTACGCGGGCGGCCCGGCCGAGACGTGCGCGCTCGGCTCGGTGAAGACGAACATCGGGCACCTGGACGCCGGCGCCGGCATCGCCGGGCTGATCAAGGCGGTGCTCGCCGTGCAGCACGGGGTGATCCCGCCGAACCTGCACTTCACCCGCGCGCACCCGGAGATCGACCTGGCCAGCGGCCCGTTCTACGTGCCCACGAAGGCCCGCGACTGGCCGGAGGCCCCGCGCCGGGTCGCCGGGGTCAGCTCCTTCGGGCTGGGCGGCACCAACGCGCACGTCCTGGTCGAGCAGCCGCCCCCGGTCGAACCGGTCGACGGTCCGCAGCCCACGGCGCACCTGCTGCCGGTCTCCGCGCGTACCCCGGCGGCGCTGCGGGACGTGGTGACCCGGCTGCGGCAGCACCTGGCCGGCGCCGCACCGGCGTTGGCCGAGGTGGCCGCGACGCTGGCGCTCGGCCGGCGGGCGTTCGACTGCCGGGCCGCCGTGGTCGCCGCGGACCTGACCGGGGCGATCAGCGCCCTGGACGACCTGCTGGCGACCGACGCCCGGGTGGCCGGCGAGCCGGCGGAACTGCGCGAGCTGGCGGCCGCCTGGGTGGCCGGCCGGGACGTGGACTGGACGGCGTTGCACCCCGACGGGGCGGTATGCCGCACCAGCCTGCCCACCTACCCCTTCCAGCGCCAGCGGTACTGGATCGACCCTGCTCAGAAAGGCACGCGGTGAACTGGTTCGTCTCCGCCGGAGGCCGCAACCCGGCGCCGGTCCAGCTCTTCTGCCTGCCGTACGCCGGCGCCGGCGCCAGCGCGTTTCGCCGCTGGCAGGACGGGATCGGCGCGGACGTCGACGTGCTGCCGGTGCAGCTGCCCGGCCGGGAGAACCGGATCACCGAGGACCCCCGGTTCCGGGTGGCCGACGTGGCGCGGGCCATCGCCGAGCGGGCCACCGGCCGGTACGCCATCTACGGCCACTCGATGGGTGGCCGGCTCGGCTTCGAGGTGGTCCGTGAGCTGCGCCGGGAGGGCTACCCGTTGCCGCTGCGGCTCTACGTCGGCGGCGCCCGCGCCCCGCACGTCACGGCGCCCAGCCTCTTCGACGGGCTCTCCACGGTCGACGACGACGAGCTGCTGCGCCGCCTCGGCGACGGCGGCGGGCTTCCCGCCGAGGTGCTCGAGCACCCCGAGCTGGTCGAGCTGCTGCTGCCGTTGCTGCGCGCCGACTTCGGACGGGTGGACAGCTACCGCTACGTACCCGGCGAGCCGCTGCCGGTGCCGATCGTGGTGTTCAGCGGTCGGCGGGACCGGGCGGTGAGCGCCGAGCAGAGCGCGGCCTGGCGGGAGCACACCGCGGGCGGCTTCGCCCTGCACGAGATCGACGGCGGGCACTTCTTCCTGGACGACGCGCTGCCCGAGCTGCTCACCGCCATCCGCGCCGACCTCACCGCCGCCCTGGCCGGTCACAGCCCCGCCGCCGGCGCTGCGAGCGTCGAGGCCGCGGTGGTCGCGGACAGTGCCACGCCCGCCACCGCGGCGGCGGGAGTCGGCGCGCACCGGGTGCCGCTGGGCGACAGTGGCTGGTCGGTCTGGCGCGACGCGATCCTGCGTACCACCGGCTTCGCCGCCGACGGGCTCACCATGCTCTCCGCCCCGCAGGCCGCGGCGGCCGCCGACGAGCTGCTGGCCAGCGGCGCCGGTGCCGAGCAGTTCGACAAGGAGTTCGCCGAGGCGGTCGCCGCCACCGGCCGTCGGCTGACTGAGCTGGCCGGCGACCCGCTGCTTCGCGAGGCGGTGACCTGGCAGAACCGCAACGCCCTGGTCGCGCTGGACGGGCTGCGCCGAGGCGGCCCGGACGCCCCGCGCAACGTGCGCCGCCGCGACCGGGAACGCGCCCTGCTCAAGTACTGGCAGCGCTACTGCGGCAAGAACGAGACGGTCGGCTTCTTCGGCCCCAGCTGCTGGGCCACCATCGACCCGAGCTTCCCGGGTACTGCCGAGATCCGCCCCGGCCCGGCGCTCACCCGCCGCCGGTGGGTGTGGTTCGAGTCGTGGGCGCTGACCGCGTACGCCGACCGGATCGGGCAGGACCTCGCGGTGCGCGGCTGGTGGCCGCCGCGGCTCGCCCCGCAGCTGCGGCTGGTCGAGCGGGAGGTGCGCCGGCCCGGTCGCCCGCCGGTGCCGCTCTCCCCGGTCGAGGCGGCGCTGCTCGCCGCCGCCGACGGCGACCGTCCCGCCCGGGAGCTGGTCGCCGACCCGACGATCGGGCTGCGCCGCCCGGAGGACGGATACGCGCTGCTCGACCGGCTGGTCGAGCGGGAGCTGATCACCTGGGACGCGGCGCTGCCGGTCAGCCCCGCCGCCGAGGGGGTGCTGCGGGAGCGGATCGGATCCATCGGCGACCCGGCCGCCCGGGACGCCGCCCGGGCCGGCTTCAACCAGCTCTGCGCGGCCCGGGACGCGGTCGCCGCCGCAGCCGGCGACCCGGACCGGCTCCGCGTCGCCCTGGACGCCCTGGACGAGACGTTCACCGCGCTGACCGGCCAGCCGCCCCGACGCCGCGACGGGCAGATGTACGCGGGGCGGACGCTCTGCTACGAGGACACCAGCCGCGATCTCGACGTGGTCTTCGGCGCCCCACTGCTGGAGAGCGTCGCCGCCCCACTCGGGGTGCTGCTCCAGGCCGCCCAGTGGCTGGCCGGCGCGCTCGAGCAGGCCTACGGGGCGGTGTTCCGGGAGCTCTACGACGAGCTGCGCGCCGAGGCCGGCGACGCCCCGGTGGCGCTGTCCGACCTCTGGTTCCTGGTGCAGGGGCTGTTCTGGGGCGGGGGTGAGCGCCCGGTGGACGCGGTCGCCGCCGACTTCGCCGGCCGGTGGGCGGGGCTGTTCGGGCTGGATGCCCTGCCCGCCGGGACGACCGAGGTCCAACTGCGGGTGGACGACCTCGCCGCCCGGGCCGCCGAGGCGTTCCCCAACGTCCGAGCAGGCTGGACCAACGCCCGGCTGCACAGCCCGGACCTGCAGATCTGCGCCGCCGACGCGGACGCGCTGGCTCGCGGCGACTACACCGTCGTCCTCGGCGAGCTGCACGCCGCCTGGCCCTCCTTCGACTGCCAGGTCTTCACCCCGTCGCACCCCGACGTGGAGCGGCTGCGCGCCGCGCTCGCCGAGGACCTCGGCGAGCGGCGGATCCGGCTGCTCTTCCCCACCGACTGGCCGCGGCGTACCAGCCGGGTCGCCGAGGCGCTGATCGGCCCGACCGACCAGCAACTGGCCTTCGCGCCGGCGCCCGGGGCCGACCCGCGCCGGGTGCTGCCCACGGTCGCGCTGACCGTGACCGACGAGGCGGGCCGGCTGGTGGTGACCGCGCCGGACGGGCAGCGCTGGCCGCTGACCGAGATCTTCGCCGGCCTGCTCGCCGCGCACGCCGTCGACGGGTTCAAGCTGGTGGCGGCGGCGCCGTACACGCCCCGGATCACCCTCGACCGGTTGGTCGTGGCGCGGCAGACCTGGCGTACCACGGTCGGCGGCAGCGGGCTGGGCACGGTGACCGGGGAGCGGGAACGGTTCCTGGCCGTGCGCGCCTGGCGTCGCCGGCTCGGCCTGCCCGAGTGGGTCTACGTCAAGCTCGGCACCGAGACCAAGCCGTGCTTCGTCGACCTGAGCAGCCCGGCGTTCGCCAACATGTTCTGCGCGATGGTGCGGGCCGCCCGCACCGACGGCGGCGACGACGCCTCGCTGGTGGTGAGCGAGATGCTGCCGACCCCGGACGACGCCTGGGTGCCCGACGCGGCAGGCCGGCGCTACTTCAGCGAGCTGCGGCTGCACATCGTGGCCGCCGGCGAGCCGGAGGTGACGCCCCGATGAGCCACCGCATTCCGCTCGGTGACACCGGCTGGTGGGTCTGGCGGGACGTCGTGCTGCGTACCGCAGGTTTCCCGGCCGCCGGGTTGGCGGCGTTCGCCGCGCCGGACGCCGCGGCCGCCGCGGACGCGCTGCTCGCCGGCGACGGCAGCGCGGAGCTGTTCGACAAGGCGTTCCAGGCGGCCCTGCTCGACACCTCCGCGCAGGCCGACGCGATCGCCGCGGATCCGCTGCTGCGCGAGGCGGTCACCTGGCAGAACCCGGACATGCTGGTCGCCCTCGACGGTCTGCTGCGCAGCGATCCGGCCGCGCGCAACTGGCGCCGGCGCAACCGGGAGTCCGCCCTGTTGCGGTACTGGCAGCGCTACTGCGGCAAGGCCGAGACCATCGGCTTCTTCGGGCCGGTCTGCTGGGCGAGCTTCGACCCCGACGACCCGGAGACCCGGCTGCGGGCCGGCCGCGGACTGGTCGCCCGCCGGGAGGTCCACTTCGAGGCGTGGGCGCTGATCGCGTACGCCGACCGGCTCGCCGAGGACCCGGCCGTGCGCCGCTGGTGGGCGCCGGCGCTGCCACCGCACCTGAGCGTCGCGGGTCGGCAGCTGCGCCGGCCGCTGCACCCGCCGACCGAACTCACCGTCGCCGAGGCGCGGTTGCTGTCGCACTGCGACGGGCGGACCCCGGCCGAGACGGTGGTGCGGCAGGCCCTCGCCGACGGCGACTCCGGGCTGCGCACCGAGGCCGACGGTTACCTGCTGCTCGACCGGCTGGTGCAGCGGGCGCTGCTGGCCTGGGACGCGGCCCTGCCGATCAGCCCACGCGCCGAGCGGGTCCTGCGCGACCGGCTCGCCGCGATCGGCGACGCCACCGTCCGCGCCGAGGTCACCGCCGATTTCGACCGGCTCTGCGTGACCCGCGACGCGGTGGCCGAGGCCGCCGGCGACCCGCAGCGGCTCGGCGTCGCGCTCGCCGCGCTCAACGCCGAGTTCACCGCGGTCACCGGCCGGCCGGCGACCCGGCAGGGCGGGCAGATGTACGTCGGTCGCACCGTGCTCTACGAGGAGACCGCGCGGGACCTGGAGGTCACCGTCGGAGCGGCGGTGCTGGACGCGCTCGCCGCGCCGCTGGCGATCGTGCTCCAGGCCGCCCGCTGGCTCACCGCCGAGATCGGCCACGCGATCCGGCGGCTCCTCGACGAGCTGCACGCCGAGCTGCGTGGCGACGGCCCGGTCCGGCTGGCCGACATCTGGTCGCTGGCGCAGGGCCTGCTGGTCACCCCGGACGGGCCGCTCGCCTCGGCCAGCGCGCAGTTCACCGCCCGCTGGGCCGAGCTGTTCGACCTCGACAGCGCCGCTCCGGGCCAGCCGGAGCTGCGGCTGCGCAGCGCCGAGCTGGCCGAGCGGGCGGCCACGCTATTCGCGGCGTCCGGCCCCGGCTGGCCGTCGGCCCGGATCCACAGCCCTGACGTGCAGATCAGCGCCACCGACGTGGCGGCGATCAACCGGGGGGAGTTCCTGCTCGTCCTCGGTGAGCTGCACCCGGCGTACGCGCCGTTCGACGGGGTGGTCTTCGTTCCGTTCCACCCCGACCCGGCGGCGCTGCGCAGCGGACTCGACGCCGACCTCGGGCCGGCCCGGGCCCGGGTGCTCTACCCGGCGGGCTTCCCCCGGATCACCACCCGGACCACCTACGCGTCCACCCGACCGGGCGACCGGCAGTTCGGCATCGACACCGCCCGCGGCGCCGACGTGGACAAGCTCGTCCCGGCCACCGAGGTGCGGGTCGAGCCGGACGGCGACGACCTCGCCGCGGTGCTGCCCGACGGCAGCCGCTGGCCGCTGGTGGAGATCTTCGCGCACCTGCTCGGCGCGCTGCTGCTGGACAGCTTCAAGCTGGTCGCGCCGGCCCCGCACACGCCGCGGATCACCATCGACCGGCTGGTGGTGGCCCGGCGCACCTGGCGGACCACGGTCGGGGAGAGCGGAATGGCCGGCGTCGCCGGCGACGCCGAGCGGTTCCTCGCGGCCCGCCGCTGGCGGCAGCGCCTCGGGCTGCCCGAGCGGGTCTTCGTGAAGGTCGGCACCGAGGTCAAGCCCTGCTACCTCGACCTGACCGCCCCGCTGCACGCCCAGTCACTCTGCGCCATGGCCGACGCCGCCGCGAAGACCGGCCCGGACGTGTCCATGGTGGTCAGCGAGCTGCTGCCCGGCCCGGACGACGCCTGGGTGACCGACGCGCAGGGCCGTGGCTACGTCAGCGAGCTGCGCCTGCAGATCACCGATCCGAGAAGCTACCGGGGAGAGAACGGGTGACCGACATCCTGTCCATCAGCGTGGTGCAGGGGGAGCCGCTGCCCTGGCCGGACGTGACGCTGGCCGAGCTGATCGTCGCGCAGGCCGCCCGTACGCCGGACGCGGTCGCGGTGCGCCAGTGGGACGCCCGACTGAGCTACCGGGAGCTGCTGGACCAGGCCGCCGGGGTGGCGGCCGCCCTGCGCGCGCGTGGCGTCGGGCGGCAGAGCCGCGTCGGGGTGTGCGGACACCGCCGGCCCGAACTGGTCGCCACCGTGATCGGCGTGCTGCTCGCCGGAGCCTGCTACGTGCCGCTGGAGCCGGGCGGCCCGCGGCGGCGGCTTCGGGAGATCGCCGCGGACGCGGACGTGTCCGTCGTGGTCGGCGATGCGGCCGAGGCCGAGTTCGCCGACGTGCCCGGCGTGACCGCGATCGCCCTGCCCGGCCCGGCGCCGCTCGCGCCCTGCCCGGCCCGCCCCGGCGACCCCGCGTACGTGCTCTTCACCTCCGGGTCGACCGGCCGCCCCAAGGGGGTGCTCACCACCCACCGCAACGCCGTCGAGTTCGTCCACGGCGTGGTCGCGCTCAGCGGCGCCGACGCCGGCGTGCGCAGCCTCGGCATCGCCTCGCTCGGCTTCGACGCGGCCACCATGGACCTCTTCGTTCCGCTGCTGCTCGGCGGGGCGGTGCAGCTGCTCGGCGCGGACGACCGGGCCGACCCGGTCCGGCTCGCCCGGTTCATCGCCGCGCACGAGGTGAACTGGGGGTTCATCACCCCCACCGTGCTGGCCATGCTCGACCCGGCCGAGCTGCCCGAGTGGCGGGTGGTGCTCTGCGGCGGCGAGGCGGTGCCCGCCGACCTGGCCGCCCGCTGGGCACCCGGACGCACCTTCCTCAACGGCTACGGGCCGACCGAGACCACCGTGCTGGCGGTCAGCGGCCCGCTGACCGCCGCCGAGTCCGATCCGGTGCCGATCGGCGTGCCGCTGCCGAACCACCGGGCCTACGTGGTGGACGACGCGCTGCACCCGGTGCCGCCGGGGGAGACCGGCGAGCTACTGATCGGCGGCCCCGGCCTCGCCGACGGCTACCTCAACCGGCCCGGCCTGACCGCCGAGCGGTTCGTCCCGGACCCGTACTCCGGGCTACCGGGGGAGCGGCTGTACCGCACCGGCGACCTGGTCCGGCTGGACCGCAACGGGCGGATCGTCTACCTCGGCCGGGCCGACCGGCAGGTGAAGATCCGGGGCCAGCGCATCGAGCTGGGCGAGGTGGAGGCGGTGCTCGCCGACCTGCCCGGCGTGGACCGGGTCGCCGTCGAGGCGGTTCCCGGCCCGGCCGGCACCGAGCTGGTCGCCTTCCTCACCCCGGCCGACGCGCCCGACGACGAGCGGCTGCGGGCGTACGCCGGGCCACGGCTGACCACCGCGATGCTGCCGGCCCGGGTGCTACGCCTCGCCGAGCTGCCGGTCAGCCCGACCACCGGCAAGCTGGACCGCTCGGCGTTGCGCGCGCTGGACGCCGTGGACCGGCCCGCTCCGGACGCGCCGGTGGACCCGGTGGCGGACGAGCCGGTCGACCGGGCGGTCGCCCGGATCTGGGCCCGGTTGCTCGGCGCGGCGCCCGAACCGCAGACCGACTTCCTCGCCGCCGGCGGCAACTCGATCGCGGCGATGCGACTGGTCGCCGCGCTCCGGGCCGAGCTGGGCCGACACGTCGACACCCAGGACGTCTTCACCGGCCGGACGTTCGCCAACCTGGTCGACCGGGTCGCCGCCGCCGAGTCGTCCGAAGCGGACGGTCTCAGCACCGGCAACCCGCCCACCCTCTCCCCGCCGCAGCGCCGGCTCTGGTTCGTCGACCAGCTCGCGCCGTCCAGCGCGCCGTACAACATCGCGGTGGCGCACCGCCTGCACGGCCCGCTGGACACCACCGCGCTCGGCGCGGCGCTGCGGGCGGTGGTCGAGCGCCACGACGTCCTGCGCTGGCGGATCCCCCAGACCGCCGGCGTGCCGTACGCGGTCCGCGAGGAGCCGACCGACGTGGCGGTGCCGGTGGTCGACCTGACCGACCGCGCCGACGCCGACGGCGAGCTGGCGGCGATGCTCGCCGCCGGCGCCGGGCACGCCTTCGACCTGGCCACCGGGCCGCCGTGGCAGGTGGCCGTCTACCGGCTCGGCCCGGACGAGCACGTGCTGGCGGTCACCCTGCACCACGCGGTCTTCGACGGCTGGTCCGAGGCGGTCCTCTACGACGATCTCGCCGCCGCGTACGCCCAGGCGGTGGCCGGGCGGGTGCCGGCCCTGCCGGCGCTGAGCGCCACCTACGCGGACTACGCGGTGTGGCGGGCGGAGCGGGACCGGCGCCGCGGCGAGGCGGACCTGGCCTGGTGGACCGGGCACCTGTCGGGCGCGCCCACCGTGCTGGAGCTGCCCCGGGACCGTCCCCGGCCGGCGGAGCAGACCTACGCCGGCGCCGAGGCGGCGGTGCGGTTCACCGAGGCGACCGACCGCGCGGTGCGTGAACTGGCCGAGCGGCGCGCCACCACGGTCGCCGCGGTGCTGCTGGCCGGCTTCGGTGAGCTGCTCGCCCGGCTCACCGGCGGGGACGACCACGTGCTCGGCGCGATCGTCGCGGACCGCCGGCTCGCCGCCTTCGACGACGTGGTGGGCTTCTTCATCGACACCGTGCCGGTGCGGGTCCGCACCGGCGGGGCGAGCTTCACCGAGCTGGTCGACCGGTGCGCGGCCGAGCTGCACGAGGTGACCACCCATCCCGGCGCCCCGCTGGAGCGGATCGTCGAGGCGCTCGGTGTCGGCCGGGACACCTCCCGCGCGCCCCTCGTGCAGGTGCTGTTCAACGTACTCAATTTCGTGCCGCCCCGACTGACGCTGACCGGGCTGGTCGGCGAGCCGGTCCCGGTGCCGAAGCCCGGTTCGCCCTTCGACATCACCGTCTACGTGGTGGAGCGGGCCGGCCGGATCGGCGTCGAGGTGGTGCACAACCCCGACCTGTTCGACGGCGAGCGGATCGAGGCGCTCCTGGACGACCTGGCGGCGCTGGTCGGCGCGCTCGCCGCCGACGCGGACGCGGCGGCCCGCGAGGTCGCCGTCGAGCTGCCCCGGCCGACCGTCCGGGTGGCCCAGCTCGGCGCGATGACGGTGGCCGCCGCCGAAGCTCCGCGTACCGCCCTGCCCGCCGGCCCCGACGGGCTGACCGAGACCGAGGAGCTGATCGCTGGCATCTGGCGCGAGGTGCTGGAGCGCGACCGGGTCGGCGTCGCCGACAACTTCTTCGACATCGGCGGGCACTCGCTCGCCCTGGCCGCGGTGCACGCCCGGCTGACCGCCGCGACCGGCCGCTCCATCAAGATGCTCGACCTGTTCCGCCACCCCACGATCCGGGCGCTCGCCGCCAGCTTGGACGGCGCCGCCGACCGGCCGGAGCTGGCCCGCGCCGCCCTGCGGGCCGCCGCCCGCCGCAGTCGTACCCGCCGTAACCCGCCCCGCCGCCCCGGCGGCACCGCGCACTGAAGGACACCGTGATGGACGTTTCGACCGCAACCGAACTGTCCGGCGACGGCGACGGCATCGAGCCGATCGCGATCGTCGGTCTGGCCGCCCGCCTACCCGGCGCGGCCGACGTGAACGCGTTCTGGCGCAACCTGGTCGACGGGGTGGAGTCGGTCACCGAACTCACCCGCGAGGAGCAGCTGGCCCGGGGCGCGTCCGCCGACGAGGTGGACGACCCCGGCTGGGTCAGCCGCGCCCCGCTGGTCGACGGGTACGACGAGTTCGACGCCGGGCTGTTCGGCATGACCGCCCGCGAGGCGGAGATCACCGACCCGCAGCACCGGCTGTTCCTGGAGTCCTGCCACACCGCCCTCGAGGACGCCGGCTACGACCCGTCCCGCTACGACGGCGCGATCGGGGTCTACGCGGGCACCGGCGGCAACACCTACCTGCACCGCTACGTGCTGCGCAACAAGCGCGTCGGCGGCAGCCCGCACAGCGCGGTGTCGCTCGCCACCGGCAACTCGCCGAACTACGTGGCCACCAACGTGTCCTACCGGCTGGACCTGCGCGGGCCGAGCCTCACCGTGCACACCGCCTGCTCCACCTCGCTGGTCGCCTTCCACCTGGCCTGCGAGGCGCTGCGCAACGGCGAGTGCGACATGGCCCTCGCCGGCGGGGTGAACATCGAGCTGCCGCACGTCGGCTACCTCGGCATGGACGGCTTCACCTCGCCCGACGGGCGGTGCCGCCCGTTCGACGCCGGCGCGAACGGCACCGTCTGGGGCAGCGGCGCGGGCGTCACCCTGCTCAAGCGGCTCTCCGACGCGATCGCCGACGGTGACCCGATCCGGGCGGTGGTGCTCGGCAACGCCATCAACAACGACGGCGCCGGCAAGGTCGGCTTCACCGCGCCGAGCATCGACGGTCAGATGGAGGCCGTCGCGCAGGCGGTGGCGATGGCCGGCGTCGACCCGCGGACCATCAGCTACGTCGAGGCGCACGGCACCGGCACCGCGATGGGTGACCCGATCGAGGTGGCCGCCCTCTCCGCGGTCTACACCAAGGACACCGACGACCGGGGCTGGTGCGGCATCGGCTCGGTGAAGTCCAACATCGGGCACCTCAGCCAGCCGTCGGGCATCGTCAGCGTGATCAAGACGGTGCTCGCCATGGAGCACGGGCTGATCCCGCCGACCGTCAACTACGAGACCGCGAACCCGGCCATCGAGTTCGCCGAGACCCCGTTCTACGTGGCGAACACCCTGACCAAGTGGGACACCGACGGCGGGCCGCGGCGGGCCGGGGTCAGCTCGTTCGGCATCGGCGGCACCAACGCGCACGTGGTCCTGGAACAGGCGCCGGCGGTCTACCGGTCGACCCGGCGGGTCCGCCCGGCGCAGCTGCTGCACGTCTCGGCGCAGACCGCCACCGCGCTGGACAGCGCGGTGCAGCGGCTCGCCACGCACCTGGCCGAGGCGGTGGACGCCGGGCCGGAGCACCTCGCCGACGTGGCACACACCCTGCGGGTCGGCCGGCGGGAGTACCCGCACCGCGCCGCCGTGGTCGCCACCGACGTGTCCGACGCGGTCGCGGCGCTGAACACCCCGCGCCGGGTGCAGCGCGGCGTGGCCGAGGGGCCACCGCCCCGGCTGGCCTTCCTGTTCAGCGGCCAGGGCGCGCAGTACGCCGGGATGGGCGCGCAGCTCTACGCCGAGGAGCCGGCCTTCGCGGCCACCGTCGACGAGTGCGCCGAGCTGCTCCGCGCCGACCTCGGCCTGGACCTGCGCGACCTGATCCTCGGCCGGGATCCGGAGGCGGGGGAGAAGCTCACCCAGACCCGCTACACCCAGCCGGCGCTCTTCGTCGTCGAGTACGCGCTGGCCCGGCTCTGGCAGGACGCCGGGGCCCGGCCGGCAGCGATGATCGGGCACTCCATCGGCGAGTACGTGGCCGCGACGGTGGCCGGCGTGCTGAGCCTGCCGGACGCGTTGCGGGTGGTCGCCGCCCGGGGTCGGCTCATGCAGTCCCTGCCGGCCGGGTCGATGCTCGCCGTCTCGCTCGACGAGTCGGTGATCGCGCAACGGCTGCCCGAGGGGATCTCCGTCGCCACCGTCAACGGGCCGGGCACCTGCGTGGTGGCCGGCGAGTCCGAGCGGGTCGCGGCCTTCGCCGAGCTGCTCAAGGGCAAGAGCAAGGTGCTGCGCACCTCGCACGCCTTCCACTCGCCGATGATGGAGCCGATCCTGGGCGAGTTCACCGCGCTGATGGCGTCGGTGACCCTGCGCCCGCCGGCGCTGCCGTTCCTGTCCAACGTCACCGGCACCTGGATCACCGACGAGCAGGCCACCGACCCGGCGTACTGGGCGAGTCACCTGCGTCAGCCGGTGCGCTTCGGCGACTGCGTCGCCACCCTGCTGAGCGAGGGCACCTGGCAGCTGGTCGAGTGCGGCCCCGGCAAGCAGCTGGCCAACCTGGCCCGGATGCAGGTCGCGAAGGCCTCCTCCGAGCAGCGCAAGCTCACCCCGCTGGGCAGCCTGCCCGGCCCCGGCGAGTCCACCGGCGACCTCGCCACCCTGCTCAGCACGGCGGCGGCGCTCTGGTCCACCGGCGCGCCGGTGCGGCTCGGCGCCGACCCGCAGGCGCGCCGGGTGCCGCTGCCCACCTACCCGTTCGAGCGGCGCCGCTACTGGGTGGAGCCGGACCCGCAGCAGCAGACGGCGGCGCCGGTGGAGACCGGGCCTCGACCGCTGCCGGAGTGGTTCGCCGTGCCGGTCTGGCGGCAGGCCGCGCCGCAGCCGCGTACCGAGCCGTTGGGCCGCTGCCTGGTCCTCGCCGACGGCCCACGCGGCGAGGCGCTGGTCGCCGGGCTGCGCGCCGCCGGCGCCGACCCGGTGCGGGTACGCCCCGGCGACGCCTTCGCCGCCGCACCGGATGGCTACCAGCTGCGCCCCGGCGTCCGGGAGGACTACGACAGGCTGGTGACCGCGCTCGCCGTCGACGGGGTGCCGACCCGGCTGGTGCACGCGCTCACCCTGGACGGCGCGCCGACCGGCACCGACATCGCGGCCACCTGGGCGGCCCAGGAGCGGGGCTTCTTCAGCGCGCTGCACCTGGTGCAGGCCCTGGCCGGCGCCGGCCTGACCGCCGAACCGGGCGGGTTCACCCTCGACCTGATCACCGCCGGGGTCGGCGACGTCCGCGGCGACGACCTGCTCCGCCCCGAGCACGCCACCCTCGCAGGACTGGCCCGGGTGCTCCCCGCCGAACTGCCCGGCCTGGCGGTCCGGCTGGTCGACGCCGACCCGACCGACGACGGCGGGCGGGCCCTGGTGGCCGAGCTGCGTCGAGGGTCGGACCCGGAGCACGCCGAGGTGGCGCTGCGCGGCGGCCGCCGCTGGGTGGCCGGCTACGAGCAGGTCACCGTCGACGCCGAGGGGGATCCGGGCGCGCTGCGCGACGGCGGCCGGTACCTGATCACCGGCGGTGTCGGCGGTATCGGCATCACCCTGGCCGAGGACTTCGCCGGCCGGGCCCAAGCCCGACTGGTGCTGCTGGCCCGCACCGGCCTGCCGCCGCGCGAGCAGTGGGACGACCACCTCGCCGTGCACGGCAGCGACGACCGGACCGGCCGGGCCATCGCGGCGATCCGCCGGATGGAGGCCGCCGGTGGGCAGGTCCTGGTGCTCGCCGCCGACGTCACAGACCCCGCCGACCTGCGCCGGGTACGGACGGCGGCGGAGGAGGCCTTCGGCGGGATCGACGGCATCGTGCACGCGGCCGGCCTGCCGGGCGGCGGCATGGCCGAGATCAAGGACCGGGCGGAGGCGGAGCGGGTGCTCGCCCCGAAGCTCGCCGGCACCCTCGCGCTGGCCCAGGTCTTCGGTGACCTGCCGCTGGACTTCGTGGTGCTCTGCTCGTCCATCACCGCGGTGATCGGCGGCTTCGGCCAGGTCGACTACTGCGCGGCGAACGCCTTCCTCGACGCGCACGCCCGCGCCGGGCGCGGCTGGGCCGCCCCGGTGCTGTCGCAGAACTGGGGCGGCTGGGCCGAGGTCGGCATGGCCGTGGAGACCGTCGCCCCGGCCGGCTTCCGGGCCGCCGGGCGGGACACCGTCACCAGCACGGTCGACCACCCGGTGCTCACCACCCGGGTCACCGGGCCGGACGGCACCGTGCTGCACGGCCTCGTCTCCGCCGCGACGCACTGGCTGCTCGACGAGCACCGGATCGGTGGGGTGCCGGTGGTGCCGGGCACCGCACACCTTGAGTCGGTCCGGGCGGCGGTGGCCACCGCCGTGCCCGCCCCCGCCCAGGACGCCGCCGTGGAGCTTCGCGACGTGGTCTTCCTGGAGCCGTTCGCGGTGCCGGACGGCACCGTCGCGCAGTACCGGGTCGAGCTGACCCCCAGCGAGGACGGGGTCGACTTCGCGGTGCGCAGCCTGGCCGGCGGCCAGGAGCGTACCCACGTGCGCGGCGCCGCCGGCTGGACCGCGCAGCCCGCGCCGGCCGAGCGGCCGGTCGCCGACCCGGGCCGCCGGGTGGACGACGACGCCTCGTTCGGCCGGGGCCGGACCAGCATGCTGACCTTCGGGCCGCGCTGGAATTCGCTGCGGGAGCACCACCTGGGCGCCGGCGAGGAGCTGGCCCGGATCGAGGCGCCGGCGGAGGCGATCGGCGACCTGGCCGAGTGGGGGCTGCACCCGGCGCTGCTCGACGTGGCGACCGCGTTCGGCCGCGGCCAGGGCTCCGGCACCTACCTGCCGCTGTCCTACGGCCGGATCGTCGTGCGGGGCTCGCTGCCGGCGCGCTTCGCCAGCCACCTGCGGCACCGCGACAGCGCCACCGACGAGGTGGTCGCCGCCGACCTGACCCTGCTCGACCCCGACGGCCGGGAACTGGTCGCGATCAGCGACTTCGTGCTGCGGCGCGTCGACCAGGGGGCGGTCACCGGCGGGCTGGCCCCGGCCGCGTCGGCCGGGGCGGCCGAGACCGCGCCGGCCGGGCCGAGCGAGGACATCCGGCCGGTGGACGGGGCGGAGGCGTTCCGCCGCAGCCTCACCGCCGGCCTCGGCGCCCAGGTGGTGATCGCCACCCGCACGGTGGCCGACATCCGCGACCGGGCCGGCCGGGTGACCACGGAGAGCCTGGCCGACGAGCCGGAGGCGACCCGCACCGCCCCGGCCGCCACCGGCGGCGGCTCGGCGGCGCCCAGCACCGAGTTGGAGATCGCCATCGCGCAGGTGTGGCGCGACGCCCTCGGGGTGGCCGAGGTCGGAGTCGACGACGACTTCTTCTCCCTCGGCGGCAACTCGCTGGTGGCGGTGCAGCTGATCGCGGCCATGCGTAAGGCCACCGGGGTCCGGCTGCCGATGCGCAGCCTCTTCGAGACGCCCACCGTGTCCGGCCTGGCCGCCCGGATCGAGGAGATGCGGGCGACCGCGCCCACCACCGACGAGCCGGCGGCGCCGGCGGCGATCCCCGCCATCCCGCGGCTGCCCCGCGGCTGACCACGAGACAACAGGAGTAGAGAGCAATGAGCGACACGATCGCCACGCTGCCGGTGGTCGTCGAGAACGACGGCCGCGAACTCACCGACCTCATCACCGACCGGCGCTCGGAGCTGCGCGCCACCCTGACCGAGCACGGCGGGCTGCTGTTCCGCGGCTTCGACGTGGGCGGGGTGGACGGCTTCGACCGGGTGGTCCGCGCCCTCTCCGGTGAGCCGCTGACCTACACCGAGCGCTCCTCGCCCCGGCACGCCATCAAGGGCCGGGTCTACACCTCGACCGACTACCCGCCGGACGAGGAGATCTTCCTGCACAACGAGAACTCGTACCAGGCCCGCTGGCCGTTGACGCTCTTCTTCTACTGCATCACCGCGCCGGAGACGCTCGGCGCGACGCCGCTGGCCGACGTGCGTCGGGTCTACCAGGAGATCGACCCGGCGGTGCGGGAGGAGTTCATCCGGCGCCGCTGGATGCTGGTGCGCAACTTCCACGCCGACTTCGGCACCCCGTGGCAGCACGTGTTCAACACCGACGACCGGGCCGAGGTCGAGGCGTACGCGGCGGCGAACCGGATCGAGCTGGACTGGCGCGGCGCCGACGGGCTGCGTACCCGGGCGGTGCGCGACGTGGTGCACCACCGCCCCGGCTCGGACGTCCCGCGCTGGTTCAACCACGCCACCTTCTTCCACCTGAGCACCCTTCCGAAGGACTACCAGGAGGGGCTGCTGGCGATGTTCGGCGCCGACGGGCTGCCCTCGAACACCTACTACGGCGACGGCGCGGAGATCCCCGCCGACGTGATGGAGCACCTGCGGGCCGCGTACCGGGCCGCGAGCGTCCGCTTCGACTACCAGCGCGACGACGTGCTGGTGGTGGACAACATGACCGCCGCGCACGGCCGGGAGCCGTTCACCGGAGCCCGGAAGATCGCCGTCGCGATGGCCGAGCCGCACACCCCCGAGAGCAACGGAGCGAAGTAATGGCCGAATCCCGATTCCTGGTCGTCCGCAACGACGAGGAGCAGTACTCGATCTGGTCGGCCGACCGGGAGCTACCGGCGGGCTGGCAGGAGGCCGGGTTCGCCGGCACCCGCGAGGAGTGCCTGGCGCACATCGACACCGTCTGGACCGACATGCGTCCCCGCTCGGTACGGGAGCCGGCATCATGACCACCGCACAGGAGTGGACCTTTCCTGCCTCCTTCGCGCAGGAGCGGGTCTGGATCGCCAACCAGCTCGACGCCGGCTCGCCGGTCTACAACGTCTCCAACCCGTGGAGCTTCCCGGTGGGAACGACCCGGGAGCAGGCCACCGAGGTGCTCGAGCGGGTGATCGCCCGGCACGAGGCGCTGCGTACCTACCTGCGCGTCGACGACGGCACGCTGGTGCAGGTGGTGTGCGCGCCCGGGCCGGTCGAGCTGCCCGAGTTGGATCTGCGGGACTGCCCGGCCGGCGAGCGGACGCGCCGGTTCGACGCGGCGCTGACCGAGCTGGCCCGCACGCCGATCCCGCTGGACGCCCCGCCACTGTGGCGCGCCCGGCTGGCCCGGCTCGCCGACGACCGCTTCACGCTGATGTTCGTGGTGCACCATGCGGTGTTCGACAGCCACTCGGCGGTGCTCTTCGCCGCCGATCTGGCCGCGTTCAGCCGCGCGGCGCTGACCGGTGCGCCCGCCGAGCTGCCCGAGCTGCCCATCCAGTACGCCGACTTCGCGGTCTGGCAGCGCGGGCAGCTCGCCGGCGCGGAGCTGGACCGGCAGCTCGACTTCTGGCGCGGCCACCTGGCCGGGGCGCCCGCGGTGACCGGTCTGCCGCTGGACCGGCCCCGCCCGGCCCAGCTCGGCTTCGCCGGCGACGAGGTGCACTTCGAGCTGCCGGAGGGACTGCTCGACCGGGTCGGTCAGCTCGCCACCGACGCGGTCGCCACCCCGTACATGGTGTTGCTGGCGGCGTTCGCCGCGCTGTTGTCGCGGATCTCCGGTGACGAGGACGTGGTGGTCGGGGTCTCCACCGCCGGCCGGGACACCCCCGAGCTGGCTTCGCTGATCGGCATGTTCGTCAACCCGGTGGCGCTGCGCTGCGACCTCTCCGGCGACCCGAGCTTCGCCGATCTGCTCGGGCGGGTCCGGGCCGGTCTGGTCGACGCGATGGAGCACGGCCAGACGCCGTTCCAGCGGATCGTCGAGGCGGTCGCCCCGCAGCGCGACCCGTCGGTGCAGCCGATCTTCCAGACCGCGCTGAACTTCATCCCGGACTCCGGGCTGGACCCGGTGGCGCTCGGCACCACGAAGGACGACCTGGCCTTCGACATCACCACCACGACCGGCCGGCTGGTCTACCGGACCGCGCTCTTCGACCGGGCCACCGCCGAGACCCTGGCGGCCCGATACGTCCGGCTGCTCGACGCCGCCGTCGGCGCCCCGGGGCAGCGCGTCTCCGCGCTGCCGCTGCTCGACGACGCCGAGCGGGAGCGGGTGCTGGTGACCTGGAACGACACCGCGCACCAGGTGCCGGCGGGCACGGTGGTGGACGAGGTGCAGCGGCGCGTGGCGGCCGACCCGGACGCCCCCGCCCTGGTCCACGACGGCGTCGGGCTGTCGTACGCCGAGCTGAACGCCCGGGCCAACCGGCTGGCCCGGCTGCTGGTCCAGCGTGGCGCCGGTCCGGAGACCCGGGTGGCGTTGGCGCTGCCCCGCTCGGCGGAGCTGGTGGTGGCGATCCTGGCGGTGCTGAAGGCCGGCGCCGCGTACGTCCCGGTGGACACCGGCTACCCGGCCGGCCGGATCGCCTACCTGATCGAGGACGCCGAGCCGGCGCTGGTGCTGGCCACCACGGCGACCGCCGGGCTGGTCCCGGCCGGCGCGCTGGTGCTCGACGCGGGCACCGGCGCCGACCTGGCCGAGGTGGACCTGACCGACGCCGACCGGCGCGCCCCGCTGCGCCCGGAGCACCCGGCCTACGTGCTCTACACCTCCGGCTCCACCGGCCGGCCGAAGGGCGTGGTGGTCGAGCACCGGGCGCTCGCGGCCTACCTCGCCTGGGCCCGGCACACCTACCCGGGGCTGACCGGCACCGCGTTGCTGCACTCGCCGGTGTCGTTCGACCTCACCGTCACCGGCCTGCTCGGTACGCTGAGCGCCGGCGGCACCGTCCGGCTGGCCGCATTCGACGACGGCGGCGCGTCGGCCGGCGGGCGGCCGACCTTCCTCAAGATCACCCCGAGTCACCTGCCGTTGCTGTCGACCGAGCTGTCGCCCACCGTTGACCTGGTGATCGGCGGCGAGGCGCTCACCGGCGAGCAGCTCGCCGGCTGGCGGGTCGGCCACGAGGACGTCGCGGTGGTCAACGAGTACGGGCCGACCGAGGCGACCGTCGGCTGCGTGGCCGCCCGGATCGCGCCGGGGGAACCGCTGCCGGCCGGCCCGGTGCCGATCGGCCGTCCCACCTGGAACACCCGGGCGTACCTGCTCGACGCGGCGCTCAACCCGGTGCCGGCGGGCGTGGCCGGCGAGCTGTACGTCGCCGGCGACCAGCTGGCCCGCGGCTACCTGCGCCGGCCCGCGCTCACCGCGGAGCGCTTCCTGCCCTGCCCGTACGGGTCGCCGGGGCAGCGCATGTACCGCACCGGGGACGTGGCCCGCTGGCGGGTCGACGGCACGCTGGAGTACCTGGGCCGCCGGGACAGCCAGGTGAAGGTCCGCGGCATGCGGATCGAGCTGGGTGAGATCGAGTCGGTGCTGCTGGCCCGCCCGGACGTGCGGGAGGCGGCGGTGCTGGTCCGCACCGACTCCGGGGAGGCGGAGCTGGTCGGTTACCTGGTCGGCAGCGCCGACCCGGCGACCCTCGCCGCCGAGCTGGCCCGGGAACTGCCCACGCACCTGGTGCCGACCGCGTTCGTCCGGTTGGACGCGCTGCCGCTCACCCCGAACGGCAAGCTGGACACCGCCGCGCTGCCGGCCCCGGTGGCCACCGCCGCCGCCGACGGCTTCGTCGCCCCGCGCACCGACGCCGAGGTGCTGGTCGCCGAGGTCTACGCCGAGATCCTCCAGGTGGACAAGGTCGGCGCGCTCGACGACTTCTTCGACCTCGGCGGCAACTCACTGCGCGGCATGCGGGCGATGGCCCGGATCCGCGCCGAGGTCGAGGTGGACCTGCCGATGCGGGCGCTGTTCGCCAGCCCGGTGGTGGCCGACCTGGCCGCCCAGATCGAGCAGCGGATCGCCGCCGAGCTCGACGGGCTCTCCGAAACCGAGGTCGCCGCGCTACTCGCGGCGGAGAAGGACACTCCCTGATGACCGACCTGAAGGACCCGGCCCGGGACGCCGCCCGGCAGGCCCTCATCGCGCAGCGGCTGCGGCGGCGACAGCCCGCCGCGGCCACGGCGCGGATCACGCCGCGTCCGCCGGACGCCGAGTTGCCGCTGTCGTACGCCCAGGAGCGGGTCTGGTTCATGGACCAGCTCGCTCCGGGCGAGGCGGCCTATCACATCGCGGTGCCGCTGCGGGTGCACGGCCCGCTGGACGTGCCGGCGCTGCGCGCGGCGCTGGCCGGGCTGACCCGTCGGCACGAGTCGCTGCGCACCCGGTTCCCCGCGGACGCCGACGGCCGGCCGAGCGTGGTGGTCGAGGAGACCGTCGAGGTGCCGCTGACCATCGTGGACGCGCCGGATCCGGCCGCGGCGCAGGAACTGGTGGACGCCGCCGCGGCCGAGCCGTTCGACCTGGCGCACGGCCCGCTGCTGCGCGCCCTGCTGATCCGGTTGGCGCCCGAGGAGCACGTGCTCTTCCTCGGCAAGCACCACATCGTCGGCGACGGCTGGTCGGTGGACGTGCTGCTGCGCGACCTGATCACCCTCTACCGGGGTGGCGAGCCGCCCGCCCTGCCCGTGCAGTACGGCGACTTCGCCGTCTGGGAGGCCCGGGAGCTGGCCGGCCCGGCCGCGCAGGGGCACCTGGCGTGGTGGAAGCAGCGGCTGGCCGGGATCACTCCGCTGGAGCTGCCGCTGGACCTGCCCCGCCCGGCGACTCAGACCTACTCCGGTGACTTCGTCGAGTTCACCCTCGACAAGGCGACCACGGACGGGCTGAACGCCCTGACCCGTGCCTACGGCGGCACGCTCTTCATGACGCTGCTCGCCGCCTACCAGGTCTTCCTCGCCCGGCACGCCGGGCAGGACGACTTCGCCGTCGGCGCCTCCGTCGCCGGCCGGTCCGCGCCGGAGCTGGAGAACGTGGTCGGCATGTTCATCAACATGCTGCCGCTGCGCGCCGAGCTGGCCGGCGACCCGACCTTCGCCGAGCTGCTGGAGCGGACCCGGCGCGGTGTGCTGGACGGCCTGGAGCACGCCGACGTGCCGTTCGCCAAGGTGGTGCACGAGCTGGGGCTGCCCCGCGACGTCAGCCGCTCGCCGGTGTTCCAGGCCATGTTCGTGCTGCAGAACTACGACATGGGCCGGTACGCCGAGGTTCCCGGCGTCAGCGACGTGACGTTCGACTGGACGCCGATGGAGCTGCGGGCCACCCGGTTCGACTTCGAGCTGCACGCCGTCGAGACCCTCGACGGGCTTTGGGGCAAGCTGGTCTTCAACACCGACCTGTTCACCCGGGACACCGCGCAGCGGATGGCCGGGCGGCTCACCGCGCTGCTCCGCGCGGTGGTGGCCGCGCCGGACACCCCGATCTCCGCGCTCGGTCTGCTCGCCCCGGCCGAGCGGGAGCTGCTGGCGGCCTGGAACGACACGGCCGCGGACTTCCCGCGCACCGAGACCCTGCACGGGTCGATCGAGGAACGGGCGGCGCGCACCCCGGACGCGGTAGCGCTCCGTTTCGAGGGCCGCTCGGTGACGTACGCCGAGCTGAACAGCGCCGCGAACCGGATCGCGCACCGGCTGCGCGCGGCCGGGGTCGGCCCGGAAACCCTCGTCGGGGTCTGCGCTGAGCGCTCGGTCGAGCTGGTCGCCGGCCTGCTCGGCGTGCTCAAGGCGGGCGGCGCGTACCTGCCGTTGGACCCGGAGTACCCGGCGGACCGGTTGGCGTTCATGCTCACCGACGCGGACGCGCCGGTGGTGCTCATCCAGGAGCACCTGCGCGACGTGCTCCCGGCGACCGACGCCACCGTGCTGGCGCTGGACGACGACCGGGTCTGGGCCGACCAGCCGACCGTCGACCCGACCCCGACGGTGGGCCCGGAGCACCTGGCGTACGTCATCTACACCTCCGGTTCCACCGGCCGACCGAAGGGCGTGCCGAACACCCACCGGGGCATCGTCAACCGGCTCGACTGGATGCAGAAGACCTACCGGCTCGGCCCCGACGACGCGGTGTTGCAGAAGACGCCGGCCAGCTTCGACGTCTCGGTCTGGGAGTTCTTCTGGCCCCTGCGGGTGGGCGCCCGGCTGGTGCTGGCGAAGCCCGGCGGGCACAAGGACGCCGGCTACCTCCGTGACCTGCTGGTCGCCGAGGCGGTGACCACGACCCACTTCGTCCCGTCGATGCTGACCGTCTTCCTCGCCGAGGACGGCGTCGAGACGGCCACCGCGCTGCGTCGGGTCATCTGCTCGGGCGAGGAGCTGCCGCTGGCCACCGCGACCGACTTCACCGCGCGGCTGCCCTGGTGCGGGCTGCACAACCTGTACGGCCCGACCGAGGCGGCCATCGACGTCAGCTCCTGGGCGTGCGACCCGGCGCTGCTGGCCGGGCTGGCCAGCGTGCCGATCGGCGCGCCCATCGCCAACCTGCGGCTGCACGTGCTCGACCCCGCGGGCAACGAGTGCCCGGTCGGGGTGGCCGGTGAGCTGCACATCGGCGGGGTCGGGCTGGCCCGTGGCTATCACCGCCGGCCGGCGCTGACCGCCGAGCGGTTCGTGCCGGACCGGTTCTCCGGCGAACCGGGCGCCCGGCTCTACCGCACCGGCGACCTGGCTCGCTGGCGGATCGCCCCGAGGGCCGGCGACGGTGCCGAGCCGGGCGGGGTCATCGAGTTCCTCGGCCGGATCGACCACCAGGTCAAGCTGCGCGGTCTGCGGATCGAGCTGGGCGAGATCGAGAGCGCGCTGCGCGAGCGGCCCGGGGTGACCGAGGCCGCGGTGATCGTCCGCGAGGACAGCCCGGGCGACAAGCGGCTGACCGCCTACCTGGTCGGCACGGCCGAGCACGCCGAGCTGAAGGCGGCGCTGAAGGAGACGCTGCCCGAGTACATGGTGCCGGCGGCCTTTGTCACCCTCGACGCGCTGCCGCTGAGCCCCAACGGCAAGCTGGACCGCAAGGCGCTGCCCGCGCCGGTGGTCACCCGCGAGGCCTCGGTGGCGCTGGTCGAGCCGCGCGACGACACCGAGCGGCTGCTCGCCGGGATCTGGTCCGAGGTGCTGGGCGTGCCGACGCTCGGCATCGACGACGACTTCTTCGACCTCGGTGGGCACTCGATGCTCGCCACCCAGGTGGTCGCCAAGATCCGCAAGGCGGAGCACGGCGGCCGCGAGGTCGGCGTGATGGACCTGTTCCAGCAGCGGACCATCCGCGAGCTGGCCGCCTTCATGTCCGGCTCGGCCGGCGAGCAGGGACCGCGCCGGCTGCTCTACGAGCTGACCAAGCCGATCCCGGCGGCGCAGCGGGTGCTGACGTACGTCTGCGTGCCGTACGGCGGCGGCAGCGCCATCGTCTACCAGCCCCTCGCGGACGCGTTGCCGGCCGGGCACGCGCTCTGGTCGCTCGCCATTCCCGGCCACGACGTCGGGCTCAACGAGGACGGGCTGCCCTTCGACGAGCTGACCACCCGGGTCGCCTCGGAGATCCTGGAGCGGGTGGAGGGTCCGCTCGCCCTGTACGGCCACTGCGGGGTGGGCAGCGCCATCGTCACCGAGGTGGCCCGCAAGGTGGAGGCCGCCGGGCGGGAACTGGAGGTGCTCTACATCGGGGCGATGTTCCCGTTCGCCCGCCCCAAGGGGCTCTTCGCCGCGGTGCGCACCCGGCTGGAGAAGCTGCGCAGCAACCGGCACTACGCCAGCTGGCTCAAGTCGATGGGGGTGGACACCGACGAGCTGGATCCGGAGCAGGCGGACCGGATCATCAGCAACATGCGGGCCGACTCCCGGGCCTCCGAGGAGTACTTCACCGGTCTGCTGGACCGGCGGGCCACCAAGCTGCGCGCACCGATCGTCTCGGTGGTCGGCTCCGAGGACCCGGTCACCGACTACCACAGCGAGCGCTACACCGAATGGCAGTTCCTCAGCGACCGGCTGGCGCTGGTGGTGCTCGACCAGGCCGGGCACTTCTTCCTCAAGTACCGCGCCGACGAGCTGGCCGAGATCGTCACCCGTACCCACCGGGCCGTGGCCGCCGGCGACGTCGCCGACCTGAGTCGCGAGGCGCGAGGCGAGGACGCCGGCTGGGCGGTCCACGACACGCTACGGGTCGGCGTGGACGACGGGTCCGGGCGCGACACGGTGAAGCCGAGCATGGCCCGGTTCGTGGCAGTCACCGCCGGGCAGCTCGTCTCCACCACCGGCTCGGCGCTGACCGCGTTCGCGCTGCCGATCTGGCTGTTCACCCAGACCGGATCGGTGGCCAACCTGGGTCTGCTCTGGGCCCTGGCGCTGATCTGCGGCGTACTGATGCTGCCGGTCGCCGGGGCGATCACCGACCGGGTGAGTCGGCGCCGGATCATGCTGATCGCCAGCTCCGCCGCCGGGTCGATCCAGCTGGTCCTCGCCGCGCTGCTGTGGACCGACAACCTGGTGCTCTGGCACATCTACGCCCTGGTGGCGTTGAGCCAGGTCGCCGGCTCGTTCCAGCGGATCGCGTTCCAGTCGGCCGTGCCGCAGCTGGTGCCCAAGCGCTACCTGGGCCACGCCATGGGGATCACCCAGCTCTCCAACGGCTTCGCCATGCTGCTGATGCCGGTCTTCGCCGCCGGTCTGCTGGCCGCCATCGAGCTGAAGGGCATCCTGCTCATCGACGTGGCCAGCTACCTGCTCGCGGTGCTCACCCTGGCCCTGGTCCGCTTCCCGGACCTGCTCGGCTGGCAACCGCGGGAGCGGCTGCTGGTCGCGATCGCGAACGGGCTGCGCTACTCGTGGCAGCACCGCGGGTTCCGGCTGATGCTCGGCTACTTCGCGCTGGGCAACATCTTCCTCGCCCCCGCGCTGGTGCTCGTCACGCCGCTGGTGCTCTCCTTCGGCACGGCGACCCAGGTGGCCCAGGTGGCGCTCGCCGAGGCGTGCGGGGCGGTGGCCGGCGGTGTGCTCATGTCGCTCTGGGGCGGTCCCCGACACCGGCGGATGATCGGGGTGCTGATCGGCAACCTGGGCACCGCGGTCGGCTGCATCGTCATCGGCCTGGACGCCTCGGTGGCGGTGATCTGCGTCGGCGCGTTCTGGCTGGCCATGGCGATGACCACGGCGCAGTCCATCTACGCCACCATCGTCCAGGTCAAGGTGCCGCAGCGCTTCCACGGGCGGGTGTTCAGCCTGAACCAGACCATCTCCTGGTCGACCCTGCCGATCGGCTTCGCGCTGCTCGCCCCGGCCGCCACCAGCCTCTTCGAGCCGCTGCTCGCCCCGGGTGGCGCGCTGGCCGGGTCGGTGGGCGCGGTGATCGGCACCGGTCCGGGCCGGGGGATCGGGTTCGCGTACGTCTGCTTCGGCGCGGCGCTGGTGCTGATCACCCTCGGCGGCTTCGCGATCCGGCTGCTGCGTCGCTTCGACGTCGAGGTCGAGGACTCGCTGCCGGACGACCTGATCGGCGCCCAGGAACGGGAGCGTCGGCTCGCCGCCCGGGCCGCCGAGCGGGAGGCGGAGAAGGTGCCCGCCGCCGCGTGAGGCACGGGGGCCTCCGGTCACCCGGAGGCCCCCACCTCACCACGCGGACGGCGGGTCGGCCAGGTCCGACTCCGGCAGCTCCGTCGGCTCCGCCACCCAGGCCGAGTAGACCGGCAGGCCGTGCCACGGCCCGGCCGGCAGGCCGTCGCGGCTGTCGGTGGCCACCGCCACCACCGCGTACGGGTGACCGAAGCGCAGCTCGGCGACGCGGGCGACGCCCTCCGGCGGTAGCCCGGTCGCCGCGGCGAACGCCGTCACCGCGGCGGCCTCGAAGCCGTAGCGGCCGTAGCGGGCCATCGCGGTCTGAGCGGCGTCGAAGCGCAGCGACGGTGCCCGCATCAGCTCGCCGAGGGCCTGTGCGGCCACGCCGAAGCCGAACCCGGCCGCCGTCAGGTCGTGCCGGCTCTCCGCCGACCAGCAGGGCAGCACGGCGGTCAACCGCTCCTCCCGCCCGCCGTACGCCCGGGTGGGCACCTCCCGCAACGTCCAGAGCGGCGTGTCGCCGAGCGGTAGGTCGAACAGCGAGCGCCGAGCGGTTGGCGTGCCGGGCGGTGCGCTGACGGCGCCGGTCGCCACCTCGTGCGCGGCGGCGAGCACCTCCCCGGCGGGCACGCCCGGCGTGGCGGCGACCGAGACGACCAGCAGCCCGGCCTCTCGACCGTCGACGGTCTCCGGTCGGGCCGCGACACTGTGCACGGCCACGTCCCCGGCCCGGGGGGTGGGGGCGATCCAGCAGTCGTGGCCGTGCCAGGGGGCGCGCAGAATGTGGCGCAACCGGCCCGCCCAGGGGCTGCCGGCGCCGAGCTCGGCACCGGGCGCGAGCTGGAACGGCGTCTCCCAGGCGACCCGGGTGGCCAGCGCCGTGGCCATGATCAGGAGCGTTTCCGGGTCGACGACGAGCGGGAAGCTCTCGATCAGGCCGGCGGTGCGCTCCCGGGCCCACGCGTCCAATGTCGGCTGATCGGGCAGCGGTCCGGTCTCGGTGCTCGCCGGCAGGGTCGCCCGCCACGTGGCCAGTTGCTCGAAGGGCGTCCGCTCCCAGAGGGCGCTCGCCGACGCCACCAGGGGATGCGGCGCCACCAGCAGGGCCTCGGCGGTGGCGGCGGCCGTGTCCACGTCGACGCCGAGCACCTCCGCCAGCGCCGCCCGCGTGTCGCCGGCCGCGGCGGGGCCCACGAGGGCGAGCAGCAGCCAGGCGCCGAGCGGCGAGGCGATGTGGTGCCCGTCGTCCACGAGGCCGTGCATCCGCTGCGCGTATCGGACCACGGGCCCGTTGGGAACTGTCACCGCTCCACTGTGCCCGCTGATCGCGCAAGCGTCAGCCCTGTCCGCCCCCGGGCGGCGGGTTCCACGTCGGCGGCCGCTACCTCCGAAACAGGACCGAGGCGATCCGCGCGCGATCGTCGGAGCCCGGTCGAGTGGTGGGCAGTTGTCCGACCCGCTGTAGCCTCGGCCCCTGTGAGCTGGCTGCCTGACGACTTCGTCCACCCCGTCCACGTGCCGGTGCCCGACACCGCGCTTCACCTGCGGCCGATCCGGGAGGCGGACACCGCGCTCGACTACCCCGCCGTGATGGGCTCCCGAGAGCGCTTGTGGGAGATCTTCGGCCCGGCCTGGGCCTGGCCCCAGGAGACGATGACCTACGAAGAGGACCGCGTCGACCTGCTGCGGCACGAGAACGAGATAGCCGCGCACCAGTCGTTCAACTACGCGCTGCTGGACGAGGAGGAGACGGCGATCCTCGGCTGCGTCTACATCGACCCGCCCGAGCGCACCGGCTCCGACGGAGAGGTCTCCTGGTGGGTCGTGGACGACCTCGTCGGCGGAGAGGTGGAGCGCGCACTCGACGCGCTGGTGCCGCAGTGGATCGCCGCCGACTGGCCCTTCAAGCAGCCCCGTTATCTGGGCCGCGACATCAGCTGGCAGGACTGGCTTGCGCTGCCGCGCGTCTCGTGACACGTCCGGGGCGCTGCGCGCACCTGTGCCATCGCGGCATCCGCGCGATCATCCCGCGGTCCGGGCCTCGGTGTCGGCCCGGGGATTGATCCGCACCGGATCGCCGTAAGGGCGGGGTCCGGCAGGCGCGGACGGCGCCACGTCGGCGACACGGAGTTGATCAACACGCGTGCGGCGAGCTACCGGGTCAGCAGGTCACGACCAGAGTTCGAAGGGCTCGTCGATCTCCTCGCCGGCGAGGAACCCGGTCAGCAGCTCCGGTAGCCGCCCCGGATAGAACCGCTCGCCGCCGGCCACCACCTCGGCAACCGGCCACCAGCGGAAGCCGAAGTAGTCCTCCAGCTCGTAGTCCAGCCGGTGCGCCTCGTCCACATCCGGCCCCGGGCCGCGCAGCCGGACCAGCACGATCACCTCGTCCTGGACGTGCCGCAGCTGCCGGTGTACGAAGCTCGCCCGGCGGCGCCAGGTCGGTGCGCCGACCTCGGCCGGCGCGATCACGATCCCGGTCTCCTCCCTCAGCTCGCGTACCGCCGCCTCCAGGTACGTCTCGCCCGGGTCGAGACCGCCGCCGGGCAGCTCCCACCAGGTGCCCAGCCGCGGATGGTCCGGATCGCGGGTGTGGAACAGCAGCACCCGCTCATCGGCGTCGAGCACCACGAGCCGCACCGCGCTGCGCTCGATGACGGGCAGATCCCTCGGCAGGTCCGGCGGGATCACCACTGCTCCACCTCGACGAGGTTGCCGTCCGGCCCCATGCGGAAGCGTCGCGCTGGGCCCATGGCGGCTTGCGCCCGAGCCATCGCCGCCTCGCGCGACCGTTGCTCCTGGCCGCTCGGATCGGTGACCTGGAAGCCGTACATCGTGATCGCGTCAGCGTCCACATCTGATTCGTCCGGCTGCCCCTCGATGATGAAGCCGACCAGTGCCCGCAACGCCTCCTCACCGAGGTGCAGCGGATGGAACGGCAACGGATATGGGCGCTGGTCCGGCCAGCCCGGGACGGGCTCCACCGGGTGGCTGCCCGCCCAGAACGGCGCCTCGAACGGTAGTGGTGTGCCGATGTCCTCCAGGACGCCCGAGTCGGGGGAGAGGCTCAACGACCGGACGATCCGGCCGTCCTCCCACACCCCGAAGGCGAGGAAATCCACCACCGAGTGCATGGCGTGCAGGACCATCCGACCACCTCCCGCCAGGGCGAGGAGGTGGGCCGGCAGGCGGCTGGGATGGTCGAGCATCAGCCGCTGGTCACAGACGACGCTCACCCGGTCGGTCACCGCCGCGTACGTGACGTCGGCGGGCGGGTAGGTGCCGTCGAGGAGGGTGTTGTCCGCTGTCCGCTCGACGGCATGGCCCGGGTGGATCCGGCGGACGAGTGCCTCGCTCGCCGAGAGGTCGGCCGGGCCGGCGTGTCGCATCGCGGCCCGCAGGTCGCCGCCCCCGAAAGCCAGCAGACCGGTCTTGGCGCCCATCTTCTCTCCTTCGTCGCGATGGCCGCACAGTAGCGACCGCCTCCGACACGCGAGGACCGACGACGCCGGTCGCATCAGTGCGGGTCAGCGCCGATGACGGCCGCCACGTCGGGCGGCAGCGGGTAGGGGCGCTCGGGCGGCAGCAGGTCCTCGGCGGCCGGGTCGCCGGCGTCGAGGCGCTCCCGGAGCGTGCGGGCGACCGCGGTCACGTCGGTGAGGGAGACCAGCCACTCGTCGACGTACCGGCGGACCGCCTCGCCGCCAAGGCCAACCTGAAGCGACCGGTGCGCCAGCGGCGCGAGCCGCAGGGAGCGCTCCGGATCCCACTGCACCCGCACCGGGCTCGAACGTAACTGCCGTGACCAGGCCGCCCGGTCGGCGTGCCGGTCACGGTCGAAGCTGCTCAGGCAGGCGTTCGCGAGCGCCCACTCGAAGCCGGCGCGGCTGATCCCGACGGCCAGTACCCGTTCCTGGCCGGGCTTGGTGGCCCAGCCGCAGCGGTACATCATCCACCGAAACGATGGCTTGATCCACGTCATCCGCTCGCGCCGAAACGGCGCGACGAAGCGCCCGGCGGCCAGCGCCGGCTCGGCGATCTCCGGCGGGTACGCCTGGTAGACCGTGATGGTGTCGGCGTCGAAGCGAGCGCGGATCTGGTGGACGGGGACGGTCACGAAGTCGATCATGCGCGATCTCGCTGCGCCGATCCACCGGGATTGCGCCCCGGGCCTGTCAGACGCCGGGGCCCGCCCGGTCGGTGCCGGTCACCTCGGCCCGCCGCAGCCGGACCGCCGTGCCCCTACGCAGCGAGTTGGGGATCTCGGCGATGGCGTCGACCCGGTCGACCAGTTCGCGCAGCTCATCGGTCTGCGCGTCACCCTCGACCCGTACGTCGTAGGTCACCTCCGTGGACACCGCCGGGTCGCCGGTGAAGTCGCCGCGCACGGTCACCTCCACCCGGTGCAGGTTGATGCCGAGCGCCGCGGCTTCGCGGAACAGGTCGTTGGAGACGCAGCCGGCGACCGCCAGGTAGAGCAGTTGGCCGCCGTTGAACCCGATCCCGTCGCCACCGCCGTCCGCCGGTCGGTCCACGACCAGGGTGTAGGAGCCGGCCGAGCCGATCGCCGCCGGCTGCCCGGGCAGGCTGCGGGTGCGTACCTCGATGGTCATCCGTGATCGCCTCCGGGGAGTGCCGGCACCGACGGCGTCCAGTCAAGCACGCCCGACCGGAGGGGCGTGGCGCTCGCCGGTCGACACCCCGGGCCCGGCGGCTGGCACCGGTGGGGGAGGGATAGGCTGCCCGCCGTGGCAGGTCTGTTGAGGAGTGTGGCCGCCCGGATCGGCGCGGTCGTTCCGTCCCCCCGCCGCCCGGGTCCGGGTCCGGCCCAGGTCGCCCGCCGGCGCCAGGTCGCCGCGCTGCAGCGCCGGGAGTTGACGTACGCCCCGGAGCTCGACGGGCAGGCCGACCCGGGTGAGGTCGTGTGGACCTGGGTGCCGTACGAGGACGATCCGCGGCAGGGCAAGGACCGTCCGGTGCTGGTGGTCGGCCGGCACAGCCGCACCCTGTTCGGGTTGATGCTCTCCAGTCAGAGCGAGCGCGACGGCCAGCGGCACTGGTTGGCGCTCGGGCCGGGCTCCTGGGACCGGGACAACCGGCCGAGTTGGATCCGGCTGGACCGGGTGCTGACCATGCGGGAGGACAGCATCCGCCGTGAGGGCGCGGTGCTGGACCGGGCCCGCTTCGACCGGATCGGGCGGGCCCTGCGCGCCGGCTACGGCTGGCGCTGATCAGCGATCGGGTCGACCCGGGCAGGGCCGATCCGCGCGGACGTGGCCGACTCTGTCAGCCCGGCCACCTCGAGCGGTGTGGCGACGTTGACGGTCAGGACGGTTTCCGGCTCGGGCTGACCGCGGCGGACTTGGCCTCCGGCGGCGGGTAGGGCTGGTCGGCCAGCAGCCGGGCGAGGTGCGCGGAGTTCAGCGCCAGCGCCTTGGTGGTCCGGCCGGTGGTGTCCGGCTTCGGCCCGGCATCGATGTAGTCGAGCGTGTGTAGCGCCTCGCCGACCCAGTAGGTGGCCCCGGCGGCGGCGCAGGTGAAACCGACCTCGTTCAGCGCCTGCTGCACCTGGCCGACGGTGTGGTGGGCGCCGTCCTCGTTGCCGACGACCGCGACGCCGGCCACCTTCCCGTAGGTGAGCAGGCGGCCCTGCGCGTCGGTCTCGGAGAGCTCCGCGTCGAGGCGTTCCAGCACCATCTTGCAGACCGCCGAGGGCTGGCCGAGCCAGATCGGCGTGGCGATGATGAGGATCTGCGCGGCCAGCAGCTTGTCCCGGATGGCGGGCCACCCGTCGCCGTCGCCCTCATCGGTGGAGACCCCGAACCGCACGTCGTGGTCGACGACCCGGATCAGCTCGCTCTCGACGCCCTGCTCGCCGAGGGCGTCGAGCACTTCGCGTCCGAGCACCTCGGAGCTCGACGGGGCGGGGGACCGCTTGAGGGTGCAGTTGAGGATCAGCGCCCGGATGCTCGCCACGTTTGGTTCCTCTCGGCCGGCGACGCGGTGCAGTTCCTGTTCCCCGCCGGATGCCGGGAAACACCTTGGGATCAGCGGAATCGGTTGACAACGCCGCCACCGAGAGTAGATTCAACCTATCGGCTTATAAACCAAATGGTTGAGAGCGAGCGATGACAGCAGATCCGGTCAGCCTCGTCTTCGCCGCCCTCGCCGATCCGACCCGCCGGGCGATCCTGGCCCGGCTGGCCGCCGGCGAGGCGACGGTCAACGAGTTGGCGGCGCCGTTCCCGGTGAGCGTCCAGGCCATCTCCAAGCACCTCAACGTGCTGGAGCGGGCCGGGCTGATCGTGCGCACCCGGGAGGCGCAGTGGCGGCGGTGCCGGCTGGATCCGGCCCCGCTGCGCACCCTCGCCGAATGGGTCGACCAGTACCGCCGGCTCTGGGACGACCGTTACGACACCTTGGACGCATACCTGCGTGACCTGAAGGAGGAGAAAGATGAGCCAGCTCGGTGACGTCGTGGTGGAGCTGCCGTCCGACCACGAGATCAGCCTCACCCGTAGCTTCGACGCGCCGCGTGACCTGGTGTTCGCCGCGCACACACAGGCCGAGCACCTCAAGCGGTGGTGGGGGCGGGGCAACCCGCTCGACGTCGAGATCGACTTCCGGGAGGGTGGGCGCTACCGCTTCGTGGAGCACGCGCAGGACGGCAACGACTACGCCTTCCGGGGCGAGTTCCGCGAGATCGCCGTGCCGGAGCGCATCGTGCAGACCTTCGAGTTCGAAGGCATGCCGGGGCACATCGCGGTGGAGACGCTGGTCTTCACCGAACAGGACGGCCGCACCGTGGTCACCGGCACCACCCGCTTCGACACCCGACAGGAGCGCGACGGCATGCTCGACTCCGGCATGAGCCAGGGGGCGGCCGAGTCGTACGCCGCGCTCGACCGGTACCTGGCCACACTGCTCTGAGGACTCGGCGGGGGGACGCCCAATGCGGCGTCCCCGCCGCCGCCGGCCGTACGATCCGGTCGACGTGCCGCCGGATGTAACACCGGAGCGACCGAAGACGCTCACGAGGTGCCACTTGGGGAGCTGCACCGGTTTTCCGCCCACAGAGGGTCGGCGGCCACGTCGTCGTCCTGGAGGAGAGGAATGCCGCGATGACCGCTCACGCGCCACGGGACCAAACTCCTCCCGACGACCACCTGCCGGTGACACCGGCCTGGAACTGTGCCACCTGTGGGGCGGAGTGGCCCTGCCCCACAAGGCGCAGCCGGCTGCTGGAGGAGTACCAGGGGAAGCCCGCCACACTCTGCGTCTATCTGGCCTCCTGCCTCGCCGTTGCGTCCGAGGACCTGCGGGGCACGCCGGTGCTGGCGCTGCAGCACCGCTTCACCGGGTGGCTGCCCCGGCAGTCGCGACGCTTCTGAAGTGGCGGGACGGGCTCCGTCCGATCGGCCGGTGGAGCCCGTCCCGCAGTTGGCGCCTCCTTTCTCGCAGGCAGTACGGTCAGGTCCGGGCTCGCACCCGGACCCTGGGCGCCGCCGGGGAGACGGACGGCTGCCGGGTCTGGTTCGGTTTCGCGGTAATGGCGGCCGGCCAGGGCGCCAGCCGGGGTCTGCGCCGGGCACTGAGATCCTCGATCCAGCCGAGCGCCAGCACGACGGCGAAGAGCAGCCCCAGTGCCACCGTCAGATACCCGACCTGCCCGATCCGCCAGGCGTCGACCAGGTCGCCGACGACGAAGCAGACGGCGATGGCCGCGTTGTGCCACAGGTAGATCGTCAGGGCGCGGCCGTTGAGGGCGCTGACCAGCCGGTCCAGCGGTCGGACCCGGGCCAGCCAGGCCATCGGCGGTGACACGCGCAGTAGCAGCAGCACGAAACCGAGCGAATAGAACGCCTGGGCCAACGGAATGTCGTTCAGGTCGAATCCGTCCTCGGCGTGGGTCAGGGTCCACCCGACTCCGATCCCGAGGCACAGGGCCGCCATGGCGATCAGCGCCGCCAGCGGGACCCGGCGCAGCCATCCGTCGCGGTGCGCGAAGCCGACGACCCAGCAGGCCCCGAAGGTCGCCAGGTCGGTGACGACCGAGTCGACGGCGCTGCCGAGCGCCGGCGGCACCGTCTGCAGCAGCACCACGGCAGCGAGCGGGAGGAGCAGGGTCGGCAGCGGCCAGCGGCGGTAGAGCCCGAGCAGTGCGGGGGAGAGCAGGACCAGCCAGAGGTAGGTGACCAGGTACCACAACACGCCGGTGACGTCCTCCGCCCAGGCGCTGCCCGGCGGCTGGGCGATCGGCACCAGCCAGGTCAACAGCGCGGGCCAGGCCGGCCGGTCGGGCCAGCCGTGCCAGATCATCACCGGTACGAGCAGCGCGCCCATCGCCCACAGGGCCGGCAGCAGCCGCCGGAGCCGGCTGTTCACGGCCTGCCCGGGCGCACGGTCCAAGGACCGCGCCATCAGCGAGCCGCCGAGCGCGAACATGACCCCCATGGCGGGGAAGGCGAAGCTCATCCAGGCGGCGCCGAACATGTGGTAGGTGATCACCCGGGCCAGAGCCAGCGCCCTCAGTGCGTCGAACCACCGGTCCCGGTCGCCTCCGGGGCGAGTCTGCTCCGGTGGCCGACCCACCTCCTCGGCATGTTTCGCAGTTTCTTCGGACGGGCGCGCCGGGCGACCGCTCGCGGGGTCGCCGGCTCGTTTCAGCTTCCGCCAGCCCAGCCTGGTGCCGGTCAGGGCGGTCACCGTGGACCGCAGCAGGACCAGATACATCAGTTGGCGGTAGGCGAACTGCTGCAACGGAAGCGCCAGCAGCGGGCCGATCCGCTCCCGGTCGAGGCGGAAGGCCACCAGCGCGGTGATCGCCTGCACGGCCAGCATCAGCGCCCACGCGACGGCGGTCTCGGTCGTGCCGAGAAAGAACAGCCCGTAGAGCGCCATCAGGTCCAGGACCGGCCCGAGCAGGGGAAGCGCCACTCCGAACAGCGCGAGCATCGGCAGGCCGAACCGGCCGAATCGGCCGGACGGGCCACGGTCGAGCACCGCACGGCGGTGCTTCCACATCGCCTGCATGGTGCCGTAGCTCCACCGGTACCGCTGGCGCCACAGCTGGGTCAGCGAGGCGGGCGCCTCGGTCCAGGCCCGGGCCCGCTTCTCGTACACCACCCGCCAGCCCGCCCGGAGAATCGCCATGGTGATGTCGGTGTCCTCGGCGAGGGTGTCGTTGCTCATCCCGCCCGCGGCGAGCAGCACCCGACGACGGAACGCGCCGATCGCCCCCGGCACGGTCGGCATGCAGCCGAGCGTCTCGTACAGCCTGCGGTCCAGGTTGAAGCCGATGACGTACTCGATGTGCTGCCACCGTCCGAGCAGACCCCGCCGGTTCGCCACCTTGACGTTGCCGGCGACCGCGCCCACCGACGGGTCCGCGAAGGGCTGCACCAGCCGGCGGACGGAATCCCGCTCGAACACGGTGTCCCCGTCGACCATCACGATGATCTCGTGGCTGGCGTGGGCGATGCCGGTGTTGAGGGCGCTCGACTTGCCGCCGTTGGGTTTGCGGATCACCCGGACGTTGCGCAGCCCCATCGCCTCCACCAGGTCGGCGGTTCCGTCGGTCGAGCCGTCGTCCACCACGATGACCTCGATCCCGCGATGGTCGCCGTTGGCCAGTGATCGCACGCTGGCGACGATTCCCGCCTGTTCGTTGTAGGCCGGCACGATGATCGACACCGGTTGGTCCAGCGGCGGGCCCCAGTACCAACGGCGGCGGCGCCAGGCGAGCCGGGGCGCGAGGACGAGCAGCAGCAGCGTCCGGGCCAGCATCAGCAGGCCGACCACCACGAACAGCACCCCGAGTCCGCTGACGAACAGATCGGCGATCCGCACCGCGAGGACGAGCGAACCCGCGCGCCAGCGTTCGAGCTCCGACACCGGCTGGTTCCCCGGGACGGCCTGGATCGCGTCGTCATCAACCTCTACCCGACCCCGGTTGACCCCGTCGCTGACGGTGGTGAACTCGTACCCGCGTGCCGCCATGGCCGGGATGAACCGCTTCAGGGCAGCGACCGTCTGGGCTCGGTCGCCACCCGCGTCGTGCAGCAGCACCACGGCGCCCTGGCCGTCCGGTGGTGTCATGTTGCGTACGATGGCGTCCACACCGGGCCGGGCCCAGTCCTGACTGTCGGTGTCGTTCACCGCTGTCAGGTAGCCGAGGCGGCCGGCCTCCTGAATCACCGACCAGGCCCCGTCGTCGATCGCGTCGGCGGTCGACGAGTAGGGAAAGCGCAGCAGGTTGGTCCGGACGCCGGCGGTGTTCATGATGGCCTTCTGGGTCTGGGTGTACTCGAGCCGCCGTTGCCAACCCGGCAGCACGCTCGCGTCCGGGTGGCTGAAGGTGTGCACGCCCAGCTCGTGTCCCTCCGCCGCGATCCGCCCGGCGAGGTGGGGGTGGCGGGCCACCTGGCTGCCAACGGTGAAGAAGGTGGCCCGGGCCCCGTACCGGTGCAGCACGTCCAGCACCCGAGGTGTCCATACCGGATCCGGGCCGTCGTCGAAGGTGAGGGCGATGGTTCGCGGAGGCATCCGGTAGGACGTCGGCTGTGCGCCGGTCGTGTCGATCACCGGGCCCCCCGAAAGGATCTCGGAGGGTACCCCGGCCTGGTCGCCCGTCTCCCGGACGTGGTCGGGGGTGAACTCGGAGTTCGCGTACGCCTCGACCAGCAGCACGCTGAGCAGGACGCAGATCAGCGCACCGTAGATCACCCAGCTCGTACGCGGCCGGAACCGGCTCCGGCCGCGCTGGGGGACCGGTGGGGCCGTTGGACGCGTCGTTGACGAGGTCATCAGACCAGGTACCTCCAGATGGATCCGGCATCGTCGGCGAGGTCCGGTGTCCGCCCGGACGGCGTTGGCGTCGGCGTGGGTGCAGATGGCGCTGGCGTCGTCGTCGCGGTGGGCCGTGGGGTCGACGGCGTCGGCGTGGGGGTCCAACCGCCGGGTGGCGTCGTCGACGGGGCCGGGTTCGGGATCGGTCCGCCGGGCGCCGGATCGGGCTCCGGTGCAGCGTCCGGCCCGGGCGGGGCCTCGCCGGTGGGTGGCCAGGCCGGGAGAGTCCCGATCGCGGCCGGGAAGGGCTCCTCCACGGGCTCGTTGCCGATCGGCGCGACAGGTGGCGCCGGCATGTCGGCCTCCCCCGGTGCGGAAGGTTGGTCGCCCGTCACCATCCGGGCTTCGCTGGCGGCGGGCGGTGGACCGGAGGCCGGGACCATCGGTCCGACCAGGACGGCCACCGCGACGAGCGGTACGTACACGAGGGCAGCGGTCGCCAGGAGTGCCGCGCAACGGTGTACCAGGCGCCGTCGTCGCCCGGTGGCATCGACGAAGACCGGGACAGAGACGGCGGAGACGGCGGGAGCCTCGTCGGCTGGGGAGGGCGACTCGCCATCCTGAATATGTGCGACCACCCGGACGAGGCTAGGAGGGCGATAGGAACCTTATGTCCACTTTGTCAACCCTCGACCGTCGCCTGATTTCGCCATCCGAACAACCGGATGAACGACGGATCAGGGGCGGCAACAAGCACGGACCCGGAACAACAGGAGTAACGATGCGTCGAAGTGACACTGAGCGCGGAATCAGAAGAACCGGATGAACAGGAGGGCAAGTCGGCAGCAGGCACACAACTCGCATTCATCGCCGATCATGCCCAACAGGGCACGATCCTCCCCGGCGGTGCGTGCGGAGGGCGCCACCGGGCTCATGGCGAACAGGATCCGCGTCGCAGGGGCCGTCCGGTGGGCCTGCCGGCGCCCGAGAGGTCACTCGGTCAGGTAGGCGGTTTCCACGAGCTGGCGGGCCGGGCGGCTGGCGCTCAGGCTCTTCGCCCGATACATCGCGGCATCGGCGCGATGCAATGCCTCGGTGAGCTGGGTCGGGCCGGTGACCGGCGCGAGCCCGACCGAGGCGGTCACCCGGATGCTGAGCCCGCCGAGCGGGATCGGGGCGGCGAGCATCTCGCAGAGCCGCCCGGTGGCGTGCTCGATCCAGCGTCGGTCCACGGTCGGGGTGGTCAGCAGGCCGGCGAACTCGTCGCCGCCGAGCCGAGCCACCAGGTTGTCGCCGGCGAACGCGGCCAGACGCTCGGCCACGCTGATCAGCACCTGATCGCCTGCGGCGTGCCCGTAGCGGTCGTTGACCTGCTTGAAGTCGTCGAGGTCGAGCACCACGGCGATCAGCGGCCGCCCGGCCGCGTCGGTGAGCAGGGTCGCCGCCAGCCGGTAGAAGGCGCGGCGGTTGGGCAGCCCGGTGAGCGGGTCGTGACTGGCGGCGTGCCGTTCCGCGGCCAGCTCGGCCTGGAGATGCTCCATCTCCGCCTCGGCCCGCAACGCGCGACGGCGCAGTTGCCAGGTGGAGAGCAGGGCCCCGGCGGCGCAGATGCCGGACGCGACACTCACCGGATCCGGCACAGGCCCTCCCATCCGCGACCGCCTGCCTCCCGCCGCGGCCGACATACCGGGACAGGTCCACGTTTTCCCTGGTGGTGGCCCAGGTCAGGTAACTCATTGTGAACGGATGCGTACCGATCACGTGCGTTATCATGCTCGCCGTCCGATGCAGATGCAATAGCAGATGCACGTGCAGCACGGTCCGATATCGACAGTTCTTCCGCGCCGTCACCGCTCCTCCCGCGGCATCGGCCGGCTTCTGAGCAAAGAGGACGCTCCACATGCAGCAACCGCCGAACGGCGTACCCGCTACCCAGCTTCCGCCGGTGAACTGGCAGAAGAGCCGTCGGAGCAACCCGAGCGGAAACTGCGTCGAGCTGGCCGAGCTGCCCGGCGGGGCCGGCATCGCGATGCGTAACTCGCGGCACCCGGAGGGGCCGGCGCTGATCTACACGGTCGACGAGATCGCCGCCTTCGTGCTCGGCGCCCGTGACGGCGACTTCGACCATCTGATCGCCTGACCGGTCGCCCCCGTCCCCGACGCGGAGCCGTCCGAGCGCCGCGACCCGCGGGTGCGCGGGAGTATCCCTCACTGTCGGTCCATGGCATGCTTACACGTCGGCCGGGCCGGGTGCCCGACCGTACGCGGAGGTCGGCACGTGACGATGGTTCCCGCCGACGGCGGCCCGACAACCGGGCCGACCGTGCTGCGCATGCTGCTCGGCTCCCAGCTTCGCCGACTGCGGGAGTCCACCGGGGTCACCCGGGAGGGTGCCGGCTGGGAGATCCGCGCCTCCGAGTCGAAGATCAGTCGGATGGAGCTGGGCCGGGTCGGTTTCAAGGAGCGCGACGTCGCCGATCTGCTCACCCTCTACGGCGTCACCGACGCCGAGGAGCGCGAGCTGCTGCTCAAGCTCGCCCGCGACGCGAACAGCCCCGGCTGGTGGCACCGCTACGGTGACGTGCTGCCCACCTGGTTCCAGTCCTACCTGGGGTTGGAGGCCGCCGCCGCGCTGATCCGCAGCTACGAGGTGCAGTTCGTCCCCGGCCTGCTGCAGACCCCCGGATACGCCCGGGCGGTGGTGCTGCTCGGGCACGGCGCGGCCACCCCCGGCGAGATCGACCGGCGGGTCGACCTGCGGATCCGGCGCCAGGAACTGCTGCGGCGGGCCGATCCGCCACAGCTCTGGGCCGTGCTGGACGAGGCGGCGCTGCGTCGGCCCATCGGCGGCGTGGCCGTGATGCGTGAGCAGTTGACCGCGCTGATCGAGGCGACCCGATCGCCGCACATCCGACTCCAGATCATCCCGTTCACCGCCGGCGGGCACGCCGCGGCCGGGGGCGCCTTCACCATCCTGCGCTTCGGCGACCAGGACCTGCCCGACATCGTCTACATCGAACAGTTGACCAGCGCGCTCTACCTCGACAAGCGGGACGACCTGGACTATTACGCGTTGGCCATGGAGCGGCTCTGCGTCGAGGCCGAGCCGCCCGAGCGGACCCCCGAGCTGCTCGAGCGCCTGCGGGACGAGCTTTACCCCGCCTGAGCGCGCATCCCGCACAACCAGCCCCGCCGCGTACGGCGCCGGCCCGTGCCGACTTTTTCGGTGTTGACCGACATCGACGTTTCCGGCTAGTCTCTGGATCGATACAGAAACTGGATCGATACAGAAGGGGGAATCGGTGAAGCCGACGCTCCAAGCCGTGGCGGACGCCGTCGGCGTCTCCCGCAGCACGGTCTCCAACGCCTACGCCCGCCCCGACCAGCTCTCGGCGGCGCTGCGGCAGCGCATCCTGGAGACCGCCAAGGCGATCGGCTACCCCGGGCCCAACCCGACCGCCCGCTCGCTGCGCCGCGGCTTCGTCGGCTCGATCGGCGTGCTCTTCACCTCGCAGCTGTCGTACGCCTTCACCGACCCGTTCGCGGTGCGCTTCCTCGCCGGGCTCAGCACGGCGGCCGAGCGGCACGGCACCAGCCTGCTGCTGGTGCCGATGCCGGGCGCGCACGCCGAGGCCCGGCAGGCCGTGGAGAACGCCGCCGTCGACGGCTTCTGCGTCTACTGTGTCGGCGACGAGGAGTGGGCTGTCGACGCCATCCGTGCTCGGGGCCTGCCCTTCGTCACCACCGCCGCACCTGTCGACGGCGGGCACGCCGAACGCTACGTCGGCATCGACGAGCGGGCCGCCGCCCGGGGGATCGCCGCGCACGTGGCGGGTCTCGGTCACCGACGGGTGGCGCTGCTCGCCGACGCTGTGCTGCCGAACCTGCCCGCCGGGCCGGTGCGACTGTCCGGAGTGGACGAGGTGCCGCATCCGACCACCCGAGGCCGGCTCGCCGGGTTCGCCGACGCGTTCGCCGCCGTCGGGGTGACCTGGCCCGAACTCACCGTCCTCAGCGCCGCCGGCAACAACCGGCCGGCCGCCGCCGCCGCGGTCGCCGGCCTGCTCGACAGCCCCGATCCACCGACGGCCGTGCTCGCCTGCTCCGACGTGCTCGCGCTCGGCGTCCTCGACGCCCTGACCGAGCGGGCCGCCTCCGGGGCGTCGTCCCTGTCGGTGACCGGTTTCGACGACATCGCCGAAGCCGCCGCGGTCGGCCTGACCACGGTGCGACAGCCGGCCGAGGAAAAGGGCCGGATCGCCGCCGAACTGCTGCTCGACCCACCCGCGGATCCCGCGGCGGGGCACGTGCTGCTGCCCACCACACTCGTCGTCCGGACCTCCACCGGACCCGTCCAGAGGAGCTGACCATGGAACAGCCCGCCGGCTTCATCTCCGCCATCGACGCGGTGCACCGACACGTCAACTCGGCCCGGCCGAACGCCCCCATCCAGGCCGAACGCCCCCGACCGGCCCGCCTCGCGCCCACCCGACTGGCCGCCGCAGGCGCCCTGCGCCGCCTCGCCGACCGGATCCAGCCCCGGCCGGCGCCGACCGTGACCCAGTGCTCCTGACCGAACCGTCCGCCGTGCCGGAGTGACCCACACCACGTCCGGAACCGATCATCCGGGCACGCACCGCGCCGTGAGGCGCGTAATCCGGCACGGCGGGTGGTGGGCCACCGCCCGCGGCAGGCACACTGGATGCCCATGTCGCCGTTCACACCCACCCTCCGACTGCACGATCGATACGTTCTGCGTGAGCGCATCGGCCTCGGCGGGATGTCCGAGGTGTGGCGCGCCGACGACGAAGTGCTCGGACGCTCCGTCGCGGTCAAGGCGCTCGTCGCGGAGTTCGGCACCGACCCGCACCTGCGGGCCACCATCCAGCGCGAGGCGCGGGCCGCCGCTCGGCTGACCCACCCGCACATCACCCAGGTCTACGACTACGGCGAGGCGACGCTGCCCGACGGCGAGGTCGTGCCGTACCTGGTGATGGAGCTGGTGGAGGGGCGCAACCTGGCCGACCGCCTCACCGGCGGCCCCCTCGCCTGGCCCGACGCGGTCCGGGTGGCCGGGCAGGTCGCCGCCGCGCTCGCCGCCGCCCACCGGATCGGGGTGGTGCACCGCGACATCAAGCCGGGCAACGTGATGCTCACCGAGACCGGCGCGAAAGTGCTCGACTTCGGCATCGCCGCGCTCGCCGGGCCGCACCACCCGCTCGCCGGCCAGACCGGCGAGCTGCTGATGGGAACCCCGGCGTACTTCGCCCCCGAGCGGCTCGCCGCCGGGCCGCCCGACCCGGCCAGTGACATCTACGCCCTCGGCGCGCTGCTCTACCGCACGCTCGCCGGGCGCGCCCCGCTGCCCGTGCAGACCTGGGAGGACGCGCTGGAGGTGCGGGAGCGGCGTACCCCCGTGCCACCGCTGCGGATCCCCGGCCTGCCGGCCGACATCGCCGACCTCACCCTCGCCTGTCTGGCCACCGACCCGGCCCGGCGGCCGACCGCGGCGCAGCTCGCCAGCCGGCTCGGCGCCGGCCCGCCGGCCGACCCGCCCACCGCGATCCTGCCCACCCTGCCGGCCGGGCGGGCGGCCGTCGCACCCGTGTCCCCGCCCGCCGGACGCACGATCGGCGCGTCCGCGCACCCGCCCACCCTGATCGACCGCACACCCGTCACGCCGCGTCCGGCCGCCGCCGCGCCAGAGCGCCCGACCCGACGGTCCCGGGGCCCGCTCGTCGCCCTCGTGGCGGCCGGCCTCGCGCTCCTGCTCGGCCTCGGCGCGGCGCTCACCCTCGGCGACGACGACCCACGGACCCCGCAGGTGGCCGGCCCGACGAGCGCTGCACCGCAGGCGCCGGTGACCGCCGACAGCCCGGAATCCGTGCCGCCGTCGAGCACGGCACCGGCGCCGACCACCGCCGCGCCCGCCCCGGTCGGGCTGCGTCAAATGGCCGCCGAGTTCGCCGCGATCCTGGCCCAGGCCCAGATGCGGGGCGAGATCGACCGACGGGCCGTCGAGGACCTGCGCGACGAGCTGGCCGACCTCGGCCGGGGCAAGCCGAAGGACCGGGCCAAGCGGGTCGACGACCTGCGGGAGCGGATCGCCGAGCAGGTCGAGCGGCGACAGCTCTCGGACGACACCGCGGACCGCCTCAACGCCCTGCTCGACCGGCTCGACGTGCCCGGCGACCGCGACGACTGACCTGGCCGGGCCGTCGACGGGTCCGATGCCACGTGGCCGCTCAGTCGAGGACGGCCCGCACGGTCTCGCCTGCCGCGCTGCCCGCCCGGGCCGCCAACGCCGCCTGCGGCGTCCAGATCGCGGACCGGCCGGCCGTCTCGGCGTAGCCGCCACCGGTCGGCCCGGCGAAGCTGGCCACCGCCACCCACACCCCGTGTTCGGTGGCGATCCGCCGCGCTCGCTCGTCCGGCACCGCGGCATCCTGTGCCGCCTCGACCACGCCCGCCAGGTAGGCGTCGATGCCGAGCGCCGCCGTAGCGGCGGCGTGCTCCGGCACGCCGGTGTCCTTGCAGACGGCCAGCCCCAACCGCCAGCCGTCGACGTCGAGCACCGCGGGCCGGTCGCCCGCGACGAAGCGGCGGCCCTCGTCCCCGCCGAGGCACATTTTCCGGTACGCCACCGCGGCCCCGTCGCCGTCGACCGCGAGCACCCCGATGTGCTCCCCGGGCACCGGCGCGCCGGCCAGCGCCAGCGTCCCGGTCTCGGCGCAGGCCTCGACCAGCGGCGCCAACCGGGGATCGTCCGCCGCGACGACGGCGGCATCCAGCTCGTACCCGGTCAACGACAGCTCCGGAAAGACCACCACCCGGGCGCCCGCCGCCCGGACCGCGGCGGCGTGCGTCTCCGCGTTCGCCGCGACGTCCTTCGGTACGCAGGGCGGTTGCGCCACCGCGAGCCGCAGCGGGGTGCGGTTTTCCGCACCCCTGCGGGTGTGGTCCCGCCGACCGGTCGGGGGGCCGGCCTCATGGTGGCCTCTCAGGATCGGTTCGTAGCGTGGGGGCATGATTCGAACCTCGCACGTCCTGCTCGCCACCGGAAGCCTCGCGGCGGACGCCGAGCCACCTCAGGATGGACTGGTCGGCTACGTCACGGACCTGGTGGAACGGCTCGGCGGCCCGGGCGCCGGACTGGCGGTGGCGTTGGAGAACCTCTTCCCGCCGATCCCGAGCGAGGTGATCCTGCCGCTCGCCGGCTTCGTCGCCGGCCAGGGGCGGATGAGTGTGATCGGGGCGATCTTCTGGACGACGCTCGGCTCGCTGGTGGGCGCCCTCGCCCTCTACTGGATCGGTGCGGCGCTCGGCCGGGACCGGATCCGGGCGATCGCCGCGCGGCTGCCCCTGGTGAAGCTCAGCGACGTGGACCGGACCGAGGCGTGGTTCCTCCGGCACGGCGTCAAGGCGGTCTTCTTCGGCCGCATGATCCCGATCTTCCGGAGTCTGATCTCCATCCCGGCGGGTGTCGAGCGCATGTCGGTCGCCACCTTCGCGCTCTACACGACGCTGGGCAGCCTGATCTGGAACACCACCTTCGTGCTCGCCGGATACCTGCTCGGCGACAACTGGCACCTGGTCGAGGGCTACGTCGGCGTCCTGCAGAACATCGTCATCGTGGTCTGCGTGGCGGCGGTCGGCTGGTTCGTGGTGTCCCGGGTGCTCCGCGCCCGGCGGGCCGCCCGCAACCCCGAGGAGCCGGCCGCGCCCAACCCGGCCGGGCCGTCGTTCGGCGTGCCCGATCCCGGCGGACGCGGCACCATCTACCGCAGTGGCTCCTGGGGCGCCGACGAGCGGACCGGCGGCGGGGCGCGCTGACCGTGCCGAGCGGACGGGTCGTCCTCGGTGTCGCCGCAGGCGTCCTGACCGCGGTCGGGGAGCTGCTCTTCCTGCTGGCCGCGGCGGTCGTCGCCGCCGGGTCCGCGCCGGTACCGGCGGCCCGCCGCCGGGTTGCGGCGGCGATCCCGCGGTACGCGGTGACGCTGCTCCGGTGGGAACGCCGCAGGCTGGCCGGGCTGCTCGCCGCGGGCGACGAGGTGCCGCCGGTGCGTACCGTCGGCGGGCGGGAGGTCGGCTATCTCGTGGCCCGGCTGCTGCCCGGAGCGCTGGGCGGGCTGGCGTTCGCGGTGCTCGCCGTCGGGACGGTGCTGGCCTCGATCGTGGTGCGCGCCGCGGTACGCGGTGAGCTGACCGTGACCGACACCCTGCTGCAACTCGTCGTCGGCGCGGTGCTGCTGCTGCTCAACGTGCAGGCCATCGCCAGCGTCGGCGCGCTCGACGTCCGGCTGGCCCGGCGACTGCTCAACCCCGACTCGCGCGCCGCGCTGCAGGCGCGGGTCCGCGAGCTGACCACCAGCCGGGCCGGGGCGATCGCCGCGGTGGACGCCGAACGCCAGCGCATCGAACGGGACCTGCACGACGGGCTGCAACAGCGACTCGTCGCGCTCGGCATGTTGCTCGGCCGGGCCCGGCGTAGCCGGGACGCCGAGCGGACGTCCGCCCTCATCGCGCAGGCCCACGAGGACGTCCAGCGGGCGGTGCAGGAGCTGCGGGAGGTGGCCTGGCGGGTCTACCCGTCGGCGCTCGACGACAGCGACCTGGGTGAGGTGCTCGGGATGGTCGCGCAGCGCTCGACCGTTCCGGTGCGGATCCGCTACGACCTGGCGGTACGCCCCGATCGGCAGATCGAGACGGTGCTCTACTTCGTGGCCTGCGAGGCGCTCACCAACGCCGCGAAACACGCCGCCGCTACCCTGGTCACCATCGACGTCGACGTACGGGAGGGGCGGGTCCGGATGCGCGTGCGCGACGACGGCGCGGGCGGGGCGGACCCCTCCGGGCGGGGCCTGTCCGGGCTGGCCCGCCGGGTGGCCGCTCTCGACGGGCAGTTGCGGGTGCAGAGCCCCACCGGCGGCCCGACCACCGTGCTGGCGGAACTGCCGTGCGGATAGTCCTCGCCGAGGATTCGACGTTGCTGCGCGAGGGTCTGGTCCGGCTGCTCGCCGAGGAGGGCCACCACGTCGTCGCTGCGGTCGGCACCGCCGACGAACTGGTCGCCGCCGTCGACCAGGAACATCCCGACGTCGTCGTCACGGACGTCCGGATGCCGCCCACCCACACCGACGACGGTCTGCGCGCCGCGCTGGAGATCCGCCGACGCCGGCCCACCACCGGGGTTCTCGTGCTCTCCCAGTACGTCGAGAAGCGGTACGCCGCCCGGCTGCTGGCCGACCGTCCCGAGGGCGTCGGCTACCTGCTCAAGGACCGGGTCGCCCAGGTGGACGACTTCCTCGACGCACTGGACCGGGTGGCCGCCGGAGCGACCGCGCTCGACCCCGAGGTGGTCCGTCAGGTGGTGGCCGGCTCGGACCGCGCCGACCCGCTCACCCGACTGACACCGCGCGAACAGGACGTCCTGCACCACATGGCCCAGGGCCACACCAACGCCGCGATCGCCGAACGACTGCACGTGTCGCTGAGCGCGGTGGAAAAGCACGTCAACGCCATCTTCGACAAGCTCGACCTGTCCGGCGCGGTCGGCTACAGCCGACGCGTCCTGGCCATCCTCCGCTACCTGGGCAGCTGACCGACCACGCGCCCCGGATTCGCCCCGAACGTCGGACCCTGCGCCCCACGCGCCTTGGATCCCGCGCGTCCACTCCGCGTCCGGACCCTGCGCCCCGGGGCGCGGAGTCCGCGCCATGCCTGGACCGTGCGCCGGGCTCCGCGCCTGGACCCTGCGCCAGGCTCCGCGCCGGGTTCCGCGTCCGGGCCCTGCGCCGGGTTCCGCGTCCGGACCCTGCGCCGGATCCGCGCTGGACCCCTCGCCGGATCCCGCCCCTCGGCCCCGCCGACCCGCCGTCGCCGCCGTCCATGGGGCCCGCGGCGGCGGCCTTCCGCCATGTCGCCGGCATGGCGGTGTTCCGGCCGCGTGGATACCGCCATGTCGGCGATCTGGAGTGGATCAGGCGGGTTGTCGGGGTTGGTCGACTCGAGTTCCGTGAAGTCGGGGTGTCCCTCGGCTCCATCTCCCCGACTTCACAGATCTCGAGTCGATCATTCGACCGTCGGCGGCTTCGGCCGGTGATCCATGAGGACGGGGGCCGGCTGTGCAGGTCCAGAGGCTTGCTTGCCGGCGCGTTTGGGGTGATTGTCCGGTCCGATCCGTCCGGGTGGGTACGCCGATGCCGGTCGGCTGGGTGGGTGTGGGTGGTTTGGGGTGTGACCGGTGGCATCCCGGGGCCGGAATGGCGGGCGGCCGGGCGTCGTTGAATACCCCCGACGGCCGAGGTAGCAGCCCGTTCGGTCGGCCGGTTCATCCGGTCGCTGACGGTGGCCCGGCGCCCCGGGAATGATGGCGGGCAGCCGGTCGTTACACCTGGACCCGGCCGACGAGCCGACCCCGGAATGATGGTGGGCCGCCGGTCGTTACACCTGGACCCGGCACCGTGAGGCCCCCGCCCCGGACGTCGGATCCCCTGGTCGATGAGCCCCTGACGTGTGGCCCGGCCTTGAAGACTTCCCCCTTGATTCATGAGCGCCTTGTCGAGGTGCCGCACACCCACGCACGTATGCCGACCTCTGTCGGCGGTGGGTGTCTACCCCCGAATTGGAGCTTCCCGATGAACACGATCATGCGTAAGAGCGTTCTGAGTGTTGCTGGTCTGGCTTTCGCCGGTGGGATCTTCGCCGGCCCCGTCGCCGCCCACGCCGCCGCGCCGGCCGTGGACGCCAAGCCCGTAGCCGTGGTGCAGGTCGACAAGCCGGGTGTGGACACCGCCAAGCTGATCCCGCACGGCACCCAGGGCACCCAGTCGCACATCGACCTCAACGACGAGCAGACCGCCAACGTCAAGGCGATCATCGCCGCGACGAAGAAGTCGGGTCTGGACGAGCGGGCTGCGGTCATCTCGATCGCGACGAGCCTGCAGGAGTCGAAGCTGGAGAACCTGGGCCACCTCGGCGACATGAATGATCATGACTCGCTGGGTCTGTTCCAGCAGCGCCCGTCCTCGGGTTGGGGTACGCCGGAGCAGATCACGGATCCTGAGTACTCGACGATGGCGTTCCAGAAGGGTCTCAAGCAGGTCGACGGGTGGCAGGACATGCCGCTGACCGACGCCGCCCAGACGGTGCAGGTGTCGGCCTACCCGGACGCCTACGCCCAGTGGGAGCAGCAGGCCGCCGACCTCGTCGCCCAGCACTGGAACAGCTGACACAGCACGATCTGACCGCTGGCCGGCACCCGTATCGGGTGCCGGCCAGCGGCGTATCCCGAACACTTCGGCCGGCACCCCACCCGGGGTCGCCGGCCGGCGTCATATCCCGGTCACATCCGCCGGCACCCCACCCGGGTGCCGGCCAGGAGCGCCTCCAGAGCGGTGTTGGGCCGGCAGCCCGATTCGGGTGTCGGCCAGGAGTCCCGTGGTGACGGCACCCTATTGTCGGCATCCGGCGGCCGGCGGATCGGGCGCCTCTCGCCACCGGCCGCAGGCCCGCCCGGCGGACCTCTGGGCGGGACTTCCTGATCGCGGTTGCCGAACGAGCTGCACTCGGACGGCGACACGACCCCGGCCCGGGCCTGCCTGGCCTCGCGGAGGCGAGATCTTGGACAGTTTCCGTTAGGACCTAACGGAAACTGTCCAAGATCTCGGGCTATGGAGAGCTCACCCGGGGGCGAGGGCGGGGTGGCTCCGGCCGACCGCAGGCGGGGGACCCGCAAGCGGCGGACCCGCAAGCGGCGGACCTGCGGGCGGCGGACGCGCAGGGCGGCGGACCGGTGGGCGGCGGACCGGCGGACGCGCGGGCGGCGGATCGGTGGACCTGCGGGCGGCGGACGTGCAGGGCGGTGGACCGGTGGGTGGCGGACCGGCGGACGCGCGGGCGGCGGATCGGTGGACCTGCGGGCGGCGGACAAGCGGGCGGGTCGCTGTGGTGCGGCGCCAAGGGGTCGCGCGGGGCGAGTCGAGGTGGTCGACGCCGGCACCCGGCACGCGCTGTGGACGGGCGTCGGCACACCGAGCGGATCGTCGCGGCCATCAACCGGGGGCGGTGGGGGATGGTAGCGGCGGCGGACGGTGAGTGGTCGGGGATGTGAAGAAGCGGGGTGGGAATGGTCGCGGGCGTGGGTAGGTTGTACGGGGTGTCGGTGTGTCCTGTGTCCCCGGGCCTCACCTGATAATTGCCGTCGCGGACTACCGTTCGGCTGGAGCCGCGTTCGTGCCACTCGCCGCGAGGCGACCTGCACACCGACACCCCAGTGCCGCCCCCGGCCACCCGGCCGGGGGCGGCACTGTCTTCGGGCCGCCAGGGACAGCTGAAGTCCCGGCAGAGAACACGTGAAGTCCCGGCAGGGAGACGTGAAGTTCCCGGGGGAGAATGCCGGGATGAGCGTGGACGTGGCGTGGTCGGAGCAGCCGGGCGTGGTCATGCTGCCGAGCGGGGCCCCGGTGCGCGGGCGCCGGATCGCCGACGTGGCGTCGCCGGCCGATTTCGCCCTGCTGTTGGCAGATGGTCCGGCGCCGGCGTGGGCGCACCGGCGGATCCGGTGGCCGGACTTCTGGGTGCCGCTGGACCGGGCCGACGCGTTGGACGCCCTACGGGAGGGGCTGCGCCGGGCGCATGCCGGCGAGCGGGTGGAGGTGGCGTGCCGAGGCGGCCAGGGCCGTACCGGTACGGCCCTGGCCGCGCTCGCGGTGCTGGACGGTCTGCCCGCCGAGCGGGCGGTGGATTGGGTACGCGCCAGCTATCGGCCGCGGGCCGTGGAGACCCCCTGGCAACGGCGCTGGTTGCGCCGGCTGGGTTGACGGCGCCCAGCGCCCGGGTTCAGTGGCTGCCCACCCAGGAGCGCGAAACCGAAAGGCCGGGCGTCCCGGCCTGCTCACCGCCGGGTAGGAGAGGCGTCAGGCGGCTACGTACTCCCGCAGGTGCTGGGCGGTCAGCGTGTCGCCGCGCGCGACCAGCTCGGCGGGCGTACCGGTGAAGATGACCTTTCCGCCGTCGTGCCCGGCGCCCGGGCCCATGTCGATCAACCAGTCGGCGTGTGCCATCACCGCCTGATGGTGCTCGATCACGATGACGGTGTTGCCGGCGTCGACGAGCCGGTCGAGCAGCGCCAGCAGCTGGTCGACGTCGGCCAGGTGCAGGCCGGTGGTGGGCTCGTCCAGGACGTAGGTGCTGGTCTTCTCGGCCATGTGGATGGCGAGCTTGAGCCGTTGCCGTTCGCCGCCGGAAAGGGTGGTGAGCGGCTGGCCCAGGCTGAGGTAGCCCAACCCGACGTCGACCAGCCGGCCCAGGATGACGTGGGCCGGACCGCTGGGGAAGAAGTCGTACGCCTCGACGACCGACATGGCGAGCACTTCGCTGATGTTCTTTCCGCGCAGCGTGTAGGTGAGCACCTCGTCGGTGAAGCGCCGGCCCTCGCACCGCTCGCAGACGGTCGCCACCCCGGCCATCATCGCCAGGTCGGTGTAGATCAGGCCGATGCCCTTGCAGGCCGGGCAGGCGCCCTCGGAGTTCGCGCTGAACAGGCCGGGCTTCACCCCGTTGGCCTTGGCGAACGCGGTGCGCACCGGGTCGAGCAGGCCGCTGTAGGTGGCCGGGTTGCTGCGTCGGGAGCCGCGGATGGGGGACTGGTCGACGATGACCACCCCGTTGCGCCGCTGCAGCGAGCCGTGGATCAGTGAGCTCTTGCCCGAACCGGCGACTCCGGTCACCACGCTGAGCACTCCGAGCGGAATGTCGACGCTGACGTCGCGCAGGTTGTGCAGGTCGGCGTTGCGGATCGGCAGCTGCCCGGTCGGCCGGCGTACGTCGGTCCGGAGGTTGACCCGGTGGTCGAGGTGGCGCCCGGTGAGCGTGCCGGAGCGGCGCAGGCCGGGGACGTCGCCGGTGTAGCAGATCTGGCCGCCGGCCGTGCCGGCGCCCGGTCCGAGGTCGACCACGTGGTCGGCGATCGCGATGGTCTCCGGTTTGTGTTCGACAACCAGCACCGTGTTGCCCTTCTCGCGCAGCTGCAACAGCAGGCCGTTCATCCGGGCGATGTCGTGCGGGTGCAGGCCGACCGTCGGCTCGTCGAACACGTACGTGACGTCGGAGAGGCTGGAGCCCAGGTGCCGGACCATCTTCACCCGCTGCGCCTCGCCACCGGAGAGGGTGGCCGACTCCCGGTCGAGGCTGAGGTAGCCGAGGCCGATCTCGACCAGCGACTCCAGCAGGCCGCGCAGGTTGCCGGTCAGCGGTGCCACCGCCGGGTCGTCGATGCCGCGGACGAACTCGGCGAGGTCGCTGATCTGCATCGAGGAGCACTCGGCGATGTTGCGGCCGGCGATGCGGGAGGAGAGCGCCGCCTCGTTGAGCCGGGTGCCGCCGCAGGCGGCGCAGGTGGTGAAGGTGACCGCCCGGTCGACGAAGGCCCGGATGTGCGGCTGCATCGACTCGCGGTCCTTGGCGAGCAAGAGCCGCCGGACCTTCACCACCAGACCCTCGTACGTCCAGTTGTTGCTGCCCATCTTGATCTTCGTGGCGGGCTTGTGCAGGAAGTCCTCCCACTGCTGGGGGGTGTAGTCCTGCAGCTTGGCGTCGGGGTCGAACAGGCCGGAGCCGACAATGGTCTGCCAGTACCAGGAGTCGACGGCGAAGTTGGGCACCTTGATCGCGCCGTCGTTGAGTGACCGCTCGATGTCGACCAGTTCGTGCACGTCGAGGTCGGAGACCCGGCCCAGCCCCTCACAGGTCTGGCACATGCCCTCGGCCAGGTTGAAGCTGAACGCGCCGGCGCCACCTACGTGCGGGGTGCCCAGCCGGCTGAACACGAGCCGCAGCATGGCGTACGCGTCGGTCGCGGTGCCCACGGTGGAGCGGGAGTTGACCCCCATCCGCTCCTGGTCGACCACGATCGCGGCGCTGAGGTTGCGCAGCGAGTCGACGTCCGGCCGGCTCACGTTCGGCATGAACGACTGCAGGAAGGCGCTGTAGGTCTCGTTGATCAGGCGCTGCGACTCGGCGGCGATGGTGCCGAAGACGAGCGACGACTTGCCCGATCCGGAGACACCGGTGAAGACGGTGAGCCGGCGCTTGGGGATGTCCACCGATACGGAGGCGAGGTTGTTCTCCCGCGCCCCGCGTACCTCGATCATGTCGTGGCTGTCGGCGACGGACCGTGCTGGCTGCGGCATGCGAACCCTTCACGAGATCGGTGGGGCAGGCGAACGCCCACCCTGGCATCGGGGTCTGACGGCTTCAATTCTCTCATTCAAGCCCTCGTAGAGGGTTTCGCGAACTACCGAGCGTGGCGGGCGGCGGGATAGGGGGGAAAGTCTCAAACGACGTGGTAACCGGTACAGTGGTCGCCGTGCACACCGGTGAGCGGCTGCGAGCGGTCGATCTGGCGGCGACCGCCGGGATCTCGGTGCAGCAGGTCCGCAACTACGTGGACCTGGGGGTGCTCCCCGCGGTGCGGCGCACCGAGAGCGGTTACCGGATCTTCACCGCCGAGCACGCCCGCGCGCTGGCGGTGGCGCGCCGGATGGCGGAGGGGCACGGCTGGGCGCGTACCCGGGAGATCATGGCCGCGGTGCACCGCGACGACCTGCCGGCCGCGCTGGCGGCGCTCGACGGCGGGCACGCCGAGCTGGACCGCGAGCGGGCCGAGATACGTCGGGTTCTCGGCGCGTTCGAGACGGTGGTGACCAGCCCGGCGGCGGTCGCGCCCGCGCCCCGCGGTGGCGCCCGGATCGGCGCGGTGGCCGCGCTGGTCGGCGTCCGCACCTCGCAGCTTCGGCTCTGGGAGGAGCGCGGCCTGCTGCGCCCGGTCCGGGCCCGGGGCACCGGCTACCGGGTGTACGACGACGCCGAGCTACGCGCGGCGCAGGTGGTCGCGCTGCTGCGCCGAGGCGCCTATCCGTTCGACATCATCGCGGCGGTGCTGGCCGAGCTGCGCACCACCGGCAGCGCCCAGCGGGTCCGCGCCGAGCTGGGCCGGCGGGAGCAGGAGCTGCACCGGCGCAGCCTGCGGCGGCTGCGCGCCTCCGCCGCGCTGCACGACTACCTGCGCCACCGGGAATCGCTCGGCCCGGCCTGACCCCGCGGCGGCCGAGGCCCCGGCCGACGGCGCGGCCCTCCCGGCTGGCTGTTCATGTCGCAGCTCTGGGTGAAGATCTCGCGGAACGCCCGGAGTGGATCGTCGTTCGCCATGGCCCGGCAGCGAGGTCCGGTCCCCGATTAGGGTGCTGGCATGAGAGTTCGGCTGCTGGCGGCCACGGCGACGGCCGTCCTGCTCTCCGCCGTCGTGACCGCCCCGGCCGCCGGCGCTGGGGCCTCGGAGCGGGTCGCTCCCGCCGGGGTGGCCGGCGGGTCGGTGCTGCGCCAGGGCGGCGCGGCGCGGGCCGTGCCCTGCCCGCGCGTGGCGGCCCCGGCGGTCTCCCGCCCGCCGCGCCCGTCCCCACCGCCGGTGGTGCCCGAGGACCGGGTCGTCGGCGGGCCGGAGCTGGACACCGCCGGGCTGGCCGTGCCGGTGGGGGTGCCCGCGCCGCCGAAGATCACCGCCACCTCCTGGCTCGTCGCCGACCTGGACACCGGGCAGGTGCTCGGCGGCTGCGGCCCGCACGAGTACGCGACCCCGGCCAGTGTGCAGAAGCTGCTGCTGGCCGCGACCATGCTGCCGCGGCTGGACCCGAAGCAGGTCGTCACGGTCACCGCGGCGGACATGCGGATCGAGCCCGGCTCGTCGGCGGTCGGACTGGTCGAAGGGGGCCGGTACAGCGTCGAGACGGTCTGGCTGGGGCTGCTGCTCAACTCGGGCAACGAGGCGGCGAACGTGCTGGCCCGACTGGGCGGGGGCGCCGATGGCGCGGCCGGCGGGGTGCGGGCGATGAACGAGTACGCGCGCCGGCTCGGCGCGCTCCAGACGCACGCGGTCACCCCCTCCGGGCTTGACGGGCGTGGGCAGTTCACCAGCGCGTACGACCTGGCCCTGATCGCCCGCGTCTGCTTCGCCGACCCCACGTTCCGCCGGTACGCGCTGACCGAGCTGACCCAGATCCCCGCCCAGCCGGCGCAGCGGACCAAGGGCTTCCAGATCCAGAACGAGAACCAGTTGATCTACCGCTACCCGGGTGCGCTGGGCGGTAAGACCGGCTTCACCGACCTGGCCCGGCACACCTACGTCGGCGCCGCCGAGCGCGACGGCCGCCGGCTGGTGGTCACGCTGCTGGGCGGTGAGCCGCAGCCGATGCGCGGCTGGGAGCAGGGCGCGGCGCTGCTCGACTGGGGGTTCGCGCTGCCCCGGTCGGCCTCGGTCGGTCGGCTGGTCGAGCCCGGGGAGCTGTCGGCGACGCCGTCGGCCACCCCGTCCCCGCCGGCAGTGCCCGGCCAGCCGCGACCGGCCGCCGCGAGCGGGCCGGTGGGCGGTGGGACGTCGGGCTTCTGGGCGGTGGCCGGGCTGGCCGGCGCGGCGGCCGTCCTGCTGCTCGCCGGGCTGGTGTGGCGCCGTCGGGTCGCCCGCAGGCAGGCACCCTGACCCGCGCGTAGCGCGCACCGGGCAGGTACCCCGGCCGGGCGGACCAGTCGCCGGGCGGTCGGCCACGGATCGACAAGCACCGACGGTATCCATAGACTCCGGTCGCTCTGGTACCACGAGTCCAGGAGGATCCCGTGTCGCGTGAACCACGACCGCAGTCCATTCCCGACGCGCGCCGTCCGACCCGTACGCTGACCCGGCTCGCCAGCGTGGCGCTGGTCGCCGGGGCGCTGGTCGCCGCCGCCGGCGCCGCCGCGGTGGCCGCCCCCGCCGGCTCCGCCGCCCCGGCGGTCGCCCCGGCCGGCTCGGGCGCCACCCACGGCCCGTGCGGCTACCTCGCCACCCCGGAGGAGCCGGCGGCCCGGCCGGTCCCGCTGCCGCCCGATCCCCGCCGTACGCCGGACCGGGGCATCGTCCGGGTGACGTTGTGGACCAACCACGGCCCGATCGGGCTGCTCCTGGACCGGGCGGCGGCGCCGTGCACGGTGCAGAGCTTCCTGCACCTGACCCGCCACCGCTTCTACGACCGGACCTCCTGCCACCGGCTCACCGCGTATCCCACGCTCAGCGTGCTGCAGTGCGGAGATCCGTCCGGAACCGGTTCGGGTGGGCCCGGCTACCGCTACGCCGACGAGCTGCCGACCGACCTGCCGCCGGCGCCCACCGACCCGACGGGCGAGCGCCGGCTCTACGCCCGGGGCACGCTCGCCATGGCCAACGCCGGCCCGGACACCAACGGCAGCCAGTTCTTCCTGGTCTACGCCGACTCGGCGCTGCGGCCGAACTACACCGTCTTCGGCTCGGTCGACCGCGCCGGGCTGGCCACGCTCGACCGGATCGCCGCCGGGGGAGTGGCCCCGACCGAGGAGGACCCGGCACCCGTCGACGGCGCGCCCGCGCTGCCGGTCGACATCCGCAAGGCCCTTCGGCACCACCACCGCTGACGGCTCACGTCCGCGCCGCGCCGACCGGGAACCGATCCGGCCGGCGCGGCGCTGCCGGTCGCCGAGGGTCCGGCGCCGGACGGCCGGCGCAGTAGGGGACCACCGGCGCGGGACCGGCCGGTGCCTGCTCGCCCGGCATGACCGGCGCGAGAGCGGGCATCAACCTGGCCACGGCGGGGGAGTGAGGTGCGGGTGGTGGCGGCAACGGTGCGGCACCGGCGGGTGTCGGTGGACGGCGTGGACGTCTTCTACCGGGAGGCCGGGCCGGCGCAGGCGCCGGTGGTGCTGCTGCCGCATGGCTACCCGTGCTCGTCGTTCCAGTACCGCAACCTGATGGCCGCGCTGGGCGACCGCTGGCGGCTGATCGCGCCGGACCTGCCAGGTTTCGGCTACAGCGCCACCCCCGACCCGGCGGATTTCGACTACACCTTCGCCGGCTACGGCCGTTTCCTGCGCCGCTTCGTCGACACCCTGGACCTGCCCCGGTACGCGATCTACCTGCACGATTACGGCTCGCAGCACGGCTTCCGGCTGGCCATGTCGGCGCCGGAGCGGGTCGCCGCGTTGATCGTCCAGAACGGCGACATCTATCGGGACGAGTTCGGCCCGAAGTACGCCCCGCTGCTGCGCTACTGGTCGCGCCCCACCCCGCAGGGGCGGGCCGAACTGGCCGGCAACGTCAGCGCGGCGGGGTTCCGCGACGAGTTCATCGGTGAGCTGCCCGCGCGGTTGGCGGAGCGGGTCAGCCCCGACCTCTGGACGCTCGCCTGGGCGCAGTTGAGCACCCCACCGCGGCCGGAGATCCTGCTCGGGATCTTCACCGACCAGGCCAACACCCTGGCCGACTTTCCCCGTATGCAGTCGTACCTGCGGGAGCACCGGCCGCCAACGCTGATCGTGTGGGGACCGCACGACGGCTACATGCCGCCCGCGGCGGCCCGGGCCTACCTGCCCGACGCCGAGCTGCATCTGCTCGACGGCGGGCACTGGGCACTGGAGACCAACCTGGACGAGATCGTCGTCCTGGCCCGCGACTTCCTCGGCCGGGCGCACCCGAACGGCGCCATCCGCTCATAGCCGCCGGTCTCCAGCGCGGCGGGCAGCCCGCGGAGCCGTTCGCCACGCGTCGGGCGCGGTACCCCGACCGGGTGAACGGCGCAGAGCGCCGACCAGCCGGGGTGGGGGTGCGGCATGCTGCGATCGATGATGCCGGCGCGGCCGGGGACACCGGGTCCACCCGCGGCTGTCGGCACCCGTCGCGCTCGCCATCCGACTCGACGACGGCCGGGCGGCGGCGCCGAGCCGCGAGGCTCGCACCACGGCCATCCCGCGGCCGACCGGTGCCCCCGAGACAGCAGGGCGGAGAGGAATTCCAGATGCCAGACGGCGACGTGCCCGAGCGGATGCAGGCCGCGGCCTTCGACGAGTTCGGCGGTCCGGAGGTGATCACCCCGCGCATCCTGCCGGTGCCGCAGATCGCCGACGACGAGGTCCTGCTCAAGGTGTGGAGCGCCGGGGTGGGGGTGTGGGACGCCGCCGAGCGCGAGGGCAAGCTGGTGCCCGAGGGCGCGTCGTTCCCGATCGTTCCCGGTGCCGAGGCGGCCGGGACGATCGCCGCCGTCGGGGGACAGGTGACCAACGTGACCGTGGGCGACCTGGTCTACGCGTACGCCCACACCCGGCCGAAGGGCGGCTTCTACGCGGAGTACGCGGCGACGAAGGCGGAGTACGTCGCGAAGCTGCCGGCGGGAGTGCCGGTGGAACATGCCGGAACCATGCCCACCGACGCGCTGACCGCGTTGTCGGGGCTGAATCTCCTGGGCCTGCCGGCCGGCGCGTGGCTGCTGATCTTCGGCGCGAGTGGCGGCCAGGGGCATCTGGCCGTGCAGTTGGCCAAACGGCAGGAGCTCAAGGTGATCGCCGTGGCGTCCGGGGCCGAGGGCGTGGCGTTGGTGACCCGCCTCGGCGCGGACGTGGCGCTCGACGGCCACGGCGAGATCGCCGAGGTGCTGGCGCGGATCCGGGAGGTGGCTCCGGACGGGGTCGACGGTCTGCTGGCGATGGCGGGGGGCAAGACGCTGGACCGGCTCGCCGAGGCGCTGCGCGACGGTGCCGTGCTCGCGTACCCCAACGGTGTGCAGCCGGCACCGAACGAGCGACCCGGCGTGACGGTCGAGGCGTACGAGGGCGAGACCGGACCGGGGCAGCTGCGGCGGCTCAACGAGCTGATCGAGGCGGGACCGTTCCAGGTGCACGTCGCCGAGAAGTTCCCGCTCGGGCGGGCGGCGGAGGCGCATCGCCGGCTGCAGACCTCCTACTCGGGCAAGCTGCTGCTCACCGTGAGCTGAGGCCGGACGATTGCTCGGGGAGCCCGCCGGACACGGTTCGGGCCGTCACGACGACCGCGACGAGCCGACCGGCGGCGCGGCCGTGCTGTCGCGGACCACCAGTTCGGTGGCGAGCTCCACCCGGGGCGAGTCGATGGCCTCGCCCTGGGCGAGCCGCAGGACGGTTCGCGCGGCCAGCCGACCCATCTCGACCAGCGGCTGCCGCACGGTGGTCAGTGGCGGTGAGGCCCACCGCGCCTCGGGCAGGTCGTCGAAGCCGACCACGCTGACGTCGCCCGGGACCAGCAGTCCGCGCTGCCGGATCGCCTCGTAGACGCCGAACGCCATCTGGTCGCTCGCCGCGAAGATCGCCGTCGGCGGCTCGTCGAGGTCGAGCAGCGAGGACCCGGCGGCGAAGCCGGACGCGTGGTAGAAGTCGCCCGGCCGGAGCAGGTGTTCCTCCAGCGGCACGCCGGCGGCCTCCAGCCCGGCCCGGTAGCCGTCCAGCCGAGCCCGACTGCACAGCAGGTGCGTCGGCCCGGCCACGAACCCGATCCGCCGGTGCCCGAGCGAGAGCAGGTGCTCGGTCGCGGCGAGCCCGCCGGCCCAGTTGGTGGCTCCGATGGTGGGCACGTCGATGGCGGGCACGCCGGCCGGGTCGACCACCACCACGGGCACGTTCAGCCGCCGCAGTTGGGCGTAGAGCGGGGGGCTGACGTGCGAGGTCACGAAGATGACACCGTCGGTGGCCCGGGCGCGCAGGTTCTGCAGCCACTGCCGGGCGGCGGTGGACTGTCGGTGTATCGCCGAGACGACGGTGCCGAGACCGGCGGCGTGGCCGACGTCCTCCACGCCGCGGATGATCTCCACGGCCCAGGGGCTGTCAAGGTCGTTGAAGACCAGGTCGAGCAGGCCGGGGCTTCGTACCGCGCGGGTGGCCCGACGCCGGTAACCGTGGTGGCGCAACAGCTCCTCGACCCGTTCCCGGGTGCCGGGCGCGACGTCCGATCGTCCGTTGAGCACCCGCGACACGGTCGGCACCGAGACCCCGGCCTCCCGGGCGATGGCGGTGATGGTCACCCTGCGTCCCTCGTCGGCGTCCACCGGCGTCTCCCTCCCCGGCTCGGCGCCGGACCCGGCGGGCCGGGTCCGGAAGGCCCGTCGCCGCTGCCCCGTCCCGGTCATCTTGCCGCACGGACCGGAGGCTGGCGACAGGGCGGATCGCCACCGTGTTCCGGGAAGTTGCCAAGAATTCCCGGAAGTCCGGCTGATCGGCACGGGCCGCCGCGTCGCCGGGCCCGGCGAAGCCCCCGTGACTCGCCGCTCAGCCGCTCGCCGCCCCCGCGGCCGACGGCGGCCGGCCGGGCCCGGGGGACGGCGGATACGGGGCGCAGGAAGACCGGACGACCAGTTCGGTCGGCAGCCGGACGTGCGGGTCGCGTTCGACGCCGCCGACGAGGTCGATGAGCAGCCGCATCGCCTCGGCGCCCATGCGCTGCAGGGGCTGCGCGATCGTGGTGAGCTGCGGGGTGACCAGCGCCGACTCGGGGATGTTGTCGAAGCCGATCACGGACAGGTCGTCGGGCACCGTGAGGCCCATGGTCCGGGCGACGTCCATCGTGGAGATCGCGGAGAGGTCGTTGCCGGCGAAGACGGCGGTCGGCCGGTCGGGCGGTGCCAGCAGTTCCGTGGCCGTGGCGGCGGCGCTCTCGACCCGGAAACCGCCGACACGGACGAGTCGTTCGTCGACCGCGACGCCCGCGTCGGCCATGGCCCGGCGGAAGCCGGCCTCGCGGAGGCGCGCCGACTCGAGGTCGGGGCGACCGCTGATGTGGCCGATGCGGCGGTGACCGAGTGACAGCAGGTAGTTGGTCGCGAGCACCGCACCGGCGAAGTTGTCGGAGTCGACGGTGGGCAGCCCCGACGGGCCGGTGTGGGGGTCGACGGCCACGACATGGAAGCCCTGCTTGGTCTCGACCACCGTCGGCGTGACGATCACGGCCCCGTCGATGAGCGTCCCGGACAGGCGGGCCAGCGAGCGACGCTCCCAGCCGACGGCCGTGCCGTCGCCATCGCCGCCGGAGTAGGCCAGCAGTTGGTAACCGGTGCCGGCGACCTCCTTCGACGCGCCCTTGAGCAGCTCGGTCGAGAACGGCTCGAACTCGGCGACCAGGATGCCGAGGACGTTCGTCCGGTGGCTGCGCAGGCTCTGCGCTCCCAGGCTGGCCTCGTAGCCGAGCTCGTGGATGACCTCCCGGACGCGCTTGACGGTCGCCTGCGCCACGCCGTAGCGACCATTGACGACCTTCGAAACGGTCGCCACCGAGACGCCGGCCGTACGGGCCACGTCCGACATCTTGACACGCTCCGGGAAGGTCACGCCGATGATGATAGAGGGCCACCTGGGACTCGTCGCGAGGGAGTCGAAAACGTTATCGACAACGGTTGACACTCCGTTACAGGACTGTAAAACTCGCCGCACCTAAGCACCGCCACTGCTAGTCGAGGAGACGTGTCGATGGCGATGAAGCACCGCGCGGGCGCCACCCTGGCGCTGTTCGTGACCACCGCACTGCTCGTCGCCGGGTGCAACGGCGGCGACAGCGAGGCACCCGCCGAGAGTGAGCTCTACAAGAACCCGGTGACCCTGACCTGGTGGCACAACGCCTCCCAGGACGGGCCTGGCAAGACGTACTGGGAGAAGGTCGCGAAGGACTTCTCCGCACTGCACTCGACCGTCACGATCCAGATCGAGGCGATCGAGACCAACCAACTCCAGCGCACCCGGCTCCCCGCCGCGCTGCTCTCGAGCGACCCGCCGGACATCTTCCAGGCGTGGGGCGGCGGCGAGATGCGTGAGCAGGTGGAGGCCGACTACCTCAAGGACCTCACCGACCAGGTCAAGGACGATGTCGCCAACATCGGCAGCGCGACCGAGATCTGGCAGGTGGACGGCAAGCAGTACGGCCTGCCGTACCGGATGGGGATCGAGGGCATCTGGTACAACAAGGACATGTTCGCGAAAGCGGGCATCACCGCTCCTCCGACCACGTTCGAGGAGCTCAACCAGGCGGTCACGAAGCTCAAGGCCATCAACGTCATCCCGATCGCGCTGGGTGCCGGTGACAAGTGGCCCGCCGCGCACTGGTGGTACAACTTCGCGCTGCGTGCCTGCTCGGTCGACACGCTCAAGAAGGCGTCCGTCGACCCGGTCTTCGACGACCCGTGCTTCGTCAAGGCGGGCCAGGACCTGAAGACCTTCATCGGCACCAACCCGTTCCAGCCGAACTTCATCGCGACGCCGGGCCAGAACGACCCGACCAGCGCCAACGGGCTGGTCGCCAACGGCAAGGCCGCGATGGAGCTGATGGGCGACTGGAACCGGGGCACCCTGGAGACCGTCGCCGAGGACCCGGAGGCGCTCAAGAAGTTCCTCGGCTGGTTCCCCGTACCGGCGATCGCCGGCTCGGCCGGTGACCCGAAGGCGGCCCTCGGCGGTGGCGACGGGTTCGCCTGCGCCAAGAACGCCCCGCCCGAGTGCGTCGAGTTCCTCAAGTACATCGTGAGCCCCGAGGTGCAGAAGGGCTACGCCGAAACCGGCACCGGCCTGCCCGTAGCCAAGGGTGCGGAGTCCGGCGTGGCAGACCCTGCCCTGAAGTCCATCCTGGAGGCCACCTCCGGTGCGACGTACGTGCAGCTCTGGCTGGACACGGCCTTCGGCAGCACCGTCGGCAACGCGATGAACGACGCGGTCGTCGCCATCTTCGCCGGCAACGGCACTCCGGAGAAGGTCGTCGAGGCGATGAAGGCGGCCGCGAAGAAGTGACCTCCACCAACCCGACCCGGACCCCCGTCGGCGGCGCGGACGCGCCGCCGGCGGGCCCCCGGCCGGCCCGGCGCTCGTCCGCCCGGGCGGCCGAGACCAGACGCAAGTGGTACGAGATCATCGGGCTCACCACCCCGGCGATCGTCGTCTACGTGATGTTCGTGCTGGTGCCGATGGGGTTCGCTGTCTACTACAGCCTCTTCCGTTGGCGCGGAGTCGGACCCCCGACCGAGTTCGTCGGTTACGACAACTACGTCCTCGCCTTCCAGGACCCGGTCTTCCTGGACGCGCTGCGCAACAACGCCAACATCGTGGTGGGTTCGCTGGTGATCCAGGGCCCTCTCGCCCTGGCGGTGGCCCTGCTGCTCAACCGGCGCTTCCGCGGGCGCGCCGTGTTCCGCCTGCTCGTGTTCGTGCCGTACGTCCTCGCCGAGGTCACCGTCGGCATCATGTGGAAGTTGCTGCTCACCGGCGGCGGCACTGTCGACGCCCTGCTGAAGCAGATCGGCCTGGGCAGCTTCGTGCAGGCGTGGCTCGCCGACCTCGACGTCGTGATCTGGACGATGCTGTTCGTCCTCACCTGGAAATACGTCGGCTTCGCGATCATCCTCCTGCTCGCCGGCCTGTCGAACGTGCCGCCCGAGCTGACCGAGGCCGCTGCGATCGACGGCGCGAGCTGGTGGCAGACGCAGCGCCACGTGATGTTTCCGCTGCTCGGCCCCACGATCCGGATCTGGATGTTCCTGTCGATGATCGGCTCGTTGCAGGCCTTCGAGGTGATCTGGGTGACGTCGGTGCCCGCGGTCCGGTCGCTCGGCGCCTCGGCCACCATGGCCACCTACATGGTGGACAACGGCTTCTTCGCCCGGCTGTGGGGTTACGGCAACGCGGTCGCCGTGATCCTGTTCGCCATCTCGTTCATCGCGGCGCTGCTGTTCCAGCGCTTCCTCCTCCGTCGCGACATCGAGGGCGCCGTCACCGGAAGGAGGAACTGACCGTGGCCGAGAACGCCCTGACGTCCCCCTCGTCGCGGAACCGCCGTCCGTTCTCATGGGGCAGTCCGCTGACCTACGGGCTGGCCCTCGCGATCGCCGCCGTCTCGATCGCCCCGGTGGTCTACGTGATCGTCGGCGGCTTCCGCACCACCCCGCAGATCATCGCTGACCCGGCCGGGCTGCCCGACCCGTGGGTCTGGGACAACTACGCCAGGGTGCTGACGCAGAGCGACTTCTGGCAGCAGGCGCTCAACAGCGCGGTGATCGCACTGGGCACGACGCTCGGCGTCGTGCTGCTCGGTGTCTGCGCGGCGTTCGTGCTCGCCCGGTACGCCTTCCGCGGCCGGGAGGCGCTCTACACCTTCTTCACCCTCGGCCTGCTCTTCCCCTCCGGGGCGGCGATCCTGCCGCTCTACCTCATGCTGCGCGACCTCAACCTGATCAACTCCTACTACGCGGTGATCCTCCCGCAGGTCGCCTTCTCGCTGCCGCTCACGATCGTGATCCTGCGTCCCTTCCTGGCCGCCGTCCCCCGCGAGTTGGAGGACGCCGCCGCGATCGACGGTGCGGGTCGGCTGGGCTTCCTGTGGCGCATCATGCTGCCGCTGTCCCGACCCGCGCTGGTCACCGTCGGGGTCCTCGCGTTCGTGGCGAGCTGGAACGCCTTCCTCCTGCCCCTGCTCGTGCTCGGCGACGCCGACCTGCACACCCTGCCGCTGGGCGTGCAGAACTTCTCCAGCCAGTACACCTCCGACACCGCCGGAATCCTCGCCTTCACGTCATTGGCGATGCTGCCGGCGCTGCTGTTCTTCACCTTCGCCGAGAAGCAGATCGTCGGTGGCCTGCAGGGTGCGGTGAAGGGCTGAACAGCACCGGTACGCGCAGAGGTGAAACACCGCATGACCGTCTACCTGTTCGCCCGGCGGGCCCTCCTACGGGGGCCGATGGGCGTCGGAGGAAAGTGACCGACAACGTGACTCTGGACATCGAACCTGGCACCGCGATCTGGAACGACCCGTCACTCGACCCGACCACCCGGGTCGACGCCCTGATCGCCGAGATGACCCTCGCGGAGAAGGTGGCGCAGCTCTACGGCGTGTGGGTGGGCGCGTCCGCCGACGGCGGTGAGGTCGCGCCCCACCAGCACGAGATGGAGGAGCCAGTCGACCTCGACGAGCTGCTCGCCACCGGGCTGGGGCAGCTGACCCGGCCGTTCGGCACCGCACCGGTGGACCCGGCGCTGGGCGCGCTCTCGCTGGTGCGGACCCAACAACGCATCGCCGCCGCGAACCGTTTCGGCATCCCGGCCCTGGCCCACGAGGAGTGCCTGGCCGGCTTCGCCACCTGGGGCGCGACCGCGTACCCGGTGCCGTTGTCCTGGGGGGCCACCTTCGACCCGGGTCTGATCCGGCGGATGGCCACCCTCATCGGTGCGGACCTGCACCGCCTGGGTGTGCACCAGGGGCTGGCACCGGTGCTCGACGTGGTCCGCGACGCCCGTTGGGGGCGCGTCGAGGAGACCGTCGGCGAGGACCCGTACCTGGTGGGCACAGTTGCCACCGCGTACATCCAGGGGTTGGAGTCCGCCGGCGTGGTGGCCACCCTCAAACACTTCGTCGGCTACTCCGCCTCCCGAGCCGGGCGTAACCACGCGCCGGTCGGGATGGGTCCGCGGGAGCGGGCCGACGTGATGCTGCCGCCGTTCGAGATGGCGGTACGGGAGAGTGGCGTGCGATCGGTGATGCACGCCTACACCGACACCGACGGGGTGCCGTCGGCGGCCGACGAGGAGCTGCTCACCGGCCTGCTCCGGGAGACCTGGGGGTTCACCGGGACGGTGGTCGCCGACTACTTCGGCATCGCCTTCCTGCACACCCTGCACGGGGTGGCCGGCAGCTGGAGCGAGGCGGCCGGCACCGCCCTCGCCGCCGGAGTGGACGTCGAACTGCCGACGGTGAAGACCTTCGGTCAGCCGCTGCACGCGGCGCTCGCCGCCGGTCACGTGCCCGAGGCGCTGGTCGACCGGGCACTGCGGAGGGTGCTGCTGCAGAAGGCGCAGCTCGGGCTCCTCGACGCCGGGTGGGACCCGGTGCCGCCGGCGCTCGAGGGCATCGATCTCACCGACCCCGAGGCGGTGCGGGGCAGCGTCGAGCTGGACCCGCCGGCCAACCGGGCGCTCGCCCGCGAGGTGGCCGAGCAGGCCGTCGTCCTGCTGCGCAACGACGGCGCCCTGCCGCTGTCCCGGCCCGCGCGCATCGCGGTGGTCGGGCCGCAGGCCGACAACCCGACGGCCGTCCTGGGCTGCTACTCGTTCCCGCTGCACGTCGGTGCCCACCACCCGGAGATTCCGGTCGGGATCGAGCTGCCCACCCTCGCCGAGGCGCTGCGTGCCGAATTCCCGGGCAGCGAGATCGTCGTCGCGGCCGGCGCGAGCGTCGACGGCCCGGAGACCGACGGGTTCGCCGCGGCCGTCGAGGCGGCCCGAGACGCCGACGTGGTGATCGCGGCCCTCGGCGACCGGGCCGGGCTCTTCGGCCGGGGCACCAGCGGTGAGGGATGCGACGCGGAGTCGTTGGCCCTGCCCGGCGTGCAGCAGCAGCTGCTCGACGCGTTGGTGGACGCCGGCACGCCGGTGGTGGTGACGCTGGTCGCCGGCCGGCCGTACGCGCTGGGCCGCGCGTTCGACGAGGCGGCGGCCATCGTGCAGTCCTTCTTCCCCGGCGAGGAGGGATTTCCGGCGATCGCCGGGCTGCTCAGCGGGCGGGTCGAGCCGCAGGGGCGGCTTCCGGTCAGCGTGCCCCGCAGCACCGGCGGCCAGCCGACCACCTACCTCGCCGCCCGGCTCGGGCAGGCCAGCGAAGTCTCCAACGTCGACCCCTCCCCGGCGTACGGCTTCGGGCACGGGCTCACCTACACCACGTTCGACTGGTCGGAGCTGACGGTCGAACGGGCGGTCGCGCAGACCGACGGTGAGCTGCGACTGGCGTTCACGCTGCGCAACGTCGGCGCCCGGTGGGGCAGTGAGGTGGTGCAGGTCTACGCGCACGACCCGGTCGCCTCGGTGGTGCAGCCCGTGCAGCGACTGATCGGCTACCTGCGGGTGCCGCTCGAAGCCGGCGCGTCCTGCCGGGTCGCGCTGGCCGTGCCGGCCGACGTGTTCTCGTTCACCGGACGCGACGGGCGGCGGGTCGTCGAGCCGGGCGAGCTGGAGCTGCGGCTGGCCGCGTCCAGCACCGAGCCCCGGCTGGTGGCGCAGGTGGCACTGCGCGGGCCGGCGCGCCACGTCGACCACACCCGGCGGATGCACCCGGTGATCACCGCCACGCCGGTGGCGGGCTGAACGCCCGATGTACACCGATCTACCCGAGGAGCAGCTCCGCGGGTATCGCGGCGACGTGCGGGAACCGGCCGACTTCGACGGGTTCTGGTCGGACACCCTGACCGAGGCCCGGGCCGCCGGCTCGGATGTCCACACCGAGCCGGTGGCCACCCGGCTGGCCGGCATCGAGGTCCTCGACGTGACCTTCTCCGGCTTCGCCGGCCAACCGGTCCGGGCCTGGCTGCGGGTGCCCCGCGGCGCCCAGGCCCCGCTGCCGACGGTGGTGCAGTACGCCGGTTACGGCGGTGGGCGCGGGCACCCGCTGGAGAACCTGCTCTGGGTGGCAGCCGGGTTCGTGCACCTGCAGATGGACACCCGGGGGCAGGGTTCGGGGTGGAGCCGCGGCGACACCCCGGACGCCGCCGCCGCCGGTCCGCAGGCGCCCGGGGTGATGACCCGCGGCATCACCGACCCGCGCACCTACTACTACCGCCGGCTGATCACCGACGCGGTCCGGGCGGTGGACGCCGCCCGGACCCTGCCGCTGGTCGACCCGACCCGGGTCGCGGTGCTCGGGCAGAGTCAGGGAGGCGGACTGGCGCTCGCGGCCGCCGCGCTCGCGCCCGACCTGCGGGCTGTGGTCGCCAACGTGCCGTTCCTCTGCGACATCCCGCGCGCCGTCGTGGTCACCGACGCCCGCCCGTACCGGGAGGTCCGCGACTACCTGGCGATCCACCGGGACGCCGAGGAACGGGTGCTGGCGACCCTGGCGTACGTCGACGGGGTCAACTTCGCCCGGCGGTGCCGGGTGCCGGCCCGGTACTCGGTGGCCTTGATGGACGAAGTGGTGCCGCCGTCGACGGTCTTCGCCGCCGTCAACGCGCACGCGGGGCCGACGGAGCTGTCGGTATGGCGGTACAACGGCCACGAGGGCGGTGGGATCGACGACGACGCGGCGGCGCTGCGGTTCCTCGACGAGCAGTTGGGCTTGACCCGCCGCTGAGTCGTCATTACTCCCTTCAAAGGTAGGATCAGGCAAGAGGCAAGGAGCATCGATCTAGGGTTTCCACTGGTCGTGGCGGTTTGATGGGTGAGTCGATATCCCAGGAGCGCACAGCGGCTCCACGATCGAGGAGATCTGCTCCGATGCCCGTCCACCACGGTTTCCACGCCACCATGACCGCCCAGCCTGGCAAGGGCGACGAGCTGGTCGAACTCCTGCTCGACGCGCCCGCCATGACCCACGAGGACTGCGTCGTCTTCCTGGTCGGTCGCTCCGCCGCCAACCGCGACGTCGTGCACGTCACCGAGGGCTGGACCAGCGAAGCCGCCCACCGCAGGTTCTTCGCGACCGAGGGCGCCACCGCGCTGGTCGCGAAGCTCCAGCCGCTGCTCGCCGGCGAGTCGCGGTACCTCGACGAGGTGCCGGTCGGCGGCAAGGCCGCCTTCGCAGACCGCTGACCGGCAGATCGATCCTCCTTCTTCCCTGATCACCCCTCGAAGGGAACCCAGCGTGAAACTCGCCCGACCCGACATCGACCCCGAGCTGCGCCCGCTACTCGCCGACATGCAGCTCATGCCCCGGCTCGACGCCGAGGTGCTCGCGCAGCTCCGCCAACTCCCGCCGACGCCGGTCGACACCCTCCTGAACGGTCGCGCGGTCGACCGGCGAGAGGTCATCGTGACCGGCCCGGACGGCGCGCAGATCCCGTTGTCGATCTTCGCTCCCGCCGGGGATCGTGCCACGGCGGCCCCGTGCGTCTACTGGATCCACGGCGGCGGCATGGTCATGGGAGACCGCTTCTCGAACATCGACATCCCGCTGGAGTGGCTCGACCTGTTCGGCGCCGTCGTGGTCTCCGTGGACTACCGGTTGGCGCCGGAGGCGACCGGCACGACCCTGGTCGACGACTGCCTGCACGGTCTGCGCTGGGCCGTCGGGCACGCCGAGGAGCTGGGCATCGATCCCAGCCGCGTCGTCGTCGCGGGCGCCAGCGCCGGCGGTGGCCTCGCCGCCGGGCTCACCCTGATGGCGCGCGACCACGGCGGCCCGGCGATCGCGGCCCAGATGCTGATCTACCCGATGCTCGACCACCGCAACAGCACCACCTCCAGCCGGCAGTACGCGGGCGACTCCGGTGTCTGGACCCGCGAGATGAACGAGTTCGCCTGGCGGTCGGTCCTCGGCGGCCTCGCCGACGCCGACGTGCCCAGCTACGTGTCACCGGCAATGGCCGACGACCTCTCGGGCCTGCCGACCACCTACATCGACGCCGGCTCGGCCGAGGTCTTCCGCGACGAGGACGTCGACTACGCCAGCAGGATCTGGGCGGCCGGCGGCCAGGTGGAGTTGCACATCTGGGCGGGCGGTTTCCACGGGTTCGACGCGCTGTACCCGCAGGCGCAGGTTTCGGCCGCGGCGCGCCGGACCCGTAACGACTGGCTGGCTCGGATCCTCAACCACGCTTCCGACGCCTAGCGGCCGTTCGCGCCCGGGCTGCCGCGCCGAGTTCGTCGCGGTTCACCCGGCGACACCGGGTGTCGGGTGTCGGGTGTCGGGGCTGGTCGTCGCCGACCCGGCGCAGCACCCGGGATGGACTGGTAGACAGGACGGGTGCGCAGGTCAGACCGATTGCGCGGCCCGGCGGACCCCGGCGCGGCGACAGCCCGCCGGGGTCCACTGCCGCTGCGGACCCGGGCCGCCGTCGCCCTGCTCGCACTGGCCGTGCCGCTCACCGGCTGCTCGCGACCGGAGCCCCGCCCGGCGCCGACGCCGGCCGCCCCGACGCCGGCCGCACCCACCCCGTCCGCCTCGGCCGCCACCAGCCGGCCGGCGGCCAGACTGCCCGGCTTCGTGGTGCTCGGCGACGCGGACCCCCGCATCGGCAGCGACATCCGCTACGCGACCCCGCACAACTTCGTCGGCCGGCCGATCACCGGCTACGCCGAGCCGCTCTGCCTGCTCACCCGGGAGGCGGCCGACGCGCTGCGCCGGGTCCAGGACGCCGCGCTGGCCGGCGGGCACAGCCTCAAGGTGTACGACTGCTACCGCCCGGTGCCGGCCGTCGACGACTTCGTCGCCTGGGCCAAGCGCCCCGGCGAGCAGCAGACGAAGGCCGAGTTCTATCCGCGGGTGGCCAAGTCCCGGCTCTTCGACGAGGGCTACATCGGCGCGCCGACCGCGCACAGCCGGGGCAGCACGCTGGACCTGACCCTGGTCGACGTGCCCGCCGCCAGCCAGCCGCCGTACGTGCCCGGCCAGCCGCTGGTGGCGTGCACCGCGCCACGCGCCCAGCGCTTCCCGGACAACAGCGTCGACATGGGCACCGGCTTCGACTGCTTCGACAGCCGGGCGCACACCGCCGACCCGAGGATCACCGGCACCGCCCGGGAGAACCGGATGCTGCTGAAACGGTTGATGACCGCCGGTGGGTTCGTCAACTACGACCGCGAGTGGTGGCACTACCGCCTCCAGGACGAACCGCACCCGAAGCGCTACTTCGACGCCCCGGTGGCCCGGTCCTCGGTGGGCTGAACCGACCGGCCCCGCCGGCACGACGGGGACCCGGCATGATCGGCTGCGTGACGCCGGGGTCGGACGACCCGGCCGGATGGAAGGGGGAGCACAGTGACCACCGAGCGGATCGGCCCACCGGTGACCGGCGGGGAACGGGAGATGCTGCGTGCCTTCCTCGACTATCACCGGGCGACGCTCGCGCTGAAGTGCGACGGGCTCTCCGACGAGGAGTTGCGGATGCAGTCGTCGCCACCCTCGACGCTCTCCCTGCTCGGGCTGGTGCGGCACATGGCGGAGGTGGAGCGGGCCTGGTTCCGGCGGACCATCAACCGTGAGGACATCCCGCTGGTGTGGTCGAGCACCGGCGACTTCCAGCAGGCGTACGACGCCCGCTCGGCGAGCCGGACGGAGGCGTTCGCCGCCTGGCGGCGGGAGGTGGAGCACTCCCGGCGGATCGAGCGGGAGGCGGAGTCGTTGGACGTCACCGCCCACCACGCCAAGTCCGGCGAGGACGTGTCGCTACGGCTGGTGATGCTGCACCTGATCCACGAGTACGCCCGGCACAACGGGCACGCCGACTTCCTGCGCGAGGCGATCGACGGCACCGTCGGGGCCTGACGCCGGCTCAGTCCGTCGCGCCGCTGACCTGGGTGGCGGCGGCCGTGTCCGGGGCGGCCCGCAGCGGCAGCCAGGCGAGCACGTCCTGGATCTTCGCGTCCCAGTACGCCCAGTCGTGACTGCCGGGGGAGAAGTCGACGGTGAGCGGCACGCCCCGCCCCCGCGCCGCGTCGACGAAGCGCAGGTTGTCCTCGTACAGGAAGTCCTCGGTGCCGCAGGCGACGTAGAGCGCCGGCCGGTCGGCGTCGGGCACCCGGTCGAGCAGGGCGACGGTGTCGTCGTCGCTGCCCGCGACCGGCCGGTCGCCGAAGACGGTGTGCCAGACCGCCGGATCGATCGGGTTGGTCGGGTGCCGATGCCGGTGCGCGACGTCCAGCGCCCCGGAGAGGCTGGCCGCGGCGGCGAACCGGGCCGGCTCGCGCAGCGCCCACTTGACCGCGCCGTAGCCGCCCATCGAGAGGCCGGCGACGAAGGTGTCCTCGCGGCGGTCGGAGAGGCGGAAGAACGACCGGCACAGCTGCGGCAGCTCGGTGCTGAGGAAGGTCCAGTAGCGGTTGCCGTGCGCCTCGTCGCTGTAGAAGCTGCGGGCGACCCGGGGCATCACCACGGCGAGCCCGAGCGGCGCCACGTACCGTTCGATGGCGGTGCGGCGCAGCCAGATGGTGTCGTCGTCGGTCAGCCCGTGCAGCAGATAGAGCACCGGCGGGTCGCCGCCGGTCGTCCCGCCGGAGAGGCCGATCTGGGACGACGTGCGCTGCGGCAGGATCACGGTCATCGACGTGCTGAGGGTCAGCACCTCGGAGTAGAAGTCGACGCGCATCAGGGCCACGACCGCCAACGGTAGTCGCCGCGGCGGCGGTCAGCGCGACGGGCCGGCGTCGGCCGCCGCGGCGTAGCGGCCGGCCAGCTGACGCAGCAGCTCCCGCAGCTCCGGCGGGTCGAGCACCTCGAACGGCACGTCGAGGGTGCCCAGGAAGGCGGCCAGGTTGGCCAGCGACTCCCCGCCGGTCTGCAACAGGCAGCTCCGCTCGTCGACCGCCTCCAGCACCCCCGCCGTGGCCGGTAGCCGCTGCGCCATCACGGCGGCGGAGGCGTGCAGGCGTACCCGCGCGGGGTGCGGCCAGGCCGCCGAGCCGACGCCGCGCAGCACGTGCGCGACGGCGTCCCCGCCCGGCGGCTCCCGGGGCGCGAAGCGCGGACCGGTCGGGATCCGCGGCCGGAGCCGGTCGGCCCGGAAGGTGCGCCAGTCGGCGCGGTCCGGGTCCCAACCGAGCAGGTACCAGCGTCGTCCGGTGTAGACCAGCCGATGCGGCTCCACGGTGCGCACGCTGCTGGCGCCGTCGTGCCCGACGTAGTCGAAGCGCAGCCGCTCGTGGCGGTGGATGGCCGTCGCGACGGCGGTCAGCGTGGCCGCGTCGACGGTCGGTCCGCCGCCGGCGGCGGAGACCGTCGCCGCCCGCAGGGCGTCCACCCGGTGCCGCAGCCGGGACGGCAGGGACCGCTCCAGCTTGGCCAGCGCCCGCAGCGAGGTCTCCTCGATGCCGGAGACCGTGCCGGCGGCCGCGGCGCGCAGCCCGACCACGACGGCGACCGCCTCGTCGTCGTCGAGCAGCAGCGGCGGCAACTCCGAGCCGGCCCCGAGCCGGTAGCCACCGCCGGTGCCCGGCTGGGAGTCGATCCGGTAACCGAGGACGCGCAGGCGCTCGACGTCATTGCGGACGGTCCGCGTGGTCACGTCGAGGCGGGCGGCGAGATCCGGGCCGGAGCGGTCCCGCCCGTCCTGCAACAGGGCCAGTAGCCGCAGCAGTCGAACCGAGGTTTCCAGCATGTCGGCGAGTCTGCCAGCAATTGCGGAACCGCACGTTCCGCAAGCCCCCGTAGCGTCGAGGTCAGCGGAATCGACCGACGAGAGGAAATCCCATGCAGTTGCGAGGACTGGCCACCGTCAGCTTCTGGGCCGCCGACCTGACCGCCGCGAAGAACTGGTACGCGGACCTGTTCGGCGTCGAGCCGTACTACGAGGTGCGCGACGGCGCGGGCCGGCCGGCGTACTACGAGTTCCGGCTCGGTGACCACCAGCACGAGCTGGGCCTGATCGACAGCCGCTACGCGCCCGACGGGCCGCCGGCCGCGCCCGGCGGCGCGATCGCCTACTGGCACGTCGACGACCTCGACGCCACGGTGGCGACCCTGCTCAAGGCCGGGGCCCGCGAGCACCAGCCGCCCACCCCGCGCGGCGAGGGAGATTTCGTCACCGCCTCGGTGGTGGACCCGTTCGGCAACATCCTCGGCGTCATGCGCAATCCGCACTACCTCGAGATGCTCGCCGCGCGATCCGGGCGGTGAGCCCGGCCGGGTCGGTGGTTTGAGCCACCGGCCCGGCGCCGCGCTCAGCGCCGGCGCGGGTGGCGTACCCGGACCGCGTCGATGCAACGGTCCCGCGAGGTCGGGCCGCCGAACCGGAGCCGGTCATATCCGGTGAACGCGGGTTCCAGAGCGTCCAGTTCGTCGACCAGCGCGTGGAGCCGGGCCAGGCGGTCGTCGGTGCCCGCGTCGCGCACCGGGTTGGCGTCCAACTCGGCGGCGGCGGCCGAGATCGCGGCCACCAGCTCGGACTTCCGGACGATGGCGCCCGGCGTGACCGAGTGCAGACATACGTAATGACCGTTGAGGTAGTCGTTCCACTCCGCCTCGCCGACGGCCGGATCCGCCCAGTGCCCGACGAACCAGTCGGCCAGCCGCTCCGGACCGCCGGCCTGGTCGGCCAGGGCGAACAGGTCGGCGGGCACCATCTGCGCGCCGTCCGAGCGGAGATATCCCGGCAGCGGCAACCGCCGGTCCAGCATCAGCCGGCGTACCTCTCGGGGGTCGCGGCCGTGGGCCGCGCAGAGGTCGTCGAGCACCACGAACTGCCGGCTGACGTACGCGTCGTCCGCAATGGTCATCGGATGGTCCCCGTTGACCTCGCGGAACCGGTCGTCCACCTGCTGCTTCAGATCCATCATCGCCTCCCCGTCGGACCAGCACCGCCACCCGGGCACGCTAGCCGCCGGACCGTGCGGTCCCGGCCGAAACGTCGCCGTGGCGAATATCGATTGCCGCGGTCCGTCGGCCCGCATACCGTCATCCGTGCAAGGTCAACTGACCAGACCCAGGGAGTACGTCGTGTCGCAGCGCACCAATACCCGAACCACACGGCTTGTGCCGTGCGGTGGTGCGTCGGGCCTCACCGGCGAACCAGCCCTGGGTGGGCGCCGGTCCGGTTCGGGCCGGCGTCGGGGGAGGCGGCGCGACTAGCGCCAGCGCGCACGCGCAGCCGCCCACCCCACCGGGGTCCGGGCGGCTTTTTCGTCCGTGACCCCGGATCCGGGCGGGGCGGGGGGTCCCCCGCCCGGGCACGGGCCGTTGGAGCAGCGGAAGCTCACCCGGTTCTCACCCGGGAGGTCACGGGTTCGAATCCCGTACGGCCTACGCGTACCACGCCACAAGGGCGTCGTACCGCATCGCGGTTGTAGCGCAGCCAGGCAGCGCGTCACCTTGCCAGGGTGAAGATCGCCGGTTCGAATCCGGCCAGCCGCTCCGACACCGTCACGCACGACAGAAGGAGACGACGATGGGCTACAGCCCGCTGGTCGGCACCCGGGCGCCGGTCCGGGTCTGGACCGACCCGTACGGCATCGAGCCGCAGGCCGCCCGGCAGCTGCGCAACATCGGCACGCTGCCCTGGGTGGAGGGTGTCGCGGTGATGCCGGACGTGCACTTCGGCAAGGGCGCCACGGTCGGCTCGGTCATCGCGATGCGGCAGGCGGTGTCGCCGGCGGCGGTCGGCGTCGACATCGGCTGCGGGATGTCCGCCGTGCGGACCTCGCTCACCGCCGCCGACCTGCCCGACGACCTCGCCGGGCTGCGCTCCGCGATCGAGGCGGCCATCCCGGTCGGGTTCGCCCAGCGCGAGCGGCCCGTCGACCCGCGCCGGGTACGCGGCCTGGAGCAGCGCGGTTGGGACGACTTCTGGCGGCGCTTCGCCGACCTGGATCGTGGCGTGGCCCAGCTGGAGGTCCGGGCGCAGCGGCAGTTGGGCACCCTCGGCGGCGGCAACCACTTCATCGAGGTCTGCCTGGAGCAGGGCGGGGCCGACGAGGGGCGGGTGTGGCTGATGCTGCACTCCGGCTCCCGCAACATCGGCAAGGAGCTGGCCGAGCGGCACATGGCGGTGGCCCGGCGGCTGCCGCACAACGCCGACCTGCCCGACCGGGACCTGGCGGTGTTCCTCGCCGGCACGCCGGAGATGGCCGCGTACCGCCGGGACCTGTGGTGGGCGCAGGAGTACGCGCGGCGTAACCGGGCGATGATGCTCGCCGTGCTCTGCGAGGTGGTCCGCGAGCGCTTCCCGCAGGTGGGCTACGACGAGCCGATCTCGTGCCACCACAACTACGTCGCGGAGGAGAGCTACGGCGGGGTGGAGGTGCTGGTCACCCGCAAGGGCGCGATCCGGGCCGGCAAGGGAGACCTGGGCATCATCCCGGGCTCGATGGGCACCGGGTCGTACATCGTGCGCGGCAAGGGCAACCCGGACGCCTACTGCTCCGCCTCGCACGGGGCGGGTCGGCGGATGTCCCGGGCGCAGGCGAAGCGGACCTACAGCACCGCCGACCTCGCGGCGCAGACGGCCGGCGTGGAGTGCCGCAAGGACGCCGGGGTGGTGGACGAGATCCCCGGCGCGTACAAGGACATCACCGAGGTGATGGCCCAGCAGGAGGACCTGGTCGAGGTGGTCGCACACCTCAAGCAGGTGGTCTGCGTGAAGGGTTGAGCCGGCTGGCGGCTACGGCTGCCACCCGTGCCTGCTCGTGGCGCGGCGGGCCAGGTCGGTCGACGGGACCGGCCTGGTCAGGCCGCGACGTGCATGCCGGCCAGGTAGGTGAGGGCCTGGGCGCTGTGGCTCCCCGGCTCCGGCGTGCCGACGAGCAGTTGCTGACCGGGGGCGTCGCGGACGTCGAAGCTCTGGTAGGTCAACTCGACCCGACCGACCTCGGGGTGGACGAAGACCTTGAACAGTCGGGTCAGCCCGCGGACGGTCTGATCCGACCACAGCGACCGGAACCGTGGTGAGGTCTGCCGGAGTTCGGCCACGAGCGCGCGGATGTCCGGATCGTCCGGGAACCGGCCGGCGTTCAGCCGCAGGGCGTGGACGACATTCTCCGTCAGGGTCGGCCACTCCACGAACACGGCGCGCGCCTGCGGGTGCTGAAACAGCACCCGCACCATGTTGTTCATGCCGGGGAACGGCGAGAGCAGCGCGGCGGCGACGCCGTTGCTGGCGAGCACGTCGAACGCGGCGCTGAGCACGTAGGCGGCCGAGGCGGGAAAGGCGTCCAACAGTTGCCGCAACGCCGGGTGGACGAGGTCCCGGGAGCTGCTCGTGGCAAGGCTGGGATTGAGCCCGGCAAGCCGGAAGACATGACCACGGGCGTCGCCGTCGAGCCGGAGGGCCCGCCCGATCGCATCGAGAAGCTGCGGCGAGGGGTGCCGTTCCCGGCCCTGTTCCAGGCGTGCGTAGTAGTCGACGCTCACCCCGGCCAGCACGGCGACCTCTTCGCGGCGCAGCCCGGGCACCCGGCGGTCGCCACCGCCGCGCATGCCGACCTCCGTCGGGTCGACCCGGGCGCGGTGAGCCCGCAGGAACTCCCCGAGCCTGCTGGTGGCGGTTGGCATCCGACCAGCGTAGGTCGCCTCGTCGGCCAACTGCCAGGGTGCGGCGCACCCAGGAAGACGCGGCCTTCTCGCGCCCCGGCGACCGACTGATCCTTGGCCCGAGCCACCCCACAGCTGGCAGAACCGATCGGGAGTCCCCATGAACACCCCAGCATCCAAGATCGTCCTCATCACCGGCGCGAGCAGCGGCATCGGCGAGGCCACCGCGCGCCGGCTGGCCGCCGACGGCCACCACGTCGTGCTCGGCGCCCGGCGGGTCGACCGGCTCGCCGCCCTGGTCTCCGAGCTACGCGCCGCCGGCGGCAGGGCCGAGCACCAGGAGCTCGACGTGACCCGCCTGGACAGCGTGCGGGCCTTCGCCGATGGCGCGTACGAGCGGCACGGCCGCATCGACGTACTGGTCAACAACGCCGGCGTGATGCCCCTGTCGACGCTCGACGCCGGGCGGGTCGACGAGTGGAACCAGATGATCGATGTGAACCTGCGGGGCGTCCTGCACGGCATCGCGGCCGTCCTGCCGCTGATGCGGTCCCGGGGTGCCGGCCACGTCGTCAACGTCGGCTCGACGGCCGCCTACCGGGTCGACCCGACGGCCGCGGTCTACTGCGCGACCAAGTACGCCGTCCGGGCGCTGTCGGAAGGATTGCGCCAGGAGAACCGGGACATCCGGGTTACCGTCGTCAGCCCCGGCTACACCCGGTCGGAACTCCTCGAACACGGCGGCGACCCGCAGGTGCGGGCCGCCGTGCGGGCCGCCTCCGACAGCCTGGCGATCCCGGCCGCCGCGGTGGCCGACGCGATCGGCTACGCGGTTGCCCAGCCCGGCGACGTCGACGTCAACGAGTTGGTCGTCCGCCCCACCGCGCAGGGCTGACGACGTCCAGGAGAAGGAGCACTGCCATGGCTGAAGCGCTCGAAGTGACCACGTTCCGGCTTGTCGCCGGCCGCACCGGGGCCGATTTCGTCGCGGCCAACGCGGACATCAACGACTACCTCCGGCGCCAGCCCGGTTTCCGCTGGCGTCGGATGGCGCAGGGCGACGACGGCACGATCATCGATATCGTGGCCTGGGAGACCGCGGCCGACGGGCGGCGCAGCGCGTCCGGGATCATGACGGAGATGGCCGCCTCGCCGGTGCACGCGACGATCGACCAGGGCAGCGTCGACTTCCGCATCGTCCCGGTGCTGCAACACTCGGTCTGAGCCGCGTCCCCGGCGACCACCAGCGCGCGGGGGTGAGTGTCGAGACGCCGCGGGGTTCAGCCCATGTGCACCGCGCCGCCGGTGGGGACGTCCTCGCGGCGGACCCGGACCAGCACCAGGGTGGCCAGACCCGCGAGCAGGATCAGGCCGGCGGCCCAGACGAAAGCCGTCGAGTAGCCGTGAACCAACGCCTTGACCTGGTTGGTCTGGTCCGGCACCCGGTTCGTGAGATACCCGGCCACCGCGCTGGTGTAGATCGTGTTGAGCAGCGCGGTGCCGAGCGAGCCGCCGACCTGCTGGGTGGCGTTGAGCGTGGCGCTGGCCGCGCCCGCGTCGTGCTCGGGCACCCCGTACAGCGCGAGGCTGGACAACGGCACGAAGGTGAAGCCGAGGCCCAGGCCGAGGATGAACTGGGCGGGCAGCAGGTGGGTGACGAACGAGGTGTCCGCCTCGACCTGGGTGAGCACCGCCATGCCCACGACGGCGAGGACCGCGCCGGACAGCATCAGCGGCTTCGCCCCGATCCGGGGCAGCAGCTGGCTCGCGCCGCCCGCGGCGATCAGCACGCCGGCGGTCACCGGCAGCGAGGCCAGCCCGGCCTCCAGCGGGGTGTACCGGAGCACCACCTGGAAGTAGATGGTCAGGAAGAGGAACGCGCCGAAGAGGCCGGCACCGATCAGCGTGGAGGTGAGGTAGGCCCCGCCGCGGTTGCGGTCCAGCAGGATTCGCATCGGCAGCAGTGGGTGCCCGGAGCGCAGCTCGATCACCACGAACGCGGCCAGCAGGGCCAGGCCGACCGCGATGAAGGCGAGCGTGCTGGTGGCGCTCCACCCGTCCTCGGCCGCCCTGGTGAAGCCGTAGACCAGGCTGACCAGGCCGGCGGTGACGACGACCGCGCCGGGCACGTCGTACCGGGTGTTGCCGTGTGCCCGGCTCTCCGGCACCAGCGGGATCGCGGCGGCGAGCGCCACCGCGGCGATCAGGATGTTCACCAGCAGGCACCAGCGCCAGGAGGCGTACTCGGTGAGCACGCCACCGAGGAGCAGACCGACCGCCGAGCCCCCGCCGGCGATTGCGCCGTACACGGCGAAAGCCTTGGCCCGTTCCCGGGTCTCGCTGAAGAGCACGGTGAGCAGCGCCAGCGAGGCCGGGGCGAGCAGCGCGCCGAACGCGCCCTGCAACGCTCGGGCGGCGAAGAGCATCTCGCCGGTGTTGGCGACGCCGCCGATGGCGGAGGCGATGGCGAAGCCGACCATGCCGACCAGGAAGGCCCGCTTACGGCCCCAGTAGTCGGCGATCCGCCCGCCGAGCAGCAGCAGCCCGCCGAAGGTCAGCGTGTACGCGGTGACCACCCACTGCCGGTCGGCGTCGCTGATGCGCAGGTCGGCTTGGGCGTGGGGGAGCGCGATGTTCACGATGGTGGCGTCCAGCACGACCATCAGCTGGGCGATCGCGATGACCGCCAGCGCGACCCAGCGCCGCGGGTGCCCCCCGGTCGCTGTCTCGGCGTCGGGGGCACCGGGGGAGGTCGAGGTTGCTCCGGGCATGGTGAAGCCTTCCGTGCGGACTCGGTGCCGGCTCTGTGCGTCGGGGACGGTCAGGCGGGGCGGAGCGGGAGGCACGGACGACCCCGGTCAGCGAGGTCCCGTCGGCGGGCGGGGCTGGGCCCGCGGCTGCCCACCCCGTTGGCGCCGGACCCGCGAAACGACTTCGGATCCGACGCTAGCGGGCCGCATCCGGTCCGCGCAGCGGCTTGGGATATCCGTGCCGCAAGGTGTCCAACCGGGTCATCCGCCGACGGCTCAGCGGCCGGTGGGGACGAGCGTCACCGGCACCCTGACCGCGTTCACCCGGGAGCCGTCCTGCGCGGAGACCTCGTAGACCTCGACGGTGCCGCGCTGCTCTCGGGTGACCCGCCACGGAAGCGCCACCCGGTAGTCCCCTCGGCAGCCGGTGCCGCAGGTGGCGGTGGTGAAGGTGGTGGCGATCTCCCGACCGTCCGCGTCGAGGAGCCGGACGCTCACCGTGGCCTCGAACACGTCGGCCGTCCCGGCGACGGTCAGCGGGCTGTCGATCCGCTGGCCGATGGTCGGGCCGGTCACCACGATCGGTGGCAGCAGATCGGCGTAGTCGGTGCGGTCGACCGGGCCGTCGGCGGGTTCGGCCGGTGGGTCGAAGCGCACCCGCCGCACGGTGGGGAACTGGGTGAGCGTCCACACCACCTGTGCCTGGCGCAGCCGCCGGGTCGCCGGGTCGCCGGTCGCGGACGGCAGCCGAACGGTGGCGACCCCGCCGGCCACCCCGATCGGTTCGGCGCCGGCGGGCAGCAGGGTGCTCAGCCCGGTGGCCGCCTCCGCGCCGGTCGGCCCGGCGGCCAGCTCGGCGAGCGCCAGCCGCGAGGTGGCCGGGGTGCTCGGCCGGGTCCGTCGGGTGGGTGCCAGCCGCCCGTCGCGGACGAACCAGAGCTCGACGGTGATCGTGCCGGCGGGAGCGGGGTCGCCACCGACCGGCGGTGGGGCCGGTGGTGCCGGGGGAGCGCCGGACGTGGCCGGGGCGGGCGGCGACGTGACCCCGTCGGCGGTGGGGGTCGGTGTGGCCGGGGCGGACGTCGGCGGTGCCGCCGTGGGGGCCGGGCCCAGCGACCCGGAGCGCGCGGGCGCGCAACCGGCGGGCAGCAGCACGCAGATCAGCAGCAGGCTGGCGAGTGGTCGTCTCATCGGGCCTCCTCCCGCAGGTCCGGGCCGGCGTCGCCGGACCGTTCCCGGCCGGCCGCGGACCGCTGCGGCGCCACAGCGCCGTCCCGGGGCTCGTGCGGTCCGGCGGGCGGGCCGGCGGATGGCGTGCCGGCGGGCGGGTCGGAGGCGTCCGGGCCGGCGGCGGGCAGCGTGAGACGGAAGAGCGTGCCGAGTCCCGGCTCGCTGCGGACGGTCAGCCGGCCGCCGAGAAGTCGGGTGTTCTCCTGCGCTATGGCGAGCCCGAGCCCGCTGCCCCGGCCGGAGCGGGCCGGGTCGACCTTGTAGAAGCGGTCGAAGATCCGGGGCAGGTGCGCGGCGGGGATGCCGGGTCCGCGGTCGGCGACGTCGAAGACGACGCTCGACCCGTCCCGCTCGACGCCGGCCCGGACCTCGCCGCCGCCGTGTTCGACCGCGTTGCCGACCAGGTTCGCCAGCACCCGCTCCAGCCGTCGCGGGTCGGTGCGCAGCGGAGCCGGCCCACCGGCGACCACCACCCGGTCACGCCAACCGTGCGCCCTGACCAGGGCGTGCAGCAGGGCGAGCGGCTCCACCGGCTGGACCGCGAGCGGCTCCTGCCCCGCATCCAGCCGGGAGATCTCCATCAGGTCCTCGACCAGCCGGCGCAGCCGGACCACGTCGGCGACGAGCAGCTCCGCCGCGCGGCGGGCGTCGCCGGGCAGCTGATCGAGGTGGTCGCACAGCAGCGAGGCCGCCGCCACCAGGGCGGTCACCGGGGTACGCAGCTCGTGGGCGACGTCGGCGGTGAACCGCCGCTCCCGGGCCTGGGCTTGGGACAGCGCGTGGATCTTCGCCTCCAGCGCCTCGGCCATGCCGTTGAACGACGCGGCCCAGACACTGAACTCGTCGCGGCCACGGACCGGCAGCCGGGTGGCGAGCAGCCCCTCGGCGACCGCCTGCGCGGCGCGGCTCGCCCGCCCGACCGGCTCCAGGGTCCGCCGGGCCAGGGTGTGTCCCACGCCGGCCGCGGTGAGCACGACCAGGGCCCAGCCGGCGAGCAGCGCCGTGCGCAGCTGGTCGAGGTCGGCGAGCAGTTCCTCCTCGGCGGTGACCACGTAGAGCTCACTGCTCGACCCCGGTATCCGGCCGCCGACCACCAGCAGGCGCGGCCGGGCCGACGGCGCGGAGCGCTCGTAGCCCAGCTCGCCGGCGGCGACGGTGGCCCGCAGCGGCGCGCCGAGCGCCGGCGCGAACGCGGGGTTGGCGGCACGCACGTCGTCGCCGTCGGCCAGCAGGACGTGCCGGCCGCTCGCCTCGAAGCTGCGCAACAGCTCGGCGCGGCGCTGCGCGGTCAGCGGCTGGAACTGGGCGGCCAGCACGAGTTGGTAGCGGGCGTCGGCCGCGGCCTGCTGGACCGAGGCGTCCAGCCGGGTCTGCCGCAGCAGCAGGTACGACCCGCCGGCGAGCAGCCCGGCGGAGACCCCGGCGACGAGCACGAACGCGATGGTCAGCCGGCGCCGGAGCCGGCCCGGGGGTACGCGGTCCGCGGCCATCGCGTCACACTCACGGCGTCGTCAGCTTGTAGCCGGCCCCGCGTACGGTCCGGATGAGCCGGGGGTGAGCCGGGTCCTGCTCGACCTTCGCGCGCAGCCGCTGCACGGCCACGTCGACCAGCCGGGAGTCGCCGAGATAGCTGTGGCTCCACACCCGGTCGAGCAGGATCTCGCGGGTGAAGACCTGGCCGGGGCGGCGGGCCAGCTCCAGCAGCAGCCGGAACTCGGTGGCGGTCAACGGCAGCTCCCGGCCGTCCTTGCGGACCACGAAGCTGGCCGGATCGATCTCCAGGTCGCCGACGGTGAGCGTGCCGCGCTCGGCCGGCGCGGTGGCCCGGCGCAGCACCGCCCGGACCCGGGCGATCAGCTCCGGCAGGTCGAAGGGCTTGCGCAGGTAGTCGTCGGCGCCGCACTCGAGGCCGACGACCACGTCGATGATGTCGGTGCGGGCGGTGAGCATGAGGATCGGTACCGGGCTGCTGCGCCGCACCTCGCGGCAGACCTCCAGGCCGTCGAGGCCGGGCAGCATCACGTCCAGCACGATCAGGTCCACCGGCTGCGCCCGCCAGGCGGCGAGCGCCGCCCGGCCGTCGACTGCGGTGTCGACCCGGAAACCGGCCCGGCGCAGCCCGAGGGCGGTGACCTCCCTGATGGAGGCATCGTCCTCGACCAGCAGCACGCGGCCGTCCATGACGCCACCAGCGTAGCCCCGGGCGACGCCGGGGAGCCCTGGCGCAACGGACGGTGACGAGGGTCCGGCCGGTGCCGGACCCTCGTCCGCGCGGTGGTTCACTCCTGCCACTGGTGTGCCACGTCCAGCACGATCCGGCTGTGCGTGCCGGGGCCGGCCAGGACGAAGACCCGGAACGGCAGCCGCGCCCGCACGCCGACGGCGAAGGTGCTGTAGCCCTCGAAGCTGCCGCCGAAGACCACGTCCCGCAGGGTCTGGTAGCGCAGCACGTTGGCCGCGTGCTCGCCGACCCGGTACGGCACGGTGCCCACGTGCGCGTCGTCGTACGCCGGGGCCTGCAGAGAGACCCGCAGCAGCGCGCCGCCAGCGGTGTACGGCGACAGCGCCAGCCCCTCGCCCTCGGTCCACGTCTCGCCGTAGCCCACGGTGTAGCCGTTCACCGGCCCGGCGAACTCGAACACCACTCGGTCGTGGCACTCGTGCCGGCCGGTACGCACGTCGGTCAGCGGGGCGCTGCTCAGCGTGCCGGCCGCCTTCTCCCCGCTGCCCCAGGTGATCCCGCAGTACGGCGCCCCGGTGGCCGCCGCCCGGCTGGTGGTGGCCGCCGTGCCGGTGCCCGCGCCGGCCACCAGGCCGGCGACCAGGACGGCCAGTGCAGTCAGTGCGCTCCTGATCCTCATCGTCGTTTCCCCTCGATTCCGTAGCGGTGTCCGGCCTCGTCGCCGGCGTCGTCGGATCCACGGTGGAGGCCCTGCGCGGCAGCAGCTTCGCCGTGCCGTAACACCCGGGTAACAACGCACCTGGTCAGTCGACGTCCGATGTCGTCGCCGCCGGGGGGTGGCGCAGCGCCCGCAGCGGCGAGCAGAGGACCGGCAGCCAGGTGAGCCCGTTGGCGACCGCGCCGACCAGGAGCGAGGTGCGCACGTCGACGTACTGGGCCAGCAACCCGGCAACCGCGGCGCCCACGGTGAGCGCCCCGGTGAGCAGGAACCGGAAGGTGGCGTTCATCCGCCCGAGCAGCGCGTCGGGGGTGACGCCCTGCCGCAGGCTCACCCCGACGACGTTGCCGATGCCGGTCCGCCAGGCCAGCACGAGCCAACCGACGCCGGCCAGCCACAGCATCGGGCCGGTGTCGACCAGTGCGACGAGCAGGCCGAGCGGCGCGACAAGCAGTCCGGGCAGCCATAGCGCGCGACCGTGGCCGATCCGCCGCGCGATCGGTCGGGCGCTCACCGCCCCGAGCAGCGCGCCGACCCCGCCGGCGGCGAGGAACAGCCCCAGTGTGGCCGGACCGAGGCCCAGGTCGCGGAGGAAGACGACGGGCAGCATCGTGGTGGTCAGCTGCATGGTCAGGTTGGTGCTCGCGGTCGAGACGGCGAGCGGGCGCAGCAGCGGGTTGCCGAGCACGTGCCGGACGCCGGCGCCGAGTTGCCGACCGAATCCGCCGCGTCGCCGGGTCGGCGCCGTTCGCGGCGGCGTCGGGATCCGGCGGAGGACGGCCGCGGCGACCGCGAAGCCGACCGCGTCCACCACGATCGCGACCGGCGCGGTGAGTGCCTGCACCACCAGACCGCCGAGCCCGCGTCCGGCGATCTGCAGCGTGCCGCTCGTGGTCATCAGCAGCGAGTTCGCCGCGACCAGCCGGTCCCGGCCGACCAGCTCGGGTAGGACGCTCTGCGCCGCCACGTCCGCGAAGACGGCGCCGACACCGCTCAGCGCCACCACGACGTAGAGCTGGTGAATGGTCAACCAACCGGCCCACCAGGCCACCGGCACCGAGGCGACCAGTGCCGCGCGCAGCAGGTCCGCGCCGACCAGCACGGTACGGCGGGGCCAGCGATCGATCCAGACCCCGGCCGGTAGGCCGATCAGCAGGAACGCGGCGGTGCTCAGCGCGCCGAGCAACCCCACCTGGCCGGGGCTGGCGGAGAGCACGGAGACGGCGAGCACCGGCACGGCCAGGTGACTGACGTGGAAGCCGACGTCGTGCACGACCGTCGCCGTGTAGAGCAACCGAAAGGGGCGCGGCCAGCGGCCGGCCGGACGGTGGCCGGCAGCCGTCGCCGTGGAGGCGGTCGTCATGCCGCCCACCGTGCCGGCCCGGCCTGCCGGCGGCGATAGATTTGGCGCCTGTCAAATCCAACGGAGGCGCCGATGTTGCTGGTCGGACTGGACGCGCGGGACCTGGCGACGACCCGGTTCGCGGTGTCGCCGCTGTGGGAGGCGGTCGGCAGCGTCCGGATCATCACGCGGCCCCAGTGGTTCCCGGAGCACCTGCCCTGGGTCGAGCGGGCCCGGCCGCGCCTGGCCACCGTGGACTGGCGGCTCCTCACCGACCTGGTGTCGATGCCCACCGGCATCATCCCGGGGTTCGTGTGCCCACCCCCGTCCACCTCACAGCCGACGCTCGACGTCGAGCTGGCCGCCCTCGCCGCCACGCCGGCCGAGGTGGTCCGGGCCGAGCTGGACCGCGTGCCCGGGCCACGGTCGCCTCGGGTGGCCGAGCTGTACGACTGCCCGACGGAGGGCCTGCGTCGACTGGCGGAGGTTGTCCGGGCGTACGCCGATGCCGCCATCGGGCCGTACTGGCCGAGGATGCGGACGCTGCTGGAGCGGGAGGTGCTGCTCGGGGCGCGACGAATGGCCACCGACGGGGTGCAGGGCCTGCTGAACCACCTCGACCCGTACGTCCGGCTGGACGGCGACACCCTGCACGTGGAGCACCTGGTGCTCTCCGGTGCGGTGCGGCTGGACGGGCGAGGGCTGCTGCTCGTCCCCTCGGTCTTCTGCGGCCCGCGGGTCTGGTCGAACTTCGGCTCGCCGGGCCAGCCGGTGCTGCGCTACCCGGCCCGCGCGGTGGCCACGCTCTGGGAACGGGACCCGCTATCGCCAGGCCGCGGGCTGGCCCGGGTGCTGGGGAAGACCCGGGCCGCACTGCTGCACGAGCTGGCGGTGCCCACCTCGACCACGGAGTTGGCCGAGCGCTGCCGGCTGACCCCGGGCACCGTATCCGCGCATCTAGGCGCGCTGCGTGACGCCGGGCTGGTCGGCGCCCATCGGGCCGGTCGCTTCGTGCTCTACGCCCGGACCACAGCCGCGGAGGCTTTGCTCGCCGCGACCGGCGCTGCCACCCGCTGACGGCACGCGGTATGACGTATCCGCTATGTCGCATATCGACAGCGGCCGATTAACATTCACGCATGTCAATGGACGGCGGCACGGCCGTCCGGAACCAGGGGAGTGCGTGATGATCCGACGACAACTGTTACGTGCGGCGATCGCCGTACTGGTGGCGGTCCTGGCGGCGACCGGGATGCGGGTCGCCACCGGCACGGCGGCCTCCGCCGTGCGGACCCTCTACTACGACGCCAGCCGGACCGGGGAGTTCCGCACCAACTTCGACCAGGCCGCGCAGATCTGGAACAGCCGGGTCAGCACCGTGCGGCTGCTGCCCGGCACGCCGGCCAGCATCACCGTCTACGTCGACGACGGCTGGCCCCGGGCGCAGGTGACCGGGCTCGGCTCGGGTCGGATCTGGATGGGCCGCACCGCCGTCAACCAGGGCTACCACCGCACCCGCATCGCCACCCACGAGTTCGGTCACATCCTCGGCCTGCCGGACCGGCGTACCGGCCTCTGTTCGGACCTGATGTCCGGCAGCAGCGCGCCGGTCTCCTGCACGAACGCCTACCCCAGCTCCGCCGAGGCGACCCAGGTGAACTCGCTCTTCGCCGGCACGCTGGCCGCCCCCGCCGACACCCGGACCTACACCTGGCAGGACGGCGCGGACGTCGCGCCGCTCGTGGTCGGTGGTCGGCCGGCCACCGAGAACTACCCCTTCATGGTGTACGTCTCCGGCTGCACCGGATCGCTGATCAAGGCGAACTGGGCGGTCACCGCCAAGCACTGCCCGACCCCCTCCTCGGTCCGGGTGGGCAGCACCAACCGCACCAGCGGCGGCACGGTGGTCCGGGTGACGCGGGGAGTCAACCACCCCAGCATTGACGTCAAGCTGCTGCAACTGGCCAGCTCGGTGAGCTACGCGCCGGCGCCGATCCCGAGCACCTCGGGCGCGGTCGGCACGGCGACCCGGATCATCGGTTGGGGGCAGACCTGCGCTCCCCGAGGCTGCGGATCCGCGCCCGCGGTCGCCAACGAACTGGACACCTCGATCGTGTCGGACAGTCGCTGCTCGGGCATCAACGGCCCGTACGAGATCTGCACCAACAACACGAACGGCAACTCGGGCGCCTGCTACGGCGACTCCGGCGGCCCCCAGGTGCGGCGGATCAACGGAGTGTGGAACCTGATCGGCGCGACCAGCCGAGCCGGTAACAACAACTCGACCTGCGCGACCGGCCCGTCCATCTACGGCGACCTGTCGTCGATCCGGTCCTGGATCAACACCCAGGTCGGTGGCCTGCCGTCCTGACCGGACGCCACCCGGGACCCGGAGCGGAGGGCTGCGGCGGCACCCCTCCGCTCCGCCGTCGCCCGCCGACGCGTCGCCGCGCCGGGGGTCATCCCGCAGCCACCCACCGTGCGGTACGGTGCCTCACATATCGACCCCTTCTGAGGTGGCCCATGTCTGCCGTCGCCGCGCTCGCCCTGACCCTCGCGTTGGCTCCCGCGCCCTCCCCGTCCACGTCGCCGCCGGCGTCCACCGGCCCGGTCGGTGGCCTGCTCGGCGGCCTGGGGCAGCTCGTCGACGGCCTGCTCGGCGGGGGTGACGGCACGCCGAGCGCGACCCCGAGCGCGGCGCCAACCGGGCCGCCCGGCCCGTCGGGCCCGCCCGGTCCCTCCGGTCCGCCCGGCCCGTCGGGGCCGCCCGGCTCGCCGGGCGCCGTGCCACTGCCCAGCGGGTCGTCCGACCCGACGTCCCGCATGCCGGCCCGGGTCGGCTCGCAGGGCGACGCCGAAGACTCACTGGTCGGCGTTCCGCTGGCGCCCCAACCCGGCGCTCGCGACGGCGCTCCGGTCGGCCCGGACCAGCTCGCCGCGCCCGCAGCCGGCGACGACGACCTGATGCGGTTGGCGGTGCTGGTGATCGCGGTCGGCGCGATCGCGGTGCCGCTGATCCTGCTCGTCCGCCGGCGTCAGCCGGCGCCGGCCGCCGCGTCCCCGGTCGTGGCCGGTGGCCCCGTGCCGCCGGGCGATCCCGAGCTGAGCGCCGACAACGTGACCCGGCTGCCGACCAACCTCAACGCGATCTACGAGCTGGGCCGGCTGGACGAGCGGCTCGCCCAGGAGCGCGAACGTCGCTCCTGACGCCACGGGGCGCATCGCCCCGGTGGCTGGTCGTCCGACGCGGCCGGAACTCACCACCGGCGGCGCTCATCCCTGGCTGGCGCGGGTGCCCGCACCCGTCAGCGTTCGACCCCTGAGCGCGTTCGGCAGAGCGGCTCGATGCCGTCGAGCATGCGCTGCAGGCCGAACTCGAACAGCGTGTCGAGGGTGAGGTCCACGTCGGTGCGAGCCGATATGCCGGCCAGGATCGGGAACGCCCCGCTGCGCAGGGTCGCGGCGAGCGTCTGGCCCTGGGCGTGCAGCCACTCGTCGTCCGTGATGCCGGTGTCCCGCACCGCCTCGGCCTCTCGCTCCAGGTTGACGGCGGTGCCGCGGACGAAATTGGCGACGGTGGCGGCGACGTGGATGAGGGTGGTGGGCGCGAGTCCCTGGTCGGCGGCCGCGCGCATTGTCCACTCGGTGTGCGCGATGGCGTGGGGTGTCAGCAGTGGCCTGGTGAAGGACACCACGTGGGCGAGCCACGGGTGACGCTGGTACATCGCCCACTGGGTGCGGCACAGCAACTCCAGCTTGGCCCGCCAGTCGCCGGTCGGCCGGTCGGGCAGTGGATGCTCGGCGAAGGCCGCGTCGGCCATCAGCATGACGAGGTGGTCCTTGCCCCGCACGTGACGGTAGAGCGCCATGGTGGCCACGTCGAGATCGGTGGCGATGCGGCGCATCGTGGTGGCGGCCAACCCTTCGGCGTCACCGATCGCGGTGGCGGCGCGCACGATTCGATCCCGGAATTCGTCCGCGTCGCGGCGACCGTGTTGACCCACGGGGCGCGGGGTGCCGGTGCGGCGACCGCGCCCGGCCGCGACGACGGTGCCGACGCCGGGCACGGCCTCGGTGAGGCCCTCCAGCCGGAGCGCGGCGAGGGCCTTGCTCGCCGTGGCCATCGCCACCCCCCACTCGCTCACGAGTTGTCGCGTGGAGGGCAGGCGGTCACCGGGCTTGAGGTCGCCGGCGGCGATCCGCCCGCGCAGCTGCGCGGCGATGCGGGCGGACGCCGGCCCGGCCTCGTCGATCCCCACCGCATCCACCTCCACCGCACTAGTGCGCCAGGGCACCGTCCAGGATGGCTCGACGGGGTGCACTAGTGCCCAGGTTGAGGACTGTAACAGGCGCCCGGATGCTCAGGTCGGTACGCGTACCGCGTACACAGGGAGACTGGAGGCACCGGATGGACGTGTCGAGAATGCGATCCTGGATCGCCGCGGCCGTGGTGGGCGCGGCGTTGCTCCCCGTCGGCACCGCAGTGGCCGGCCCGACGGAGCCGGCGCGTGCGCCGGCGGTGGTCCGCACCACGCACGGGGAGACGCGTGGCGTGGTCGCCGCGGACCACCGCTCGTTCCTGGGCATCCCGTACGCGGCCGCGCCGGTCGGTGAGCTGCGGTGGCGGTCACCGCGACCGGCGGCGGCCTGGACCGGGGTACGCGACGCCACCAAGCCAGCACCGGGGTGCGCCCAGCCGGCCGGCCTGCCGATGGACCGGCAGAGCGCGGCCGAAGACTGCCTGTACCTGAACGTCACCACACCCGCCGTACGCGACGACAGCAGGTCGCTTCCGGTGCTGGTGTGGCTCCACGGTGGGCACTTCTTCCTCGGGCAGGGCGACACCTGGGGTGGGCGCAGGATGGCGGTCGACGGCGACGTCGTCGTGGTGACGATGAACTACCGCCTCGGCGCGCTCGGGTTCCTGAGCCAGCCCGACGTGGGCGGGTCCGGCAACTTCGGGCTGGAGGACCAGCAGGCCGCGCTGCGGTGGGTACAGGCCAACGCGGCGGCGTTCGGTGGCGACCCGGGCAACGTCACGCTCGCCGGGCAGTCGGCCGGTGCCACCAGCGTCTGCGCCCACCTCGCGGCACCCGGCTCGGTCGGGCTGTTCCACCGCGCGATGCTGCAGGCAACTCGTGCGTCACGCCGTTGCCGAGCCGCGAAGACGCGCTGGCTGGCACGCGGGCGCTGGTCACGGCGGTCGGCTGCGAGGATGACGGCGCGGGCGTCGCCGCCTGCCTGCGTCGCCGCTCGGCGCAGGAACTGGTGGCCGCTGCCGGATACCCGGGGCAGTCCGCGTGGGAGGCCGGCCCGGTCGCCGCTGGGCCGGTGCTTCCGGTCGACCCGGCCGAGGCGGTCGCCACGGGCCGTTTCCATCGGGTGCCGGTACTCGTCGGCGTGACCCGTGACGAGTACCGCGCGCAGGTGTGGGGCATGGAGCGCACCGACATGCTCTGCGCACCCGACCAGGAGAGGCCGTGCGGGCTCACCGCGCGGCAGTACCGGGAACAGATCAGGGCGGCGTTCGGCGTGCGGGCGCCGCAGGTCCTCGCCCGCTATCCGCTGGCCGACTTCAATACGCCGTCGGAGGCGCTCTCCGCGGCCATGACCGGCTTCCAGTACGCACAACCGGTCCTGGACACCGCGCTGGCGTTCAGTCGGTACGTGCCGACCTACCTGTACGAGTTCGCCGACCGCGACGCTCCGTTCTTCGCCGAGGCAGCGCCGGTGACCTTCCCGACCGGGGCGTACCACACGGCGGAGCTGCCCTACCTGTTCACCGTCGACTACGTGCGACCGTTCTCGGCCGGGCAGGAGCGCCTGTCCGACGCGATGGTCGGCTACTGGACCGCGTTCGCGCACCGGGGTGACCCCAACCGGTCCGGGCTGCCGTCCTGGCCGCGGATCGACGTCCGGTCGGAATACGTGCAGCGGCTCGCTCCCGGGCACGCCGGCATCGGCCGGACGGAGTTCGCCCGCGACCACCGGGTGGCGTTCTGGCGCTCGCTCACTGGTTGAGGGCTAGGCCGGTCGCCCTGGCCGCCGCCCGGTCCGGGCGGCCCGGGCGGCCTGGCCACCTTTTTGTGGGTACTTGGCGGCCACGGCGGGCGGGGTGAAGCTGGTCGTGAGCGGTCGGGGGACCGCCGGTACCGAGCAGGGCGGGGGGTCGTCGGTGTTTCAGGAGGACGTGGGCTCCCCGGTGAGCTTGGCCAGGCGGCGGTGGCCCCAGTCGGCGACGGGTGTCAGCGCCTCGGAGAGGTCGCGGCCGAACGGGGTCAGGGAGTACTCGGTCTTCAGGGGCAGCACGTCGTGCACCTCGCGGTGCACCAGACCGTCCGACTCCATCTCGCGCAGGGCCTGAGTCAGCACCTTCTCGGTGAGGCCGGGCAGCTTCCGGCGCAGCTCGCCGGGGCGGCACGGACCGGATTCCAACAGCCAGAGCAGAGCGGTCTTCCACTTGCCGTCGATCACGGCGATCGCGGCGGTCACTCCGCAGACGTTCGGGTCCTGGGCACGACTGCGCGTCATCTTCGTCCTGTTCATCCCTATTTGTTGATGCTTACCGATGAGGAGTTGAGGCATGTCCTCGGACATCGAGAAGTCTGTCACCGTTCTCGGGCTGGGGCCGATGGGCCGGTCCCTGGCGGGTGCGTTCCTGGCCGCCGGTCTGCCGACCACGGTCTGGAACCGGACGCCCGGCCGGGGCGCGGAGTTGGTGGCGCGTGGCGCGGTCCTCGCCCGATCGGCCGAGCAGGCGGTCGCGGCGAGCGGGCTGACTGTCGTCTGCGTGGTGAACTACGACGCCAGCGACGCCATCCTGCGACCGGAGGCGGTCACCGGTGCGCTGAAGGGTCGCGTGCTGGTGAACTTGACCGCCGACACGCCGGACCGGGCCCGGGACACCGCCGACTGGGCAGCCGGACACGGCATCGGTTACCTGGACGGCGCGATCATGACGCCGACCACCACGATCGGTACGCCAGCCGCCGTGTTCATCCACAGTGGCCCGGCCGAGCTCTACCGGCGGCACCGGCCGGTGCTGGACGCGTTGGGCGGCGTCCACACCCACCTCGGCGAGGAGATCGGCCGGGCGGCGGCCTACGACATCGCCCTGCTCGACATCTTCTGGACGACGATGGCGGGCTACGCGCACGCCCTGGCGGTGGCGCGGGCGGAGGGCGTCACCGCCCGGGAGCTGGCACCTTTCGCCAAGGGCATCGGCGCGATCATCCCGCCGCTCTTCGAGGAGCTGGCCGAGGACGTGGAGAGCGGCAGCTTCTCCGGCGAGGACAATCCGATCACCTCCGCGGTCTCGTCGATGGCCCACATCGTGCAGGCGTCCGAGGCGCACGGAATCGACGCGAGCGTGATGCGGGCGGCCGAGGGTCTGGCCCGCCGCACCATCGGGCTGGGACACGGCGGCGACGGGTTCATTCGGATCACCGAGGTCCTCGGTCGCCGCTGACCGGCCGTCGAGGGCGATCCGACCCACCGCGTGGGTCGGATCGCCGGCCCTCATCCCGCTTGGAAACGTTTTCGTAACGAGCCCTTGACCTCTCCGCCATCCACGGCGCAGACTCCCGGAAACGTTTACAGCTATCGGGTGGAGGTGCCAGGGCGTGGGTCGTAAACGTTTACAGGAGACGGCGGACGGCCGACCGACGGTGCACACCGTCGCCGCCCGGGCCGGTGTCTCCATCGCGTCCGCCTCGCGGGTGCTCAACGGCGTCGGCGGCAGCCCGGAGACCGTCCGCAAGGTACGCGCCGCGGCGGCCGAGGTGGGCTACGTGCCGAACGCGATCGCCCGGTCACTGCAGTCGCAGCGCACCGGCCTCGTCGCGCTCGCCGTGGAGGACATCGGCAACCCGGTCTACGTGCAGATGATGCGCGCCATCGAAGCGGTGGTCGCCTCCTCCGGACGGCAGCTGCTGGTGCACGCCACCGGCGGGCGGATCGACAACGAGACCGCCCTGCTGCGCCGCCTGGCCAACCGTTACGTGGACGGCATGATCGTCTCGCCGATCCGGGTCACCGACGACCACCTGGCCGCGCTGGTGGCCAGCCCGGTGCCGGTGGTGGTGGTCGGCCAGCTCGGCGCGGACGCCGCGGTGGACAACGTGCGCACCGACTCCCGGCAGGGCGTGGCGCTGGCCGTGGACCACCTCGTCGCCACGGGACGGCGGCGGATCGGCTTCGTCAACGGCCCGCTCGACACCGTCCCCGGCGCCGCCCGCGACGCCGGCTTCCGGGCCGCCCTGGCCCGGCACGGCATCACGCTCGACGAGGACCTGATCGAGGTCGGCGACTTCCAGTACGCGGCCGGCCGCGCCGCCGCCGAGCGGCTGCTCGCCCGGACCGCCCCGGACGCCCTGGTCTGTGCCAACGACCTGATCGCGGTCGGCGCGCTGCACGCCCTGCTGGCTGCCGGTCGCCGGGTGCCGGAGGACGTCGCCCTGGTCGGCATGGACGACACCGAGCTGGCCCAGATGATGTTTCCCCAGCTCTCCAGCGTCTCGCTCGGTTCGGCCGAGCGAGGTCGCCGAGCCGCCGAACTGCTCCTGCAACGCATCGCCGAGCCGGCCCTGCCGCCGCGGCGCGAGCAGGTGCTGCCGAGCCTCGCCGTCCGCGCGTCCAGCAGCCCGACGCTGCCGGCCCCGCGACCGCCCTCCCGACCGTCCAGCGAAGGGGTGATCTCATGACCACGCTGGCCGAACGGCCGGACGTCGAGCCGGCCGGCAAGACCCGCCGCCCGAACCGGTCGCGTTCCGACCGGACCGCCATCTACCTGCTGCTCCTGCCGTCGCTGCTGCCGATCCTGCTGCTGTCGGTCTTCCCGTTGCTGCGCGGCATCTACCTCGGCTTCACCGACGCCCGGGCCGGGCGCAACGCCGAGGTCAGCTTCACCGGCCTGGCGAACTACCGGGAACTCCTCGGTGACGACCTGTTCTGGAACTCGTTCAAGATCGGGCTGCTCTGGGCGTTCGGGGTGACCGTGCTGCAGTTCCTGCTCGCCCTCGGGTTGGCCCTGCTGCTCAACCAGCAGCTGCGGTTCCGGGGCGTGGCGCGGGTGCTGGCCGTGGTGCCCTGGGCGATGCCGCCGGTCGTGGTCGGCATCCTCTGGAAGCTCGTCTACCACCCGGACGCCGGCCTGCTCAACGAGTTCTTCCACCGGATCGGCGCCGACGGCCTGCGCGCCAACTGGCTCGGCGACTTCAGCACCGCGCTGCCCGCCGTGATCATCGTCGGGGTCTGGGCCGGCATGCCGCAGACCACCGTGGTGCTGCTCGCCGGCCTGCAGGGGGTCGGCCAGGAGCTGCACGAGGCGGCCGCGGTGGACGGCGCGAGCACCTGGCACCGGTTCCGGCACGTCACGCTGCCCGCGCTGGCCCCGGTGATCGTGGCGATCACGTCGCTGGACTTCATCTGGAACTTCAACTCGTTCGGCCTGGTCTATGTGCTGACCGCCGGCGGACCGGGCGGCAAGACCATGCTGCCGATGCTCTTCGCGTACGAGGAGGCGTTCCGCTACGGCAACTACGGCTACGCCGCCGCGCTCGGCAACGTGATGGTCGTGATCATCGTCGCGCTGCTCGCCGTCTATCTCCGCCGCCGGTTGAGGGAGGCCAACTGAGATGTTTGGTAAGCCGAGCCGCACCGGGCGGGCCTTGCAGTACGTGGCGCTCGCCGGCTACCTGATCTTCCTCGGGTTTCCGCTGATCTGGCTGGTCTCCACGGCGTTCAAGCCGCCGCGCGAGCTGGTGCAGCTGCACCCGACGCTGATCCCCACCAACCCGACCGTGCAGAACTTCGTCCAGGCCTTCACCGAGCAGGAGCTGGGGCGGGCCGCGCTGAACAGCCTGCAGGTCTCGCTCGCCTCGGCGGTGCTGACCGTGCTGGTCGCCATGCCGGCGTCGTACGCGCTGGCCCGGTTCCGCTCGAAGCTCGGCACCGCCGCGCTGGGCTGGGTGCTGCTCTCCCAGCTCTTCCCGTTCGTACTGCTGATCATCCCGATCTTCCTGGTGCTGCGCCAGGCCGGCCTGGCCAACACGCATGCCGGACTGGTGCTGATCTACGTGGTCTGGGCGCTGCCGTTCGCGCTCTGGATGCTGCAGGGTTTCGTCCGCAACATCCCCCGCGAGCTGGAGGAGGCCGCCTCGGTGGACGGGGCGACCCGGGTGCAGGTCCTGCGCCGGGTGGTCTTCCCGCTGCTCGCCCCGGGCCTGGTCGCGACCGCGTTGTTCTCCTTCATCTCGGCCTGGAACGAGTTCTTCTTCGCCCTGGTGCTGATCAAGACCCCCGAGCTGGCCACCCTGCCGGTCGCGCTGGCCCGGTTCGTCGGCATCGAGGGCACCGCCCGTCTCGGGCCCCTCGCGGCCGGCTCGCTGCTGGCCACGCTGCCCAGCCTGATCTTCTTCGCGTTCATGCAACGCCGGCTCTCGTCCGGGTCGCTCGCCGGCGCGGTCAAGGGCTGAACCGTCCCCCATCCACCACCAAGGAGGTAACCCCCCATGCTCCCTACCCGATTCCGTCGACTCGCCGCGGCCACCGCGGTCGCGGTCGTCGGCCTCGGCGCGCTCGCCGCGTGCGGTGACAGCGGCGACGACGAGGCCGCGTCCGGCCCGGTGAAGCTGCGCTTCCTCAGCCTCGCCTGGCAGAAGGAGTCGTTGCAGGTCAACAAGGACCTGGTCGCCAAGTGGAACGCCGAGCACCCGGACATCCAGGTCGAGTACGTCCAGGGCGACTGGAACTCGGTGCACGACCAGCTGCTCACCTCGTTCGAGGGCGGCGACGCGCCGGACATCGTGCACTACGAGGCGTCCGCGATCGGCGAGTTCAGCAAGCAGGGCTACCTGGCCGACCTCTCCGGGCTGCTCTCCGACGACCTGAAGGGCCAGATCGACCAGGGCGTCTGGGACACCGTCACCACCGACGACAAGGTCACCGGCGTGCCGTTCCTGCTGGAGTCGCAGGTCGTCATCGCCAACAAGAAGCTGCTCGACGCCGCGGGCGTCGCGGTGCCGCCGGCCGACGGCGGCTGGACCTGGGACGAGTTCCAGGCCAACGCGCAGAAGCTCACCAAGCCCGGCCAGTACGGCGTGGCGTGGGCGCTGAAGTCGCCGACCAACCGGGTGCTGAACCTGGCGCTCAACTACGACGGGAAGTTCTTCTACACCGACGGCGGTCGCACCGAGGTCAAGATCGGTGACGCGGAGAAGGAAATCCCGAAGCGGATCCACGACATGATCTACACCGCCAAGTCGGCCTCCCCGGAGGCCCTCGGCATGAGCGGCGCGGACACCCTGCCCGGCTTCTTCGGCGGCAAGTACGCGATGCTGCCCGGCTCGGTGTCGCTGCGCCAGCAGATGGTCGAGCAGGCGCCGGCCGACTTCCAGTGGGTCACCCTGCCGCCGGTCAAGGGGCTCTCCGCCAAGCAGGCGGCGAACCCGCAGACGCTGTCGGTCTCCGAGGACTCCAAGCACAAGAAGCAGGCCGCGCAGTTCCTCGAGTACTTCCTGAACCCGACGAACATGGCCGCACTGGCCAAGGGTGACTGGCTGGTACCGACCGGCAAACAGGCCAACGAGGAACTGGTCAAGCTCACCAACGGCAAGCAGGGCTGGGACGTCGCCGCGGACAGCGCCGCGGACCTGACCGTCGCCCCGTTCCAGCAGGCCGACGGCTACCCGGAGTGGAAGACCAAGTACGCCACCCCGGCTCTCCAGCAGTACTTCGCCAACAAGATCACCCTCGACCAGCTCGGCACGCAGCTGGTCGACGGTGGCAAGCAGGTTCTGAGGTAGAACATGTCACTCTTGCTCGATAAGTCGGTCGGTTGCCTGGTCGGCGCCGCGGTCGGAGACGCCCTCGGTGGCGCCACCGAGACGGCGCTGCCCGAGCAGATCCGCGCCCGGTTCGGCGGCTGGGTCGAGGGCATCGTGCCCCCGTACCACGCGGACTGGGCCACCGCGCGGCCGCTCGCGCCGTACCACAAGGGCGACGGGCACATCACCGACGACACGTTGATGACCCATGCCCTGGTCCGCGCCTACGCGGCCAAGCGAGACCACCTCGACGCGTACGACGTGGTGGAGCTGCTGGTCCCCGACCTGATCGAGCGGGTGGTGCACATCCCCGACCTGGAGCGGGACGGGGTGACCTTCCACCGGCTCGCGGCCGCCGAGCGGTGGCTGGTCACCCGCCTGCACCACGCCCACGCGGACCCGCGCGAGGCCGGGGTCGGCAACATCGTCAACTGCGGGGCGGCCATGTACATGGCCCCGGTCGGCATCGTCAACGCGGGCGATCCGGCCGGGGCGTACGCCGAGGCGGTGGAGGTCGCCGGGGCGCACCAGCACAGCTACGGGCGGGAGGCCGCCGCGGTCTTCGCGGCCGCGGTCGCCGCGGCGGCGACCCCCGGCGCGGGCGTCGAGGATGTCGTCGCCGCGGCGCTGGACCTGGCCCGCGACGGCACCCGGGCGGCCATCGACGCGGTGGTCAAGGAGGCCCGGGGGCACCACGACTGGAAGCCGGCGATCCCGGCGCTGCGGGCCGCGGTCGCCCCCTACGACACGGTGGGGGAGGAGTACCGCAGCCCCGGCCTCGGCGCGCGGCGGCCCAGCCGACTGCACGCCATCGAGGAGCTGCCGGTGGCGATCGGCATGCTCGTGGTGGCCGGCGGCGAGTTCCGTCCGGCGGTGCTCGGTGCGGTGAACTACGGCCGCGACGCGGACTCCACCGCCACCATGGCCGGCGCCATCGCCGGGGCGCTCGGCGGTTCGGCGGCGGTGCCGGCGGAGTGGGCCGAGACCGTCGCCACCGCCTCCCGGACCGATCTGGTCGAGCCGGCCCACGTCCTCGCGGCGGTGGCCGGCGAGGTCTTCGACCGGGACCAGGTCCGGTTCGCCCGGCGGGCCGAGCGCTTCGCCGGGCTGGCCGGTGGCGCGACCCGGGCGCCGAGCGGCGCGGACCGTCGGGACGCGGAGCCGACCCGGTGAGGATCACCTGGGTGCAGCCGGAGGACCTGCTGCCGCACGAGCTGGCGGCCAGCCGGGACGAGGGGCGGGACGTGACCGCGCTCGCCCAGCGGTGGACGGCAGCCGGCGGGGATCCCACCCCGCCGGTCAGCGGGGCGTCGCCGACCCCGGCGTCACCGGCGCTGCGGGCGCTCGCCGCGCAGCTGCTGGACGCCGCCGACGCGCTGCCCACCGTCGCCGCCGACGACGAGCCGGACGACCTGGCCGCGATCCGGGCCGGCTGGCCGGCGGGCTGGTCGCTGCCGACCGACGTGTCGTACGACCGGCTGCACGGCGCATGGCTCGGTCGGGCGGTCGGCTGCCTGCTCGGCAAGCCGGTGGAGAAGATCCCCCGGGAGGGGATCCGGGAGATCCTCACCGCGACCGGCCGGTGGCCGCTGCGCGACTGGTTCACCGCGAAGGGGCTGCCGCCCGAGGTGGCCGCCCGCTGGCCGTGGAACCGGCGCAGCGCACCGACCAGCCTCGCCGAGAACATCGACGGCATGCCCGAGGACGACGACCTGAACTACGCGCTGCTGGCGCTGCGCGTGCTGGAGACGCACGGTCGGGACTTCACCAGCGCGGACGTGGCGCAGGCCTGGCTGGACTGGCTGCCCGGCGGGCGGGTCTTCACGGCCGAGCGGGTGGCCTACCGGAACCTGCTGCTCGGGCTGGCCCCGCCGGAGACCGCGCGTCGGCACAACCCGTTCCGGGAGTGGATCGGCGCGCAGATCCGCACCGACGTGTACGGCTGGGTCAATCCCGGCCGGCCCGACCGGGCCGCCGAGCTGGCCTGGCGGGACGCCACCGTCAGCCACGTCCGCGGCGGGGTGCACGGCGCGCTCTGGGCCGCGGCCCTCGCCGCCGCGGCGCCGGTCGCCGCGAGCGTCGATCAGGTGCTGGACGCCGCCGAGGCGGTGCTGCCGCCGCGCAGCCGCTTCGCCGCCACGGTCCGCGAGGCGCGCGCCCTCGGCGCCGGGGCCGACGACTGGGAACCGGTTGTCGACGAGCTGTACGCCCGGCACGGACACCTGCACTGGGTGCACGTGCGCAACAACGCCGCGTTGGTGGCCGCCGCGCTCGCGTACGGCCGCGGTGACCTGGAACGGTCGATCACCGCGGTGGTCAGCGGCGGCTGGGACACCGACTCGACCGGCGCGACGGTCGGCGCGGTCACCGGGGCCCTCGCCGGGGCGTCCGGGCTGCCGGCGCGCTGGGTCGCCCCGCTGCGCAACCGGCTGGCCAGCAGCATCGGCGGCTTCGACGGCATCGGCTTCGACGAGTTGGCCGAGCGGACCCGCGCCCTGGCCGGAGCGGGGGAGTGATCGGGTTGCGGCCGTCCGGCGGGTGCATGCCGGCGGCCGCGAGGCGGACCGAAGGGAGCAGGGGATGAGCGCGCACGTGGTGGTGGTGGGCAGCACCAACCTGGACCTGGTGGTGACGACGCCGCAGCTGCCCCGCCCCGGTGAGACGGTGCTCGGCGAGAACTTCCGGACCGTGCCCGGCGGCAAGGGCGCCAACCAGGCGGTTGCCGCCGCCCGGGCCGGCGCCGGCTGCGACTTCGTGGGCGCGGTCGGCGACGACGCGTTCGGTACGCAGCTGCGGGCGAGCCTGGTCGGGGCGGGGGTCGACGTGCGGGGTCTGCGCACCGTTCCCGGCGCCTCCGGCGTCGCGCTGATCGCCGTCGACCGGGACGCGGAGAACTTCATCGTGGTCGCGCCCGGCGCCAACGCCGCGCTCACCGAACTGGACGCCGCCGACCGGTCGGCGATCGCCGCCGCCGACGTGCTGCTGCTCCAGCTGGAGGTGCCGCTGTCCACCGTGGTGCGCGCGGCCGACTGGGCCCGGGCCGAGGGCACCACCGTAGTGCTGAACGCGGCACCGGCCGCGGTACTGCCGGCGGAGCTGCTGGCGCTGGTCGACGTGCTGGTGGTCAACGAGCACGAGGCCGCGGTCGTGGCCGGGGTCTTCTCCACCGACCCGCCGGTGCTGCTCGACGCCCTGCTCGAGCTGGTGCCCCGGGTGGTGCTCACCCTGGGGGCGCGCGGCGCCGCGTACGGCGACCGGCGCGGCCTGCGGCTGACGGTCCCCGCGCCGCGGATCGACGCGGTGGACACCACCGCCGCGGGTGACGCGTTCACCGGCGCGCTCGCCGTCGGCTGGGCCGAGCGCGGCGGCGCCGTCACCGAAGACACCGTCACGGCGAGCCTGCGCTGGGCCTGCGCCGCCGGCGCGGCCTGCGCCCAGCGGCCCGGCGCGTCCACCGCCCTGCCCGAGCGGGCCGCCATCGACGCCCTCCACGACGCGACCTACCGAGGTACCCCGTGAGCTTCAACCCCTATGTCCCGCGCCCGATCGACCGGCCGACCGAGGTTCCGCTGGGCGCGCACGCCGACCTGACCACCTTGGACGAGGCGAAGATCTTCGCCGCGCCGGACGACCCGGCCGACTGGCCCGCCTGGCGGGAGCAGCTCGCCCACTGGCGGGCCGACGCCCGGGCCCGGATCGGCTACACCGGCGAGCACTACGACGAGATCACCGGCGACTGCTTCAGCGTCTGCCTGGCCTGGCTCTGGGACGAGACGCTCTACGACCACGAGCGCGGCGTCTTCACCGTGGACGAGTTCCTCGACGCCGCCGGGCGGGACTTCGGCGGCTTCGACGGGGTGGTGCTCTGGCACGCCTACCCGGTGATCGGCCTGGACGACCGCAACCAGTTCGACTGGTACCGGGACGTGCCGGAGCTGCCCGAGGTCGTGCGGGCGTTCCAGGAGCGTGGTGTGCGGGTGTTCGTCGACTACAACCCGTGGGACACCGGCACCCGTCGGGAGCCGGGCAGCGACGCCGAGGAGGTCGCCGCGCTGGCCGGCAAGCTCGGCGTCGACGGGGTCTTCCTGGACACCCTCAAGGAGGGCGCCGGAGAGCTGCGCGCCGCGCTGGACGCGGCCCGGCCCGGCCTGGTCCTCGAAGGCGAGAGCCGGGTGCCGCTGGCCCGGATCGCCGACCACGCGATGTCCTGGGCGCAGTGGTTCGCCGACTCCGAGGTGCCCGGTGTGCTGCGGGCCAAGTGGTTCGAGCGGCGGCACGTGCTGCACCACACCCGCCGCTGGCACCGCGACCACCTCGACGAGCTGCACTCCGCCTGGCTCAACGGGGTCGGGGTGCTGGTCTGGGAGAGCGTCTTCGGCGTCTGGGTCGGCTGGAACGAGCGGGACCGGGCGGTGCTGCGGGCGATGCGTCGGGTGCAGACCAGCCACGCGGCGTGGTTGCGCGCCGAGGACTGGGTTCCGCTCGCCGACCACCCCGGCTCCGGGCAGGTGTACGCGTCCCGCTGGACCCACGACGGCGAGCCACTCTGGACCGTGGCGAACCGGGGCGCGGACCACGACGGACCGTGGCTGGTCACCGAGGCCCGGCCGGGCCGGCGCTTCGTCGACCTGGTCACCGGCGTCGAGCTGACCGTCACCGAGGCCGCCGACGGCCGGGTGACGGTGGGCGGCGCGCTGCCGGCCGGCGCGATCGCCGCCGTGGCCGTCACCGACGCCGCCGTGGACCAGCACGAGCCGCCCACCGGCGATCCGTCGTTCCCGGCCCGCGCCGCGGTGCGCGTCCGCACCCCGTGGGCGCCCCGGCCGCAGCTGCCAGCGGGAATGGTGGCCGTCGATGCCGGCCGGCGGGACCTCGTCGTCCGGCACCGGGTGCGCGAGACCGGGCTCTACGGCGAGACGCCCTACGTCGACGAGTGGAAGCCGCTGCCACCCCGGCTGCACCACACCGGCACCCTGCGCCGCAGCGTTTCGCTCGGCCGGTTCGCCATCGCCACCCACGAGATCACCCACGCCGAGTACGCGGGATTCCTGCGCGCCACCGGCTACCGGCCGGTGCGCCCGGAACGGTTCACCGCGGGGCGAGGGCCGGCCGACGCGCCGGTGACCGGGGTCGAGCTGGCCGACGCCCGGGCGTACGCGGCGTGGGCCGGGCTGCGGCTGCCCACCGAGGACGAGTGGCAGGTGGCCGCCGAGGCAGGGCTGCTGGACCGCCGGGAGCCGCTGGTGTGGAACCTGACCGAGAGCGAGCACTCCGACGGGCGCACCCGCTTCGCCATCCTCAAGGGCGGGGCCGCGTACCGCGCCGAGGGCTCCGACTGGTACCTCGACGGCGGCCCGCAGCCGCCGGAGGTCTCGGTGAAGCTGCTGCTCACCGGGGCCGGCCTCACCCGCTCCGACCAGGTCGGCTTCCGTTGCGCAGCCGACCTGCCGACCACCGAGGAGTGACCTGATGGGCAGACGTTGGCGGATCGGCGGCGGCGTGGCCGCCGTACTCCTCGCGCTGGGACTGGCCGGTGCGGTGCCGGGCGGGGCGAGCGCGGAGCGCCTCCGCGCGGGCACGCTGACCACCGCCTCCGCGCCGTCCCCGGCGCTGGACGGGACCATCGACTACACCGTCTATCTGCCGTACGGGTACGCCAAGGCGACCGCCACCCGCTACCCGGTGCTGTACCTGCTGCACGGGCGGGGCGACACCATGCAGGCGTGGACCCGGGTGAAGGCCGACCTGGACCGGATGATCGCCGACGGCGAGGTGCCCCCGGTGATCGCGGTGCTGCCCGACGCGCCGTGGAGCAGCCGGGGCAACTGGTACGTCGACTCCGCCTACACCGGCGCGGACGACCCGGGCCGGCCCGTGGAGACCGCGCTCACCCGCGACCTGGTGACGCATGTCGACGCCACCTACCGCACCGCCGCGCACCGGGGCGCCCGCCTGGTCGGCGGCTACTCGATGGGCGGCGCCGGCGCGCTGCGCTACGCCCTCGCGCACTCCGACCTCTTCGCCAACGCGCTAGTGCTCAGCCCGGCGGTCTACCGGCCGCTGCCGCCGGCCGACTCGTCGGCGCGCGAGTACGGCGCCTTCGGCTCCGGCGCGCAGCGCTTCTCCGACGAGGTCTACCAGCGGCTGAACTACCCCGCCCTGCTGCCCGGCCTGGATCCGGAGACCCCGGTCCGGATGTACGTCGCGGTCGGCGACGACGAGTGGGCCAACCCCGACCCGGCCGACGCCGCGCACGACCTCGACTACGAAGCGGCCACCCTCTACAACACGGTGCGCCGCGCCGACGGGGTCGCCGCCGAGCTGCGGGTGCTCGACGGGGGGCACGACTGGGACGTGTGGCGACCCGCCTTCGTGGACGGCCTGAAGCACCTCGCCGGCACGCTGAGCGTCACCCCGCCGGCCGGGCTGCCCGGGCCGGTGCACGGCAGCACGGGCACGGACTGGGCCGGCGGCGTCGCCGCCCACCCGGGCGGCACGAGCACCATCGGCTACGCCGCGTCCGGGCCGGTCGACGGCCAGCCGTACGCCGGCGGGCTGGACGCGGTGGTGAGCCGGCTCGCCACCGACGGCACGACCGCGCGGTGGACGACCCAGTTCGGCACCGCCGCGAACGACCGTCTCTACGGGCTGGTGCCGCTCGCCGACGGCGGGGTCATCGCCGCCGGCTACACCCGCGGCGACCTGGACGGAACGCACCCCGGCAGCCCGGCCGACGACGCCTTCGTGACCCGGCTGACCGGGTCCGGGCAGCGGGCCTGGCTGACCCAGGCCGGTGACCCGACGAAGGCGGACCGGTTCTACGCCGTCGCGCCGGCGCCGGACGGCGGCGCGTACGTCGCCGGCTACACCAGTGGCTCGTTCGCCGGCGAGACCGGCGCCGGTGACAAGGACGCCGTGCTGGCCCGGATCGGCCCGGACGGGCGAGTCGTCTGGAGCCGGCAGTTCGGCGGGTCCGGCGAGGACAAGGCGTACGCGGTGACCGCCGACGCGCAGGGCGTGTACGTGGCCGGCGGAACCACGGCCGGCCTGCCGGGCACGACCGCGCTCGGCGCCGCCGACGGCTGGCTGGCCCGCTACGACCCGGCCGGCACCCGCAGCTGGGTGACCTCGGTGGGCGGCCCCGGCGACGACCTGCTCGGCGGCCTCGCGATCAACTCCACCGGCACGCTCGTGGCCACCGGCTCCACCGGCGGCGAGGCCACCGCCGGCGGCAGCGACGTGCTGACCGTCGGGTACACCCCGGCCGGTCGGCAACGCTGGCGGACCGTGACCGGCGGCCGCGGGGCCGATGCCGGCGCGGAGGTGGTGGCACTGCCCGACGGCGCGGTCGCCGTGGTCGGGTTCACCGGCAGCACGCTCGGGCTGCCGGTCGGCGGCGCGGACGTGCTGACCGTGCGGCTCGACGCCCGGGGACGCCAGCTCGGCGTCGCCCAGTACGGCACCGCCCGGGACGACGCGGCCGACCCGTTCGGCGAGGAGAACGTCTACGCGACCCTCGGCGCCGACGGCCGGCTGCTGGTCAGCGGGCTCACCGCCGGAGCGCCGGTGGGCGGCGGCGCCCTCGGCAACGGCGACGTCTTCCTCGCCGCATTCGACCCGACGAAGGGAACGCCGTGACCAGCGCGAATCCGAACGCCCCGGGCCCCCTGGACGGGGTGAAGGTGGTCGACCTGGCCACCCTCTTCGCCGGGCCGCTCGCGGCGGCGTTCCTCGGCGACTTCGGCGCCGACGTGATCAAGGTGGAGCATCCGGTCAAGCCGGACCCGTCGCGCGGGCACGGCCCGGCCAAGGACGGCGTCGGGCTCTGGTGGAAGGTGCTCGGCCGCAACAAGCGGACGGTCACCCTCAACCTCTCCGACCCCGACGGCGCCGCCCTGTTGCGCCGGCTGCTCGCCGACGCCGACGTGCTGGTGGAGAACTTCCGCCCGGGCACGCTGGAGCGGTGGGGGCTCGGCCCGACCGAGCTGCACGCGGTCAACCCGCGGCTGGTCATCACCCGGATCAGCGGGTTCGGGCAGGTCGGGCCGTACGCCCGCCGGCCCGGCTTCGGCACCCTCGCCGAGGCGATGAGCGGCTTCGCCGCAGCCACCGGGGAACCCGACGGCCCACCCACCCTGCCCCCGTTCGGACTGGCCGACTCGGTGACCGCGCTGGCCGCCGCGTACGCGGTGATGCTGGCCCTGCGGGCCCGGGACGCCACCGGCGCCGGGCAGGTGGTCGACCTGGCCATCATCGAGCCGATCATGGCGATGCTCGGCCCGCAGATCACCTGGTACGACCAGCTCGGCTACATCCAGCCCCGGCTGGGCAACCGGTCCAACAACAACGCACCGCGCAACACCTACCGCTGCGCGGACGGGCGCTGGGTGGCGGTCTCCACCAGCGCGCAGAGCATCGCCGAGCGGGTGCTGACGCTGGTCGGCCGCCCCGAGCTGGTCGCCGAGCCGTGGTTCGCCACCGGCAGCGGCCGGGCCGCGCACGCCGACGAGCTGGACGCGGCGGTGAGCGCCTGGGTGGCGCAGCGGGACCGCGACGAGGTGGTGGCCGCCTTCGAGGCGGCGCAGGCGGCGGTCGCGCCGGTCTACGACGTGCGGGACATCCTCGCCGACCCGCAGTACGCGGCGCTGGGCACCGTGCGCAGCGTGCCGGACGAGGAGCTCGGCGAGGTGCGGATGCAGAACGTGCCGTTCCGCCTCGCCGAAACGCCGGGCGAGATCCGGCACGCCGGGCGCCGGCACGGCCAGGACACCGACGCGGTCTTCGGCGCGCTCGGGCTGAGCGCCGAGGAGCTGGACTCGCTGCGCGAGCGGGGCGTGCTCTGATGCTGATCAGCTGGCTCTACGTGCCCGGCGACCGGCCGGACCGGTTCGCCAAGGCGGTCGCCTCGGGCGCCGACGCGGTCATCCTGGACCTCGAGGACGCGGTGGTCGCCGGGCGCAAGGCGTACGCCCGGGACGCGGTCGCCGAGTTCCTCGCCGAGGCGCACCCGGTGCCGGTGCAGGTCCGGGTCAACGAGCTGACCGGGCCGGACGTCGGTGCCGACCTCACCGCGGTGGCCGGTCGGCCCGGGCTGGCCGGGCTGCGGCTGCCGAAGGTGGAGTCGGCCGCGACGGTGACGGCGCTCGCCGATCGGGTCGACGCGCCACTGCACCCGCTGGTCGAGTCGGCGCTCGGGCTGGAGGCCGCGTACGCGATCGCGTCCGCCCACCCGGCGGTGGCCTCGCTCGGGCTCGGCGAGGCCGACCTGCGCTCCGATCTCGGAGTGAGCGACGACGACGGGCTGGCCTGGGCGCGCGGCCGGGTCGTGGTGGCGGCCCGCGCGGCCGGCCTGGCCCCGCCGGCGATGTCGGTGTACGCCGACGTCGCCGACGTCGACGGCCTGGCCGCCTCCTGTGCGGTGGGCCGGCGGCTCGGCTTCCTCGGCCGCACGGCGATCCACCCGCGCCAGCTCCCGGTGATCGTCGAGGCGTTTCGGCCGGCCGAGCGGGAGGTGGCCCGGGCGGTGGAGCTGCTCGCCGCGGTCGCCGACGCTCAGCGGCGGGATTCGGGCACGGTGGTGCTGCCGGACGGACGGTTCGCCGACCGGGCGATGGTCGCCGCCGCGCAGCGCGTCGTGGACCTGGCCGCCCGCTTGGCGTGACGAGCGTCCCCGACGGGTCGGCGTTCGATCTGCACCCACGATGACTACCGTGTCTGCCGGCCTGACCTGACCGTTGAGCGCACCCACCTCATGAGCGGTGGGCGGGATGTCGGCCAGCATCACCGCCGCTCGTCACGGCGGCCCCGCGCGCCCTCGCCGCCCAGGGCTGAGCCGGCACGAAACGGCGGTCACGCGACCGCGGTGGGGACCCTGGGCGCCGCCCGGTCCGCCGGCGGACCGGGCGGGTGGCGGCCGAAAGCCGCCGCCCGTCCCGGTCAGCCGCGGCGGGTCAGCCCCAGTTCTGGGGGGCCGGCTGACGGGTGGTGGCGTTGAGTCGGTTGAAGAAGTTGGTGGTGGCGATCCAGAGCACGATCGCCGCCAGTTCCTTCTCCCCGAAGTGCCGGGCCGTCTCCGCCCAGATGTCGTCCGGCACGGCGTCGGCCTTGTCAGCGAGCCGGGTGGCGGCCTCCGCGAGCGCGAGTGCGGCCCGCTCGGCGTCCGTGAAGTACGGCGTCTCCCGCCAGACCGCCACTGCGAACAGCCGGTCGTCGGTCTCGCCGGCCTTCCGCATCGCCCGGGCCCCCGAGTCGACACAGGCGCTGCACCCGTTGATCTGGCTGGCCCGCAGGTGCACCAACTCCAGGGTGCTCTCGGGCACGCCGGCCGAGTGCGCCGCCTTGTACAGCAGGTTGACGGCCTTCACGGCATCCGGCAGCAGCCCGGCGGGGTTGGCGATACGCGGTTCGATGGTCATGTGTCGTCCGTCCTGTCCTCTAGGCTTGCCGGGCCGTCGCGGCGCGACGTCCCGGTGGGTTCACCGGTATGTCGGCAGCCGGCCGAACGGCGTGACAGACGTGGCCGCGGTCACATCGGCACTCGCACGGCAAACGGGGTGGGGAGACCATGCGCAACGCGGACCTGCTGGCCAAGCGCTTCGAGGAGCACCGGCCGCGCCTGCGCGCGGTCGCCCACCGGGTGCTGGGCTCCGGCGCCGAGGCCGAGGACGCCGTGCAGGACACCTGGCTCCGGCTCAGCCGGGCCGACGTCGACGGGATCGACAACCTTGCCGGCTGGCTGACGACCACGGTCGGCCGGGTCTGTCTGGACCGGCTGCGCGCAAGGACGACGCGGCCCGAGCAGCCGTGGGACGCGAGTGAGGGTGAGCCCGGCCCGGCTGATGGCGAGCCCGTCGACCCCGAGCGCGAGGCCGTGATCACCGAGTCGGTCGGCCGGGCGCTTCTGGTCGTCCTGGACACCCTGGCGCCCACCGAGCGCTTCGTGTTCGTGCTGCACGACATGTTCGCGGTCTCCTTCGACGAGATCGCGTCGGTCGTCGACCGCAGCCCTGCGGCCGTGCGACAGATCGCCAGCCGGGCCCGCCGTCGGATACAGCTCGGCGGGACCGTCCGGGAGACGGATCCGGCGCGTCAGCGGCAGGTCGTCGAGGCGTTCCTCGCCGCCTCCCGTGAGGGCCGGTTCGACGACCTGGTCACACTGCTGGACCCGCACGTCGTGCTGCGGGCCGACCCGGTGGCCGTCGGCCTGGGATCGCATACTGAGACCCGCGGTTCGGCCGCCGTCGCCGGTTTCTTCAACGGACGGGCGCAGGGCGCCGTGCCCGCGTACGTGGACGCCGCGCCGGGCGCGGTCGTGGTGATCGGTGGGCGGGTCCGGATCGTGCTCACCTTCATCGTCAGCGACCGGATCATCGGCATCGAGGCGGTGGCCGACCCGGAGCACATCGCGGCACTCGACCTCGTCACGGGCGAACCAGCTTCACGGTGACCGGGTGGCGGCGGGCCCGCCGCCCCGGTGGCGTCCCACAGGGACTTGCCGCCGGCGGAGCGGCGGCCGTCGGCGTCCGGCCCAGGGTGGCGGGAGCAGCACCAGGTTCCGGGGGCCGTGCACGCCCTCGAAGCTCGCCGTCCGCTTCCAAGCCGTTTCACCATCGCGATCATCTCCGAATGGCTCTGACCCGCTTATGGAACACGCCTCAGTCGAGCCGGGCGAGTTCGGCGGTGCCGTCGCCGACCACGGTGGCGGCGAGCGCCCTGGTCGCCGGGTTGGCACCGGCCTGCTGCTCGGCGCGGGCGATACGGACGGCCTGGGTCAGGTGCGCGCGCAGGTGCGCCGCGACCAGCCGGTGGAACCGCGGGCCGGTCGTGGCGCGTAGCGTGGCCAACTCCTCGGCGGTGACCATGCCCGGCATGTCGTGGCCCTCGTGCGGGTTGGTCTCTGGTGCGCCGGACTCGGCCAGCAGCCGACGGGAGCGGGCCAGGTTGGCCTCGCAGGCGTCGCCGACGCGGGCGGCCAGCCGTCGCCAGGCCGGGTCGGTGGTCCGGTCCGGCACCAGGTCCAGTACGGGCAGAAGCCGCTCGCTCATCGCCACGGTCAGCTGGAGCCAGGCGACGTCGGTGGCACTGAAGGCTCCGATGGTCGTACCACCAGGGGCCGTGCCGACCGGCGCGGCGCTGGCGCTCGGCGCGGCGCCGGGGATCGGCGCGGTGCTGGCGGACAGCGAGGGCGATCCGGCGTCGTTCGCGCAGCCCGCGACGAGCAGCGTCGCGGCGATTAGGACGAACGGTGCGGTGATCACGACGCGCACCCTGGCCTCCTCTCCGTCCCGGTGGGAGCGGGCCCCGTGCCATCGGGCCCGCTCCCGGGGGGACGGTCCGTCGGATCAGATCGGTCGGCCGTCGTGGCCGCACTTGATGACCGGGCGGATGCAGTCGTTGACCCGGCGGGCCATCTCCGCCGTCGGCCAGGCGTTGAAGAAGTCGCCGTGCATCGTGTAGCCCGCCCCGGAGGCCAGCCGGAACGCCGCCGGGTTGCCGTTGACCGGGTAGCGCAGCACCTGCCGCAGCTTCGGCACGTGCACCGGGTGCGTCGCCGGGCAGGCCTGGTTCACCGGGTACGCCATGTGGCTCTTGTGATCCGGCGAGTCCAGGTCACGGCCGTTCCAGCACTGCGGGAAGTCCAGGTACGACTCCATCATCGTGCCGGCCGGGCAGGTGACGAAGTCCTTCGACGGCGGTACCTGACCGGCGTGCAGGCAGGACCAGCGGGCGATGCTCTCGCTCGGCCCGGTGGCCCGGGCGTTGCCGGCGACGATCCGCAGCCCCTGCGGGATCGGCTGAGTGTTCGCGACGACGTCGGCGCGTACGCCCTCGCCCAGGTAGTAGAACGTGACGATGGTGGGCTCGACCGGCACATTGTTGTTGTAGAGCGTCGGCACCCAGTACGACGAGACGTCCACTCGCGGGTTGCAGGTGGTCGGCGAGCGCACCAGGTCGGGGAGCGTGGTGTGGGCGTTGGTCACCGTGGCGCCGAAGAAGCTGTGCATGTGCGAGGCACCGGGCAGCCCGGGGTAGATGATCGGGTCGTCCGGCAGTCGGTGGCTGTACGTGCAGTCGGCGGGGAACTCCGCGACGCGGATGACGTTCGGGCCCGGGTCGGCGTCGGCCCGGGTGGTGGTGGACGCGACGTACGTGGCGAGGAGTGCCAGCAGGGCGCCGATCGCCGTGGCGAGGCGCAGCCGGCGGCGGGTGCCGGATAGGGGTGCGGCCCTGTCCATCTCGTGACTCCTGTCGGGGTACGGGTCAGGAACACCTCCGGCGCCGCCGCCGAAGACGTCGGAGATCCCTGGCCAGACTGGTGGTGGGGGCTGTGCCCGTGTGAGAGAGCGCTCTCACGTCCAGACTCACCCCGATGTCGACAGTTGTCAATACATGCCCGGTTGGTGCGAATGACGACGCCCCCGCCGCCGCCGGGCGCGCCCCGTGATCGACCCGGGCTCCGTCTCGCGGTATCCAGGCACCGGGGACACCTCCGACCTCACGGAGCCCGGGTGGATCAGCCTCGTCGTGCGGCGCGCGGGTGCGGCGGGCGGGGTGAGTGATCAACTCTAGTTCGCCGACCTGGGGGTATCGCCGCGCGTCGGATACCCCCGTTTCGGCGATCTGGAGTCGATCACCCTGATGCCCGCCGGCTCGCCCGGTCGCCGGGTCGGTCCCGATTGAGCCGGCTGTCCGGTTCGTGGGCTGCCCGGTTGGGTGCGGTGTCCGGTTCGGGGTGGTTGTCCCGTGGGCGGGGCCACCCCGGTGGCGGAATCATGGCGGCGCCCGGGTCGTTGAACATGACGTGCCGCGCGGCCTCGCCGCCGTGCCGGCCCCGGGGATCGACCCCCGCCCGCCGGGAGGGCGTGTCAGATGGTCTGTGTAACGAGATCAGCGTGAGCTGAAGGAGTACACAGATGACCGTGACTGGTGATCAGCGCGGGAGTGAACCGTCGC
>NZ_JBIVNT010000009.1:0-305150 GCF_044753725.1 Micromonospora sp. NPDC093243 | reverse complement strand
ATCAAACGCTGCCTCAAGCGCTACATCGCCCGAGAGCTCTACCGACGCCTCGAAACCCCACCACAACCACTTGACGCGGCATAGGAGCGTCCGGCGCGGCGGGCGGCGGCCCGTCGCGGTGGAGCGAGGCGCGGTCAGGCGCGGGCGGGAGCGGCGGTGACGACCGAGCCGGTGAGCCGGTCGTGCAGGCCCCGGCGGTGCTCATCCATGATCAGGGCGGGCACGACCAGGGCGAGCAGCACGCCGCGCAGCAGCCCCCGGGCCAGCCCGATCCGGCCGCCGTCGAGCCAGGCGACGCAGCGGATCCGGGTGATGTACATGCCCGGCGTCTGAGCGAACAGGCCGAGGAAGACGGCGTACTCGAGGACCAGCACCAGCACCGGGGCCCAACCGTCGCGGACCGGGTCGGCGAAGAAGTTGGCCACCAGGAGGCAGAGCACCCAGTCGATCACCAGAGCCCCGAACCGCCGGCCCAGGCTGGGCGGGGTGAAGGCGGGGTCGGTGGCGGGCGGAACCGGGTGCTGATCACGCGGGTTGGTCACAGCGGTCAAGGGTATCCAGGGGGTCCGAGGACGGGCGTGCCGGCCGTGTCGACCTGGCGCGCCAATTCAGACGAATAGCAATATTCGTCATTAGAATGGCACAGGCCGACGCCACCGCCAGGCCGGCCTGCGGCCCGGGAGCAGTACCAATGACGCTCCGCGAGGGACGTAACACGGCAGAAACATAGGAGACACGGCCGGGCAACCGCCTGGTCATAGCGTCGCCAACAGCCCAGCCACCCAGTGGACGTGCCAGGAGGACGTGTGTTCGCCAATCCCGAGGAACTGCTGCGATACCTCAAGAACGAGGACGTGAAGTTCGTCGACGTACGTTTCTGTGACCTGCCCGGCGTGATGCAGCACTTCAACATGCCGGTGGAGTCCGTCGACGACGATCTCCTCACCGAGGGCCTCGCCTTCGACGGCTCGTCGATCCGCGGGTTCCAGGCGATCCACGAGTCGGACATGCTCCTGCTCCCGGATGTCGCCACCGCGTTCATCGACCCGTTCCGGGCGCAGAAGACGCTCGCGCTCAACTTCTTCATCCACGACCCGTTCACCCGCGAGGCCTACACCCGCGACCCGCGCAACGTCGCCAAGAAGGCCGAGGCCTACCTCGCCGCCAGCGGCATCGCGGACACCGCCTACTTCGGGGCCGAGGCCGAGTTCTACATCTTCGACTCGATCCGCCACGAGACCTCCGCGAACCAGGCGTTCTACTACATCGACTCGATCGAGGGCGCGTGGAACACCGGCCGTGAGGAGGAGGGCGGCAACCGCGGCTACAAGACCGCGTACAAGGGCGGCTACTTCCCGGTGCCGCCGGTCGACCACTACGCCGACCTGCGCGACAGCATCGTGCGCCGGCTGGTCGACAGCGGTTTCAGCGTGGAGCGCTCGCACCACGAGGTGGGCACCGCCGGCCAGGCCGAGATCAACTACAAGTTCTCCACCCTGCTGCACGCCGGTGACCAGCTCCAGCTCTTCAAGTACATCGTGAAGAACGAGGCCTGGGCCAACGGCAAGACCGCGACCTTCATGCCGAAGCCGCTCTTCGGCGACAACGGCTCCGGCATGCACACCCACCAGAGCCTCTGGCTGAACGGCGAGCCGCTCTTCTACGACGAGACCGGCTACGCCGGCCTGTCGGACACCGCCCGCTGGTACATCGGCGGTCTGCTGCACCACGCCCCGTCGCTGCTGGCCTTCACGAACCCGACGATCAACTCGTACCGCCGGCTGGTGCCGGGCTTCGAGGCGCCGGTCAACCTGGTCTACTCCCAGCGCAACCGCTCCGCCTGCACCCGCATCCCGGTGACCGGCAGCAACCCGAAGGCCAAGCGCGTCGAGTTCCGGGTGCCGGACCCGTCGGCCAACGTCTACCTCGCCTTCTCGGCGATGATGATGGCCGGTCTGGACGGCATCAAGAGCAAGATCGAGCCGCCGGCGCCGATCGACAAGGACCTCTACGACCTCCCGCCGGAGGAGTGGGGCGACGTCAAGCAGGTGCCGGGCTCACTGTCGGCTGTGCTCGACGCGCTCGAGGACGACCACGACTACCTGCTCGACGGCGGCGTCTTCACGCCGGACCTGATCTCCACCTGGGTCGACTACAAGCGGACCAACGAGGTCGACCCGGTGCGCCTGCGCCCGACCCCACACGAGTTCGCCATGTACTACGACTGCTGAGCATCCACTCCATCCCGGCCCGGGCCGGCTCCGCACCACGCGGAGCCGGCCCGGCCACTTTTCCGCCCGTGGCGTTATAACGGCCCCCGATATACCTTCGCGTCCGATATATTGCTCAGCGTGGACACCCCGCTGCGCGAACCGACCTTCCTGATCCTCACCGCGCTCGCCGCCGCGCCGATGCACGGCTACGGCCTGATCCAGGAGGTCGTCACCCTCTCCGACGGGCGCGTCACACTGCGCCCCGGCACCCTCTACGGCGCGCTCGACCGGCTGGTCGACGCCGGCCTGGTGGACGTCGACCGGGAGGAGGTGGTCGACGGCCGGCTGCGCCGCTACTACCGCCTCTCCCCCACCGGTGACGCCACGCTCACCGCCGAGACCGAACGGCTGCGCCGCAACGTCGAGGCGGCCACCGCCCGGCTGCGCGAACGCTCCCGCCCCGCCCGCCCCGCCGCGCCGCGCACCGCCGGAGGGCTGGCATGAGCGACCTGGAGCGACGCTACCTCCACCTGCTACGCGCCTACCCGGCCGACTACCGCCGCGCCCGGGGCGCGGAGATCGTCGGGACGTACCTCGACCTGGCCGCACCGGGCCGGCGTTGGCCCTCGCCCGCCGACGCCGCCGACCTCGTGCGCGGCGGCCTCCGCCAGCGCCTGCGCGCCGCCGGCGCCACCGACCTCGCCCCCGGGGTACGCCTCGCGGCGGTGCTCGCGTTCTTCACCGCCACCTCGCTCGCCGCGCTCTGGTCGCTGTTGGAACTGCGACCCGCGCCGGCCGGTTTCGGGGAGCCCACCGCCGGGCCGTTCGTCTCGCTCGGCACCGTGGCGTGGATCGCCTGGCTGCTCGCCGCGGTGGCGCACGCCCTGACCCCCGGCGGCTGGGCCCGCCGTGCCGCCGCCCTCGCCCTGCTTCTCACCCTCGCCCTCGTCCCCGCCGCCCCGCTCGTCGGCCTGCCACGCCCGCCACTGTTCGTCCTGCTGCCGCAGGTCGCGTTGGGCCTGGTCGCGCTCGGCCTACCGGACGCGCTGCCGGCGCCGCTGCGGGCGGCGCCACTGATCGCCGTCGGCGCCGTCGCCCTCGCGGGGACCAACCTGCACCTGCTGCCCCCGGCAACCTTCGCCGCGAGCTACTACGTCTGGACGGCGGTGCCGGTGCTGCCGGCTGCCGCCGTCGCGCTGCTCGCGGTGGCGCTGCTGCTCGCGGCCGGGCTCGCCCTGCGCGCCGACCACCGCGGCGTCTGGGCGGCGCTGATCCTGCTCACCCCCATCGGCCTGCTCGCGCTGCAGCCGCTGGCCGGAGCGCTGGACGGGGTTGGCATGACCGTCGCGGTCTGGTCCGAGATGGCCGTGACGGCCGTGCTGATCGGGGTGGTCGGCCCCGCGCTGCTGGCGTTGGCGCTCGCCCTCCGCCCCCGCCCAACCCGCCCCCACCGCCCCACCCCCTGCCCCACCTGCGGCGCCCCCCGCTGACCCCACCTCCGAACCCCCACCCCCTCGGTCGGCCGCGCGTCGATCATGGGGTTCACGGCGTTGTCGATCTCCGATTCCGCCGAGAACCTCATGATCAGCGGGACGGGGCTAGGGGGCGGGAGTGGGGGTGTGGGGTGCGCGTAGACGGCGGGTGACCGTCAGGGTCAGGAGGGTGACGAGCAGGGCGGTCATCGCGATCGCGCCGGGGGCCTTGGTGAAGCGGGCCAGGTTGGTGCCGTCCGGCAGGGTGAGGCACGACGCGATCGCGCAGGGCAGCACGAACCAGGTGGTCCGGGTCGCCGCGACCGCGAGCAGCGCCAGCGGCCAGGTGGCGTACCAGGGATGGAAGACCGGGGCCAGCACGACCGTGGCGGCCAGGGCCAGCCCGCTGCCGAGCAGGGTCACCCGTGGGCGGGCCGCCGCCAGCCGGGCCACCCGCTGCCGGGCGTCGTTGAGCCGGCGCAGCGTCGCCCAGGCCCGCCACCACAGCACCGCCAGCACCGCCACGAGCAGCAGCAACGCCACCAACCGGGCCACCGGGACCGCGTCGGGTTTCCGGCCGAGCAGCGCCCCGGCGTAGTCGACGACGAAACCGGCCGCGGTCGGCGGGGAGGTCCACTGCTCGGAGTCCCCGCTGTGGGTCAGCCCGCCGACCCACCCCAGGCCGAGGCCGGAGACGAGCGAGGTGGCCAGCAGCGCGGCGAGCACCCCGCCGGCGAGCCACCCGCCGTCGCGCAGCAGCGCCCGTACGGTGTAGCGGCCGAGCACCGCCGCCAGCGCGGCGAACGGTAGCACCACCACCGCGCTCGCCTTCACCGCGACGGCCAGCCCGAGCAGCACCCCGGCGACCACCAGCCCCCGGGGCCGGCCCGGAAAGCGGACAAGCACCAGCAGGCCGAGCAGGAGCAGCCCGATCATCACCGCGTCGTTGTGCGCGCCGGCCACCAGGTGCACGCCGACCAGCGGGCAGGCCAGCAGCAGCCAGGCCGCCCGCCGGGTCGGTACGCCGGCGGCCCGGGCCAGCCCCGGCAGGCAGAGCGCGGCCAGCAGCACCCCGCCCACGGCGACCAGCCGCAGCAGCACGACGGTGCCGGTCAGGCCGCCGCCGAGAAGCACCGCCAGCGCGGCGAGCAGCACGAAGAGCGGACCGTACGGGGCCGGGGTGTCCTGCCAGATCGAGGGCACCGTGTCCAGCCACGGACAGCCCGCCTCGGCCACCCCGTTCGCGTACGGGTCGATGCCGTGCGCGTACGCCCAGCCCTGGCAGGCGTACGAGTAGACGTCCCGGCTGCCCAGCGGCGCGGTGATCAGCAGCGGCAGCGCCCAGAGCCCCGCGGTGCGGTACACCCAACCGGTCGACGGCGCGTCCCGGCGCAGCGACCACCAGGCCCCGACCAGCAGCCCGGTGCCGAGCAGCCACGCCCCGAGGATCAGCGGCCCGTGCCGCCCCTGCCAGATGCTGACCGGGGTGGTTCCCAGCGGGGCGGCGGGCAGCGCGCCGCCCAGGTAGCCGGCGACCGCGAGCAGCACCGCGCCGGCCAGACCGGCGTAGCGCGCCAGCCGGGCCCGGGCGCCGTCGGCCGCCACTGGCGGGTCGGGTCGGGCGGCCGGGGCGGGCCGTGCGCCGGGTCCGGTCACCGGCGACGACCTCCTCAGTCCGTGCCCGCGTCGGCGGCGACCGGCCGGCGGGCCGCCCGAGGCGACCGTACCAAGCGGACCACCAGCACGATCACCAACAGCGTCATCAGCGGCGCACCGACCGTCTTGGTGTATCGGGGCAGGCCGGTACCGTCCGCGAGGACCAGGAACGACGAGACCACCGCGACCAGCGCGACCCACCGGGTGCGCAGCGTGGTCGCCGCGAGCACCGTCAGCGGCCAGGTCCAGTACCAGGGGTGGAAGAGCGGGGCCAGCACGACCGTGGCGGCCAGGGCCAGGCCGGCGTGCCGCAGCGGATCCCGGGTGCGGGCCCGCCACCAGAGCCAGACCAGCAGCACGGCGAGTACCGCCATGCCGATGCCCCGGGTCACCGGCAGCGGATCGCCGTGCCAGCCGAACGGCAGCGCCAGGTAGCCGACGGTCTGCCCGAGGGCGGTCGACGGTGAGGTCCAGGCGACCACCAGGCCGCCCTGTTCCAGCCCGCTGATCCAGCCGAAGTCGAGCCCGGCGGCGAAGGTCACCGCCACGATCACGCCGACTGCGCCGCCGACCACCCAACCGCCGTAGCGCAGCAGCGCCCGGATCGAGTAGCCGCCGACGATCGCGGCCAGCGCGGCGAACGGCACCACGACCAGCGCGGTCACCTTGATCGCGGCGGCCAGGCCGAGCAGCACACCTCCGGCGAGCAACGGGCCGGGGCGGCCCGGCCGGGCCGCCACCACGGCCAGGCCGGCCACCAGCAGCCCGACCATCAGCGCGTCGTTGTGCGCACCGGAGACCAGGTGCACCGCCACCAGCGGGGAGGCCAGCGCCAGCCAGAGCGCCCGGCCGGCCGGCACGCCGCAGCGCCGGGCGAGCACCGGCAGGCACGCCGCGGTCAGCGCCACCCCGACCACCGCGATCAGCCGGAAGAGCGCGATGCTGCCGATCAGCGAGCCGGTCGCCGACACCACCGCGCCGGAGAGCACCACGAAGAGCGGCCCGTACGGGGCCGGGGTGTCCCGCCAGATGAACGACATGCTGTCCAGCCAGGGGCACGGCAGCGCCGAGACGCCCTGCTCGTACGGGTTGATCCCGCCCGCGTAGCTGGCCCCCTGGCAGGCGTACGCGTAGACGTCCCGGCTGCCCAGCGGCGGTGCGAACAGCAGCGGCAGCAGCCAGAGCGCGACGGTGACCACGACCCACCGGGCGGAGAGTTCGGCCTCCCGCAGCGACCACCAGGCGTACGCCAGCAGGCCGGTGCCGACCAGCCAGCAGGCGAGGATCAGCGGGCCGTTCGGGCCCTGCCAGATGCTGACCGGGGTGGGGCGCAGGTTGCCGTCGGGCAGCGCTCCGCCGAGGACGGCGGCCACGGCGAGCAGCGCCGCTCCCGCCAGGCCGGTCCAGCGCGCGAGGTGGTGAGGCACGGAAGGACATGCTGCCAGTACGGCGGTCGGGTTCCGGAGGTGGGCACCGGCGACGAGCCGGCGCGGCTTCAGTTCGACCGGCAGTGCCCGGTCGGGAACAGGCCGCTGGTGACGGTGTAGCTGCCGGCGGCGGTGGCCCGCACGCTGGCCCAGCCGTCCGGCCCCGCAGCGAGGCAGCCCGGCGCGCCCCGCAGGGACAGCCAGCGGGACCAGCGCACCCGGACCAGCACGTCGCCCGGCGCGTCGACGGTGAACCGGACACCCGCGCCGGTGGACTCGACCAGGCGGGCCGGCGGGGAGACCAGCGGCGCCGGGTCGAGCACCTGGTAGAGCCGCCAGCCTCGAGGCTGGGCGACCTCCCGCAGGTAGGGCTGCCCGGCCAGCACGAGCGCCGCCTCGCCCTGCGCGTACCGGTCCGGCGGGCTCTCCGGCGCCACCGCCACGAAGCTGACCGCGTTGCGGCGCAGCCACTCCCGGTAGTCCTCGGCGCTCGGCCCCGAGCCGTAGAAGAGCGGGTTGCGATCCACGTCGACCTGCCGCTCCCAGCCACGGGCCAGCGGCACCGCCGCCGCCACGTACGCGCTCTCCCAGTGGTCACGCAGCGGCACCACCTCGACCCGCCCGACCGGCGCCCGCCGGCCCAGCTCGTCGAGCAGCGGCTGGTAGAACGCCGCGTGCACCGGCGCGGACCCCGCCCGGGCCAGGTCGCTGGTCATCACCGGCGACTGCCACCACACCAGTACGGCGAGCAGGGCGGCCAGCCACCGGGTGCCGAGCGTGACGAACGCCGCGACGATCGGCAGCGCGAAGAGCATCGGCAGGCGCAGCGCGTTCGAGCCGATCGGACTGGGCAGGTAGTAGGCGGCCACGAGGAGCAGCGCGGTGAGCCCCGCGCCGACCCGCAGCACCCGGACCGGCACCAGCGCGAGCACCACCACCGCGAGCGCGACGTTGATCCGCATGGACTCGGCGGTGAACGGCTGTCGACCTCCGTTGCCGAAGAGCAGCGCCATCGGCGCGATCGCCAGCACCGGGGCCAGGCAGAGCACCAGGCTCTCCGCCCTCGGCCGGGGACGCGACCGCCACCCCTGTCGCCAGGCCTCGGTGAGCAGCATCGCTCCCCCGGCCAGGCCGGTGAAGAGGCCGGCCACCGGGCTGCCCCAGGTGGCGAGCACCGCCAGCGCGGCGGCCAGCACCAGGCGAGCCCACCGGGGAGCGCGGACGGCGCTGACGGCGCAGAGCGCGAGCAGCCCCAGGGTCAGGCCGACGGCGAACGTGATCCGCCCGCTGACCAGGTTCCCCACCAGCACCACGGCACCCAGCAACCCGCCGAGCAGCGGCCGACGGGCGCCGCCGCGCAGCAGCAGCCAGGCCAGCGCCACCGCGCCGACGACCGCCGCGATCGCACCGACCGGCCGTACGCCGAGCGCCGCGCCGAGCAGCTGGGTGTAGAGGCTGTAGCCGAACTGGGTGACCCCGCCGTACCAGGAGAAGTCGACCGGGGCGAGACCGTTCTCCTCGACGAATCGGGCGCGGGCCACCTGCGCCGACAGGTCGGTGCCCATCGGCGGCGCGAGCAGGAACGCACCGGCCAGCAGCACCGACGCGACGAGGGTGCCGAGCAGGGTGCGGCGGGTGTCAGGCGTCGAAGACCCGTTCCATCGCCGCCCGGGATCGGCGAGCGGTCCGCAGGTACTCGTCGAGGAACTCGCCCGGGTCGTCGGCACCGAGCAGTCGTACCACGCCGGCCAGCTCCACCCCGTGCCGGGGCAGCTGGTCACCGGCCCGGCCGCGGACCAGCATCAGCGCGTTGCGGACCTGCGCGGCCAGCGACCAGCCGGCCGCCATCGCTTCCGCGTCCGCCGCGTCGAGCAGGCCGGCGTCCCGGGCCGCCGCGAGCGCGTCGAGGGTACGCGTGCCGCGCAGCGCCGGCACCGCGCCGGCGTGCCGGAGCTGGAGCAGCTGCACCGCCCACTCGACGTCGGCGAGCCCGCCCCGGCCCAGCTTGGTGTGGGTGGCCGGGTCGGCGCCGCGGGGCAGCCGCTCGTTCTCCACCCGCGCCTTGATCCGGCGGATCTCCACGATCTGCTCGCGGGTCAACCCGTCCACCGGGTAGCGGACCGGGTCGACCATCGCCTCGAACTCGGCGCCCAGGTCGGCGTCGCCGCAGACGAAGCGGGCCCGCAGCAGCGCCTGCGCCTCCCAGACCCGCGACCAGCGCGCGTAGTACTGGGCGTACGCGGCGAGGCTGCGCGCCAGCGGTCCCTGCCGGCCCTCCGGGCGCAGGTCGGCGTCGACGCCGAGCGGCGGGTCGGGCGCCGGCACACCGAGCAGCCGGCGCAGCTCCTCGGCCACGCCGTGCGCGGCGGCGCTGGCCGCGCGCTCGTCCGTCCCCGCCGGTGCGTCGTAGACGAAGAGCACGTCGGCGTCGGAGAGGTAGTTCGACTCGTACCCGCCGAGCCGACCCATCCCGATCACCGCGAACCGCAGCCCGGGCACCGCCGGCTGCGTGCCCCGGGCGGTCCGCAGCGCGGCGGCCAGGGTGGCGTCGGTGACGTCGGCCAGCGCGGTACCCACCGCGGTGACGTCGGCCAGGCCGGGGGCCCGTCGGCCGGCGCCGTCGGGGCGGGTCGGGGTCGGCGCCAGCGAGCCGGCCCGGCAGAGCAGGTCGGCGCAGGCGATCCGGACCAGTTCCCGGCGGCGCAGGGCCCGGATGGCCCGGGTCGCCTCGACCGGGTCGGTGTGCCGCGTCGCCGCGGCCGTGAAGCCCTCGTGGAGCACCTCCCGGGGGCGGGGCGTCAGCTCGCTCTCCTCGGCCAGCAGGCGCAACGCCTCCGGCTCGCGGGCCAGCAGGTCGGCGGCGTACCGGGAGGAGGAGAGCACCCGGGCCAGCCGGCGGGCCACCGGGCCCTCGTCCCGCAGCAGCCGCAGATACCAGGGGGTGCTGCCGAGCTTGTCGGAGACCTGCCGGTAGCTGAGCAGGCCGCGATCCGGCTCCGGGGCGTCGGCGAACTCGCTGAGCAGCACCGGCAGCAGGGTGCGCTGGATCGCGGCGGTGCGGCTCACCCCGCCGGTGAGCGCCTCGAGATGACGCAGCGCCCCGGCCGGGTCGCCGAAGCCGAGGATCTCCAGCCGGTGCCGGGCCGCCTCCGGAGTGAGCCGCAGCCCGTCCGCCGGCACCCGGGCCACCGACTCCAGCAGCGGCCGGTAGAGCAGCTTCGCGTGCAGCCGGCGTACCTCGCTGGCGTGGGTGACCCACTCGGCGCGGAACTCCTCGACGGCGCTGCGCCCCGGCGTGGCCGCGTAGCCGAGCGCGGCGGCCAGCCAGCGCAGCCCGGCCGGCTCGGCCGGCACGGTGTGCGTACGCCGCAGTCCCTGCAACTGCAGGCGGTGCTCGACGGTACGCAGGAACCGGTAGCCGCGCAGCAGCGCCTCACCGTCGGCCCGCCCCACGTAACCGCCGGCGACCAGCGCGCCCAGCGCCGGGATGGTGCCCGGCACGCGCAGCGACTCGTCGACGCGCCCGTGCACCAGTTGCAGCAGCTGGACGGCGAACTCGATGTCGCGCAGCCCGCCCGGGCCGCGCTTGATCTCGCGGTCCAGCTCCTTCGGCGGGATGTTGTCGATGATCCTGCGGCGCATCGCCCGGACGTCCTCGACGGCCTCCGGGCGCTCGGCGGCCCGCCAGACCAGCGGAGCGAGCTGGTCGATCCACTCCTGGGCCAGCGCCAGGTCGCCGGCCGCCGGACGGGCCTTGAGCAGTGCCTGGAACTCCCAGGTCCGGGCCCAGCGGCGGTAGTAGGCGAGGTGGCTGGCGAGGGTACGCACCAGCGGCCCCCGGCTGCCCTCCGGGCGCAGCGCGGCGTCCACCGGCCAGGCGACCAGCCCACAGATGTGGATCAACCGGGTGGCGACCGTGGTGGCGGAGGTCAGATCGTCGTCCTCGGCGGCCACGAAGATCACGTCGACGTCGGAGACGTAGTTCAGCTCGTCGCCGCCGCACTTGCCCATCGCCACGACGGCCAGCCGGGGCCGGGGCGTACCCTCCGGCAGCTCCCCCACGGCGAGCTCGTACGCGGCGGCGAGGGTGGCGTCGGCCAGCGCGGAGAGCGCGGCCATGGTCTGCTCCAGCGCCCGTCCGCCGGTCAGGTCGGCCGCCGCGATGCGCAGCAACGCCAACCGGTACGCCTGGCGCAGCACGGCGACCGGGTTGCCGTCGCCGGCCGGCTCCAACCGCCCGTCGGCGAGCGGGGCGCACCCGTCCGGCCCGGTCCGCAGGACGGTCCACTGGTCCGGGTTGGCCACCAGGTGGTCGCCGAGCGCCGACGAGGCGCCGAGCACGGCGACCAGGCGTCGGCGCAGCCCCGGATCGGCGTGCAGCGCGTCCAGCAGCTCCGAACCGGCCTCGGCGCGGGCGCGGCGTTCGGCCTCGACGATGCGGTGCAGCTGGCGCAGCGCCAGATCCGGGTCCGCCGCCCGGGAGAGCGCGGCGAGCAGCTCCGCCGCCCGCTCGTCCACCGGCTCCTGCGCGTCGAGCCGCCACAGGTCCAACCCGTCCGGGCCGAGCAGGTCGGCGGCGCGGGCGCCGCCGTCGCCCTGGCTGATGCCGAAGCCGTACCGGGCGAGCCGCCCGAGTGCGCTGGTCGGCCGGCTCATCACTGCCCGAGCAGCGGCAGGCTGCGGCGCACCGCGCCGTCGTCCAGCTCGCCCAGGGCCAGCGCGGCGAACCGGGCGGCGAACGGCTGCCACACCTCCTCGACGTCGACCATCACCGCCGCGCAGGCCGCCACCACCGCCTCGGGGTCGTAGCCCAGCTCGGCCAGGAGGGTGGAGTCGGTGGCCCAGTCGGCGATCATCTCGGTGTCGCACTCGATGTGGAACTGCAGCCCCCAGGCCCGATCGCCGAGGCGGAACGCCTGGTGCGGGTAGCGGGTGGAGGCGGCCAGCAGGGTGGCGCCGTGCGGCAGCTCGGTGATCTCGTCGGAGTGCCACTGGAGCACGTCCGGGATCAGCGGCACGTAGCGGAACAGCGGGTCGGTCTCGGCGGCGTCGCGCCGGCCCACCACCGCGGGCCCGACCTCCGGCCCGGACGGGCTGCGCTCGACCTGACCGGCGTGCGCGGTGGCGAGCAGCTGCGCGCCGAGGCAGACGGCGAGGGTGGGCACCCGGTGCCGGACCGCCTTGCGCAGCAGCCCCTCGACGGCCGGGAACCAGGGGGCGTCGGGTGAGCCGTCCGCCCGCGGGTACGCCTGCTGCTCGCCGCCGAGCACCACGAGCGCGGCGTAGCCCTCCAGGTCGGCGGGGAGCTCGTCCCCGGCGTGCGGACGCACCACCCACAGCTCAAGGCCGGCCTCGGTCAGCCACTCGCCCAGCCGGCGCAGGTCGTCGGTCGGGTCGTTCTCGATCACCAGCGCGGTTGCCACGCCGTCGAGGCTAGCCGGTGGGTCGCCCGGGCACCGAACGGCTCCACCGGCCAGCCGCGACCGGTTCGCCGACCGGCCGCCACCTCGGGCCCCCGCGGTCTGCTGCCTCGCTCCCAGCGGTACGCCGCGGGCGACCGGCCGGCCCCGACTAGGCTCAGCCGCTGTGCCCCACCACCGCGCATCCGAGCAGCCCGCCGTCGTCCGACCGCCGGTGCTGCGCCCCGGCGACACGGTGATGCTGGTCTCGCCGTCCGGGCCGACCCGGCCGGAGCGGGTGGCCCGCGGCGTCGAGCTGCTCACCGGGTGGGGGCTGCGCCCGGTGCTGGCTCCGCACGTGTACGCCCGGCACGGCTACCTGGCCGGCACCGACGAGCTGCGGGCGGCGGACCTGAACGCCGCGTTCGCCGACCCGGAGGTACGCGGGGTGATCTGCACCCGGGGCGGCTACGGGGCGCAGCGGGTGGTGGACGCCGTCGACATGGCCGCCGTCCGGCGCGACCCGAAGGTGGTGGCCGGATTCTCCGACATCACCGCGCTGCAGTTCGCGCTCTGGCGCGGGGCCCGGCTGGCCGGGGTGCACGGGCCCGGCGCGGCCTGGCTGGACGAGCGCACGCCGCTGCGCTCGGCCGAGTCGCTGCACGCCGCGTTGATGACCACCGAACCGGTGACCGTGGCCGCGGTCGCCGAGGAGGAGACCTTCGCGGTCCGCGTACCGGGCCGCGCCACCGGCCCGCTGCTCGGCGGCAACCTCTGCCTGCTCGCCGCCTCGCTCGGCACTCCGGACATGCCGGACCTGAGCGGGGCGGTGCTGTTGATCGAAGACGTGCAGGAGCCGCCGTACAAGGTGGACCGGATGCTCACCCAGCTGCGCCGGGCCGGCGCGCTGGACGGCCTGGCCGGGGTGGCCGTCGGGCAGTTCACCAACTGCGCGGACGGCTGGGAGGTCGGCATCGCCGACGTGCTCGGCGAGCGGCTCGGCGACCTGGGCGTCCCGGTCCTCGGCGGCCTGCCGATCGGCCACGGCGTCGGCCAGCTCACCGTCCCCGTCGGCACCGAAGCCACCCTCGACACCGAGACCGGGACCCTGACCACCACCCCAGCCGTCCGCTGACCCCCGCGCGGGGGCGAGTTGATCAAGAGCTTTGCGTCAACGACGACACCGATTCTGACGCGAACCTCTTGATCACCGAGGTCACGGGGTGAGCTGGGCGAGGTGGGCGAGGTGGCCGGTTTCCAGGGCGACCCAGAGGGAGTTGTCGGCGGCGAGGGTGAGGCCGTGCGGTTCCGAGTTCGGTGTCGGGAGGTCGTAGGTCTCGATCCGGCCGGCGGCGTCGACGTGACCGATCCGGTTGGCGCCCCACTCGGTGTACCACGCCCCGCCGGCCGGGTCGGCCACGATCGCGTGCGGGCGGGCAGCCCGGTCCGGCAACGGAAACTCCTCCACCCGGCCGTCCGGGGTGATCCGGCCCAGCTGGCCGGCGGCGATCTCCACGAACCACAGGGCGCCGTCGACGCCCGCGGTGATGCCGACCGGGGCGGCGCCCTCGGTGGGCAGCGGGTGCACGGTGACCGACCCGTCCAGGCCGACCCGGGCGATCGCGTTCGCCTGGTTGAGCGTGCACCAGAGCGCCGCGTCCGGCCCGACGGCGATCATCGAGGCGTACGCCCCGGTCACCGGCAGCGCGAACGTGGCCACCGTCCCGTCGGTGTCGACCCGGCCGACGGCGTCGGCGCCCATCGCGGCGTACCAGAGCGCGCCGTCCGGTCCGGTGGTGATGCCGCACGGCGCGGTGCCGCCCGGCAGGGCCATCGCGCTCAGTTCGCCGTCGGTGGTGATCCGGCCGATCCGGTCGTCGCCGGAGCGGGTGAACCAGAGCGCGCTGTCCGGGCCGGGGGTGATGATCAGGGGCCGGCTCTCCGGCGCCCCCAACGACCAGGTCCGGACGGCGCCCTCCGGACCGAGCCGGGCGATGCCGCCGGCATGGACCAGCGTCAGCCACAGCGCGCCGTCCGGGCCGGTGGTGACGGCGTACGGGCCGGAGCCCGGGTCGGTCAGCGGGATCTCCCGGATCGTGGGGTCGGTCACGAGACCTGCCTCTCCGTGTCGGTCGACCGGTCACCAGATGGCGCGGACGGCGCTGAACGAGGGCGACTCTGCCCACCCCGGCGCGGCGATGCAACCGGATTGTCCGGTCCCGGAGCGGGATTTCCAGCTGGCTGACAGCCTCGCCACGGGTCTCGCCCAGCCGGGCTGGTCACTGTCGGTGAGGTCATCGCATCACCAACCGAGGAGGAGAGCATGAACCGCACGATCAGGAAGAAGCACCTGCTGGCCGGGCTGGCCACGGCCGGCGTACTCGGCGTGGGGATCGCGGCGCCGACCATGGCCTTCGCCGCTGACGGCGGCGGCTCGACGCCGAGCGCCAGCGCCACCGAGAACGGGGACCGCCAGCAGCAGCGGGCCGACCGGCAGGCCGAGTTCGCCGACGCGCTCGCGAAGGAGCTCGGCGTCTCCACCGACAAGGTGACCGCGGCCCTGGAGAAATTGCGCGAGCAGCAGAAGGCCGACCGGCCGGAGCGCCCATCCACCGAGGACCAGCAGGCGCGGCTCAAGGAGCGGCTCGACCAGGCGGTCAAGGACGGCAAGCTCACCCAGGAGCAGGCCGACGCGATCACCAAGGCGGTGGAGGCCGGCGTCTTCCCGGGCCCCGGCATGCGCGGCGGCCACGGCGGTCACGGCGGACCCGCGGGTACGCCCGGCAAGTGACCAGCAGCGGGGGCCGGCAGGCGCCGCGCCCACCGTGCGCCCGCGGGGCACGCCCGCCCCTGCGCCGCTCGTTGATCGACTCCAGGTCGGCGAGATGGCGGTGTCCCGACCGCTGTGACACCGCCGTTTCGCCGACCTGGAGTCGATCGAGGGCCCGTCAGGCGGCCGGCGGCGGCGCGAAGACGCCGAGGTGGTTGCCGGCCGGGTCGAGCAGGTGGGCGAGGGTGAGCCCGTTGTCGTTCGTCTTCACCGGCACCAGCACCTTGCCGCCGGCCGCCTCGGCCCGCCGGCAGGTCTGCGCGACGTCGGCGACCTGCACGTAGAAGATCGCGTAGTTCGGCCCGACCCCACCGGTGCCACGGATCGCCCCGCCGATGCCCTCCCCGGCGCCACCCTCGGTCGTCCGGTACGACGCGCCGCCGGCGCCCTCCTCGTTGAAGCTCCAACCGAACAGGTCGCCGTAGAACCGCTGGGCCTCCTCCGGCTGCTCGGTGCCGACCTCGAACCAGGTGACGGCGTTGCTGATGGTCATGTCTGGCCTCCCGTTCCGCGCGCCGGCCGGTCGACCGGCGCCGTCGGGAACCACTCTCGCCACCGCCCGCGACAACCCCCTGTCGGTGTTTTCGAACCGATCTGTGCGCGGCGGCCCGCCGGTGGCGTCGGTCAGATCAGGCTGAGCTGACGGACGCGTTCCTGCGGGATGTCCAGTGAGTCGGCGTCCAGCTCCCGCTCGGTCACCCGCTCGGCCAGCTGGGCCACCGCGCGGATGCGGTCGGTGCGAAAGGCGCGGACGCCGCCGCGCAGCCGGCACCAGGCCAGCAGGTACCAGTGTCGGGGGTTGCCGAGATAGCCCAACGGCTCCACGTCGCGCAGCGAGTCGGCGCCGTCGCGGTCGGCGTACCTGATTCGCAGCACCCGCCCGGCAAGCACCGCGTCGGCGACGGTGGCCGGGACGGGTGTCACCGGCCCGTCGCCGATCAGGTGCACCCGGCTGGCGAGCCGGTGCGCGTCGGCGACGTCGGCGGGCGACATCACGGCGACCAGCTTGCGTAGCGCGGCGCCGGCGGCCGCGGCGAACGGGCTGCCCCGCAGCCGGTGCAGGGCGACCGCCATCGCCACCGCCTCGCCGGCGGTGAGGTTGACCGGCGGCAGGCTGCGGACGCGGTCGAGCACATAGCCGCCGGTGCGGCCCGGCTCGGCCCAGATCGGCACGCCGGATTCCTGGAGCGCACCGATGTCGCGCTCGATGGTGCGGCTGCTCACCTCGAACCGGGCGGCCAGCCAGCGGGCGCTGCGTGGGCGCGGCGACACCGCGCGCAGCTCCTCGACCAGGGCGTAGAGGCGGTCGGTGCGGTTCACTCCCGGAACCTACGTCCCCGGTACGACGCAACCGGCCAGCCCACGCGACGCCGGCGCGGCTCAGGCGACGCCGCCCGGCTCAGGCGACGCCGCCCGGCTCAGGCGATGCAGGCGCAGACGATCAGCGCGGCGCCGAAGTGGGTCGCGGCGCTGACCCGGGCGGCCGGGTGCGGCTCGTCGGAGCAGATGATCTCGCCCAGCCGGCCCGGGGTGAGCAGGTCCAGCACGAAGAAGGCCAGCGCCATGATGCCCAACCCGACCAGGCCGAAGATGACCGTGGAGGCCAGTCCCTTGCCGAAGTCGCTGTAGCTGGTCAGGATCGCGGTGAACACGATGCCGGCGATGCCGAGCTGGTTGGCGGCGAGCAGCAGCCCCGCGTTGCTGTTGCGCCGCACCCAGATCAGGTCGCGCAGCCGGCCGGGGGTCAGCAGGTCCACCAGCAGGAATCCGGCTGCCATCAGGCCGACGCCGACGACCCCGAACACCACGCTCTGCCAGGCCCCGCTGAACAGATCCTCCAGCACCGACTGCCTCCCGACCTTCACGCCCGGCGGGGGTGCCGGCGGCGTTGGTGATCGAGACGATAGCGGCAGCGCGCCACCACCGGCAGCCCCGTGCGCCGCCGGCGGTGGGACGGCGCTACAGCGACAGGTAGCGCTGCCGCTCGTACGGGGTGACCTCGCGGCGGTACTGCTCCCACTCGGCCCGCTTGTTGCGCAGGAAGAAGTCGAAGACGTGCTCGCCCAGCACCTCGGCGACCAGCTCCGAGTTGGCCATCACGTCGATCGCCTCGGACAGGTTCTCCGGCAGCGCCTCGTACCCCATCGCGCGCCGCTCGGCGCTGGTCAGCGACCAGACGTCGTCCTCGGCCCCCGGCGGCAGCTCGTAGCCCTCCTCGATGCCCTTGAGGCCGGCGCCGAGCAGCACCGCGAAAGCCAGGTAGGGGTTGGTCGCCGAGTCCAGCGAACGGACCTCGACCCGGGCCGAGTTCGGCTTGCCGTACGCCGGCACCCGGACCAGCGCGGACCGGTTGAGGTGCCCCCAGCAGACGTACGCCGGGCTCTCGGTGATCCGGTCCGGCAACGCCAGCGGGAAGAGCCGCTTGTACGAGTTGACCCACTGGTTGGTGACCGCCGTGTACTCCCGGGCGTGCACCAGCAGACCGGCGATGAACGCCCGGGCCACCTTCGAGAGCTTCATCGGGTCGCCGCCGTCGTGGAAGGCGTTGCGCTCCCCCTCGAAGAGCGACAGGTGGGTGTGCATGCCGCTGCCGGGCTGGTCGGTGAAGGGCTTCGGCATGAAGGTGGCCTGCACCCCGGTGGAGAGCGCCACCTCCTTGACCACGTGCCGGAAGGTCATGATGTTGTCCGCGGTGGTCAGCGCGTCGGCGTAGCGCAGATCGATCTCCTGCTGCCCGGGCGCCACCTCGTGGTGGCTGAACTCCACCGAGATGCCGATCCGCTCCAGCGCCAGCACCGCCTGCCGGCGGAAGTCCCGGGCCACCGCGTGGGTGGTGTGCTCGAAGTAGCCGCCGGTGTCGACCGGGGTGGGCAGCGAGCCGTCCTGCGGGCCGTTCTCCAGCAGGAAGAACTCGATCTCCGGGTGGGTGTAGAAGGTGAAGCCCTTGTCGGCCGCCTTGGAGAGCATCCGGCGTAGCACGTGCCGGGGGTCCGCCCAGGACGGCCCGCCGTCGGGGAGCAGGATGTCGCAGAACATCCGGGCGCTCTCGCCGCTGACCCCACCCTCGAACGGGAAGACCTGGAAGGTGGTCGGGTCGGGCATGGCCACCATGTCGGACTCGAAGACCCGGGCGAAGCCCTCGATGGCCGAGCCGTCGAAGCCGATGCCCTCCTCGAAGGCCGCCTCCAGCTCGGCGGGCGCCACCGAGACGCTCTTCAGCGTGCCGAGCACGTCGGTGAACCACAGCCGGACGAACCGGATGTCCCGCTCTTCCAGCGTACGGAGGACGAACTCCTGCTGACGGTCCACTTCCACCCCTCGCGACACTCTTGTCCGCCTCCGGCGGGGCCGGTGCGGCCTGACGAACCAGTCTTCACGTGCCTGGTTACGCCGACGTTACGCGACCCGCCCGGACCCGTCCTGCGGTGTCCCGCCGCCCCGGCCCCGGGCGGTGACCGGCGGGTGGTCGGCGTCTCCGCCCGCCGACCGTGTCGCCCCCAGCGGGCTGGGGCAAGATGAGGACATGCCCACCCTGCGTATCGCCCTGTCACAGGTCAACCCGACCGTCGGCGACCTCGCCGGCAACGCGCAGCTGGTCCGCAGCTGGACCCGCCGGGCCGCCGACGCCGGCGCCCAGCTGGTCGCCTTCCCCGAGATGATGCTGACCGGGTATCCGGTGGAGGACCTGGTCTTCCGCCGGTCCTTCGTGGCGGCGTCCCGGGCGGCGCTGGACCGGCTCGCCGCGGACCTCGCGGCCGACGGGCTGGGTGACCTGCCGGTGGTGGTCGGCTACCTGGACGCGGACGGCCCGCCGCAGGTCAGCTCCGACGCCGAGCCGGGCCGCGGGGCGCGCAACGCCGCCGCCGTGCTGCATTCCGGCACGGTGGCCGCCACCTACTTCAAGCACCACCTGCCCAACTACGGCGTCTTCGACGAGGACCGCTACTTCCTGCCGGGCGACATGCTGACGGTGGTGCGGATCGGTGGGGTGGACGTCGCACTGACCATCTGCGAGGACCTGTGGCAGGCCGGCGGCCCGTTCGCCGCCGCCCGGCAGGCGGGGGTCGGCCTGGTCGTCAACATCAACGGCTCGCCGTACGAGCTGAACAAGGACGACATCCGGCTGCCGCTGGTCCGGCGCCGGGCCGCCGAGGCGGGCGCCGCCATCGCGTACGTCAACATGATCGGCGGCCAGGACGAGCTGGTCTTCGAGGGCGACTCGATGATCGTCGCGGCGGACGGCGAGCTGCTCACCCGAGCCCCGCAGTTCGTCGAGCACCTGCTCGTACACGACGTGGAGCTGCCCGCGGCCGGGGAGCCGGTTGCCGACGGCACCCAGATCGCCGATCGAATGCGGGTGGTCCGGGCGACGGTGGGCGAGAGCCTGCCGGCGCCGGCCGGCCCGACGGCCGTGGGCGGGCTGATCGAACCGGTCGCCGACGAGGCCGAGGTCTGGCAGGCGCTGGTGCTGGGCCTGCGCGACTACGTCAACAAGAACCACTTCCCGTCGGTGGTGCTCGGCCTCTCCGGGGGCATCGACTCGGCCGTGGTGGCCGCGCTGGCCGTGGACGCGCTCGGGCCCGACCGGGTGGTCGGGGTGTCGCTGCCCAGCCAGCACTCCTCCGAGCACTCCCGGGAGGACGCGGCCGACCTGGCCAAGCGGACCGGCCTGGACTTCCGCATCGAGCCGATCCAGCCGATGGTGGACACCTTCCTGGCCAACATGTCGCTCTCCGGGCTCGCGGTGGAGAACCTCCAGGCCCGGGTCCGCGGCGTGATCCTGATGGCGCTGTCCAACCAGGAAGGCCACCTGGTGCTGACCACCGGCAACAAGAGCGAGCTGGCGGTCGGCTACTCGACGCTGTACGGCGACTCGGTGGGCGGGTTCAACCCGGTGAAGGACGTCTGGAAGACGTTGATCTGGCGGCTGGCGAAGTGGCGCAACGCGGATGCCGCCCGGCGCGGCGAGACCGCGCCGATCCCGGAGAGCTCGATCGGCAAGCCGCCGAGCGCCGAGCTGAGCCCGGGGCAGCTCGACAGCGACACGCTCCCCGACTACGACGTGCTCGACCCGATCCTGATCGGCTATGTCGACGGCGACCTGGGCCGGGACGGGCTGGTCGAGGCGGGGCACGACCCGGCGGTGGTCGACAAGGTGCTGCGGATGGTGGATACCGCCGAGTACAAGCGCCGGCAGTCCGCCCCGGGTACGAAGATCTCGATGAAGGCGTTCGGCCGGGACCGGCGGCTGCCGATCACCAACCGCTGGCGCGAGGACGGCTGACCGGGCCCCTCTTCCTCGCCCCGGGGTGGCCGTGGCCAGCGCCGAGGTCAGGCCCTTGTCCGGAGTGAAATCCTCCACTGCGCTCTGCCGCCACCCGGTCGTCCGGTGCGACGATCGCGACGGAACCCGGGGACCGCGCAGGCGGCCTCGAGGAAGGAGAGAGCCATGGAATCCACTCCGAGCGAGGTGACCGCCCTCTACGGCGGCCCGCCCACCCGGCGGGTGCGTACCCGCGACCTGATCGCCGCCAAGGAGCGCGGTGAGCGGTGGCCGATGCTCACGTCGTACGACCAGTACACGGCGTCGATCTTCGACCAGGCGGGCATTCCCGTGCTGCTGGTCGGCGACTCGGCGGCCAACAACGTCTTCGGCTACGAGACGACCGTTCCGGTGACCGCCGAGGAGCTGCTTCCACTGGTACGCGCGGTGGTCCGGGCGACCCGACAGGCGCTGATCGTCGGCGACCTGCCGTTCGGGTCCTACGAGGAGGGGCCGACGCAGGCGTTGCGTACCGCCGTCCGGTTCATGAAGGAGGGCGGCTGCCACGCGGTGAAGCTGGAGGGCGGGCGCCGCTGCGCGGCCCAGATCGCCGCGATCACCGGCGCCGGCATCCCCGTGATGGCGCACATCGGCTTCACCCCGCAGAGCGAGCACGCCATCGGCGGCTACCGGGTGCAGGGGCGCGGTGAGGCGGCCGACGAGGTGATCGCCGACGCCCGGGCGGTGGCCGAGGCGGGCGCCTTCGCGGTGGTGCTGGAGATGGTGCCCGGCGAGGTGGCCAAGCGGATCACCCACGAGCTGCACATCCCGACCGTGGGCATCGGCGCCGGCCCGGACACCGACGCCCAGGTCCTGGTCTGGCAGGACATGGCCGGTCTGCGCACCGGGAAGGCACCGCGCTTCGTGAAGCGCTACGCCGACCTGGCCGGCACCCTCACCGACGCGACCCGCCGCTTCGCCGACGAGGTACGCGGCGGCGACTTCCCGACCGCCGAGCACACCTTCTAGTACGGCCACCGGCTGCTACGGCCATTGGCTGGTACGGCCACCGGCTGGTACGGCCACCGGCTGGTACGGCCCCCGGCTGGTACGGCCATCCGGCGGCCGGGCCTCGGTCGCCGGTTTGCGGACGGACGGCGGGTCCTGGCAGCACTGTTCCCGGGACCCGCCACCACACTCGATCAGCGCCAGCTCCAGCACCGTCAGCGCGGCCGCAGCCCGCTGCGATCCGGACTCGAACCTCCGCTCCCGAAGCAAGGCTCCAACTCCATCCTCGGTTCCGGCACCGATCCCGGCAGGTCTCAGCCCCATCCCACACACACCCAGCGCCGACAGTCCGGGCCCGACTCCGGGTCGCGCCCAGCTTTCTCCCGCGTCCAACTCCGACCCGTCCCGCATTCGCACCCGCCCCGGAGATCCAACGGGGGCCTCGAGCCTCCGGCTCCGGTTCCGGCTCCGGTTCCGGCTCCGGCTCCGGCTCCGGTTCCGGCTTCGGCTTCGGCTTCGGCTTCGGCTTCGGATGTCGTACACCTGCTCTAATCTGGTTGGGTGATCGATGAGTTGGCGCGGGCGGAGGTGGCGACGCGGCCGTGCGTGGCCGCGGCCACCTGGGCCATGCCTGAGCGGCAGCTCGTCGAGGCGCTCGACGCCGCGCACCGGCTGGAGCAACGGTTGGCGGCGATCAAGCTGGCTCTGGTGCGCGAGCTCGACGGGCGCGGCGTCGCGGTCGCCGAGGGCGCGGCGTCGACCGCGGTCTGGCTGCGTGACCGGTTGCGTCTCACGGTTCCGACCGCCCGCCGGCTGGTCGATCTCGCCGCCGCGCTCGACGAGGGATCGCCCGCGGTCCGCGACGCTTTCGCCGAGGGCCGGGTCGACGCGGAGCAGGTTCGGGTGATCGCCGCGACGACGGCCACGGTCAACACGGCGGCCGGCCCGGAGGCCGCCGACCAGGCGGTCGGCATCCTGCTGGAATGGGCCGGTCAGTTCGACCCGTCCCTGCTGCGCAGGCTCAGTTCCCGGATCCTCGACCACGTCGCCCCCGAGATCGCCGAGGCCGCCGCGGCCAAGGCGCTCGACGCCGAGACCGCCCGGGCCGCCCGCGATCGCCACCTCACCCTCTCCGACCTGCACGACGGGCGGCTACGGCTGACCGGCAGCCTCGACGCCGAGACCGCGGCGCTGCTCCGCGCCGCCATCGAACCGCTGACCGCGCCCTCCGGTCCGGACGACGGCCGCTCGCCCGGGCAACGCCGACACGACGCGCTGGGCGACGTCTGCCGGCTCGCCCTGCGCACCGGCGAGCTGCCCGAGCACGGCGGGGAGCCGGCACAGATCGTCGTCACGGCGTCCTACGACGCGCTCGCCGGCCAACTCGGGGCCGGCACACTCGACACCGGCCTGGCACTGCCCGCCGAGACCATCCGCCGACTGGCCTGCGACGCGGGCGTGCTACCCGCCGTGCTGGGCAGCGCCGGTCAGGTGCTCGACGTGGGGCGGCAACGCCGGCTCGTCTCCGGGCCGCTGCGGCGGGCGCTGATCCTGCGCGACGGCGGCTGCGCCTTCCCTGGCTGCGACCGTCCGCCCCGCTGGTGCGAGGGCCACCACCTGCGCCACTGGTCCGACGGCGGCCGCACCAGCCTGACCAACGCCGTGCTGCTCTGCCGCCACCACCACCGCCAGGTGCACCACCACGGTTGGCAGGTCCGGCTCGCCGGCGACGGGCATCCCGAGTTCGTCCCGCCGGCCTGGCTCGACCCGCACCAGCGCCCCCGCCGCAACCGCCACCACCGGCCCGCCCACCGGCGGGACCGGCCGCAGGCCACCCGTCCGGCCGGTACCCCTCGGCGGGCCCTCGGCCGATCGCCCCGCAGAACGCCGACCCACCCCCGACCACCGTGACCGGACCACTGCCCCAGCCCTGGCCCGGGTGGACAGTCGCTGCCGGCGCAGGCACCGCGCTCGGCGCAGGCACCGCGCAGGCACCGCGCTCGACGCAGGCACCGCGCTGGGCGCAGGCACCGCGCAGGCACCGCGCAGGCACCGCGCAGGCACCGCGCTGGGCGCAGGCAAGGATGGACCGGCTGTCAGATCAGGGGCCGGATTGCCGCCGTCCGCCGGGCCGGCGGCCCGGTTTGGACTTCACCGCGCTATGGAACACTTCGCGCCGCCCGCCGCGAATCCGACGCCGGCCGACCTGTGGCCGACCCACCAAAGGGCGCCACGTGCAGCCGTCATCGGCGCGACGGCCGGCGGCACGTCACAGGTCGGTGACGCGGATTCCGGCGTGGGCCTTGTAGCGCTTGTTGATGGCGATGAGGTTGGCGGTGAACGCCTCGATCTGGTGGGCGTTGCGCAGCCGTCCGGCGTAGATGCCCCGCATGCCCGGGATCTGGGCGGCGAGCGCGGCGACCACGCCCACCAGTTCCCGGTCCTCGGTGCAGATCAGCACGTCCAGGTCGATCCGGTCGATCTGCGGGTCGGCGAGCAGCGGCGCGCTCACATGGTTGAACGCCGCGCACACCCGGGAGTCGGGCAACAGACCGGCGGCCTGCTGCACCGCACTGCCTTCGGGGACCGCGAGGGCGTACGGGCCCTGCTTGTCGAAGCCGAGCGGGTTGACGCAGTCCACGACGATCTTGCCGGCGAGCGGCTCGGCGAGGGCGGCCACGGTCGCGGCGTGCCCGTCCCACGGCACGGCGATGATGACCACGTCGCTGCGCCGGGCGACCTCGTCGTTGTCGGTGCCGGTGACGCTCGTGCCGGCCGGCACGCCGGGCAGCGCGGCGATCTCGTCGGCCGACTGGGCGGCCCGCTCGGCGGAGCGGGAGCCGATCAGCACGGTCTGACCGGCCCTGGCGAACCGGTAGGCAAGGCCCCGCCCCTGGTCACCGGTGCCGCCGATGATGCCGACGGTCAGCCCGGAAACGTCGGGCAGCGTGCTCGCGTCGTATGCCATGGGCCCATCCTCGCAAACCAGGCGGGCCGGCAGCAGCGCCCGATGATGTGACACTTCCCGCTGCCCCGACCGCGCCCCGCAGTCGAGGGCACACCGGGCCGACCCGGCGGGCGCCGGTCCCGGCGCGGTCAGGCCCGCTCGAAGAGTACGGTCCGCGCGGCCGGGTCGGCGGTGACCAGGCGGACCCGGATCCGCTCGCCGAGCGGCAGTTCGCCGATGCAGCGGGCGCGCACCGGTGGGGTGTCGAGAGCCACGGTGCCGCCCGGAGGGCGGGGTCGGGACCGGCCGTTCGGCGGCGCGTCGACGTCCAGCACCGCCGCGTCGAAGGTCTCCCCCACCCGATCGGCGAGCAGCACGGCCTCGGTGAGTTCGACCGCCCCGCGGGTGGCCGCGGAGGCGGTCCGGTCGGTGGTGGCCATGACCTCGGGCAGCCGGGGCAGCGCCGCGCGGGCCCACTCCGGCACCGGCCGGCCATCGTGCAGGGCCAGGCAGACCTCGGTCGCGTACCGGTCGGCCAGCCGGCGCAGCGGCGCCGTGACGTGGGCGTACGCGGCGGCGACCCCGCCGTGCGCCGGTTGCTCGGGCAACTCGCCGTCGAAAGCGGTGTACGCGGCGCCGCGCATCAACTCGGCCGCCTGGTCGATGAAGGCCGCCGCCCGGGGCTGCGCGGGGTCGAGCCCGGCGATCACCTCGCCGGCGCCGGCGCCGTCCGGCCAGCGCACGCCCAGCGGCACGGCGGCGGCGCGCAGCCGCTGCACGGCGTCCGGCTTCGGCGGCGGCATCGTCCGCAGCAGGCCGATCCGCCCGGCGAGCATGATGTCGGCGGCGGCCATCCCGGTGAGCAGGGAGATCTGCGCGTTGTGCTCCTCCAACGGCACCGGCCCGCGCAGCACCAGCCGCCAGCCGTCGCCGTCAGCCTCGACGTCCTGCTCGGGCAGCGGCAGATTGATCGCGCCCCGGCGCAGCCCTCGGGCGGTGAGCCGGGCGCCGATCTCGGGCAGCAGAGCGATCGGCTCGGGCAGCCGGCCGGCGTCCGCGTCGGCCTGGGCACCGGCGTAGTCCAGTTTGGCCCGGCTCCGGACGAGGGCGCGTTCCAGCGCGACCGCGACGGTGCCGCCGTCGGCGTCCAGGTCGATGGTCCAGACGACCGCCGCCCGGTCGACGTCGGGCAGCAGGCTCGCCGCACACTCGCTGAGCGTCTCGGGATGCAGCGGCACGTTTCCGTCCGGAAGGTAGACGGTCTGCCCCCGCCGCCAGGTCTCCTCCTCCAGCGCGCCGCCGGGCTGGACGTGCGCGGCCACGTCGGCGATCGCGTACCGCACCCGGTAACCGCCACCGGGACGGCGGGCGAGGTGCATCGCCTGGTCCAGGTCACGCGAGCCGGCCGGGTCGACGGTGACGAAGGGGACGTCGGTGCGGTCCGCGGTCGGGCGCGGCGGCGCCGCCGCGGCGGCGTCCGCCTCCCGCTGCGCCGCGGCCGGGAACTCCTCGGGCAGTCCCAGCTCGCGGCGGAGCGCGGCGAAGTCGATGCGGGGCGCGAGCACGCGTCGGATGACCACGGGTCCATCCTGACAGTGCGGCCGTTGATCCGCCTCCATCGGCGGCCCGCGAAGATCGGCCGCGACGGCGTTCCGGCCAGCCGATCGACCGTCCCGATGCCTCCGTTCGCCGGTCGGCCGCGGCGTGCCGGGCCAGCGGGTCGGCTATCGGCCGGTGGTCCGGGTGCCGCGCGTGGTGGTGGCCCGGGTCGCGGTCGTCCGCGGCGTCGCCTTCGTGGCCGCCGTCGTCCGCTTGGTGGTCGTCTTGGCGGCGGTCTTGCGGGCCGGGGCCTTCTTCGCGGCGGTCGCGGCGGTCGTACGGGTCGCGGCGGTCGGGCGAGCCGTGGTCGTCTTGCGGGCCGAGGCCGTCTTCGCGGCGGCCGTACGCGCCGCGCCGGTCGGGCGGGTCGTGGCGGCGGGGCGGGTCGTGGCGGCCGTCGTCTTCTTGGCGGCCGGTGCCTTCTTCGCCGGCGCCCGCTTGGCCGGGGCCTTCTTCGCCGGGGCCTTCTTCGCCGCGGTGCTGGTCTTGCGCGCGGTGGCGGTGGCGGTCTTCTTCGCTGCCCCGGTGGTCTTGCGGGCCGCCGCCGTCGTCTTCTTCGCCGCCGAGGTGGTGGTGCGCTTCGCGGCGGTCGTGGTCTTCTTCGCGGCGGTGGTGGTCTTCCGGGCGGTCGAGCCGGTCTTCTTCGCGGCGGTCGAGTTCTTCGCCGGCGCCTTCTTCGCGGTCGCGGTGGTCTTCCGGGCGGTGGTCGAGGCCTTGGTCGCCGCCTTCTTGGCGGGGGCCTTGGCCGCGGTCGTCTTCTTCGCCGGAGCGCGCCCCGCTCCACCGGCCGCCTTCTTGGCCGGTGCCTTCGCGGCCGTGCCGGTGGCGGCCCGGCGGGCCGGGGTGGTCCGGCTGGCAGCCGTGTTCCGCTCCGCCGCGGCGGTCTTCTTCGCGGTGGTACGTCTGGCGGCCGGGCGCGTGGTGGCCTTCGTTGCTTCGGCCATCTCGGTTCCCTCCTTGGGGACGTGCTCTCGCGTGTCTCCACGCGGAGCACTGAGTACCTCGACACGGGCCGTCCCGCGCCGTCTACCTGTCCTCCCCGGCCCAACGGGCGTCCTCGGCATCCCACGCTTCGTTGCGCTCCTGCACCCGCTGCAGTGCGTTCTCCGCGTCGGCGGCCGAGGCGTACGGGCCGAGGACGTGCTTCGCCGGACACACGTCGGCCTCGGTCTCGACCCGGTGGTGTCGGGTGCACCAGTAGTAGTGCCCACCACGTCCGCTGTCGCTCATGGGATCACTGTGCACCGCGAGCCACCCGACCGCCACCGGAACACCGCAAGTCGCCGCTGCTCTCCACAGTAGATCCGGTGTGGCCGACTTGGGTCGAAATCCGGCAAATGGGGCAGCAGAGAAATCCAGGACCCGCCCGCCGGGTCGGCTGAACGGACGGTTCCGGTGCGCGTCGACGGTCGGCAGGATCGGGCTTCATGATCATCACCACGTCCACCGCCGACCGTTGCCCGACCTGTGGCGCGGCCACGGTGTCGGTGGACGACGCCGAGCCCTGGTGCGCCGGGTGCGAGTGGAACCTCGACGCGTACGACCAACAGCGGCGGGCGCCCGCGTTCGGGTGGGCATGGGTGGACCGGTGGAGCCACCGTCTCGGGTACCGGCTGACCCGACGCCAGTTCACCCACCTGGCCGGTCGTCCGCTCGGCACGGACGGACGCAGCGTCGCCGCCATGGTGACCGCGGGCGTCTCCGTGCTGCTGATCGGCGCGGTGCTGGTGCTGGCGTTCACCGGCGTCTGGCTGATCGTGGCGTTCCCGTTCCCCAATGTCGCCATCCTGCTCGGCGTCGCGCTGCTGGGACTGGCCGTCGCTCTGCGGCCCCGGTTCGGCCGGCTCGACCCGGAGCTGGAGGTGCTCTCCGCCGACCGGGCGCCCGAGCTGTTCGCGCTGGTCGACGAGGTCGCAGCCGCGATCGGTACACCGCGCCCGCAGGTCATCGGCGTCAACGGCGACCTCAACGCGTACGCCACGGCGGTCGGCCTGCGCCGGCGCCGCGTGCTCTGCCTCGGGCTGCCCTGGTGGGGCGCGCTGAGTCCGCCGGAACGGGTCGCGTTGCTCGGGCACGAACTCGGCCACTTCGCCAACGGCGACCCGCGCCGGATGGCGCTCACCCAACCCGCGTTCACCATGCTCGGCTCGGCCGCCGACCTGGTCCGGCCGGTGGACACCATCGCCGGCGGCGGCATCATCGAGATGATCGGTGAGGCGCTCGGCAAGGCGTTCCAGTGGACGCTGTCCCGGCTGCTCTTCGGCGTACACCTGGTGTTGGTCGCGGTGGCGCTGCGGGACAGCCAGCGCGCCGAGTACCTGGCCGACGAGATGTCGGCCCGGGTCGCGGGCACCGACGCGGCAACGAGCCTGCTGGACACCGCGCTCGGGCACGAGTCGGTGGCTCTGGCCGTACGCCGGGAGATGCGTGCCGGGCACGGACCGCAACGGTGGCGCAGCGCGGTGGCCGAGTCCCAGGCCGCGGCGGGCGGCCGCTTGTCGCTGCTGCGCCAACTGTCGGTCCGGGAGGAGTCCTCGCTCTTCTCGTCGCATCCGCCGTCCGGGTTGCGCCGCCGGATGCTCGCGGAGCGACCCCGGCACGACCCGCTGGTGGTGCTCACCGAGGAGCGGATGGCGCGCATCGACGCCGAGTTGGCCAAGGAGTACGAGCAGATCCGCCGGGCCGTCGCCTGGTCGGGCTGAGCCGGGCCGGGTCGCAGCGGCCGACGCGCACGGCTGACCAGGACGGATCCGCGGTGGCGGTTGCGGTTATGGTCTGCCGATGGGCGTACCGGACTACATCCTGCGGATGCGCAAGCACGTCGGCCACGACCTGCTCTGGCTGCCGAGCGTCAGTGCCGTGGTCCGCAACGAGGCCGGTGAACTGCTGCTCGGCAAGCGGTCCGACGACGGGCGCTGGTCGGTGGTCAGCGGCTTCGTCGAGCCGGGCGAGCAGCCGGCCACCGCCGTCGTCCGCGAGGTGCAGGAGGAGACCGGGCTGGACGTCGAGCCGATCCGGCTCGCCAGCGTCGTGTCGCACCCGCACACCTACCCCAACGGCGACCGCTGCGAGTACCTGAACCTCGGCTTCCAGTGCCGGCTGCTCGGCGGTACGGCCCGGGTCAACGACGACGAGTCCGAGGCGGTGCAGTGGTTCCCGCCGGACCGGCTGCCGGAACTCGACGCGCACGCCCGACTGGTCATCGCGCACGCGCTCGGCGCCGCGGATCGCGCCTGGTATCTGCCCGCCGGCACGGTCTGGGACGACCGGGACGGGCCTCGGTAGGCCCGCCCCGGTCCCCGCGTCGCCCAGCGATAGCCGGCGAAGCGACGGCGCCGCCAGGGCTCAGGCGGGAACCCGCTCCACCGGGATCCACAGCTCCGCGTCCGCCTGGGTGCCGTCCGCCGAGAGCCGGGTCCGGGAGATCTCCGGCCCGGGCCGGCTGCGGTACGGGTTGGACGGGAACCACTGGGTGAAGACGTCCCGCCAGAGGTACTGCACCGCCTGCGGGAACGCGCCGGAGGTCTCGAAGACGGCCCAGGCGCCGGCCGGCACCTCGAGCGCGTCCATATCCCCCGGCACGTCCGCGCCGGTGACCACGCCGTGCCAGTAGTCCAGCTCGCTGCCCTCGGCGCGATCGCCGGCGAGGTTGTCGCTGACGTTCACCACGCCCGCCGGTTCCTGGTCGGAGAGCGCCTCCATCCGTTCGACGGTCTCCCGCTCGATGCCCTTGATGAACGCGACGATCGCCGGGTTCATCCCCTCGTGCACGAGCGGCACCCGGGCCCTGCGGCCCACCAGCCGGAACCCGTCCTTCTGCACGATCCGGTATCGCATGCTGCTGCTCCCTTCGACGGTGAGGCGGAAGGACATCCGGGGCTGGGCGCTCAGCGCGGCTCCGGTCCGCCGGGCCTCGCCCGGGCCGACCCCGTGCACGGCCTGGAACGCCCGGGCGAACGCCTCGGCGGAGCCGTAGCCGTAGCGCACCGCGATGGCGAGCAGCGTCTCCTCACCGGCGAGCACCGCGGCCGCCGCGACGGTGAGCCGCCGACGCCGGACGTACTCCGACAGCGGCAGGCCCGCCAGCGCGGAGAAGAGCCGGCGGAAGTGGTACTCCGACGTCGTCGCGATCCGGGCCAGTTCGGCCACCTCGATCGGCTGGTCGAGGTGCTCCTCGAGGTACGCCATCGCCTGGTTGAGTCGCTCCAGCACCCGGGCCTCCTTCCCTTGTCCACCGCGACGCTAGGCGGGACCGGGGTGGCCGGACCCGACTATCGGTGCCCGATGCGGTCGGGTGGCGCCACCCCCAGGCCGCCGGCCAGGGGCGTCCTGCGTGGCCTACGGCCAGGTCTTCGCACCGGCGTCGAAGACCTCCGGCGTGCTCTCCACCGGCAGCACGCAGAGCAGGTGCCCGCCGGGCGCCCGCAGGATCCGGCACTCCTGCCACCGCGCGACCTCGGTGGCGCCGAGGGCGAGCAGCCGAGCCGTCTCGGCCGGCACGTCGTCGGTCTCGATGTCGACGTGGAACCGGGGCGCGTCGTCGACCACCTGGACGGCGGCGACCAGCCCGGGCAGCGCGCCGTGCAGGGAGATGAACTGTGGCTCCGGTGCGTACGGCTCGGCGGTGGCGCCGAGGGCGGCGGACCAGAAGGCCACCGCCTGGTCCGCCTCCGCGCGGGGAGTGTCGATCAGTAGGGCGTACATGCGGCTTCGATGCATGCGGGGCAGGATAACGAGCCGCGTCCCGACGGGCAGGGCACGCCGACGGCCGCCGTTCGTCCGGCCGGCGCTCGTCAACGGGCGCAGCCGGCGTCGTGGTCACCGCGAACGGCCGGCCGCTCTCCATCATGGGTTTCACCGTGGCCGAAGAACGGATCGTCGCCATCGACGTCCTCTCCGACCCGGAGCGGCTACGCCAACTCGACCTCAGCGGCCTCGACGCCACGAGCGACGGCGCGCCCTGACCGCCGACGGCGGGCCGACCGACCCGTCGCGTCGGCTCGTGTCGCGGCCGCCGGGCTGAGCCCGGCGGGGCGGTGCTCAGCTGGGCAGTTCGCGCCAGCCGGAACTGCCCCCGCGCCAGGCTCCCGCGACGATGCTGGCCGAGCTACGGCTCTGGCACTCCAGCACCTCGGAACGGCCCTGCGCGCCACCGATCTGCGCCTGCACTTCCCAGCGCTGACCATCGGTACGGATGTAGACGTCACGACGCCCTCGTGCCGTTGCATCCCCATTCCACCAGTGCTCCTCGACCATCACATCGCGACCGTAGCAGGAGGCGGCGGCACGGCCGAGAGCGTGGCCAGTGACAGATCCGTCTCGGAATGCGGGTGGCACCTCCGGCTGGACCGGCTGTCCCTGTTGCCCGGACCGGTCTGTGGTGGTCAGTCCCAGAAGCCGGAGAGCGGGTCTCCCACGGTCTTCGGCCTCCAGTGGCCGATTTGGTCGATTTCGCGGGCGCCCCGGACGGTCGGTGCGACCCACGACAGCGGGGCGCGGTCAGACGCGGGGTCTACCCGAACGTGAACACGTACGCCTCGACGCCGGGCTCGAGGAACGTGATTTCGAGGGTCCGTTCGCGCACCGCGTCGTGCTGGCGCACCAGCTGGTACAGGCGGCCCTCCCGGAGCAGGCCGCTCCCGCTCTCGTCGACGTCGACGCCGTGTGACGGGCCCGGCGGTTCGCCGTCGAGGAGCACGCGGAACGGGATCGGCGCTCGCGCCTCGGAGGACAGCACCAGGTGCGCGTCGCGCGCGTGGAACCGGTAGGCGATGCTCCCGCCGGCCCGGTCGAGCACGACCTTCTCGGACCCGACCGTCCACTCGCCGGCGAGGGCCCACTGGTTCAGGCGCAGTCTCTCGGGGAGCTGGTAGGCGCGGCGTTCGTCGAACGCGGCGCCGTCCGGCGACGCGAAGTGCTCGCCGCGTTGATAGCCGAGGTACGTCTCTGGCGTACGCAGGTGATCCCAGTCGGCCTCCGCCTCCACACCGAGCCCTTCGGCGCCGACGAGTTCCCGCTCGACACCGAGCAGCTGCTGGAGGAGGCGTTCGGACTGCTCGTAGCGTCCCTCGCCGAAGTGCTGGTCGCGGATGACCCCGTCCGCGTCGACGAAGTAGAGCGCGGGCCAGTAGTGGTTGTCGAAGGCCTTCCAGATCTCGTAGTCGTTGTCGATCGCAACCGGGTAGTCGATTCCGCGGTGCGCGATCGCCTGCCGCACGCGGTCGATCTCGTACTCCAACGTGAACTCCGGCGTGTGGACCCCGATGACGACCAACCCGTCGCTTCGGTAGGCCCGTGACCACGCGCGGACGTACGGCTCCTGGCGCAGCCAGTTGATGCACGTCAGCGTCCAGAAGTTCGCGAGGACCACGCGGCCGCGTAGCTCGGCGGGGCCGAGTGGCTCGGAGTTGAGCCACCCGGTCGCCCCGTCGAGCGAGGGCATGCGCGGACCTCCGGGCACGGTCATCTAGCGGAGCGACCGGAAGCCGGCGCGAATCTCTTCGGAAAGGAGTTGCGGCTGTTCCCAGGCCGCGAAGTGCCCGCCCTTGTCGAGCTTGTTGTAGTGGATGAGGTTGGGATACGCCTGCTCCGCCCAGCTCTTCGGGGCCTGGTAGAGCTCGTCAGGAAAGACGCTGACGGCAACGGGGAGGGCTGGGGATACGCCCTTGACGGCGAAGAAGGAGAGCTTGTTTTCCGCGTACAGGCGCGACGCGGAAACTCCCGTGTTCGTCAGCCAGAAGAGCGTGATGTTGTCGAGAACATCGTCTCGGGTAAGGCCTTCGGACTGTCCGGCAAAGACCCGGGAGATCAGCGCCAGGCTGGCTGCGTCATGATCGAGCAGAAAGGTTGCGAGACCCATGGGCGAATCCGCGAGCCCGGTCAGTGTCTGCGGGCGCGTCGCCATCATGAGGCCGTAGCCGACGTGCTTCCACACGAAGTCCAGCTGCTCGGACGCGCGCTTTTCCTCGGCCGAGAGATTGGCCGGCAGTTTGCCGAGGGCGTTGTTCGCTCCGGTGACGTCGGACTGGAACAGCGCATCGATGTCGGGTGGAAAGACGCCAGGCATGTTGACGTGGATGCCGATCAGTTCCGGCGGCGCCTGCACACCCATCATATCCGTGACGATCGCGCCCCAGTCGCCGCCTTGCGCCACGAATCGCGTGTATCCCAGGCGCTTCATCAGCTCGGTCCACGCACTCGCGATGCGCTCGGGGCCCCAGCCCGGCTCGGTCGGCTTGCCCGAGAAGCCGTAGCCCGGCAGCGACGGAATCACCAGATGGAAGGCGTCCGATGCGCTCGCGCCATGTGCCGTGGGATTGGTGAGCGGGTCGACAATCTTCAGCTGCTCGATGATCGAGCCGGGCCATCCGTGCGTGACGATGAGCGGCAGCGCGTCCTCATGCTTCGAGCGGACGTGGATGAAATGGATGTCCAGGCCGTCGATCTTGGTCATGAACTGCGGTAGGGCATTCAGCCTCGCCTCGACCTTGCGCCAGTCGTACTCTTTCTCCCAGTAGCGGGCGAGTGCCTGGCTCGTCGCGAGCGGCACACCCTGCGACTGATCTGCGACCGTCTCCTTCTCCGGCCAGCGCGTGGCCGCGATCCGCGCACGCAGCGCCTTGAGTTCCGCGTCGGGGATTTCCACCGTGAACGGCCGGATCTCTGTCGTGCTGGGTCGCGCTTCGGTCTTGACAGCCATGCGTGCCTTCCTCTCCGTCCGGGTTCGCTGGAAGGTGCCATTTACTGCAGGCGCGTCGCTGAAGGCACGGACTCACATGCCAGTTCGACATGGGCACGCCGCCGCCATGTGTGGCCTGGCACGCGTTACCCCGTCATCGCGGCGATATTCCCCGCGGCCTCGGGAGACGGACGAATAGCGAAAGGCCAGCCACCCGGTGGACGGGCGGCTGGCCTGGTGGGCGACGGACGAGTCGACCTGTACGCCGGATTTTGTGCGCGGCGCGTGCCCCGAGGGGCTCGCGCCGGCGGCGGCCATCCATCTCGGCCTGCCGTTGCCGACAGGCTCCAGCGGCCTACCCGCGGACATCGGACGGGCCGTCCTCAAGCGTCCGCGCGGGCCGTCATCTTGCGGTGACGACCCTTTCTTGGCCTTGCTCCGGGTGGGGTTTACCGAGCCACCCCGGTCACCCGGGGTGCTGGTGGGCTCTTACCCCACCGTTTCACCCTTACCGTCCCCGATGGGGGCGGCGGTCTGTTTTCTGTGGCACTGTCCCGCGGGTCACCCCGGGTTGCCGTTAGCAACCACCCTGCCCTGTGGAGTCCGGACGTTCCTCGGCGGCGGGCCGGAGCCCGCCGACGCGACCGCCCGGTCGACTCGTCCGTCGCGCTCTTCATCCTAACGACGCCGGCCGCGCGGCTATTGCCACCCCGCGGCACAAGATCGCAACGGGTGGGCGGACGACCGCCACCGCCGGGAAGCCGGCGGGTCGGCCAGGTACTAGCCTCGGGAGATCATGGATCTCTCCCACGCCGCGCTGCTGCTCGCCGCCGGTCTCGCCGCGGGCACGATGAACGCGGTGGCCGGCGGCGGGTCGCTGATCACCTTCCCGGCGATGATCGCGGTCGGGTTGCCGCCGGTGCCGGCCAACGTCAGCAACTCCGTGGCCGTCTTCCCCGGGTACGTGGCCAGCGTGGCGGGGAGCCGGGCGGACCTGCCGCCCGGGCGCACCCTGGCCACCCTGCTGCCCACCACCGTGCTTGGCACCATCGCCGGAGCGCTGCTGCTGCTCGCCACCCCGGCCCGCGCCTTCGAGGTGGTCGTACCGTTCCTGGTGCTCGGCGCGACCGCGGTGCTGGCCTTCCAGGATCCGCTGCGCCGGCTGGTCGGTCACCCGCGTGACCTGTCGCCGCGCCGCCGTACGGTCACCGTGCAGGCCATGGTCGGGCTCGGCGCGGTGTACGGCGGCTACTTCGGCGCGGCGCTCGGGGTGATGCTGGTCGCCGGCCTCGCCCTGGTGCTGGACGCCACGCTGGCCCGGGTCAGCGCGATCAAGAACCTGCTCTCCGCGACGGTGGGGCTGACCACGCTGGTGGTCTTCGCTCTCTTCGGGCCGGTGAACTGGGCCGCCGTCGGGGTGGTCGCCCCGGCGACGCTGCTCGGCGGGTACGTCGGGGCCCGGCTGGTGCGTCGGCTGCCTCCGGTGGTGCTCAAGACCGTGATCGTGGTCTTCGGCACGGTGATCGGCCTCTACCTGCTCTCCCGCGCGCTCGGCTGAGTCGAATCCGGCGACGGCCCGGCGACCCGGTCGCCGGAGACCCCGACCGGACGGCGGCCCCACCCGGGCCGGACCGCGTACCGCCCCGTCGCGGGGTGCGGCGGGGCGGTACGGGCGGGGGACGGTGAGTTCAGTACGCCTCGCCGACCGGCTCCTCCGGCGCGCGCTCGGCCTCCGCGGCGGCCCGGTTCCACCGCGACCAGAGCACCCGCTCGCCGTAGCCGGCGGCCATCAGGTGCGCGGAGGCGAGGTAGACCAGTACGCCGACGGCGAGCACCCCGAAGCCGACCCAGAACGGCAGCGCCAGCGAGTGCTCGGCGAGCTTGCCGGAGATGATCGGCGCCGGCGCGGCGGCGCCCCAGCGGACCAGGTTGAACGCGCCGGTGGCCACCCGCCGGTCGGCGGAGCCGAGGCCGAGCGCCAGGTCGGTGAGGTTCGCGTTGGCGAGGCCCATGCAGACCCCGGCGAGGACGAGCACGACCAGCGCCTCGGCGGTGCCGGTCGAGGTGGCGAAGAGCGCCATGCAGACCAGCAGCCCGGCGATGGCGATGCCGACGGTCTGCACCGCGCCGATCCGGTGGGCGAGCCGGTGCCCGATCACCAGGATGCCGGCGGCCAGGCCGAGGCCCCACGCGGTGAACGCCAACCCCAACGGCACCACGTCGAGGTGCAGGAAGAGCGGGGTGTAGCCGAGCACCACGAAGAAGACGAAGTTGTACGCCGCGGTCACCACGCAGAGCGCGACGAAGGCCGGCCTGCGGTAGGTGGCGAAGATCTGGCCCACCCGGACCGGCGCCTGCCGGTTGGCCGGCTCGCGCAGCTTGCGGGACGCCACCGCGAGGGCGAGGACCATGAACACACCGCAGACGAAGAACGGCAGCCGCCAGCTCACGTGGCCGAGCAGACCGCCGATCAGCGGGCCGACCGCGAAGCCCAGGCCGAGCGCGGTCTCGAAGAGCCCGACCACCCACTCCCGGTCGACGGCCAGGTTGACCAGCACCACCATGGCGGTGGCGAAGAACATCGCGTTGCCGAGTCCCCACACGCCGCGCAGCACCGAGAGTTGAACGATGTTGTCGCTGAACGAGGCGAGGATGGCGGCCAGGCCGACGACGGAGACCCCGGTGATCAGCACCGGTTTGAAGCCGAACCGGCCACTGGCGAGGGTCGCCGGGATCATGCCGAGCGCCATCACCGCGATGTACGCGGTGAAGAGCAGCTCGACCTGCCAGGCGGTCACTCCGATCGCCTCGCCGATGGCGGGCAGGATCGGGTCGACGACGGCGATGCCGGCGATGGCGAGGAAGGCCACCAGCGTGGTGGCGTAGATGGCACTGCGGTTCGGTTCGGAACGCCGATCCACTCCGACTCCCAAGTAGCTGTATGTTACAGGTATATACCTTGTATCATACAGCTATGAGCGACGACTCCTCCACGGATGCCGACGAGACCGCGGAGGCCACCCTGGGCCGGATCGAGACCGAGGTGGCCATGCTGATGCGACTCGGCGAGGCCACCCGGCGGGGCACCGGCACCGCCGAGCACCGGGTCCTCGACCGCGCGGCGTACGTGATCCTGCGCCACCTCGCCGACGCCGGCCCGCAGAACGTCTCGGCGCTCGCCGCGCGGCTGAATCTGGACGGCTCGACGGTGACCCGGCAGGTCTCGGCGATGCAGCGCGACGGCCTGATCATGCGGGAGCCCGACCCGCGCGACGGGCGGGGCATGGTGGTTTCGCCCACCCCGACCGGGCTGCAACGGATGGCGGCCGTGCAGGCCGCCCGCACCCGGCTCTACGGCGACATGCTGGCCGAATGGGCGCCGCAGGACCGGGACACCCTCGCCGCGCTGCTGCACCGGCTCAACCGGGCCCTGAGTTCCCGCGCCCGCCAACGCTGACGGCCGGACGACCACCCGGATCGCCGTGACCGCGGCCGGCCCGACCGGCGCGGTCCGGCCCCCCGGACAGCCGACGGCCCCCGGGCCATGAACCCGGGGGCCGCCGGTGCGTTCCGCTCAGGCCACCGGCTCTGGGGCGGCGTCGGCGTCGCGGCGGTCGCCCACCGTGACCCGCGGGTCGCCCTCGTCGGCGAAGTAGTCGTCCGGCTCGGTGCCGTCGACGCCGTCGCCCACCTTGCCGGCCCGCAGCACCAGCGTGACCAGCGCCGCGACCGCCAGGTTGACCAGCACCGCCACGATCCCGACGTAGATCGTCTTCGGGGTGTCGAAGCCGAACTTCTCCAGCGGGAACGCCGAGCCGCCGAAGTGCTGCCGGGTCGGGCTGGAGATCTGGTAGAGCATCCACATGCCGAGGCCCATGCCGGCCGCCCAGCCCGCGATGAGCGCGCCACGGTGGAACCAGCGGGTGTAGAGGCCCAGCGCCACCGCCGGCAGCGTCTGGAGGATGATCACGCCGCCGATCAGCTGGAGGTCGATGGAGAACTGCGGGTCGAGGAAGACGATGCAGGCCACCGCGCCGACCTTGACCACCAGCGAGGTGATCTTCGAGACGTTCGCCTCCTGCGCCGGGCTGGCGTCCCGCTTCAGGTACTCCTTGTAGATGTTGCGGGTGAACAGGTTCGCCGCCGCGATCGACATGATCGCCGCGGGCACCAGCGCCCCGATTCCGATGGCCGCGTAGGCGACACCGGCGAACCAGTCCGGGAACTGCTGGTCGAACAGGACCGGCACCACCGTGTTGCTGTCGACCGTGCCCTCCTTCGACCCGGGCAGCGGCGTCACCCCGGCGGCGATGGCCATGAAGCCGAGCAGCGCGATCAGGCCGAGCAGCAGGCTGTACGCCGGCAGCGCGGACATGTTCCGCTTGATCACGTCGCGGTTCTTGCTGGCCAGCACACCGGTGAGGCTGTGCGGGTAGAGGAAGAGCGCCAGCGCCGAGCCGAACGCCAACGTGACGTACTGGAGCTGGTTGTTCGCGTTGAGCAGGACGCCGTCGTTCGGGTTCGGTGACGCGTCGAACTTGGCGTCCGCCGCGGCGAAGATGTCGCCCCAGCCGCCCAGCTTGTACGGCAGGTAGAAGACCGCCACCAGGATCACGATGTAGATCAGTGAGTCCTTGACGAACGCGATGAGCGCCGGCGCGCGCAGCCCGGACTGGTAGGTGTACGCCGCCAGGATGGCGAACGCGATGATGATCGGCAGGTGCCGGGCGAGGGTGCTCTCGCCGGTCACCCCCATGGTCTTGAGCACCGCCTCGATGCCGACCAGTTGCAGCGCGATGTAGGGCATCGTGGCGACGATGCCGGTGATCGCGATCAGCAGCGCCAGCACCGGCGAGTCGAACCGCTTCCGGACGAAGTCGGCCGGGGTGACGAAGCCGTGCCGGTGCGAGACCGACCAGAGCCGGACCAGCACCAGGAAGACCAGCGGGTAGATCACGATGGTGTACGGCACGGCGAAGAAGCCGGCCGCGCCCGCGCCGAACATCAGCGCCGGCACCGCCACGAAGGTGTACGCGGTGTAGAGGTCACCACCGACCAGGAACCAGGTGATCCAGCCGCCGAAGCTGCGTCCGCCCAGACCCCACTCGTCCAGGTGCGCCATGTCCTTCGGCGCACGCCACCGGGCGGCCACGAAGCCCATCGCGCTGACCAGCAGGAAGAGCAGCGAGAAGACGATGATCTCGGTGAGGTGGTCGCGCCACATCAGCGGTCACCCCGCTTCTTCGTCAGCTGGTACACGACGGTCGTGGTGGTCACGCCGAGGATGATGAAGGCCAGCTGGAGCCAGTAGAACCGCGGAAAGCCGAACAGGCGGGGCGAGTCCGCGTTGAAGAACGCCGGGACCAGCGGCACCACGATCGGGATGAAGAGCAACCAGTTCCAGGGGCTGTGGTCCTTCGCCCTGGACGACGCCTTGGGTGGCGCCTCCGGTTCGGGTGCAGCCATCTGACACACCTCCGGGAAGTCGTAACTCGCGTTGTAACGGCCGGAGGCTACGACCCTGTGACTGCCGTCACGCTCGGCCGGCGGACGGCGCTGCGCCGAACGGCCGGCGGGCTGCGCCGAACGGCGGCCCCGGCCGGCTGGCCGGCGCCGCTGCCCCGCCGGTCAGCCGCCTGTTCCAGCCCGCCGACGACCGCACCGAGCGGGGGGAGGCGAGGCCGCACGGTGACGCCGGACCGCGGGGCCGGCGCCGATCGCGCGGGGGACGGCCGCCGCGAACGGTGACGGGCCCGGGTGCCGTTCGCACCCGGGCCCGCCACCCGCTCACCGCCGTCCGGTCAGCGCCGGGCGGCCCAGAGCAGTGCGCGGCCGAGCTGCGACTGGAGCCCCTTGGGGTGCAGGCGGAACGTCGGGTCGGTGCCGAACAGCACCACCGGGTTGCCCCCGACGGCGGTCCCCCGGACGATGCTGGCCTGGTTGGCCGCCGCGCTCTGACCGCCGGGACCGTCGGTCACCCACCAGCCGGAGAGCAGCGGGTCGGCCGCGTAGGACTGCTCGACCGTGACGCCCTGGCCCAGATCGGTGAACCAGACCGGCTGACTGATGAACGAGTGCGGCGCCGCGCTCGTACTCACCGGGCCGCCCCGGTTGACCACGTTGGCCACGCCACTGGCCAGGCTCGGTCCGGCGGTGGCGGTCACCGTCAGCAGCCCGGCGGCGTTGCTGAAGCCCGCTCCGGCCGTACCCAGACCGACCACGCCACCGCCGCGGGCGAGGAAGGCGTCCAGGGCCGCCCGGTTCTCCGGCGACAGGTTGGCCAGGTTGACCGAGTTGGCGACGAGCAGCACGTCGACGTCGTCGGTCAGGGTCGTGCTGAGCGTGTCGGTGGTCAGCGCGCGGGCCGCGAAGCCGAGGTCGGCCAGGGTGTCCCGCTCCTCCACCGTGCCGAGGTAGCCGACCACCACCTCGCCGAGGCGGGTACCGCGCCAGCCGGCCGGCGCCCGCTCGAACCGCACCCCGTGGGCGCGGACCTCGGCGCGGGCCAGCACGCGGTTGGCCGGCGTGCCGGGGACGACCACCGATCCGTCGGCGAGCCGGTGGACCGCGACGCCCCGCCCGATCAGCGAGTTCACCGCCAACAGGTCGGCGGCGTCCCGGAGGTCGAGGCGCAGGTCACCCCTGCCGCCGGGGAGGTCACCCTCGGCCCGCCCGTCGTAGGTGCGCTCCAACGGCACCTTCGGCAGCCGGTCCCACAGGGTGTCCACGGTGGCGCCCCAGGTCAGCCCCTGGCTCCAGGCGGCCGGGCCGGCGTACAGGTCGTCGACCCGCTCGGTGATGTCGGCGCCCGGTTCCAGCAGCGAGTTGACCAGACCGCGCTTGGGCTGGTGCAGGTCGACCACGTAGGAGCCCGCCGGGTAGCTTCGGCCGCCCGCGGTGAACGCCTTCTTCGCCCGCCACACCCGGCCGCCGCTGCCGATCAGCAGGTCGACGAGGCGGGCGGCTGCCGGCTCCGACCGCTGGCCGGAGCCGCTCGGGATGACGTACGCCCGCGGGAAGGTGGTGCGGTAGTCGTCCTCCGGACCCCAGCCGGGCACGTAACCGTCGGGGATGTCGCGCAGCGGTTCCCCGGCCCAACCGCGTCGGTAGACCTCGGCCTGGTCGTGCAGCACCTCGGCCCGGTGCTCCTGGATGTAGCGCAGCGACGTCCGGATCGCCACCTCGTGCACGTCGGTGTTGATGCCCGAGCGGCGCACCCGCTCGGCCGGGGTGAGCGTGCTGCCGCGCGGGTTGAGCGGCGCCTCGATGGTGTAGGGGATGCTGCTCTGCAGCATGGCGAAGGACGGCACGTAGATCGGCGGGAAGTCGTCCCACACCCCGGGCTCGTCGTCCCGGAACGGGATGCGGGCCTGCTGGGTCTCGGCGTACCCGAGGTCGCGCAGGCCCGCCTCGATCGCCAGCGCGTTCGGCAGCCCGTGCTTGATGTAGAGGTCGTACTCGTTGTTGACGTTGTGCGGCGGGGTGCTGGGGTGCAGCAGCGTCGGGCTGACGTAGCCGTGCAGGTCGAGCGTGATGATCGGCTTCGTGTCGATGATCAGCTCGCGGATCAGGTTGGTCTCCGGCTGCGACACGATGGTGAGGTCACGGTTCAGGTCGTAGCCGGCGGCGTTGGCGCGGGTGCCGGCCACCCGGCCGTCCGGGTTCGAGGTGATGTTGAAGACCAGCCGGTTGCGCTTGAGCAGTCCGGCCGTCTCGGCGCTGGTGTCGGTGGCCAGGTCCTCGATCACCCGTAGCGCCGCGTCGGTGCCCTCCCACTCGTTGCCGTGGATGTTGGCGTTGACGAAGAGGGGCGTCTTGTAGCCGGCGAGCAGCGCCGCGTCCCGCTGGGCGCGGGCCGGCTCCTCCTCGATGCGACGCTTCCAGAGCTCCTGCTGGCGCGCCTCGGCGCGGCTCTCCGGCGCGGTCACCGTCACCGCGTACAGGTCGTGGCCGCCGGCGGACCGGCCGGCCACCCGGGCCGAGACCCGGTCGCTGCCGGCCTGCAGGGCGTTGAGCTTCGGCGCGATGTCGTCGTAGGGGGTGACGCCGATCGGGATCGAGGCGTCGGCCGGGTTGTCGGGCCAGACCGGCAGGACGTTGCGCTGCGGGAGGCCCCGGATGTCGGACAGGTCGGGGGCGCGCGGCGGCACCGCCGGCAGCGCCGAGGCGACGGCCGGCGCGGTGAACGCCGCCGTGCCGAGCACCGCCGCGGTCACCGTGGTCGCGGCGAGCCGGGGAAGGAGTCTACGGACCAACAAGGACACATCTCCTGTCGGAAGGAGGAGTGCGCGCAGGCGGACGCACCGCGGGGCCGGAGACCAGCGGATCGGTTTTACGCCAGCAGCGTGCGAGGAAGGGAGAGACCCGGCGTCAGATGGAGCGTCGACAGGCGGCGCTGGCGACGCGCAGGAGGTCGATGTGACCCCGCTTCGTCAGGTGAACGCTTCGCACGAAACTGATCTTCAAGGTCGCCGGCGGGGCTGTCAACCGCTTCCCGCATCGTCCATGGTGGCGCGAGAGCCATCCCGGTGGATGGGAGTCAGTCGATCCCGTCGAGGTGACCGGTCTCGTTCACCGAGCGCACCGCCACCCCGCCGTCCGGCCACATGTCGAGCACCGAGATGCCGGCGGCGTCGAGGTAGAGCCGGTGCAGGAAGGAGTCGCCGGCGGCGAGCGCGTCGCGCAGCATCAGCTTGATCGGCGAGACGTGCGAGACCACCACGACGGTCTCCCGGGGGTACGCCGCGCAGAGCCGGGCGACGGCCCGACTGGCCCGCTCGGCGACCTGGGTGAACGACTCCCCCTGCGGCGGCGCGATCCTCGTCGACGCGAGCCAGGCGTCCAGCTCTCCCGGCCACCCCTGCCGTACCTCGGCGAAGGTCCGCCCCTCCCAGGCGCCGAAGTCGCACTCGATGAGGTCGTCGTCCCGGCGGACCGGCCGATCGCCGAGGGCGGCCGCGATCGCCTCGGCGGTCGCCACGCAGCGGGTCAGCGGCGAGCTGACCACGGCCACGGCGCCCGGCGCCAGCGCGGCGACCCGGGCGGCGGTGGCCCGGATCTGGGCCCGCCCCCGGGCGGAGAGCGCGATGTCGCCGCGACCGGAGTAGCGGCCCTGCTCGGTGTACTCGGTCTCGCCGTGCCGGACCAGCACCAGCCGGGTCCCGGTCAGGCTGGGCCGCGGCTCCCACGAGGCGGGCGCCGCCGTCGCGTCGCTGCCGGTGGCCCGCGCGGTGGCGGCACCGGCGGCGACCTCGCGGGCCCGGGCCCGGGCCGCCGAGTCGGGGGCGGCGACCTCCCGGGGCGGCTCGACGATCCGCGGCTTCTCGATCGCCGGCGGGGCGGAAGCGCCGGCGGCCGCGGCGTCCATCGCGGCGTTGGCCAGCGCGTCGGCGTGCCGGTTGCGCTCCCGGGGGATCCAACTGAACCGGACGGCGGCGAAGCGGGCGACCAGCCCGGCCGCCTGCGCGGCGAGCGGGCGCAGCCCGGGGTGCTTGATCTGCCAGCGGCCGCACATCTGCTCGACCACCAGCTTGGAGTCCATCCGAACGTCGACCTCGGCGGCGTCCAGCTCGGCAGCGGCCTCCAGCCCGGCGATCAGACCCCGGTACTCGGCCACGTTGTTGGTGGCCACCCCGATCGACTCGGACCGCTCGGCGAGCACCTCGCCGGTCTCCGGGTCACGGACGACGGCGCCGTAGCCGGCCGGGCCGGGGTTGCCCCGGGAGCCGCCGTCCGCCTCGATCTGCACCACCCGTGCCGCCATCGCCGGTTACAGCCCCGACTCGTTGGTACGGACCATGATCCGCCGGCACTCCTCGCAGCGGACCACCTCGTCCGGTGCCGCCTTGCGGATGCGGGCCAGGTCGGCGCCGGAGAGCTCGAGCCGACAGCCGCCGCACCGGCCGGCGGTGAGCAGCGCAGCGCCGAGCCCGCTCTCCTCGCGGATCCGGTCGTAGAGGGTGACCAGGTCGGCCGGGAGGTCGGCGGCGAGCGGCTGGCGGGCGGAGCGCTTGAACTCCTCCTCCTTGCCGATCTCGGCCAGGCTCTCGTCCCGGCGCTGCTCGGTGGCCGCCCGCTTCTCCCGGGTCTCGGCCAGCCGCTGCTCCACGCCGTCGAGCACGCCCTGCGCGGTCTCCCGCTGCTCCATCAGTTCCAGCTCGGCGTCTTCCAGGTCGCTCTGGCGGCGGTTCAGCGACGCCAGCTCGTGCTGCAACGCCTCCAGCTCCCGGGCCGGGCCGGTGCCGGCGGCGAGCCGGGCCTGGTCCTTCTCCTTGCGGGCCCGGACCTGGTCGACGTCCTTCTCCAGCCGGGCGATGTCCCGGTCCAGGTCGTCGACCGCCACCTGGGCACGCACCCGCTCGTCCTCCAGCCCGGACAGCTCCCGGGCGAGGCCCTCCAGCTCGGCCCGCTCCGGCAGCGCCCGACGGCGGTGGGCGAGCTGGGCGAGGGTGGTGTCGATCGCCTGGAGGTCGAGCAGGCGGCGCTGGACCTGGGGGTCAGCCTTCACGGTCGGGGCTCCTTGTCGTCCACAGCGGGTGCGGAGGCGTGTACGGTCCACGGGTCGGTGTCCAGGTCGGACACCAGGGTCTCGACGCCCGGCGTCTCCCGTAGGAGCGCGGCCAGGTCGTCCAGCCAGGGTCGTTCGGTCGCCCAGTGGGCGGCGTCGAGCAGGGCGGGGCCTTCGGCGGCGAGGTGCTCGCCAGCCGGGTGGTGCCGCAGGTCGGCGGTGAGGTACGCGTCCACCCCGGCGGCGGACGCGTCGGCGAGGAAGGCATCTCCCGAGCCGCCGCTGACCGCAAGGGTACGCACCATACGCCCCGGGTCGCCCGCAGCGCGAACGCCCGAGGACGTCGCGGGAAGCACGGCGGCGGCGTGCCGGGTCAGCTCGGCGAGGGTCATCGGCCGGGGCAGCTCGCCGATCCGGCCGATCCCCCGGCCGGGCCCGTGGGCGGGCGAGCCGGGCGCCGCCGGGTGCAACGGCCGCAGCCCGGTCAGCCCGAAGCGGGCCGCGAGGGCGTCGGAGACGCCCGGGGCGGCCGTGTCGGCGTTGGTGTGCGCGACGTAGAGCGCCACGCCGGCGCGGATCAGCTGGTGCACGATCCGACCCTTGTACGTGGTCGGCGCGACCGAGGAGACCCCGCGCAGCAGCAGCGGATGGTGGGCGACGATCATGTCGGCCCCGGCGGCGAGCGCCTCGGCCACCGTCTCCGGCACCACGTCCACCACGCAGAGAATCCGGCGTACCGGGGCGGACGGCTCACCGAGCACCAGACCGACCCGGTCCCACTCCTCGGCCCAGACCGGCGGGTAGCGCCGTTCCAGCTCGGCCACCACGTCGGTCACCGTCGGCCCGGATCCGGTTGTGCTCACGGCGGGCCAGCTTACCGGCGCGGGCGGTGCCGGGCGGCCTCCCCCGCCGGAGCGGGCCGATCGGCCTCGACGGCCCCCGCCCGGGTGGGGCGAGGGCCGGAGCGCCGGCTCAGACCAGCGGGCAGAGACGGGCCCGCAGCGCGGTGAGACCGACGTCCCAGGGGAAGGCGTGCATCCGCCGCTCCCCGGTGCCGGGCGCGTGCAGCGGGAAGACGTGCTCGCCGAAGAGCACCGTGATCCCCCACTCGTCCAGTCGGGCGAGGCCGGCCCGGAAGGCGGGGTGGGCCGCCATGGCGGCGTTGGTGAACGGGACCGCCACGATCGGCAGGCCCAGGCCCTGCCCCTCCACCAGCAGCCCGAGGGCGAGGGTGTCGGTGATTCCGGCCGCCCACTTGTTGACCGTGTTGACCGTGGCCGGGCAGACGATCATCGCGTCCGCCGGCGGCAGCAGGTCCGGGTCGTTGGGTTGCTTGTAGTGCGTCCGGACCGGGTGACCGGTCTGCCGGGCCAGCGCGGGCTGGTCGACGAACTTCGCGCCGTCCGGTGTGGTGATCACGCACACGTCCCAGTTGTCCTGCTGGGCCAGGTCGACGAGACGACCGACGTGACGGGCCAGCGGCGAACCGCAGGCGATGACGTAGAGCACCTCGCGGCGCCCGTTGCTGGACTGCGGGCCGGACATCAGGCCGGCTCCGCGCTCATACCCCTACTCCCATGTGCTCAGCCAACTCCGCAATCGGAGAAGGCGGCGCACCACGTGTGCGACGGAGGATGTCGGACATCACCTCGTGCGCGATCGGCCGGCAGCGGATCTCGGACGGGGCGAGCCGGTCGCCGCGCAGCAGCATCTCGCCCGCGTTGGCCACGTCGCCCACCTGGGCGTAGCCGCGAGCGATGTCGAGCAGGTGGTGCGCACGCCGCTCGGGCAGCAGCGCGTTGAACGCCGGCTCCTGGATCCGCAGCTGGTGCACCTCCACCGCCCGACCACCGTCGCCCAGCTCGACGGCCGCAGCGGCCCGGTGCAGCTCGAGGTTGGTCGGCCCGAACGAGGTCCAGTAGTGGTTCTGGTCGCTGCCCAGCAGGGTGGCCGCCTCCTGGGCGCCACTGATCAGGTCGTCGACGGTGGCCGTGTCGCCGATCCGGGAGGCGGCCATGGCGCCCTGGAGCAGCAGCATGCCGTAGACGGAGAGCCGGGCCGGGGAGGCGTCGTTGCCGCCGCCGGGGGCGAGCCGGTTGGCGATGGTGACGTTGAGCTCCAGCGCGGGGCGGGCCCGGCCCATGGCGACGAGGGCGTTGCAGACCCGGGTGGTGGCGATGCCGGCGAGCAGCGGGTCGTCGGCCCGCTGGGCGACCGCCATCGACCGGTCGGCGGCCAGCCAGGCCAGCTCACACTCACCCAGCTTCCGTAGCACCGAGGAGGCGATCTGGTACACCTGCCCGAGCAGGTGGGCGGCCTCGCGGCCGTCGTCGCCGCCGAGGCCGGCGTCGGCCGCCTGGGCGTCGCGCAGCAGCTTTGGCAGGGCCCGGGTGAGCATCCCGTAGCGGCCGTACTGGTAGGTGAGCCAGGCGTGGTTGACGGCTTTGCGCATGTCGGCCAGCGGCGGCGGGTAGGGCGCGGCGTCGAAGTACGCGCTCATCGAGTCGTACCGCTCCAGGGCCGCCCGGATCTCCTCGACCTCGACCTGGTCGATGCAGTTCAGCGCGTCGGTGCGCCGCTCCGGGTCCTTGCCCAGCAGCAGCTGCACGTCGACCTGGAGGATGTCGGCGATCTCGTAGAGGACGGAGAACTTGTCCAGCCGGCGCACCCCGCGCTCGACCTTGTCCACCCAGCTCTTCGACTTGCCCAACCGGTCCGCGAAGACCTGCTGCGACATCTTGCGCCGGCCCCGCCAGTAGGCGACCCGACGGCCTATGGGTAGCTCGTCCATCTCCTGGTCCCTCCCCCTGACTGAGATACCGGCCGATGGCCGGACACCCCTCGCGGTCGCGGCGCGCGGTGCGTCGTCTCAGGTTTTCGCTGGTCGCACAGCCAGTGCGTCAGCCGTACAGCCAGTCCTCGTACTTTTCGTGCAAGTTGCATGAGCCGTTCGTCAACTCAACGATCGCGGGTTACGGCAGTGACGGTGCTCGACGTAGGACGTGGTGCCCGCGGGGCCCGACGAGGGGAGATGGCACAGATGTGGGGGAATGTCGGCCCACGGGTCGCGGAGTTGTCGCCACTGGAACGGGTCCGGCTGCGCCGGGTCGCGGTGCGGTACGCCGCACACGGCTGGGAGGTGACCCCGGGCGCGTGTCTGGCCCGCAGCCGCTTCGTCTGCGGGCGCGCCGGCTGCCCGACGGTCGGCTGCCATCCCGCCCTGGAGAACTGGGAGCACGCCGCCAGCGCCGACCCGGCCCGGGTGGCGACCTGGTGGCGCGACCGGCCACACGGGGTGCTGTTGCCCACCGGGCGGGCGTTCGACGTGCTGGAGGTCCCCGCCCACCTCGGCCGACGGGTGCTGGACGCGGTGCAGACCCACCCGGCCGGCACCGGCGTACGCGGTCCGGTGCTGGTGACCCCGACCGGGCGGTGGATGTTCCTGGTCCGCCCGGGCGATCCGCTCCGGCCCGAGCTGGAGCACTGCTTCCACGTGGTCCGGCACGGGCCCGGCTCGTGGATACCGGCCCCGCCCACCCGGCTGCCCGAGGGCACCGTCCGCTGGGCCGTCGCGCCGGAGCAGGCCCGCTGGCAGCTGCCCGACTCGTACCTGGTGCAGAACACGCTGATCGAGGCCCTGCGGGCCACCGGGGTCACGCTCACCTCCGACCTGTTCCCCGGCCACCTGCCGCTGCCCCGCCGCGGCGTCTGAGCGGGTCGCGGGGGCGGCAGCGTCGCCGGGGCGCCTCCCCTCGTTGAGCACGGCGACGGCGCGAACGCGCCAGGAGCGGGGGGAATGATGTCCAGCGACGACACCGCATCGCAGACCGGCGGCAGCGAGCCTCCGTACCGCAGCCGCCCGCGGCACCGCTGGGCCGGCACCCGACCCGCCGGCTCGCGACCCGGCCGACCCCGACCGACCGGTACCCGCCCCGCCGGCACCCACCGCCCCATCCGCTGACCCCGCAGATCGCGCGGGACGTCAGGGGGCGAGCGGAAGGCTGCTGGAGCGGAGCAGCCGGGCGTCCTCGGTGACGATCGCGTGGGTGTGGCCCGGGAGCTTGTCCAGCCAGCCGATGCCGGCCACCCCCATCGCCAACGCGGCGGTGGCGTACGCGTCGGCCACCGCCAGGTCCGGGCCGACCACGGTGACCGAGCGCAGGCCGCTCGCCGGGGCGCCCCGTCGCGGGTCCAGCACGTGGTGGCCGCGCTCGTAGACGCCCGAGGTGGCCACCGCGAGGTCGGTGCCGGTGAGCACCAGGCAGGTCGCCCCCGCGTCCCACGGATGCCGGACGCCGACCCGCCACGGTCGCCCCGCCGCCGATTGCCCGCGCAGCCGGACGTCCCCGCCGGCGTTCACGCAGTGGTTGACCGCGCCGGCCGCGAGCAGCCGGTCCGAGGCCACCTGGGCGGCCCACCCCTTCACGTAGCCGGACGGGTCGAGTCCGCCGGTGGCGTACGCGTCGAAGAAGCCGTCGGTGGCCCCCCACAGCTCGGCGCAGGCCGCCAGCACCGACCGCAGGTCCGCCGACGCCTCGGAGAGCAGCAGCTCACCGCGGTCGAAGCGGCGCACCTCGCTCTCCTCGCGGTAGGTGCTGAACCGGGCGTCCACCTCGCGCAGCCAGTCGAAGACCTCGTCGGCCAGCTCGTGCAGGGTGGCGCCGGGCAGGTCGTCGGCGAGGTCCAGGCTGATCGCCGTACCCATGATCTGCTCGACCCGGCGCAAACCGGGCCGGGTCAGCGGCGCAGTCATCTCAGCGGGCCTGCTCGATGGCGGCCCGCAGCGACTGCTCGTACGAGGCGCTGGTCTCGGTGGCCCCCGAGACGGTGTCCAGGTCGGCGCTCTGGTTGCGCACCACCTGCCCCGACGTGCCGTTGTACGCCCGCCGCACGTCGTCGCTGTGCCGCTCGGTCTCGCCCGGCCCGCTCGGCAGCTCCAGAGTGAGCGCCTCGACGATCCGGTTGCCGGAGAGGACGATCTGCACCTGGACGTTGCCGTACTCGTTCTCCACGATCGGCCCGGTCACCCGGCGGGTGGTCGGCTGCGGCGGCTTGCTGGTCGTGGTCCGGGGCGCGGCCGGCGCCTTGGTGGTGGGGCGGCTGGCCGGCGCCTTGGTGGCGCTGCGGCTGGGCCGGGGCGACCCGGCGACGCCGGTCGGCGTGGCGCCCGGCGCCGGGCTCTCCGCCGCGGGTGGGGCCGACCCGGCCGGCGTAGGGCTGACCGGCTGGCCGGCCGGCACCTCCTGGGCGACCTGGCTGGTGCCAGGCGAGCCCTTCAGCACCACCAGCGCGGTGGTGCTGGCCGCCAGGCCGGTGATCGCGAGGAACGCGCGGCGCATGGTGATCGTCCTTCTACAGCTCGAAGGTGGCCAGGTGGATCTGCCGGCGGGGCACGCCGGCCCGGCGCAGCGCGCGCACCGACTGCTCGACCAGCCCGGGCGGCCCGCAGAGGTAGACGTCCCGCGCGGTCAGGTCCGGAACCAGCTGGCGCAGCCCGTCGGGGCTCATCACCTGGCGGGGGCCGGGGTCGTCGCGGGAGCCGATGACGTACCAGATGTCGGTGTTCCGGGCCTGGGCGAGCCAGTCCAGTTCCCGGCCGAGCAGCACGTCGGCCGGGGTGCGGGCGCGGTAGATGAGCGCCGCGCCGGGCGGCAGCTCCTCCAGCATGGCCCGGATCGGGGTGATCCCGCTGCCACCGGCGATCAGCAGAGCCCGCTCCCGGGTGCGGTGCGCGGCGGTGAAGGTGCCCGACGGCCCCTCCGCCCAGACCCGGGTGCCCGGGTCGAGGTCGCGCAGGTCGGCGGTGTGCGCGCCGACCACCTTGACGGTCAGCCGGAGCCACCGGCCGTTGGCCGCGGCGGAGACGGAGAACGGGTGCGACTGCCACCAGCAGCCCGGGGTGAGGAACCGCCAGCGGAAGAACTGCCCGCCGAGCAGCGCCAACCGGTCCAAACGCGCGCCGGTGAGGTAGATCGAGATGGTGTCCGGGCTCTCCGCCACCACGTCGGCGACCCGGAGCCGGTGCCGCAGGTTGAACCGCAGCGGCACCACGACCCGGCCCCAGCCGAGCGCGGCGACCACCAGCACGTACATCGCGATCCACCCGGTGCGGACCGGGCCGGGCTGGAACAGCTGCGCGCCGTTGCTGAACTGGTGGCCGAAGCCGAGCAGCAGCACCAGGTAGCTGGAGAGGTGCAGCACGTGCCAGAGCTCGTAGGGCAGCGCGGTGCGGATCGCCCGGACGCTGGTGAAACCGACCAGCACCATGATGCCGGTGGCCAGGAACGCCCCGAGCATGTCCTCGTAGTCGCGCAGCAGCACGCCGGCCTCGGTGAGCACCGAGTGGTCCCGCAGGCCGGCGTAGCCGAGCAGGATCAGCGACAGGTGCGCGAGCACCGCGACCAGCAGGGTGGCGCCGACGTCGCGGTGCCAGCGGGCGAGCTGCTCGCCGCCGATCCACCGTTCGAGCACCGGCAGCCGGCTCATCATCAGCACCTGCACCAGCAGCAGGTAGCCGGCGACCAGGCCGCTGATCCGGCCGGCCGCGGTGAGCGTCGCCGCGGTGGAGCGCAGCGAACCGGCGGGAGTGTCCAGCCACCAGGGCAGCACGCTGGCGAGCAGGCCGACCACGAGCAGGGCGGCGAGCAGCCGTCGGCCGCCGGGGCCGCGTCGCGCCGGCACCTGCGGCGGTACGGGCGCAGCCGACCGGCCGCCGGGCCGGGACGAGGTCCCGGTGCGGCGGCCGGCGGCGTGGGTGTGCTGGTAGGTCACGCGTACAGCTTCATCGGGGCGTACTTCTGCCGGGGGAAGACCTTGTCCACCTCGGCGTTGGTGAGCCCGAACCGGCCCTGCGCGACCGCGCCGTAGACGTTGAACATGTTGTTGTACTCGGGCACGTCACCGGAGTCCAGCTTGTCCAGACCGTTCCAGGTGCCGAGCAGCGAGCCGGCGAGCTTCTTGCCGGAGAGCAGGGTGATCACGCCGCCGTGGCCGTGGTCGGTGCCGCCGCTGTTGGAGCCGACCCGCCGGCCGAACTCGCTGGACACCATGATCGTCACGTCGGCGGCCTTCGGGCCGAGGTCGGTGAAGAACGCGGCCATCGCGCTGGCCAGCTCGTTGAGCCGGCGGTGCAGCTGGCCGCCGGAGCGGGTGCCCTGGTTCTCGTGGGTGTCGTAGCCACCCATGCCGACCGTGGCGACCCGGACGTTGGCGCCGCCCTTGATCAGCTGGGCGAGCTGCTGGAACGCGTTGCCGACGCCCTCGTACTTGACGCCCTCGGCCGGCTGGTACGGCTTGGCGGCGAGCTTCTGCGCGGTGGCCAGCGCGCCGAGGCCGTCCTGCACGGCCTCCTCGACCGGGTGGTTGATCCCGGTGAAGAGCCCTCTGATGGCCTTCTCGGTGGCGGCCCGGAACCGGTCGTCGCCGTTGAGCCGCAGCGAGCCGACGCTGTTCAGCGACAGCGCGCCGTTGTTGCCGACCAGCGAGCGGGGAAGCGTGCTGCCGACACCGACGCTGCGGAACGCGGTGCCCTTGCCGAGGTTGTCGACCAGGCCGTCGAGCCAGCCCCGGCCGCCGGTCTCGTTCGGCAGCCCGCCCAGGTTGCAGGCGTCCGCCGCCTGGAAGTGGCTGCGGGACAGCCGCTCGTCGGAGACCGCCGGGATGAAGCCCAACTGGCCGGCCTTGAGCCACTGCTCCAGCGGCTTGAACGCGCTGGTCAGCTTGAAGCCGCGGCCCAGGGCCAGCGAGTCGTCGCCGAGCAGCAGGTCGGGGCGGGCCTTGGCGAGCACCGGGTCGTTGTCCGGCGCGACCAGGCTCAGCCCGTCCAGCCCGCCGTAGAGGAAGACGTGGATCAGGGTGCCGGTCTTGGTGGCCGCGAACGAGGCCGAGGTGGTGACGAACTGGGCGGTGGCCAGCGCGGTGGCGGTGGCGGCGGCGCCGGCGACGAAGGTCCGCCGGGTGACGCCGCGACCGTCCTGCTGGGCCTCCTCCAGGTCCTCCAGCCGGCGGTAGCGGTCCCGCTCGGCGGCGTTCTCGGCGGCCACGACGTCGGCCTCCGCCCGCAGCAGCGCCTCGGCCGGGTTGTCGGCCAGCCGCCGCAGGTCAGGGCATTCGGGGTGCAGGGGGTAGGTGTTGTACACAGTCTTCTCCATCGGGTGCCTCACCGGAGGTGGTGCTGAGGGGACGCGAGGATCGCCCGCGCGACGGCGGTGATGGCCCCGTTGAACGTGGCGTCGACCTTGGCGGTCGCCGACACGTCGGCCACGCCGAGGATCAGGTTCTTCTCCCGGGCGGTGAGCTTCTGGCCGACCAGGCGCAGGGCGAGCGCGTCCACGTACGCCCCGGCGGTGGCCGGCGGCTTCGCGACCAGCTTCTCCGGCTTGACGTACGTGAACTGGGTGCGATAGCCGGCGATGAGCTCGCCGGCCTCGTTCCAGCCGTTGACCATCGTGCCGGCCGAGGTCCACGCGATGTAGACGTCCGGGTAGCCGTCCGGGGTGGGCTGGCCCATCGGGAACTGCCCCAGCTCCCGCATCTTGTCGGAGACCTGCCGCAGGCCCCGCGCGAACGGGGTCCGCTTGTTGTCGCCGTTGTCGTGCTTCGGCGACGCCTCCGGCGAGACGCCGAGGGCGCGGTACGTGGCGACCAGGTACTCCATCGGCCGGCGGACCTTCTGCCCGACGGCGGCCCAGAACTCCGAGGAGCTGAAGAGCGTCATCAGCACCGGCTTGATCATGCCCTTGTTCGCCGTGTACGTCTTGGCCAGCCGGTCCACCAGGGACTTCGGCGGAGTGTCCGAGACGAATCGGGTCGCCAGGCTCTGCGCCACGTACTTGGCGGTCGACGGGTGCAGCGCGATGTAGGCGATGTAGGCGTCGACCGCAGCGTCGGCCTTCTTGGCGTCCTTCGAGTTGTTGGCGTGGGTGAACCCGAGGATCTTCACCTTGCCGACGTAGTGCCGGTCGGCCCGGAAGATGTACTTTCCGTCCTCGACGCCCCGGCCGGTCTGCAGCAGGGCCGCCTGCCGGACGTCCTTCTCGGTGTAGCCGCCGTCGACGCCGACCGAGTAGAGCTCCAGGTTCTCCCGGGCCAGGTTCTCATTGACCGCGTCGGCGCGGGAGTCGTTCTGGTTCAGGTAGAGCAGCAGCGCCGGGTGCTTGTTCGCGGCGACCAGCATCTCCGGGTAGCTGCCCAGCGCGTGGGCCCGGACGACGTCCCGGTCGAACGAACTGCGGTAGACCTCGCCGCCGTCGAACTCCGCGGCCACGTGCAGGAAGTCGTTCCAGAAGTCGACCATCACCTCGAAGAGCTGGCGCTTGGACCAGATCTGCCGGGCGACCGTGGCGTCCACCATCTCCCGCTCCGGCTGCGCGCCCCGCTCGTTGAGCTGGTCGCGCTGGTCGCGCAGCTGCTGCACGGAGAGCTTCTGGGTGGGCAGGTCGGCGAGCTTCAGCTCGGCGCGGCTCGGCTCGATCTTGTCCGGCTCGAACTGCGCCCGGATCCAGCCGTCGATGCCCTGCCGCTTGATGTCGGCGAGCAGCTGGGGGGTCGGGCCGAAGGTGGCCCGGCGGGCCAGGTGCAGCACCGGGTCCTTGGCGAGCACCGTCTTCACGGTCACCTTGGTCTCGGCGGCCGCGGCGGCCGGCCCGGAGAAGGTACGGCCACCCGCCGGCGCGTTCTTCTTCAGCGCCTCGCCGGCCCGGGAGCCCATGTAGCTCTCGTTCTGCTCGGTGTAGGTGCGCACCGTGCTCGGCTGCTGCCCGCTCGGGCGGGCCGCGGTGCCGTCGGTGACCGTGGTGCCGGTGGCGTCACCGGCCGCGGCGTCGCCGCCGAAGAGGCCACGCACCTGCGGGGTCATCGCCAGCGCGGCGCCGCCGGCAACCACCGCGGCGGTGCCACCGAGCGCGACGAGGGCCTTCCGACGGCCGACGCCACGGCCGGGCTCGTCCCCGTCGTCCAGGTTGGGCAGTCCGGCGCCGGCGGTGCGGGCCGGGGCCGGGCGGCCGAGGCCCTCTGGGCCCACCCACTGTGGTCCGCGCGGCGCCGGGTCCGGCTGGCCGGCGAAGTGGTACGAGGTGCGCGGGTCGGCCTGCGCCGGGTAGCCGCCCTGGTGCGGGTGCGGCGTGTCGTACCCGTACGGAGCGGAGGCGGTCAGGTCCTGGTACCCGCCGGAGGAGGGGTGCTGCTGTGCGTCCCAGCCGCGGTCGTCCCGCGGTCGACGTGGTGGCACATTCTGGTCGGCCATGTACCAATCCCGATTTCTGCTGAGCGCCGGCACGACTGCGATCGGGCAGGGATGGCAGCGGCGGCGACTGATGCCTGAGGGGGTTGCTACGGGAAGGTAACCAAGGGGTCTGGCCCCGACAAGGCGAGCGGAATGCCCTCGTGAGGGCACTTAAGACAGCCCTCATCGCGGGGTCCGGGTGGGGCCCGGACGACCACGCTGGCGCGAACGCCCCCAGCAGGGGGTACGTGTACCGCGACGACGTCGATGTGACAGTTTCGCCGCGCTGGACGCTTCCTGCACCGTTCACCGCCACAGCGAAACTTAAGGATCGGATAAGCCGGCGCTGAGGCGTCAGAGCAGCGCTCGGCGGGCACGTGGCGCGGGCCCGGCGGGGAAAAGGACCAGCGGCGGGCGGCGTGAGCCGCCGCCGCAGCGGGTATGCCGCCGGACCGCTGAACGCGTGAGGGGAAGGCACCGCCATGCTCAGCAAAGAGGATCAGCGCAGGTTCGAACAGATCACCCGCCAGCTCCGGGAGAGCGACCCGGCGTTCTTCGCCCGGTTGGACAACCGGGCCAAGGGTCGCCGCGGCCGCTACCTGCTGCTGCTGACCATCGTGCTGTGGGCCTCGTTGCCGGCGATGACCGTGCTGGCAGGGCGGCTGGCCGGCGCGATCTGCGCCGTGGTGCTGGTGGCCAACGCGGTGCTCATGTGGCGCTTCCGTCGGCGCTGGCTATGACCGCCCGGGCTGGTCGGCGCGGCTTCACCGGCCGAACGCCTGATACGCCCGGCGTAGCCGCTCCACCAGCCCGGGCCCGCCGATGGCGGGAGCCGGCGGGCCGAGCTGCCGCAACAGCAGATCCGGGCCGGTGGCCAGGCTGGGCGGCCGGTCCGGCAACGGCACCGGTGGCAGCCAGAACCGGTCCGCCGCGTCGGCCAGTGGCGCCGACGGCAGGCCGGCCAGCGCCCGGGCGGCTCCCGCCGGCGCGGCCTCGACGGGCTCGGCGACGACCGGCACGGGCGCACTGTCCTGCTCGGACGGTGCCGGGGCGCCGGTGGCCGCGGCCCGCAGGGCACGCAGCCGGCCGAGCAGCTCGGCCCGGCCCCGCCCGCGCCAGTGCAGCAGCTCGAACGGGTCGGCGTCGAACGCCTCGGCGAGCAGGTAGAAGGTGGCCGCCAGGTGTTTGCACGGCACGGCGAAGTCCGGGCAGTCGCATCGCTGGGCCAACTCGTCGACCCCGGCCGGAAAGAGCGGTGAGCCCGCCGCGGCGAACAGCTCCTCCATCTCGGCCGGCAGGTCACCGGCGAGCAGCCGGGCGCTGAAGAAGGCCTGACCGGCCAGCTCGGCCTCGATCCGGTCCCAGAACTCGGCCGGGAACGCGGAAAGTCCGATGTGGACGGCGTACGGACGGGGCCGGGAACCCTGCACGACCGCGGTCACTGCGCCGGGGGCGATGTCGAGGCTGACCACCTGGCCGGCGCGCGCGTACGACCGGCCGCGGGTGAGCCGGGTGCCGAGCGCGAACGACTCCAGCACCTCCAGGAAGCGCCGCGACCACCAGGACCGGCCGATAGCGCCCCGGGTGCTGCGCGCCTTCAGCCCGCCGTCCACCCGGCGGGGCCGGCCGTAGTCGGCGAACCGGCCGCTGGACGTCCCGTCCCCGCCGCCGCTGCTCGGCCGGGTGGTTCGCTCGTTCACTCGACCACCGCCCCGGACTCCAGCGCGAAGAGCTCGCGCAGCTGCCCGGTGGAGAGCTCGGTGACCCACTGCTCGCCGCTGCCCACCACCCGGGACGCGAGGCTGCGCTTGTCGGCGATCAGCGCGGCCACCTTCTCCTCCACCGTGCCGGCGCAGACGAACTTGCGGACCTGCACCCGCCGGCGCTGCCCGATCCGGAACGCCCGGTCGGTGGCCTGGTCCTCGACGGCCGGGTTCCACCACCGGTCGACGTGCACCACGTGGTTGGCCGCGGTGAGGGTGAGCCCGGTGCCGCCGGCCTTCAGCGAGAGGACGAAGATCGCCGGGCCGTCCGGGGACTGGAACCGGGTCACCATGGCGTCCCGGTCGGCCTTGCCGACGCCGCCGTGCAGGAACAGCACCTCCCGGCCGAACCGGGCGGAGAGGTGCCCGCGCAGCATCCCGCCGAACTCCGCGTACTGGGTGAAGAGCAGCGCCTTCTCCCCCGCGGCCAGCACCTCGTCCAGGATCTCCTCCAGCCGGGCCAGCTTGCCGGAGCGACCGTCCAGCGCGGAGCCGTCGCGCAGCAGCTGGGCGGGGTGGTTGCAGACCTGCTTGAGCCGGGTCATGGTGGCCAGCACCAGCCCTCGCCGCTCGATGCCGTCGCTGGACTCGATCTTCGCGAGCATGTCGTCGACGACCGCCCGGTAGAGCGACGCCTGCTCCGCGGTGAGGTTGCACACCACCTCCATCTCCAGCTTCTCCGGCAGGTCGGAGATGATCGACGAGTCGGTCTTGAGCCGGCGCAGCACGAACGGGCCGGTGATCCGGCGCAGCCGCTCGGCGACCTCGGCGTCACCGTGCCGCTCGATCGGCTCGGCGAACCGCTTCTTGAAGGTCGCCGCCGGGCCGAGCAGGCCGGGGTTGGCGAACTGCATGATCGACCAGAGGTCGGCGAGCCGGTTCTCCACCGGCGTGCCAGTGACCGCAACCCGCTGCCGGGCCGGCAGGGACCGCACCGCCTCGGCCTGCCGGGTCGAGGCGTTCTTGATCGCCTGCGCCTCGTCCACCACCACCCGGTGCCAGTCGACGCCGGCCAGCGCGACCGCGTCGCGCGCCGCCACCGAGTAGGTGGTGAGGACCAGGTCCGCGCCGTGCACGGCCGCGGTGAACTCGGCGCCCCGCGCCCGTTCGGCGCCGTGGTGCACGTGTACGCGCAGCTCCGGCGTGAACCGGGCCGCCTCCCGCTGCCAGTTGCCGACCAGCGACATCGGGCAGACCAGCAGGGTCGGCCCGGCCTCCGGCGGGTCCCCGGCGAGCAGCGCGAGCAGCTGCACCGTCTTGCCCAGGCCCATGTCGTCGGCGAGCACCCCACCGAGCCCGAGCGACTGGAGGAAGGCCAGCCAGGCCAACCCCCGCCGCTGGTACGGGCGCAGCGTGCCGCGGAACGTCGAGGGCGGATAGAGCGGGGTGAGTCGCCGCTCCACCGCGCCGGCGAGCAGGTCACCGAGCGTGCCGTCGGCGGTCACCTCCAGCACCGGCAGCGCCGCGCCGTCGTCGCTGTCGGTGAGCCCGAGCCGGAGCAGGTCGGCGACGGTCAGCTCGCCGGCCGAGCGGAGCAGCCGCAGCCCGGCGGCGAGCCGCTTCGGGTCCAGCTCGACCCAGCGCCCCCGCAGCCGCACCAGTGGGGTCTTCAACTCGGCCAACGCGGCCAGCTCGTCGGCGGAGAGCGGCTGGTCGCCGAGCGCCACCTCCCAGCGGTAGTCGACCAGCGCGTCCAGGCCCACCCCGGGACCCGCTGCGGCGACGGTGCCGGGGGCGGTCCTGCTGCGGGCCCGCAACCGCGCGCCGAGCCGGGACGACGGCCGCTGCCACCAGGACGGCAGCAGCACACCGAAACCGGCGGCGTGCAGCACGGGCGCTCCCTCGCGGAGGAACCGGTGCGCGCCCTCGACGTCCAGCTCCAGCACCTCGGGGGCGGCGGTGCGCAGCGCCGGGTCGAGGTCCGGCCAGAGCCGACTGGCCCGACCCAGCTCGGCGAGGAGCGTCTCCTGCGCGCTGGTCGCCGGGCCGGCCAGCGCGGCCACCGCCGCCGGCTCCCGCCACACCCGCCCGGCGTCGACGTGCAGGCTCGGCTGGTCGGCGGCCTGGAGACCGAACTCCAGCCGCCACCCGTCGTGCGTCGCGTCCGCCCCCCGGTGTTCCGGGCGGCCGGCGCCGGAGTCCTGGCCGGGCGAGGTGCCCGGGTCGCCGTTCGCGGCGGCCCCGCCGGTGCCGGCCGGGCCGCCGACGGTCACCACCACCGGTTCGGTGATCTCGGCGGCGGGCTCGACCAGCCGGAAGCTGGCCCGGACCGCGCCTCCGGCCGCGTCCCGCTGCCAGGCGTCCAGCTCCGCGCGGAGGGTGGCCAGCGCGCCCGGATCGGCGGTGAAGTCCCGGTGCGGTCCGGCGAGGGCGGCCAGCCAGGCGGGCACCGCGCCGCCGGGCCGAACCCCGCGGGCCAGCGGGGTCTGCGCGAGGGCGACCCGGGCGGCGGCGTCGGTCAGCGCGTCCAACGCGTCGGCGACCAGCTCGCCGACGGCGATCGTCGGCTCGGCGGCACGGGCGGCCGGCGGCACGGCGAGCGCGAGGGACCGCGCCCAGGCGGCGTCCGTGCCGGTGAGCAGTGGCCGCCACACCGCCCGCGCCGGCAGGCCGGCGTCCGACGGGGAAGCCCACCCGACCGCCCCGTCGGAGTCGGAGTCGGCGTCGGCGTCGGCGTCGGCGTCGAAGTCGGAGTCGGAGTCGGCTGGCGCGGGCGGCCGGGCGGCTGACCCGGCGGCGCGCGCCGGGAGAGCATCGGCGAGACCGGGCAGGATCCGGCCGCGGGTCACCAGATCGGCCGCGAACTCGGCCAGTTGGGCGAGGTGGCGCAGGGTCGCCCCCGGCACGGCCGGCAGCTCGGCCAGCGCGCGCAGTAGCGACAGCGCGGCGTCCGGGGCGTACCGCAGCACCGGAACCCGCCACCCGGCGAGGGTGACCCGCCCACGGGCCGGGGCGGCCACGACGGTCCGGACCAGCTCCGGCGAGTCGGCCGGCGAGCCGGCCCGGGTCGGCAGGGTGAGCAGCGCGGTGCCGAGCCCGGTCGGCTCGGCGGCCTCGGCGAGCGCGGCGGCCAGGGTGGGGTGGTCGGCGGCGAACGGGTGCGGGCGCTCCCGCGGCGCCCGGCCGGGGCGGCGCGGCGCCTGCGCCGGCAGCGTGCTCTCCTCGGCCCAGACGGCGAGCTCGGCCTCGGCCGGGCCGGGTCGCCACAACCCGTGGATGACCAGCACGCACTCCCCCTTACGACGCCCGGGCCCAGGATAGGCGGCGCCGGCCGGCTACCGTCGGCGCCATGTTCGACCTCCTCGTCGTGGGCGGTCTCGGGGTGGATGTGCGGGTCAGGGTGCCCGCGCTGCCGCTGCCGGCCGCCGACTCCCTCACCGTCGACCCGGTCGAGCTGCGGATCGGCAACACCGGCGCCGGGGTGGCGCTCGCCGCGCACGCGCTCGGGCTCCGGGTGGCCCTGGTCGACGTGCTCGGCGCGGATCCGGCCGGTGACGTGGTCCGGACCGCGCTGGACCGCACCGGGGTGCATCCGGTGCTGCTGGCGGGCCCGGCCGGCACCCGCCGCTCGGTGAACCTGGTCGACCCGGCCGGGCGGCGGATGTCGCTCTACGACCCCCGTCCCTGGCAGGGCCCGCCGCCGCTGACCGGCGCCGAGCTGACCGCGCTGGTCCGGGACGCGCGGCACGTACACCTGTCGATCATGGATTGGGCGACCGGTCTGCTGCCCGACCTGCGGGCCCCACGCGGCGTCGGCGTCAGCACCGACCTGCACGACTGGGACGGCGACAACCCCTACCACCGGCCGTTCGCCGAGGTGGCCGACCTGGTCTTCGTCAGCGGGGTCCGGCTCGGCGAGCGGGCCGCGGCGGTCGCCGCCGGCCTGGCGCCGCGCACCGTCGTGGTGACCCGGGGCGCCGACGGCGCCGAGCTGCACGTCGGTGGCGACGCCCCGACACCGGTGCCGGCCGCCGTGCCGCCCGCGCCGGTGGTGGACACCAACGGCGCCGGGGACGCGTTCGCGGCCGGCCTGATCGCCGCCCGGCTGGACGGCGCGGCGCTCACCGACGCCGCGGCGTACGCCGCCCGGGTGGCCGCGGCGGCCTGCACGCACGACGGGATGGAGTATCCGCCCGGGCTGTTCCCCGCCGGCTGAGCCGGCCGGCGCTCAGATCGCGCCGGTCTGCCCGTCGGTCAGCTCCCGCAGGATGTCGGCGTGGCCGGCGTGCCGGGCGGTTTCCTCGATCATGTGCACCAGGATCCAGCGCAGCGAGACCTCGCCGAGCTGCGGGTGCGGCACCACGTGGTCGAGGTCGAAGCGCGCGGCGACCGCGCGGGAGCGGGCGCACGCCCGCTCGTAGCCGGCGGCGATCCGGTCGACAGTGTCCTGGTCGGCGACCGTGAAGCTGGCCACCGCCTCTTCCTCGGTGGTCAGGTAGACGTCGCCGGGCTCGGGCGCGAGCAGACAGGGGAACCAGTTGCGCTCCACCATCGTGAGGTGCTTGACCAGGCCGGCGACGGTGGTCGCCGAGGGCACCAGCCGGCGGGCCGCGTCGGCGTCGGAGAGGCCGCGCAGCTTGCGCAGCAGCACGCCCCGGTGGAAGTCGAGGAACGATTCGAGCACGGCCCGCTCGTCGCCGGTGCGCGCCAGCACGGGCCCGAGCGTGGGGTCGATCGTCGTCTCCGCCATGACCGGACGCTACCCGCGCACGCCCGCCGGGCGCTGCCCCCGCTAACCGCTGCGAGGGGCCCGCCGGGAAGGGCAGGATGGGCCCATGGCCTCAACGGTAGAGATCCCGCTGGTGGGTGGCGTGGCCGACGGGCAGAGCGTCACCGTCGAGCTGGACAGCAACGGCCGCCCACCGCTGACCCACCACCACCTCGGCCCGGGCGGGCTCGCCGAGGCGGAGATCTACGAGTTGGAAGTCACCGTCGACGGGGCCCAGGACTGGCGCTACTGCTGGCGCGGCCCGGCGGTCTGAGCCGGGCCGGTTCAGGCGCGGGTGAGCCGGCGGGTACGCAGGCTCTCCAGCACCCCCCGGGTCACCTCGGAGGTGCCGCGGGCCTGGTCGCATACCTCGGCGACCCGGCGGGCGGTGGCCTCGGCGCGCGCCTCGCGCTCGTCCCAGAGCCGGTCGACCTCGGCGAGCAGCGGGCCCTCCACTTCCCGCTCGACCCCGCGCAGCGCCGGCACGCCGAGCCGCTGGGCCAGGTCGAAGACCTTCCCGGCGTACGGCAGCGGAAGGAACGGCGTACCCACCATCGCGGCGAAGATCAGGAAGTGCAGCCGCATGCCGACGGCCAGGTCGAAGTGGCGCATCAGGCCCAGCACCTGCTGTGGCGAGTACTTGCCGTGCAAGATGCGGCCGCGCTCGGCGGCGATCATGTGTGACAGCACGCCGTGCGAGTGCCGGATGTCGTCGCGCTCCATCGGCACGAAGAGCACGTACGCGTCGATCCGGTGCACCAGGAAGTCGCCGATCTGGGCCAGCAGGCGGTGGTAACCGTCCACGTCGAGCCGCTCGGCGGCCCGCCCCGGCTCCCGCACACTCATCCCGACCAGCCGCCGGCCGGCCGGCACACCCTCCTCGCGCAGCAGCTCGGCCGGGAAGTCCTCCGGTTCGAGCAGAAACGCCGGGTCGGCGGTGACCGTGATCGGGTTGATCAGCCCGGCCTCCTCCAGCACCATCCGGGACTCCTGGTCCCGGACGGTCACCTGGGTGGCGCCGGCGAGCGTCTCCCGGACCATGCCGGTGTCCACCCCGTCGCTGAGCGGCCCCACCCCCACCGCATAGGTGATCAGCGGCAGGCCCCGCTCCTGGGCGACCCGGACCACCCGCAGGTAGCGGCGGGCCTCCCGGTCGTACAGGATGCCGCCGCCGCCCAGGATCAGCAGGTCGAGCTGGGCCAGGACCAACGCCGAGTCGGTCCGGCTCACGCCCTCCCAGGGCACCGCCTCCACGTCCGGATGGGCGACCCGGGTGTGCGCGGGGTTGCGGGAGAAGACGATGATCCGGGCGTTGGGCTCCTGCTGGCGCAGGTCGGTCAGCAGGCCGGTGAGGATCGCCTCGTCACCGAGGTTGCGACCGCCGTACGAGCCCAGCACACCGATGGTCAGTCCGGCCCCATGCGTCATCCGTCGCTCCTCCCGGGTGCGTCGGGGCCAGGGTTCCCGCTGGACCGGCGAACAGTCCTCAGCGCAGGTCAGCGCGGGGCGACGGGGCCGGCCGGCGGGCCGGCGGAGACCGGCTTGGCCATCTGCTGGGCGGTGACCCGGAAGCCGAGGCTCTGGTAGAGCCCGATGGCGACGGTGTTCGAGCCGAACACGTTCAGCCCCAGCTCGGCCACGCCGAGCTGGGCGAGTTCGGCCTCGATGAGCTGGATCATCCGTCGGGCGTGGCCACGTCCCCGCTGCGCCTCGTGCACCTCGATGTTGTGGATCCAGGCCCGTCCGGAGCCGGGCGGCGCGTCGGACGCCCCGGCCGTACCGGGCAGGGTCACCCAGATCCAACCGACCTCGACGTCACCCACCCGGGCCACCCGCAGCAGCACCCCCGGGGTGGCCGCGCCGTCCGGCAGCAGGTCCCGGATCTGGGCCACCGCGCGGGCCTGCGCGTCGGCCGGGCTCATCGCCCGGTGCCGGGACAGCTCCTCGGCGTACGAGCGCTCCAGCGCGCCGCTCAGCCGCGCCAGCTCGCCGGCCGTCATCGGGGTCAGCGTCAGCTCCATCGGGGTACCACCCTCTCCTCGTTCAGCGGGTAGTGCAGCAGAGCCGACCCGGAACCCGCCACCCGGTAACCGCTGCGATACGGCCGATCGGGGGCGGCCGGGCTAGCGGAGGCTGACGATGATGGCGGGGTGAGGATCGCGCACGTCAGCGACAGCCACCTCGCCAACATCGAGGGGGTGGCCACCTCGGTGGGCGCCACGGTCGCGTTGCTGCGCGCCGCCGGGCACCAGGTCACCCTGCACAGCCCCGGCCCGCTGTCCCGGCGGCGGCGCCCCGGCGAGCTGCCCTCGATGCCGGTGCCCACCCGGCCGTACCGGCTGGCGCTGCCCCGGCTGCCGGACGCGCCGGTGGACGTGGTGCACGTGCACACCACCGGCCCGGTCGGCGTGGCCGGGCTGCGGTTCGCCGCCGCCCGGGGCCTGCCGGTCGTGTTCACCTGGCACACCGACCTGATCGCGTACGCGGCGTACTACCCGGAGATACCGATCGGAGCCGGCTACGCCGGCCTGCGGCTGGGGCTGCGCTGGCGGGCCCGGGACCTGTGGGCGCTGGCCCGTCCCGGGCCGGGCCGGCAGGCGCGGCTCGCCGAACTCGGCCGGTGCCTGCTCGCGCACACCACCGTGCTGCTCGCCCCCTCCGCGAAGACCGCGACGGCGATGGCGCCGATGGCCGGCCCGACCCGGATCGTGGTGCTGCCCACCCCGGTCGCCGCGCCGGCCGACGACGCCGACGACCGGCGGCGGCTGCGGGCCCGACTGGACCTTCCCGCCGACGCGCCGGTGCTGCTCGCGGTGGGCCGGGCCACGCCGGAGAAGAGCCCCCGGCTGCTGCTCGCCGCGTTCGCTCGGGTGCGGCGTGACCTGCCGGACGCCCGGCTGGTGCTGCTCGGTGTGCGGCGCCACCGGCCGGCGGTGCGCCGGGCCGCCCGCCGGCTCGGTGTCGCCGACGCGTTGCACCTGCTGCCCCCGGTGCCGCGCGAGCGGATCGGCGCCCACTACCGGGCCGCCGACCTGCTCGCCTTTCCCTCCACCACGGACACCCAGGGGCTGGTGCTCGGCGAGGCCGAGGCCCATGGGTTGCCGGTGGCCATGGTGGACGCCGGGCTCGCCACGCGCCCCGGCACCGGCACCACCCGCCCGGTCGCCGCCGGCACGCCGGAGGCGTTCGGGGAGCTGCTCACCCGGCTGCTCACCGAGGTCGACCTGCGGCGGCGGGTGATCGCCGAGGGGCGGGACAGCTGCGCCGCGTGGACCGGTCAGCGCTACCTGGCCGAGTTGACGACGATCTATGCCGCGGTCGCCGGAGCCGCGCGCTCGTAGTCGCGCCTGTCGATGCGCCGGTGGTAGCGTCCGCGCGTGTCCGGCCGGGTCCTGCGGGGAAGCATCGTGGTGGTGCTCGCGGTCGGGCTGGCCCTCGCCTTCGTCGCCGCCCGCGAGGAGCCGGTGGAGCTGCTCTGCTACTTCACCATCCAGGTGGACCTGGCCTACCTCGCCGTGCTGCTGCTCGGCGGCGGCGACCGGTTACGCACCGCGCTCACCGTCTATCTGCTCGTCACCGGCCTGGTCTTCGTCCTGGTGCTGGCGAACCCGTGGAGCGGCTACGCCATGGTGGCGACGGCCGACGCCCGGGGGCTGGTCTCCGACGCCGGCAATCTGCTGCTGCACGCGGTGGCGCCACCGCTGGCCGCCGCCGACTGGCTCGCCCGCCCTCCCCGGCGGGCGCCGACCGCGGCGTACGCGGTCGGCCTGCTCGGATATCCGCTGGTCTGGCTCACCCTGATCCTGGTCCGGGGCGCGGCGTTCAGCCAGGCCGACGACCGCTACCTCTATCCCTTCCTCGACGTGCCCCGGCTCGGCTACCCGACGATCGCGGTCAACGCGCTGGTCTTCGCGGTGCTGGTGCTGCTGCTCGGTCTCGGCGCGGTCCGGCTGTCGCGCCGCCGACCGGACCCGCTGCCCGGCGGATCGCCCGCCACCTGAACCGCGCACCGGCGGGGTCCGGGGCGGCGGCGCGTCCACACGGGTAATCACGTTGCCCGGCGGCGCGCTCGTCGCGCACCGTGGGCGGATGACGGCTTCGATCAGGACCCGGCTCGGCTGGGCCGAGCTGCCCGAGCACGTCCGGGCGGCGGTGCACGAGATCCTCGGTGACCGGGTGGTCGAGGCGGTCTCCCAGCCCGGTGGCTACTCTCCCGGCTCCGCCGACCGGGTCCGCACCGCGACCGGCCGGCGGGCGTTCGTCAAGGCGGTCAACCCGGCGCGCAACCCGGACAGTCCCCGGCTGCACCGCGCCGAGGCGCAGGTGGCGACCGTCCTGCCGGCGACCGCGCCCACACCCCGGTTGCTCGGCTGCCACGACGACGGCGACTGGGTGGCCCTGGTCTTTACCGATGTGGACGGTCGGCACCCGGCCACCCCGTGGCGTGCCGACGAGTTGACCGCCGTGCTCGCCGCGCTGGAGGCGATGGCGGTGGCGCTCACCCCGGCCCCGGTGTCGCAGGTGCCGACCGCCGCCGAGCGGCTGGCGCACGACTTCGCCGGCTGGCACCGGATCGCCGCCGACCCACCCGCGAGCCTCGACCCGTGGGCCCGCGCACACCTGGACGAGCTGCGCGCCGCCGCCGACCGGGGCCTCGCCGCGCTGACCGGTGACACGCTCTGCCACCTCGACGTCCGGTCGGACAACCTGCTGGTGGACGCGGCCGGTGCGGTCACCGTGGTCGACTGGCCGTGGGCCTGCCGCGGGCCGGCGTGGCTGGACACCGCGCTGCTGCTGGTCAACGTGCGGCTGCACGGCGGGCACGACACCGAGGCGTTGCTGCGCCGGCTGCCGCTCACCGCGGACGTCGACCCGGACGTGCTGACCGGCACGTACGCGGGCCTGGCCGGCTTCTTCACCGACGGGGCCCGGCGGCCCGCGCCGGCCAACATCCCCACGGTGCGCGCGTTCCAGCAGGCCCAGGGCGACGCCCTGCTGCCCTGGCTGGCCGACCGCCTCTCCTGACCCCCTCCGGGGGGCCGCCGCCCGGCCCGCGCGGTCGTGGCGCGCGGCTGGACCGGTCATGGTGAAGGCGGGAATCGGACCTGGTGGTGGCCGCCGAACGAGACGTCCGATCGTCGCCAGACCAACCGCCTGCGCGCTTCCATGATCGTCACATGACGACGAAACTCGACGGAAAAGTCGCCCTGGTCACCGGTGGCGCCCGGGGCATCGGGGCGGGCATCGCGCTGCGGCTGGCGCAGGACGGTGCCGACGTGGCGCTCACCTACCGGCAGAACGCGGACCAGGCCACGATGGTGGTGAAGCGGATCGAGGCGCTGGGCCGGCGTGCGCTCGCCCTGCCGGCGGACAGCGCCGACCCGGCGGCGGTCCGGGACGCGGTGGACCGGACGGCGGCCGAGCTGGGCCGGCTGGACATCCTGGTGAACAACGCCGCGGTGTTCCTGGTCGGCGGCATCGACGAGCTGGGCGCGGACGAGCTGGAGCAGACGCTCGCGGTGAACGTGCGGGCGCCGTACCTCGCCGCGCGGGCGGCGGCGCGGCACCTGGCCGACGGCGGGCGGATCATCAGCATCGGCAGCAACGTCGGCGAGCGGGCGGTCTTTCCCGGGCTGACGCTCTACTCGATGAGCAAGACCGCGCTGACCGGGTTGACCCGCGGCCTGGCCCGGGAGCTGGGGCCGCGCGGAATCACGGTCAACCTGGTCAACCCCGGGCCGACCGACACCGACGCCAACCCGGCCGACGGCCCGAACGCCGCGGCGATCGCCGGCTTCACCGCCCTGGGCCGCTACGCTCGCCCCGCCGACATCGCGGCCACCGTCGCGCATCTGGCCGCACCCGAGGCCGGGTACGTCACCGGCGCGGTGGTCAACGTGGACGGCGGCTTCACCAGTTGACCGAGAGCCGGGCGCGGCGGAAAACCCGTCGCGCCCGGCCTCAACCATTCGTCCGGCGGGCGGCGTCTGTCCCGGTGAGGGGGTGGGCATGACCGAGACGTTCCACGAGTTCGTGGTGCACCGAACGCCGGCCCTGTCCCGGACCGCCTACCTGCTCACCGGCGACCACCAACTCGCCGAGGACCTGGTGCAGGCCGCGCTGGCCCGCACCTACCGGCACTGGCGGCGGATCCGCGGCGGCGACCCGGAGGCGTACGTCCGGCGGGTGATGTACCACCAGCAGATCTCCTGGTGGCGGCGGCGCCGGGTCGCCGAGCGGCTGGAGGCCGAGCCCACCGATCGGACCGGCGCCGACCACACCGAGACGACCGCGCTGCGGCTGACACTGACAGCGGCGCTGCGCCAGCTCACCCCGCGCCAGCGGGCCGTCATCGTGCTGCGCTACTACGAGGACCTGACCGAGGCGCAGGTCGCCGAGGTGCTCGGCTGCTCGGTCGGCACCGTCAAACGGCACGGTCACGACGCCGTACGCCGGCTGCGGCTCATCGCTCCCGATCTCGTCGATGGCACCCCGGAGAGGAGCCCGCGATGACCGCCCGGCTGCGCGAGGCGCTGCGCGTCGCCGCGGACCAGGTGCCCGGCTACCCGGTGTACGAGCGAGCGCTGGCCACCGCGCGTCGCTCCCGCCGCCGACGCGCCACCGCCGCTGTCGCGGCACTCGTCCTGGTCGTGCTGGCCGGGGTGGCGCTGCCGCTGGCGGGTACGCCCGCGGTGGACCCGGCGACGGGCGCGCGGGCCGCGCTGCCCGACCGGATCGGCCTGCCGCCGCTCGGCACCCGGCACGCCAGCGACCGACCCGCGCTCGGGCCCGCGTCGGTCATCTTCACCGGCCAGGCGCCCCGCCTGCAGGGCTGGAACGAGGACGGCATCGTCGGTGTCGTCAGCGCCGACGCCGACCGCTACCGGATCTTCTCCATCGGGTACGAGGCACCGGCTGGCGACCAGGTCCTCCTCTCCCCCGACGGCCGGTACGTGGCCCGGCCGGCGGGGGATTCCGAGCGCCCCCGGGTCGACGTGATCGACCTGGCCACCGGGGGCACCCGACGCCTGCCGAGCAGGGTCGCCGACAGCGTGCTGACGACGCCGGTCGGCTGGTCACCCGGCGGTGCGCGGCTGGTGGTCCGGGACACCGTGCCAGTCGCCTTCGACGGGGCGACCTACCGCTCGGTGCTGAGCATCGTCACCCTCGACGGTGAGCGGTGGAGCCGGCTGGCCAGCGGCGCGCAGGAGGCGAGCTTCGGCTCGGTCGTCGCGTTCTCCGCCGACCGCCTCGCCTACCAGTACGGGCGCACGGTGGCCGTCACCGACCTCGACGGGCGGGAACTCTCCTCGTTCGCGCTGCCGGTCGAGAGTTGGCTCGCCGGCAAGGGCGCATGGACCCCGGACGGCCGGTTGACGCTCGCCACCCGGCGACCCGGCAGCACCGAATGGAGCCTGCGCCAGGTCGATGCCCGGACCGGCAGCGCCAGCGGCAGGTTGTCGCTGCCGGCGGTGTCCGGCGTGACCGCGATCCGGCTGCTCGGCTGGCGACCGGACAGCTCGGCGCTGGTCGTCGCGTACCAGCCGGAGCCGGCGTCGCCGGCCCGGTTCGACCAGCCGCTGGAGCTGGACCAGCGCGTCGCGTACGGGCACGTCAGGTCGGTACGCCTGCTGGCGTTGACGCCGGGAGCGGCCGAGCCGCGCACCGTGACGACCGCACCCGAACAGGTGCTCGCCATCGACGTCGCCGACGAGGTCGTCCAGAGTGGCCGGGTCCGGGACGCCGAGCCACCGGGCGGGGTGGGGCTACGGTTCTGGCTCTGGACGGGTCTGGTCGGCGTGCTGGTGATCGGGTTGGCCGGCTACTGGAGTCGCGGCTGGCGGGCCGAGCGCCGGGAGCGTCGGCGGCGCTTCAGGCCGGAGCCGCGACGGGGTGGTTGAGGAACGGCAGGACCGCGGCCGGCAGGGCGGGTGAGCCGACGATGTCGTAGTGGGTCAGCCCCGGCAGCACGGCCAGTCGCGCGGCCGGCCGGTCGGTGCCGTCCCAGCCCGCGTCGCGGTGACCGCCACCGAGCAGCCCGAAGAACGCCGCTGCGTGGGCGGTCGGGATCGAGTCGGCGTCGGCGAAGACCAGCAGGGTGGGCAGGGCCAACGCGGCCACCTCGGCCGACCAGTCGTAGTCGCGGCGGAGCAGGTCACCCGACTTCGCCCAGAGTCGTGGCCAGTCGTCGGGGCGGGGAGCGATCCGGGTGTAGAGCTGGTGCGGCGGGGTGCCCCGCATCCGCTCGCCGGCCTGCTCGTCGTGCCCGGCCATCGCGGCCAGCACCTCCGGATACCAGCCGGCCCGCCGGCAGGGGGCGGAGACCACCACCAGCCGGCGGACCAGCGCCGGGTGCTGGATCGCGACCCGCAGCGCCACCCCGCCGCCGAGCGAGTAGCCGAGCAGGTCGGCCGCGGGCAGGTCGAGATGGCGCAGCAGGGCGGCGACGTCGTCGGCCATCGACTCGTAGCGCAGCGGCCGGTCGGCGTCGGCGGTGCGGCCGTGGCCCTGGAGGTCGACGCCGATCACCCGGTGCCGCTCGCTGAGGGCCGGCAGCATCGGGGCGAAGGTCTCGGCCGCGCCGAAGCCACCGTGCAGCAGCACCAGCGGGCGTCCGTCGCCGTGCGACTCGTACCAGAGCCGCAACCCGTTGACCTCGGCGTAGCTCACCGTGGCACCTCCCGTCCGCTCCGATCCAACACCGGATAGCCGACCGGCACGCCTGATCGCGGGCGACGCGGGTATCCGCGGCGACAGCACCTGCCGGACGCGCAGTCACAGGAGGCATCGTGACCCTCACCGCCCCCACCGCGACCATCGGCCTCGACACCGCCGCCGAACTGGCCGCCCAGCTACGGGTGGACTCGGTCCGTTCCAGCACGAGTGCCGGTTCCGGGCATCCGACGTCCAGCATGTCGGCGGCCGACCTCTTCGCCGTGCTCGCCACCCGGCATCTGCGTTACGACTGGGACGACCCACGGTCGGCGGCCAACGACCATCTGGTGCTGTCGAAGGGCCACGCCTCCCCCCTGCTGTACTCGCTCTTCAAGGCCGTGGGGGTGATCTCCGAGGACGAGCTGATGCACGGCTACCGCCGCCTCGGCCAGCGCCTGCAGGGCCACCCCACCCCCGCCCTGCCCTGGGTCGACGTCGCCACCGGCTCGCTCGGTCAGGGGCTGCCGGACGCCGTCGGGGTCGCGCTCGCCGGGAAGTACCTGGACAAGCTGCCCTACCGGGTCTGGGTGCTCTGCGGCGACAGCGAGTTCGCCGAGGGTTCCATCTGGGAGGCGCTGGACAAGGCCTCCTACTACCGGCTGTCCAACCTGGTCACCATGGTCGACATCAACCGGCTCGGCCAGCGCGGTCCCACCGACCTGGGCTGGGACGTCGACGCGTACGCCCGCCGGGCCGAGGCGTTCGGCGCCCGCGTGCTGGTCATCGACGGGCACGACCTGACCGCCGTCGACGACGCCCTGGCCGCGGCCGAGGACCCGGCCGGGGACCAGCCGACGGTGATCCTGGCCCGGACCGTCAAGGGCCGCGGTTTCGCCGAGGTGGAGGACAGCAACGACTGGCACGGCAAGCCCTTCCCGCCGGAGATGGCCGACCGGGCGATCCGGGAACTCGGCGGCGTACGCAACCTGACCGTGCGCGGCCCGCGCCCCGCCGCCGGCAGCATCAACGGCGCCAGCCCCGCCAGCGACCCGGCGGCCCGACCCGTCACGACCGAACCGACCCGGCGCGCGGCGCCGGCGACCTACGGCGTGGGCGAGCCGGTGCCCACCCGCAAGGCGTACGGTGACGCGCTGGCCGCGCTCGGCGCCCGGGATCCGCGCATCGTCGCGCTGGACGGCGAGGTCAGCAACTCGACGTACGCCTTCGAGTTCGCGCGTGCCCACCCCGAGCGGTACTTCGAGATGTTCATCGCCGAGCAGCAGATGGTCGCCGCCGCGACCGGCCTCGCGGTGCGCGGCTACCGCCCCTTCGCCTCCACCTTCGCCGCGTTCCTGACCCGGGCGTACGACTTCATCCGGATGGGCGCCGTCTCCGGCGTCGACCTGTGCCTGGTCGGCTCACACGCCGGCATCGAGATCGGCCCCGACGGACCCTCGCAGATGGGGCTCGAGGATCTCGCCATGATGCGGGCCGTGCACGGCTCGACGGTGCTCTACCCGAGCGACGCGACCAGCACCGTCGCCCTCACCGAGGCGATGGCCGCCACCCCGGGCATCAGCTACCTGCGCACCACCCGCGGCAAGTACCCGGTGCTGTACCCCGACGGGGAGACCTTCCCGGTCGGCGGGTCCAAGGTGCTGCGCTCGTCCGACGAGGACGCGGTCACCCTCATCGGCGCCGGGGTCACCCTGCACGCCTGCCTCGCCGCCGCCGACGCCCTGGGCGAAGAGGGGATCAGCGCCCGGGTCATCGACTGCTACTCGATCAAACCGATCGACGACGCGACCATCGCCGCCGCCGCGCTCGCCACCGCCGGCCGGATCGTGGTCGTCGAGGACCACCATCCGGAGGGCGGCCTCGGGTCGGCGGTGAAGGACAGTCTCGTCGCCGACGGCCGGGTGCGCCCGGCACTGATCCACCTCGCGGTACGGGCCATGCCCGGATCGGGGTCGAGCAAGGAACTCCTGGCCTGGGCGGGCATCGACGCCGACCACGTCACCTCCGCCGCGCGGTATCTGGTGGGCGGCTGACCTGCCCGGCCTACGCGAGGACGCCGTTCCGTCAGCCCCGTCACCTACCCTCGTTCCGTGGCCGTCCACGAGCTCACCCGCGCCGACGCGCGCCGCATCGCGATCCGGGCGCAGCTGCTGGACGGCGCGCGGCCGACGGACCTGCTCGGCGTCGTACGTCGGTTGACGCTGCTCCAGCTCGACCCCACCGCCGCCATCGCGCCGAACGCCGATCTGGTGGCGTGGAGCCGCCTCGGTTCGTCCTACTCGCCGGCCCAGTTGCGCGCCGCCCTCGACCACCGGGCGCTGCTCGAGCTTCGGGCGATGATCCGGCCCAGCGAAGACCTGGCCCTCTACCGCGCCGAGATGGCGGAATGGCACGAGGAGGTGGCGCGGCCCTGGCAGCGGGCCCGTCGCGACTGGGTGGCGGCCAACGACGCGTGCCGTCGCGACATCCTCGACCGGCTCGCCACCAGCGGCCCACTGCCGTCGCGCGACCTGCCGGACACCTGCGCCGTGCCGTGGAAGTCCACCGGGTGGACCAACAACCGCAACGTCACCCAGCTGCTGGAGCTCATGGTGGCGCGGGGCGAGGTCGCGATCGCCGGCCGGCGGGGCCGCGACCGGCTCTGGGATCTGGCGGCCCGGGTCTACCCCGACGACCCGGTGGTCCCCGCCGACGAGGCGCTGCGCGCCCGCGACCGACGACGGCTGCGCGCGCTGGGCATCGCCCGCGCCCGGGCCCCGGAGGCACCGGGCGAGCCGGCGGACGTCGGCGAGGCCGGTGAGCCCGCCGTGGTGCAGGGCGTCCCGGGCCGGTGGCGGGTCGATCCGGCCTACCTGGGTCAACCGTTCTCGGGGCGGACGGCCCTGCTGTCGCCCTTCGACCGGCTGATCCACGACCGCCGGCGCACCACCGAGCTCTTCGACTTCGACTACCAGCTGGAGATGTACAAGCCCGTCGGCAAGCGCCGGTGGGGATACTTCGCGCTGCCGATCCTCTCCGGCGACCGGCTGGTGGGAAAGCTCGACGCCACCGCCGACCGCCGAGCCGGCGCACTCCGGGTCGACGCGATCCATCAGGACGTGGCCTTCGACAAGGCCACGGCCGCCGCGGTCGACGGCGAGATCAAGGAGTTGGCCGACTGGCTCCAGCTCGACCTCCTCCTGCCCGGCCGGCCGGGTCCTGACCGGGCGGGAAAAGCTGACTAGGGTTGCCGGATGACCCGATACGCCGTCGGTCTGCCCAACGTCGGGCCCTTCGCCGACCCGCTCGCCCTGGTCGACCTGGCCGTCGCGGCCGAGGAACACGGTTGGGACGGGGTCTTCCTCTGGGACCACCTGCTCTACCACGACGACTGGCCGGTGGTGAACCCGGTCGTCGTCGCGTCCGCGATCGCGGCCCGCACGTCGCGGATCCGGCTCGGGGTGCTCATGGCGGCCCTACCGCGCCGGCGGGTGCAGACGGTGGCTCGGGAGACGGTCACCCTGGACACGCTCTCCGGCGGCCGGCTCGTCTTCGGGGCCGGCATCGGCTCGATCGACGCCGAGTACGCCGCCTTCGGCGAGGATCCCGACCTGCGGGGCCGGGGCAGACGCCTGGACGAGTCCCTGGAGCAGCTCACCGCGTTGTGGTCGGGTGCGGAGGTGCCCATGCCGTCCGGTGCGCGGGTGCGGATGCTGCCGACACCGGTGCAGCAGCCGCGCATCCCCGTCTGGTGTGCCGGCCGGTGGCCCAACCGGCCAGGCGTACGCCGGTCGGCCCGCTGGGACGGCGTGGTGCCCACCTTCGCCCACGCCGGCCGTGACATTCCCGTGCCGGTGGAGGACTTCGCCGACGTGGTCCGCTTCGTGGCCGCCGAGCGGGGTTCGCTCGACGGCTTCGACATCGGGCTCGAAGGCTGGACGTCGCCGGGAAACGCCACGGAGATCATCACGCCGTACGCGGCCGCCGGCATGACCTGGTGGATCGAGGCGATGGGCTGGTGGCGTGGTGGCGTGGACGCCGCCCGGGCCCGGATCCTGGCCGGCCCACCCCGCTGAGCCCGACACGTTCAGGAGTCGGCCGGCACCCCGGCCTCGAGTTGTCCGATGAGCGGGGCGAGGAGTTCGTTCAGCTCGCGAGCCACGGCGGCGACAGCTGTGCGCGCCGCCGGCGCCACCGAATCGTCCGGCCCCTGCGGAGCCGGCGGCAGACGATCGAGCGGGACCGGTGCGTCCACCCGCAGTGTCGCTCGCAGGTGAGGGCTGCGGGTCAGGTCCTGCTCCGACGGGGTCGTGTACTGGCCGAACAGTTGCGGCCAGTCCCGCCAGCCCCGATCCCGCTGCCATTGCCTGGTCCAGGTCAGTTCGGCCGGCCACCGGGAGATCACCGTGACCGCGCAGGTCAGGCTCCCGTCCCACGGGCTTCGCGTGCAGGTCGCGGAGAGGATCCGTCGGTGCCAGCGGACGTAGCCGGGTGACAGCTCGCCGGCCAGCCGCCAGGCCGCCACCGCGAAGGCGACCGGCGCGATGTCGCCCCACGTCTCGCCGAACTCGTCGATCCGGGCGAGCACCTCGGCCTCGTAGCGACCGCGCCCGTCAGCGCCGCGCTCGCGGTCGAAGTCCTCGTCGAGCCAGAAGACCCGCGGTTCAGCCATCGACATCCCCATTCCGGTCGGCGTCGACGCCGGGGCCGCCGCGAAGCCGGTCGAGGTTTCCCCGTCGTACCCGTCCACACGGAACCTACCGGCGCCGCGCGCCTCGGAGCATGCCTCGAACCCCGCCGTGCTCCTGCCGCGTGTCGGAAACCTGGCCCGCTCCGGCCGACGCCACGGACCGTCGGCCGGACCGCAGCCCGCGGCCGAGGGCGACCAGGCATGGTCACGGCGGTAACGGGAATCGGAGAGCCGCCAGCCGGACCGACCGAGGAGGGGCGTCATGACGGACCGATCGCGCACCGGGTCGGATCGGGGCCGCCCGCAGGACTCGATGCCGCAGGGGCGGGACGTCCCTCCGGGGGGCGGCGTGGCCGTCGTGGAGCTGTTCACCTCCCAGGGCTGCTCGAGTTGTCCGCCCGCGGAGGAGGTGTTGACCGAGATCGAGCGCGACGCCCGGGAGCGGGGACAGCCGGTCTTCGCGCTCGGATTCCACGTCGACTACTGGGACTACCTGGGCTGGCCCGACCGGTTCGCCGACGAGGCCTACAGCGCGCGGCAGGAGGCGTACGCACGCGCGTTCGGCACCGGCCGGTTGTACACCCCGCAGATGGTCGTCAACGGCACCGTCGAGTTCATCGGTTCCGACCGGCGACGTGCGGCGACCGCGATCGCGTCCGCCCTGACGGCGGCGGCCCTCACCCCGCTCGCGCTGTCGGTCGAGGCCGCCGGGGGTGACGGGCGCCGAGTGGTGGTCGACTTCCGGACCGAGCGGCCGCCGCAGCGGGCGGTGCTGAATGTGGCGGTCGTGGAACGTGCCCTGGAGAGCGAGGTCGCCCGGGGTGAGAACGCCGGGCGGACGCTGCGGCAGGACAACGTGGTGCGCGCCTTCATGTCGCTCGGACTGGACGTGGAGCGTGGGCGGTTGGAGCTGGAGGTCCCGCCCGATCTCGACCCTCGACAAGCCTCGGTGGTCGGCTACGTGCAGCAGGACGGCGCCAGGGCCATCGTCGGCGCCACGGCCGTCGACGTGCCCGCCGAGGCCTGAACGCTCGTAGGGTGCTCGCGCCAAGCGTCGCTGCGACCGGTGGCGTGCGCCGGAGGGTCTGGTGGCTACCCCAGCGCCTGCCGGGCGGCCTCGCCCATCGGGTCGTCGCGGGTGGGCAGCCCCTGCATGGTCGGCAGCACCTCTGCCCGGAAGACGCCGTGCAGCCGGCGCAGCTCCCGCGCCGGATGCTCGGCGTCGTCGACCCGCACGTCCCAGAGCGGATACGGCTGATCGCCGATCACCGTCACGGTGGCCGACCGGGCGCCGTGCCGGTCGCCGCCGGCCTCCTCGCCGGCCTCGATGGCCAGCACGAGCCGCTCCGCCAGGTCGAGTTCCCGGCTCTCCTCGAACACCCGGACGATCTCCGCGAGGGTCTCCGGGCCGACCAGGCGGTTGCCCTGCACCGCGTAACCCGGCCCGGTGTGGTGCCCCGCCCAGTCCCTGGTACGGGAGCCGGTGAAGGCGTACGAGCGACCCTGACGGTCGACCATGCCGACCTGCCGCACCTCCCGACCCGGATCCCGGGCCAGCAGCTCGGTCAGGACGTCCTGCGGCGAGCGGCCCTCGCCGAGCAGCGGCAGGCCGTCGTAGGCCAGGAACGGGTTGGGGGTGGCCTGGGTCGCCACCGCACCACCATCGGAGTGGACGTGGGCGACGAGCTTGCCGACCGCGGGACGCGCGGTCAGGGCTCCCACCCCGAGCTGACCGGTACGCGGACACCGCGCGGCGATCGAGAAGGTCACGCTCGGCAGTACCCGGACGAACGCCCGCCATGCCGGAGCCCCGGCTGGTGGTCGGGCGAGGTGCGTGGGAGCTGTAGACGTCGGCTGGTCGTTGATCTCCTCTAGCATCCTCGGCATGGCAACGCGGCTTGTTCAAATCAACATGAAGGCTCGGGACGACTCCGCGCTGGGCGGTTTCTGGGCGGAGGCGCTCGGCTGGGGAGTCTCCAGCGAGGGACCCGGCGTGACCAACCTCGAACCCGAGGGCTTCGTCTACCCCGACCCCGTCGCTGTCTGCCTCGACCTCATCGTCTCCCCGGAACCCAAGACGGTGAAGAACCGCGTGCACGTCGACCTCGCCACCACGTCGGCGGCCCATCAGGCGGAGGTGGTCACCCGCCTGAAGGATCTCGGCGCAACACCCGCCGACGTGGGCCAGGGCGACGTCCCATGGACGGTCATGGCCGACCCGGAGGGCAACGAGTTCTGCGTCCTGGACCCCCGACCGCTCTACCGAGACACCGGACCGATCGCCGCGGTGGTGGTCGATTGCGCGGATCCGCGAGCCATGGCCCGCTTCTGGGGCACGGCCACGGACTGGAGCGTGCACGAGGTGACCGACCACGAAGCGGTACTGCGCTCCGCCAAGGGCGTCGGCCCCTACCTGCAGTTCCGCCGCACACCGGACGTGAAAACCGGGTGGAACCGCGTCCATCTCGACGTCCGCCCGTACCCAGGTGACGACCTGGAGGCCGAGGCGGCCAGACTGCGCACTCTCGGTGCCACCGCCATCGACCTGGGCGAGAGTGTCCCGTGGACGGTCCTCGCCGACCCGGAAGGCAACGAGTTCTGCCTCCTCGCGCCAAGCTGACCCAAACCCTCTTCATCCGCTCACTGCGGCCACGAGCCCGGCCTCCGCGACGCGCCCTGGGCGACTCCGCTGCGTCGCGAACGCCGTCCGTGTACCGCGGGTCGCTCGATCCAGTTCACGGCAGCACGTCCGCGGTCGCCGCCGGTGCCGCATGTCAGAATGCCCCCAAACCGGGAGCAGACTGGCAGAACGGGCGAGCCGATGACGACGCGCAGGGCGGCCGAGCTGGTGCGGAAGGCCGGGGATCCACAGCGGGCCACGTTCCTGGAACTCTTCTTCGACCTGGTGTTCGTCCTCGCGCTCGCTCAGCTCTCGCGCGGCCTGGCCGAGGATCTCGGGTGGAGCGGCGCCTTCCGGGCGCTGGTGCTGTTGGGGGCCATCTGGTGGGTCTGGTCCAGCACCGCGTGGCTGACCGACCGGACGGACCCGCAACGACCGGTGATCCAGGCGCTGGTCACCGCGACCATGGTCGGCAGCCTGGTGATGGCAGCCGCGGTGCCCGAGGCGTTCGGCGACACGGGCCTGATCTTCGCGGGCGCCTACGTCGCCATCCAGCTCGGCCGCGGTCTCGTCCTCGTGGTCGTTCTGCGTGGCCACGAGCTGCAGCGCACCGGCGTGCGCGGGCTGTTCTGGTACGGCCTGTCGGCGCTGCCGTGGATCGCGGGGGCGCTCATGCACGGTACGGCGCGTGGCGCACTGTGGGCACTCGCGGTGGTCCTTGACCACACGGCAGGCAGAATCGGCTTCCCCACCCCGGGGGCGGGCCGAACGCCCAGCCAAGACCTGGTGATCTCGGGCGAACACCTGTCCGAGCGCTACCGGCAGTTCTTCATCATCGCGCTCGGCGAGCTGATCCTGGTTACCGGCCTGGCGCTGAGCAGCAGCGGCTTCGCGCCGGACAGGGTCGCCGCGTTCGCGGTGTCGATCGCGACCACCGTGCTGCTGTGGCGGATCTACATCTACCGCGCCGGACAGGTCCTGGCGGAAGCGATTGCCGTGTCCGGCGACCCGGTCCGCCTCGCCGGATCGGCGTCATACGCCCACCTGACCATGGTGGCCGGCGTGGTCGCTACGGCCGTCGGCGACGAACTTGTCATCGCCCGTCCACTCGGGCACACCCCACCGGCCTGGATCGCCGTCATCCTCGGCGGACCCGCGCTGTACCTGGCCGGGCGCGCCCGCTTCGAGTACGCGGTATTCGGCCGCGTGTCCCTGTCCCGACCGATCGGCGTCCTTGCGCTGGCCGCCCTGACACCGGCGATGCTCCCCCTGCCGCCGGTCCTGGTCGCCGCCGCTGCCGCCCTCGTCCTGACCGGGATCGCCATATCCGACGCGGCCCGCGCCCGCAGAGGCCCGTCCGAGCCGCCGTCGCCACCCGGCTAGCCGGCTGTGGGGATGGGTCTCGCGACGGGTTTGTGCTGGTGGTGATGGGTGGGCGCGGCAGGTTTCGAACCTGCGACCCCTCGCTTGTAAGGCGAGTGCTCTCCCACTGAGCTACGCGCCCGGAACGCCCGTGCGGCGGGCCGGTGGCTGGCAAGCTTACCTGCTCGCCGCCGGTCCGGTCGCACCGCGTGGCCGGTTGACGATCAGTCGGCGGCCTCGGCCAGTGCCTTGCGCCAGCGGAGCTGGTCGCGGGGTTCCCCGGGCATGTTCTGCTCGGCGAAGCGGACGACGCCCGCCTTGTCGATCACGAAGGTGCCCCGGTTGGCGACGCCGGTCGTGTCGTTGAAGACGCCGTACGCCTGGGCGACCGCGCCGTGCGGCCAGAAGTCGGCGAGCATCGGGAACTGGTAGCCCTCGCGCTCCGCCCACACCTTGTGGCTGTAGACCGAGTCGACGCTGACGGTCAGCACCTGGACCTCGTCGTTGACGTACTCGTCGAGGTTGTCCCGGACCTCGCACAGCTCGCCCTGGCAGACGCCGGTGAAGGCGAGCGGGTAGAAGACCAGCAGCACGGTGCGCCTGCCCCGGAAGTCGGCGAGCCGTACCTCCTGGTTGTTCTGGTCCTTGAGCACGAAGTCCGGCGCCTCGGCGCCAACCTCGATGGGCATGCGGGAACTCCTCGGGTGGGGTCCGGACGGCACCAGCGTGCCACACCCGGCGGAGTCCCCGCCGGGTGTCCGATCGACTGCCGCTCGCCCTCGGTGCGACCGGCGACCGACGGCTACTTCTTGGCCTTGGCCCCGCGCCGCAGGACCAGGCGGGCGCCGGTCCAGTCGCGGCCGGCGTTGACCGTCGAGGTCTGCTGCAGCCCGGCGGTGGGGGCGGACTCGGCGATCTCGCTCGGCTCGACGTGCCCCTCGCGCCCCGCCTTCGGGGTGAGCAGCCACACGACCCCGTTGTCGGCCAGTGGGCCGAGGGCGTCGACGAGGAGTTCGAAGAGATCACCGTCGCCGTCGCGGTACCAGACGAGGACAGCGTCGACCACCTCGTCGGTGTCCTCGTCGACCAGCTCTCCACAGCGGTCGGTCAGGGCGTCCCGGAGATCCTGGTCGACGTCATCGTCGTACCCCATCTCCATGACGACCATCCCCGGCTCGAGTCCGAACCGGTCCGCCAGGCTGCGTACCCCGTCGGCGGCCTGACCAGCGGTCGCGCTCACTGTCGCGTGCCTCCTCATCTCGTCCCTGCCAGCGGCGCCCGCTCGACGCCGTCAGGCAAGTCCACACAGTTGTGGCCCCCCGCGCAAGTGGCGCACCGGGTGGAACGGAATTTACCGTGCCAGGAGCGTGCGGGCACCCTGGGTAATGGCTTCCTCGGAGACCAGAACCTGACGCGCGGCCGGACCTAATGGTACAAACGAGTCAAGTCCGGCTACTCGTCGCGCCGCCCCGACATATCCGGCATCGACCAGTGCCGCGATCACCCCTTCGCCCACGCCCCCGGACCGGCGAGTCTCGTCCACCACCAGCACCCGGCCGGTCGCGGAGGCCTCCCGGATGATGTCCGCCACCGGCAGCGGCGCGAGCCAGCGCAGGTCCACCACCCGGGTGCCGATCCCCTCGTCGGCGAGGGTGGCCGCGGCACGCAGCGAGAGCCGTACGCCGTTACCGAAGGTGATGATGGTGAGGTCCTCGGCCGAGCCCACCCCGTACACCCGGGCCCGACCGATCGGCACGTGCCCGCTCACCCACGCGCCCGGCTCGGGATAGCCGGCCAGCCACTCCCCGTCGCCCTCGGCATAGAGGTCCCGGGTGTGGTACAGCGCGATCGGCTCCAGGAACACGCAGACGCTGCCGTCCACCGCCGCGCTGGCCAGGCAGGTCCGCAGCATCGGCGCGGCGTCGTCGGGCCGCGCCGGCACGGCGATCACCAGACCGGGCACGTCCCGCAGTACGGCCACCGAGTTGTCGTTGTGGAAGTGCCCTCCGAAGCCCTGCTGGTAGGCCAGCCCGGCCACCCGCACCACCATCGGGTTGCGGAACGCCCCCCGGGAGAAGAACTGCATGGTGGCCGCCTCGCCGCGGAGCTGGTCCTCGGCGTTGTGCAGGTACGCCAGGTACTGGATCTCGGGCACCGGGAGCATCCCGGCCAGCCCGGCGCCCAGCCCCAACCCGAGCACCGACGTCTCGTCGAGCAGGGTGTCGAACACCCGTGCCGGCCCGAACCGGTCGCGCAGCCCCTTCGTCACCCCGTACACGCCGCCCTTGGCGGCCACGTCCTCGCCGAAGATCGCCATCTGCGGATGGTCGAGCATCCCGTCGGCCAGCGCGCCGTTGATGCTCTGCGCCAGGGTCAGCGGGCCGGTCAGCTCCGGCGGCTTGCCGCCGAACGCCTCGGCCCGCGCCGCGGCCCCGGGCCCGCTGGCCCGGGCCGCCGCGTCGGCCACCGCCCGGGACACCCGCACCGGACGCCGGGGCGCCAGCGGGGCGACCACCTCGGCCGCGGCAGCGAGCTTGGGCTCGCCGATGACCTCCTCGGCGAGCCGTCGTACCTGCCAGCCGATGTCGTCGTACCGGGCCAGCAGCTCCGCGCCGGTGGCCACCCCCGCCTCGACCAGCAGCCGCGCGGTGGCGACCAGCGGATCCCGGTCGAGGTCCGCGGCGACCTCCGCCGGGCTGCGGTACGCGGTCTCGGCGTCCGCGCCGGCGTGCCCCATCAGCCGTACCGTGCGCAGGTGCAGCACGGCCGGCCGGCGGTGCCGCCGCACCCAGGCCGCCGCCTCGCCCGCCACCGCGTACGCCTGCACCAGGTCGCTGCCGTCGGCGCTGAAGTAGCGGATCCCCGGCTTGGCCCGCAGCGTCGCCTCCACCCAGCCCTGCGGCGAGCGGACGCTGATGCCGAGGCCGTTGTCCTCGCAGACGAAGAGCACCGGGATCCGCAGCCCGGTGTGGTCGTACCACCCGGCGGTGTTGAACGCGGCGGTGGCGCTGGCGTGGTTGACCGAGGCGTCGCCGAACGAGCAGACGACGACGGCGTCGGACGGCCAGGGCGACTGCTCGGCGTCGCCGCCGATGCGCACCCCGCCGCCGGCGCGCTCCTGCCGGCGCAGCCGCTCCACGGCGAGCCCCATCCCGACCGCCCGGGGCAGGTGCGAGGCGATGGTGGAGGTGGTCGGCACGACGGCGAGGTCGGGGTGGCCGAAGACCTTGTGCCGGCCGCCGGCGATCGGGTCCGCGGCGGAGGCGACCATTCCGCGCAGCACGTCCCGAGCCGCCCCGGCGTACATCCAGGGGCGCTCGGGTCGGGCGCTCTCCCGGCCTGCCGCGTCGCCGTCCCCGCCCGGATCGGCGCTGTCTGAGACGGCGCTCTCGGGGGTGCCGGTGTCGCCGGTGATCGCGCGCGGGCCGGCGGGCCCGGTCGGGCCGGCGCCGGCCGGCGCCGTGGCGGGAGCCGATGCCTGGCCGGACGGATCGGCGACCGCGCCGGACGGGTCGACCAGACCGCCGCCGTCCCCGGGGTCGTCGGCCGGGGGCGCAGCGGCGGGAACCGCGGCCTGACCGGCGCGGACGCAGTAGAACGCGCCGGAGCGGTAGTGCAGCAGGGCCGGGTCGGTGGGCCGCAGCGCCGCGGCGACCGCTGCGTTGCCCTCGTGACCGGCCGAGCCGATCGTGTAGAAGCCCTCGTCGAAGCTACGCAACCAGCGCCCGGCCAGGTCGAGCTGTCGGCTGGTGACCTGCGCGTCGAAGAGGTCGAGTGCCTGTGCGCCGGTCAGCTCGACGCCGTCGGCAACCGGCTCGGCCGGGTCGCGCCCCTGCTCGGGGGCGGTCAGCGCCGCCAGCGTCTCCCGGAACCGGTCATCGAGATCGTGCGGGGTGGTCACGTCGACAGCATTACCGACGCGGGCCACGTCCGCCCACCCGGACACCCGCCCACCGCCCGGCGATCATGCAGTTGTGGTGCCCGATATCTGCTGCTTCGCGGCTCTTGCCGGGCACCACAACTCCTTGATCGTCAAGGGCCCACGGGCAGGGTTGTTGGGGACGGGTTCGGTTGCTGGTTGACGACGCGGAGCCCTTCCGGTCACCTGGTGGCCACCCGCGCTCGGGACGCTTCCCCGGTCGGAAGAACCGGACTCTGGGGAGGATTTCGTGTCACTGTCCCGACGCACCATCCTGTTGAGCGGCGCGGCGGCCGGCGCCGGCGCCGTCGCCGGCCTGCCGGGTTCGGCGGCGGCCAGGCCCGCCGGCGCCCGCCCGCTGGCGTACCCGTTCACCCTGGGGGTCGCCTCCGGCGATCCCGACCACGACGGCTTCGTGCTCTGGACCCGGCTCGCCCCGCAGCCGTTGGCCGATGACGGCCTGGGCGGCATGCCGAACCGGGTCGTGGCGGTCAACTGGGAGCTCGCCGCCGACGAGCGGTTCCGGCACGTGGTCCGGCGCGGCGTGGCGCTGGCCCGCCCGGAGTCGGCGCACAGCGTGCACGTGGAGCTGGCCGGGTTGCTGCCGGGCCGGGAGTACTTCTACCGCTTCCGCGCCGAGCGCCACCTCTCGCCGGTCGCCCGCACCCGCACCGCCCCGGCACCGTCGGCCATGCCCGCCGCGCTGGCGATGGGCTTCGTCTCCTGCTCCCAGTACGAGCACGGCTACTTCACCGCGTACCGGCGGCTCGCTGAGACCGAGCCGGAGCTGATCCTGCACCTCGGCGACTACCAGTACGAGTACGCGCCGGACACCTACACCGTGCCGGGCGGCAACCCGCGCGACCACGAGGGCCCGGAGACCCGGACGCTGGCCAACTACCGGCAGCGCCACGCCCAGTACAAGACCGACGCCGACCTGCAGGCGGCGCACGCGGTGGCGCCGTGGGTGGTGGTCTTCGACGACCACGAGGTGGAGAACAACTGGGCCGACGAGACGCCGGAGGCGGCGGACCCGGACTTCCTCGCGCGGCGGGCGGCGGCGTTCCAGGCCTACTACGAGAACATGCCGCTGCGGCGCACCTCCATCCCACGCGGCATCGACATGCAGCTCTACCGGCGGGTCCGCTGGGGCCGGCTGGCCACCTTCCACATGCTCGACACCCGGCAGTACCGCGACGACCAGGCCTGCGGCGACGGCTACCGGGACTGCGCCGCGGCGGCCGACCCGACCCGGTCGATCACCGGCGCCGAGCAGGAGGCGTGGCTGCTGGAGGGCTTCCGCCGCTCGGACGCCCGCTGGGACATCCTCGGCCAGCAGGTCTTCTTCGCCCAGCGGGACAACAACGCCGGCCCGCTCACGGTGACCAGCATGGACGCCTGGGACGGGTACGTCGCCTCCCGGGACCGGATCACCCGCGGCTGGCTCGCCGCCGGGGTGCGCAATCCGGTGGTGCTCACCGGCGACGTGCACGCGCACTGGGCCAGCGACCTGAAGCTGGACTACGCCGACCCGACCTCCCGGACGGTCGGCAGCGAGCTGGTCTGCTCCTCGATCACCTCGGGCGGGGACGGCGCCGACTCGCCCGGCGGGTCGCACCCGTGGCTGGCGTTCAACCCGCACCTGCGGTTCCAGAACAACCTGCGGGGGTACGTCCGCACCCGGATCACCCCCGGACAGCTCGCCGCGGACTTCGACGTGCTGCCGTACGTCAGCCGCCCGGACGCCCCGTCGCACACCCGGGCGTCGTTCGTGATCGAGGACCGGGTGCCGGGCCTGCACCAGACGGCGGACAACCCGCTCCCGTCCGCCGCCCGCCGTGGCGTCCCTGAGGCGGACCTCGGCCAACAGACCGTCGAGTCGGAGACCGTCCGCCCGTAACCCACCGCCGCCTCACGATCCGCGCAACGTCAGGCCAAGATCCGCGCAACATCGGGGAAGGTGCGGCCTCAGCACGCGTCGAGGCAGCAACTTCCCGGAAGTCGCGCGGATCTTGCGTGCGGAGCGGCGGGCGGCCCGGGGCGGGGTGGGTCAGCCGGGTAGGAAGGAGAAGCGGACCTGGCGGGTGGGGTTGTCGCCGTTGGTGTCGACCAGGCAGATCGACTGCCAGGTGCCCAGCGCCATCCGACCGCCGAGCACCGGCAGCGTCGCGTACGGCGGCACGAACGCCGGCAGCACGTGATCGCGGCCGTGCCCGGGCGAGCCGTGCCGGTGCCGCCAGCGGTCGTCAGTGGGGAGCAGGTCGTCCAGCGCGGTCAACAGGTCGTCGTCGGAGCCGGACCCGGTCTCGATGATCGCCAGCCCGGCGGTGGCGTGCGGCACGAAGACGTGCAGCAGCCCGTCCCCCTGACCGGAGACGAACGCCTGGGCCTCCGCGGTGATGTCCCGGACGGCCGGCCGGGACCCGGTCTGGACGGTGATCACGTCACTGCGCATACGTCGCATTCTGCCGCAGCCCTCGGTCAGGAACCGCCGCCTCCGCCGCCACCGCCGCCGGAGTCGCCGCCACCGCCACCGGACCAGCCGCCACCGCCACCAGACCAGCCGCCACCGGAGTCACCGCCGCCAAACCAGCCGCCGCCCGAGTCACCGCCGGACCCCTCGCCGCGGTGGTCGCCGATCGACCCGCGATCACCCTCGCGGTGATGTCCACCATCGGACGTGTACGGGTAGTCGTTGGTCGAGTAGTAGGGCATCGGCGGGCTGCTGGTCTCGGCGTACCGGCGGCGCGGGCCGGGCACGCCTCGCGCCACCCGGGGCGGCGCCGGAGCGCGCAGGCCGCCGCGCAGCCGCGCCGCGCCGAACACCGCCGCCGCCAGGCCAAAGATCATGATCGGCAGCGCGGCGAGATCACTCGCCAGCAGCACCGGCGTCGCGGGGACCACCGCGAGCGCCCCGGCCGTCAGGAGGAGGCCGCCGAGCACCACTCGTCGCCCGTTCATGCCCGGCAGGGTAGTGGGCCCGGACAAGACGGAAGCGGGCGCCGTCGCGCTAAGTTACTAGCGGGTACCTGTGTTCAGCGTCGCGTCCGGGGGACCTAGACGTGACGACGGGTGCCACCAGGGGGCAGGATGGCGCTAGAGACCTATCCCACACACAATCGAGGGAACGCCTGTGGCTACGGAACGCAAGCGCCCGGTGATCAGCGACGGCCTGCCGAGCCAGCTTCCGGACATCGACCCTGAGGAAACCAGCGAATGGGTCGAGTCGCTTGACGGTGTCATCGACGAGCGCGGAACCAAGCGCGCCCGTTACGTCATGCTGCGCCTGCTCGAGCGGGCCCGCGAGCGCCAGGTCGGGGTTCCGCCCCTGACCACCACGGACTACATCAACACGATTCCGTCCGAGCGCGAGCCGTGGTTCCCGGGTGACGAGCACGTCGAGCGGCGGATCCGGGCCTACATCCGGTGGAACGCCGCGATGCTGGTGCACCGGGCGCAGCGCCCGGAGATCGGCGTCGGCGGGCACATCTCCACCTTCGCCAGCTCCGCCTCCCTCTACGAGGTGGGCTTCAACCACTTCTTCCGGGGCAAGAACCACCCCGGCGGCGGTGACCACATCTTCTACCAGGGCCACGCCTCCCCCGGCATGTACGCCCGCGCGTTCCTGGAGGGCCGGCTCAGCGACAACCAGCTCGACGGGTTCCGTCAGGAGCTGTCACACCCGGGCGGCGCGCTGCCGTCGTACCCGCACCCGCGGCTGATGCCCGACTTCTGGGAGTTCCCCACCGTCTCGATGGGGCTCGGTGGCCTGAACGCGATCTACCAGGCCCGGTTCAACCGCTACCTGCAGCACCGGGGCATCAAGGACACCTCCCAGCAGCACGTCTGGGCCTTCCTCGGCGACGGCGAGATGGACGAGCCGGAGACGCTGGGCGCGATCGGCGTGGCCGCCCGCGAGGAGCTGGACAACCTCACCTTCGTGATCAACTGCAACCTGCAGCGGCTGGACGGCCCGGTCCGGGGCAACGGCAAGGTCATGCAGGAGCTGGAGGCGTTCTTCCGCGGCGCCGGCTGGAACGTGATCAAGGTCGTCTGGGGCCGGGAGTGGGACCCGCTGCTCGCCGCGGACACCGACGGCGCGCTGGTCAACCTCATGAACACCACGCCGGACGGCGACTACCAGACCTACAAGGCGGAGTCCGGCGCGTACGTCCGGGAGCACTTCTTCGGCCGCGACCCGCGGACCCGCAAGATGGTGGAGCACCTCAGTGACGACGAGATCTGGAACCTCAAGCGGGGTGGGCACGACTACCGGAAGCTCTACGCGGCCTACAAGGCGGCCACCGAGCACACCGGGCAGCCGACGGTCATCCTGGCCAAGACGATCAAGGGCTGGACGCTCGGCTCGCACTTCGAGGGCCGCAACGCCACCCACCAGATGAAGAAGCTGACGCTGGAGGACCTGAAGACCTTCCGCGACCGGCTCTACCTGGACATTCCGGACTCGGCGCTGGAGGAGAACCCCTACCTGCCGCCGTACTACCGCCCGGACGACAAGTCCGACGAGATGCAGTACCTCCGGGAGCGGCGCGAGCAGCTCGGTGGCTACCTGCCGTCGCGGCGGACCAGCTCGAAGAAGCTGACCATCCCGGGGCCGGAGCGGTTCGCCGACGTCAAGCGCGGCTCGGGCAAGCAGAAGGTGGCCACCACGATGGCCTTCGTCCGCCTGCTCAAGGACATCATGAAGGACAAGGAGTTCGGCAAGCGCTGGGTGCCGATCATCCCGGACGAGGCGCGTACCTTCGGCCTGGACTCGATCTTCCCGACCGCGAAGATCTACTCGCCGCACGGGCAGCGCTACACCTCGGTCGACCGGGAGCTGTTCCTGTCCTACAAGGAGTCGACGACCGGGCAGATCCTGCACGAGGGGATCAACGAGGCCGGCTCGGTCGCCTCGTTCACCGCCGCGGGCTCGTCGTACGCCACGCACGACGAGCCGATGATCCCGATGTACATCTTCTACTCGATGTTCGGGTTCCAGCGGACCGCCGACGGCCTGTGGGCCGCCGCCGACCAGATGGCCCGGGGCTTCCTGCTCGGCGCGACCGCGGGGCGGACCACGCTCAACGGTGAGGGCCTGCAGCACGAGGACGGTCACTCGCTGCTGATCGCCGCCACCAACCCGGCGGTCGTCGCGTACGACCCGGCGTTCTCCTTCGAGATCGCGCACATCATGGAGAACGGCCTGCACCGGATGTACGGCGAGGCGCAGGAGAACGTCTTCTACTACCTCACCGTCTACAACGAGCCGATCTTCCAGCCGGCCGAGCCGGAGGGCGTGGACGTCGAGGGCATCCTCAAGGGCATCTACCGCTACTCCCCCGCCCCGCAGGTCGACGGGGACGCGCCGAAGGCGAACGTCCTCGCCTCCGGCACCGGCATGCAGTGGGCGCTCAAGGCACAGCAGCTGCTCGCCCAGGACTGGGGGGTGGCCGCCGACGTCTGGTCGGTGACCTCCTGGACCGAGCTGCGCCGCGACGCGGTCGAGGCCGAGGAGCACAACCTGCTCAACCCGGGCACCGAGCCGCGAGTGCCGTACATCCAGCGGAAGCTGGCCGAGGCGGACGGGCCGAAGGTCGCGGTCAGCGACTTCATGCGGGCGGTGCCGGATCTGATCGCCCGCTGGGTACCCGGCGACTACACCTCGCTCGGCACCGACGGCTTCGGCATGTCGGACACCCGGCACGCCCTGCGCCGGCACTTCCACGTCGACGCCGAGTCGATCGTGGTCGCCACGCTGCGACAGCTCGCGCTGCGCGGCGCGGTGCCGGCCAACGTGCCGGCCGAGGCGGCCAAGAAGTACGCGATCGACGACGTCAACGCGGCCCCGGTCGGCGAGACCGGCGGCGACAGCTAGTCCGTCCGACCCGTTTCGAAGGGCCCGTGCCGGCAGGCACGGGCCCTTCGCCGTCTGCGCACCGGCGGGTGCGACGAAGCGGCGGTGGACCGACGTCCCTGGCAGGGAGGCCGGGCCACCGCCGTCGCGGGCGACGCCAGGACGGGTCCGGTCAGCCGACGGCGGCCAGGTCGGTCAGCCGGGCCAGCGAATCCTCCAGATCGGCGCCGACCCTGCGCAGACCGAGCCGGAGCAGGGCGGCCTTGACCGGGCCGGCCGGCCAGCGTACGACGATCAGCCGCACGACGGTGCCGCCCTCCTCCTCGTCGTCGGGAGTGAGCTGTACGTAGATCTCGGTGCGCGCCTCCGCTCGGGCGCCGGCACCCTTGGCGCGCTCGCGCCACCCGATCAGGGTCGGCTCCTGAAAGGCGATCACCTCGGCCTCATGCGCCGCGCCACGCCCGGCCTGGACCCGTTGCCGTCGTCCGAAGCCCTCTCCCGAGAGCACTTCGGCCGCACGGACCCCCGCCAGCCAGGCCGGCAACTGCTCGGCCCGCTGCACGACGTCCCAGACCGCTTCCACCGGCGCCGCCACGTGCGCACTGCGTTCCACGAGGATCATTTCCGTCTTCCTCCAGTGAGGACATCCCACGATATCGGCACTCTATGCGCAAATTCGGACGTACCTGGACGGGTTCGGAAAAAGACACGCCGAAGACCATTGCGCATCGCGCCATCGCGGCCTATGGCGCAATCCCCGACCGGGCCCTAGAGTCCCGAACACGTTTCACGTTGATCGGGAGGACGCATGCCGCCGACCGCACCGATGCCGCAGTTCCCCGCCGGCTTCCGCTGGGGCGTCTCCACCTCCGCGTACCAGATCGAGGGCGCGGTCGGGGCGGGCGGACGCGGAACGTCCATCTGGGACACCTTCGCCCACTCCCCCGGCCGGATCGCCGACGGCAGCACCGGGGACCTCGCCTGCGACCACTACCACCGGTACCGGCAGGACGTCGGGCTGCTGGCCGGGCTGGGCGTCTCGGCGTACCGCTTCTCCGTCGCCTGGCCCCGCGTCCAGCCGACCGGCGCCGGGCCGGCCCACCCGGCCGGGCTGGACTTCTACGACCGGCTGGTCGACGAGCTGCTCGCGCACGGCATCGACCCGGTGGCCACCCTCTACCACTGGGACCTGCCGCAGCCGCTGGAGGACGCCGGCGGCTGGCTGAACCGGGACAGCGCCGCCCGCTTCGCCGCGTACGCCGACCTGGTCGCCGCCCGGCTGGGCGACCGGGTCCGGCTCTGGATCACGCTGAACGAGCCGTTCGTCCACATGAGCCTCGGCTACGGGATGGGCGTGCACGCCCCGGGCCGGATGCTGCTCTTCGACGCCTTCCCCGTCGCCCACCACCAGTTGCTCGGCCACGGGCTGGCGGTCGACGCCCTGCGCGCCCGCACCGGCAGCCCGGTGGCCATCGCCAACAACTACTCGCCGGTGCGCGTCCTCGGCGACACCGACGCCGACCGGGCCGCCGGCGCGGCCTACGAGGCGTTGCACAACCGGCTCTTCACCGACCCACTGCTCGGCCGGGGCTACCCGGACGGCGCCGCCGTCGACGAGTCCCTCGTCCGCGACGGCGACCTGGCGGCCATCGCCGCGCCGATCGACGTGCTCGGGGTCAACTACTACAACCCGACCGGGGTACGCGCACCCGAGGAGGGCTCGCCGCTGCCGTTCGAGCTGGTGCCGCTGGATGGCTATCCGCGGACCGCGTTCGACTGGCCGGTCGCCCCGGACGGGCTGCGTGAGCTGCTCGGCTGGCTGCGCGACAGCTACGGCGACGCGCTGCCGCCCATCGAGATCACCGAGAGCGGCTGCGCGTACGACGACGCGCCGGGGCCGGACGGCCAGGTGCACGACCCCGACCGGATCGCCTACCTCGACGGGCACCTGCGCGCGATCCGGGCGGCCCTCGACGACGGCGTCGACGTGCGCGGGTACTTCGTCTGGTCGCTGTTGGACAACTGGGAGTGGGCCGAGGGTTTCACCAAGCGCTTCGGCCTGGTGCACGTCGACTACACCGACCAGACCCGCACCCCGAAGTCCTCGTACGTCTGGCTCCGCGACGTGATCGCGGCCGCCCGCCGGGGTCCGGCGCGGTGACCACCGTCGACCCGACCCCGACGTCGCTGCCGGCGGCGCTGGCCGAGCCGACCGTGCCGGTCCGGCGTAGCTGGATCGCCTTGATCTTCGCGGCCAACCTCGGGGTCTGGATGGCCTTCTTCACCCCGATCCAGGTGCTGCTGCCGCAGCAGATCGAGCGGATCACCCCCGGTGACAAGGAGGCGATGCTGGCCGTGGTCACCGGGCTCGGCGCGCTCGCGGCGGTGATCGCCAACCCCCTCGCGGGCGCGCTGTCCGACCGGACCTGCCTGCGGCTGGGCGGGCGCGAGTTCGGCCGTCGGCACGTCTGGACGGCGGGCGGCGCACTGCTCGGGGCGGCGGCCCTGGTGCTGCTGGCCCAGCAGCGGACCGTGCTCGGGGTGACGGTGGCCTGGGTCGCCGCCCAGGTCTGCTTCAACGCGATGCTGGCCAGCCTCACCGCCGCCATCCCGGACCGGGTGCCGGTCGTCCAACGCGGCGGGGTCTCCGGCTGGGTGGGCATCCCGCAGGCGCTCGGGCTGGTGGTCGGCGCGGTGCTGGTCACCGCCGTGGTCACCGGCAACGCCGCCGGTTACCTGGCGATCGCGGTGGCCATGCTGCTGCTGTCGCTGCCGTTCGCGCTCTTCACCGCCGACGACCCGCTGCCCCGCACGCACCGGCCGGCGCTGCGGCCGCGGGCCCTGCTGGCCTCGATGTGGATCAGTCCGCGCCGGCACCCCGACTTCGCCTGGGCCTGGCTCACCCGCTTCCTGGTCCAGGTGGGCAACGCGCTGGGCACCCTCTACCTGCTGTACTTCCTCACCGACGGGGTGCGGGTGGCCGATCCCGAGGGCAGCCTGCTGGTGCTGATCCTGCTCTACACGCTCGGGATGATGCTCACCGCGGTGATCGCCGGCCGGCTCTCCGACCGCTCCGGACGGCGCAAGGTCTACGTGATCACGTCCGGCCTGATCATGGCGGTTGCCGCGGTGCTGCTCGCGGTCGCCCCGGTCTGGCCGATGGCGGTGGTCGCCGCGTTGCTGCTCGGCGCCGGCTACGGCGTCTACCTCTCGGTGGACGCGGCCTTGATCACCCAGGTACTGCCCCGGGCCACCGACCGGGCCAAGGACCTCGGGGTGATCAACATCGCGAACTCCGCGCCACAGGTGCTCGGTCCGGCCCTCTCCGCGCCGATCGTGGTGCATCTGGGCGGCTACCCGACGCTCTACGCGGTGACCGCGGTGGTGACCCTGCTCGGCAGCGCCCTGGTCGTGAAGATCCGTTCGGTGCCCTGAGCGGCACCCCTTGGCCGAATGCGGTGGCGCAGCGCCGTAGGCTGGGGGCGTGACGGTACGTGTACGCTTCGCCCCCTCCCCGACCGGTATGTTCCACGTCGGCGGGGCCCGCTCGGCCCTGCAGAACTGGATCTACGCCAAGCAGCAGGGCGGGGTGTTCGTGCTCCGCATCGAGGACACCGACGCGGCCCGCAACAAGCCCGAGTGGACCGAGGGCATCCTCTCCGCGCTCGACTGGATCGGCATCGAGCGCACCAGCTACGAGGGCCCGCACTTCCAGTCGGAGAATGCCCACGAGCACCGGGCCGCCGCGCAGCGGCTCTACGAGTCGGGCCGGGCGTACTACTGCGACTGCACCCGGGAGGACGTCCAGGCCCGCACCGGCTCGCAGTACGCCGGCTACGACGGCTTCCACCGGGACAAGGGTCTCGGCCCGGGCGAGGGGCGGGCGCTGCGCTTCCGCACCCCGGACGAGGGCGAGACCGTGGTGGTCGACCTGATCCGCGGCGAGCCGACCTTCGAGAACAGGCTGATCGAGGACTTCGTCATCGCCCGGGGCGACGGCTCGCCGGTCTTCCTGCTGGCCAACGTCGTGGACGACATGACCATGGGGATCACCCACGTGATCCGGGCCGAGGAGCACCTGCCGAACACCCCGAAGCAGCAGCTGCTCTGGGACGCGTTGGGCGTCAAGCCGCCGATCTGGGCGCACGTGCCGGTGGTGGTCAACGAGAAGCGGCAGAAGCTCTCCAAACGGCGGGACAAGGTCGCCCTGGAGGCGTACCGCGACGAGGGCTACCTGTCCGCCGCGATGCGCAACTACCTGATGCTGCTCGGCTGGGCGCCGTCCGGCGACCGGGAGATCGTCCCCTGGTCGGTGATCGAGCAGGAGTTCCGGCTGGAGGAGGTCAACCCCTCGCCGGCCTTCTTCGACGAGAAGAAGCTGCGCGCGTTCAACGGGGAGTACATCCGGGCACTGCCGGTGGACGAGTTCGTCGCCGCCTGCCAGCCGTGGCTGACCGGCACCGGCACCATCGCGCCCCCGCCGTGGCAGCCTGCGGAGTTCGACGCCACCGCGTTCGCGGCCGTCGCCCCGCTGGCCCAGACCCGGATCGCCGTGCTCAGCGAGATCGTGCCGAACGTCGACTTCCTCTTCCTGGCCACCCCGCTGATCGACGAGGCGGCCTGGGCCAAGGCGATGAAGGAGGGCTCGGCGGAGCTGCTGGAGGCCGCGACGGCGGCGTTCGAGTCGTTGCCCTCCTGGGACGCCGAGTCGATCAAGTCTGCCCTGGAGGCGGTCGGCGCTGAGCGGGGTCTCAAGCTCGGCAAGGCCCAGGCGCCGGTCCGGGTCGCGGTCACCGGCCGCAGCGTGGGGCTGCCGCTCTTCGAGTCGCTGGAGGTGCTCGGCCGCGAGCGCACGCTCACCCGGCTGCGCGCCGCCCGGGTCCGCCTGGTCTGACGCCGGTACCGGCGGCCGGGCCGCACCCGCACCGGACTTGCCGGCTGCGCGTGCGGCTCGCCCGCCGGTCAGCCGCGGCTGGCGCGGCGGCGGAGCAGGAAGCCGCCGGTCAACAGCGCGGCGAGCAGGACCAGGCCGCCGAGCGCCCAGAACCAGCCGTTGCCGCTGCCCTCCTGCTCCTCAGCGGCGGGCACGGCGGCCGCCGTCGGGCTGGCACCGTCCGGACCAGCCGTCGGCGACGCCGACCCTGCCGGGGACGAGCCGGCGGTCGAGCTGGCCGAGGGTGGCACGGCCGGGCCCGACGTCGGTGCGGCCGAGGGATCGGCCGGCGTGCCGGTGGTGAGGGTGAAGCGCACCTCGCCGGAGATCGGATGCCCGTCGCCGGACGCCACCCGGTAGCCGACGGTGTAGAGACCGGCCTTGCCCGGCTTGAACGGCACGCTCACCCGGCTGCCCGAGAAGCGCGGCGCCCCACCGGCCGCGACCACATTGTCCGGTCCGGTCAGTGTGATCTTCGTCGTACTCGGATCCAGTCGGGACAGGAACCGGAGTTCGACGCGCGTCGGCGCGGCCGCCACCCGCGCGCCGTCGCGCGGATCGCTGCCGGTCAGCGAGTTGTGCGCGGCAGCCGGCTGCGCCGGCAGCAACAACGACACACCGAGCGCCACGCCGAAGACCGCTGGCCCGAACCGCGCCACACGTGCGACCCTGCCCCCCATGAACCCCTCCGTAAAGGTACGATCCGCGCGCTGATCAACGGCTCCTCATTAGTCGAGCCGAGATCGCACATAGTTCCAAATACTGTTCCAGATACTGCAACCGATCGACATTCTGCGGAGTCTTTAGGTGGGGCGTCCGGCCATCGGGTCCGGTCGCCGTCGACCGACCGACACGTCAGGCGCAGCGAAGCCATCCATCGAACGGGGCGAGGAGGCGGCGATGGTCCGACAGGTGAGGCGGCTGATCGCCGTGCTGGCCGGGGCGCTCACGGCGGCCGTGTCGCTCGGCGTCGCCGGCCCGGCTCAGGCCGCGCCGAAGCCGCCGCCGCCCGGCGTCGACATCACCGGTACCGGGATGAGCGCGCCGCTGCGGCTGCGCTCGGACACCCAGCCGGCGCACGTGGTCGCCCTGATCGATCAGGTCAACTTCCTCGGCCGGATCGGCACGGCCAACGGGCCGAAGCCGGCCGATCTCGGTCCGAAGTACACGGTCGTCGTGCTGGCCGGCGAGACGCCGAAGCAGACCTACGACCTCTACCCGAAGGCCGTCGGCGGGCCCCGGGTCTACCGGCCGGCCAAGCAGCCGGATTCCCGCAAGACCAGTGCCGGCTGGTTTCTCGGTCGACTCTCCATGTCGGAGACGCTGCGCACCGCCGGAGTGCCGCTGGAGCGGCAGTACGACACCGTCAGCGGCGGCGTCGGCGGTGGCGAGCGGGTGATCCCGGAAGACGCGATCAACCCGGGCCGGGACATCGACGAGGCACTCAGCGAACTCCAGCGGCTGCTGCTGCTCAACGTCGCGGTGATGCTGGTCATCACCAGCGGCCTGGCCGGGATCGCGCTGCTCATCCGCCGCCGTACCCGCTGACGGCCGCCCAGGTCGGTCAGCGCCCGTCGCGCGGAATCAGCACCAGCGGCGCGGCGGGTGCTCGCGGCGAGCGCCGCGCTGCCGGGGTCGGACGGGGCCGTGCCGGTGCGCACCCGCCCAACCCGGGAGGACGCTGCGGCAGCCCGAGGCCGTCGTCACCGGCTCGGGCTCGACCGGCGAGGGCAGCTCTCCGGAGCGTTGCCGGGGCACCGGGACCTCCTCCTCGGCCCGCTCGGCCGGCCACCCGCCGGTCGACTCCGCGGGCCAGCCGCCCACCGGCTCCGGCGTGAAGGGCGGCACCCCGCCGACCAGACGGCGGTGCTTGGCGCCCGCCTGCTGCTCGTGGTGGCCCGGCCGGCAGGGCTCACCCTGGGCGCAGCCGTGCTCGGCTTCCCCCTGGGTCATCCCGGTCTCCTCACGCTCGCGGTCGCCGTCGACGGTCGCGCCGACGTGCCCTGTCACCGTACTGGCCGGCCCCGACGTGCCGTGCAGCGCGTGCCGCCGCCAGCTCCCGGGGTACCTCCTTCGGGGGAGGCGGGCCGGTCTGACGTCCTCCCGGGGGCGGAGGGCGACCGGGCCCCGATGTGGTGGGATCGGGCCATGCGACCGCCACCGTGGCTGAGCGCCGGCACCCCGGGACGGGATCTCGCTCTGGCCGGCGCGGCGCTGGCCGGCGGGCTGGTCCTGCACGGCCTCGGCTGGCAGCCGCAGATCACCCCGCATCCGGACGTGCCCGGCGCACTGTTCCTGCCACCGCTGGTGGCCGTCTGCGCGGCCGTGGCGCTACGCCGGGTGTCCCCCGGCGCCAGCCTCGCCCTCGGCACGGCCGCCGTGGTCGCGGACACCCTGCTCGGCGGTTCGTTGGGGACCATCCTGATCTACACCCAGGTGCTCTACGACGCCTGCGTGCACGGTGGCGCGGCACTGTGGCGGTGGTTGCTGCGGATCACGGTCGCGCTGAGCCTGCTCGGCGCGGTGGCCGGAGTGGTGATCTTCGGGCACTGGCGGGGCGTCGCCCTCGGCGTGCCGTTCGCGCTGGCCGGCGTGCTGCCGGTGCTCACCGGGATCAGCGTGCGGCAGTACCGCGACCAGGCCGCGTCCGAGCGGGCCCGGGCCGAACAGACCGCGCGCCTGACGGAACTGGACCGGCGACAGGCGGTTGCCGCGGAGCGCGCGCGGATGGCCCGCGAGCTGCACGACGTGGTCGCCAACCACCTCAGCGCGGTGGCCATCCACGCCACCGCGGTGCTCTCCGTGCCCGGGCTGGACCGGGCCCAGGTCGAGTCCGCGCTGCAAGTGATCCGGGAGAACAGCGTGCAGGGTCTGGCCGAGATGCGGCAGATGATCGGCGTGTTGCGCGCGCCGGCCGAGCCGACTTGGCCGGTCGGGCCGACTGAGCAGTCCGGGCCGGCCGCGCCGGTGCCGGTGGACGCGATCCCCGCCCGACTCGGTGAGCTGGATCGGTTGGTGGAGCGGGTTCGAGCCGCCGGGCTGACGGTCCGGGTGAGCACCAGCGGGGAACCGGCCGCGCTGCCGGTCGGGGTCGACCTCGCGGCGTACCGGATCGTGCAGGAGTCGTTGACCAACGCCCTGAAGCACGGCGACGGCGAGGCCGACCTGGAGATCGCGTACCGGCCGGCCGAGGTGGTGGTCACGGTGGAGAATCCGGTCCGCCCCGCGCACTGCGGCCTGCCCGGCGCGGCTCTGGTCGGCGCGGGCGCGGGTCTGATCGGCATGCGGGAGCGCGCGGTCGTGCTCGACGGCCGGTTCGCCGCCGGGCCACGGGACGGCCGATGGCGGGTCCGGGCCAACCTGCCGACCGCCGAGCCGGCGTCGTGACCGACCGGGTGGACGAGCCGAGCGCCGGGCGTCGAGGGGCGCCGACCGGGGCGACGATCCGGGTGGTGCTCGCCGACGACCAGCCGGCGGTACGCGCCGGGCTGGCGCTGATCCTCTCCGCCGCGCCGGACGTCGAGGTGGTCGGCGCGGCCGGCGACGGCGACGAGGCGGTCCGGCTCTGCCGCGACCTGCGCCCCGACGTCGCCGTGCTGGACGTACGGATGCCGCGCCGGGACGGCATCGCGGCCACCCGCGAGATCGTCGCCGACGGGCACACCGACGTGCTGGTGCTCACCACCTTCGACCTCGACGAGTACGTCTTCGGCGCGCTGCGGGCCGGGGCGGCCGGCTTCCTCCTGAAGGACACCGACGCGGCGGGCCTGGTGGCGGCGGTGCGGACGGTGGCCCGCGGTGAGGGCTTCATCGCCCCGGCGGTCACCCGTCGGCTGATCCGGGCGTTCGCAAACAGCGTGCCGGACGCCCCGGATGGCAGCCGGGCGGCGGTGGACGCGCTCACCCCCCGGGAGCGGGACGTGCTGGCCTGCCTGGGGCTGGGCCTGTCCAACCAGCAGATCGCCGACCGACTGGCCCTGGCGGAGAGCACCACCAAGACCCATGTCAGCCGGATCCTGGCCAAGCTGGCGCTGCGCAGCCGGGTGCAGGCGGCCATCCTGGCCCAGGAGCTGAGCCTGCCCGCGCCGCCACCGCCCTGACCGGTCGGGGCCGCCGGCGGCCCGGCCCGGCGTGGAGCCGCTGCTCAGGGCGTGTCAGGCTGGTGCCGTGGGGAACGAGCCGGGCGACGCGGAACTCAGTGCCACGCTGCGCCGGATCGAGCGGGCGGCGGGCGCGCTGGCCACCGGCAGCGTGGCCCGGATGGATGAGACGCTGCCCTGGTTCCGGTCCCTCCCGGCGGACCAGCGTTCCTGGGTCATGCTGGTGGCCCAGGCCGGCGTCCGGTCCCTGGTGCAGTGGCTGAGCTCCGGCGGCGGCAGCGCGGACAGCACCCAGGAGGTCTCCGACGAGGTCTTCGCCGCCGCGCCGCTGGAGCTGGCCCGTTCGATCACCCTCCAGCAGACCGTGGCGCTGATCAAGGTCACCATCGACGTGGTCGAGGAGCAGGTGTCCCACCTCGCCGCGAAGGGCGAGGAGCAGCAACTGCGCGACGCGGTGCTGCGCTTCTCCCGGGAGATCGCCTTCGCCGCCGCCCGGGTCTACGCCCGCGCCGCCGAGTCGCGCGGCGCCTGGGACGCCCGGTTGCAGGCGCTGCTGGTCGACGCGCTGCTGCGTGGGGACTCCCCGGACGTGCTGGCCAGCCGCGCGGCGGCGCTGGGCTGGGCGGACGCCCCGCCCGTGGCGGTGGCGGTCGGGCGGTCCCCGGGCGGTGAGGTCTCGGCCGTGCTGCACACCGTCTACCGGCTGGCCCGCCGGATCGGGGCCGAGGTGATCGGCGGGGTGCACGGTGACCGGTTGGTCATCGTGCTCGGCGGCGCCGCGGACCCGCTGGCGGCGGCGGGCAAGCTGCTGACCGCGTTCGGCGAGGGCCCGGTGGTGGTGGGCCCGGCGGTGCCGAGCCTGGACGAGGCGACCGAGTCGGCGCGGGCCGCGCTGGCCGGGTTCCGCGCGGCGCCGGCCTGGCCGACCGCGCCCCGGCCGGTGTCCGCCGCCGACCTGCTGCCCGAGCGGGCGCTGGCCGGTGACGCGGAGGCCCGCCGGCGGCTGCGGCACGACGTGTACGCGGTGCTGGTCCGTGCCGGCGGCGAGCTGCTGGAGACGCTGGACGCCTACTTCAGCGCCAGCGGCACGCTGGAGAGCGCGGCCCGGGCCCTGTTCGTGCACCCGAACACGGTGCGCTATCGGTTGCGCCGGATCGCCGAGGTCACCGGCTTCTCGCCGCTGGTCCCGCGGGACGCGTTCGCGCTCCAGATCGCGCTCACCGTCGGCCGGCTCGACCCGGTGGTCCCGGTGGTCTCGGTGGTCCCAACCCAGACAATGAACCCAGCCAGCACCAAAACCACGCAGACAGGCGATGACCACCGCCGATCTTTGTAGGATATCGACAAAGCTTCTAGTGTGGTTTGGTCGAGGGCCGCACAGCGCTACCCACGCGTATCCGGGAGAGTCATAGACGTGCTCGCCGTACTCTCGCCCGGCCAGGGTTCCCAGAAGCCCGGCTTCCTGACTCCGTGGCTCGACCTGACCGGTGCCGAGGCGCGGCTGCGCTGGTGGTCCGCGCTGGCCGGGGTCGATCTGGTGCACCTCGGCACCGCCGCCGACGCCGACGAGATCAAGGACACCGCGCGCACCCAGCCGCTGCTGGTCGCCGCGGCGCTGCTCGCCGCCGAGCACCTGCCGATGTACGACGTGAGCGTGACCGCCGGGCATAGCGTCGGCGAGCTGGGCGCGGCAGCGCTGGCCGGGGTGCTTCCCGCCGAGGCCGCGATCACCCTGGCCGGCGTACGCGGGCGGGAGATGGCCGCCGCCTGCGCGGTGCAGCCGACCGGGATGGCCGCCGTGCTGGGCGGGGACCCGGACGAGGTGCTCGCCGCGATCGAGGCGCACGGGCTCCACCCGGCCAACCGCAACGGCGCCGGTCAGGTCGTCGCCGCCGGGGCGCTGGACGGCCTCGACAAGCTCGCCGCCGAGCCGCCGGCGAAGGCCCGGATCATCCGGCTCCAGGTGGCCGGCGCTTTCCACACCCCGTACATGGCGCCGGCGGAGGCCGCGCTCGCCACGGTGGCCGGCGGGATCACCCCGGCCGACCCGGCCCGGATCCTGCTGTCGAACCTCGACGGCGCCGCGGTCAACCACGGTCGGGACATGGTGCAGCGGCTGGTCCGCCAGGTCACCGCCCCGGTCCGGTGGGACCTCTGCATGCGCACGTTGGTCGACCTCGGGGTCACCGGCGTCATCGAGCTCCCCCCGGCCGGCACTCTGGCCGGTCTGGTGAAGCGGGAGCTGAAGGCCACCGGCGCACCGGAGATCGTCACCCTGAACACCCCGGACGACCTGCCCGCCGCCCGCGACCTCATCGCACGGCACGGCATGGCGCCGAGCCACGGGCCGACCATCCAGTTCCGGGTGGTGGTGGCCCCGGCCGTCGGCACCTTCGCGCCGGCCGAGGGTCTCGCCGAGGGCGAGACGCTCCGGTCCGGCCAGGTGATCGGTCACGTCGTCACCCGCCAGGGGCAGATCGAGGTGACCGCGCACGGCAGTGGCGTGCTCACCGAGTGGCTCGCCCACCACGACGACCCGGTCGCGCCGGGCCAACCGCTCGCCCGCATCGGAGGACAGAACTAATGGCTGGAAGCCGGATCGTCGCCCTGGGGCACTACCAGCCCTCACGGGTGGTCACCAACGACGACCTCGCCCGCATGGTCGACACCAACGACGAGTGGATCCGGGACCGGGTCGGCATCGTCACCCGGCGGATCGCCGACGGTGAGACGGTGGCCGACATGGCGGCCGCGGCCGCCGGCAAGGCGCTGGCGAACTCCGGTCTCAGCGCCGCCGACATCGACCTGGTCGTGGTCGCCACCTGCACCTCGGTCGACCGCAGCCCGAACGTGGCCTGCCGGGTCGCCGCCAAGCTCGGCATCACCGCCCCCGGGGCGTACGACATCAACACCGCCTGCTCGGGCTTCGCGTACGCGCTGGGCACTGTCGACCACGCGATCCGGGCCGGCGCGTCGCGCAACGCGATCGTGATCGGCGCCGAGAAGCTCTCCGAGTTCACCGACTGGACCGACCGCTCGACCTGCATCATCTTCGCCGACGGGGCGGGTGCCGCGGTGGTCACCGCCACCGCCGACGACGAGCCGGCCGGGGTCGGCCCGGTGGTCTGGGGCTCGGTGCCGGAGAAGAGCGACGCGGTCCGGATCGAGGGCTGGCGCCCCTACATCAAGCAGGAGGGGCAGGCGGTCTTCCGCTGGGCCACCACCGCACTGGCGCCGCTGGCCCTGCAGGCCTGCGAGCGGGCCGGAGTGGCCCCCTCCGAGCTGGCCGCGTTCGTGCCGCACCAGGCCAACGCGCGGATCATCGACGGCATCGCCAAGCGGCTCGACATCCCGAACGCGATCATCGCGAAGGACATCGTCGAGTCCGGCAACACCTCCGCGGCAAGTGTGCCGCTGGCCCTGTCCAAGCTGGTGGAGCGGCGGGAGGTGCCCTCCGGGGCGCCGGTGCTGCTCTTCGGCTTCGGCGGCGGCCTGACCTACGCCGGCCAGGTCGTCCGGTGTCCCTGAGTCCCACCGCGGCGCGCACGCGCCGAGGCGAACGTCGGGCGGCGCGGCCGTCCGACGCGATCAACCCCCGATGAGAGGAACCAACCGCAATGACCCGTGACGAGATCACCGCCGGCCTCGCCGAGATCCTCGAAGAGGTTGCCGGGGTGAACCCGGACGACGTGGCCGAGGGTAAGTCCTTCACCGACGACCTGGACGTCGACTCGCTCTCCATGGTGGAGGTCGTGGTGGCGGCCGAGGAGAAGTTCGGCGTCAAGATCCCGGACAACGAGGTGCAGAACCTGAAGACCGTCGGGGACGCGGTCAGCTACATCGAGGCGCAGTCCTGATCATGACTCGCCCCGACGTCGTCGTCACCGGGCTCGGCGCGACGACCCCGCTCGGCGGGGACGTCGCGTCGACCTGGGAAGCCCTGCTCGCCGGCCGCTCCGGGGTGAGTCCCCTCACCCAGGAGTGGGCGGCGCAACTGCCGGTCCGGATCGCCGCGCAGCTGGCCGTCGAGCCGTCCGAGGTGCTGGACCGGGTCAAGCTGCGCCGGCTGGACCGCTCCGAGGCCATCGCGCTCGTCGCGGCCAAGCAGGCCTGGGCGGACGCCGGCCTGGCCGACTCCGGCCTGGACCCGGAGCGGCTGGCGGTCAGCGTCGGCTCCGGCATCGGCGGTGCGACCACCCTGCTCGCCCAGGACGACATCCTGGAAGCCTCCGGGCCGCGCCGGGTCTCCCCGCACACCGTGCCGATGCTGATGCCGAACGGCCCGGCCGCGTGGGTCGGGCTCGAGGTCGGCGCGAAGGCCGGCGTGCACTCGGTGGCCAGCGCCTGCGCGACCGGCGCGGAGGCGATCGCGCTCGGCCTGGACATCATCCGGTCCGGCCGGGCCGACGTGGTGGTTGCCGGCGGCACCGAGGCGGTCATCCACCCGCTGCCGATCGCCGGGTTCGCCTCGATGCGGGCGATGTCCACCCGCAACGACGACCCGGAGCACGCCTCCCGCCCGTGGGACAAGGGCCGGGACGGCTTCGTCCTGGGCGAGGGCGCCGGGGTGGTCGTGCTGGAGAGGGCCGACCACGCCGCTGCCCGGGGAGCCCGGGTGTACGCCCGCCTGGCCGGCGCCGGCATCACCTCCGACGCCTACGACATCGTGCAGCCGCACGCCGAGGGTGAGGGCGCCATCCGCGCCATCGCCCGGGCGATCGCCGACTCGGACGTGGCCAAGCGGGACATCGTCCACGTCAACGCGCACGCCACGTCGACCCCGGTCGGCGACATGCTGGAGATCGGCGCGCTGCACAAGGCGCTCGGGGACCACCCGGTGCTGGCCGCGACGAAGTCGATGACCGGTCACCTGCTCGGCGCGGCCGGCGCGCTGGAGTCGATCGCCACCATCCTGGCGATCCGCGACGGTGTCGTACCTCCGACGATCAACCTCGACGACCCGGAGGAGGGCCTCACCCTGGAGGTGGCCGCCCACAAGCCGCGCCAGATGGAGATCCCCGCCGCGCTGAACAACGCGTTCGGCTTCGGTGGTCACAACGTGGCTCTCGTCTTCACCCGGGCCTGAGACCGGACGGCCGGTGGGGTCAACCGGGCGTTGGGGATCGGCGTGGGTGGACGACGTGATCATGCCGGCGGAGACCCGGCGCCGGATCGCCGAGGCGCTCGCCGCGGCCCCGGCGGCCTGCGGCGGGCACCGCAACATTCCGCTGTGACGATCGGTGGTTCGTCGAGGGCCCGCGCTCACCGAGCGCGGGCCCGCGGCGTTGCCGCCGCTCAGCCGCGGTTGCGCGGGTGCTGCTGCGCGGTCCGCTCGTTGCCCCGGCGGTAGTTGCCGGTCCAGCGCGCCATCACGAGCTGCGGGTCGTCGTCGACCTCGGCGAGAAACCGCGCCGCCCGGCCGCCACGCAACGTGCCGGCGACCCGCCCCTGATGGGTGATCACCACCGTGCCGTCGGCCCGCTCGACGTACCGGAATCCCCGCGCCGCTGCCATGCCCGCAGGGTGCCAGGCCGCCCAGGACCGGCGCGACCGGATTCCGGCCCGACGGCCGCCGCCTGCTGGATTCCTGCGGCTACCATCCGGGGCGTGTCCGACGACACCCTCCCCGCCGCGGAGCAATCCGGCCAGCGCTACGTGGTCTGCGGCGACGGCACCCTCGCCCGTCGCCTGGTGGCGGAGCTGGTGGACCGCTACGGCGTGGCCGTCACCGTGGTGCTGCCCTCGCTGACCGAGAACCACGCGCCGGACATCGCGGAGTTCTCGCCCGAGCCGGGCGGGCCGGGTCAGCGACCGGAGGTGCTGGTGGCCCGCCGGCTGACCGCGGAGGTGCTGGAGCGGGCCCGGGTGCGGCAGGCGGCGGCGGTGGCACTGGTCGGCGACGACGACGTCACCAACGTGGACGCCGCGATGATCGTGCGCGAACTGGACCCGGACGTACGTCTGGTGGTCCGTCTGTTCAATTCGGTGCTCGGCGAGGGGGTGGCCACCGCGCTGGGCGACTGCGCCGTGCTGTCCGGCTCGGAGTTCGCCGCCCCGGCGTTCGTGGCCGCCACCCTGGGCGACGAGGCCCCGACCTACCTGCGGCTGCCCGACGACGAACTCGTCCGCACGGCTCACCGGGCGGCGCTCGGGCCGGCCACCGCCGACATCGTGTGCGCCCTCGCGGACACCGACGGACCCGAACCGGTCACCCTCCCCGAGAACGAGGAGGACGCCGACCTGGTGCTCGTCCGCACGTACGGGCAGCGTCGCCACGAGCCGCCTCGCCGGCGGTCCCGCCTGCTGCGCACCACCGGCCTCGTCTTCGGGCGGAACGTGCGGCTGGCGCTGGCCGGCCTGGCCGCGCTCTTCGTCGCCGCCGGCACGGTGCTCGCGTTCGCCCGGGGTCTACGACCGGCCGAGGCGGCGTACCTCGTGCTGCTCACCGCGCTGGGCGGCGCGGACGCCGACCCGGGCGCTCCGCTCGCCGAGAAGGTGACCGCCGTGGTGCTGGTGATCGCGGGAGTCGCCATCGTGCCGACCGTCACCGCTCTCGTGGTCGACGCGCTCGTGCACGCCCGGCTCACGGTGGCCGCGGGCGGGCTGGTGGACCCGGTGGCCGACCACGTGATCGTGGTCGGCCTGGGCAACATCGGCACCCGGGTTCTCCAGGAACTGCACTCCTTCGGGGTGCTGGTGGTGGCGGTCGACCGTACGGAGTCGGCGCGCGGGGTGGCCGTCGCCCGCGAGCTGGGGCTGCCCGTGGTGATCGGCGACGCGACGAGCCCCGAGACGCTGCGCGCCGCCTCGCTGCACACCGCTCGGGCCCTGGTGGTGCTCACCGGCGACGACGTGTCCAACCTGGAAACGGCCCTGTTGGGCCGACCGGGGCACACCTCCCAGCGGGCCGCCGCGGGACAGCCGGCGCTGCGCATCGTGCTGCGGCTCTTCGACGACGGCTTCGCGCAGCGCGTGCAGCGGACCTTCGGCCTCACCCGGTCCCGCAGCGTGTCGTACCTGGCCGCGCCGGCGTTCGCGGCCGCCATGATGGGACGCGAGGTCATCGACACCATCTCGGTCGGTCGCCGAGTCCTGCTCGTCGCCGACCTGCCGGTGGGCGCCGGCTCCGAGATCGAGGGCCTGTTCTGCCCCGACATCTCCCGGCCCGGAGAGGTCCGGGTGATCGCGATGCGCACCGGTCGGGCCGGTCAGACCATCTGGTCCCTGCCGGAGCGCCGTCCACTGGTCCGGACCGACCGGTTGATCGTGGTGGCGACCCGGGCCGGGCTCGCCGCGCTGCTGCCCCGGACGGTGCCCAGCGCCGACCCGCCGGCGCTGCCCGAACCGTCGCCGCTGCCGCTGCTCGCCACGCCGGCTCAGCGCGAGCGGACGCACCGTCCGGAGCCGAACCGCCCCGCGTGACCCCGGGCCCCGCAACGGAGTTGACGCCGCCGCCCCGACCCGGTTTGCTGTGCCGGCTGAAGATCGACAACGGGGGGATCCCATGGGGCAGCGGAGCATTGTCGCCGTACTCGCGGCGCTGACCATCGCACTGGCCGCCAGCTGCGCGGAGAAGAACGAGCCGCCGTCGGCGAGCGCCTCGCCGACGGCGTCGCCGAGCCCCACCGCCTCGCCGGTGACCCCCGGCCCACCCTGGTACGACGAGGTCGCCGCGGCCCCGGCCGGCGTCACGGTCGGGGAGGCCGGCAGCACCTGCGAGCTGCCGGTCACCTTCTCCGTGCCCGCCGGCTGGAAGGTCCGGTCGATGGACGGCAAGGCCGGTCAGCTGGACCTCGGGGACACCGACCTGTTGTGCGAGATCGACGCGCGGCCCAGCGGTGTCACCGGCTTCGTCCGGGTGTGGCGGATCGAGGGTGTCGCCGGCGGCACCGAGCCGCACCTGAAGCACTACCTGAACCAGTACGCCCCGGAGTCCGCCGACGCCGAGTACCGGCGGATCAAGGCCGGCAAGGTGGACGCCTTCGAGGCGAGCTACTTCAAGGACGGCGGCGGCTCCGTCCGGGACCGGGCCATCGCCATGGCCTCCCTGTACGGCCCGGTGGTGCTGACCCTGGACACCCCGGACACCGAGGAGCTGCTGCCCGCGTACCAGTTGGTGAAGCAGTCCGCCCGGGTCAGGCGCTACTGACGGCTCTCAGCTGGCGCAGGTGGTGGCGGGCAGCCCGGTCACCTTGACCGGCGACCGCCCGCCCGGGCGGGCCTTCCCCGCGAGCACCCCGGCCAGCGCGGTCATCGAGGCCCGGCTGGAGGAGTAGGTGGCCAGCAGCGTCGGCGACTTCGCCTTCGCCAACACGTACGGGGTGTCCATGGCGACCGTCACGGCGGCGTCGGCGCGCAGGTCGCCGGCGCCGTCGCCGTAGCCGACCAGGTGCACGATCGTGCCACCGCTGGGCACCACCCGCACCCCGGCGGCGGTGAGGGCCTCGGTGAGCAGTTTCCGGGTCTGGTCCCGACCGCCGGAGGAGGTGACGGTCACCGGTCCGGGGCCCACAGTGGAGCCGCAGGCGCCGCGCAGCACGGTCACCGCGGCGGCGGCGAGCGCGTCGGCCGCCGCGCGGTGCGCCGGGTCGTTGAGCGTGGACATCGCCGGCGCCGGCTGCCCGGCCAGCCGGAACTTCATGGTCAGCACCCGGGTCGCCGCGTCGACCAGCCGGGCGCGGGGCAGGGAGCCGCCGCGCAGCGCGGCGAGCAGCCCGTCGTACGCCTGGCCCACGTTCGGGGTCATCAGGATCAGGTCGTTGCCGGCGTTCAGCGCCCGCACCGCGGCCTCCCCCGGCGACCAGCGCTTCGCCGGCGGCATGTTCATCCCGTCGGTGATCACCACGCCCTGGAAGCCGAGCTGGTTGCGGAGCACGTCCGTCAGCAGCTTGTGGGAGAAGGTCGCCGGGGTGCCCGGGTCGATCGACCGGACGTCGAGGTGGGCGGACATCACGGCCATCGCGCCGGCGTCGATCCCGGCCTTGAACGGCGGCCACGCGCCGGCCGCCAGCGCCGCCGGGGACTGGGTGAGCGTTGGCAGCTCCTGGTGCGAGTCGGCCGCGCTGTGCCCGTGCCCGGGGAAGTGCTTCACCGTGGCCCCGACGCCCGCGCCCTGCAGGCCGCGCACGGCGCCGCCGACCTGCGCCGCGGCCCGCTTCGGGTCGGCGCCGAACGACCGGGAGCCGATCACGGTGCTGCGGGTGGCGAGCACGTCGGCGACCGGCGCGAAGTCCAGGTTGATCCCCATCGCGGCCAGCTCGGCGCCGGCGGCCCGCCAGGCCGCCTCGGTCAGCGCCGGGTCACCGGCCGCGCCGGCGGCCAGCGCGCTGGGCAGCACGGTGACCCCGTCGGTGATCCGGGTGACCACGCCGTACTCCTGGTCGGTGCCGATCAGGAAGGGTGCCGCACCGGTGGGCAGCCGGCCGGCCGCCTCGCGCAGCCCGGTGGTCAGCTCGTGGACCTGCTTCGGGCTGTCCACGTTTGTGGTTTCCTGGTTGCCGCTGGTCGGGTCGTCGGCGCTGAAGCCGACCAGGATCAGGCCGCCGAGCCGGTACTTCGCGATCATCTCGGCGGGGGTGTCGACCCCGGCGAGGGCCCGGTTGCCGGCCGCCGATCCGGGTGAGACCTTCGTCGCCGCGCTGCCGTAGGCGTACGGCATCAGCACCTGCCCGACCAGGTCCTCGTCGCCGAGCGTGCCGACCAGGGCGGCGGCGCGGGCCGCGGGATCATCGGGGGGTGGCGTGGTGGCGGTCGGGGTCGGCGCCGCGGTCGCACCCGACGGGGCCGGACCGGGGCGGTCCGGGCCCGTCGCGCAGCCGGAGACGAGCAGGGCGGTCAGGGCGGCGACGGCGACGCTGGCGCGGCGCGGGCGAAACGACACGCCGCCTATCCCACCAGTTCTCCGCGTATCGGGGCAACTTGACCTCTGCGGTCGGCCCGCCCGGCGAGCCGTCGGTGCCGCTGTCCGAGCGGGTCAGCCGACCCGGGTGAGCAGGGTCACCGGGGCGCCGTCGCCGGCGTAGCGGTAGGGCTCCAGCTCGGCGTCCCAGGCGGTGCCGAGCGCCTTCTCGACGGCGTGCGCGATCGCCTCCGGCGCTCGGGCGGTCGCCAGGATGCTGCGCAGGCGGTCCTCGCCGAGCTGGATGTCGCCGGCCGCGCCGACCGTGGCCCGGAACAGGCCCCGCCCCGGGACGTGCATGAACCGTTCGCCGTCGGCGCCGGGGCTCGGCTCCTCGGTCACCTCGAAACGGATCATGGGCCACTGCCGGAGGGCAGCAGCCAGCTCGGCGCCCGTCCCCGGACGGCCGGTCCACCCGCACTCGGCCCGGCGGGCGCCGGGGTCGACGGGCTGAGCCGTCCACTGCAGGTTGACCGGCGCGGCAAGGACGCGCGCGATCGCCCACTCGACGTGCGAGCACACGGCGAGCGGGGTCGAGTGGACGTATACGACGCCACGCGTTGGCACGGTGACCTCCCGGAGAGCGAGGTGCGTCTTCCCCTACGACCTCGTGTCACCGGAGTGGTTCCTGCAACACATGATGACTGGTGTGACGGATGGTGCGCCAGGGAATCGGAAAATTCGCCGGGCCGAGGCCGTGGAATAGCCGACCGGGTGACCGCCGTTGTCTCTCAGGACAGCGCGATGACCAGCCAGGCATCGTGGTCGTGTACAGTTCCACCGGCGGCTTCTGCCGCGCACGACTTTCGCGGGTCCACCTTTCGGGTGCTTCCCGCACCAGCCCCCGGACGTCCAGTCCTCCCGTACGTCTTGCAAGGAGTACCTCCGTGGCGAGCAACACCTCTAAGACCGCGCGCGCGTCCGTCCGGGCCGGCCAGGCTGGCCAGGGTGGCGCCCTCAGCGTGCTGGGCGAGTTCAAGTACCTCATCCCGCTCAACGGCGGCAAGCACGCCTACGTGCGGAACCTGACCAACGGCAAGACCGCGCACCTGCGCACGGACTCCGACGCCTTCGTCGAGGAGATCCGGGTGCTGGCCGCCGCCGGTCACGCCGCGAAGATCCGGGCCGAGATCAACACCCTGGCCCAGGCGCACCCCGGCGACGGCTGGGACGCGACCGAGAAGCGCCTGGTCGCGGCCGGCGTCTTCGAGGCCTGATCCGCCCGCTCCACCAGCGACATCCGAACCGCCCGTCGGGACCTCCCGGCGGGCGGTTCGTCGTCTCCGCCCTCGGGCGCGCCACCGGCTCGCCCGGACGTCGGGACGCGAGGCCGGGCCAGCCACTCAGCGCAGCAGGCTGACCTCGCCGCTGGCCAGGTCGTAGAGGGCGCCCACCACGTCCACCCGGCCGGCGGCGACCGGGCCGGCGAGCAGGTCGTCGGCGCGCAGCGCGGCCACCGTGCGCAGCACGTGCCGGCGGATGGCAAGTGGCTGGACCCGCGGGTCGTCGGCGCCCACCTCGGTCACCGCCGGGGCGATCTGGTCGACCAGGTGGGCCAGCGCGCCGCCGGGCCGCTCGCCGCTGCGCACCGCCTCGACCGTGGCGGCCACCGCGCCGCACCGCTCGTGCCCGAGCACCACCACCAGCGGCACCCCCAGCTGGTGCACCACGTACTCGATCGAGCCGAGCACCGCCCGGTCGAGCACGTGCCCGCCGGTGCGGATCACGCAGATCGAGCCGAAGGTCTGGTCGAAGATCGCCTCCAGCGGCACCCGTGAGTCGATGCAGCCGAGCAGCACCGCGTACGGCTGCTGATCGCCGGAGGCGCTCGCCGCGGCGGCGGTGACGTCGTGGCCGTGCACCGGCTGACCGCTGATGAACCGACGGTTGCCGGCGAGCAGTTCGGCGAGCGCCGTGCGGGGCGTACCACCGGCCGGGCGCCCCGGCGGCGCGGAGCCGGCGGACGACGACCGGCCCGGCCTGGGCGGCGGTGCCAGCGGCGACCCCATGTTCTCAGCTTGGCCGCCCGTCCGGTGCCGCGCAGCGCGGTTGCGAATCTTCCCACTGCCACGGTTGGCGTGGTGTCATGGCGGGTAGCCGGTGTTACCGCCGGGTATCCCGGTGGGCGCATCCGGGCGACCTGGGAGGTGGCAATGCCGGAACAGTCGGAGGTCCGCCTCCCCGACGGGGTGCGGCTGCACGTCGAGGTGACCGGCCCGGCGGACGCCGAGGTGACCGTGATCCTGCTGCACGGATGGACGCTCGACGCGCGGAGCTGGCACCGGCAGCTCGCCGCTCTCGGTGAGTCGCTGGGCCCGGCGGTGCGGCTGGTCGCCTACGACGCCCGCGGTCACGGCCGGTCGAGCTGCATGTCGCTACGCACGGCGACGCTGGCCCAGCTCGGCGACGACCTCGCCGCGGTGGTGGACGCGATCGCCCCGACCGGCCGGGTGGTCCTGGTCGGGCACTCCATGGGCGGCATGACGATCATGGAGTACGCGCACCGGCATCCCGCGCATTTCACCGCCCGCACGGCCGGGCTGGCCTTCGTCTCGACCACGGCCGAGGGGCACACGCACACCGTCTACGGGCTCACCCCACGGATCGCCCGGCTGATCCGGCTCGCCGAGACCACCGGCGCCGGCGTGCTGGCCCGGTGCGGATCGTGGCGGCCACCCCTGGCGCTGCTGCGCGCGCTGCGCCCGAGCATCCGCTGGCTGCTCTTCGGCGACCGCTGCGACCCCACCGACATCCGCCTGGTCACCTCCGCGGTGGCCCGGGCCTCGCTCCGCTCGATCGGCGGGTTCCGCGCCTCGATCGGGGCGCAGCACCGGCTGGAGACCCTGGCGGCGCTGGCCCACCTGCCGGCCGCCGCGCTGGTCGGTGACCGGGACCGGCTCACCCCGCCGCCGTGCGCCGAGTCGATCGCCGCCGCGCTGCCGGCGACCGAGCTCACCGTCTGTCCCGGCGCCGGGCACATGCTGATGATGGAACGGCCCGACGAGGTGAACGCCGCCCTGCTCGGAGTGCTCCGGCAGGTGCTGGGCCGGCCCGCCCCGGCGAGCGGTCCCGCGCCGGTGGCCGGGGGCTGACCAGGACGTCCGGACGCACCTCGGGCGCGGTGGCGCCGGCCGGGGCCGTACCCTCGTCCGGTTGGCCCGGCACACGGCCCGCGGTGTCCGCGGCGCCCGCGCCGACGGGGATCAGGAGCGTTCGTTGACCGACCAGACCACCCTGGACCAGGAGATCGCCGCCGAGCAGCGACATCTCGACCGGGTGTACGCCCGACTCGCCGAGCTGCGGCGGGCGGCGGTCCACGCCGAGCGGGACGGCTACCGGCTGGCCCGGGTCGGCAACTTCGGCGCGCTGGTCGAGCGGGACGCCATGGTCTTCCACGCGGCGCGACGCCGACACGCCCTGGACGCCGAGCACGAGGGGCTGGTCTTTGGCCGGCTCGACCTGCGCGACCAGCAGGTGCTGCACGTCGGCCGGCTCGGCATCCGGGACGAGCACGCGGTCAGCCTGGTGGTCGACTGGCGGGCTCCGGCCGCCGCGGCGTTCTACCAGGCCACCCCGGCCCAGCCGCTCGGCGTGGTACGCCGCCGGACGATCCAGTCCAGCGGGGAGCGGGTCACCCGGATCGAGGACGACCTGCTCGACCCCGCCGCCGCCCCGCCGGACATGGCGGTGGTCGGCGACGGCGCGCTGCTCGCCACGCTCTCCCGGGCCACCGGGCGGGGCATGCGGGACATCGTGGCCACCATCCAACGGGAGCAGGACGAGGCGATCCGCTCTCCCGGGTCGGGCGTGACGATCGTCTCGGGCGGCCCCGGCACCGGCAAGACGGCGGTCGCCCTGCACCGGGCGGCGTACCTGCTCTACTCGGACCGCAGCCGGTACGCCGGCGGCGGCATCCTGGTGGTCGGCCCGTCCTCGGTCTTCGTCGAGTACATCGCCTCGGTGCTGCCCTCGCTCGGCGAGGACACCGCCACCCTGCACTCGCTCGGCACGCTCTTCCCCGGGATGACCGCCACCCGCACCGACCCGCCCGAGGTGGCCTCGGTGAAGGGCTCGCTGCGGATGCGCCGGGTGCTGGAGCGGGCGGTGCGCGACGCCGTGCCGGACGGCCCCACCGAGCTGCGACTGCTCTACCGGGGCACGCTGCTCCGGCTGGACCGCCGGGAGCTGGACGGGATCCGGGAGCGCGCGCTGCACCGGGGGGCGCGCCGCAACGAGGTGCGCCGGGCCGGCTTCGACGGCGTCTTCGCCGCCCTCTGGGCGCAGGCCCGCCGGCTGGGCATCGGCCGGCTGCCGGAGCAGCGCGCCTTCGAGGACGAGATCGCCGAGCGACCGGAGTTCCGGGAGTTCCTGAAGGCCTGGTGGCCACGGCTGCACCCGCGGCACGTGCTGGGCTGGCTGGCCCGCCCGGAGCGGCTGCGCCGCTACGCCGGCGGCATCCTCGCCGGCGGCGAGATCCGGCTGCTGGACGCGGCGTACCGGACGCTGGACGCCGAGGGGCTGACCATCGCCGACATCGCGCTCCTCGACGAGCTGGACGCGATGCTCGGCCAGCCGGTGCGGCCCGCCCGGGCGAAGCGTGACCCGTACCAGCTCGCCGGCGGGGTGCGGGAGTTGAGCACCTTCGCCGACCGGCAGCGAGCCGCCCGGGAGGCGGCCCGGCAGCGCCCGGAGGACTACCGGGAGTACGCGCACGTGGTGGTGGACGAGTCGCAGGACGTCTCGCCGATGCAGTGGCGAATGATCGGCCGGCGCGGCCGGCTGGCGTCCTGGACGGTGGTCGGCGATCCGGCGCAGACGGCGTGGACCGGCGACCCGGCGGAGCTGACCCGGGCCCGCGACCACGCGCTGGGCCGGCGGCGCCGGCAGCAGTTCACCCTCACCACCAACTACCGCAACTCGGCAGAGATCTTCGCGGTGGCGGCGGCCGAGATCCGCCGGCTCTATCCGGATCTCACGTTGCCGAGCGCGGTCCGCTCGACCGGGGTCGACCCGGTCGAGCTGGTGGTGCCCGCGACCGAGGTGCGGACCGCCACCGTGGCGGCGGTGACCACGCTGCTCGGCGAGGTGGAGGGGACGGTCGGCGTGATCACGCCGGTGCCGCGCCGGGACGAGGTGGCCGGCTGGCTCGGCGCGCTCAACGCTCCCCGGCTGCAGGTGGTGACCAGCCTGGAGGCCAAGGGCATGGAGTACGACGGGGTGGTGCTGGTCGCGCCGAGCGAGATCCGGGCCGACCCGGGCTCGGGCGTCCGGACGCTCTACGTGGCGCTCTCCCGGGCCACCCAGCGGCTCACCACGATCGACCCGACCGGCTGACATCGTGCGCGGCACGGCCGCCACTGAGCGCGGTCAATTACTTGCACACATAGCAATGTGAGCATATATTTGACCGGTCCGGACCGTCGGCGGAGGGTGAGTTGGTGGGCGCAGGTCATGACCACCACGGGTCGGTGGCGAACGCCGCGCAGCATCACCGTGGCCGGCTCTGGGCGGCCTTCGCCCTGCTGAGCGGCCTGATGGTGGTCGAGGCCGTGGCCGCGTTCCGCACCGGCTCGCTGGCCCTGCTCTCCGACGCCGGGCACATGTTCACCGACGTGCTCGGCATCGGCATGGCGCTCGCCGCGATCACCGCCAGCCGGCACGCCAACCAGGATCCGCAACGCACCTTCGGCCTCTACCGGCTCGAGGTGCTCGCCGCGCTGGCGAACGCCGTCCTGCTCTCCGGCGTCGCGGTCTACGTGGTGGTCGAGGCAGTCGGCCGCTTCGGCGACCCGCCGGAGGTGCTGGCCGGTCCGGTGCTGGTGGTGGCCACGCTGGGCCTGCTCGCCAACCTGGGCGCCTTCGCGCTGCTGCGCTCGGCCGCCCGGGAGAGCATCAACCTGCAGGGCGCCTACCTCGAGGTGCTCGGCGACCTGCTCGGCTCGCTCGGCGTGATCGGCGCGGCGGCGCTCATCGCGGTGACCGACTGGTGGTGGGCCGACCCGCTGGTCGCGGTGGCCATCGGCGTGTTCATCCTGCCCCGCACCTGGCGGCTCGGGCGGGCCGCGGTCCGCATCCTGGTCCAGGCCGCCCCGGAGCACCTGCAGGTGACCGCCGTGCACGACCGGTTGGTCGAGGTGCCCGGCGTGGCCGGCGTCCACGACCTGCACGTCTGGACGCTCACCTCGGGCATGGAGGTGGCCTCCGCGCACCTCACCATGTCGCCCGGGGCCGACGTCGGCGCGGTGCTCGCCGCCGCCCGGACGGCGCTCAGCGAGGACTTCCACATCGAGCACGCCACCTTGCAGATCGAGCCCGGAGCTACCTCCGGGGCCTGCGGGCCGGTGGAGTGGTGATGAGGGCAGTCTTAATTCAAGGTGGCTATCGTCCGCTTACGCCGGATTTTCCGGTAACCACAGCAACACCCTCCGTCACTTCTGCTGCACAGGTCGCCCTGGCACCGGTAGGCTCGGTCCCGGCCTCCGCCAGGCGGCGCCCATCGGCGCCGGCGGTGACCGTCGCCTAATCGCCACACGGCGAGCCGGGGAACCACGTTCGTGGGGTGCATCCGCGTCAGCGGTAGGGATCTTCCGTCCCGAACCCGTCAGCTAACCCGGTCGGCGGCTGACGGAAGGACATGTGCATGCCACCAGTGGCACCCGTACGACGACGCGCCGCCCGAATGGCGGCCCTGATCGTCGCGACGCTCGCCCTCGGCGTCGCGATCGCCCCCGGCACCGCCGCCGGGGCCGCTCCCCCGGCCGGTCAGCTCGCGGCGGCCCCCGGGCAGGACGAAGAGGGCGGCACCCCCGCACTGCGGGCTCAGCTCGAGGCGGCCAGCAAGGGCTACCTCGACGCGAAGAGCGCACTCGACCGGTCGGTGAAGCGCCAGCAGCAGCTCGGCACCGAGCTGAAGACCACCGAGGCCGAGCTGAGCGTGCGTAGCGGCAAGGTCGGCGAGATCGCCGGCGTGGCCTACCGCACCGGCCGGCTCGGCGCGATGTCGGCGCTGCTCAACAGCGGCTCCCCGGACGGCTTCATGGACCGGGCCGCCGCCCTGGACGCGGTGGCCGCCAACGAGGACCGGGTGCTGCGCGAGCTGCTGGCCACCCGGGACGAGGCGAACCGGACCCGGGCCGCGCTGGACGGCGAGATCCGCGAGCAGCGCAAGCAGGTCACCGTGATGGCCAAGCGGAAGGAGCAGGCCGAGCGCGCGTTGACCGTGGCCAACAACAACGCCACCCGGGCCGCGGACGTCTCCAACCGGGGCACCTCCACCGCGACGGCCACTCCGGCCCGGCGCAACTCCGACGGCTCCTGGCCCTCGGAGTCGTGCAGCGTCAACGACCCCACCCCGGCCAGCGGCTGCATCACCCCGCGCACGCTGCACGCGCTCAACCAGGCCAAGGCGGCCGGCTTCACCCGGTACGTCTCCTGCCACCGCAACGGTGGCTCGGGCGAGCACCCGAAGGGTCGAGCCTGCGACTTCGCCGCGCAGAAGAGCGGCTTCGGCGGCGACGCCACCGGCGGAGACAAGACCTACGGCAACAACCTGGCGGCGTACTTCATCCGCAACTCCGACCGGCTCGCCGTGCTCTACGTGATCTGGTATCGGCAGATCTGGCTGCCCAGCAGCGGCTGGAAGTCGTACAGCGGGGCGGGCGGAGACCCGTCCAGCGATCACACCAACCACGTGCACCTATCGGTCTACTGACCCGGCCCGCCGGGCGGTCCGGACCACGGGCCGCCCGGCGTACGCACGCCGGAGCGTCGCCACCGGCCGCGCTACGTCACCGGACGTAGCCGAGGTGTCGTCGGTCGCCGGACGAATCGACGGGCCCGCGCGGGCAGCATCGGCGGCATGACCCGGATACCGCCACGCACCCGCAAGGCGCTGCTCACGCTGCACCTGGTCACCTCGCTCGGGTGGCTCGGCACCGACCTGGTCCTGCTCACCCTCGGCATCTCCGTGCAGCGGGGCGCCGACCCGGCGGTGGTCTACCCGGTCGCCGCGCTGATCGGCACTGCCCTCTTCGCCCCGCTCAGCATGCTGGTCTGGTTGGTGGGCGTGGCCAGCGCGCTGCTCACCCCGTGGGGACTGCTACGGCACCGCTGGGTGCTGGTCAAGCTGCTCATCACGACGGTGATGGTCGGGCTGGTGCTGCTGCTGCTCACGCCGAACCTGCGCGCCGCCGGGGAACTCGGCGCCACCCTGCCGTCGCGGGACCGGGCCGACCTGGTGATCGCGCCCGCCGTGTCCACCACTTTGATGATCATTGCGACCGTGCTCTCCACCTACAAACCGTGGGGCCGGCTACGTCGGGCGGCCGGGCCGGTCGGCAGCCGCCGCCCGTCGGCGATGACCGGACGCCCGGCGCGCTGACCTCCGGCGTCAGTCGGTGGCGCTCGGGCCGCCCGGGGCCGCGTCCAGCACCGCGCCGAGCCGGCTGGCCAGGGCGAGGTGCGCCGCCTGCGCCTGCCGGAAGGCGTACCGGAACAGGGGCGCCGGCGCGGCGAGGGTGATCTCGACGTCGATCCGGACCAGCCCGCCGGGCTCGACGCGCAGCCGGGTGTGGTTGCGCACCGTGGTCGCCGGCCACTGCCGGGCCACCAGAACGATCTCGTCGTCGGTGCTGACCAGCAGGTCTGCCTGGTAGGTCGTCCGGAACCGGAGCGGACCGGCGGCCAACCGGTCGCTGATCGCGTAGCTGGCGCGCGCCCCGGGCCGGGGCGGCAGCTGCCGCACCTCGATGATCAGCGGATGCAGTTCGCCCTGCCGCCGCAGGTCAGACAGGAGCGCGGTGGCCTCGGCGAGGGAGCACCGCGCCTGGACGGTGTAGCTGAACGAGTCTCGCCTGAGCACACCGTCTCCCCGCCGCCGTTGGTCGCCCGATCGTCGCGTACGCCGGGCGGGCTGGCAACGCCCGTACGGCTCAGGCGCCGGGGAGCACCTCGGGGGCGGCGTTGCCGGCGTAGTAGGGCTCGGGCGCGCCGAAGAGCCCGAGCAGGCCGGTCACCCAGAGCTGCCGGTGCACGAACCGGCTCGGCTCGGTGACCAGCAGCTTGACCCCGCTCACCTCGGCGGTCTGGAAGCCGGCGACCATCGCGCTGATGCCGACGGAGTCGATGAAGGTGACGAGCCGCATGTTGAGCTCGATCCGGGCCGGGCGCCCCTTGGCGAGCACTTCGGCGATCGCCTCGCGCACCTCGTACGCGGTGTCGACATCGATCTCGCCGCGCGGGGCGATCTCCACGACACCACCGGACAGAACCGACTTCACAATCGACAGGCTCACGCGAGCACCTCCACCCGCCCGTCCCCCGGGCGCCTCATCAGTACGCGGGCCGCGACCGAGAGTATTCCGCTGACGCCCTCGGTCGCCACCCCTCAGGATGAGCAATTCGCGGATCAGGGCACACTTCGTCACCCTTGTCCGGACTCTTCTCTTCGTCTGTTCGTTCAGCGAATCGCCAAACCGACGCGTCGCCGGACCAGGGTAACCGGTGCCCGCCACCGCGGCCGAAACGGCGCGGGCCCGGCGTGCCCCACCGCCGACCCGGAGCGCCGGGATGCGCGCGGACGGTCCGTGCGGTTGCCAGCGCTGCCTAGCATCGGCCGGGAGTGCACCGCGACGGAGAGGACCATCGATGATCAAGAGACTGGCCGGGCTGGCCGGCGTCGCCGCCCTGCTCGCCCTCGCCCTGGCCTGCGGCTTCGGCGGCGGAGACGACGACGATGACGACGACGACTTCGCCCGCGGCGCGGCCGTGGTCGTGCTGCACTGAACCCACCGCCCGAGGGGCGGGGTTTGCGGCGCCGGCGGGCGGGGCACTGGCGGGTTAGGCGAACCGTGACGCGCTGGACAAACGCCGGAGTCCGAAGTGGCCGCCGACTCCGGCACCCGAGGAGGTAATCACGATGTTCGGAACCAACCTGGTGGACCGCCGCAACAAGCCCGAGCGGATCGCGGACCAGGCGTGGCAGCAGCTGGTCTCCGCCGTCAACGCCGCGGGGGACAGTGTCCGGGACACCGCCCGGTCCGCCCGCCGCGGTGGTCATCGCCTCGGTGACGAGGCCGGCGACCTGGTCGGTTCCGCCGCCGACGAGGCTCGCCACCGGGCCAGCCTCGCCTTCGACGCGCTCGCCGGCCGCCGGCCGGCGCTGCCCTGGACGCTGCTGATCGGCGCCGCACTGGTCGGCGCCGCCATCGGCTGGGCCGCCGGCACCGCTGCCCGGGCCGCCGGCAGCCGCGAGGATCGCGCCGCGGACGACATCGAGTTCGTCGACGTGGACCGGCCGAACTCCCCGGTCGGCCAGGACGGCTGACCGCCCGAGCCACCCGACACGGGCCCCGACCGATCACCGTCGGTCGGGGCCTTCGCGTGCCGCCCGGATCAGAACGCGTTGATCAGGGCGGGAGCCCGCTCGGCCCGGGTCAGCGCCCGCAACACCGCCGGCTGGCCGTGTCGACGCACCGCGAGGCGGGCGAGCAGGGACAGCACCGGGTCGATCACCTCGGCGGGCAGCTGCGGGGTGGGCACGTCGACGCTGACCGCCAGGTCGTCGGAGTGCACCGCCAGCTCCATCAGCCGGGTGGTCAGGAAGTCGTCCAGGGCGAGCGACCACGGGCCCCGGGCCAGGTGCACCACCCGGTCCGCCGGCTCGTCGGCCAGCGCCTCGGCCAGCCGCCGCACCGCCGCCGCGGTCCCCTCGACGAGCGCGGCGGCTCCGGCCACCGCGATCTTCTCCCCCGCCCGACGGATGCCCACGTTCACCTCGTCGTCGACGCTCGCGCCGCCCCAGCTCCCGCGCGCGTAGTGGTCGAGCAGCCCGATCGGGTCGCCCTCCGGTACCGGCTCGGCCAGCACCGCCTCGACCTGGAAGACCTGCGAGGCGAGGTGCCCGGCGAGGCCGGCGACGCCGAACTCGGCGAGCGCGCTGGGCGCGTCCCAGCGGGCGGCGACCGCGGGCTCGCCCAGCAGTCCGACGGCGGAGCGCGCGGCGGTGAGATAGGCCGTCCTGATCGGACTCATGTGGTACCTCCTCGGGGTGGCCAGGGCGAGCGTACGACCCGGCCGCCCGGCCCGCCTCTTTGACGGGCTCCCACCGGGTCGGTCGCCCACTGCCCGCCGCACCGGCTCACCCCGGTCGGGCGAGGGGGTTTCACCCCGGCAGGCGACAGGATCGGTGCAGGCCGGGGTGCGTGCCGCCCCACGAACCTCAGGAGGGACAGATGGCCACCGCGACGATCACGCGTACCGACCAGGACATCCAGTCCGACGTCCTCGACGAGCTCACCTGGGAGCCACGGGTACGCCCCCACGAGATCGGGGTGACCGTCGCCGAGGGCGTCGTCACGTTGACCGGCCGGGTGGACAGCTACGCGAAGAAGTGGGCGGCCGAGCGGGCCGCGCACCGGGTGGCCATGGTCCGGGCGGTCGCCAACGACCTGACCGTCCAACTGCCCGGTGGGGCGGAACGCGCCGATCCGGACATCGCCTCCGACGTGGGACGCGCGCTGGAGTGGGACGCGTTCGTCCCGGTCGAGCAGCTGCAGGTGACCGTCTCCGCCGGCTGGGTGACGATGCACGGCGAGGTCGAGTGGGAGTACCAGCGGCGGGCCGCCGAACGCGTGGTCAGCCGGCTGCGCGGCGTGCAGGGGGTCAGCAACGGCGTCACCGTCCGCCCGGCCATCCGCCCGGACGGGCACGAACTGGTCCAGCGGATAGTCGACGCGCTCGCCCGCAACCGGGCCAGCGAGGCCGAGCGGGTCACCGTACGGGTGCACGGCGACACCGTGCTGCTGTCCGGACTGGTCCACTCGATCCCGGAACGTGCCGAGGTGGAGCGGGTGGCCTGGTCCGCGCCGGGAATCCGGGAGGTGCAGAACCAGATCGCGGTCGCCCCGGTGCTGCACTGAACCACCCGGGCCGGGTGAGCCGGCCTCACCCGCCCGCAGGCGAGCGTGGGAACCATGACTGATCCGAACGGGCTGATCAGACCGGGGCGGCCGGCGCCGGACTTCTCCCTGCCGGCCACCCCGGACGGGCAGCACACCGGACCCGGCGAGTACCGCGGGCGGCCGGTGGTGCTCGCCTTCTACCCGGCCGACTGGAGCCCGGTCTGCGGCGACCAGATGGCGCTCTACCAGGCCGCCATGCCGGAGTTCGACCGCTACCGGGCGGCCGTGCTGGGCATTTCGGTGGACAGCATCTGGTCGCACCGGGCGTTCGCCGAGAACCAGGGCATCGCGTTCCCGCTGCTGGCCGACTTCGAGCCCAAGGGCGAGGTCGCTCGCGCGTACGGCGCGTACACCCCGCGGGGCGAGGCCGCCCGGGCGCTGGTGGTGCTCGACCCGGACGGCGCCGTCGCCTGGAGCCACCTCTCCCCGCCAGATGTCAACCCGGGCGCCGACGGCATTCTGGACGCCCTGGAGCGGCTCGGCACCGATCGGCAGGTGGTGGCCGGATGACCACGCCACTGCAGGTCACCGCCCGTCTTCGGACGCCGGTGACCGAGAGCGACCATGTCCGGGGCGCGGTGGACGCGCCGGTGACCGTCGTCGAGTACGGCGACTTCCAGTGCCAGTACTGCGGCGCCGCGTACCCCAACCTGCACGATCTGCTCCGGCAGCGGGAGGGGACGGTGCGCCTGGTCTTCCGCCACTTCCCGATCGCCAACGTGCACCCGTACGCCGAGAGCGCCGCCGAGGCGGCCGAGGCCGCCGGGGCCCGGGGTCGGTTCTGGGAGATGCACGACTGGCTCTACGAGCACCAGGACCAGCTCGACCCGGTGCACCTGTCACTCGGCGTCGAGCAGCTCGGCCTGCCGCCGGAGGAGATCGGCGCCGAGGTGGAGCGGCAGGCGTACGCCGACCGGGTGCGGCGGGACTTCGTCGGCGGCATCCGCAGCGGGGTGAACGGCACCCCGACGCTCTTCGTCAACGACGTCCGCCACGACGGCGGTTACGCCCTGCCCGACCTGCTCGCCGCGGTGGACGCGGCAGCCGACACCTGAGCCTCAGATTAGCCGCAGCTCGCGCGCCCGCCGTACCGCTTCGCGGCGGCGGGTCGCGTCGAGCTTGCGGTAGATGTTGCGCACGTGGGTCTTCACCGTGTTGACCGACAGGGACAGCTCGCTGGCGATCTCCACGTTGGACAGGATGCTCTGCAGGTAGCGCAGGATGGTCAGCTCCCGCTCGGTGAGCGGCTCGTCCAGCGCCGGGCCCGGCTCCACCGGGCCCCGCTCCGCCGGCACGTCCGCGCCGCGGACCAGGTCGCTCACCATCGGCCAGTGCGCGGTGCCGCTGTCCAGATGGGTGGTGAGGAGGTGCCGGACGGCCGGCTCGGCCCGGGTGAAGACCCGCCGGAAGCCGTCCGGACCGGCCAGGTCGAGCACCTCCTCCAGGAGCCGGCCGGCCCGACGCTCGTCCCCGCCCTGCCGAGCCAGGACCGCGTCGAGGAGGCCGGCCTGCAGGCGTACCGGCAGCGGCCAGTCGGCCGCGTCCGGCGCGCGCCAGTCCGGTAGCGCCCGCCCAGCGGCCCGCGGATCACCGGCCCGCAGCTCGACCCGGGCCAGCGCGACCGCGATCGGCGCCACCGGCTCGACCCGCTCACCGACCCGGCCGGCGAGCAGCTCCCGGGCGCCGTCCAGGTCGCCCCGGGCACCACGCAGATCCGCCTCGGCGGCCAGCAGCCAGTGCCCCAGCTCGGCGGCGGCGGGTCGGTCGGCGAGCCGGTCCCGGGCCTCGGCCAGCAGCCGCTGCCCGGCCGCCGGCTCACCCCGGTCGTGCAGCAGCTGGGCCCGGCAGAGCGCGGCCGCCGTCGCGGCGGTGAGCTCACCCGCCGGGACCTCGCGGCCGGGTGGACGCTCGTCCGGCTCCGCGCCGCCGGTCGCGGGCGTGGCGAGCGTCAGGTTCGCGGCGGCCTCCTCGGGCTGGTCGCGGTGCAACGCCACCACGGCGAGCGTCAGGTAGGCGTACCCGCAGTCCAGCCGGCAGGCCCAGCCGTGACAGGGCGGCATGGACAGCGCGTCCCGGGCCGCCGCCTCGGCCGCGCGCAGCTCACCGCGGAGCGCGTGCAGCAATGCCGAACGGCTGGCGCCGACCAGCTCGGTGCGCGGCCGGCCGGCCTCCCGGGCCGCCGTCAGCGCGCGGTCGAACCGCGCCGTGGGCAGCTGCCCGTCGGCCAGCTCCGCCAACCCGAGCGCCGTACCGGCGAAGGCACGCAGGTCGGCGTCGTCGGTCGCGGTTCCGCGCGGCCCGGCGCCGCTCGACGACACCGGGAGCGGCTCGGCCGCCGTCGGCTCGGCGCCGGGCGACGCTCCGGCGGGCGGGAGCGGCCGGCCCCGGACCAGTCGGGCCGCCGCGGCGCGTACCTCGGCGTGGTCACCGGCCAGCCGGGCCAGGGTCAGCTCCAGCGTGGTGGCCAGCCGCAGGAACCGGTCGCGACGCGGGGTGGGCAGCGCGTCGGCGTTCGCGGCGGCGGTGCGCAGGTACGCCTCGGCGGCCGTGGCGTCACCCGCGTACGCCCGCTCGGCGGCGCAGGCGAGCGCCAGCTCCGGGTCGCGGCGCACGGCCTCGGCCGGCGGGGCCGCCGGCGCCGGTCCGGCCGCGCCGACCTGGTCGTACGGGGCCAACTCCGGCCAGTGCGCGATGAAGAGTTCGGTGGCCCGGTCCCACCGCCCGGCGGCGAGCGCGTGCCGCAGCCCCTCGGCCGGCCGGCCGTTGTCGGCGTACCAGCCGGCGGCGCGCAGGTGCAGCTCGCGCAGCTCCTCGCCGGGGAGCCGGGCCAGTTCGGCCCGGAGCAGGTCGGTGAGCAGCGGATGGCAGCGGTACCAGGGCGGGCGGCTGTCGTCGCGGCTCAACAGACCGCCGTCGCCGGCCAGGTCGGCCAGCGTCCGCTCGGCGTCCGAACCGCCGGTGAGCGCGTCCGCCAGATCCGCGCAGACCGTCTCGGCGAGCGCCGTCCGGCGCAGCAGTTCGCGGGCCGGCGGGTCCACCGCGGCCAGCACCTCCTCGTGCAGGTACCCGGCGATCTCCGGCTGGTCGCCGCCGTACTGCGCGACCCAGCGAGCCGGGTCCGGCTGCCGGCGCAGCGCCAACGCGGCGAACCGGAGCGCCGCCGGCCAGCCGCCGGTCCGCTCCCGCAGCCGGCGCAGCGCCGTGCCGGGCAGCTGCACCCCGTGCGCGCTCAGAAGGTCGGCCACCTCGTCGTCGGTGAAGGCGAGCTCGTCCGGGCCGATCTCGGTCAGCTCCCCGGCGAGCCGCAGCCGGTGCACGGCCAGCGGCAGGCCGGCCCGGGCACCGACGATCAGGCGCAGCCGCTGGTCGGCGTGCCGGAGCAGGAACTCCAGACCGGCCAGCGCCGCCGGGTCGGTGACCCGGTGCAGGTCGTCCAGGACCAGCAGCACCGGCCGCTCGCGGGCGGCCAGCGCGGCGGCCAGCAGCTCCAGTTGGTCGGGGCGGGGCGGGCGGTCCGGCACCGGCGCCGCCGCCAGGCTCAGCGGGTCCGCCGTGGCGCGCAGCGCCGCCGCCAGGTACGACCAGAGCCGGTCGCCGTCGTCGCCGGACTCCACGGACACCCACGCCGGGGCCGGCCGGGCGGGGTCGTCGACGCTGCCGTCCGGGCGCACCTCGGCCCCCTCCCCCGCGCCGGCGTCGACCAGCCGGATCCAGGAGACGAGCAGGGTGCTCTTGCCCCAGCCGGCCGGGGCGCGGACCAGGGTGACCGGCCCGGCGCTGCCGGAATCGAGCCGGCGCAGCAGCCGGGGCCGGGCCACCACCGGCTCGGGCGGCGCGGGCGGGGTCAGCCGCGAGGCCAGCAGCGGTGGGCCGGCCGGCGCCACCGTCTCCACCCGTGCTCCGCTCTGCTGCTCCGGCATCCGGCCCACCCCCACGGACGCGTTCCACCCCCGGTCGGCGGGCGGTTACCCGGCGCGGGCCGGTTCACCCCTTCGGGGCGAGCCCGCTTCACCCGCACCGGGCCGAGGATCGGGTGCGGGACGGATCTGGTGCCGCGAAGGAGGCGGGAGGGACGAGGTGGGACGTTTCGGGCGGCTGGCCGGCTGGGCGCTCGCCCTCGCCGGATCGGTGGCCGCCGGGGCGGTGGCCCGGGCACCGGTCGTACCCCGGTGGCCGGGCCGCACCGGCGGACGGCCGGAGCCGGCCCGCTGGCAGGTGGTGACGGTGCACCGCCCGCCGGACGAGGTGCTGCCCGACGGCCGGTGGCCGGAGCCGCTGCGCCGGCTCGACGGGGCGGTGGAGGTGCGGGTACGCCCGGCGCCGGGCGGTCGCGGCAGCGAACTCGCGGCCCGGCCCCGGATCGGGGCGCCCCCGCCCACCGGGCTCGCCGCGCACCTGGTCGGAGACCATCCCGGCCTGCTGCTCGCCGGCGCCCTGCGGCAGGCCAAGCAGCTGGTGGAGACGGGCGAGGTGCTCCGCGCGGACCGCTCGGCGGTGGACCGGGCCGGGCCGGGTGAGTGAGGGTGTGCCGCTCGGCGGGTCGGGTGGCAGACTCTGGGGATGGCTGGGGAGCGGGCATACCAGGTGGTGCTCTTCGGGGCGACCGGGTTCACCGGTGGGTTGACCGCCGACTACCTGGCCCGGCACGCCCCGGCGGGGTTGCGGTGGGCGCTGGCCGGGCGCAGTCCCGCCAAGCTGGCCGCGGTGCGGGAGCGGCTCGCCGGGATCGATCCGGCGCTGGCCGAGCTGCCGCTGCTGACCGCCGACGTCACCGACGCCGACTCGCTGCGCGCGGTGGCGGAGAGCGCCCAGGTGGTCGCCAGCACCGTCGGCCCGTTCATCCACCACGGGGAGCCGCTGGTCGCCGCGTGCGCCCGGGCCGGCACCGACTACCTCGACATCACCGGTGAGCCGGAGTTCGTCGACCTGATGTACCTGCGCCACCACGCCGAGGCGGTCCGCACCGGGGCGCGGCTGGTGCACGCCTGCGGCTTCGACTCGATCCCGCACGACCTGGGCGCCTGGTTCACGATTCGACAGCTCCCCACCGACGTGCCGATCACCGTCGACGGCTTCGTCCGGGCCGGCGGGCGCATCTCCGCCGGCACCTACCACTCGGCGCTCACCGCCTTCTCCCGGGCCGCGCAGGCCAGCCGGGCGGCCCGCGAGCGCCGGGCGGCCGAGCCGCGTCCGGCAGACCGGCGGGTCCGGGCGGTGCCCGGCCGGCTCGCCCGCTCGGCCGAGCTGGGCATGTGGACGGTGCCGCTGCCCACCATCGACCCGCAGGTGGTCCGCCGCTCGGCCGCGGCCCGGCCCGAGTACGGCCCGGACTTCCGCTACCGGCACTTCGCCGCGGTGCGCCGGCTGCCCACCGCGCTGGCCGGCGCGGCCGGCCTCGGTGCCCTGGCCGGCCTGGTGCGGCTGGGGCCCACCCGGCGCTGGCTGCTCGGTCGGCTCGCCTCCGGGCAGGGGCCGACCCCGCAGCAGCGGGCCACGTCGTGGTTCCGGGTCCGGTTCGTCGGCGCGGGCGGCGGCCGGCGGGTCCACACCGAGGTGGCGGGTGGCGACCCCGGCTATGACGAGACGGCGAAGATGCTCGCCGAGTCCGCGCTCTGCCTGGCCCTGGACGACCTGCCGCCGACCGCCGGTCAGGTCACCCCGGTGACCGCGATGGGCGACGCGCTGCTGGGCCGGCTCACCCGGGCCGGGATCACCTTCCGCGTGCTGGACGCCCCGGCCGCGCCGGCGGCTTGACCCTCGACCTGGTCGAGACCACAGGATCACCGGTCGTGGAGAGCGAACTGCGCAGCATCGGCGAGCTGGCCCGGGGCAGCGGCCTCACGGTCAGCGCGCTCCGGTTCTACGACTCGGCAGGGGTGCTGGTGCCGGCCCGGGTGGATCCGACGACCGGCTACCGCTGGTACACCGACGCGCAGCTGGCGTCGGCCCGGCTGGTGGCCGGCCTGCGCCGGGTCGGCATGCCGGTCGCCGAGATCGCCGCCGCGGTACGGGCCGAGCCGGCCGACGTGCACCGGCTGCTGGACGCGCACCAACGCCGGTTGGAGGACGGCCTCGCCGATGCCCGCCGCGAGCTCTCCCGGATCCGTAGCCTGATCGGCCCTGAGGAGCTCACCATGACCACCCGCATCGTCCTGTCCCGCGTCGAGCTGGCGAACGCCGTCGACGCCGTCCGGTTCGCCGTCGGCGACGACCCCGATCTGCCGATGCTGAGCGCCGTCCTGCTGGACGTCGAGCCGGACGGCGTCCGGTTGGTCGCCACCGACCGGCACCGGCTCGCCGTCGCCCGGGCCGGCGGGACGGTCGACGGTCCGCCGGTGCGTGCGCTGCTCCCCGCCGCTGTCGTCGACGAGATCCGGCCCGTGTTGACGGCCGGGCGGAGCGCGGCGGTGACGCTGACCCTGACCGGGGATCGCGTGCTGGTCGCTGTCGACGGCGGCGAGGTCACCGGGGCGACGATGCCGGACGAGTTCCCCGACTACCGGCGGCTGCTGCCCCGGGCCGGGGGCGCGCCGCCGGCGCACCGGTTCCCGGTCGACGCCGCCGCGCTGCGGACCGCACTGCGCGCCCCCGACGCCCCCACGATCGTCCGGGAGCACGACGGGCGGACCTACGCGGTGACGGTGCTCGGCGCCGACGACCACGGGCTACGGATCCTCGGCCCGGACGAGTCGACGGCGGGGATACGGATCGGGGTGGACGGGCGCTACCTGCTCGACGCCCTCGACGCCGCCGGCGACGGGCAGTTGGTGCTGGAGCTGGACGGCCCCATCGCCCCGCTGGCGATCCGCACCTCCGCCGACGAGGACGCCTTCTCCATCCTGATGCCGATCCGCCTCTGACCCGGCCCGAGGCGCCGTCGCGCCCCGGCCCTGTCGGGAAGGGGCGCGACGGTAGCATCTGGGGGTCCCACCCGACTCCCAAGACGGAGGCGTACGGAGCAGCATGCTCGACATGGAGTTGATCCGGAAGGATCGCGAGGCGGTGGCGACCGCGCTGGCGAAGCGACTGGATCCCGCCGAGGTCAACCGGGCGCTGGACGAGATCCAGCGACTCGACCAGGAACGCCGCGCCCTGATCACGGAGATCGACGCCGAGCGGCAGCGCCGCAAGGCGGAGGCGCGGGCGTACGCCGAGGCGAAGCGGGCCGGCGTGGAGCCGCAGGTCACCGCGGCGGAGGCCGAGCGTAAGCAGCTCGCCCAGCTGGAGTCCGAGCTGGACGAGGTGCAGGCCCGGCTGCGATCCGCGATGAGCGAGCTGCCCAACCTGCCCGCCGACGACGTCGTGCCCGGCGGCAAGGAGGCCAACCGGGTGGTGAAGACCTTCGGCGAGCCCCCGGTGATCGAGAAGGTCCGCGACCACATCGAGCTGAGCCGCGCGCTGGGCCTGGTCGACCACGAGCGGGGGGTCAAGCTCGGCGGCTCCGGCTTCTGGATGTACACCGGGGTCGGTGCCCGGCTGGAGTGGGCACTGATCAACTGGTTCATCGACGAGCACGTCAAGGCCGGCTACGAGTTCCTGCTCCCGCCGCACCTGCTGCTCGACACCGCCGGCTTCGCCGCCGGCCAGTTCCCCAAGTTCTACGACGACGTCTACCACCTGGACCGGGAGTCGGCCCCGCGCGGGCAGTTCCTGCTGCCCACCTCGGAGACCGCGATCCTCGGGGCCTACCAGGACGAGATCCTGGAGACCCCGAAGCTGCCGCTGAAGGCGTTCGCCTACACCCCCTGCTACCGCCGGGAGGCGGCCGGCTCGCACTCCGACGAGCGCGGCACCGTCCGGGGCCACCAGTTCAACAAGGTGGAGATCTTCCAGTTCACCCTGCCCGAGCAGGCCGACGCGGCGCTCGAGGAGATGCTCAGCCACGCGGAGAGCCTGGTCGAGCGGCTGGGCCTGCACTACCAGCGCAGCCTGCTCTCCGCCGGCGACGCCAGCGCGTCGATGAAGAAGACCCTCGACATCGAGGTGTGGATGCCGAGCACCGGCAAGTACAAGGAGGTCTCGTCGGTCTCCTGGGCCGGCGACTACCAGGCGCGCCGGGCGGCCATCCGCTACCGCGAGCCGGGCGGCAAGCAGACCCGGTTCGTGCACACGCTCAACGGCTCGGCGCTGGCCACCAGCCGGCTCTTCCCGGCCATCCTGGAGCAGTTCCAGCAGCCCGACGGCTCGGTGCTGCTGCCCGAGGTCCTGCACGACCGGATGGGCACCGACCGCCTAACCCCCACCCGCTGACCCACCACCCGCCCCACGCGTCGATCATGCAGTTGTGGTGCCCGGTAGCTACGTTTTCGTACCTTCCGTCACCCACCACGACTGCATGATCGACGCGTTGCGCGGCGGGACAGGGTAGCGAGGAGGAGGAGTACGGCGAGCGTTACGGCGAGGGTTGTCGGACCTATCGCGTCCAGGGCATCGGCGAGGGCGCGTTGGATCCGGGTCGCGGCGAGCACCACCGGGTCACCGAAGGCGTCCCGCCGGCCGGCGGTGAGCCGCACCTCGTACCAGCCGTACCAGGCGACGTAGCCGCCTGCGGCGACCAGCACCAGACCGCTGAGCCGGGGCACCAGCGCGCCGGCGCCGCGCAGCCGGGCCACCAGCCCGTCGCGCACCAGCGCCACGCCGAGCGCGGCCACCGCGACCACCAGTCCCATCCCGATCGCGTACGCCCCGAAGAGCGCCAGCCCGCGCGGGGTCGACCCGGCCTGCAGGCTGGTCACCACGATGGCCAGGAACGGCGCGATCGCGCAGCCGAGCGAGGCGACCGCGTACGCCGCGCCGAAGAGCACCGTGGACGCCCAGGAACGGGTCAGCCGGGGGGCCCGGGTGAACCGTCCCGGCGCGGGTAGCCGCCGGCCGGCGAGCAGCCAGGCGCCGGCGGCCACCAGCAGCAGCCCGAGTGCCACGGTGACCCAGGGCAGCCGGGGTCTCAGCCACCCGGCGAGCGGGGCGAGCGCCAGGCCGAAGGCGCCGAAGACCAGCACGTACCCCAGGGTCAGGCCGGCGGCGGCGCTGAGCGCGCGGCCGACGGCGCCCCGGGCGCCCGGCGCGCCGGCCACCAGCAGCGACAGGTACGCCGGCAGCATCGCGAAGCCGCACGGGTTGACCGCGCCGAGCATGCCGGCGGTCAGCGCCAGCAGCAGAGCGGTCGTCACCGGCCGGCGGCCAGCGCGCCAAGCCGCGCCGTGAGCGCCTCGCCGTCGAGGAAGCCCTGGTGGACCACGCTCCCGTTCCGGTCGATGATCACGAACGTGCTCTGCTCCACCACCTCGAAGCGGCGCCACAGCTTCCCGGCGCGGTCGTCGAGCTGCGGCACCCCGGCCAGTTCGAACTCGGTGACGAAGTCCCGCATGGCCCGCTGCTCGCCGAGCCCGGCGACACCCACGATCGGCACGGTGTCCCGGTAGGTCGGCGCCACCTCGGCCACGGTCCAGGCCTGGCTGGCACAGGTGGCGCACCAGGGGGCCCAGAACCAGAGCACCACCGGCCGACCGGCCAACGCGGCGCCGGAGAAGGACGCGCCGTCCAGGGTGGTGCCGGTGAAGTCGAGAATGTCCGGCACCCGCGCCGCCGGGACGGCCGCCGGGGTCGCCGGAACGGCGGCGCCCGGGCCCGCCACGGCCGGGCTGGCGGCGGCTGCCTCCGGAGCCCCGCCGCCGGTGCAGGCCGACGTGGCCGCGAGCGCGGCGAGCAGGGCGCCGGTCGCGACGAGCCGCCGCACCCGGGCCATCCTCCCCTGCCCCACCCGGGCCGCCCGGGGTGGTTGCCCGGCCTTCACCGTCTGCATCGCCCGTCTCCGTTCGTCCGGTCGCTACTCGGCCTTGGCCAGCCGGAGGGCCAGCTCGGGGCAGACCTTGACCGCCTTCATCGCGCCCTCGCGCAGCCACGTCGGCACCGGCGTCGGCGGGAACGCCGGGTACCCGTTGCCGTCCAGCCGGATGAAGTCCGGCACCACGTGCGCGCAGAGCCCGTGCCCGTCACAGCGGGACCAGTCGAGGGTCAACTTCTGCGGGTTCGGGTCGGGAGCGCCGGGCAGGCCCATCACGGCCCTGACCCGCCGGCCGCACCCCTCGCCCGTGGCGTGCAGGCGCAGGTCCTCGACGAAGACCTCGATCGCGGAGAGCGCGAAGCGGGACGTACCGTCGGGGTGGCTGCACGCGCCGCGGCCCTTCACCTCGCCGGCGGCGGCCCGGACGACGTCGGCGGGCTGGCTGCCGGCGACCGCGAGGTCCACCGCGCGGGCCAGGTCCGGCAGGCCCATCCGGCACGGGCCGCACTGGCCGGCGGATTCGCCGGCCAGGTAGCGCACCACCTGGGCGGCCTCGCCGAGCGGGCAGGTGTCGGGGCCGAGCGGGATGATGATGCCCGCACCCAGCGTGCCGCCGACCGCGGCCAGCCCCTTTCGGGAGACCTCGGCCCGGTCCGCCGCCTCCGGGGTGATCCATTTGCCGTGGTAGCCACCGGTCAGGATGCCCGGGCCGTCGGGCACCTCGCAGAGGTCCAGGATGTCCCGCAGCGGGGTGCCGGCGGCGCACTCGACCACCGCCGGCCGGCCGGCCGCGCCGGTGACGGTGAGCAGCACCGTGCCGGGCTCGTCGTCGGTGCCGAGGGCGGCGTACTCGTACGGGCCGAGCCGGGCGGCGACGGCGAGCTGGGCGTAGGTCTCCGCGTTGGAGAGCAGGGTGGGCAGCCCGCTCACGCCGGAGTCGCTGGACCGCTTCTTGGTGCCGGGCGGGATGTGCGGCAGCCCGTTGATCCCGTTGACCAGCGCGCCGCCCTCGCCGGAGATGAACCGGTGCGGAACGGTGACGATGCTGGTCGGCACCGGCATCCGCCGCTCGGCGAGCGCCTCCATCAGCGACTCGCGGCCCACCCCTTCGTCGGCCGTACCGATCACGATCTCGTCGGCGTCCAGCGCGTACGCGGCCAGCGCCGCGCCGTCCAGGATCAGGTGCGGAGCCCGGGTGAGCAGCACCTTGTCCTTCCAACTGGCCGGCTCCCCCTCGGTGGCGTTGACCACCACCACCGCGCTGAGGTCCTGCCGCTCGCAGGACTCCAGCACCGCGCGCAGCTTGCGGGCGAACGGAAAGCCCGCCCCGCCCTTGCCCTTGAGCTGGATCCCCTCGACGAGCCGGAGCAGGTTGGCCGGTTCCATCGGGCCGATCGGGCCGTGCACCTCCTCGTGCGCGGCCAGGTTCAGCCGACCGAACTCGGCGAAGCCGGCGGTCAGCCGGGGCTCGCCGACGCAGGCGACCGGGGGGACGGTGGTGCGCGTCGTCACTTCGCCTCACCCCGCAACCCGGCCCAGTACGCCCCGTCCACCGCGTCCGCGTTGGCCCGCTTGCGGCGCGACCGGCCTTCGCCGGCGGCCCGGCGGGCCCGCCGCGACGCCAGGTCGACCAGGGTGGGGGTGTCGTCGACGGGCGGCGCCACCTCCTCCGGCACGTACCGGGCCGGCGGGCGCCAGTAGTCCGGCTCCTCCGGCTGGTCGTCCTCGGCGCTGTGCCGGCCGGCGCCGCTGCGCGGCGCGCCGGAGATCGGACCGGCGGAGATCGGCTCGACCGAGATCGGCCCGGCGGAGATCGGCCCGGCGGAGATCGGCTCGCCCACCTCCCAGCGGCGCGGGCTGTCCCACGGCTCCTCCGGCTCGTCGGTCCGCCGCCGCGACGGGGTCTGGTACCGCGTACCGGCGTCCACCTCGTCGGCCGCGCGGCGGCGCCGCCGGCTCGGCACCGGGGCCTGGGCGCCGGTGCGCTCCTCGTCGCGACGGGGCGACTCCTGCTGCTCCGCGCGGCGGCGCCGGGACCGGCCCGCCGCCGGCTCCTCGTCCCGGTACCGGGACGACTGCCGGCCGGCCGGCTCGACCTCCGCGGTCCGTCGGGCGCGGCGGGCCGCCGGCGCCGACTCCTCGTCGCGCCGTTTGCGGCTGGACCGCGCCGGCTCGCCCAGGGTGCCCGGCTCGGGCACCACCGGCACGGCGAAGCGCTGCGGGTCGCGGCGCCGATCGCCGGTCGACATCGAGAACTCGGCGGTGGTCTGCGCCCACTCGGCCTCCCGGCGCTCCCGGGCGGCCTGGGCCTCGCGCTTGGCGTCGGCGCGGCGGCCGAGGCCGGCCAGCACCGACCGTCCCTTGCCGTCCTCGGCCGGCCGGCCGGCGAGGGCGCTGTTCATCGCGGCGGCCTGGTACTGCTCCCGGCTGCGCCGGCCGAGGGTCACCGAGAGCCGGACGAGCAGCGCCAGCACCACCAGCAGCACGCAGGCCAAATAGCTCAGCGTCACCCAGGACTTCGCCGGGCGGCCGGCGTTCAGCCCGTGCAGCAGGGCGAACGGCCAGGAGAGGTACGCCAGGGAGTGCAGCGCCCGCCAGAGCCACTTCGGACCGACGCCGGCGAAGCGTGCCCGGACCACGCCGGTCCAGAGCACCGAGACCATCAGGAGGGCGGCGACGGTGCCGAGCCCGACGTAGAGTCCGCGACCACCGACGAACGGCACCACCGCGTCGGTGCTCGCCGCCCGCCCAGTCGCGATCTTGGTGAGCGCGTGGAAGAGCAGCCCGACGATGCCGAGGACACCGGTCGCCCGGTGCGCGGACTGGAGCAGCACCCGGTGCCGGATCAACAGCACCAGCCGGTCCGTGGCCAGCAGGCCCAGCATCACGGTGAGGCTCAGCGCGACCAGGGTGACCACGCCGGCGAAGAACTCGGTGAAGAAGAAGCCGTACGCGTACGCCCGCTGGCCGGCTCCGGTGAGCATGATCGCCGCCCACGCGGCGGCGAGCGCGGAGACGATCAGCGCCGCCACGGCGGACCGTGACCGGCCGCGGACCCCCCGGCTGCTCTCGCTGGTCCGGACGGTCGCCGGCTTCTGATTCTGCTTAGCCCGGGCCATCTGCTCCTCGATCGTCTAACGGCGGCGCACCGCCCGACCCTGCTCCCCCATCGAGTACGGACCGGCGGCGCGGACGGATCACCGGTCGCGGAGAAATTTCCACCGCCGGATCGAACCGGCCGGCACCGTGACGCGTGTAAGCGACCTCGACGCAACGACGGGCGTCCATGCGTTGACAGTCGCTGCAACACGCTTGTAACCTTTCGGAAAATTTCAGCCCTCGCTGCAAGATTCCGGCAGACGTGGGCGTCCTCCCCCGCCGCTCCACCCGTCCTCCCACCCCCGTCAGGAGTCGCGATGCATCGACGCCGATGCCGATCGGCGATCCTCGCCGTCGGCATGATCGCCAGCCTGCTCGTTCCCACCGTCGTGACGGCACCCCCGGCCGTCGCGGCCCCGAGCGGCAGCAAGAAGGTCATCGTCCAGCTCTTCGAGTGGAACTGGCCGTCGGTCGCCGCCGAGTGCCAGAGCACCCTCGGCCCGAAGGGCTACGGCTACGTCCAGGTCTCCCCGCCCCAGGAGCACGTCCGCGGCTCCCAGTGGTGGCTGGCGTACCAGCCGGTCAGCTACCGGATCGAGTCCCGCAAGGGCACCCGCGCCCAGTTCCAGTCCATGGTGAACACCTGCCACGCCGCCGGGGTCAAGGTGATCGTGGACGCCGTGATCAACCACATGTCCGGGCAGGACGCCGGCGGCACCGGCTGGGCCGGTTCGTCGTACGGCCACTACGACTACCCGGGCAGCTACCAGTCACAGGACTTCCACTACTGCGGCCGCAACGGCAACAACGACATCGCCAACTACGGCGACCGCTACGAGGTGCAGAACTGCGAGCTGGTCAACCTGGCCGACCTGAAGACCGAGTCCGACTACGTCCGGGGCCGGATCGCCGGCTACCTCAACGACCTGCTCTCCCTCGGCGTCGACGGGTTCCGGATGGACGCCAGCAAGCACATGCCGGCCGCCGACATCGCGGCCATCAAGGCCCGGCTGTCCCGGCCGGCATACATCGTGCAGGAGGTCATCCACGGCGCGGGCGAGCCGATCCAGCCGACCGAGTACACCGGCAACGGCGACGTGCACGAGTTTCGCTACGGCAAGGACCTGGCCCGGGTGTTCCGCTCGGAGCGGCTGGCCTACCTGAGCAACTTCGGCACGGGCTGGGGCCACCTGCCGAGCGGCCCGGCGGCGGTGTTCGTGGACAACCACGACACCCAGCGCGACACCGGCGGGGTGCTGACCTATCGGGACCGGGGCATTTACGCGCTGGCCAACGCCTTCATGCTGGCCTGGCCGTACGGCTCCCCCACGGTGATGTCCAGCTACACGTTCAGCAACCGCGACCAGGGCCCGCCCTCGGACGGCAACAACAAGACCCTGAACACCACCTGCTACTCCGGCTGGGAGTGCGAGCACCGCTGGCCGGTGATCGCCAACATGGTCGGCTTCCGCAACGCCACCGAGGGCGCGGGCGTGACCAACTGGTACGACAACGGCAACAACCACATCGCCTTCAGCCGGACCGGCAAGGGCTACCTCACCGTCAACGACGAGGACCAGGCGATCACCGGGCGGTCGTACTCCACCGGGCTGCCCGCGGGTCGCTACTGCGACGTCATCCACGGCACCTTCAGCAACGGCTCGTGCAGCGGCCCGCTGATCACCGTGGACGCCAACGGCTGGTTCACCGCCAACGTCCCCGCCCACGACGCCATAGCCATCCACACCAACGCCCGCCTCTAACCCCCACCCCCACCCCCTGCCCTGCCGGCCGCACGGCGTTGATCAAGAGGTTCGCGTCAGTTTCCGCCCGGATCCTGACGCGGACCTCTTGATCACCGGTGTTGATGGTGGGCTTTTTGTGGGGAACGGGGCTGGTGGGGGTGGTATCGGGCATAGAGTGGTTTCGTGTCGTTTGACCGAATGAAGTCCCGGCGGCGGGGTGGGTGGATCGCCGCCGGCATCGGCGTACCGGCGCTGCTGGTGGCCGCGCTGCTCACGGGCCTGGCCCTGACCCCCGATGCGGAGCCGACCGGCGGACAGGCGGCGCCGCCGGCCACCGCGCAACCCGCGCCGAGCAGTGCCGACCAGGGCACCGACGAGAGCGTGCCGCCCGCCGCGCCGGCCCCACCCGGGCTGCCGGTGATCACCTACGATCCGGCGCCGGCCGGGTTCCCGGCGGACCCGGCCACCATGGACACCACGCCGCTGACCGAGGGGCTGCACCCGACCCGGGAGATCGCGGCCTACAACGCGCCCGGCGGGCGACCGGTGGCCCTGCTCGCGCCGACCATCAGCGGCGTCGAGCTGACCATGCCGATCGCCGACCGCCAGTCCGGTTGGACGGCGGTGCTGCTGCCCTCGGCCAACCGCCGGCTCGCCTGGCTCCCGCCCGGCGGCTTCACCACCGTCGCGCTGCGCGACCAGATCGTGGTGGAGCGCGGCCGGCACCGGCTGACCTGGTACCGCGCCGGCCGGGCGGTGCGCACCTGGGAGATCAGTCTCGGGCAGCGCGGGCAGGAGACGCCGCTCGGGCGTACCTTCATCCTCGGCCGCACCCCGCCCCCGCAGGACGTCTACGGCGGGGTGGACATCTACGCCCTCGGCTCGGTGCCCGACGACCCGGACTCGGTCCCGGCGAGCCTGCGCGGCGCGCACATCGGCCTGCACACCTGGTACCACGACGGCGAGCTGGGCGAGAACACCACCAACGGCTGCATCCGGCTGACCCGCAGCGGCCAGCGGGAACTGCTGGCCGAGGTGCGGCCCGGCAGCAGCGTGGTGGTGGTCGAGGCGCTGCCCGAGCCGCCGCCCACCGCCTAGGCGGGTTCAGTCGCCGAGCAGCCAGCCGTTCTGCTCGGCGATCCGGACGGCGGCGGCCCGGTTGCGCGCGCCGGTCTTGCCGATCGCCGCGGAGAGGTGGTTGCGCACCGTCCCCTCGGACAGGTGCAGGGTCGCGGCCAGGTCGGCGACGGTGCCGCCGCCCCGGGCCGCCCGCAGCACCTCGGTCTCCCGCTCGGTCAACGGGCTGGCCCCGGTGGCGAGCGTCTCCGCCGCCAGCGTCGGGTCGACCACCCGCAGGCCCGCGTGCACGCGCCGGACCGCCTCGGCCAGCTGCCGGGCCGGGGTGTCCTTCACCACGAAGCCGCTGGCGCCGGCCTCCATCGCCCGCCGCAGGTAGCCCGGCCGACCGAAGGTGGTCACCACCAGCACCCGGCAGGAGGGCAGCGCCGCCCGTAGCGCGGTCGCCGCGGCGATCCCGTCCATGCCGGGCATCTCCACGTCGAGCAGCGCGACGTCCGGGCTGGTCCGCCGGGCCTCCGGCACCACCTCGTCACCCCGCCCGACCTCGGCCACCACCGTCAGGTCCGGTTCCAGCGAGAGCAGCGCGGCCAGGGCGCCCCGGACCAGCGCCTGGTCGTCGGCGAGCAGCAGCCGGATCGGGGCGCTCACCGGGCGTCCGCCGGCAGCCCGACCCGGAGCAGGAAGCCGGGGCCGTCCGGTCGACGGCCCACCGTCACCGTCGCGTCCAGCCGCTCCGCCCGCTCGCGCAGACCGACCAGCCCGTGCCCGCTGGCCGCCGCGTCCGACGTGGACGGTCCGCGGCCGTCGTCGCTGATCTCCACCTGGTCCGCCCGGACCCGGATCGTGCAGCACCGCGCCCCACTGTGCCGGACCACGTTCGTCACCCCTTCCCGCACCGCCCAACCGAAGAGCTGGTCGCGCTCCGCCGGCAGCTCCGGCAGCTCGGTCGGCAGCTGCGCCGCGATGCCCGCGGCGGCCAGCGCCGCGCGGGCGCCGGCCAGCTCCTCGGCCAGACGCACCCCCCGGTACGCCCCGACCGTCTGCCGCACGTCGGCGAGGGCCGCCCGGGCGAGCCGCTCCACGTCGGCGATCTCGCTCGCCGCCCGGGCCGGGTCCACCTCGATCAACCGGCCGGCCAGCTCGGCCTTGATCGCCACCACGGTGAGCGAGTGGCCCAGGATGTCGTGCAGGTCCCGTGCGGTTCGGGCCCGCTCCTCGGTGACGGCGAGCCGGCCGATCTGTTGCTGGGCCGCCTGGAGTTCGCTGTTGCGCTGCGCCAGCCGGGCGAAACCGAACATCGCGAACGAGGCGAGCAGGACGGCGAAGGTGATGGTGCTCTCCGCCTCCCAGCCCGGCACCAGCCCGGCCGCGACCAGCGGCGTGACGGCGGCGGCCGCCACGACGGCGAGCGCCCAGCCGCCCGGCAGCAGCAGCACGGCCGCCGCGGCGACGAAGACCAGGGTGGTCAACCAGTCCCCGTCGGTGCCGGGGATCCCGGCCACGCCGAGCGCCAGCAGACCCAGCAGCGCGGCGACCGCCCGGCCGCGCGGGATCGGCCGGCCGGCCTGCCGCAGCCCCCGCACCCACTGGAAGAGCAGCACGTACGCGACGCCGAAGGCGACCACCGTGCCGACCCCGACCACCCGGCGCCACGGCTCGGGCTGGCGCAGCGCGGTGGCCACCGGCACGTTGAGGAAGAAGAGCCAGACCGCGGCGAGCAGCCAGCCGGTGACCCGCCATCGGCGGCTCACCGGCCGGGGCTGACCCGGCATGACGACGTCCATCGGGTCCACGCTAGCCGTCGGCCCGCTCAGACCCGCGCGGTGTCCCGGCGGAACAGCCGGGCGGCGCCGACCGTGAAGACCGCCGTCCAGGCGAGCAGGTTGACCAGCGCGCCGAGGCTCACCCCGTCGCCGGTCAGCGGGGCGCGGGCGACCTCCCCGAGGCCGTAGACCGGGGTGTACCGGGCCACCTCGGCGAGCACCTCGGGCAGCACCTCGACCGGGACGAAGAGCCCGCCGAACATGGCCAGCACGGCCAGGATCGGCCCGATGAACTGCATGACGTTCTCGGCCGGCACCAGGTAGCCGATGAAGAGACCGAAGGCGGCGAAGACCAGCGAGCCCAGCCAGGCCCCGAGGCCGGAGAGCAGCCAGACGTGGGCGGGCAGCCGTACGCCGGCGGCGGCGCCCACCGCGAACTCGACGCAGACGGCGAGCAGGCCGAGGGCCATCGCGGTGGCGACCTTGGTGGCCACGTACGCGGTGGGGCGCAGCGGGGTGAGCCGCAGCTGCCGGCTCCAGCCCAGCGCCCGCTCGGTGGCCACCGCGGCGCCCGCGCTGGTGGTGGCCACCATGGCCGCGTAGACGGCCAGGCTGACCATGACGTACGCGATCACCGGCCGGCCGTTTTCGAGATCCTGGCCGCGCTGGGGCAGGCCGAAGATGAGGAAGAAGACCGCCGGCATGAGCAGGGTGAACGCGAGGGTGCGCCGGTTGCGCAGCACCCGGCGCAACTCGATGCCGAGCACGGCCGGGGAGAACCCGCCCAGGGCGGGCGGGCGCCGGGTGGCGGTGTCGGAGCGGTCGGTGGTGGCGGTCGCCGGCAGGGTGGTGGTCATCGTCAGGCTCCGGGGTGGTCGGTGGTGAGGGCGAGGAAGGCGTCCTCGAGGTTGCGGGAGGTGATCTCCACGTCCCGGGCCGCGGTCCGGGTGAGCAGGTGCCGGGCGACCCGGTCGGAGTCGCCGGTGTGCAGCAGCACGCTGTCGCCCCGGACCTCGACCGCGTCGACACCGGGCAGCGCGGCGAGCGCGGCCTGGTCGGCGTCGGGCAGGGTGGCCCGGACCAGCCGGCCGGCGGCCAGGTTCTTGATCTCGGCGGTGGTGCCGTCGGCGACGATTCGCCCCTGCCGGACCAGCACGATCCGGTCGGCGTACGCGTCGGCCTCGTCGAGGTAGTGGGTGGCGAAGATGACCGTCCGTCCGGCCCGGGCGTCGCGCCGCAGGGCCTGCCAGAACTCGCGGCGGCCCTCGACGTCCATCCCGGTGGTCGGCTCGTCGAGCACCATCAGGTCCGGGTCGGGCAGCAGGGCCAGCGCGAAGCGCAACCGCTGCTGCTGACCGCCGGAGCAGCGGCCCACCACCCGGTCGGCGATGTCGGCGATCCCGGCCCGCTCCAGCACCTCCTGCGCCGGGCGGGTACGCCGGTAGAAGTTGGCGGTCAGCCGGACCGTCTCGCCGACGGTCAGGTCCTTGAGCAGCCCACCGGTCTGCAACACGGCGGCCACCCGGCCGTGCGCGATCCCGTCGACCGGGGGGCCGCCGAGGATCCGCACCCGGCCCGCGTCCGGGCGGGCCAGGCCGAGCAGCATGTCGATGGTGGTGGTCTTGCCGGCGCCGTTCGGACCGAGGAAGGCGACCACCTCGCCGGGCTCCACCCGCAGGCTCAGCCCGTCGACCGCGGTGACCGCGCCGAAGGTCTTGGTGAGGCCGCTCAGCTCGACGGCCGGATGCGTACTGGTCATGACAGCCATGCTCCGGCGCGCCCGGTTCCGGGGCCCGGAGCGCGCGTCACCTTCCGGGCATGACATTTGTCAGGGGCCGGTTTCCCCGTCGCGGGCCGGGCCGGCAGGATTCCCGCCCCGCCAGCCGGGTAACCGCGCGTTCCGCGCACCGCGACACCGGGGAGGGGACGCTGATGGGCAGCGCGCCGCTGGGAGATGTGGACACCGTCGTACTGGTCCACGGGCTGTGGATGACCCGGCACAGCTGGGAACGGTGGGTCGACCGGTACGCCGAGCGCGGCCTGCGGGTGCTCGCCCCCGCCTGGCCCGGGATGGAGGGCGAGGTCCAGCAGCTGCGCGACGACCCCACGCCGATCGCGCAGCAGCGGATGGCCGACATCGTGGATCACTACCAGCGGGTCATCGCCGAACTCCCCCGCCCGCCGATCATCATGGGGCACTCGTTCGGCGGGCTCTTCACCCAGGTCCTGGTCGACCGGGGCCTCGGCGCGGCCGCGGTGGCCATCCACCCGGCGCCGATCAAGGGGGTACTCAAGCTGCCGCTGAGCACCCTGCGCTCGGGCTTCTCGATCCTGCGCAGCCCGGCCAACCGGCACCGGGCCGTCCCGTTCACCCAGGACGACTTCCACTACGCGTTCGGCAACACGATGAGCCGGGCGGACTCCGACCGGGCCTGGGAGCGTTACGCCGTACCCGGCGCCGGGCGGGTGCTCTTCGAGGGCGCCTTCGCCAACCTCGACCCGAACAGCACCGCCGAGGTCGACACCCGCCGGGACGACCGGCCACCGCTGCTGCTGATCGCCGGCGGGGCCGACCACGTCGTTCCGCCCGGCGTGGTACGCAGCAACGCCGCGCTCTACACGAAGTCCCGGGCGCTGACCGCCTTCCACGGCTTTCCCGGGCGATCGCACTTCACCGTCGGGCAGGACGGCTGGGAGGAGGTCGCCGACTACGCCCTCGACTGGGCGCTGCGCGCGGCCGCCCTGCCCCGCCAGGCCACCATCGCGTCCGAAACCCCCCGACCCTGACCGAGCGGCGACGGCTCGACCAACCGGATCCGGTCACCGCCGCCGCTGGGCATAGCGACACGCTTCGGGGGTATCACGGGAAGATGAGGGCGAGCTTCCGACTTGGCCGGATCGCGGGCGTACCCGTCGGGGTCAACTGGAGCGTCCTGGTCATCTTCGCGTTGATCGCCTGGGGGCTGGCGGCCAACCAGTTCCCCCGTTCCTATCCGGACCGCCCGGTGGTCCTCTACGTGCTGGCCGGGCTGGCCGCCGCGGTGGTCTTCTTCGTCGGCCTGCTGGCCCACGAGGTCTCGCACGCGGTGGTGGCCAAGCGCGAGGGGCTGGAGGTCGGTGGCATCACGCTCTGGCTCTTCGGCGGGGTGGCCGAGTTGCGGGGTGAGGCGAAGAGTCCGGGCGCGGAGCTGCGCATCGCCGGGGTGGGCCCGCTGGTGAGCCTCTGCATCGGGCTCTTCTTCGGCGCGTTCGCCATCATCTTCGCCCTGGTCGGGCCGGGCGGCCTGCTGCTCGGCGCGTTCGCCTGGCTGGCCGGCATCAACATCCTGCTGGCGGTCTTCAACGTGCTGCCGGCCGCCCCGCTGGACGGTGGGCGGCTGCTGCGCGCGGCGGTCTGGAAGTGGACCGGCGACCGGACCAAGGCCTCGGTGGTGGCCGCCCGGGCCGGTTGGGTGCTCGGCGCGCTGCTGATCGGCCTCGGCCTCTGGCAGTTCCTCTCCGGCGTCGGGTTCGGCGGGCTCTGGCTGGCCCTGATCGGTTGGTTCCTGATCGGCGCCGCCGGGATGGAGGAGCGGCAGGCCCGGATGGGCAGCGCGCTGCGCGGCATCCGGGTCACCGACGTGATGACCCCGCAGCCGCAGACCGCGTCGCCGGAGATGACCGTCGCCGACTTCGTCGACCACTACCTCTTCGCGTACCGGCACTCGGCGCTGCCGCTGACCGAGAACGGGCGGCCGATCGGCCTGGTCACCCTCGACCGGGTGCGCGGCGTCCCGGCGGACCAGCGGGCGACCACGACGCTGGCCGAGGTGGCCTGCCGGCCCGAGGAGCTGGCGCTGGCCGAGCCGGAGGAACCGCTGAACCACCTGCTTCCCCGGCTCAGCGAGTGCGCCGACGGGCGGGCGCTGGTGGTGAGCGACGGCCGACTGGTCGGCATCGTCTCCCCCAGCGACATCAGCCGCGCCGTACAACGCGGCACCGTCCGCGACCAAGTAACCGCCGACCGCCGCTAACCCCCCGGGGCCCCGCGCGCCCGCCTCCGTCGATCAAGGAGTTGTGGTGCCGGTTTCGCGCCGCATGCACCCTTTGCCAGGCACCACAACTGCATGATCGACCAGTGGTGGGGGCGCGGGGGGTGGGGGTGGCGGGGGGTTAGCGGGGGAAGTGGTGGTCCAGGAGGTTGGTGCGGAAGGTGCCGGTGGGGTCTAGGCGGGTCAGCAGGGCGGCGAAGTCGGCGTGGCGGGGGTAGGTCGCGGCAACCTCGGCCGGGGCGATCCCGAAGACCTTGCCCCAGTGCGGACGCGGCCCGAACGGCGCCAGCCGCTCCTCGACGGCGGCCAGCACCGGCAGCACGGCGTCGGCGTCGTCGATCCAGGTGAAGTGGATCGCGAGGCTGTCCCGGCCGTGGTTCGGGCTGAGCCAGAGCTGGTCGGCCGCCACGGTACGCAGCTCGCAGATCTGCAGCACCGGGGCGATCAGGTGCGCCACCGGGTCCAGCGCGGCGAGCGCCTCGGCCGCCACCGCACGCGGCACGTGGTACTCCGACTGCAGCTCGTCGCCGCTGCTCGGGGTGAAGCCGAGCCGGAAGTGCGGCAGCCGCTCGTGCCACGGCCCCAACTCGCCGAGCTGCGCGGTGCAGTTCTCCGCCGGCATGCCGGGCACCGGGTGTCGGGGGGTGTCGGCCGCCGTCGTACCGAGCCAGCCGGGCGGCGGCGCGGGCTGCTCAACCCGCTGCTTGCGCCACACCTGGCCGATGAGCGGCGAGCGCCAGTCGGTGAAGAGGCTGACGCTGTACGCCGAGCTGAGCGCGGCGTCCACCTCGGCGCGGGGCAGGTCGAGCTGGACGTACTGGCGGATGTCGAAGGCCGGCAGAACGTCGAGGGTGACGCGGGTGACCACGCCCAGCGCGCCGAGCGAGACCACCATGCCGGCGAAGGTGTCCCCGTCGGTGTCGCGGTCCACCCGCAGCAGTTCGCCGTCGGCCGTGACCAGCTCCAGCGCCGCGACGGCGGTGGCCAGGTTGCCGTTGGCCACGCCGGAGCCGTGGGTGCCGGTGGCGATCGCCCCGGCGACCGAGATGTGCGGCAGCGAGGCCAGGTTGGCCAGGGCGTACCCCTCGGCGTGCAGCCGGGTGGCGACGTCGCCGTAGCGCAGGCCCGCCGCGACGGTGACCGTACGCCGGTCCCGGTCGATGGTGATCTCCGGCGGCAGCCCGGCGAGGGTGACCAGGTCGCCTCGGCTGTCCCCGAGCCGGTTGAAGGAGTGCCCGCTGCCGACGGCCCGGATCCGTTCGCTGCCGGCGACCAGCCGGCGCAGCTCGTCGACCGTCGTCGGGCGGTGGAAGCGGCGGGCGGCGTACCGGACGTTCCCGGCCCAGTTCTGTCGGGGCACGTCCGCGGGGCCGCTCCCGGCGGCTTCCGGCTCGGCCGTCTGGCGCTGTCCCACGTCCCTGACCCCCCCGCTCCTGAGCGTGGCCGCCGGCGGCACCCGCACCGACGCCCCGACGCGGCGGGCCCGGTCGATCGGACACGGTTGCCACCGGCGTCGGAGGGAAACCCTACGCCCATGAGCAGCTACCGAGATCCCGCACCACGTGGCGACGTCTTCCCCTCGGAGGAGGAGATCGACCCGACCGGCACCGCCGTGCAACCGACCAGCGGGCCGGCCGGGGCGTACCCGGACGCGTCGTCGCCCGGCCCCCGGCCCACCCCGGCGCCGCCGCCGGCGCCGCGACCGGTGCCCACGCCGGCCCCGCCACCGCGGGTGGCCGGACCGGGCGGGCGCTCGATCGTCACCCGGCACCTGGACGGGTCGGTCGAGGTGGTCACCGACCTCGACGGTGACGGCCTGGCCGACGTGGTGCAGGTCGACCTGACCGGCGACGGGGTGCCGGACGTCACCTACGTCGACCGGGACCGCGACGGCCGGCTGGACACGGTGCTGCGCGGGCCCGGGCCGGCCCGCTGACGCCTCGGCCCGCTGACGGGTCGGCCGGGTCAGAGCTTCGGCATCACCTCGGCCGCGACCAGCTCGATGTGGTCCAGGTCGGCGAGGTCGAGCACCTGGAGGTAGAGCCGCTGGCTGCCGATCGCCGCGTACCGGCCGATCTTGTCGACGATCTCGGCGGGGGTGCCGGCGAGGCCGTTCTCCCGCAGCTCGTCCGGTTCCCGGCCGATCGCCGCGGCCCGACGGGCCACCTCGGCGTCGTCCCGCCCGCAGCAGAGCACCAGGGCGTTCGACCAGTGCAGCTGGGCCGGGTCGCGGCCGATCTCGGCGCAGGCCTCGCGTACCCGGTCGAACTGCGCCGCCGAGTCCTCGACCGAGGCGAACGGGAGGTTGAACTCGTCGGCGTACCGGGCGGCGAGCCGGGGGGTGCGCTTCGGGCCCATGCCGCCGAGCAGGATCGGCGGACGCGGGTCCTGCACCGGCTTGGGCAGCGCAGGCGAGTCGGTCACCGGGTAGTACCGGCCGGCGTGGTCGAAGGTCTCGCCCCGGGGCGTCGCCCAGAGCCCGGTGATGACGGCGAGCTGCTCCTCCAGCCGGTCGAAGCGCTCCGCCAGCGACGGGAACGGGATGCCGTACGCGGTGTGCTCCTCGGCGTACCAGCCGGTGCCGATGCCCAGCTCCACCCGGCCGCCGCTCATCTGGTCGACCTGGGCCACGGTGATCGCCAGCGGCCCGGGCAGCCGGAAGGTGGCGGCGGTCATCAGCGTGCCGAGCCGGATCCGGCTGGTGTCCCGGGCCAGGCCGGCGAGGGTGGTCCACGCGTCGGTGGGGCCGGGGTCGCCGCTCACCGCGCCCATCTTCAGGTAGTGGTCGGAGCGGAAGAACGCGCCGTAGCCGGCGTCCTCCGTGCAGCGGGCCACGGCGAGCAGCTCGTCGTAGCTGGCGCCCTGCTGGGGTTCGGTGAAGATCCGCAGTTCCATGCCCCGAGCATAGGAAGCCGCCACGGGCCCCGCCCGGGGACCGGCCCGACCGCCGGCGGAGCGTCGGAGAGCTGCATATGCCTTGACAGGCATATGCTTCGGAAAGCATATTGTGGTGGTGCCCGCAGTCGACGCCTTCACCGTCCTCGCCGAGCCCACCCGGCGCCGGATCCTCGACCAGCTCCGGCTCGGCGAGAGCTCCGTCGGCGAGCTTGTCGGTGCCCTGCGGGTCAGCCAACCGGCGGTCTCCAAGCACCTGCGGGTGCTCCGCGACGCCGGCTTCGTCACCTGCCGCACAGCCGCCCAGCAGCGCATCTACCGCATCGACGTGGCCCCGTTGCAGGCCGTCGACGGCTGGCTCGACCCCTACCGGCGGCTCTGGGCGCGACACCTGGACGCTCTGGAACGGCACCTCGACAGTCAGGAGCAGTGACGGACCGCGACTCGTTCCGCCCCAGCCCGCCCGGCGAGCTGGGCTGCGAGACCACCGGCGGGGGCGCCACCCTGGTCCTCGTCCGCGACCTGCGCCATCCGCCGGCCACCGTCTGGGCGGCGCTGACCGATCCGGCCCGGCTCGCCGAGTGGGCGCCGTTCCTCGCCGACCGCGACCTCGGCACGCCCGGCGCCGCCGTGCTCAGCCTGGTCGACGGCGCGACCCGCGAGGAGCACCCGGCGGTGGTACGCCGGGCCGAGCCGCCGCACCTGCTCGAGTACACCTGGGGCGACGACCTGCTGCGCTGGGAGCTGGCAGCCACCGACACCGGCACCCGGCTCACGCTGCGGCACACCGTGGCCGATCGCGGCATCGTGCCGATGGTCGCCGCCGGCTGGCACCTCTGCCTCGACGTGGCCGGGCAGTTGCTCGACGGCGACCCGGTGGGCCCGATCCGGGGCGCGGAGGCGAAGGACTTCGGCTGGGCCGAGCTGCGCGACGCGTACGCCGCACAGCTCGACCGGGACTGAGCCCGCGCCGGACTCGCCGGCCGGCCCGGCGCCGCGACGGCACCGGGCCGGCGGGCGGTCAGACGTACGGGCGCTTGGCGTACGCGGACCGCAGCGCGGCCAGCCCGGCGGCCTTGGGCGACAGCGTCCCCCAGCCGGAGTTGAAGTAGTTGGTGCGCACGATCCGCGGCCCTCGCTCGGCGTTGAGCTGGGCGATCGCCGCCGGGACGGTGGCGATCCAGGCGGCCTGGTCGGGCACCTCGGCCACCCGCACCCCCCACTCGGCGATGATCACCGGGCGGGACAGCGCGATCGGGCCGAGGTCGGCCACCGCCCAGTCCTTGGTGCGCCGGAACCGGGACAGCGCGGTGTGGCTGGCGCTGGTGGCGTAGGCGTTCCACTGCAGGAAGTCGAGCTTCGCCATCAGCGCCTCCGGGTGGGTGCGCTGGAAACAGGCCCGGTCGAACCCGCCCAGGCCCACCGAGAAGGTGGTCCCGGCCGGCAGCGACCGCGCCCGGAACCAGTTCACGATGTAGGTCATCGCCTGCACCGCCCGGGCGTCCGACTCCGCCCAGGTGTACGCCTTGCCCGCCTCGCTGGTGCCGAACTCGTGGTCGGTGTCCAGCTCCGAGGCGAGCTGGATGTTCACCCCGAAGCCGAGGGTGCGGTACTGCGACAGGGCCCGGGCGAAGAGCCCGTCGCACTGCCCGGCGATGACCTGGCCGTAGCCGTACGCCTTGGGCCAGGTCGTCCCGGGTCGCTGCTGGATGGTCATCGCGGGCTCCGGGACGGTGTACGACGTGCCGTCCACGGTGAAGGTCTGCGGCCCGGCGTTGGGCGCCCCGTAGTGCTTCAGCTCCAGCACCATGTTCATCTTCACCCCGGCCTTGCCGAGGGTGGTCAGCCAGGTTCGCTGGTAGCCGGGAAAGGTGTAGCCGTCGGCGAAGCTCCGGTACTGGGTGAGGGAACGAAAGTTCCCGCCGGCCATGTCCGCCGTCGGGTCGGCCCCTCCGGAGAGGTAGTAGCCGCCGAGCACCGGCTGGGCGATGGCGTAGTCGGCGGTGGCGGTGGCGGTGCGCCCGCCGGCGTCGCGCACCGTGACGGTCACCCGGGGCATCACGCCACCGCCCGGTAGACGGCCACCGAGCCGCTGTCCGACAGCCGGGTCCAGGTGCGACCGGAGTCGTCGGTGACGGTGACGGTGAGCGGATCGATCACCGCGGCGACGCGGACCGGAGCGCTGCTGTTGCCCTGCGCGTCGGTGACCACGATCGTGACGGTCAACGGCTTCGTGTCGGCGTCGGAGTAGGTCACCGTCAGGGTCATCTGGTCCCCCGGTGAGTACGTCGACGCGTTGAGGGATGCGGTCGCGCTGGGAGCGGCCATGTCGGCCCCTCCTCTCTTGTTCGGTCGCCGGGGCGCACGGCGCGAAGCCGACGCCGGTCCGGCCGGGTGTCGGGATGCGGGGAGCCGGGACCGCCGGGGCGCGCGTCGGCGCGCTGCCGGCCGGCGGCGGCGTCGGCTACCGGGAGGTGGGATGACGTCCTTGTCGCCGATGAGATCGGCACCGCTCCGGGCGCCCGGGACGGTGCGGGCCGCGGCCACGACCGAGCGGGTACGCGGTCGGAATCGGCGCTGCTACGCCGGGTCCGCCGCGAGCGGCCGGACGGGCTCGGGATGGCGGCGCCGGCGGCGACCATGCTGTCCCCGCCGGGCCGGAGGAGTGGGATGTGGCCCGCCATCCGTCAGCCTCTTCACCTGCTACAACAGTGCGACGCCGGAGGCCCGGACGTCTTGTCCGCTATCGGACAGTGGTCCCGGCTTGTGGAGAACATCGGCATGTGTCTGGCCGACGGCCCGTGAGCTGGGGCACAGCTCACCCAGCGGCGTTGCCGCGGACCGCCCAGGCGCGGGCGGTGAGCCGGATCGAACCGTCCGGTTCGACCGGCAGTCGGGCGGCGAGCAGGTCGCGCAACCGGTTGCGCTGCGGCTCGGGCAGCGACCTGACGTAGCCCGGGATCGTGCCCTGCCCGCCCAGAAACGGGGTCCAGTAGTCGTCGAAGCCGGCGAAGACGGTAGGCACCTCGATGGGCTGCACCGTCACCGCCCGCAGACCGGCGTCGGCCCAGAGCTCGCGCAGGGCTTCCGGGTCGCAGACCCCGCGACGGCGGCCCTCGTCCCGCTCGGCCGCCGACGGGTCGAGCGCGGCGGCGGCGTCCCAGAAGTGACGCATCATCGCCATGCCCTCGGCGTAGTCCCAGACGTACGCGGCGGCCACCCCGCCGGGCGCGAGCACCCGGGCGACCTCGGCCACCGCCCGCGTCGGCTCGGGCACGAAGTTGAGCATCAGCCCGCTGACCACGACGTCGACGCTGCCGTCCGACACCGGCAGGGACCGGGCGTCGCCGATGAGGAACTCGGCGCGCCCGTCCTCGATCAGCGCCCGGGCACGGGTCACGAACCCCGCTGACGGGTCGACGCCGGTCACCTCGCTCGGGTCGGCCATCGCCAGCACCGTCGAGGTGAGCGCGCCGGTCCCGCAGCCGACGTCCAGCCAGCGCCGGCCGAGCGGCTGGTCCAGCCAGCTCAGGAACTCCATCGCGACGCGCCGACTCCACCGTCCGACGTACGCCTCGTACGCCAGACCGTCCACCCAGACCGGGCCCGTCATGCGGGGCACGATACGCGCCCTCGCGCGTGGAACACCCGGGCCGTCCGCGCGTACCCGATGACGGCCGCGACCCGGTCCGCGGTGGCCGAACCCAGTTCCCGCTCGGTGATCCAGAGGCCCAGATCCAGCCCGGCGCTCAGGGCGCCCGCGGTGATCCGGTCACCGTCGTCGACAACTCGCTCGGCGACGACATCCACGTCGTAGGCCCGCAACTCCTCGTACGCGTTCTGATTGGTGGTGGCCTGCCGATCAGCCAGCAGGCCGGCAGCCGCCAGCAGCAGACCGCCGGTGCACACCGAGGCCACCCAGCGGGTCGACGGCGCCAGCGCGGCCAGCCGCGCCGGCAGGACGCCGAGTTGCGCCTGAGCCCAGGCGCCCGCCGGGGCGCGGTTCAGCCATCCACCGCCGGGAACGACCAGACCGTCCGCCTGGCCCAACACCGTCGGTACGTCGAACCTGACACCACGCATGCTGGTCACCGGGCCGGGTCGCTCCACAGCGACCAGCTCGACGCTGAACCCGGCCATGGACAACACCTCGAACGGCCCGAACACGTCCAGTTCGTCGACGCCGTCGAACACCACAATCTCGATTCGCACCCAGCCAGCATCCCGTCGGATCACCGTGGGCACGAGTGGCATGCTTGCCATCATGCGCAAGGAAACTGCCACGCATCGGGTGGCTGTACTCGCACTGCCGTCCACGGTGGCGTTCGACCTCACGATCGCGACCCATGTGTTCGGCCATGACGGCGAGGGCCGATACGCGCTCACCATCTGTTCGTTGGAGAGCGGCGCGGTCTCCACCACCACCGCCGGCCTCGGCCTGACCGTCGAGGCCGGCCTCGACGCGCTCGCCGACGCCGACACCGTCGTCGTGCCCGGGTTCGCCCGCGGGCGGGCGCCGGTGCAGGCCCTCGCCGCCCTGGCCCTCGCGTACCGTCGCGGCGCGCGGATCGCGTCGATCTGCACCGGCGCGTTCGCCCTGGCCCAGGCCGGCCTGCTCGACGGCCGGCGCGCCACGACCCACTGGCTGCACGCCGACGCGCTCGCCCGCGAGCACCCCCAGGTCACGGTCGACGCGAACGCCCTGTACATCGACGAAGGCCAGGTTCTGACCAGCGCCGGGCTCGCCGCCGGCCTCGACCTCTGCCTCTATCTGGTCGGCCGCGACCACGGCCAGTCCGCAGCCATCCACCGCGCCCGCCGCATGGTCACGCCCCTGCACCGGGCCGGTGGCCAGGCGCAGTTCATTCCGTCGAGCGCCACGGTCGACGCCGTGGAACTGGCCGACGTCACCGCGTGGGCGACTGCCAACCTGCACCTGCCCATCACCGTCAGCGAGCTTGCCCGCAGGGGCACGCAGTCCACCCGCAGCCTGCACCGCGCCTTCCAGGCCCGATTCGGCCTGAGCCCGCGAGCCTGGCTCGTCCAGCAACGGCTGCGCGCCGCCTGCACCCTGTTGGAGGACGGCGACCTGAGCATCGACGAGGTGGCTCGACGCACCGGCCTGGGCACCGCCACCAACCTGCGGACGCATTTCCGCCGGGCCTTCGCCGCCACCCCCACCGCCTACCGGCGAGCCTTCACCCCCGGACACCCGGAGCACTGACGCTCCCTGTGTTCAGAGGCGTTGGACGATCTGAATCGGGTTTCCATCCGGGTCGGCGGTCCAGGCGATCAGCAGGCGATCGAGCCACCTGTGGGGTGACGCCAGGGCCGGAGCCCCCATCGCGATGAGTTCCGTGTACGCGGTGGCCGTGTCATCGGTCCAGAGGATGACGGCCGCCCGCTGCCCCGCGGGCACCGGATCGAGCCCGTGATCGTCACGGGTGGATTCGACCGAGGCGATACCGATCTTGTAGCCGTCGAGCACGAGGTCGACGTGGATCGGCTCGCCCTCGGTCGGCACCCGGAAGGTCTCGGTGAACCCGAGCCGTGAGTAGAACGCGACGGCGCGCGGGACGTCCTCACTGAACAGGATGATCTGCGGAGTGCGAAACATCGACACGGCGGGAGGCTATCGCGGCGGGTGCGCGGCGGCGAGCCTTCAGCGCGGCAGGCGTACGGTCAACGTCGCCGACCGCTCTTGTGCTTGGAGCGGCTCGTGAAACCGGCACCGCCCGGGATCGCGGCGGCAGCGCGCCGCGCTGCCGTACGCCGGGGAATCCAGCGCCGGAACGGGATCCGCGACAGCAGCAGCGGAACCCTCAGTCCTCGTCGACTGCAAGTACGGCGACCACGACTCCACCACCCATTCCCACGACCAGCGCGTCGAAGGTGTGCTGGGTGACGGGATTCCAGGAGCTGAGAGTGGTGTTCGTCCACCATCTGGAGTCGTGCCCAAGCAGCTTGCGGAGCCGCCCGAAGACGTCATGGGCCTTGTCGACCGGGTAGCGGCCCTCGCCGTGGTACGCCAAGGTCCGCGACGCCAGGCCGGTGAGCAACTCGACCGCGTCAGCAGCGTCGACCTGCCACAGGAGTGGAGCGAGTTCGGCCTCGTTCTGCGGTGCCTGCGGCGGATCCCCGAACCGGCTGACCCCGTCGATCACCGCGCACTCGCTCAGGAACTCGAACACGCTGGTGAACACGACCTCCCGATCGGCGAACCAGACCGATGCCCAGAGGTGCTCGTTGCCGTACGGGCCGGGCAGGCCAGCCAAGAGCTGCCGGACCCGCGCCAGACGCTCGGACGCGTCCATCACCTACCCACCGTCACCAGTCACCCCTGGGAGACCTGACCGCTGCTTTCATCCGTTGCTGTCATCGTGGTGGCGGTGTCGTAGCCGGTTCGTTCAGCAGCGCCGTAAGAGGCTTATACCAGTAGTGGTCGTGGTACGAACCCCGCCCCAACCCTGGCCAACCCTGCTCGCCGACCAGCATCAGCCTCGTCGTTCACGACGCCACCGTACGGATTCGTGGCCACGCTGTGAAGATCTCTCGACCGGGCCGCGGTGTCGGTTGATCTCGCCGGCTCCACGCCCCGGAAGCTGCGGCAGAAATCAAGCTGGAGAGTGTCGGATCTGCCGGATGCCGTTCGTAGCGTATGCAGAGACGGACGTCGGGTCCGGGGACGATCAGAGGAGCGGACATGCCTGAGTACCTCATCTACTTCAACCAGCAGTGGGTGGGTGACCACACCGAGGAGTGGTTCCGCGGGCGCGGTCCGCTCGCCAGGGCGGTTGTTGATGAGATCAAGGCCGCCGGGGCATTCGTCTTCGCCGGGGGCCTGGAGGAAGAGGACGGCCCAGTCTTCAACGCAGACGCCACAAGCGGTGCGATGGTCTTCACCGACGGGCCCTACGTCGAGAGCAAGGAGTTCCTGGGTGGCCTGACCATCGTGGACGTGCCGGATGAGGCGACCGCCCGGATGTGGGCCGGCAAAATCGCGGAGGCATGCGGCTGGCCGCAGGAGGTTCGCCGGTTCAAGCCGCGGCGCGTCTTGCAGGGATGAGATCGTCACTCGTCGGCTGAGGCTTGGGCCGAGGCGTGGCCGGCACCGGGGCGACGTCGCCGCCGCGGTATCGGCAAGGATTCGACCAGGCACGGGGGCGGCCAGAGAAGTGCCGCCCCCGGCGCCGTCACGAGGCGCTTCTAGGGATCCGCGAACTTCCTGCCGGCAGGCACCGTCTGGAGGGCCAATACCGCCGCCGGTACGGCCGCGACGGCGCCCTGGTGGAGGTCACCGTGCTGGACGCCGTCCCCGACATCCTCGACCTGACCAACGAGATCGAAGGCGCTGTCGCCTGAGTCCGGCCCGAAGGACGCCGAGCTATTCAGCCCTTGCGGCAGCCAACACATGCGCGTGCGCCGTGACGCCTCGTAACCGCGCGCCGAGACCGCTCGCGCGCCGGACAACCCGCAGGCCTGGCTGATCCGGCCGATCAAGTCACCTGCCGTTGGTGGGGCGGGCGGGACTCGAACCCGCGACCGAGGGATTATGAGTCCCCTGCTCTAACCGGCTGAGCTACCGCCCCGGTACCGCGCCGGATCTTATCCCGCTCGGTCGATCACCGGCCAGCACTGGGGCCGGTGCGCATCATCGGCGCCGCCGTTGTCGCAGCAGCACGATGGGCAACGCGAGGATAACAGTGAGCAGCCAGCTCACCACGACGATGCCCCACAGCCAGCCGTCGCGCTCGGCCGGCGCGGTGGCGAACGTGCCGATCGTCATCAGCAGGGCGAGCCCACCGACGCACAGCACGGCCAGCCAGCTGAGCACCAGCACCGGGATCTCCCACCAGGAGCGTGCGCCGTCGCGGGCCGGCCGGGCGGGGTTGCGCGGCTGCGGAACGCGTTCCGGGTCGCGGGCCGGCATCAGGACGTGCCGGTCGGGCGGCACCAGGGCGTCGATGGTCCGGACGGTGTCGGGGTGCAGCGCGAACAGGGTCGGCTCGATCCGCAGCGTGATGGCGTCGGCGCCGATCAGCTGGCGGGCACCGTCCGGCCAGGCCAGCATCACCGCGCACTCGGCGTACCGGACGGTGATCGGGCCGTGTGGTCCGACGTAGCTCGCCCCGTCCAGGCCGACCCGCAGCTCGCCCTCGCCGTCCCGCTCCCGGTAGGCGGTGCCGGTGACGACACCGGCCGAGCGGGTGGGCGCCGCGGCGAAGCCGGCCCAGTCCGCGGTGTGCCCGTCCGGCACCATGAGCAGCGCGGACGCGGTCACCTCCTGGGCCACCTCGTGCAGGTCGGCGACCGTCACCGCCTTCAGCTCGGCCCGGTGCTCGTCGGTGCTGAGGTTGGGCTCACCGGTCAGCATGTTCAGGGCGTACGACGGCAGCCGGGCGGCGTCCACCTCGCCGGTGGCGAGGAACTCCTCCCGCTTGGCGACGGTCGCGTCCAGGTCGGCCTGCTCGATCCGGCCCACCCGCAGCTTGGCCAGTACGTCGACGAAGCCACCGAGCACCGCGTCCTGCTTCTCGGGCAGCGCGTCGGCCAGTGCGCGCAGCGTGGCGTGCCCGTCGCCCCGGGGCTCGTAGCCGGCCTGGATGGCGTAGGAGAGGCCGCCCTCCTGCCGCAGCGAGCGGAACAGCTCGCGCTCCAGCACCCCGGCGAAGGCGCTCGCCGCGGTGCTCCTCCGCACCACCGCGTCGAGCACCACCGCCCGGGAGCCGTTGACGAAGTACGCCGGGGTCTGCGGCAGCGCCGACGACACCGCCGGAACGGGCTGGCGGACGCCCGCGGGCAGCGGCAGCCGCAGCCCGGCGGGGATCCGGTCGCCGGCGATCCAGAGCACCGCGTTCTCCCGGGTGAACCAGCGGGCGGCCCACTGCCGCAGGTCCTCGGCGGTCAGGGCGGAGAGGCCGAACTCCGGGTAGCTGCTCAGGCCGTGGTCCCGGGCGCCGTGCCGCCACAGCGGCAGGTCACCGACCGCGGAGGCCCCTCGGCTGCTCCACTCGGTCCGCAGGATCTCCTTCTCCACCTCGATCCGGGCCACCGGGAGGTTGTGCAGGTGCTGGCAGACCGCGGTGAGGAAGGAGGCGATGTCCTGCTCGGAGCCCTGCAGGTGGAAGCTGGTGGCGACGGGCGCGGTGGCACCGTTGAAGTGGTAGTCGGCGAGCCCGAGCGGGGCGAGCGCGAGGTGTTCCACCAGGTGGGTGATGCCGCTGCGGGCCAGCGTCTCGTCGGCGGTGCCGACCCGGAAGGTCAGCCCGGCCCGCATCGGGCCCGCCGTCGGCGCGAGCAGGGTGGGTACCCCGTCCACGTCCAGCTCCTGGATCATGCGACACCGCCCTTCTCGTACGCCTCGGCGCGGAACTGCTGGAACAGCTTGCTCGCGTCCCCGTCGATGTAGCCGAACATCGCCTTGTCGCCGAGCGGCCCCATGGCCACGAACTGTTGGGCCGCCGGGCCGTACTCCTGCATCAGCACGAACGCCATGGCGAAGGTGCTGCGCACCCAGACCCAGCCGTGCTCGTGCCGGAAGTCGGGGTGGCGGACCGAGCGGTGCGCGGCCGCGTGGATCTCCTGGCTGACCTGTGGGCTGCGTAGGTAGGCCTGGGCCTGCCCGAGGTTCCCGTCCAGGGCCCGCTCCAGGTGCGCCTCGACGACCAGCACCGCGTTCGGCGCGCCGGGCGGCGCGGCCTCGGCGCACTCCCGGGCGAAGCCGTGCGCCCGCTCCCAGGTGCCGCTCCATTTCGGGCAGAACTGCTGCAGCAGCGAGGCCTGCGCCGGCAGGTGGTGCGGGTGGTGCTGGGCGAGCCGGTCGTAGCGTCGGCGCGCCTCGGCCTGGCCGAGTTCCAACCCGCGGCAGTTGGTGATCCGCTGGGTCCAGGCGGCCGCGTCGGCGGGGTGCCGGGCGGTCACGTCGATGAGTACCTGCTCGGCGCGGCGCAGGTAGTCGTGGAACTGGGCGAACTGCTCACGGCTGACGTACTGGGCACGGTAGGACGAGCGGATCCGCCAGCCGGCCTGGATCAGGTGCGCGCCGAGCAGGGTGCCGGCCAGCGCGTCGTCCGGGTCGTCGGCGAGCACCTTGCGCAGGAACGGTTCGACGGCCTCGGCCTCGGCGGCGACTCCGATCAGGAAGGTCCGGGCGCCGGGGTCGAGCCCCTCGAGGAGCGCGCGCAGGGCCGGCCAGTCATTCGCGGCGAGCGCGTCGCGGACCGGTGCGACCTCCGGGTATGCCGCGGCGGGGTCGAAGTTGGGTGGGGCGAGGGGTGCGGGCACGGCGGAGAGCATAAGTGATCATCATCGGGCCGCAACTCCCCTTTTCAGCCGGCACGCAGCTCGGCCAGCACCTCGCCGGCCGCCCGCCAGCCGCTGGCCAGGGCGCCCTGGATGGACGGGCTGGCCCGGTGGTCCCCGGCGACGAAGATCCCGTCACCGAGCGCCACGGGCTTGCGCAGCCGGCCCTGGGGTGGCGGCGCGGCGGGCAGCGCGTCGGGTACCCGGACGGTGGTCAGGTGGGTCCAATCGGCAGTGGACCGGCCGTAGAGGCGGGCCAGTTCGGCGCGTACGGTCGGCTCGGGTGGCGGCGTCGGGCCGACCACCGAGGTGGCCACGAGGTGCCGGCCCGTCGGGGCGTAGGTCGGCACGGCGTTGCTGACCACCACCGTGTTCGCGAGGATCTCCCGCCGCTCGCCGTCGAGCAGCAGGATCGGCTCGTCCAGCGGCGCCGCCTCGGTGCTGTGGTAGTAGGTCGTGTAGCTGTGCATGCGTACCGCCGCCAGGGCCGGCAGCAGCGTGGGCGCCGCCGGTGGGTCCACGGCGACCACGACGGCGCGGCAGCGGAGGTCGCCGGCCTGGGTGCGCACCCGGCCGGGCGCGACCCCGGCGACCGGGGTGTTCAGCTCGATCAGATCGGCCGGCAGCGGGTCGGCGATCGCCCGGGGCAGGGCGGCCATCCCCTCGGCCGGCAGGCCGATCCGGCCACGGGCGAACGACCGCAGCACCATCGCCAGCACCCGGCTGGAGGTCTCCAGCTCGCGGTCGATGAAGACGCCGGAGAGGAACGGGCGGATCAGCTCCTCGATGATCGCGTCGGAGAGGCCGGCCCGTCGCAGCGCCACCTCGCTGGTGGTCTCCGGCGCGCTGAGCAGCCGTCCGGCCGGCAGGGTGGCGCAGCCGGCGGCGAGCCCGGCGAAGCGGATCCGGTCGAGCAGGGAGCCGATCCCGGCGAGCGCGGCGCCCGGGGCGCCGGTCGGCTCGCGCAGCGGGTTGACCAGCCGGACCAGCCGGTCTCCGCGGCGCACCAGCACCCCGGAGGTGAACAGGCCCAGCCGCAACCGGTCGACGTCGAGCAGTGTGCCGAGCCGGGGATAGGCGGTGTTGAGCACCTGGAAACCCCGGTCCAGCAGGTAGCCGTCGACCGCGTCGGTGGCCACCCGGCCGCCGAGCCGGTCGCTCGCCTCCAGCAGCAGCCAGGGCACACCGGCGCGATGCAGCCGGCGGGCGGCGGCGAGCCCGGCCAGGCCGCCGCCGACAATGACCACGTCCGTCTCAACCAGCATTCAGCCGGCCCTCCTCACGGTTGCGCCGGGCCAGCCGGCCCGGCCACCAGATCGTCGGCCCGATGTCGTACGCGACCGCGGGCACCAGCAGCGAGCGGACCACGATGGTGTCGATCAGTACGCCGACCGCGACCGCGGTGCCCAGCTCGACCAGCACCACCAGCGGCAGCACGGCGAGCGCGGAGAAGGTCGCGGCGAGCACGACGCCGGCCGAGGTGATCACCCCGCCGGTGACCGCGAGGCCGGCCAGCACTCCGGCCCGGGTGCCGCGCCGGGTCGACTCCTCCCGGACCCGGCTCATCAGGAAGATGTTGTAGTCGATGCCGAGGGCGACCAGGAAGACGAAGGCGAAGAGCGGGAAGGACGCGTCCACGCCGGGGAAGTCGAAGACATACCGGAACAGCAGCGCGCAGAGCCCGAGGGTGGCCGCGAAGGAGAGCAGCACGGTCACGATCAGCAGGACGGGGGCCACGATCGCGCGCAGCAGCAGGGCCAGGATGACCGCGATGACCGCCAGCACCACCGGGATGATCACGTTCTGGTCGCGTTCGGCCGCGTCGGTGGTGTCCACGTTGATCGCGGTGAAGCCACCGACCACCGCGCCGGCCTCCGGCACCCGGTGCACGGCCGCGCGCAGCTCGCGGATGGTCCGCTCGGCCCCGTCGCTGTCCGGCGGGTCGGCGAGCGTCGCCTCCAGCTGGACCCGGCCGTCGACCACGAGCGGCGGCGCCCCCGGCGCGGCGGCCCCGGCCCGATCGGCGGTCACCGGCCGCACGGCGGCAACCCCACCGACGGCCTGGGCCGCCTCGGTGACCTGCCGGGCGGTCTGCTGACTGGTGAAGATGCTCGCCGGGCTGCCGGTGCCGGCCGGGTAGTGCCGGGCGATCACCTCCTGGCCGGCCACCGAGTCGGTGCGCTGGGTGAACAGGTCGGACTGGCCGAGCGTGGTGGTGCCGAGCTGGACCAGGCCGACGGCGAGGACGGCCAGCAGGAGCGCGGTGAGCACCCAGACCCGCCGGGCGCGCCGGGCCACGAAGCCGGCGATCCGGACCCAGATCCCGTGCTCGGCCTGCGGGTCGGCCCGGTCGTTGCGGGGCCGGCGCGGCCAGAACACCCAGCGGCCGCCGAGCACCAGCAGCGCGGGCAGGAAGGTGAGCATCACCAGCAGGGTGGCGGCGATGCCGATCGCGGCGACCGGCCCGAGCGCCCGGTTGGAGTTCAGGCTCGACAGCAGCAGGCAGAGCAGGCTGACGATCACGGTGCCACCGGAGGCGATGATGGCCGGCGCCGCGCCCCGCCAGGCGGTGCGCATGGCCGCCCAGGGCTTCTCGTGCCGGTGCAGCTCCTCGCGGTAGCGGGCGACCAGCAGCAGCGCGTAGTCGGTGCCGGCGCCGAAGACCAGCACGGTGAGGATGCCCTGCGCCTGCCCGTTGAGGGTGACCAGGTCCGCGTCGGCGAGCAGGTAGACGAAGAGCGATGCCACGGCGTACGACATCCCGGCGGCGAGCAGCGGGAAGGCCCAGAGCACCGGGCTGCGGTAGACGATCAGCAGGATGACCAGCACCACGCAGAGAGTGACCAGCAGCAGCGCGCCGTCGATCGCGGAGAAGACCTCGATCAGGTCCGCGAGCAGGCCGGCCGGGCCGGCGACGTCCACGGTCAGCCCGCCGGCACCGCCGCCGGCGATCTCCCGGATCCGCTCGACGACGCTGCCGATCCGCTCCCCCTCGGCGTCGTCGATCGGAACCACCACCTGGAGCGCCTGCCCGTCGGCGCTCGGGATCGGCGGGGGCAGCGGCCCGACCACCCCGGGCAGTCGCGCGAACCGGGCGGCGTCCGCGGCCACCCGCTGCTTGTCGGCCTCGGTGAGGCCGGAGCGCCGTTCGTAGACCACGAGGGCGGGGGTGCTCTGTCGGTCCACGAAGCCGCCGGCCAGCTCCTGCGCACGGGTGGCCTCGGCGTCGGCGGGGAGGAAGGCGGCATTGTCGTTGGTCGCCACGTCGCCGAGGCGCCCCGAGTAGGGTCCGGCGACCGCGCCGATGACCAGCCACGCCAGCACGACGACGACCGCGATCAGCGTGGTCCGGCCGCGGCCTACCGGTCCGGACATCCGCCCCCACCCGTGATTCGACGCGCGAAACGACGCAACCGAAGCCTAAGCCGACATCGTTCATCCTGCCCGGCAGGCGACCCGGGAGGGGCCGAAACGGCACCTATGCCCCGAATGCGTGGCCCCCGGAGCGGTGCGCACGCGGTGGACTGCCCCACCAGTGGCGGCGGTGAGGGCGGAAACGACGAACGCCCGGCGGCGAAGGCCGACGGGCGTTTCGTGGAGTGGCTCCCCCGATTGGACTCGAACCAATAACCTGCCGGTTAACAGCCGGCTGCTCTGCCAATTGAGCTACAGGGGACTGCATCGGCTGGCGTGCGGATCTCTCCGGCGCCGTGCGACGGGGACAAGAATACAGGACTCCGGGGGGTGTGAGTCCAGGGGGTTACCGAGCCCGCCCCGGTCCGGGAAGTGGCCGGCCACCCGAGACGGTGGGGATCGGCAATTCGGATAAATCGTCATCACGGCACAAGCAGGTATGAGTACGGAGCAGGATGGGTAGTTAGCTGCGGACGACAGGACGCAGGCGCGAGGTGGTCGTACGCCGGGGTGACCCGACGGGACCGACGGCGCGTCAGGTACGGAAGGAGCCGCCATGCGCGGAAAGATCATGTTTCTTGGCGGGCTGGCTGCGGGATTCGTCCTGGGCGCCCGTGCCGGCCGGGAGAAGTACGAGGAGTTGGTGGTCCGGGGCCGCAAGGTGCTCGACCACCCGACCGTCCAGGAGGCGGCCGGGGTGGCCCAGGCCCAGGCGACCCGGCTCTACAGCGAGGGTAAGGACAAGCTCGGCCAGACCAAGCTGGGCGAGAAGCTGGGCACCGGCAACGGCCACAAGCAGGAGCTGACGGCGGCGGACGACGCGTTCGCCGGCACGCCGGCAACGGTCGGCGCGAAGCACAGCACCGGTGCGTCGAGTGGCGGGTCGACCTCGTCGGCCAGCACCACGCCGCGGACCAAGCCGTCCGGCTCGGGCACCAACAGCAACACCCTCTAGTCGCACCTCGGTACGGGCCTGACCGCCATTTCGGCGGTCGGGCCCGTACCGTGTCTGCGCACGTCACGGCCGCGCGGTCGACGCCTGGGGAGACTTTCTCCGATTTGGAACGAAAGTTCGACCGGATCGACAAAAACTTCTGCCGGTTACCCCTTCTCTTTAGTGTCACCCGCAAATATCGTCCTGCGTAGAACCTGGCCAGGCTCTTGGTACTCCCCCGGCGACCTCCTCAGCGACGTACCGGCGCTGGGGCGGACCCGCCCGACCAGAGCGAGGTTCGATGCGCAGACCCATCGGCCGAAGAGCCGTCACCTACCTCAGCCTTCTCACCCTCGTCGGCGCGACGCTCGTCGCGACCGAACCCCACCAACCGGCGCCGGCGCAGGCCGCCCCGGCCGAGCAGAGCAACGGCATCCAGTACAAGGTCCTCGTCTTCACCCGATCGGCCGGCGGCAGCCACGCCGCCACCGACGCCGGGGTAGCCGCGATCCGGGAACTCGGCAAGGACCGGCGGTTCACCGTCGAGGTCACCGACGACTCCCGCAAGTTCGACGAGCCGCACCTCAAGCAGTTTCGCGCGGTGGTGTTCCTGAACACCTCCGGCGACGTGCTGACCGACGCCCAGCAGGCGGCGTTCGAGCAGTACTACCGCGACGGCGGTGGTTTCGTCGGCGTGCACTCGGCGATCGAGGCGGAGCCGGGCTGGTCCTTCCTCGACGAGGTGCTCGGCACCCGTGCCGCCGGGCCCGCGGCACCGGCCAGCCCGGCCACGGTCACCGTCGCCGACCGGGTGCACCCGGCGTCCGCCCCGCTGCCCGAGCGGTGGACCACGACCGACCGGTGGTACAACTTCGCGGCCAACGTCCGGGGCTTCTCACACGTCCTGGCCACGGTGGACGAGAAGACGTACGCCGGCGGCAACATGGGCTTCGACCACCCGGTCACCTGGTGCAAGGACTACCAGGGTGGCCGCTCCTTCTACACCGGACTCGGCGCCACCCCGGAGAGCTACTCCGGCGCCGACCTGCGGGCCCACCTCGCCGGAGCGATCCAGTGGGCGGCCGGCACCACCGACGGCGACTGCGGTGCGACGGTGCTGGCCAACTACCAGATGGAGGTCGTCGGCGCGCAGCCGAACGTCAACGAGCCGATCGGTTTCGACGTGCTGCCCGACGGCCGGGTCATCCAGACCGACCGTCGCGGTGGCGTACGGCTGCACGACCCGAAGAGCAACCAGACCACCGTGCTCGCCCAGATCCCGGTCTACACGCACAGCGAGGACGGGATGTACGGGCCGGCGGTCGACCGGGACTTCGCCACCAACAAGTGGGTGTACCTCTACTACGCGCCACCACTGGACACCCCCACCGGCGGCGCGCCGACCACCAGCACCGATCCGGCGGCCTGGGACCAGTGGAAGGGCTACTTCCAGCTGTCCCGCTTCAAGTTCGTCGACGGCGAGTCCCCGTCGCTGGACGTCGCATCGGAGCAGAAGATCCTCCAGGTGCCGGTCGACCGGGGCGCCTGCTGTCACGTCGCCGGTGACATCGCCTTCGACTCGGCGAACAACCTCTGGCTGGTGACCGGGGACGACACCCCGGCCGGCGGCGGTGGCTCGGGCGGCTTCTCGCCGCACAACGACTCGGTCAGCGCCACCGGGGTCTACCAGGCGCCGTTCGTGGACGCCCGGCGCAGCTCGGCCAACACGAACGACCTGCGCGGCAAGATCCTGCGGGTCTCGGTCCAGCCGGACGGCAGCTACACCGTGCCGGCGGGCAACATGTTCCCCGAGGCGCAGGATCCGGGCGACAAGACCCGGCCGGAGATCTACGCGATGGGCTTCCGGAACCCGTTCCGGATCACCCTCGACTCCGACGACGTCGCCTACATCACCGACTACTCCCCCGACTCCTCGACCGCCGCGGTGGGCCGGGGTCCGGCGGGCACCGGCCGGATGATGGTGGTCGACAAGCCGGCGAACTACGGCTGGCCGATGTGCGTGCAGCCGAACCTGCCGTACATCGAGATGAACTGGACCACCAACCCGATCTCGCCGGTGGCGCCGTTCGACTGCGCGGCGCCGCGGAACACCTCCCGGCACAACACCGGCCTGACCGACCTGCCGGCGGTGCAGAAGTCGGAGCTCTGGTACTCCTTCCAGGCCCCGACTCCCTGCCCGGAGTCCTACCTGTCCACCCCGACGCAGACCTGCCCGGTGCTCTTCCCGGAGCTGGGCACCGGCGGCGTCGGCCCGCACGGCGCGGCGCGCTACGACTACGACCCGGAGCTGAGGTCGGAGACGAAGTTCCCCGCGTACTTCGATGGCGCGATCTTCTTCGGCGAGTTCACGCGGGACACGCTCAAGGAGATCCGGCTCGACGGTCAGGGCGACATCCTGAAAATCAACAATGTGTTGAACTGCGGGCAGGCGCCCACCACCCCGACGAAGCCGTTCCTCTGTGACAACCCGATGGACATGAAGTGGGGCCCCGACGGGAACTTCTACCTGCTGACGTACGGCGACGGGTTCTTCAACGTCAACCCGGACGCGGCGATGCTGAAGTTCAGCTACGTCAAGGGGCTGCGGGCGCCGAACGCGGTGCTCACCGCCGACCGGACCAACGGCACCGCACCGCTGACCGTCGCGTTCAGCAGCGAGGGGTCGAAGGACCCGGACCCGGCGGACTCCATCTCGTTCGCCTGGGACTTCGACGGCAACGGCACGACCGACTCGGTCGACCCGAACCCGACGCACACCTACACCGCCAACGGCGTCTACACCGCCCGGCTGACGGTGACCGACTCCAGCGGCAAGACCGCGTCGGCCAACACCACCATCACGGTCGGCAACACCGCGCCGACGGTCACCGTCAACACCCCGCTGGAGGGCGGCTTCTTCAGCTGGGGTGACGGCATCCCCTGGTCGGTGACGGTCACCGACCCCGAGGACGGGCCGGTCGACTGCGGCAAGGTCGAGGTGACCTTCGTCCTGGGCCACGACAGCCACGGGCACGGCGAGGCCAACCAGTTCGGCTGCTCGGGGGTGCTGCCCACCGACCCGGATGACGCCTCGCACGGCGGCTACATCTACGGCGTGGTGAGCGCCTCCTACACCGACCTCGGGGCCAACGGGCAGCCGGCGCTGACCACGGTGGACCAGCAGGTCATCCAGGACAAGCGGCAGGAGGTCGAGTTCGCCGTCGACCAGTCCGGCACCACCGTCGGCGCCAGCGCCGACACCGGTGGCGGGCAGCAGCGCGGCAGCCTCGACCCGGGTGACTGGATCGCGGTCAACAACACGGTGGACCTGCGGAACATGCAGTCGGTCACGTTGCGCACCTCGGGCGGCAGCGCGGCCACCGCCGGGCAACCCCGGTTCGGCGTCCAGCTGCGGCTGGACTCCCCCACCGGCCCGCTGCTGGGCACCGCGGTGGTCAACGCCACCACCGGCAACAACGCCTTCACCAGCACCACCGTGCCGATCACCGACCCGGGCGGTCCGCACCGGCTCTACCTCGTCTTCACCACCGTTCCGGGCGGCCCGACCAGCGGTTTCGGAAACCTGAACTGGATCGAGTTCGCCGGACAGGGCATCGGCGTCACGTCCTGACGACGCCGTGGCCGGGGCCGCCGTGGCGGTCCCGGCCAACCGCTCCACCCACCAACCGCACCAGGAAAGGCAGCAGATGAACGACAGTCAGCACGGGATGAGCCGACGCCGGATGCTCGGCGCCCTGGCCGGCGCCGCCGGCGTGGCCGCCGTCGGCGCCACCGGCCTGGCCTCCCCGGCCTTCGCCGGCAACGGCCTGCTCGTCCCCACCGGCAAGCGCGGCATCATCCTCTACAGCGTCCGGGACCGGATCAGCGCCGCCCCGGACACCAGCGGCGTGCCGTACGGCTTCGAGCGGGTCCTCGGCCGGCTGGCCGAGATCGGCTACAAGGAGGTGGAGTTCGCCGGGTACACCCAGAACACCTCGATCCTGGGCCGGCAGATCACCCCGACGGAGATCCGCAAGATCCTCGACGACAACGGGCTGCGCGCCAACGGCTCACACGCCTCCGTCCCGAGCACGGTCACCCCGGACACCGTCGCCGCGTTCGAGCAGACGCTGGACACCGCCGAGATCCTCGGCATGACCCACATCGGCACCGGCAACGACCCGACCGGCAGCAACTACAAGGCCGACTGGGACGCCGCCGTGGACCGGTGGAACACCTTCGGCGAGATGGCCGCCGCCCGTGGGCTCAAGCTCTACACGCACAACCACGACGCGGCGTACAACTTCCTGCTCGACAGCGGACCGCTGGACGCCCAGGGCCGGCCCACCCGGTCCTCCGGCGTGCGCAAGCTGGAGTACTTCATCGGGCTGACCAACCCGGAGTGGGTCTGGTTCGAGATGGACATCTACTGGGCGCACGTGGCCCAGCACCGGTTCCGCAGCTACACCGACCCGGACGGGGTGACCCAGACCAGCATCTTCGACCCGCTGGCCGTGGTCGCCGCGCAGACCATCCGGTTCCCGCTGTTCCACGCCAAGGACGGCACCTACGACCCGGCCAGCGCGGCCGGTTACGCAATGGTGCCGCTCGGCGAGGGTGACATCGACTACGGGAGCTTCTTCGCCAACATGGGCGCGAAGGGTTACCACAACCCGATGTGGGAGCAGGACAACGCGCCGGGCGGAGCCACCGATCCGGGCCGCTCGCTGCGGTACGCGGAGATCAGTTACCAGCACATGTCGAGTCTGCGGGGCTGACAGACTCGACAGGTAACGCCAGGGGTCGCATCCGTCATCGGATGCGGCCCCTGGTCGCTACAAGGCGGTAACACCGTCGTGGAAGACTCCAGCCGGAGGTGATGGCGATGGTGCTCGTCCGGCCGGAGAACACGCAGCAGGCACGTCTCGTCCGGTTGCTCCGCGACGACGGCCCCCGCTCCCGGGTGGAGCTGGGCGACGCGCTGGGCCTGTCCCGCTCGACGCTGACCACGGAGCTGGAGCGGCTGGTCGCCGGGGGCCTGGTCGAGACCGCCGGGCCGGCGGCCTCCCGCGGCGGGCGGCGCTCCTCGCTGCTGCGCCTCGCCGGCGGGGTGCGCTTCGCCGGCGTGGTCGTCGCCGCCGACCGGGTCCGGGTGGCGATCACCGACGGCGAGCTGAACGTCCTGGCCGAGGCCGACGAGGCGGTCGACGTCCACAGCGGGCCGGAACCGGTGATCGCTCGGGCCGTCGAACTCGTCGAGAAGCTCCGCGCCGAACTGGGCGTCGCCGAGCTGGCCGGGGTCGGCATCGGCCTGCCCGGGCCGGTCGGCGCCGAGGCCGGCACCTCCGTCGCGCCCGCGGTCCTGCCCGGCTGGCAGCGGTTCGGAGTCCGGGACGCGTTCGCCACCGAGCTGGGCTGCCCGGCGCTGGTGGACAACGACGCCAACCTGCTCGCCCTCGGCGAGCAGCACACCGGCATCGGCCGTACCTTCGACGACTTCCTCTACCTCAAGCTCGGCACGGCGATCGGCTGCGGCCTGGTGCTCGGCGGGACGCTCTACCGGGGCGCGACCAGCAGCGCAGGCGACATCGCGCACCTGCCGCTGGGCGAGGACGGGCCGGCCTGCGTCTGCGGCGAGAGCGGCTGCGTGGAGGCCTACTGCGGCGACGCCGCGCTGGTCGGGGCGGCGCTGACCGCCGCGCGGTCCGGTCCGCCCGGTGCGCTGGCCGCCCGGCTCGCCGCGGCGGGCACGCTGACCGTGCGGGACGTGGCCGCCACGGCGACCGCCGGCGACCCCGCCGCCCAGACCGTGGTACGCGACGCGGGGCGGCGCCTCGGCCGGGTGCTGGTCGGGCTGGTCAGCTTCTTCAACCCGGGCATCGTCGTGATCGGTGGCGCGCCGGACGGAGCGGGCCACCTCCTGCTCGCCGAGATCCGCAGCGTGGTCTACCGCCGGTCGGCCCCGCTGGCCACCGGCACCATGCCGGTCGTGCTGACCGACCTGGCCGACCGGGCCGCGCTGGTGGGCGCGGCGCGGCTGGTCAGCGAGCACGTCTTCGCCACGCACTGACCGGGCCGGGGGCGGCCGGCGGCCGACCCCCGGGCCGGGTGGTTCAGTCCTTGCTGCTGAACGCCGCGTCGAAGGCGGCGGTCGGGGCGTCGAAGGCGAGCCGACGGACGAACTGGAGCGCCTCCGGCGCGCCGACCAGGCGGTCCATCCCGGCGTCCTCCCACTCGATGGAGATCGGTCCGGAGTAGCCGATCGCGTTCAACGCCCGGAAGCAGTCCTCCCACGGCACGTCGCCGTGCCCGGTGGAGACGAAGTCCCAGCCACGGCGCAGATCGGCCCAGGGCAGGTGCGAGGCGAGCCGGCCACGCCGCCCGTCCCCGGTGCGCACCTTGGCGTCCTTGCAGTCCACGTGGTAGATCCGGTCGGCGAAGTCAAAGATGAAGTTCACCGGGTCCAGCTCCTGCCAGACGAAGTGCGACGGGTCCCAGTTCAGCCCGAAGGCGGGCCGGTTGCCGATCGCCTCCAGCGCCCGCTTCGTCGTCCAGTAGTCGTACGCGATCTCGCTCGGGTGCACCTCGTGGGCGAACCGCACCCCGACCTCGTCGAAGACGTCGAGGATCGGGTTCCACCGGTCGGCGAAGTCCTGGTAGCCCTTCTCGATCATCGACGGCGGCACCGGCGGGAACATCGCCAGGGTGTGCCAGATCGACGAGCCGGTGAAGCCGACGACGGTGTTCACGCCCAGCTTCGCCGCCGCCCGGGCCGTGTCCTTGATCTCCTCGGCGGCCCGCTGACGCACCCCCTCGGGCTCCCCGTCGCCCCAGATCCGGGCGGGCAGGATGTCCTGGTGCCGCTCGTCGATGGGGTGATCGCAGACGGCCTGGCCGACCAGGTGGTTGGAGATCGTGAAGACCTGGAGGTTGTGCTTCGCCAGGGTCTCCCGCTTGCGCTCGACGTACGAGTCGTCGGCGAGCGCCTTGTCGACCTCGAAGTGGTCGCCCCAGCAGGCGATCTCCAGCCCGTCGTAGCCCCACTCGGAGGCGAGCCGGCAGACCTCGTCGAACGGAAGATCGGCCCACTGGCCGGTGAAGAGCGTGATAGGTCGCGCCATTGTCCTTCTCTCCCCTGTTGGAATGGGGATTCCGTACGGGCGGACCGGGGCGAGGGCGACCGGTCGCACCGGTGCGTGGCGGGGCCGCGGCGGAGCACCGGTGGGTGCGGGACGCACCTGGGCCCGCCGGGTTGCGCCTCCCGCCGGGTCACCGGCCACCATCACGGTCGCCGCCCCCACTCTAGGTCGACCGGAAGCGGCACGGAAGAGCCTGGGTGCCGCGTCCCGCACGGCGCCCCCACACGAGCGACATGCCCCAGGGGATTTCCCCTGGGGCATGTCGCTGTCGGATCTACCGTGAGCCGCGATCAGCGCATCAGGGCAGGGTCCACTTCTGGTTGGCCGCGCCGGCGATGCAGGTCCACAGGTGCACCGCCGTGCTGTCGGCCGAGTTGTTGCCGGACACGTCCAGGCACTTGCCCGACTGCGGGTTGCGCAGCGTGCCGTCGGCCTGCGCCGACCAGTTCTGCGCGCCCGTGCCGTTGCACGTCCACAGCTGGATCTTCGTGCCGTCGGCCGAGCCACTGCCGGAGACGTCGAGGCACTTGCCCAGCGCCCGCACGGTCGAGTTCGGCGTCACCGTCCAGGTCTGCGCCGCGCTGCCGCTGCAGGTGTAGATCTGGACCTGCGTGCCGTCGGCCGTGCCGGCGTTGCGTACGTCCAGGCACTTGCCCGCGAGGCCCCGGATCGGCCCGGTGCCGGTGCCGCCACCGCTCCCCTTCACCAGGGTGAAGTCGTCCACGTCGAAGAGCCCGCTGCCCGACCCGGTGAAGGTGAGGTAGAGGTTCTGCGCGCCGGACGGTACGCCGGAGAGGGTCGTGGTGACGTCGGCGAAGGTGTTCCAGCCGCCGGTGTTCGGCACCGCCACCGAGCCGAGCACCGGGCCGGTGGTCGAGCCGGTACGCACCTGGATGGTGCCGCCCGGCCCACCGGAGACGATCCGGGACCGGAACGAGGTGACCCCGGTCAGGTCGACGCCGTTGTACGCCGCCCAGTCGCCCGGCTCGACGTAGCCGAGGGTCTGCCCGCCGTTGGCGCCGGTCTTGCCGACCGCGCTGACGCCGCTGGCGGAGCTGAACGCCTCGGCCTGGACGGTGACGTTGCCGGTCGGCGGCGGGGTGGTGCCGAGTTCCTTGATCCGGATGTTGCGGAACGAGGCGTCGTCACCGGTGCCGTGGTTCTGGATGCCGATGTGCCCGGCGAGCGAGCGGACCGGGTCGGTGTTGGTGAAGTCGTTGATCTTCACACCGTTCAGGAAGAGCTGCAGCCGCTCCCCCTCGACCAGCAGCTCGTAGGTGTTCCACTCCCCGGCCGGGTTCAGCGCCGCGTCACGGGCCGCGATGTCGGCCGACTTGAAGGTGTAGACCGCGCCGGTCGTCCGGTCGACCGCGTCGGTGGGGTCGATCTGGATCTCGTAGCCGTTGTTCACCGCCGACCACGGGTCGCTCGACGGCGGGAAGCCGATGAACACCCCGGAGTTGTCGTCGCCGGCCAGCCGCCAGTCGAGCTTCAGCGAGTAGTTGGTGAACTGCTTCGCGCTGTACCAGTAGAGCCCCATCCCACCGACGGAGGTGAGGGTGGCGTCGGAGTTGCTGAAGTTGCCCGGCCCGGCCTGCGACCAGCCGGTGGTCGAGCCGTTGTAGAGGGTGCTGTAGCCGGTCTCCGGCCGGCAGTCGGCCTTCGTCCGGCCGGCCGCGTAGCGGATGCCACCGAGCAGGTGGGCGCGGAACGCCGGCTCGGCGTACGACGACTGGGTGTGCCCGCCGCCGGTGTAGAAGGACCGGCCACCGCTGTAGGTCTTGCACCAGGAGTGCGGGTGGTCGGCGCCCATCCCGCCGCCCGAGTAGGACGACTCGTCGAGGGTGGCCAGCACCCGGGCGGTCGACCGGGCGTTGGTCTGGTAGTTGTACCACTCGTCGGTGCGGGTCCAGGTCTGCGGCAGGTGCGCCGTCGCCGCGTGCGCCCGGTTCTCCACCTTCACGTTGGCCTGCTGGATCGCCGGGTGCGAGGCGAAGTACGCGCCGACCAGGTTGCCGTAGAAGGACCAGCCGTACTCGGTGTCGGCCGCGGCGTGCACGCCCACGTAGCCACCGCCGCCGCCGATGTACGACTCGAAGGCGGTCTGCTGGGTCGCGTTGAGCACGTCGCCGGTGGTGTTGAGGAAGACCACCGTCTCGAACCGGGCCAGGTTGGCGGTGGTGAACTGGGCGGCGTCCTCGGTCGCGGTGACCGTGAAGTTGTTCGCCGCGCCGAGGTCGCGGATGGCCTGGGTGCCGACCGCGATCGAGTCGTGCCGGAAACCGGCCGTCTTGGAGAAGACCAGCACGTCGTAGGGGGCGTCGGCGGCGCTGGCCGGGGTGGCCGGGGTGGTGCAGGCGATGACGGCGAGGACGGCGGTGGCCGCGCCGAGGACGGGTCGCAGGAGTCTGCGCATGTCGCTCTCCTAGGGTCGGTCGGGAGGGGCCACCGGTCTCGACGGTACGCCGGAACCGGCGACCCCTCCGCTCAACTCAGGTCAGGGCAGTATCCACTTCTGGTTGGCCGCGCCGGCCACGCAGGTCCACAGGTGCACCGGCGTGCTGTCGGCCGAGTTGTTGCCCGACACGTCGAGGCACTTGCCCGACTGCGGGTTGCGCAGCGTGCCGTCGGCCTGCGCCGACCAGTTCTGCGCGCCCGTGCCGTTGCACGTCCACAGCTGGATCTTCGTCCCGTCGGCCGAACCACCACCGGAGACGTCGAGGCACTTGCCCAGCGCCCGCACCGTCGAGTTCGGCGTCACCGTCCAGGCCTGCGAGGTGCTGCCGTTACAGGTGTAGAGCTGGATCTGCGTCCCGTCGGCCGTGGCGCCGGACCGCACGTCCAGGCACTTGTTCGCCAGGCCCCGGATCGGGCCGGTGCCGCCGGTGGCGGTGCCGGTGTTCAGCGTGAAGGCGTCCACGTCGTAGAGCGCCCCCGTGCCCGAGCCGGCGAAGGTCAGGTAGAGCGTGGTGGTGCCGGCGGGCGGGCTGCTGAGCGTCCCGTTCACCGTGGCGAAGGTCTCCCAGCCGCCGGTCACCGGGACGGTGGCCGAGCCGAGCACCGTGCCGGTGGCGGAGCCGGCCCGCACCTGGAGGGTGCCGCCGGCGCCGGCCGAGGAGACCCGGGCGCTGAACGACGTCACGTTGCCCAGCTGGTACGGCTGGAAGGCGATCCAGTCCCCGTTGTTGATGTCACCGACGGTCTTGCCGCCCTCGGCGGCGGCCTTGTCGAAGGTGTTGATGCCCGACGAGGTCTTGAAGTGCTCGGCCTGCCGGTGCCGGGGCTGCAGGGTGTGCTGGGTGTGCGTGGTCAGGCCGCCCGCGTCGGTGTACTCGGCGTCGAAGATGCCGAAGATGTTCGCCGCGTAGTCGTGCTCGCCGTCGACCGGGATGGTGATCGAGCCGGAGCATCCGTTCTGCGAGGTGATCTGGTGCCCGTGCTGGTCGTGGCCGAGCACGTAGGTCATCTTGACCTTGGTGCAGTCGATCGTGCCGTCCTCCGGGTCGGTGACGGTGATGGTGAACGGCACCGTGTCGCCGAAGGAGAAGAGCTTGCCGTTACCGGGCGCGTTGATGGTGACCGTCGGCGCGGTGTTGCCGACGCTGATCACCACGCTGGCGCTGCCGGTGGCCCCCTGCGGGTCGCGGACGGTGAGCGTGGCGGTGTACGTCCCGTTGGCGGTGTAGGTCTTCGTCGGGTTGGCCGCCGTCGAGGTGGTGCCGTCGCCGAACGCCCACGCGTACGTCAGGGCCCCGCCCTCCGGGTCGGACGAGCCGGCCGAGGAGAACGTCACGGCCAGTGGCGCGGCGCCGGAGGTGCGGTTGGCGCTGGCCGCCGCCGTCGGCGCCCGGTTGCCGCCGCCGATGTACTCGAACCGGTAGAGCGCCGAGTTGGCGTCGCCGTTGAAGTACCCGGTGCCGTAGTCGAGCACGTAGTACGCCCCGTCCGGGCCGAACGCCGAGTCCATCACCTGCTTGCCCGTCCACGGGAAGGTGTCGATGACGCCCCGGCTGCCGTCGGCGTTGACGTGGATCGGCTTGATCCAGCCCCGGCCGAACTCGGTGGCGAAGAACTGCCCGTCGAAGGACTGCGGGAACTTCACCGTCGAGGTCGACGAGGCGTTGTACCGGTAGACCGGGCCACCCATCGGGGACTCGGAGCCGCCGCCGAACTCGGTCGGGCTGCCGGCGTCGCCGCCGTACCGGATCCAGGCCGGCTTGGCGGCCGGGAGGGTGGGCAGACCGGTGTTGCGGAACGAGTTGTTCGTCGGCCCGCCGGTGCAGTTGAACTTCGGGCCGGTGGCGTTGGCCGCGAAGTCCCACTCGTTGTAGGTCTCGCTGCTGGTGTTCGTGCCGGTGCAGTACGGCCAGCCGTAGTTGCCCGGCGCGGTGACCCGGTTGAACTCCACCTGGCCGGAGGGCCCACGGGTGGCGCTGGTGGAGCCGGCGTCCGGCCCGTAGTCGCCGACGTAGACGACGCCGGTGGCCTTGTCCACGCTGATCCGGAACGGGTTGCGGAAGCCCATCGCATAGATCTCCGGGCGGGTCCGGGCCGTGCCGGCCGGGAAGAGGTTGCCGGCCGGGATGGAGTACGTCCCGTTCGCGTTGACCTTGATCCGGAGCAGCTTGCCGCGCAGGTCGTTGGTGTTACCGGCGCTGCGCTGGGCGTCGTAGCCGGGGTTGCGGTTGGTCCGCTCGTCGATCGGCGCGTAGCCGGCGGAGTCGAACGGGTTGGTGTCGTCGCCGGTGGAGAGGTAGAGGTTGCCGGCGGCGTCGAAGTCGATGTCCCCGCCGACGTGGCAGCAGAGTCCCCGGTCGGCCGGCACGTCGAGCACGTCGACCTTGCTGGCCTGGTTGACGGTGAAGTCCGCGTTGAGGGTGAACCGGGACAACCGGTTGACGCCCTGCCAGGCGGAGAAGTCGCTGCCGGTGGCCGGGGCGTCCCCGCCGGGGGTGGACAGCGGCGGGGCGTAGTAGAGGAAGATGTGCCGGTTGGTGGCGAAGTTCGGGTCGACCCCGACGCCCTGCAGGCCCTCCTCGTCGTGCGTGTAGACCGGGAGGGTGCCGATCACCGAGGTGCTGCCGTTCGCGTCGGTGCGGCGCAGGGTGCCGTTGCGCGCGGTGTGCAGGACCGACCGGTCCGGCAGCACGGCCAACGACATCGGCTCGCCCATCTCGGCGACGCCGCGGGCGAGCTCGACCTGCTGAAAGTCGGTCGCGTTGATCGGATGCGCCTGCGCGGCGGTGGGGCCGCCGAGTGCGGCCGGGCCGGCGCCGAGCGCGACCGTGCCGGCCGCGGCGACCAGGATCAGCGCCGATCCGGCGGAGAACCATCGTCGGGGTCGCTGAGGTGCTTTGTCCAATGTGGACATACGAGGGCTGTCCCTTCCTGACGAGTGTCTGCCAGGGCGGGCGCGCGCCGACGCGCCGGATGCCGTAGCGGGGTTGCGGTAGGCGGCCCGGGTGCCGATCGGGCCGGCCGTGACCACCGGTCGGTGGAGCCACGTTCTCGGAGGTCACCAGTCGATGGGTTACCGCGCCGCCGGTTCACCTCGACGAAACAGTGTGGTGGTGGCCACGACATTAAGTCGTAGATGTCAATGTGTCCATACCTTCTGCCGAGCCAACCCGGACTTTCGCTGATTCGGCTAAAAGTCCCAGCCGACGTCCGGCGGGCGGCGGTCGGTCAGGAGCGGCGGTCGATCGCCTGCCCCGCGAGACCGACCAGCGCGGTCCGCGTCGCGTCGTCGAGCGGCGCGCTCTCCAGGGCGGCCAGCGCCCCCTCGGTGCGCACCCGGATCATCTGCTCGATCCGCTCCCGTGCGCCGGTGGCCTCGATGATCGCGCGCAGCTCGGCCGCGCCCTCCGGGTCCAGGTCCGGGTTGCCGAACAGCTCCCGCAGCCGAGCGGTCTGCGTCCGGTCCGCGACGCTGCGGGCCAGCGCCATCATCACCGTCGGCTTGCCCTCACGCAGGTCGTCCAGGACCGACTTGCCGGTGACCGCCGGGTCGCCGAAGACGCCCAGCACGTCGTCGCGGAGCTGGAACGCGTCGCCGAGCGGGTCGCCGAACTCGGCCATCGCCTCGATCAGCTCCGGCGGCCCGCCGGCCAGCGCCGCGCCGATCTGCAACGGGCGGGTGACGGTGTAGCGGGCCGCCTTCATCCGGATCACGGTCAACGCGCTGGCCACCGAGCCGTCGCCGACCCCGGAGACCAGGTCCAGATACTCCCCGGCGATCACCTCGGTACGCATCAGGGCGAACATCGCGTACCCCCGGTGCACCTGCTCGGTGGTGAGCCCGCACTCGTGGAACATCTGGTCGGACCAGGCGGCGCAGAGGTCGCCGCAGAGCAGCGCGGTGTTGCGGCCGTACGTCTCGGGGTCACCCCGCCAGGACGAGCGGGCGTGCAGGTCGGCGAAGAGCCGGTGCACCGACGGCTCGCCCCGGCGGCGGTCGCTGCCGTCCAGGATGTCGTCGTGGATCAGCGCGAACGCGTGGAACAGCTCCAGCGCGGCCGCGGCCACCACGATCGGGGCGCCGTCGTTGCCGCCCGCCCCCCGCCAGCCCCAGTAGCAGAAGAGCGGGCGCAGTCGTTTCCCGCCGGCCAGCACGAACCGCTGCAACGCGGTGAAGACACCGCGCGGCGCCCCGTCCGGCCAGTCCGGACCCTGCCGTTCGAGGAACGCGGCCAGCTCGGCGTCGAAGCGGGCGCGCAGCCCGCTCGCGTCGGTGGGCGCCACGGTGACCGTCACGACGCATCCCCGGGCGCACCGGGCGCCGTCGTGGGAACGCGTACCGCGTCGGCCGGTGGCGTGCCGGCCTTCGCCAGCCCGGCCAGTTCCAGCAGGAGCCCCTTGACCTCGGTCGCCGCGATCCGGTCCCGGGACGCGGCCGGATCGGAGCAGAGCAACACCGGGGAGTCCGCCGGGTCGGCCGGCAGCCGGCCGTGCGATCCGCGCACGGCCCGGGCCCCGGCGTCCAGCCCGACCGCGCTCATCAGGTAGCGCATGCCGAGCTTCTTGCGGGCCAGCGCCACCGCGGCCCGGCGCTTGGCGGCGACCGGGGCGGCCGGGTCGAAGAAGAGTTCGGCCGGGTCGTAGCCGGGCTTGCGGTGGATCTCGACCAGCCGGGCGAAGTCGGGGGCCATGGCGTCGTCGAGCCAGTAGTAGTAGGTGAACCAGGCGTCCGGCTCGGCCACCAGCACCAGCTCGCCGGCGCGCGGATGGTCCAGCCCGTGCGCGGCCTTGCCCTCCGCGTCCAGCACCTCGGCCACCCCGGGCAGGCCCGCGCAGAGCTTCGCCACCGCCGGCACGTCCGCCGGATCCTTGACGTAGACGTGCGCGACCTGGTGGTCGGCGACCGCGAACGCGCGGGACGTCCACGGGTCGAGGTACTCCATCCCGGCCTGGGTGTGCACCCGCAGCAGGCCCTCGGCGCGCAGCAGCCGGTTGACGTCGACCGGTCGGGACACGTCGGTGATGCCGTACTCCGACAACGCCACCACCGTCGCGTCCCGGGCCCGGGCGGCGTCGATCAGCGGGCCGAGCGCCTCGTCCAGCGCGGCCGCCGCCGCGGCGGCCTGGGGCGAGGAGGGCCCGAAGCGTTGCAGGTCGTAATCGAGATGCGGGACGTAGACCAGGGTCAGGTCCGGCGCGTGGTCGGCGAGGATCTGCTCGGCGGCGCGGCAGATCCAGGCCGACGAGGGCAGCCCGGCGCCCGGCCCCCAGTAGGTGAAGAGCGGAAAGGTGCCGAGTCGCTCGGTGAGCCGGTCGTGCAGCTCCGGCGGATCGGTGTAGCAGTCCGGTTCCTTGCGCCCGTCGGCGTAGTAGACCGGGCGCGGGGTGACCGTCCAGTCCACGTCCGCGCCCATCGCGTACCACCAGCAGACGTTGGCCACGGTGTAGCCGGGCTCGGCCCGCCGGGCCGCCTGCCAGAGCTTCTCCCCGCCGACCAGCGCGTTGTGCTGCCGCCAGAGCAGCACCTCGCCGAGGTCCCGGAAGTACCACCCGTTGCCGACGATGCCGTGCCCGGACGGCGGCTCCCCGGTGAGGAAGGTGGACTGCACCGAGCAGGTCACCGCGGGCAGCACGGTGCCCAGCTCGGCCCGAAACCCGCCGTCGGCGACCCCGCGCAGCCGCGGCATGTGCGCCAGCAGCCTCGGGGTCAGCCCGACCACGTCCAGCACCACCAACCGCTTGCTCATGCCGGCACTCCGCTTCGCTCCGTGCCGCCATGAGGCACTACCGCTCCGAGCCGATGATTCGCTCGCTGACGCTCGCTCATGCCGGCACTCCGCTTCGCTCCGTGCCGCCATGAGGCACTACCGCTCTGAGCCGATGATTCGCTCGCTGACGCTCGCTCATGCCGCCACCTCGTTTCGCTCGGTCCGGGTCACCGGCGCGAGGCCGAGCGTGGCCAGCTCGTCGCGGGCGAACGCCAGCTCCGCGGCGATCCCGGCAGCCAGCTCCGCGTCGGTGCGTGGGCGCCGCGCCTCGGGCAGCACCCCCCAGGTGTACGTCTCCACGTCGAGGTGGTCGCAGCCCGCCTCCGGGCCGGCGAAGAGCGCGGCCAGCGCGGCGCGCAGCACCGGCAGGGTGGAGTCCAGTGGTGGCTCGGGCGGGGCGTGCAGTGGCACGTGGTAGTGCACCCGCCACGGCCCGGGCAGCTCCGCGTCCAGGGCGGCGTCCAGGTCGTCGGTCGCGTACGCCGGATCGGCCGGGTCGGCGGCGCCCGCGCAGCCGACGGCCCGGGTCTGGTGCAGGAACCGGGGCTCGACCCAGCGGCGCAACGCGTCGGCGGAGCCGGCCGGGTCGGCCGCCTCCAGCGCGGCCGAGACCTGCACCTTCACCACCGGCAGGTCGGCCGCGCGCAGCCGGGCCAGCGCCTCGGCCGGCTCCTCCCAGGCACAGGCCAGGTGCGCGAGGTCGAGGCAGACGCCCAGCCGAGTGTCCATACCGGACAGTATTGCGGCGGATTGTTTCGTGCTCTCTACCAGGCAGCCGGGCTCGGGCTCGAAACCGACCCGGATCCGCCGACCGGTGTCCCGCTCCACGGCGGCCAGGCCGGCCGCGAGCTGGTCGAGACGACGCCGGGCCGCGTCGGCCCGGTCGGTGTCCCAGGGCGAGCGCCAGGCCAGCGGCAGGGTGGAGATGGAACCGCGGGCCGCGTCGTCCGGCAGCAGGTCGGCCAGCACCCGGGCCAGGTCGAGGGTGTACGCCAGCCGCGGCGCGGTGGTCCAGTCCGGGTGGTAGACGTCGCCCTTCACCACCGGAGCCTGGAACGCGGCGTACGGGAAGCCGTTGAGGGTGACCACCTCCAGCCCCCGGGTGGTCAGCTCCGTCCGCAGCCGGCGGCGGGCCGCCGGGTCGGCGGCCAGCTCGGCGGCGACCGGCGCGGCCAGCCAGAGCCCGAGGCCGAGCAGGTCGGCGCCGAGCGCCGCCCGGACGGGTACGGCGTAGGTGTCCAGTTGGGCCAGGATGCCGGCGAGGTCCTCGGCGGGGTGCACGTTGGTGCAGTAGCCGAGGTGGACGGTCTCGCCACCGGCGTGCCGCAGCCGCATCAGCTGCCTCCGCGCAGGATCGAGTTGCCGGCGAACGTCCCCGCCGGTCCGCCCACGTCGGCGAGGTCCAGGCCGGTCAGGTCGAGCCGTCCCGACTGACCGTAGAACTCCACCGGGTTGCGCCAGAGCACCTGGTCGACGTCGTCGTCGGTGAACCCGGCCAGCAACATCGCCTCGGCGGTGGCCCGGGTGAGCAACGGGTCCGAACGTCCCCAGTCGGCCGCCGAGTTGACCAGCATCCGCTCGGTCCCGTACTCCCGCAGCAGCTCGACCATCCGCGGCGGCGACATCTTGGTGTCGGGGTAGATGGAGAAGCCGAGCCAGCAGCCGGTGTCCCGGACCAGCTTGACGGTCACCTCGTTGAGGTGGTCGACCACCACCCGACCCGGTTCGATGCCGGACTCGCGGACCACGGCGAGGGTGCGCTCGACCCCCCGGGCCTTGTCCCGGTGCGGGGTGTGCACCAGCGCCGGCAGGTCGTGGGCGACGGCCATGGCCAGTTGGGCGGCGAAGGCCTCGTCCTCCTCCGGGGTCATCGAGTCGTACCCGATCTCGCCGACCGCCACCACGCCGTCCTTGTCGAGGTAGCGCGGCAGCAGGTCGAGCACCGGACGACAGCGCGGGTCGTTGGCCTCCTTCGGGTTCAGCGCCACCGTGGCGTGGTGCCGGACGCCGAACTGCCCGGCCCGGAACGGCTCCCAGCCGATCAGCGAGTCGAAGTAGTCGGTGAACGAGGCCGGGCTGGTGCGCGGCTGCCCGAGCCAGAACGCCGGCTCCACCACCGCCCGGACGCCGGCCGCGGCCATCCGCTCGTAGTCGTCGGTGGTGCGTGAGGTCATGTGGATGTGCGGGTCGAAGATGCGCATCACGCCTCCTGTGGGCTGAGCTGGTCGAGCAGGTCGGTGGCGTCGGCGGCCATGCTCCGGCCGGCGGCCTGCCGTTCGGCGGCCAGGCCGCCCAGCATCACGCCGAGTTCCCCGTCGGCGCGGGTGTCGAGGTCGGCCACGACCGACAGCGGCACCTCCATGAACACGCACTTCAGCACCGCCTGCCGCCAGGCCGCGGAGTCGAGGTGGCGGGCGTACGGGCCGAGGGCCGCGGCGACCAGCCGGGTGTCGTTGGTGCGGATCGCGTCGTGCAGCAGGGGCACCCCCGCCGCGCCGATCGGCAGCAGTGGCAGCGCCTTGAGCACGGCCCGCTTCTCGGCCGCGTCGCCGTGCCGGTAGAGGGCGTCGGCGTAGCGGGCGTGCTCGGCGGGCAGGGCGGTGAGCAGCAGGACGCGGGCCGCCTCGTCGGCGGTCCAACCGGGCAACCCGGTCAGCTCCCCCCGGCCGCAGTGCCGGCCGGCGGCGGGGAAGAACCGGTCGATCGCCGCCGGTTCCGCGGCGACCTGGCGCAGCGCCACGTCCAGCCAGTCGGGGTCCCGAACGCCCCGCAGGGCCGCTCGCAGTTGATCGGGTGTCATCCCGTCTCCTCCCTCGTGCTGGTCGGCAGGTACCGCACCGCGCCCTTTGCTCTGCTTCACTCCAGGCGACGGACGGTGTCCGGATGGCGGACACCGACTGTCGCCTCCGCTGAAGCAGAGCAAAGGGGACGCGCGGTGTCCTGGCCGTCGGTGTGCTGGGGCCCCGGGTCGGTGCCACCGCCCGGGTCGTCGCTGTCCGGGCGGGCCAGGCCCGCGGACCGCGCGGCGGCGCGCAGGAAGTCCAGGGACCGGGCGGCCACGGCGGGGGCGGCGTGCGAGTGTCGGGGCAGCTCCACCGCGACCAGACCCCGGTAGCCCGCGTCGTCCAGCGCGCGCAGCACCGGCGGGAAGTCGATCTCGCCCTCGCCGAACTCGAGGTGCTCGTGCACGCCCCGGCGCATGTCGTCGATCTGGACGTTGACCAGGTGCTCGGCCACCTCGTGCACGCAGCGCGGCACCGGCCACGGCTCCAGGCAGCGGCAGTGTCCGATGTCGAGAGTGATGCCGAAGCAGGCCGGGTCGTCGAGCGCCGCGCGCAGCCGCCGCCAGCCGGCGATGTCCTCGACCAGCATGCCGGGCTCCGGCTCGAACCCGAGCCGCACCCCGGCCCGGTCGGCGGCGTCGACCACCGCGGCGCACCCGGCCACCAGCCGGTCCCAGGCGGTCCGCGGCGGAACCGGCTCGGGGCGTACGCCGGCCCAGAAGGAGATCGCCTCCGCGCCCAGGTCGGCGCCGATCCGCACCGCCCGGCGCAGGAACTCGACCCGCCGGGTCGGGTCGTCGTGCAGCAGCGTCGGCGCGTGCTTCTGCCAGGGGTCGAGCAGGTAGCGGGCGCCGGTCTCGATCACCACCGCCAGGCCGAGCGTCTCCAGCCGGCGCCGCACGGCGGCCACCCGGCGGACCAGCCCCGGCGGGTACGGGTCGAGATGATCGTGGTCCAGGGTGAGCGCCACCCCGACGTAGCCCAGGTCGGCGATGACGCCGAGCGCGTCGTCCAGCCGGTGGTTGGCGAACCCGTTGGTCCCGTAGCCGAAGCGCGGCGGTGCGGTCATGTCGGCGAGACCTTCCGGGCGAGCCGGCGGCCGAGCGGGGCCGCCGCGGCGACCGCCAACCCGAGCAGCCCGGCGCCGCTGCGGGCGGTCAGCGCGCCCTGCAACGCGGGCAGTCCGGTGATCCCGGCACCCACCGCCGCGCGCACCCGCCCGGCACTCGGATCGGCGACCACCCGGGCCTGAGCCCGGCCGTAGCCGGCGGCGTACCAGGCGGTCAACGCGGCCGGCAGCGCGGCGGCGAGCGCCGCGCGGCGGGAGCGGGGGGCCGGAGCGCGCCGTTCGGTGACGTCGCCGTCGGCGGACGATCGGGTCGGGCGGCGCTCCGGACGCGGGCGGGGGGCGGCAGCCGCGCTCGCGGCGACCAGGGCGGTGCCGGCGAGGGTGCCCAGCGGCAGGGTGGCGTCGGCGCCGGTGACCTCCCGGCGGGAGAGCGCGGTGACCGTCCAGGTGTGCGCGGCCACGGTCAGCGCGGCCGGCAGCGCGCGGGACAGTCGACCGCCGGCGGCGCCGAGCAGCACGTCCAGCCCCCGGCAGGCGGCCATCACCGCGGGACCGGCAGCGGTGTTCTTCGCCCGCAGGTCGTAGCCCCAGACGGCCACGGCCAGCGGCACCGCCACCGCCGTCGCGCGCCGGCCGCCCGCGGCGGCGGCCAGACCCAGGCCTGCGGCGGTGAGACCGGCGGCGAGGCCGACCGCCGCGCCCGGGTGGACCCGGCCGCTGGGGATCGGGCGCTCCGGGCGCTCGACGGCGTCCAGCCGCCGGTCCGCCCAGTCGTTGGCGGCCATTCCGGCCCAGTAGAGCAGCACCGAGGCGCCGGCCAGGGCGGGCGTACGCCGGTCGAGCACCCCGGCCGCGGCGGCGCCGGCGACCACGTCCCCGGGGACCGAGAGCGCGGCCGGCGCCCGGACCAGCTCTGCGAGGTCAGCCAGCCTGGCCATCGGCACTCCCCCGGCCGGCGTGCAGGCGGCGGGTGAACTCCGCCAGCCGGGTCCACTGCTCGGCGAGCGAGTGGGTCGGCCCGCCGAGCGGATCCTTGAAGAAGAAGGCCAGCTCCTCGAGGGCGCCGACGTGCCCGCCGGCGTGCGCGGCGGCGGTGAGCCGGGCCAGGTCGAGCACCAGCGGGGCGGCGAGCGCCGAGTCGCACCCGTGCCAGGTGAACTCCATGCGCATCCGGGTGCCGAGAAAGCCGGAGAAGGTGATCAGGTCCCAGGCGGTCTTGAAGTCGCCCAGCTCCTCCACGAAGTCGATCCGGGTGTCGCCCTGCGGCACGTACCCCAGCGTCTCGCCGAGCACCCGCTGCTTGCTCTCCACCTTGGCCGCGTTGGCGGCCGGATCGGCCAGGTTGGCGCCGTCGCCGCCGCCGAGCAGGTTCAGCCCGGACCAGGTGTGCACGGTCAGGTTCCGCATGGCGAACATCGGGGCCAGCACCGACTTCACCAGGGTCTCGCCGGTCTTGCCGTCGTGCCCGCCGTACGGCAGCCCGCGCTCGACCGCCAGCGCGTGCAGCGCCGGCAGCCGGGCCCCGGTCGACGGGGTGAAGTCGACGTACGGGCAGCCGGCGGTCAGCGCCGCGTACGCGTAGAGCGAGCTGGCCGGCAGCACCTCGTCGGGGCCGGTCAGCGCGGCGCGCAGCGCGGTCGGGTCGGCGTGCCCGGGGTGTGGTCGGACGGCCGGCTCGGTCGCCGAGACGTTGACCACGACCACCCGCTCCAACCGGTGCCGGTCGCGGAAGTCGGTGAGGTCCCGGACGGCGGCGGCGGCCCGGTCGGCCTGGGTCGCCCCGGCCGGTGCGGGGCGCAGCTCCTGCTCGACCGTGGCGAGCTCGTCGAGGAGGGCGGCGACCAGCCGGCCCGGCAGCACCCCGGCGGCGGCGAGCGTCTCAGCGCGCTTGACCAGCGGCGTGGTGGCCACGTCGTGGCCACCGAAGACCAGGTCGCTGAAGGCGGGAAGCGCGGGACCGCGCAGTTCCGGCAGCTCGGTGACGCAACCAGCCGGACCGGTGAGGCCGGCGCGCAGCGCGAGCCCTCCGACGATGCTGGTGGTCGCGACAGAACCGCGCGCCCCCACCAGCCAGACACCCGTACGCATGGCGCCCCTTCCCGATCAGGAAGACCGTTGTGCATCGAATTATCTTGATATCAGAATTTGATTCCGAAAGATATAGAAGTGTGAGAAACATCGATGTATCGGATGGGCCCCGTCCGCCCGTCCGCTTCGGAGACGGTCCGGCGTCGAAGTCGGCGGCGACGGCGCCGGACCGGCTGCCGGTGCGGGTGCGGACGGACGGGGCTGGCAGGCAGGGTCGGGTCGGCGTCTCGACCCTGCCTCCCCCGCATCCGAGCCGTCAGGGCGATGGCGCCCCGGCCGGACGTTTCAGCAGTCGCGGTCCGTCGCGGCGCGACGGAACTGGTCGGTGACGGTCGCGCGAGCCGTTGGCGGTGCCATCTGCTCCTCCGGAACGTCGTCGGGGTGGTGGCGGCCCTCCGGTGCGGCCGGGGAATCCCGGTCCGGCCACACCGGACAGCCGTCCTGCTCGTGCGCCACCGGGCCGCGAGGCCCGGCTGCACGCCCTTCCGGAATCGACCTCGTCCCGAGCCGCGGGGCGCAACCGCGGCCGGTCCCTCGCCGGTCGTTCCCGGAAAGCTGGTCGGGCGGTGGCGGCGGGATCACCGCCACCGCGGATGGGTCGGGGGTGGTGGCCCGGCCGGACTTGCCGCCCGGCCGGGCCGTGGTTCAGACCGCGACCGCGGTCAGCGCCGGCTCCACCTCGGTCCAGGAGGAGCCCTCCTCCGCCGAGCGGGTCACCGCGTCCAGCACGAGCTGGACCTGCAACGCGTCGGCGAAGGACGGAGCCGGGTCGACTCCGGTGGCGATCGCCTCGATGAAGTCGCGCATCTGGTGGGTGAAGGAGTGCTCGTAGCCGATGATGTGGCCCGGCGGCCACCAGGCCGACATGTACGGGTGCTCACCCTCGGTCACCAGGATGCGGCTGAAGCCCTGCTCGGTGCTGGGCAGCGTCGCGTCGTAGAACTCCAGCTCGTTGAGGCGTTCCAGATCGAACACCAGGCTGCCCAGCGAGCCGTTGATCTCCACACGCAGGGCGTTCTTGCGCCCGGTGGCGAACCGGCTCGCCTCGTACGTGCCCAGCGCGCCACCGTCGAGCCGGGCCACGAAGGCCGCGGCGTCGTCGACGGTGACCTGACCGGTGGCCGGGCCGTGGCCGTCAGCGGCAGCCAGCCCGTCACCGTTGCCGTCGAGCGTGGCGGCGAGCCCGCTGGACTCCGCCGGCAACGGACGCTCCTTGACGAACGTCTCGGTCACCGCGCTCACTCCGGTGATCCGCTGGCCGGTCACGAACTGGGTCAGGTCGATGATGTGCGCACCGATGTCGCCGAGCGCGCCGGAGCCCGCCCTGTCCTTCTGCAACCGCCAGACCAGCGGGAACTGCGGGTCCACGATCCAGTCCTGCAGATACGTCGCGCGGACGTGCCGGATCACCCCGAGCCGTCCGTCGGCGACCAGCTGGCGCATCATCGTGACCGCGGGCACCCGGCGGTAGTTGAACCCGCACATCGACCGCACCCCGGCGGCCTGGGCGGTGGCCGCCGCAGCGGCCATCGCCCTGGCCTCCTGCACCGTGTTGGCCAGCGGTTTCTCGCACAGTACGTGCTTACCGGCGGCCAACGCGGCGAGCGCGATCTCGGCGTGGCTGTCCCCCGGGGTGCAGACGTCGACCACGTCGATGTCGTCCCGGCTGATCAGGTCACGCCAGTCGGTGGTGTACGCCTCCCAGCCGAGCCGGTCGGCGGCGTCGGCCACCTTTCCGGTGTCCCGGCCGCAGATGAGCGCCATCCGAGCCCGCGCCGGCAGGTCGTACACCCGGTTCACGGTGCGCCACGCCTGTGAGTGCGCGGCGCCCATGAACGCGTAGCCGACCAGACCGACCCGCAGGTCTCTGTCTCTCGTGGACAAGGTGGGTCTCCCCCCGTGTGTCAGAACCCGAGCTTCTCGTAGTTGCTCGCGTTCTCCTTGGTGATCGTCTCGGAGGCGAGGGTCACTTCCTTGGGCACCTGCAGCTCCGTGAGGTCCCCCATGCCCCGGCCCTGCGCGATGAGCCGGGCGAGGGAGATCGCCGACGAGGCCATCGACGGGTTGTAGGTGACCGTCGCCTTGAGCACCGAGTTGTCGGCCTTGATGGCGTCGATCGCGAGCTTCGCGCCCGCGCCGCCGACCATGAAGAACTCGGAGCGGTTGGCCTGCTTGATGGCGGCGAGCACACCGATGCCCTGGTCGTCGTCGTGGTTCCAGATCGCGTCGATCTTGGGCAGCGCCTGGAGCAGCTGGGCCGCCTCGCGCTGGCCGCTGTCCGAGGTGAACTCGGCCGAGCGACGGTTGGACACCTTGAACCCGTACGTCGCCAGGGCCGCGGCGAAGCCGGCGCTGCGCTCGACGGTCAGCGGGATCTCCAGGCCGGCGATCTCACCGATCACCGGGTTGGTGACGCCCTTGTCCTTCAGCTGCTTGCCGATGAAGTGCCCGGCCGAGACGCCCATGCCGTAGTTGTCACCCTTGATGACCAGCCGCGAGGCCAGCGCGTCGGGGAACACCCGGTCGAGGTTGACGATCGGGATACCCGCCTGCATCGCCTGGAGGGCAACCGCGTTGACCTCCTTGCCGTCGTGCGGCAGCACGACGATGATGTCCGGCTTCTGGGCGATCAGCGTGCCCAGCGTGGAGCGCTGCGCCTCGGAGGTCGTGCCGCCGTCGACCTCCTTCAGCTCGACGTCCGAGTAGGCGGCGGCCTGCGCCTTGGCGTTGGCGTGGATCGCGCCCATCCAGCCGTGGTCGGCGGCGGGGGCGGAGAAGCCGATGACCACCTTCTTGCCGGGGGCGTTGTTGCCGGCGCCGTCTCCGGCGGCCTTGGTCTGGGTGCTGGCCGCCGGGGTCTCGTTGCTGGTGCAGGCGGTGAGCAGGGTGGCGGCACCGACGGCGGCACCGCCGAACAGCAACCGACGACGCGACAGGTCGCGACTGTGCTGGGTCATGACGACCTCCTGGGAGCGGGTTTCAGTTGGTGAGGGTGTGCGAGGTCCGGCCACTGTCGAAGTTCTCGACGTCGCCAGGGACAACGTGCGGTGCGTCAGGTTGTGGTGGTGAGCCTGTTCCGCGCGAGGAGCCGAGTGAAGGACTTGAACTGGAACTGCTGGACCAGGACGGCGGCGACGATAATGCCGCCCTTGACCATGTTCTGCGCCTCGATGGAGAGGCCGTTGATGGCGAAGAGGTTCGTGATGGTGGCAAAGATGATCACGCCGAGCAGCGAGCCGACGATCGTGCCGCGGCCGCCGCTGAGCAGGGTTCCGCCGATGATCGCGGCGGCGATCGCGTCCAGCTCGTAGAGGTTGGCCATGGCCGCCTGGGCCGAGGTGGCCTGCGAGGTGAGCATGATGGCGGCGATGCCGCAGCAGAGGCCGGAGAGCGCGTAGAGCAGCATGGTGTGCCGGCGGACGTTGATGCCGGCCAGCCGCGCGGCCTCCGGGTTGCCGCCGACGGCGATGGTCCGCCGGCCGAAGGTCGTCCGGTTGAGCAGGATCCACCCGGCCACCACGACCGCGGCGAGGATGTAGACCAGGATCGGGATCCCGAGCACCTTGCGCGCCGCGATGTCGTTGATGAAGGTGCTGCTCGACACCTGGGTCTGCTTGTTGGAGATCGACGCCGCGAGTCCGCGGGCGGCCACCAGCATCGCGAGCGTCGCGATGAAGGGCACCAGCCGCCCGTACGAGATCAGCACGCCGTTGACCAGACCGACGCAGATGCCCACCACGATGGCCGCGAAGATCATGCCGCCGGCGCCGTAGCTCTGGGTCGCCACCGTGGTGCACCAGACCCCGGCCAGCGCCACGATCGCGCCGACCGAGAGGTCGATCCCGCCGCCGATGATCACGAAGGTCATGCCGACCGTGACCACACCGACGACGGAGGCGAGCTGCAGGATCGCCAGGATGTTGTTCCAGACCCAGGTCGGATCGTCGTAGAGGTCGGGCTTGGTGATCGCCCCTACCGCGATGAGCGCGACCAGCACCCCGATCAGACCGAGGTTGCGCTTGGCCCCGTCGCCGCCATCACCCCGCCACCAGGAGAGCCGATTGCCGGTCGGGGCCGCCTTCTCGCTGGCCGCCGCCGTCTCCGCCGGATCCACCGGCGGCGACTGCGCCGGCAGCTGGGCTGCCCGCTCCGGCGTCGCGGTGGGAGTCACGTCACTCATGCCGGTGCGCCTTCCATCAGGGACCCCGCCATGACGAGGTCGAGCACGGTGTTCTCGTCGAGTTCGCCGGCCGGGGCCTCGCGGACGACCCGCCCCTCCCGCATCACCAGCACCCGGTCGGCCAGGCCGAGCACCTCGGGCACCTCACTGGAGACCAGCAGCACCCCGACGCCCTGGGCGGCCAGCGCCCGGATGACCTGGTACAGCTCGGCCCGGGCGCCGATGTCCACGCCCCGGGTCGGCTCGTCGAGCAGAAGGAGCTTGGTGTCGCCGAGCAGCCAGCGCCCGACCACCACCTTCTGCTGGTTGCCACCGGAGAGGGTGCGCACCGGCCGCCGGACGTCACGCGGTCGCAGCTCCAGGCTCTCGGCGATCCGGTCCGCCTCGGCCCGCTCGGCGCCGGCGTCGGTGAAGCCGAGCCGGGCGTAGCGGCCGAAGGTGGCCAGGGTGACGTTGCGGTAGATCGGCTCGCCGAGCAGCAGCGCCTGGCTCTTGCGCTCCTCCGGCGCCATGCCCATTCCGGCCCGTACCGCCGCGCCGACACTGCCGGCCCGCAGCGCCTTGCCGGCCATTCGAACCGTGCCGGCCTCGGCCCGGCGGGCGCCGTAGATCGTTTCCAGCAGTTCGGAGCGGCCGGAGCCGACCAGCCCGGCGATGCCCACGATCTCACCGGCGCGCACGCTGAGCGACACGTCGGCGAACTCGCCCGGCCGGGTCAGCCCCTCGACCTCGAGCAGCTCGGCGCCGGCCGCGGCTTGCGCCGGGCGCTCCGGAAAGACGTACTCGATGGTCCGGCCGGTCATCCGACTGACCAGGTCGCGGGTCGGGGTCTCGCGGGCCGGGAGGTTCGCCGCGGTGGTCCGGCCGTCCTTCAGGACGGTGACCCGGTCGCCGATCTCGCGGATCTCCTCCAGCCGGTGGGAGATGTAGATGACGGCGATGCCCTGCGCGGTCAGCTCCCGGATGATCCGGAACAGGTTGCCGACCTCGTCGTGGGCCAGCACGGCGCTCGGCTCGTCCATGATGATCAGTCGTGCCTCGTGCGACAGCGCGCGTGCCATGCTGACGATCTGCTTACCGGCCGCCGGCAGCGCCCGGACCATCCGCCCCGGCGGGATCTCGGCGTGGCCGAGCCGGCCGAGGATCTGCCGGGTCCGCCGGGCCATGTGCCCCCGGCGGACGAAGCCCAGCCGGCGCGGCTCGTGGCCGAGGAAGGCGTTCTCCCCCACCGAGAGGTCCTCGACCAGGTCCAGCTCCTGGTAGATCGTGGCGATGCCGGCACGCATGGCGGCCTGCGGGTTCGCGAAGGTGACCGGCTCGCCCCGCCACTCGACCTGGCCGGAGTCCGGCAGGTGCACTCCGGCCAGCACCTTGATCAGGGTGGACTTCCCGGCGCCGTTCTGCCCGAGCAGGCAGTGCACCTCGCCGGCGCGGACCTCCAGCTGCACCCCGTCGAGAGCGCGGACGCCCGGGAAGGTCTTGACCACGTCGGTGAGGCGGAGCACCACCTCGCCCGCGACGGTGTCGGCCGGGGCCTCGACCAGCGGGGCGTCGGACGCCAAGCCCTCTGCGCCGCCGTCCACCTGGGTTGGTTCCCGCTCGCTCACCGCGCCCTCCTTCCGCTCGGTCAGTGCCTCTTCCCGCTCGTTCACCGCGCCGCCTCAATTCGCGACTGCGGGGCGCGCAAACCCGGCTCACCACTCGCGCTCACGACGCCTCCCCGAAGGCCACGTCGCTCGCGAGCACGGCCGCGCCGGCGACGCCGGCCCGCGGGCCGAGTTCGGAGAGGACGACCGGCAGGTTGCCGGTGGCCAGCGGCAGCGACCGGCGGTAGACCACGCTGCGGATCTCGGCGAGCAGGATGTGCCCGAGCTGGGCGAGCCCGCCGCCGATCACGATCATCGACGGGTTGGTGAAGCTCACCAACCCGGCCAGTACGCCGCCGACCCGCCGGCCGCCGTCCCGGATCAGCTGGATGCAGGTCACGTCCCCCTCGACCGCGCCCTCGGCGACGTCGAGGGCGGTCACCATGCCGTGTGCGGCCATTCGCTCGGCGAGCGCCGGCGACATGCCGCTGCGCGCCGCGACGGTCGCGTCCTTGGCCAGCGCGGCACCGCTGAACAGCGCCTCCAGGCAGCCCGCGTTGCCGCAGGAGCACATCGGGCCGTGCGGGTCGACCTGGATGTGGCCGATGTCGCCGGCACAGCCGTCGGTGCCCCGGTAGACCTCGCCGCTGAGATAGATGCCGCAACCGATGCCGGTGCCGATCTTGACGAAGAGGAAGTCGTCCACCGAGTGGGCGACTCCGCCGTGCCGCTCGCCGATCGCCATGATGTTGACGTCGTTGTCGACCACCGCCGGGCAGCCGTGCTCCCGGGTGAGCAGCTCACGCACCGGGTGGCGGTCCCAGCCCGGCATGATCGGTGGCGACACCGGCACACCGTCGCGGAAGCTGACCGGCCCGGGGACGCCCACGCCGACCGCGTCCAGCCGCTCGTACGCGCCGTCCACCTTGGCCTTGTGCAGCAGCTCGTTGACCCGTTGCAGGGTCGCCTTCGGGCCGGAGCGGATGTCGGCCGGCTCCGCGTACGCCGCGACCGGTTCCAGTCGGCCGTTGACCACCTCGACGTCGATCGAGCTGGCGCCCAGGTCGACGGCGGCGAAGCGCAGGTGTGGGCTGAGCTCCACCAGGGTGGAACGGCGTCCGCCCCGGGAGGCGGCCAACCCGGCCTCGGCGACGTAGCCGAGGGCGACCAGCCGCTCCAGCTCGGCCAGCAGCCGGGGGCGGGGCATCTGCAGCCGGTCGCCCAGCTCGGCCCGGGAGACCGCGCCCTCGTCGCGCAGCAACCGCAGGAGGCGGACGTGCAGCGGGTCTTCCGTCCGCACCGGGACTCACCTCCGCATCGCGGGTCTTTCACATCGACGCAACGTCGATGTGTTGTGTCCGACACAGTAGGAGCGTTCCGCGCTGCATGTCCAGAGCTTCAGCCAATCTGACTCCAACTTTTGTCCGAACGAACAAAAGCTAATAGTGGATCAAGGAAAGCTCCCGACCGGACGAACGCCTCCGACCTCCTGCTGCGCGCCGGCGCGGTCCTCGGGACACGACGAGAGAGTGGCCGCCCGGACGGACGGCCACTCTCTCGGGAAACCTGCGTCTCGCCTCGCTCAGCGGCGGCGGTCGGCGGAGTTCCGCTTCTTCCGGAGCTTGCGGTCGTCGCGCAGCTCGACGTACGGCTCCTCGTCGGCCGAGTGGCCCGCCGCGATGGCCCGGCTGCGCTCCAGCTCGGCGTCGAACTCCGCGCCGAGCAGGATCGCGATGTTGGTCAACCAGAGCCAGACCAAGAAGATGATCACGCCGGCCACCGCGCCGTACGTCTTGTTGTACGAGCCGAAGTTCGAGACGTAGACGGCGAAGAGCCCGGAGACCACCAACCAGATCACCACCGCCAGCACCCCACCGGGGCTGACCCAGCGGAACCCGCCGTGCCGGGCGTTCGGCGAGGCCCAGTAGAGGATGGCGAACATCAGGCTGACCAGGACCAGCAGCACCGGCCACTTGGCGATGTTCCAGATCGTCACCGCTGTCGACCCCAGCCCGATCGCGTCCCCCACCTGCTCCGCCAGGCGTCCGGTGAAGACCACGATCACCGCACTGACCAGCAGCATCACGCCGATCACCGCGGTCACGCCGACCCGGATCGGCAGCGTCTTCCAGATCGGCCGCCCCTCGGGCACGTCGTAGATGGCGTTGGAGGCGCGCATGAAGGCCGCGATGTAGCCGGAGGCGGACCAGAAGGCGCCGAGCAGACCGAGCGCCGCCGCCACGCTCGCCAGCCCGCCGGACCCCTTCGCCTGCTCGATCGCGTTCACGATGATCGTCTGGATGTTGCCCTCCGGCACCGCCTGGTTGACGGTGTCGGTGACGCCCTTGGTGACGTCCGGTCCGAGCAGGCCGAGGATGGAGATCAGCACCAGCAGGCCGGGGAAGATCGACAGCACCCCGTAGTAGGTCAGCGCGGCCGCCCAGTCGGTCAGGTTGTCGTCCTGGAACTCCCGGATCGTCCGGCGCAGCGCCGCCTTCCACCCGGTGCCGGGCAGCGCCGTGGGGCTCTGCGGGCCCTCGTCGGGCCCGACCGGCCCGCGGTCCCGGCCCGGCTGGCCGCCGGCGTGGGAGCGCTCGTCGGCCGGTTCCCCGGCCGACCGGGCACCGGCGTCGCCGCGGGGACGCCCACCCCGGGCGGAAGACTCGTCGGCGGCCATTCGCCCCTCCTCGTTGTCGACGATGCCCTCAGGACATGCCCCGACGAAGGAGCGGGTAACCACCTACTTGTAGAGCAGCCGACCCATCCGCCTTGAGGCCACCAGCAGCCCTAGGCCCATCACCACGACCAGATAGAGCACGTCGAGCAACCAGGACCAACCGGCGGTGCCGAGCGAGACGCCCCGGATCAGGTGCACCGCCCGGTAGAGCGGGGTCACCTCGACCAGCCAGCGGAGCACGGCCGGGTAGGCCTCGGCGGGGACGAAGGTGCCGGAGAAGAGGAAGAGGGTGAACTGGGCGGAGCCCATCAGGTCGAAGTCCTGCCAGCTGCGCATGAACGTGGAGAGCGCCATGCCGAGCGCGCCGAAGGCGAAGCCGACCAGCACCGCGGCCGGGAACGCGGTCGCCGCCCGCGCGACCGTGGTCAGGTCGAGCGCCGCCATCACCACCAGGAACGCGGCGGAGTAGGCGCTGCCGCGTAGCATCGCCCAGCCCAGCTCACCGAGGGCGATCTCGAACGGCTGCACGGGGGTCGCGATGACCCCGTCGTACAGCTTCATGTACTTCATCTTTCCGAAGAAGTTGAAGGTGGTCTCGGCGAGCGCGCCGGTCATCGCCGACGAGGCGAGCATCGCCGGGGCGACGAACGCCGCGTAGCTGACCACCTGGCCGCCGGGCAGCGTGAGGTCACCGACCAGCCCGCCGACACCCACGCCGATGGAGAAGAGGTAGAGCAGCGGCTCCACGAAGCCGGAGATGAGCAGCAGCCAGTAGACCGACTTCAGCGCCGCGACGTTGCGCTCGGCCACCGAGACCGACCGCCGGGACGCGGCGGAGACGTCGACCAGCCGGGGCAGGACCAGACTGACCACAGCGAACCCTTCCTAGACGACGAGCCGGCGGCGGAAGACCGCGCGGGCCAGCAGCCACCCGCCCAGCGCCCAGGCCGCGAGGTAGAGCAGGTGCCCGGCGACCGACCACTGGGGAGCGACGCCGAGGGTCGCCGCCCGACACAGGTCGACGGCGTGCCAGAGCGGCGTCGCGTAGGCCAGCCAGCGCAGCGCCTCGGGCAGGTTCTCGACCGGGAAGAAGACGCCGGCGAAGAGCGACATCGGGATGACCGCGAAGCGGAACAGCATGGCCAGCCAGCTGTCGCTGGACACCGCGGCGCTGTAGGCGAAGGTGGGCGCGGCGACGGCCAGCCCGAGCAGCGCCACCACCGGCACCACCGCCACCGCCCATGGCGAACGGAGCGCGCCGAACAGCCCGGTGATCAGCAGGAACGCGGCGATGGTGGTGAGCACCCGGAACAGCACGTAGAGCAGGTGCCCGGCCAGGATGTCGCCGACCCGCAGCGGGGCCGCGCTCTGCGCGAAGTAGGTCTTGATCCATTGAAAGTTGCTGAACACCGGCCAGGTCGCGTCGCCGATGGCCACCTGCAACGCGGTCGAGGCGATCAGCCCGGGCACCAGCCAGTCGAGGTAGGGCACCCCACCGACGCCCTGGTCGATGTAGGCGCCGACGCCGACCCCGAAGCCGAGCACGGTCAGCACCGGCAGCAGGAAGGAGGAGAAGACACCCGCCCGCCAGGTGCGCCGGTAGCCGACCAGGAAGTAGTTGAGCACGGCCAGCGCGGGCACCCGGGGCAGCGCAGGCCGGACCCGACCCGCCGACGGCGTCACGCCCACCACGATCACCACCCTGACTCGCCGTCCGCTCGCTGCGACCTTCCTACCCCGGGGGTACGACAGGCCCGAGCCACCCTACGACCACCCAGTGCCGGTGTCGCGCCAGTTTTCGCTCCGGCCACGCTGACGGAAGCGGCAGGTGCCCGTTCCGGTGGACAGCCTTAATCTACATAGGTAGCCTTGTTCTCGTGGAACCGCTCGGACGGATCGGCGGCGCGACCGTCGACGTGCTGCGCGTGCTGCTCGACAGCGACCAGCCGCGCTGGGGCCTGGAGATCATCAAGCTGACCGGCCGCCCCTCCGGCAGCGTCTACCCCCTGCTGGAACGGCTGGAGCGGCACGGCTGGGTGACCTCCATCTGGGAGGCGGAGAACGAGCGGCGGGGGCCCCGGCGCCGGATGTACCAACTCACCGCCGAGGGCGCCGGCGAAGCACGCCGGGTCTGCGCCCGGGCGACCGCCGGGCGCGCCACGCTCCGGACCACCCGCCCCCGGGAGGCCGGATGAATCGGCTGGCCGCAGCCCTCGTCCGCTGCGCGGCGGCGCTCCTGCCCGACGCGGCGCAGCGGGCGCGCTACCTCGAACAGTGGCGGGCCGACGTGCGCGATGCCGCCGAACTCGACCTGTCACCGGTGCGGATCGCGGCGGGAATCGTCGTCGCCGCCGCTCGGATCGCCATCACCGCCCGGAAGGAGCCACCCATGCTTCCCATCGGCCCGCTCGCCCTCGCCCTGCGCCTCGTCGGCGGCCCCACGGCCCGCCGTCGCGCCGTCACCCTCGCCGCGCTGTCCACGATGGCCGTGCTGGCCGGCGTGGGGGTGTTGCTCGTGCAGTGAAGGCTGGCCGCCCACTACCGCGCCGCCCTCGCGGAGGCCCGGTCGGTGGCTGGTGCGGCCCGGATCAGCCCCGGGCCGCCCGAGCCAACGCCCGGAGCGCGTAGCCGAGCAGCAGCACGCCGGCGCCGGTGCCCACCACCAGGCCGGCCGACACCCCCGCCGCCAGCCCCGTCACCAGCCCCGCCAGCGCGACCGCGCAGATCGCCACCCCGAGCGGACGCAGCAGCGGGTCGCCCAGCAGCGGGGCGAGCGGGAAGAAGTGCAGGCCCACCACGGCGCAGACGAGCACCGGGACGAACTCCGACCAGCCGGCGGCGGCCAGCGCCACGGCGCCCAGCCCGGCGAGGGCGAACTCGGCGACGACGATCAGCAGGTAGCGACGGCTCGCCGCCCGGTCACGCGGCCCGGCGTCCGCGCCCCGGGACCGGGCCGTGACGATCCCTCCGCCGACGGCGGTGAGCAGGGCGGCCACGCTGCCGGCCACCAGCGCGCCGCGCAGCGGCTGCTCCGCGGCCGGCACGCTGAACCAGACGGTGGCGAAGATGCCGAGATAGAGCGCACCGAGCCCATCCCGACGCCGCAACCGACCCTCCACAACAGACACCCGATCCCCCGCTCGCCCCGCCCGGGCCACCGGCGGCCGGGCCACCGGGATGCTACGCCCCGGCCGGCCGCCGGACGGTCCGGCGTCTCAGTCGACCAGCGTGCGGCCGGTGAGGTGCAGGAAGACGTCCTCCAGGCTGCTGCGCCGGACCAGCACGTTGGCCGGAGTGAGACCCCGGGCCTGCACCTCGGCCAGCGCCGCGTCGCCGTCGGCGACGTAGAGCAGGATCCGGTCGGGCAGCACCTCGACCCGCTCCCCCAACCCGCTGAGCTTGCCGGCGAACGCCTCCTGCGACTCGGCGGCGAAGCGCAACTCCACCACCTCGCGGGTGGAGTGCCGCTCGATCAGCGACCGGGGCGACCCCTCGGCGACGATCCGGCCGCCGTCCATCACCACCAGCCGGTCGCAGAGCTGCTCGGCCTCGTCCATGTAGTGGGTGGTCAGCACCAACGTCACACCCTGTTGCTTGAGCCGGAAGAGTCGTTCCCAGACCAGGTGCCGGGCCTGCGGATCGAGCCCGGTCGTGGGCTCGTCGAGCAGCACGATCTCGGGCTCGTTGACCAACGCGCGGGCGATGGTGAGCCGGCGCTTCATGCCGCCGGAGAGCGGCTCGACCTTGCTGTCGGCCCGCTCGGCGAGCTGGACGAAGTCGAGCAGCTCGGCGGCCCGCTCCCGGGCCACCCGGCGGGCAATGCCGAAGTAGCGGGCGTAGGTGGTCAGGTTCTCGCGGACGGTGAGCTCTGGGTCGAGATTGTCCAGCTGTGGGCAGACCCCGAGCCGGGCTCGGATCGCTGGCCCGTCACGGACCGGATCCATGTCGAGGATGCGCAGCTCGCCACCGGTGGGCGGCGAGGTGCAGCCGACCATCCGCATGGTGGAGGACTTGCCGGCGCCGTTGGGGCCGAGGAAGCCGAACGCCTCGCCCGGCTGCACGTCGACGTCGATGCCGTCGACGGCGGTGAAGTCGCCGAACCGCTTCACCAGCCCTCGGGCCCGGATGAGTGGTTGAGCAGTGGTCACCGCCCGACCCTAGCCACCGGGTCCGACAGCTCCACCCCATTTATCCGCGCGGCGGCGCCCCCGCCGGCGGCCCATTGACGTGTATCGTCCCTTTGTGTCGCCCACCCGCTCCTCCGACGGTTCGCCGCCGACGCCGCGGCCGGCCGGCTCGACCAGCGCCGGCACCGACCCGGACGGTGCCGGGGCAGCCCCGCGACCAGCGTCCGCACCCAGCGCGGAGAGCATCACCCCACCGGTCGACGACTCGGCCGATCCGACCGCCGCCCCACCTTCGACGGTCCCGCCCAAGACCACCGACGCACCCGTCGGCGACTCGCCCGGCTCCACGGGACCGGCGGACCGTGCCAGCCGTGCCGACGAGGCCGTCGGCGACGGCTCCGTCCGTCCCGGCGCGCCGGCCGCGGTGCCCGAGTTGGCCGCCCAGTTCGAGGACGAGAAGCCCGGCCGGGTGCTCTCCGGGCCGATCGGCCTGCTGTTCGGCGGGGCGGCGCTCGCGGTGGGCACGCTCGCCCTCTGGCAGGTGTTCCGGCCACTGCCGCAGGGCAGCAAGTACTACCTGATCATCTTCCTGGCCGGGATCCTGCCGCTGGTCTTCCTCGCCTACCCGGCCGATCTGCGGCTGCGACGACGGCGCACACCCGAGCCCGTGGCGGCCCGGACGCGGCCCAGCGTGGCCGACTGGGCGCTGGCCCTGCTGGCGCTGGCCGCCTGCCTCTATCCGGTGCTGCCGCTGTCGCTCGGCTCCGGTGGTGGCGGTTACGACGCCTTCCTCGACCGGCAGGGCCTGCTCGCGCCGGTGGACCTGGTCATGGGCACGGTGCTGCTGTTGTTGCTGCTGGAGGCGTGCCGGCGGACCACCGGCTGGGTCCTGCCCGCGGTCTGCCTGCTCTTCCTCGCCTACGGCTACTACGGAGGGCTGCTGCCGCAGTCCTGGCCGGTGGCCCACGCGGGGCTCGACTTCAGCCAACTGGTCGACGCGTTCTACAACTCCGACAGCGGCTTCTACGGCACACCGCTCGACGTCGCCGCCTCGTACATCGTGCTCTTCACCATCTACGGCGCGGTGCTCGACCTCTCCGGCGCCGGCCGGTTCTTCGTGACGCTCTCCACCGCCGCGTTCCGCCGCTCGCGCACCGCCGCCGGACGGACCGCGGTCGCCTCCGGGTTCCTGCTCGGCACCGTCTCCGGCTCCGGGGCCGCGACCACCGTGAGCATCGGCGCGGTCACCTGGCCGATCCTGCGACGGGCCGGCTACCCCCCGGAGCGGGCCGGCGGCATGCTGGCGGCGGCCGGCGTCGGCGCGATCCTCTCCCCGCCCACCCTGGGCGCGGCGGCGTTCATCATCGCCGAGTACCTCGGCGTCTCCTACCTGCAGGTGCTCGGCTGGGCGACGGTGCCGACCATCCTCTACTACCTCGGCATCCTGCTCTCCGTGGAGATCGACGCCCGGCGCTCCGGCGTACGCCCGGTGCTGCTCGACGCCGTCTCGCCGTGGCGGCTGCTGGCCCGGTTCGGCTACCACTTCGCCTCGCTGCTCGTCATCATCGCCCTGCTCGCGGTGGGCGTCTCGGCGACCCGGGCGGTGGTCCTCGCCACGGCCCTGGCGGTCGTGCTCTCGTTCCTGGACCGCGCCCACCGGCTCACCCCGTTGCGGGCGCTGACCGCCCTGGTAACCGGCGTACGCGGGGTGCTGGCCGTGGCCGCCGTCTGCGCAGCCGCCGGAATCATCACGGCGACCACCACCAAGACCGGCCTCGGCCCGCAGGCCGCCGCGCTGCTGGTGGACGGCGCCCAGGCGGTCACCTCCGACCCCACCCTGGTGCTGATACTGACCGCGGTGCTCGCCGCCGTCGCGCTCAGCCTGCTGGGGCTCGCCGTGCCGGTCACCGCCTCATTCGTGATCGGTTGGGTGATCATCGGACCGGCCCTGATCGACCTGGGGGTGGCGACCCCGGCGGCGGCGATGTTCGTCTTCTATTTCGCGGCGCTCTCCGAGGTGTCCCCACCGACCGCGCTCGCCGCCGTCGCCGCCGCCGCGGTGACCGGCGGGCGGCTGGTGCCCACCATGTGGCAGACCCTGCGCTACGCGCTGCCGGCGTACCTGACCCCGATCGCCTTCGTGATCACACCCGCCGGGCTCGGGCTGCTCGGCATCGGCGGCCCGCAACGGATCGTCCTCGCGGGCGTGGTCATCGCGCTCAGTGTCGCCGTGCTCGCCGTGGCGGCGGGCGGCTGGCTGCCCGGGGTGGGCCCGGCCGGGGCGCCGGAACGCCTGCTCGCCGCGCTCGCCGGGGTGACCCTGCTCTGGCTCGAACCCGTGCCCGTAGCGGTCGGCCTCGCGTTGGCCGCGCTCGCGGTGACGGGGGTGTTCGTACGACGCGGATCGGCCGGCCGGACCGGCGGGCCGCGGGCCGGATCACCGGCGGAGCTCAGGGAGGTATGACAGTGAGCGGAATCAAGCTTCGGCTCGGCGCCGGCGTCGGCGTGCTCGCCATCGTCGCCGCGGGCACGGTGGGCTGCGGTGGCAAACAGGGTGGCGCGGCACGCGACGACACCGCCAGCGAGGTCACCTGCGAGGTGACCCGGGACACCCGGGTCGGCATCGCGACCGGCAACGCGACGGGCGTCTACTACGTGGTCGGCAACGCCCTGGCCGGCCAGCTCTCCGGCGCCACCGGTGGCAGGCTGACCGGCACCGCCGCCGAGACCGGCGCTTCGGTGCAGAACGTCGAGCAACTGGTCGCCGGCCAGTACGACGTGGCCTTCTCGCTCTTCGACACCGCCGTCAACGCGGTGCAGGGCAAGGGCAGCTTCACCGCCGCCCAGCCGGTCGAGGCACTGGCCCGGATCTACGACAACTACACCCAGGTGGTCGTGCGCAACGACGCGGGCATCGCCTCGGTCGCCGACATGAAGGGCAAGCGGATCTCCACCGGCTCGCCCAAGTCCGGCACCGAGGTGATCGCCAACCGGCTGCTCGAGGCGGCCGGCCTCGACCCGGCCAAGGACGTCCGGGCGCAGCGGCTCGACCTCACCAAGACGGTCGAGGGGATGAAGGACGGCAGCATCGACGGCTTCTTCTGGTCCGGCGGGCTGCCCACCGGCGGGGTGACCGACCTGTTCACCACTGCCGGCGACCGGGTGCGGTTCCTCGACGTCACGCCGCTGCTGCCGAAGATGGCCGAGCTGAACCCGGCCTACCAGGCGGGCACCATCGGTCGGGACGCGTACCGCACGGCGGCCGACACCCCGACCATCGTGGTGCCGAACGTGCTGCTGGTGCGCAAGGATCTCGACGCCGACGTCGCCTGCGCCATCACCCGGACGGTGTTCGAGAAGAAGGACGCGCTGGCGCAGGCGAACCCGGCGGCCAAGGGCATCAGCCTGGAGAACGCCCGCCGGACCGACCCGGTGCCGCTGCACCGCGGCGCGGACAAGGCCCTGGCGGACCTCGGGGCGCGGTGAGCGAACTCGGGCGGGCCGCTCCCGCCGGTCGACGGTCGGGCGCCGCCCCGGCCGGTCAGATGTCGGCGGGAGCGGTCGCGGCCTTCGCGGTGGCGACCAGCCGGTCGGTCTCGGCGATGAGCTCGGCGTCGTCCACCGGGCTGCCCGGGTCGTAGCGGACCGTCCAGGTCAGGCCGTCCACTCCGGACACCCGACGGGCGGCGATCCGGCCGGCGCCGCCGGGCATCGAGTGGTGCTGGGTGTACGCGACCGAGCGGGTGACCCGGGCCCGCACCTGGTGCGGCAGGTCACCCGGGTCGAGCAGCAGGTAGGTCTCCGCGGGACCGTCGGCGACGACCAGGTAGCCGTCCCGCTCGGCGACCCGCTCGGCCGGGGTGACGGTCAGCTCCCGCCCGGACCAGACCGCCTTGAGCAGGTCGTGCCAGCCCAGCCGGTGCCCCCGACCGGGCAGCCAGAGCCCGAGGTTGCTGGCCACCAGCACGCCGTCGCCCTCGCCGTTGCCGGCCGCCGCCCAGGCCAGCACCCGTTCGTCGGGGGTCAGTGGCGGCCGGTCGGCCGGGGGCAGCTTGGGCCGACGGTTGAACAGTCCCATCTAGAGCCCTCCCGCGGCCTGTTCCCGCAGCGCCCGGGCGTGCTGCTCCAACGACAGCAGCTCGCCGAAGAGCGCGAAGTATTCGTCCTTGTTGTTGACCGGGTTGATCCGCTGGATGCGCGACTTGAGATCACGGATCCGGCCGGTCACCGAACCCCACTGCACCCGGGCCATGGTCACCGAGACGTACCGCGGATCCGGGTCGCCGTCGATCCGCAACGGCTCGACGGCCAGCTCACCGACGAGGGCCTGGGCGGCGAGATCGGGGCAGACGTCGCGGACCGACTCGATCCACACCGCGCCGCCGGTGGCCGCCGCGGCTCCGCCGGCCGCCGCGATCGCCTCGCGCACCGCCACGTGCACCGGGTGCCGGTACTCCGCCGCCTCGACCGCGTCGAACATCGGCCCGGCCAGCACCGGCTGCTGGAGGGCCAGCTTCAGCGCCTCCCGCTCGACCATCGACTGAGGGCTCTCCACCGCCGGCTCGGCGACCGCGACGGACCGGGCGGCGACCGGGGCGGGCGCCTCCCGGCCGGCGGGAGCCGACGCGGCGGCCAGCACCGCCCGCTGCACCGGCTCGATCTCCATGCCGAGGTCGCCGGCGAGCTTGCGGACGTACTCCGGGCGCTTCTCCCGGTCCTTGAGCTTGGCCACCAGCGGCGCGGCCCGGCGCATCGCCTCGACCCGGCCGTCGACCGTGTCCAGGTCGTAGCGGCTGATCATGTGCCGCAGCGCGAAGTCGACGAGCGGCTCGCGGCGGGCGACCAGGTCGCGGACCGCCAGGTCACCCTTCGCCAGCCGCAGCTCGCACGGGTCCATGTTGTCGGGGCTGACCGCGATGAAGGTACGCCCGACGAAGCGCTGGTCGTCGTCGAAGGCGCGCAGGGCGGCCTTCTGCCCGGCGGCGTCCCCGTCGAAGGTGAAGATGATCTCGCCGGCCACCGCGTCGGTGTCGAGCAGCAGCCGGCGCAGCACCCCGATGTGGTCGGCGCCGAAGGCGGTGCCGCAGGTGGCCACGGCCGTGGTCACCCCGGCCAGGTGGCAGGCCATCACGTCGGTGTAGCCCTCGACCACGACCACCTTGCCCTGCTTGGCGATCTCGCGCTTTGCCTGGTCGATGCCGTAGAGGACGTGTGACTTCTTGTAGATCGGGGTCTCGGGGGTGTTGAGGTATTTCGGGCCGTCGTCGTCGTCGAAGAGCTTGCGGGCGCCGAAGCCGATCACGTCGCCGGTGAGGTCGCGGATCGGCCAGAGCAGCCGCCGGCGGAACCGGTCGATCAGCGAACCCGACCGGGCCGGACGGGACAGCCCGGCGGTGACCAACTCGTCGTGGGTGAAGCCCTGCTGGCGCAGGTGCTTGGTGAGCAGGTCCCAGGCGTCGGGGGCGAAGCCGCAGCCGTAGCGCTCGGCGGCCGCCCGGTCGAAGCCGCGCTGCGCGAGGAACTCCCGGGCCGGCCTGGCGCCGGCGGTGGTGAGCTGGGACCGGTAGAACTCGACCGCGGCGGCGTGCGCGGCGACCAACCGCTGCCGCTGCCCCTGCTGCGGGCGGCTACGCGGGGCCGGGGTGTCGCCCTCCAGGTAACGCAGCTGGATGCCGGCGCGGGCGGCGAGCCGCTCGACCGACTCGACGAAGCTCAGGTGGTCGGCGTCCATCAGGAACTTGATGGCGTCACCGCCGGCCCCGCAGCCGAAGCAGTACCAGACGTTGCGCGCCGGGGAGACGTTGAACGAGGGGCTCTTCTCGTCGTGGAACGGGCAGAGCCCCTTGAGGTTGCCGCCACCGGCGGACTTCAGGGTCACCGTCTCGGAGATGACGTCCGCGATCGAGGTGCGCTCGCGGACCAGCGCGATGTCCTCGTCCCGGATCCGGCCAGCCATGGATGCACCCCCCTCGGCTTACATCCTGCCCTGCCGGGCCGACGATGCGCCGACGGGGGCACGCCGGGTGAGCCGGATCGCGCGCGGCTTGCCCGTTTCCGTCCCACCTACCGAGGCGCTGCGGCGAGCATAGGCAGATGGGGGCGCAAGAGGGTGGTGCGGCATGGTGGGGCCGACTGGCCGGCCGTGTGGTCGCGCGCCGGCCGACAGCCACCGTCGACGAGGCCGGTCACCGGCACGCCACCTGGTTCGAACTCTTCTTCGACGTGATCTTCGTCTTCGCGCTGGCAGCCGTGGTGGACCGGCTCGGCGAGGACACGACCCCCCACGCGCGGAGCGTGATCACCGTGTTCGGGCTCTTCCTGGTGGTGCAGTGGGCCTGGGTGGGACATGCCTACTACGCCACCCGGTATGAGTCCGATGATCTGCCGCACCGGTTACTGCTGCTGCTCGCGCTGCTCGGCGCCGGGGCGATCACCCTCGGCGTGGACGAGGTGCCCACCGGCGAGATGCTGCCGGTCGGCTACCTGATCGTCCGTGGCGTGCTGCTCCTGCTCTACCTGCGGGCCCGCCCCACCACCGCGGAGGCGCGGGCGGGCACCCTCGTCTACCTGATCGGCTTCGGGATCGGCTGGCTGATCTGGCTGGCCTCGCTGGCCGTCCCCGGGCATCTGCGGCCGGTGTTCTGGATCACCGGAACTGCGGTCGAACTCGCCACACCCTGGGTCGGCTACCGCTGGCTGAGCCGGTGGCCGGTGGACGTCCGGCACCTGCCGGAACGGGTCGGCCAGTTCATCATCATCGTGCTCGGCAGCACGGTGGCGAACCTGCTCGCCACGGTGCCGGACCACCCGGACCAGAAGATGGCCCTCACCGCGGCGCTGGCCCTCATCGTGCCGGCGGCGATCTGGTGGATCTACGCCACCTTCGTCACCAGCGGCATCCCGATCCACCGGCTGCGCGGTGGTCAGCCCTACACCTACCTGCACTACCTGCTCGGCGGCGGCCTGCTGCTGCTCGGGTGGGCGCTCGGGCAGGTGGTCCGGGCGGTCCATGCCGAAGCGGACCTCACCGATGAGCTTCGGTTGCTGCTCGCCGGCTCGGCCTCCCTCTGGCTCGTCTGTGGGCTCGGCCTGTACTGGCTGTCGGTCCGGGTCTCGCTCCGCGCCACGCTGATCGCCGTGGCCGGCGTCGGCTCGATCTGGGCGATCGCCCTGACCGTCTCCTCGCCGTTCCTGATCCTGGCGTTGCTCAGCGCGGCGATCGCCGGGTACGCGGTGCTGTTCACCGCCCTGCTGAGCGGGGACCGGCCGGAACAGGGGGTGGCGCTCACCTCCGCCGACTGACCGACGTCGCGATCGTCGCCGCCCAGCGGCTCGGGCCCGTGGTCAGGCGGCGACGGTCTCCTCGGCCTCGGCCTGCCGGTTCCACTCGGGCTTGCTGGCCCGCCAGCCCTCGTCGTCCGTGCCCCGCCGCCAGTAACCGGAGATGGAGAGCAGCTCCCGGGCCACTCCCCGGTCGATCCGGAGCAGCCGGCGCAGCTCCTTGACGAAGGTCGCCTCGCCGTGCACGAACGCGTGCACGGAGCCGGCCGGGAAGTCCAGCGCCCGCACCGCGGCGACCAGCGCCGCGCCGACCGGGCGGTCGCCCCGGTACAGCCAGGTCAGCTCCACCGCGCCCGGGCTGGGCAGCGGCTGCTCCTCCGCCGGGCCGCTGATCTCGACCAGCACCCGGGCCGGAGCGCCGATCGGGAGTCGCTCCAGGGCGGCGGCGATCGCCGGCAGCGCGCTCTCGTCGCCGACCAGCAGGTGCCAGTCGGCCTCCGGGCTCGGGGCGTACCCGCCGCCCGGCCCGACGAAGTGCACCGGGTCGCCCGGGCGCAGCGCGGCCGCCCACGGGCCGGCCAGCCCCTCGTCGCCGTGGTGGACCACGTCGACGGTGAGCTCTCCGGCGATCGGATCCCACGCCCGAACGGTGTACGTGCGCAGCCGGGGCCACTGCTCGCGGGGCCGCTCGCGGCGGATCGCCTCCAGGTCGAGCGGGGTCGGCAGGGTCATGCCGTGCGCCGGGAAGACCACCTTGATGTAGTGGTCGGTGAACTGACCCACCGGCAGTCCGGCGAGCTGCTCGCCACCGAGGACCAGCCGGATCAGGTGCGGGGTCGGCCGCCCGGTGCGCAGGACCCGAGCGGACGTGACCTTCGTACGGCGCTCCGTCATGCTGGTTAGGTTAACCTAACTAGCTGGGTCACCGACCGGCGGTACGCCCCGGCGGACCAGGCGTGTGTGCCAGGCCACCGCGGCCGGATCGGTCAGCGAGGCGATCTGGTCGATCACCACCCGCAACCGGGCGGGCTCGTCCGGCGCCGCCGCCCACAGCGGGGCGAAGACCGGATCCAGCCCGTCCGGCGCCCGCTCGACCAGGGCGGCGACCAGTTCGGCGAGGATCTGCCGCTGCCGCTCATAACGCCCGCGTGACCCCGGTCGGCGCATCACGTAACGCAGCGCGATGCCCTTGAGCAGCGCGCACCGCGCCCGGACCGGTCGGGGCACCACCAGGTCCGCGGCATAGCGGCGGTGCGGCCCGGGGCCGAACCGCTCCTGGGTGGCGGCCACCGCGGCGGAGACGAAGCGGCCGGTCAGCACGCTGGTGGTGGCCTTGAGGGCGGCCTGGGCCCGGTGGCTGCCGTCGTATCCGGCGAGCGGGGTGAGCACCGGGTCGGCGAGCAGGTCGACCAGCACCTCGCCGAGGTCGTCCGGGGACTCGCCCGAGTAGGTGGCCGCCACGTCGGCGCAGAGCGCGGCCCGCTCGTCGGCGTCGTCGAGCAGCGGGCGCAGTGCGACGTACCCGCCGTGGATGCCGTCCTCGACGTCGTGCACCGAGTACGCCACGTCGTCGGCCCAGTCCATCACCTGCGCCTCCAGGCAGCGCCGGTCGCCGGGCGGCGCACCGGCCCGGATCCAGCCGAACACCGCGCCGTCGTCGGCGTACACCCCGAACTTGCGCTCGCCCCGGCGGCGCGGCCAGGGATATTTGCCGATCGCGTCGAGCGAGGCGCGGGTGAGGTTCAGCCCGGCGGGCGAGCCGTCCGGGGCGACCACCTTGGCCTCCAGCCGGGTCAGCACCCGCAGCGTCTGGGCGTTGCCCTCGAAGCCGCCGCACGGGCTGGCCAACAGGTCCAGCGCGGCCTCGCCGTTGTGCCCGAACGGCGGGTGGCCGAGGTCGTGGGCCAGCCCGGCGACGTCCACCACGTCCGGGTCGCAGCCCAGCCGGGCGCCCATCTCCCGGGCGATCTGGGCGACCTCCAGCGAGTGGGTGAGCCGGGTACGCAGGAAGTCGTCGGTGCCCGCGGTGTGCACCTGGGTCTTCGCGGCGAGCCGGCGGAACGCCGCCGAGTGCAGCACCCGCGCCCGATCCCGCTCGTACGGCGAACGGCCGTACCCGCTGTCCTTCGGCGGCTCGGCGACCCGTCGTTCGGCGTCCGGCGCGGTGCCGCCGGGCGACTGACCGGTCACCCGGTCACCCGCCTAGGCACGCTGCGACAGCACGCAGAACTCATTGCCCTCCGGGTCGGCGAGCACCGTCCACCCGGCGTCACCCTGGCCGATGTCGACGTGCCGGGCGCCCATGTCGACCAGCCGCTCGACCTCGGCCTCCTGGTCGCTCGGGCGCAGGTCGATGTGCAGTCGGTTCTTGGTCTCCTTGCCGCCGGTCGCCGGCACGAAGACGATGCCGGGCAGCCGCTGCGCCGACTGGCGGATCTCCACCTCGTCCGGCCGCTCGTTGACCACCTGGTAGCCGAGGGCCTCGGCCCACCAGCGGGCCAGCCGGGCCGGGTCGCGGGCGTCGACGGTCAGGTTCTCCCAGACGCTGGACATGCAGTCACCCTTCCGCATCGACGGGTACGAGCGAGCCAAGATTACGCCCGGACGGCCGTCCCGGCGCGCCGGCGACGGCTCCGGTACACGGCGCGGCGCGGCAGTGACGCCCCGCGACCGGCCGTCGATCGTGACGAGCAGCGGTGACCGGGATCGATCACGCGGGTACGCGCCGAGATGGGCGGCGGACCGTGCTCCGGCCCGCCGCCCCCCGGTCAGCGACTGTCCGAGCCGTCCGTCTCGACGACCGCCCGGCCCGCTTCCAGCCGAGCCACCGGCACCCGGAACGGCGAGCAGGAGACGTAGTCCAGCCCGACGGAGTGGAAGAAGTGCACCGAGTCGGGGTCGCCGCCGTGCTCGCCGCAGACGCCGAGCTTCAGCCCCGGCCGGGCCGCCCGACCCTCCTCGGCGGCGATCCGGACGAGCCGGCCGACGCCGTCGCGGTCGATCGACTCGAACGGCGAGATGCCGAAGATGCCCAGCTCCAGGTAGCGCCAGAAGAAGGCGCCCTCCACGTCGTCGCGGGAGAAGCCCCACGCCATCTGGGTCAGGTCGTTGGTGCCGAAGGAGAAGAACTCGGCCGCCTCGGCGATCTGCCCGGCGGTCAGCGCCGCCCGGGGCACCTCGATCATCGTGCCGATCAGCACCTCGACGCCGCTGTCCCCGACCACCTCGGCGATGATCTTCTCGGCCTCGGCACGTACCGTCTCCAGCTCCTGCACCGCGCCGACCAGTGGAACCATGATCTCCGGCTTGGCCACCGCGCCGCTGCGGGCGACCGTGACGGCCGCCTCGGCGATCGCCCGGACCTGCATCGCGAAGAGGCCGGGGATGACCAGACCCAGCCGGACGCCGCGCAGTCCGAGCATCGGGTTCTCCTCGTGCATCCGCCGCACGGCGGCGAGCAGCGCCTCCTCCTTGGCCACGTCCTCGCCGCGCTCCTGGGCGACCGCGACGTTGACCGCGAGCTGCTCCAGCGGGGGCAGGAACTCGTGCAGCGGCGGGTCGATCAGCCGGACGGTGACCGGCAGGCCGTCCATCTCCCGGAAGATCTCTTCGAAGTCGGCCCGCTGCAACGGCAGCAGCGCGGCCAGCGCCGCGTTCCGCTCGTCGTCGCTGCGGGCCAGGATCAGCCGCTCCACCAGCTCACGCCGGTCGCCGAGGAACATGTGCTCGGTGCGGCACAGCCCGATGCCCTCGGCGCCGAAACGCCGGGCGCGGGCCGCGTCCGCGCCGGTGTCGGCGTTCGTCCGGACCGCTAGCCGCCGGCGCTGGTCGGCGTGCGTCATGATTCGGTGTACGGCCCGGACCAGCGGATTGTCGACGTGTTCCGCATCGAGGCTGCCCTCGAAGTACTGCACCACCTCCGACGGCATCACCGGCACCTCGCCGAGGTAGACCTTGCCCGTGGTGCCGTCGATGGAGATCACGTCGCCCTCGTTGACGGTCTGCCCGGCGACGGTGAACCTGCGCTGCGGGACGTTCACGTCCAGCTCGTCCGCGCCGGAGACGCAGGTCTTGCCCATGCCCCGGGCCACCACGGCGGCGTGGCTGGTCTTGCCGCCCCGGGAGGTGAGGATGCCCTGGGCGGCGATCATGCCGTTGAGGTCGTCGGGGTTGGTCTCCCGGCGGACCAGGATCACCGACTCCCCAGCCCCGGCCAGCTCGACCGCCCGGGCGGAGCTGAAGACCACCTTGCCGGACGCGGCGCCCGGCGAGGCGCCGATGCCCTTGGCGACCGGCTCGAACTCGTGGTCGAGCCGGAACCTCGGGAACATCAGCTGGGCGAGCTGCGCGCCGTTGACCCGGTGCAGCGCCTCGTCGAGGTCGATCAGGCCCTCGTCCACGAGCTGCCCGGCGATCACGAAGGCCGCCGCCGCCGTGCGCTTGCCGACCCGGGTCTGCAACATCCAGAGCTTGCCGCGCTCGATGGTGAACTCGATGTCGCAGAGGTCCTTGTAGTGCTCCTCCAGCCGGGCCATGTAGCTCAGCAGCTCGTCGTAGGAGGTCTTGTCGATCCGCTCCAGCTCCTGCAACGGCACGGTGTTGCGGATGCCGGCGACCACGTCCTCGCCCTGGGCGTTGGCCAGGTAGTCGCCGTAGATGCCCTGCGCGCCGCTGGCCGGGTCGCGGGTGAAGGCGACCCCGGTGCCGGAGTCCGGGCCGAGGTTGCCGAAGACCATCGCCACCACGTTGACCGCGGTGCCCAGGTCGGCCGGGATCCGCTCCTGGCGGCGGTAGACCACCGCCCGCTCGGCGTTCCACGAGTCGAAGACCGCCCGGATCGCCAGGTCGAGCTGCTCTCGCGGGTCCTGCGGGAAGTCTCGCCCGGTGTGCTTGAGGAAGATCTTCTTGTACGCGTCGACCAACCCGCGCAGGTCGTCGGCGTCGAGGTCCAGGTCGTTCGACGTGCCCTTGGCGCGCTTGGCGTCGTCGAGCGCGTGCTCGAACTCGTCGCCCGGCACGTCGCAGACGGTCTTGCCGAACATCTGGATCAGCCGTCGGTACGAGTCCCAGGCGAACCGGTCCGCGCCGTCGGAGCCGGCCCGGTCGGCCGAGCTCCCGGCCTGTCGGGCGAGTCCGCGCACGCTGCGGTCGTTGAGGCCGACGTTGAGGACGGTCTCCATCATCCCGGGCATGGAGAACTTGGCACCGGAGCGGACGGAGACCAGCAGCGGATCATCGGGGTCGCCGAGGCGCTTGCCCATCCCGCGTTCCAGTGACTCCAGGTGCGCCTCGATCTGGCCGGCCAGCCCGTCCGGCTCCGCGCCGGTGGCGAGGTACGCCTTGCACGCCTCGGTGGTGATGGTGAAGCCGGGTGGAACGGGCAGGCCGAGATTGGTCATCTCGGCCAGGTTGGCGCCCTTGCCGCCGAGCAGGTCCTTGAGGTCCTTGTTGCCCTCGGTGAAGTCGTAGACGTACTTGTGCTCCGCCATCTCTTGCGCTGCCACCAGAGCCTCCCACGCGCGCCGGTCCGACACTTAACGAAGGTTCAGTTGCTCTCATACCCCGAGCCGCACCGCCGGTAATCCGGTGGTCGACGCCGATCGGTGGGCGAAGGTTAAGCGAACATCGGGTGACCTGGGACCGTTCGGTGACAATAGGCACAGCTATCACGACTATCCGTGTTCGTACCGGTTTTTGGGAACGCTTCCACGCGCAGGATCACGCAGTGCGGCCGTCCGCCGTACCCTTGACGGCACGCGTTTCGGTGAACCTCACCTTTGCCATAACAGCCGCGAATACACCCCGGAGTCGCCGCCGTGTCCCTGCCCAGCACCGCCCCGGAGCCGCTCGACCCGCCGACCGACCGCGCCGCCGGGCCGGCCGGCTCCGCCGTACCGTTGCCCAGGACGGCGACCGGTGCGGCGGCCGCCGAACTGGCCCGGGAGGCGAGCCGGTCCGCCGCGGAGCTGCTGGCCCCGCCCGCCCCGATCGGGCTGGGCGACGTGGTACCCGCACCGCAGCAGGTCCGGCCGGACCCCGCCGCCGACTTCGCGCTCACCGCCGACGCGGTGATCCGGGTCAGCGCCGACCCCGCCGCGCTCGCCGTCGCCGAGCAGCTCGCCGAGCTGCTCCGGCCGGCCACCGGCTATCCGCTGCCGGTCACCGACACGGCCCGGCCCGAGTCGACCGGCGGGATCGCGCTGGTACTGACCGGCGACGAGGCGCTCGGCGCCGAGGGCTACCGGCTCGACGTGACCCGCGACGGGGTACGGATCGCCGCGGCCGCTGCGACCGGGCTCTTCCACGGCGTGCAGACCCTGCGCCAGCTGCTGCCACCGGCGATCGAGAGCCGCACCCCGGCGGTCGAGCGCTGGGCGCTGCCCGGCGGGTCGATCGTCGACCGGCCGCGATTCGCCTACCGGGGCGCGATGCTCGACGTGGCCCGGCACTTCTTCGCCGTCCCCGACGTGCTCCGGGTGATCGACCACCTGGCCCGGTACAAGCTCAACCACCTGCACCTGCACCTCACCGACGACCAGGGTTGGCGGATCGCCGTCGACTCCTGGCCCCGGCTCGCCACCGTCGGCGGGGTCGGCGCGGTCGGCGACAGCCCGGGTGGGCACTACAGCCGGGCCGACTACCGGCGGATCGTCGCGTACGCCGCCGAGCGGCACGTCACCGTGGTGCCGGAGATCGACCTGCCCGGGCACACCAACGCGGCGCTGGTCGCCTATCCCGAGCTGGCGCCGGACGGGATCGCGCCCCCGCCGTACACCGGCACCGAGGTCGGCTTCAGCTACGTCGACCCGGCCAACGAGCGGACGTACGACTTCGTCGCCGACGTGCTCGGCGAACTGGCCGCGCTCACCCCCGGCCCGCTGCTGCACATCGGCGGCGACGAGGCCTTCAAGGTGAAGGGGGCGGCCTACACCGGCTTCGTCGAGCGGGTGCAGCGCATCGTGGCCGACACCGGGAAGACCGTGGTCGGCTGGCACCAGATCGCGCCCGCCGCGCACACCGACGGCCGGGTGCTCCAGTGGTGGGGCACGAACGGCGAGGACCCGGCCACGGTCGAGGCGGTAGGCCGCGGCGCGCGGCTGATCCTCTCCCCCGGCAACCACGCCTACCTGGACATGAAGTACGCCCCGGACACCCCGATCGGGCACGACTGGGCCGGGCTGATCGACGTACGCCGGGCGTACGAGTGGGATCCGGGCACCCACGTGACGGGCGTGCCGGCCGAGGCCGTGCTGGGCGTGGAGGCCCCGCTCTGGACCGAGTCGGTGACCACGCTGGCCGACATCGAACTTCTGCTCCTGCCCCGGCTGCCCGCCGTGGCCGAGCTGGGCTGGTCATCCCGGGACAGTCACGACTGGACCGGCTTCCGGGAGCGGCTGGCCGGGCACGGCCCGCGCTGGGCCACCGCCGGCATCACCTTCCACCCGTCGCCCGAGGTCCCCTGGCCGGCGGAACCGGTCACCCCGGCACCGGCGGACACCCCGCTCATCCCGGCCCAACCCGCCTCGGCGGACAATCCGCGCAATCCAGCCCAGCCCGCCTCCGGGGTCGTCGCCGATCCCCTCTGAGGCCGCCCGACCACGTGAACCAGCTGGGTGATCGACTCCAGCTCGCCGACCTGGCGGTATCCGGGCGACCGGGACACCGCACTTTCGGCGACCTCGAGTCGATCACCCCGAACACAACCCGCCGGCCCGGTCGTCGGGTCGGTCCCGACTGAGCCGGCTGTCCGGTTCGCGGGCTGCCGGCTGGGCGTGGTGCCCGCGTCTGGCCTCCCGTGTCCCGTGGTCGGGGCCACTCCGGCGGCGGAATCATGGCCGGGTCGGGGTCGTTGAACATGGGGTGCCGGGCGGCCTCGCCGCCGGCCCCGGGTCAAACCCCCGGCCGCCGGGAATGACCGGCCGGCCAGGTCGGTTGACTCCCCGGTACCACGCAACACCGGGCCCCTCGCCGGCGGAATGGCTGGCCGGGCCGCACGGTTACACCATCCCGGGACGCGCACCGAGCAGGTCGATCACGATCGCCGGGCGCCTCCCGCACGAATCCCCTTGCTCACCGGCACGTGCCCCCTGACCTGGCGCGTGTCGTGCACCCCCGAACAGAGAGGCACACATCATGCGTACCGATCTGATCCGCAAGACCGCTCTGACCGCTGCCGGGCTCGCCTTCACCGGCGGCGCCATCGCCGGGCCGGTGACCACCGCGTTCGCCGCCCCGAGCACCGACAAGCCCAACACCTCGGCGTCGCAGGGCGACCGCAAGCACGGTGAGCGGGAGCTGGGTGTGCGCTACGAGGCCCAGCCGAACTTCTTCTACTGCGGTCCGGCCGCCACCCGTAACGCTCTCTCGGTCCAGGGCAAGGACATCAACGTCGACGCCATGGCCAAGGAGATGGGCACCACGGAGGCCGGCACCAACTCCATCAACGACATCACCCCGGTGCTGAACAAGGAGACCGGTAAGGACGTGTACCGGAGCGTCGAGATCAGCACCCCGAAGGCCGACGACAAGCAGACCGACAAGCTGCGCGCTGACATCGTCCGCACCGTCGACGACGGTCGCGCGGTGGTCGCCAACATCGCCGGCACCGCCACCGACACTGATGGCAACACCCACTCCTTCGAGGGCGGGCACTACATCAGCGTCATCGGCTACCGCGACGGCGGCAAGGTCGTGACGATCGCCGACTCGGCCGATCCGAACATGGCCTCCTACCGGATGAGCGTGGACAACCTCGCCGACTGGATCGCCACCCGCGGCTACTCCGCCAACTGAGCCGGAGCAACCACAACCGACCGAAGGGCCGGCCCCCCACCGGGGCCGGCCCTTCGTCGTCTCTCCGTCACCCCGGACCCGGGCCGCCGGTCCGGGGGTCACCCGCCGGAGTCGGCCATCTCGGCGCCCTCGGGGACGGTGTCGTCGTCCCGGCTGGCCAGCCAACCCTCGGGCAGGAAGACCTTGCCGGGCGAGTTGGTCCGGCCACGCGGCTGGCCCAGGGCGGCGACCGGGAAGGGCTCGGTCGGGTCGAGCTTGCCGAGCAGGTCGTCCAGCTGGGTCAGGCTCTCGATCATCGCCAGCTCCCGGCGCAGCTCGCCGCCGACCGGGAAGCCCTTCAGATACCAGGCCACGTGCTTACGGAAGTCGGTGCAGCCGTCCCGCTCGCCCCGCTCCGGCGTCCGCGACCCGACGGTGAACTGCTCCACCAACAGCTCGGCGTGCCGGCGCATGGTCGCGGCGACCTCGCCGAGATTGGGTAGCCGGCGCTCCGGGCGTCCGTTGAACGCGGCCTCCAGGTCGGCGAAGAGCCACGGCCGACCGAGGCAGCCACGGCCGACCACCACCCCGTCCACGCCGGTGTGCGCGACCATCCGCAGCGCGTCGTCGGCCTCCCAGATGTCGCCGTTGCCCAGCACCGGCACGTCGAGCGCCTGCTTGAGGGTGGCGATGGCGTCCCAGTCGGCGGTGCCCGAGTAGCGCTGGGCGGCGGTCCGGCCGTGCAGGGCCACGGCGGCCACCCCGGCGTCCTGCGCGGCGAGCCCCGCCTCGACGTACGTCAGGTGGTCGTCGTCGATGCCCTTGCGCATCTTGACCGTGACCGGCACCCCGGCCGGCGACGCGGCGTCCACCGCGGCCTTCACCAGTCGAGCGAAGAGCCGGCGCCGCCACGGCAGGGCCGCGCCGCCGCCCCGGCGGGTCACCTTGGGCACCGGGCAGCCGAAGTTCAGGTCGATGTGGTCGGCGAGGTTCCGCTCCACCACGATCCGCACCGCGGCGGCGGTGGTCTCCGGGTTGGTGCCGTAGAGCTGGAGGCTGCGCGGCTGCTCCTGCTCGCCGAAGGCGATCATCCGCAGCGTCTTCGGGTTCCGCTCGACCAGCGCGACGGTGGTGATCATTTCGCAGACGTAGATGCCGCCGCCCTGCTCCCGGCAGAGCTGTCGGAAGCCGACGTTGGTGATGCCGGCCATCGGGGCGAGCACCACCGGCGGCCACACCTGGTACCGCCCGAGGGTGAGCGGGCGGAGCGCGGGAGCGGCGGGACTGGTCACGTACCCAAGAATCCCACGCCGGCCCCGTCGGGCCACCGGCCGGTGGCCGGTCGCCGCCGTCGGGGTGAGCGAACTCGCACCGCGACGGCGACCGGCGTACCGGTCAGAAGGTGGCCGGCGCCGAGAGGATCAGGCCGGAGACGTCCACGATCACCGACGTGGCGCTGCTCACGTGCAGGGCGAAGGCAAGCGCGTTGCCGTTGTAGCTGCCGAGCTGCACCTCGACCAGGTTGGAGAGGATCTGGTTCGGCCCCCACCAGTTCAGCGAGGAGCTGACCGGCTTGCTGATCGACGAGCTGTACGCGGTCAGCACCCCGGCGGCGACGGTGCCCGCCACGGTGATGTTCAGGTACGCCGCGGTCGCCTTCTCGGCGAGCGCCGGCGGCACGTTCTTCACCGTCAGGTGGATGACCTTGCCGGCGCCGAGCTTGCCCGAGGTCACCACGCTGGTGGCGCTCACCACGTTGCCGGTGTAGCTGGCGATCGACCGGGTGTCCAGGATCCGCCGCGGCGCCACGGCCACCGTCCGGTTGGCCCACCGGGAGGTGTTCACGTACGCCTTGGTGTTGCCCCGACCGCCGATCACCAGGTCACCGGCGGGGGTGACCGCCAGCGACCCGGTGGGCAGCTCCTGCGGGATGCTCGCGTCGGGAGTCGGGGCGAGCACCAGCGGCGGCCGCCCGCCGGTGGCGGTCAGCGCCAGCGCCGGGTTGGCCGACGACCCGCCGGTCAGCACGGTCTCGGTGGCGCCGGCGTCGTTGGTCTGCCCGATCAGCACCGGGTCGCCGGGTGCCGCGCTGGCCGGGGTGGCGACCACCACGGCCGCGCCCACACCGGCGCCGGCGACCACGCCGGCCTTGATGATCCGACGCCGGGTCGGCGCGGGGGTCTCCTCGGCGGTCATGCTGCTCTCCTCGGTTCCGTGGTCACGCACCGGCCCGCACCTCCCGGCCGTCCCGCTCGGCGTTGGCCTTGATCTCCCGGGCCCGCACCTCGGTGCTGCCCGACTCCGCGGCGAGCGACATCCGGGCACTGCTCCGGGTGCCGTTGATCACCGCGGAGTCCGGGTGCCACACCAGCAGGCCGGTCACGTCGAGGATCACCGCGGTCGCGCTCTTCTGCACGTAGATGGCCACCACGTCGGGGTAGTAGTCGCCGTTCGCCGTCTGGTAGTCGCCGAGCTGGGTGATCACGCCGTTGGAGAGCAACTGCCCGGCGCTCCACCAGTTGATGGTGGACGCGTTCGGCAGGTCGCCCCGGCCGAAGACGGTCGCGAAGCCACCCTTCTCGGTGTTGGCCACGGTGATGTTGCCGAGCATGCCGTCGGCGTACTCCGCGATGCCCCCCAGGTGAACCACCAGGAAGGAGTCGGCGACGACCCGGCCCTGGGCGTCGACCCGACCGGCGCCCTCGAGCAGCCGGGCCCGGCCGGCCGCGTTGCGGGTGTCCAGGATCCGGGTCGGCGGGACCGGGACAAGCATGGTCGCGTTGGCGGTGGTCAGCACGTCGTAGCGGGCGAGCGTGCCGGAGGAGCCGGTCGCGCCGGAGACCCCCAGGCCGTTCCTGGTCGACCAGAGGGAGCCGGGCAGCGTCGGCGTCGTGGACGTGCCGCGCTTCAGCTCCACGGTCGCACCGGTGCTGTTCTTCACCGCCAGGGTGGCGGCGCCGCCCGGCGCGGTGCTGGTCACGGTGGTGGTGCCACCGGAGTTGGGCAGGCCCAGCGCCACCGGGTCGCCGGGGGCGGCGACGGCCGGCGTGGCGTTGACCGCGGTCACCGCGGTGGCGGCGACCGCGGCGCCGCCGGTGACGGCGGCCTTGCGCAGGAGGCTGCGCCGCGACGCGGAGCGGTCGGGTTCGGACGAACTCATCTCATTCCCCCGTTGGGTGGGTTGACGGTCTACGGCGGGCGGGCCGGACGGCGGCGGGTGAGCGCCGGCCGTCCCGGCGGCTACGCGCCACCGCCGAGCAGGACCTGGCTCGGGTGGCCGACCAGCAGGCTGGTCATGTCGACGATCACATGCGTCGGCGAGGAGGTCGCCTGGATCGTGAGGACGCTCCGGTAGACCCCGCTCGCGCCCAGCTCGGTGAAGAGGAAGTTGGAGAGGATGGTGCCGGCGGTCGACCAGTTCACCGTCGACGCGGTCGGCTTGGTGCCCGCGCCCCAGACGGTGAGCACGCCCGCGCCCGTCATCCCGACCACGGTGACGTTGCCCTTGATCGCGTAGCCGTCCCGGACGTACGAGTCGAGGCTCAGCACGATCGGCTTGCCCGGCAGGAGCCGGCCGGTGGAGTCCAGGGGGTTGTCCGCGCCGCCGACGATCAGGCGCCGCAGGTTCGGATCACGGGTGTCCAGCACCCGGGTGGGCGGCACGGCGACCGAGGTGGTCGCCCACTCGCTGGTCCAGGCCCAGCCGTTGACGCCGTTGTCGCCGCTGTCCGCGCCGGCCCGGACGAACAGGTCGCCCATGTCGTCGACGGCGAGCGTGCCCACCTCGGACTCGAGCACCTGCGGGTAGAGACTCTCACCGGGCACCAGCCGCAGCGGCGCGCCGGCCCCGTTGGTCAGCACCAGCGGAGTGTCGGTGTGGGTGAGGCCGGTGGTCGCCGGGCCGGCGTCGTTCGCCGTACCCATGACCAGGTTGTCGCCCGGGGCGGCCTGGGCCGCGGCGGGCATCCCGACGGCTGCGGCGACCCCGGCGCCGGCCGTGGTGGCGGCGACCGTCGCCGCGCGGCGCAGCAGGCGCCGCCGGTTCGGGTCGTGGTCGTGGTCCTGTTGCGACGCGCGCGTCATGCACACCCCCGTGACGAGATTCAACGCCGGGAATGCTCGCACGAGATCACGAACGACTCAACAGCCGGCCGGCGACGGCGCCCCACCTGCGGTCCGATTGGCCGGGCTCGCCCAAGTATCCGAGCCGAGACCTGGCCGGAAAGCCGACGGCCCCGCCGGAGGGCGGGGCCGTCGGGTGGGACCGGTCGTCAGCAGCCGGGCAGCCGCTCGATGAGGTAACGCTCGACCTGGTCGAGGGAGACCCGCTCCTGCGCCATGGTGTCGCGGTTGCGCACCGTCACCGCGTTGTCGTCGAGGGTGTCGAAGTCGACGGTCACGCAGAACGGGGTGCCGATCTCGTCCTGTCGCCGGTAGCGGCGGCCGATCGCCTGCGAGTCGTCGAACTCCACCACCCAGCGCTTGCGCAGGGTGGCCGCCAGGTCCTTGGCCTTCGGCGAGAGAGCCTCGTTACGCGACAGCGGCAGCACCGCCACCTTCACCGGGGCCAGCCGCGGGTCGAAGCGCATGACCGTGCGCTTGTCCACGCCGCCCTTGGTGTTCGGCGCCTCGTCCTCGTCGTACGCCTCCAGCAGGAAGGCGAGCACCGCCCGGGTCAGGCCGGCCGCCGGCTCGATGACGTACGGCATCCAGCGCTCGCCCTTGGCCTGGTCGAAGTAGGACAGGTCGACGCCGGAGTGCTTGCTGTGCGTGGAGAGGTCGAAGTCGGTCCGGTTGGCGATGCCCTCCAGCTCGGCGAACTCGGTGCCGCCGAACTGGAAGCGGTACTCGATGTCCACCGTCCGCTTCGAGTAGTGGGACAGCTTCTCCTTCGGGTGCTCGAAGAGGCGCAGGTTGTCGGCGGAGAGGCCGAGGTCGAGGTACCAGTTCCAGCGCTCCTGGAGCCAGTACTCGTGCCACTGCTCGTCCGAGCCCGGCTCGACGAAGAACTCCATCTCCATCTGCTCGAACTCGCGGGTCCGGAAGATGAAGTTGCCCGGGGTGATCTCGTTGCGGAACGACTTGCCGGTCTGCGCGATGCCGAACGGCGGCTTCTTGCGGGCCACCGTCTCGACGTTCTTGTAGTTGACGAAGATGCCCTGGGCGGTCTCCGGGCGCAGGTAGTGCAGCCCCTCGTCGCTCTCCACCGGGCCGAGGTAGGTCTTCATCAGGCCGTTGAACATCTTCGGCTCGGTGAAGGTGCCCTTGTTGCCGCAGTTCGGGCAGTTCAGCTCCGACAGCGAGGTCAGCGGCTTGCCGTGCTTCTCGGCGTACGCCTCCTCGAGGTGGTCGGCGCGGAACCGCTTGTGGCAGAACTGGCACTCGGTCAGCGGGTCGACGAACTCGGCGATGTGGCCGGAGGCCTCCCAGACCTTGCGGGCCAGGATCACCGCGGAGTCCAGGCCGACGACGTCGTCGCGCTGCTGGACCATGGTCTTCCACCACTGCCGGCGGACGTTCTCCTTGAGCTCCACGCCGAGCGGACCGTAGTCCCACGCCGACCGGGTGCCTCCGTAGATCTCGCTGGAGGGGAAGACGAAGCCTCGGCGCTTGGCGAGGCTGACAACGGCGTCGATACGGTCGGCTGGCATGTTTCCTCCTACGCCGGCTGGCGGTCGGCGGGGACGTGATGGGGACGGAACGAACAGTTCGGGACAACGGTACGACCAGCAGCGCCCCGGGCCCAGCAGAATACCGGGGGCGGGTCAGTTGATCCCGCACACCTCCATGCCACCGTTCTGCTGGTCCTGGCCGAGGATGACCTGCTGCCGCTCGTGCTGGCCGCCCTCCAGCGTCACGTCCACCGGCACGGTCAGGTTGTTGGTGTCCACCTCGCCCACCCGGTACCCGGCCACCTGCGGCTCCGCGGCCACCCGTCGCTCGAACTCCGGCCGCGACTCGCGCCGCTGCGCGTCGTCGCAGAGCTGGTCGTACGCCTCGCCGTAGTTCCGGTCGACCAGCGCCTGGTAGTAGTCGGTGGAGACCGTCCGGCCCTGCTCGCGGACCGCCTGCACCCCGCTGACCGCCAGGCCGACCACGGCTGCCCCGCCCCCGCCGCAGCAGAGCACCAGCGCGAGCGCGCCGACCCCGAGACCCAGCCAGAGGCGGGCCCGCCGCCCCTCGGTGGGTGGCGCGGCGAAGGGCGGCGACACACCCGGGCCGGGCGGCGGGGCGGGGGCTCCCGCCGGGATGTCCGGCGTGGCGGGCGGCTGCCCGCCCTCCGACCCGGTCGGCGCGGGGTACGGCGGTGGGGCTGCCGGTCCGGGAGCGGTCATACGAGCAGGGTAGTGCCCGACGGCTCAGCGGTAAGGACCAGCGGCCCGATCACTGGCGGAGATCACGACCGCCCCGCCCGGGGCGGCGGTGGCCAGCGCCTCGTACACGGACGGCTCGTCGACCGACTCGGCGAGCAGTGGGACGGCGCTCACCTTGACCTCGAAGCCGCCGAGCGCCCGACGGTAGGCCCCGACCGACTCCCACTCGGTGACCAGGCACCAGTGCCGGGGGTCGTCCAGCGCCCGGACCAGCTGGCCGCGCAGGTATCCGGGGCGGTCGGCCAGCGCGGTGAGGGCGGCGTGCGCCCGCTCGGTGAAGTCGTCCGCGACATCGACCTCGACCACGAACCGGTTGGTCACCAGCACCGGGTTCCTCCTCGTAGAGTCTGTGGGATGCAGCGTACGCAGAGCCCCCTGCTGGCCCGGTTGGCCCGGGCGAACCCGACGTCGGTGTTCCTGGTCACCCTCCTGCTGGTGCTGGTGGCCCTCTTCACCCCCGGCCCGGTCGGCGCGGTGCTGCTGCTGGCACTGGCCGCGGCCCTGGTCGCGCTGCTGTCGACCACCTGGTCGGTGCAGGCGCCGCAGACCCGGGTGGTGCGGCTGCTGATGCTGACCCTGCTGGTGACGGCGGCCCTGGCGAAGCTGCTCTGACATGCAATCATGCGTTTTTGACAATCATTGTCGTTACGACGGACAGTTGGCGACATGAACAACCGCACCGCTTCGCGCGTCCTGGCCGCCGCCACCACCGCCCTGCTCACCCTGGGCGGAGTCGCCGCCTGCTCCACCGACGGCCCGGCCGGCGCCGACCCGCAGCGGGTCGACGTGGTGGCCGCCTTCTACCCCCTCCAGTTCATCGCCGAGCGGATCGGCGGGGACGCGGTCAAGGTCACCAACCTGGTCAAGCCGGGCGCCGAGCCGCACGACCTGGAGCTCAGCCCCGGCCAGGTCGGCGAGGTCAGCCAGGCCGAGCTGATCGTCTACCTCAAGGGCTTCCAGCCGGCGGTGGACGAGGCGGTCGAGCAGAACGCGGCCGACCGCGCCTTCGACGTGGCCGCGGTCCAGCCGCTGCGGGACGCCGCCGCCGGCGCCCACGAGCACGAGGGCGAGGGGGCCGGGGCGACGGAGGAGCCGGCCCACGAGGAGGAGAGCGGCGGCAAGGACCCGCACCTCTGGCTCGACCCGACCCGGCTCGCCACCGTGGCGGACCAGCTCGCCGAGCGGCTGGGCAAGGTCGACCCGGACCGGGCCGCCGACTTCACCAGCCGCGCCCGGGCGCTCCACGCCGACCTGGAGAAGCTGGACGGCGAGTTCGCCGCCGGGCTGACCACCTGCCAGCGGCGGGAGATCGTGACCAGCCACACCGCGTTCGGCTACCTCGCCGAGCGCTACCGGCTCGAGCAGGTCGGCATCACCGGGCTCAGCCCGGACGTCGAGCCCTCCCCGCAGCGGCTCGCCGAGGTGATCGAGGAGGCCCGGGAGCACAAGGCCACCACGATCTTCTTCGAGACGCTGGTCAGCCCGAAGGTGGCCGAGACCATCGCCGGTCAGGTCGGCGCGCAAACCGCGGTGCTGGACCCGATCGAAGGGCTCGCCGATGGCAGCGGCTCGGACTACCTTTCGGTCATGCGTACCAACCTCCAGACGCTGCGAACGGCACTGGGCTGCTCGTGAAACCACCGGTGATCACCGTCGAGCACGGGGCGGTCGGCTATGACGGCCGCCCCGTGCTCCGCGACGTCTCGCTGCGGGTGACCGCCGGCGAGGTGGTCGCCGTCCTCGGCGCCAACGGTTCGGGCAAGTCCACCCTGGTCCGGGCCGTACTCGGCCTGGTGCCGCTGACCGGTGGGTCGGTCACGCTCTTCGACCGCCCGCTGCGCCGGTTCCGGCAGTGGGAGCGGGTCGGTTACGTCCCGCAGCGCCTCGGCGCCGGTGGCGGCGTACCGGCCACCGTCCGGGAGGTGGTGGCCTCCGGCCGGCTCGCCCGACGCGGGTTCCTCCGACCGCCCGGCGCCGCCGACCGGGCGGCGGTCGACCTGGCGCTGCGCGCGGTCGGGCTCGCCGACCGGGCCGGCGACCCCGTCGCCACCCTCTCCGGCGGGCAGCAGCAGCGCACGCTGATCGCCCGGGCGCTGGCCGGCCGACCCGAGCTGCTGGTGCTCGACGAGCCGACCGCCGGGGTGGACGCGGCCAGCCAGGAGGCGTTCGCCGGGGCGCTGCGCGAGTTCGTCGCCGACGGCGGCACGGTGCTGCTGGTGGCGCACGAGCTGGGGCCGCTGCGGCCGGTGATCAGCCGAGCGATCGTCGTCCACGAGGGCGGCATCTGCCACGACGGCTCGGTGCCGGAGCCGGCCGGCCACCACGCCGAGCCCGACCACGACCACGTGCACCCGCACTGTCCCGACGAGCCCGCCCGGCTCTGGAGCATCTGACCCATGGAACTCTTCCAGTACCCGTACATGCAGCGCGCCCTGATCGGTGCGCTGATCATCGGTCTGGCAGCCCCGGCGCTCGGCATCTACCTGGTGCAGCGCCGGCTGGCGCTGATCGGCGACGGGGTCGGGCACGTGGCGCTGACCGGCGTCGGCGCCGGGCTGCTGCTGAACCGCTCTCCGGTGCTCGTCGCGGTGATCGTGGCCACCCTCGGCGCGATCGGCATCGAGCTGGTCCGCTCTCGCGGGCGGACCTCCGGCGATCTGGCTCTGGCGTTGCTCTTCTACGGCGGCATCGCCGGCGGCGTGATGCTGGTCGGGCTCTCCGACAGCACCAGCAGCAACCTCAACGCGTATCTCTTCGGGTCGCTCACCACCATCTCGCCGGCCGATCTGACCACGATCGCGGTGCTCGGCGCGGCGATCCTGGTGACCATGATCGCGCTGCGCCCGGCGCTCTTCGCGGTCAGCCACGACGAGGAGTACGCCCGGGTCTCCGGCCTGCCGGTGCGCACGCTGAACATGCTGATCGCGGTCGCCACGGCGGTCACCGTGACCATCGCCATGCGGGCGGTCGGCGTGCTGCTGATCAGCGCGCTGATGGTGGTCCCGGTGGCCACCGCGCAGCAGGTCACCCGGGGCTTCCGCAGCACCATGACGGCGGCGATGGCGCTCGGGCTCTTCGCCGCGGGCTCGGGCGTCTGGGTCGCGGCCAACGCCGACACCGCCCCCGGCGCCTCGGTGGTGCTGATGGCGATCGCCTCGTTCCTGGTGGTCGCGCTGGCCGCCGGGGCCTGGCGGGTGCTGCGCCGCCGCACGACGCCGACGGCCGTGCCGGCGCCCGAGCCGCACGAGGTCGTGCTCCGCTGATGCTGGTCGCCGCGACGCCAGCGGTATTGGTTACCGTTACAGGGTGAGCGGCGGATCCGGCTACGACGGCTTCGAGGGTGCCGGCGAGTTGCTACGTGCCTTGTCGGCCCCGATCCGGCTGGCCATCGTCAGCGAACTCGCCCACGGGGAACGGTGCGTGCACGAGCTGGTGGAGAAGCTCGGCGCGGCCCAGCCGCTGGTCTCCCAACACCTGCGGGTGCTGCGCGGCGCCGGTGTGGTCCGCGGCGCCCGCCGCGGACGGGAGATCGCCTACACCCTGGTCGACGAGCACGTCGCGCACATCGTCGCGGATGCGGTGAGTCACGCCGGCGAGGGATCATGAAACAGCGACCGGTCGAAGGGGGTGCCCCGTGAGCGAGAACGCAACCGCCGTCCGCAACACGCGCCAGCGCAGCGCGGTCAGCGCGCTGCTCGTCGAGGTGGAGGGGTTCCACAGCGCGCAGGAGCTGCACGCGATGCTCCGGGCCCGGGGCGAGCGGGTCGGCCTGACGACGGTCTACCGGACGCTGCAGGGGCTGGCCGACGCCGGCGAGATCGACGTGATGCGCCCGCCCGGCGGTGAGCACCTCTATCGCCGGTGCAGCGAGGGGCACCACCACCATCTGGTCTGCCGGGCCTGCGGCCGGACCGTGGAGGTGGCCGGGCCGACGGTGGAGAGCTGGGCGGAGCGGGTGGCCGCGCAGCACGGCTACGCCGACGTCAGCCACACCCTGGAGATCTTCGGCACCTGCCCGGCCTGCGCCCAATGACGCCGCGGCCCACGGGCGGCGTCGACCCGGCCGGCGGCGGATGCCGGGCTCGGCCGTTCGTGGCACGCTGTCCGGCGTGAAGATCTACGCCGATCGTTTCCCGACCGCCGTCCGTCAGCTCCTCACCGACCTGCTCGTCGTCGCCTGGGTGTACGGGGCGATCCGCGGCGCGCTGTGGCTGCACGACCTGGTCCAGAAGCTCGCCGTCCCCGGCCAGAAGCTGGAGGGGGCCGGCGGCGGGCTCGCCGACAACCTGGCCGACGCCGGCGGCAAGGTCGGCCGGGTGCCGTTGGTGGGTGACGAGCTGACCGCGCCCTTCGAGCGGGCGGCCGACGCCGCCCGGTCGCTCGCCGAGGCCGGCCGGGACCAGCAGCAGCTGGTCGACCAGCTGGCCCTGGCGCTCGCCGTCGCCGTGCTGATCTTCCCGCTCGGCCTGGTGCTCTTCGGCTGGCTCCCGCTGCGGCTGCGCTGGATGCGCCGTGCCGGGTCGGCCGCGAAGCTGGCCGCCGCGCCGGCCGGCCGGGACCTGCTCGCCCTGCGCGCACTGGCCACCCAGCCGCTGGGTCGGCTGACCCGGATCGGGCCCGACGTCGCCGAGGCGTGGCGTCGCGGCGACGACGACATCGTCGACGCGCTCGCCGCACTGGAGCTGCGCCAACTGGGTCTCAGGGACGGCCGCTAAGGTCTTCGGGTGTTCTACTTCCTGGTCGTGATCGCCGTCCTGCTGCTCGGCTATGCCGGCGTACTGGTCAACTTCGTCCGCAAGGGGCGGAAGATCCCGCCAGGGGCGTACCTGGGTCTCGCCGCGCTCAACGGCGTGATCCTGGCCGCGATCCTGGCCTGGGCGATCGCCCGCTGAGCTGACGCCCGCCCAGGTCCCGGCGCCCGACGGCCACCGCCGCCGACCGCCGGGCGGTCACTGCGGCGGCGGGATCCGGCGGCGGACGTCGGCCGCGGTGGACGGGCCGGGCGACCACGGGGCCACCCAGGGGGCGTCCGTCGGCGGGGTGACCACACCCTCCTCCAGGGCCGCGTACCGGCCGGCGAGGATGCGCTTGGCGGCCGCCACGTCCACCGAGTCGGTGTTCTCCCAGAGCGCGGTGAAGAGCGCGTCGACCCGGACCCGGGCCTGCCGGCAGAACAGGTCGGCCAGCTCGAGATTCTCCGGCCGGACGTCCCGCTCGGCGTGCGCCCGCACACACACGGCGGACATCGCGAACAGCTCCGCGCCGATGTCCACCACCCGGCCCAGGAACGCCTGCTTGCGCTCCATCTTTCCCTGCCACCGGGACATCGCGTAGAAGGTCGACCGGGCCAGCTTGCGCGAGGCACGCTCCACCTGCCGCAGGTGGCCGGCGAGCGGCCCGAACTCGCCGTACGCCGTTGGCCGCTGGCCACGACCGACGGCGAGGGTGGGCAGCCACCTGGCGTAGAACGCGCCGGCCCGGGCGCCCGCCTTGGCCTTGCGGCCGAGGCCGGCGTCCGGGTCGATGATGTCCCCGGCGACCGACAGGTGCGCGTCGACCGCCTCCCGGGCGATCAGCAGATGCATGATCTCGGTGGAACCCTCGAAGATCCGGTTGATCCGCAGGTCGCGCAGCAGCTGCTCGACGGCGGCCGGCCGCTCGCCCCGGGCCGCCAGCGAATCCGCAGTCTCGTAGCCACGACCGCCACGGATCTGGATCAGGTCGTCGGCGATCCGCCAGGCCATCTCGCTGGCGTAGAGCTTGACCAGCGCGGCCTCGATCCGGATGTCGTTGCGGTCGTCGTCGGCGAGCAGGCAGCAGAGATCCAGCATGGTCTCCATGCCGTACGTCGTGGCGGCCATGAAGGCGAGCTTCTGGGCGACCGCCTCGTGCTCGCCGACCGCCCGGCCCCACTGCACCCGGTCGGCGGACCACTCCCGGGCCACGTTCAACGCCCACTTGCCGGCGCCGACGCACATCGCCGGCAGCGACAGCCGGCCGGTGTTCAGCGTGGTCAGGGCGATCTTCAGCCCCTTGCCCTCGCCGCCGATGACGTTCTCCTTCGGGACGAAGACGTCGTGGAACCGGGTGAGGCTGTTCTCCAGACCGCGCAGGCCGATGAAGGCGTTGCGCCGCTCCACGGTGATGCCCTCGGCGTCGCCCTCCACGACGAACGCGGTGATCCCGCCGCGACGGCCCTCGGCGGCCGGCACCCGGGCCATCACCACCAGCAGGGTGGCCACCGTGCCGTTGGTGGCCCAGAGCTTGACCCCGTTTAGCCGGTAGCCGGTGCCGTCCTCGCTCGGCTCGGCCGTGGTGGCCAGCCGGGCCGGATCGGAGCCGACGTCCGGCTCGGTGAGCAGAAAGGCGGAGACCTCGCCGGCGGCCAGCCGGGGCAGGAAGAGCTGCTTCTGCTCGGCGGTGCCGAACATCTTGAGCGGCTGCGGCACGCCGATGGACTGGTGCGCCGAGAGCAGCGCGCCGATGGCCGGGCTGATCGAGCCGGCCAGCATCAACGCCCGGCAGTACTGCAGGTTGCTCAGCCCGAGCCCGCCGTACGAGCGGTCGATCTTCATGCCGAACGCGCCGAGCCGGGCCAGCCCGTGAAACACCTCGTCGGGAATGTGGGCGTCCCGCTCGATCGTGGCGCCGTCCACCTCGGTGGTGAGGAACGCCCGGAGCTGGTCGAGGAACTCCTCGGCCCGGGCGTCGTCCGCCGGGTCGGAGCGCGGCCAGGGATCGATCAGGTCGAGCCGGAACCGGCCGAGGAAAAGCTCCTTGCCGAAACTGGGGCGGTCCCAGGTGGACTGCCGGGCCGCCTCGGCGACCTGGCGCGCCTCCTTCTCGGAGACCTGCCCCGCCTCGACCGGCAACGCGGCGGCGACGCCGCCGCTGGTGTCGGGCCGCTCCGGGACGGCGCCGGGCTCGTCCGGCACGGGTCGGCTGTTCTGCGTCGTGGTCACGGCTGCCCCCTCGAACCTCGGTCCGGCGCGTCAACGGTGCTCGACAAATGCCACGCTACCCCCGGGTGTTACCCAGGGGTAGCGGCCTGTAAAGATCGAGATTCGGCGATCGCCGGTCAGTCGCCGGTGACCGTGTGCGGGTCGTCGTCATCGTCGTCGATGTCGTCGTCACCCCAGTTGCGGCGGGCGAACGGCAGCAGCACCCAGAAGACGAGGAACCAGACCCCGGTCACCGCGCTGAGCACGAACGCGATCGGACGGTCCAGCACGAAGTCGGTGATCAGCAGCACCGCGCTGACCATGGCGATCAGCATGAAGGCGAGCCCGCCGGTGGCCATCCGGTGGGCGAAGCGGACCAGCTCCGGCTTGCGCCCCTGGCGGAACAGCGCCCGGTGGAACGCCACCGGCGAGATGATCAACGCGGTGGCGGCCGCCGCGGCCAGCAGCGAGACCACGTAGACGTCCCGCTGGAACGCGGTCGTCCTGGTGAAGCCGTTGCTGAACGGCAGGGTCAGCAGGAACGCGAAGAGGATCTGCACCCCGGTCTGTGCGACCCGGAGCTCCTGGAGCAGGTCGGCGAAGTTGCGCTGCCAACGCTGCTTCTCGGTTTCCTTCGACACGCGCTACCTCCGGTCAGACGCTACTGCCGGCGGGGCCCGCCGCCGGCAGCAACGCCAATGCCCGATCACGCAATCCACGAAACCAGCTCATGATCGACCCCGCTCGAGGTCGCCGCCCGCGCCGCAAGCCCGTCGGAGACGGTCAGGAGCGCGCTCGGCACCCGCCGGCGACGGTCAGGAGCCGCGGCGGATCCGGCCGGCGTAGCGGGCCTCCAGCGCGTGATTGTGCTCGTCGCCGCCGGCGATGTTGGCGGAGAGGTAGACCGGGGGCCGCTCCCCCGCGGCGAGCAGTCGGGCCACCACCTCGACCGTGATCTGCTGCGCGAGCAGCGCCGCGGTGATGGAGGAGACCGCGCCGACCGCGCCGCCGCCCGGCAGCGGCAACGTCGCGTCGCCGTACGGGGCGCCGTTGTCGAGCACCACGTCGGCGAGGTCGGCGAGCTTGCGCCCGGACGGGTGCCGGGAGGTCATCCGCGCCGAGTGCTGCGCCGAGGTGATCGCCACCAACCCGTGGCCGCGCTCCTTGACCAGGCTGGCGAACTCGACGATCGCACCGTTCACGCCCGAGTTCGAGGCCACCACGAAGACGTCCGCCGGGCGCACCGGCGCCAGCTCGTAGAGGCGGTGCGCGACCGACGGATCCCGCTCCAGGGTCGGCCCGAGCAGATCGGCCGGCGCGCCGCCGTGCAGCACCAGATCCCGCAGCGCGATCTTGTTGGTCGGCACCAGCCCGCCGGCCCGGCCAGCGATCTCCATCGAGAGCGCCTCGGAGTGCCCGGTGCCGAACGCGTGCACCACCCCGTCGGCGCGTACCGCGTCGGCGAGCAGGTCCGCGGCCCGACCCACCGCCTCCCGCTGGCCCGCGGCGACCCGGTTCATCGTCTCGGTCACCACCGCCAGGTAGGCGTCGGCGCTCAACGTCATGTCTCCTCCATCCCTAACGACCGCCGGACGCGGCTCAGGCCAGGCCCCGCACCCGGGCGACGATCGCCTCGGCCAGTGCCGCCGGCGCCTCGTCCGGAATCCAGTGGGTCACCCCGGGCAGCTCGACGAAGCGGTAGTCACCGGACACGTGCTCCGCGCACGCCTCGGCGGCGGTCCGGCCGATGGCGATGTCCCGGTCGCTCCAGACGAACGTGGTCGGCACGGTCACCGGCCCGACCGCGGCCAGGTCACCCCGCGACATCGCCCGGTACCAGTTCAACGCCCCGGTCAGCGCGCCCGGCGCGCGCATCGGCTCCGCGTACGCCGCCACCCGGTCCTCGTCGCCGACCCCGGCGAGCATCCGGCGCAGCGCCGCCGCCCGCAACCCGAGCAGCACCTTCTCCGCCTTGCCGGGCTGCCGGAACAGCACCATGTACGACGAGCGGACCTTCTGCTGCGCGTCGTGCGCCAGCGCGTACGCCATCGCGGCGGGGTGCGGCACCGAGACGGCGGTGAGGGTACGGATCCGGCCGGGGTGGGCGGCGGCCACGGCCCAGGCGACGACGGCGCCCCAGTCGTGCCCCACCAGGTGCGCGGCCTCGACGCCCAGCGCGTCGAGCAGCGCCACCACGTCGGCGACCAGCTCCGCCAGCTGGTACGCCTCGACGGCCTCCGGGCGGGCGCCGGGCGAGTAGCCGCGCTGGTCCGGCGCGTAGGTGCGCAGGCCGGCGGCGTGCAGGGCCGGGGTCAGGTCGTCGAACTCCCCGCCGTGCTGCGGAAAACCGTGCAGCAGCAGAACGGGCGGGCCTTCCTCCGGTCCACCGGCGCGGACGTCGAACGTGAATCCTCGGGCGTCGATCCGCATGATCAGCAGCCTACCCAGGCCGGCCGGCGTCGCCCGGCCCCCGGTCGCGGTGCTAGCGTCTGTGGAACAACTTCACATCCGACAGGGGAGCGCACAGCGCTGAGAGTGCGGGCACACGCCCGCAGACCCTCGAACCTGATCTGGGTAATGCCAGCGCAGGGAGTTCGGTCGACCTCCAGCCGCGCCGCCGTCCGGTTCCACCGGACGTCGGCGTGCGTCTTCTCCTGGTTCCTCCACAGAACTGGGAGCACTCGCATGACACAACCCGACACGAACCGTTGGCGGACCGTCGACATCATCGTGGCCTCGGTGATCGCCGTCGCCTTCGGCATCATCTTCTGGGCCTGGGGCCTGCTCTGGAACGGTCCCGCCGACGCCATTCCGCTGCCCGGCCGGGCGGTCCTCTACGGCGTCTGGCTGGTCCCCGCCGTCCTGGGCGGGCTGATCATCCGGAAGCCCGGTGCCGCCTTCTTCACGCTCACGGTCGCGGCGCTGGTCTCGGTGGCGCTGGGCAGCAGCTGGGGCTGGACGCTGGTCATCCAGGGCCCGCTGGAGGCGGCCGCCGCGGAGCTGGCGTTCGCGGCCTTCGGATACCGCAACTTCAAGGCGCCCATCGCGCTGCTGGCCGCCACGCTGGCCGGTCTCGCGGCGGCCATCTACGACGTCTTCGTCTGGTACCCGGAGACCTCGTGGGTCAGCTTCCGGCTCCCGTACATCCTGATCACCGCTGCCAGCTCACTGGTGATCGCCGGCTTCGGCAGCCTCGCCCTCACCCGGGCCCTGGCCAACACCGGCGTCCTCGACCGCTTCCCCGCCGCCCGCGAACGCCCCGCCATCTAACCCCCACCCCCCTCCCCCACCCCCCGGACCCGTTGATCAAGAGGTTTGCGTCAACGGCGGCCCGATTTCTGACGCAAACCTCTTGATCAACACGACGGGGCCGGTAGCGGCGCGGGCCGGTAGCGGCGCGGGCCGGTAGCGGCGCGGGGGGAGGGGTGTGGTGGGCGGGGTTGAGCTGCGGGGGTTCGGGTGGCGGCACGCCGGGCGCAAGCGCTGGGCCGTGCGCGACGTGGACCTGCGGATCTCCCGGGGCGAGCGGGTGCTGCTGCTCGGCCCGTCGGGGGCCGGCAAGAGCACCCTGCTGGCCGCGCTCGCCGGGCTGCTGCCGGAGGACTCCGGCGAGCAGGCGGGCACCGTCGAGATCGACGGGTTGGATCCGCGCAAGGACCGGGAACGCGTCGGCATCGTCTTCCAGGACCCGGAGAGCCAGCTGGTGATGGCCCGCTGCGGCGACGACGTGGCGTTCGGGCTGGAGAACCGGGGCGTACCGGCCGCGGAGATCTGGCCCCGGGTCGACGAGGCGCTGCGCCGGGTCGGCTTCCCGTACCACCGGGACCGGCCCACCGCCGCCCTCTCCGGCGGCGAGCAGCAGCGCCTCGCGCTGGCCGGGGTGCTGGCCCTTCACCCCGGCCTGCTGCTGCTCGACGAGCCGACCGCCAACCTCGACCCGGCCGGCGCCGCGCTGGTCCGCGACGCGGTCGCCGGGGCGCTGGACGCCGACACCACGCTGATCCTGGTCGAGCACCGGGTCGCCGAGGCGCTGCCGCTGGTCGACCGGGTGGTGGTGCTCGAACCCGGCGGCGGCGTACGCGCCGACGGCACCCCAGAGGCGGTCTTCGGCGCCCACGGCGACGCGCTCGCCGCCGAGGGCGTCTGGGTGCCCGGCCGGACCGTGCCGCCCCGGCGCGCCACCACCGCCCCGGGCGACCTGCTGCTCACCGCCGACCGGCTCGGTCTGCCACCCCGGCTGGCCGACACCGACCTGGCGGTACGCGCCGGCGAGGCGCTCGCCGTGCTCGGCCCGAACGGGGTGGGCAAGTCCACCCTTGCGCTGCTGCTCGGCGGGCTGCTCCGGCCGGGCACCGGCGCGGTGACGGCGAGCCCGGAGCTGGCCGGCCGGGACGCCCGCACTCCCCCGCACCGCTGGCGCGCCCCCGCCCTGGCCAACCGGATCGGCTCGGTCTTCCAGGACCCGGAGCACCAGTTCGTCACGAGCACCGTCCACGACGAGCTTGCTCTCGGCCCGCGCCGCACCGGCCGGCCCGAGGCGGCGATCCGGTCCACGGTGGACGAGCTGCTGGACCGGCTGCGGCTGACCGCGCTCGCCGGCGCCAACCCGTACACCCTCTCCGGTGGCGAGGCGCGGCGGCTGAGCGTCGCGACCGCCCTGGCCACCGCGCCCCGCCTGCTGGTCTGCGACGAGCCCACCTTCGGCCAGGACCGGCGGACCTGGCTGGAGCTGGTCGACCTCTTCGCCGAGCTGCGCGACGCCGGGCACGGCCTGGTCACGGTGACCCACGACCCGGAGTTCGTCGCCGCGCTCGCCGACCGACAACTCACCCTGGACCGGCGGTCGTGATCGGCCTCGAACCCGTCGCCGTGCCCGGGGCGCCACTGGCCCGGCGCAACCCGGTCGCCAAGCTGGCCGCCGCGCTGGTCTTCTCGATCGTGCTGGTCGCCACCCTCGACCCGGTCGCACCGGCGATCGCCATCGCGGTCGAACTGGCGCTGCTGCCGCTCTTCGGAGTGCGTTACCGGGTGCTGGCCCGGCGCGCGTGGCCGCTGCTGGTCAGCGCGGTCGGCATCGTGATCACCCTGGTGCTCTTCGCCGCCGAGCGCTCCGGCCGGGTGCTGGTCGAGGCCGGCCCGGTCGTGGTCACCTCGGGCGTGCTGCTCACCGCGCTCGGGCTGGTGCTGCGGATGTTCGCGGTGGCGCTGCCCGGCGTGATCGTGTTCGCCACCACCGACCCGACCGACCTGGCCGACGCGCTCGTCCAGAACGCCAAGGCGCCGGCCCGGTTCGCCATCGGGGCCCTGGCGGCGTTCCGGCTGGTGCCGCTGCTCGGCCAGGAGTGGCAGATGATCAGCATGGCCCGCCGGGCGCGCGGGGTGGACGCCGGGCGCAACCCGGTGGCGAAGCTGCGGCTCTTCGTCTCGACCGCGTTCGCGCTGCTGGTCGGCGCGATCCGGCGGGGTACCCGGCTGGCGGTGGCGATGGACGCCCGGGGCTTCGACGCGGGCACCCCGCGCACGGTCGCCCGCCGGCAGCGGTTCACCGCCGCGGACGCCCTCCTGGTGGCCGGCGCCGCGACGCTGGCCGCCGCCGCCCTCACCGCCAGCATCCTGCTCGGCACCTTCCGGCCCCTCATCGGCTGACCAGGCCGCGCACCTGGCCCGCCGGTATGGCCGGAGTCGCATGTTCGCATGGTTGCCGCGCTGGTGACACGCACTGTTCCCCTGCGCAGTCCAGATTGGCCCGCGGACTACTCCCCTGATCCGACTGGAGCAGCACATGGGCCACGGCCACGCGCACCATCACGATCACGATCCCGCCGCCGGCGGCGACGTACCTCCGGCGCTCGACCTCGGTGTCCCGGACGCCGAACTGGCGCCCGGTGACCTCAGCCGACGCGGCTTCCTGCGCAACGCCGGCCTGCTCGGCGCCGGCGCGGCCGCCACCGTGCTGACCAGCGGGACCGCCGCGCACGCGGCGGGCCATGACCACGGCCCCGGTGGCGACCACGGGCGCACCGGCGAGTTCCAGTGGCTCGCCGGCGACCACCACATCCACACCCAGTACAGCTCGGACGCGATGTACCGGGTGGTTGACCAGGCCCGGCACGCCCAGGCGTACGGGCTGGACTGGATGGTCGTCACCGACCACGGCAGCGTGGCCCACGCCAAGATCGGCGTGGACAAGGTCAACCCGGACATCGTCGCCGCCCGGGCCCAGCTGAAGGACCTGCTGATCTACCAGGGCCTGGAGTGGAACATCCCGGCCGCCGAGCACGCGACCGTCTTCGTCCACCCGGGGCGCAACGAGGTCGCCGTCCTCAAGGAGTTCGAGAACGCCTTCGACGGCAGCGTCAAGAACGCCGGTGACTCGACCCCGGCGAACGAGGCCCTCGCCATCGCCGGCATCAAGTTCCTCGGCGAGGCGGTCCGCAAGCGACGCGTCGAGGGCGCGCTCTTCCTGGCGAACCACCCGGCTCGGCGGGGCATCGACTCCCCGCACGAGATCCGCGCCTGGCGCGACGCCGACCCGAGCGTGGCGATCGGCATGGAGGGCGCTCCCGGTCACCAGGCGGCCGGCCTGCCCGGTGGCGGCCGGAACCGCGGTTACTACGACAACAGCCCGTCCGCCGCGTCGTTCCCCGGCTACCCACTGGAGAGCTACCGCACGTGGGGTGGGTTCGACTGGATGACCTCCACCGTCGGCGGACTCTGGGACAGCCTGCTCGCCGAGGGCCGGGCCTGGTGGATCAGCGCCAACTCCGACTCGCACGTCAACTACCTGGACACCTCGCAGCGGGGGCCGGACAGCAACTTCGACCTCAACGGCAAGCACAACGACCCGGTGTACGGCCCGCTGCTCAGCACGGCCGGCGACTACTGGCCGGGCCAGTACAGCCGTACCCACGTCGGGGCGAGCTCCTTCAGCTACCGGTCCGTCATGGACGGCCTGCGGGCCGGCCGGGTCTGGGTGGACCACGCCGGTCTGATCAAGGCCCTCGACGTCCGCGCCCGGATCGCCGGTGACCGGCGTCGGGAGTCGGGTACGCCGCTCGGTGGCGTGCTGCGGGTCAAGCGCGGTACCCGGGTCGAGGTGACCATCGACATCGACCTGGCCGACACCCCCAACTGGTCGCAGTTCGTGCCCACCCTCGCCCGGGTCGACGTGATCGCCGGTCGGGTGACCGGCCCGGTCGCCGACAAGGACGCCTTCACCGCACCCGACACCAAGGTGGTGAAGTCCTTCGAGGTCGCCAAGGGCACCGGCAAGGTCTCCTTCACCTACTCCTTCGGACGGGTGGACGAGCCGTTCTACCTGCGCGTCCGGGGTACGGACGGCAAGCGCAGCCAGCCCGGCCTGATGGGCGCGGCGGTCGACCCGTTCGGCCCGGCCCTGGACGTCACCGGCGCCGCGGACCCGTGGGAGGACCTGTGGTTCTACGCCAACCCCATCTGGGTCCTGCCGCAGTGATCCTGGGCCTCAGCCTGGGTCACCGGACCGTCCGGGAGGCCGAGCACTGGCTGGCCGCCCACGTCGTGCCGCTCGACCTGGCGGACCTGGTCGCCTGCACCCACCTGGTCGCCGCGCCGTACCCGCACGTGGCGCTCAGCGTGGCCGTGCCGGCGGCGACGGACCGGTTGGCCGGGCTGCCCAGCACCCCGCCGGAGCTGCGGACGGCGGCCGAGCGGGCGGCGGCCGAACACGGCGAACGCCGCTCCGGCCGGGCCGTGCGCTACCCCGGTGTGGACCGGCTGGTCGGCAGGCTCACCGTCGGCGAGGTGCTCGCGAACAGCGCGATCGAGCGGGTCGTGGTGCTCGGCGGGGCGACGGCCGGACCGGAGCTGCCGCTGGACACCCGCGACTTCGTCCGTCCCCAGTGGCGCGACGGCGAGCTGGTGCTGGTGGTCATGCCGCACCACACCGGGGCCGTCGCCCCGTTCGAGGTGGCCGACCCGACGCCCTGCTGCGCCGACCACTGAGCCCGGGTGCGGTTCGTCACCGATGGTGGCGAACCGCACCCGGTGCCGGCCGGTGCAGCGGTGGTTGAGGCGCAGCGGGCCCGCCTCCGCCGGTCAGCTGCGCCGGAAGGCGTACCGGCGGGGCGCGCCGGCCCGCTGACTTCCCCGGCCGGCGGCGGACCGACCGTGGCCGACCGGCGGACCGGCCTTCGGCGGGACCGGCCGGGTCGCCGGCTCGGTCGCCGCATCGAGCGGCAGCGGCGGCACCACGGGGGCGACCACCACGTCGAGGTCGGCCGGCGTCAGCTCCGCGACGTCGGGCGCGGGTCGAGGGGCACGGGACTTCTTCGGGTTGCGCTTGGTGGGCATCCGGGCCTCCTTCTCGGCGGACCGGCCGGCGGCCGGGCGACGCGTGGTCGCGGCGTGAACGGCGCGGTCTCGGCTGGGCGGGAACCGGGCTGACGACAGCCACGGTCCTGGCGGACGGGGATCGTCCCGGGATCGGCCACGACGGCCACCGACGCGGCGGTGGCGGAGAATGCGGACGCCCGGGAGCGCACGGACCGCACGCAGGGCGGCGGACCGGCTCGGAGGTGGGCGTCAGTTACGCATGTGCCGACCGTAACTCATGCCCAGCCGCACGCGCATCCGATTTGCTGGCAGGATCGGCACATGCTGATCGCGTTCTCGATCACCCCGCTCGGCGGCGACGACTCGGTGGGCGACCTGGTCGCCGAGGCCGTCCGGGTGGTCCGCGAGTCCGGCCTGCCCAACCGGACCGACGCCATGTTCACCACCGTCGAGGGCGAGTGGGACGAGGTGATGGCGGTGGTCAAGCGGGCGGTCGACGTGGTCGCCGCGCGGGCGCCGCGGGTGAGCGTGGTGCTCAAGGCCGACGTCCGACCCGGGGTGACCGACGCGCTCACCGGCAAGGTCGCGCGGATCGAGGCCCGGCTGGCCGAGGGCTGACCGTCGCCCGTCGCCGAAGGCGAAGCCGACCAGCAGCGCGGCCGGGAACGCGGGCGCCGCCCGCGACGCCCCGGGCGGGGAAACGCGCTCGCCGAACCCGGGCGTCGGGCCGTCGCGGTCGCCCTCCCGCAGCCGAACGCACCCGTCCCGTCACCGACGGTCGATCGTCGGCGCGGGTCGGCGGACAGCGCGATAGGTTCGAAGCCGCGGACAGCAGGAGCGAGAGGTGGCGGCACGCATGGCGGAGCAGGCGACGGCGCAGATCGGTGTGACCGGGCTGGCGGTGATGGGCCGCAACCTGGCCCGCAACCTGGCCCGCAACGGGTTCACGGTGGCGGTGCACAACCGCTCGCCGGAGCGGATCCGGCGCCTGGTGGCCGAGCACGGTGACGAGGGCACGTTCGTGCCGGCCGAGTCGCTGGCCGACTTCGTCGGGGCGCTGGAACGCCCCCGGGCGGTGATCGTCATGGTGAAGGCCGGCGCGCCGACCGACGCCGTGATCGACGAACTGGTCCCGCTGCTGGAGCCGGGCGACATCGTGGTGGACTGCGGCAATGCCCACTTCGCCGACACCCGCCGGCGGGAGGAGTCGCTGCGCGAGTACGGGCTGCACTTCGTCGGCACCGGCGTCTCCGGCGGCGAGGAGGGCGCGCTGCTCGGGCCGAGCATCATGCCCGGCGGCTCCGCCGATTCGTACCGCAAGCTCGGCCCGATCTTCGAGAAGATCGCCGCGCAGGTGCAGGGGGTGCCGTGCTGCCGGCACGTCGGCCCGGACGGCGCCGGGCACTTCGTGAAGATGGTGCACAACGGCATCGAGTACGCCGACATGCAGCTCATCGCCGAGGCGTACGACCTGCTCCGGGCTGGTCTGGGCGCGAAGCCCGCGGAGATCGCGGAGATCTTCCGGGGCTGGAACGACGGCGAGCTGGAGTCCTTCCTCATCGAGATCACCGCGGACGTGCTGGCGCACGCCGACGCGGCCAGCGGCCGCCCGTTCGTCGACGTGGTGCAGGACCGGGCGGAGCAGAAGGGCACCGGTCGGTGGACCGTGCAGAGCGCGCTCGACCTGGGCATCCCCATCACCGGCATCGCCGAGGCTACCTTCGCCCGGTCGCTCTCCGGGCACGTCGACCAGCGTGCGGCGGCCCGTCGGGCCTTCCCGGACGCCGGGGCGAAGTGGCAGGTGGACGACCGCGACACGTTCGTCGAGGACGTCCGCCGGGCGCTGCTGGCCTCCAAGATCGTCGCGTACGCCCAGGGCTTCGACCACATCCGGGCCGGCAGCCAGGAGTACGACTGGAACATCGACCTGGGCGGCACCGCGACCATCTGGCGGGGCGGCTGCATCATCCGGGCCCGCTTCCTGGACCACATCCGGAAGGCCTACGACGAGCAGCCCGACCTGCCCACCCTGCTGGTGGCGCCGTGGTTCGCCGAGACGGTCGGCGCGGGCGTGCCGAGCTGGCGACGGGTGGTGGCCGACGCGGCCCGGGCCGGGGTGCCGACGCCCGCGTTCGCCTCGTCGCTGTCCTACTTCGACGCGCTGCGGGCGGAGCGGCTCCCGGCCGCGCTGATCCAGGGGCTGCGGGACAACTTCGGCGCGCACACCTACCAGCGGGTCGACCGGGAGGGCGCCTTCCACACCCTCTGGGCCGGCGACCGTTCCGAAGTGGAGGCGTGACGAGCCCGGTCCCTGCGGGCTGCCGGTCGAGCGGGCGTCAGGCGAGGGTGGCGTGCATCTCCCAGACCAGGATCTCGGCCGGCTCGGTGGCGCTGACCCGCTGACCGCCGGTGGCGGTGAGTCGGGCGGCGTCGCCGGTGCCGAGCGGCCCGACGCCTTCCAGCGTGACCGCGCCGGTGGGCACGTAGAGGTGCAGGTAGGGCGCGTCCGGGAGGGTGACCGCGTCGCCCGGGCCGAGGCGGGCGGCGTGCAGGGCCGCGTACCGGTTTCGGATCCGGATGGCGGACGCGCCGTCGTAGCGCTCCATGCCGGACGCGACCGGCACCAGGTCGCCGCGCAGCAGCTGGTCGTCGATCTCCAACTGCTCGTAGCCCGGGTCGATGCCCTCGGTGTCGGGCAGCACCCACATCTGCACGAAGTGCACCGGGTCGGTGTGCGGATTGCGGCCGTCGAGCCGCCAGGAGTCGTTCTTCTCCGAGTGCAGGATGCCGGTGCCGGCGCTCATCCGCTGGGCCAGCCCCGGATAGATCACCCCGGAGTGCCCGGTCGAGTCCTGGTGGACCAGCGAGCCGCGGAGCACCCAGGTGACGATCTCCATGTCCTGGTGCGGGTGGGTCTCGAAGCCGGCGCCGGGCCGGACCACGTCGTCGTTGTTGACCAGCAGCAGCCCGTGGTGGGTGTTGGCCGGGTCGTAGTGCCGGGAGAAGGAGAACGAGTGCTTCGAGTCCAGCCAGGAGATCCGGGTGTGGAAGCGGTCGTCGGCCCGGCGTACGTCGACCGCCGGCGCGGGCGTGCTCACCAGGCCCGCTGCGCGCTGTCGGCGGGGGTCGGCGCCCAGGTCAGAGCCGGTTCGCCGGTGGCCAGCTCGCCGATCTCACCGGTGCGCAGCTGCGGCGCGTGACCGAGTTCGGCGCAGTGCTGCTCGGCGATCTCGGCACAGATCTCGGCCACCTGCTCGCAGATCGGGTCGCCCAGGTCGGCGGCGTTCAACGCCATGATCATTTTGTACCGAAGCTCCCGCATCGCCACCCCCGAAGACGGGAGCACCCCCACGACACCCCCGCCTGTCGATCCTAAGCACGGCCGCCCCCCGCCCACCGGCCAACGCCGCAGACGCGAATCTGCGCCGCCCGCGGCTCGGCGGGCGGCGCAGAATCCGGGTCGATCACCAGAACCGGCGGCGCTTGGCCTTCTGCGGGCGCAGCATGTCGGCACCCCGGGTCAGCAGTCGGGACACCCCGGAGGGGCCGCGACGAGCCTCCAGCGTGTGGCTCAGCCGGCGCGCGCCGGCGGCGGCCAGCGGCACGGCGACGGCCATCACCGCCCACTGGGCAATGCGCTTCTGGATCATGTGGGTTCACCTCCGTCAGTGGCTCCTGAGCAGACTGATACCCAGCGTGACGCCCAGGTAAGCCTCCGGATCAGGCCGGCGGGGCGACCGGGTTGGGCAGCGCGCCGCCGAACCGCCGGTCCCGCTGCGCGTAGAGCTCGCAGGCGTACCAGAGGTGGCGGCGGTCGAAATCCGGCCAGAGCGTGTCGAGGAAGGCCAGCTCGGCGTACGCGGTCTGCCAGAGCAGGAAGTTGGAGATCCGCTGCTCGCCCGAGGGCCGCAGGAAGAGGTCCACCTCGGGGATCTCGGGGTGGTAGAGGTACTTCGCCACGGTCTTCTCGGTGATCTTGTCCGGATCGAGCCGGCCGGCCGCCACCTCCCGGGCGATCGCCGCCGTGGCGTCGGCGATCTCGGCCTGGCCGCCGTAGTTGACGCAGAACTGCAGGGTCAGCGTCGAGTTGCCCCGGGACATCTCCTCGGCGGTCTGCAGCTCCGAGATGACGCTCTTCCAGAGCCGGCCGGCCCGACCGGACCAGACCACCCGGACGCCGAGGTCGACCAGCTGGTCGCGGCGGCGGCGGATCACGTCGCGGTTGAAGCCCATCAGGAAGCGGACCTCGTCCGGCGAGCGCCGCCAGTTCTCGGTGGAGAAGGCGTACGCCGAGAGATAGGGGATGCCCAGCTCGATGGCGCCCTCGATGGTGTCGAAGAGGCTGTGCTCCCCCGCCTCGTGGCCCTTGGTGCGGGGCAGCCCGCGGTCCTTGGCCCACCGGCCGTTGCCGTCCATCACCACCGCGACGTGCCGGGGCAGCGCCTCGGCGGGCAGCGCCGGCGGCCGGGCGCCGGACGGGTGCGGTGTCGGTGGCGTCGGCGTACGCCGGCCGGCCCTGCTCGTGCGAATCACTCTGTTCTCTCCTTCGCCCCGCTCTCGCCGGCCCCCGGGGCACCCCGGTCGACCAGCGGCAGCGAGCGTAGCGCGCGCTCCAGGTGCCACTGCAGGTGCGCCGCCACCAGGCCGCTGCATTCCCGGCGTACGCCGGCCTCGGTGGCATCGGCGACCCGCCAGTCTCCGCTCGTCAACGCGGACATCAGGTCGATGGTCGCCGGTGCGGGATGGGCCGCGCCCGGGGGGCGGCAGTCCGGGCAGACCGCGCCGCCGGCGGGCACGGAGAAGGCCCGGTGCCGACCCGGCGTGCCGCAGACCGCGCAGGCGATCAACGCCGGCGCCCAGCCCGCCAGGGCCATCCCCCGTAGCAGGTAGGCGTCGAGCACCAGGGTGGTGGCGTGGCTGCCCTCGGCGAGCGCGCGCAGCGCGCCCAGGGTGAGCTGGAACAGCCGCAGCGACGGCTCCCGCTCGACCGGGGTGAGCCGCTCGGCGGTCTCGGCGATCGCGCTGGCCGCGGTGTAGCGCGGGTAGTCGCCGAGGAACCGCTTGCCGTAGAGGTCGATCCCCTCGACCTGACTCACGGTGTGCAGCGAACTGCCGTGGTTGCCCTTGCGGTCGCCCGCGAGCTGGAGGTCGACGTGCCCGAACGGCTCGAGCCGGGCGCCGAACTTGCTGGTGGTGCGCCGGATGCCCCGGGCCACCGCGCGCAGGCGGCCGTGCCGGCGGGTGAGCAGGGTGATGATCCGGTCGGACTCGCCGAGCTTCTGCACGCGCAGCACCACCGCGTCGTCGCGGTAGAGCTGTCGGCGGTACCCGGCCATCGGGCCATTCTCCCTCGGGGTGCGATATCAGGGTCGGTTCGGGGTGGACGGCCGGACGAACCCCGATGCGCGGGGCCCGTTTTCAGCCGTAGCGTGCTCGCCATGGCCCTGCACCGCACCATCGGCCGCCGCGCCGACGACCGCGACGCCCGTCGCCCTGCCGACCGTCGCCCCGCCGCCCGCCGCCCTGGCGCCCGCCGGACCGGCGCGGTCGCTCTCGGCCTGGCCGCCACCCTCATCGTCCTCGCCGGGTGTGACAACCTCTCCTACCGCCGGCTCGACTACGACAACACCGAGGCGGCCCGGATCACCACGATCCGGGTGCTGCCCGGGGCGGGCGACGTGGTGGTGCGTGCCACCGGCGGCGCGTCGGAGGTACGGATCAAGCGGGTGGTGCGCTACCAGGGCGCCCAGCCCGACGCGACGTACCAGATCAACGAGAACGAGCTGGTGCTGGACACCGACTGCGGGTCGCGGTGCAGCATCTCCTACGAGGTGACCGCCCCGGAGGGGGTCGCCGTGCAGGGCGAGACCGGCTCCGGGGACGTCGAGCTGACCCGGGTCGGCACGGTGCAGCTGCAGCTCGGCTCGGGCAACGTCCGGCTGGCCGGCGGCAGCGGAGCGGTCCGGGTCGAGACCGGCTCGGGTGACATCGAGGTGACCGAGGTGACCGGCCCGGTCATCCTGCGGGCCTCCTCCGGCAACATCAGCGCCCGCCGGCTCTCCGGGCAGGTGGACGTCGAGGCCAACTCCGGCGACGTCGACGTGGAGGTGGACCAGCCGGTCTCCGCCCGCGCGCACGCGTCCAGCGGCAACGTCAACCTGGTCGTGCCCCCCGGCCGGTACCGGGTCCGGTCCAACACCGGCTCCGGCGACGCTCAGCTCGGCGTCGCCGACGACCCCGGCGCGTCCCTGGTCCTCGACGTCTCCACCGGCAGCGGCGACGTCTCGATCACCCAGCGCTGACCTCGACCGCGGGCGTCTATCGGCCGGTGCGCTGCGCCGGCACCGGACCGCGCCGGTCCGGGTCCGCCTCGGTCGGGCCCGGCACGCCCGCGCCGTCGGATCGGGCGGCAGCGGACCACGGGGCACCGTCGGCGGCACGAGCGGCAGCGCCGACGAGCACCGGCCGGGTTACCGCGCCGGCCGGTGGTGGGCTGGTGGGCGGCACGCCGGCGGGCACCGGGCGGCGGACTCCGGGGATCAGCTCGACCGGCCGGCGGGCGGCCAGGTCCTCCACCCAGCCCACCGCCAGCGTCACCGCGCCCACCAGCGCGAAGACCAGCAGCACCCGGATGGCCAGCCCGAGCGGATCCTGGTGCGACCAGCCCACCACGTCGACCAGCGGAGTGAGGGCGACCACGAACGGCATGTGCCAGAGGTAGACGGTGAGCGCCCTCCGGTTCAACACGGTCACCAGCCGGCTGAACAGCGCGCTGCGCTCGATCCACGCCGCGCCGGCCGGCCCCCGCCCCAGGACGACCAGGATGAACGCCGCCGACCAGAGCGCGTTGCCGAGGTGGATGTCGTTCAGGTCGTAGCCGCGGGGACCGGGGTGGGTGAGGATCCAACCGCCCCCGGCGGCGGCGAGCGCCAGCGCCAGCGGAACCAGCACCCGGTTGGCCAGCCGTCGGAGCATCCCGGCGTGGTGGGCGAAGCCGAGCAACCACGCGCCGAAGTAGAGGCCGAACTCCCGAGCCACCCCGGGCGCCGTCGCCCAGATGCCCGACTCGATCGCCGCGAGCAGGACGTACGGGGCGAGCAGGGTGGGCAGCGGGGCCCGGCGGAACAGCCAGAGCGCGACCGGCGAGGCGAGCACGAACCACAGGTAGTCGCGCAGGTACCAGATGACACTCAGCGCCAGCGCGCCCCAGTCGTTGGCCGGAGGGTCGGCGACCGGGAACAGCCAGAGCAGCACCCGTGGGGTCAACGGCAACCCGGTGAGCAGCATGGCCGGCACGAAGATCGCGGCCAGGACCCAGAGTGAGGGCAGCAGCCGACGCAGCCGGCGGCCCACCGCCGCCGGCCCGGACCGGTGCAGCGAGGCGGCCATCAGCGAACCGGCGAGCGCGAACATCACCGACATCGCCGGGAAGATCAGGGTCAGCGCGGCCCAGCCGGTGACGTGGTAGACGACGACTCGAACGATGGCCAGGAAACGGAGCAGATCAAGGTATCTGTTTCGCATCAGCCTGCATCTGTGTCGGGGGCACGGGCGCGAATGTCTCCTACCCTCCGCCCGCCCGCGGCCAAACGGACCGACACCCCGTCGAGAAGTGAAAGTTCCCATAGGTCCGACCGATGCCGATCATGCCGGTTTTCGGCCAGCACAGCGGGCCACCCGTGCGCTGACCGCTGCCGATCAGGGGTGGGCGGCAACGGTCGAGCGCCCGCCCCGGGGCCGGGACGGGCGCTCGAACAGAGGTTGCGGCCGGGTCAGAAGCCGAGCTTGCGCAGCTGCTTCGGGTCGCGCTGCCAGTCCTTCGCGACCCGGATGTGCAGGTCGAGGTAGACGCGGGTGCCGAGCAGCTCCTCGATCTGCTGCCGGGCGGCGGTGCCGACCTGCTTGAGCCGGCTGCCCCGGTGACCGATCACGATCGCCTTCTGGCTGGGGCGCTCGACGTACAGGTCGGCGTAGATCTTGGTGAGCTTCCCCTCGGGGAGCATCTCCTCCACCACCACCGCGATGGAGTGCGGCAGCTCGTCGCGGACGCCCTCCAGCGCCGCCTCCCGGATCAGCTCGGCGACCAGCACCTGCTCCGGGTCGTCGGTGAGCATGTCGTCCGGGTAGAGCTGCGGGGACGGCGGCAGGTAGTCGGTCATCACGTCGACCAGGGTGTCCACCTGGTGCCCGGAGACGGCGCTGACCGGCACCACGGCCGCGAAGTCGCCCAGCTCGCTCACCGCGAGCAACTGCTCGGCCAGGCGCTTCTTGTCGACCAGGTCGGTCTTCGTCACCACGGCCAGCACGGTCGCCTTCAGCTCCGCCAGCTCGCCGCTGATGAACCGGTCGCCCCGGCCCACCGGCTCGTCCGCCGGGATGCAGAGGCCGATCACGTCGACCTCCGACCAGGTCGTACGGACCAGGTCGTTGAGACGCTCGCCGAGCAGGGTACGCGGGCGGTGCAGGCCGGGGGTGTCCACGAGGACGAGCTGCGACTCCGGCCGGTGCAGGACAGCCCGGATGATGTGCCGGGTGGTCTGCGGCTTGTTCGACGTGATGGCGATCTTCTGCCCGACGATCGCGTTGGTCAGCGTCGACTTGCCGGCGTTGGGCCGCCCCACGAAACAGGCGAAGCCGGCCCGGTAGGGGCGCTCCTCCGGGTCCCGTAGACCGCCGGTCGCGCTCACTGGAGCACCGTGCCGAGAACGGTGCCGTTCGGCGCGGCCACGTGGATCGGCGCTTCGGCGGCGAGGTCGCGGACCGCCGCGTGCCCGGCGCCGTCCAGGGTCGAGGCCTCGGTGACCACCACCGCGGCCTCCAGCCGGGTCGCACCGGCGGCCACCGCCGAGGCGACCGCCAACTGCAGCGCGGTGAGGGTCAGCGACGGCAGCGCGACGCTCGCCGCCGCGTACGTCCGGCCGTCCTGGTCGCGCACTGCCGCGCCCTCCACGGCCGCCACCCGCGCCCGGGCACCCCGCGCCAGGACGACCAGCTTGCCGTCCTCGGCGCTCAGCTCGGCCGGCGCGGACGGGGTGGGCCGGGCGGCTGGCACGGCGGGCGACTCAGGCATCGGCGGGTTGCCTCTCCTCGGCTCGGTTCTGGTTGCCCCGGGACTCGGCGGACTCGCCGCGCCCCGGGCTCTCCTGCTGGTCGGTCGGCTCGATCCGACTCACCAGCACGGTGTCGATCCGGTTGCGTCGGCCGGCGGTGCCCTCGGCGATCAGCCGGAGACCAGCCAGCTCGACCAGCGCACCGGGGATCGGCACCCGGCCCAGCGACTGGGCGAGCAGACCACCGACCGTCTCCACCTCGTCGGTGGGCAGTTCGGTGTCGAAAAGCTCGCCCAGGTCCTCGACCGGGAGTCGGGCGGCGACCCGGACGGACCCGTCCGCCAGCCGTTCGACGGGCGGGCGTTCGACATCGTACTCGTCGGTGATCTCGCCGACGATCTCCTCCAGGATGTCCTCGATGGTGACCAGACCGCCGGTGCCGCCGTATTCGTCGACGACGATGACCAGGTGGTTACGGGCCGCCTGCATCTCGGAGAGCAGGTCGTCGACCGGCTTGGACTCGGGCACGAAGGTGGCCGGCCGCATCAGCTCGGAGACCGGCGACTGCTCGGCGGAGCGGTCGTCGCCGCGTACCCGCCGGATCAGGTCCTTGAGGTAGAGCACGCCGAGCACGTCGTCGACGCTCTCGCCGATCACCGGGATCCGGGAGAAACCGGAGCGGAGGAAGAGCGCCAGCGCCTGGGAAAGGGTCTTGCCCTCCTCTATCCACACCATCTCGGTACGCGGCACCATCACCTCGCGGGCGATGGTGTCGCCGAGGGCGAAGACCGAGTGGATCATCTGCCGCTCGCCGTGCTCCACGACACCCCGCTGCTCGGCCAGGTCGACCAGCTCCCGCAGCTCGACCTGGGTGGCGAACGGGCCCTCCCGGAAGCCACGGCCCGGGGTCACCGCGTTGCCGATCAGGATCAGCAGCGAGGCGAGCGGGTTGAGCGCGCGACCCAGCCAGCGCACCAGCGGCGCCACCGCGCGACCCACCGAGTAGGCGTGCTGCCGGCCGAGGGTACGCGGGGCGACCCCGACCACCACGAAGCTGACCACGGTCATCGCGCCGGCGGTGACCAGCGCCGCCCGCCATCCGGCGCCGAAGGTGTCCACCGCGACCAGCGCCACCAGCGTGGTGGCGGTCAGTTCGGCGAGCAGCCGCAGCAGCAGGAGCAGGTTGAGGTGGCGGACCACATCGCCGGCGACGGCTTGCAGCGCCCGAGCGCCGCGTGCGCCGTCACGGGTCAACTCGGCGGCGCGGGCCGGCGAGACCGCGGCGAGCGCCGCCTCGGTCATCGCGATCAGCCCGGCGAGCACCACCAGCCCGGCGGCGAAGACGAGCAGTTGCAGGTCCGGTAGGCCGGTGGTCGCACCGGCCGCGGAGGCATGAAGGGGTATCACCGGGACCGGCTCGACCGCCAGCTGGACAGCAGTCGGGCCTGGAGGGCGAACATCTCCCGCTCCTCCTCCGGCTCAGCGTGGTCGTAACCGAGCAGGTGCAGCACCCCGTGCACGGTGAGCAGGTGCAGCTCGTCGGCGGCGGAGTGGCCGGCGGTCGCCGCCTGCTTGGCCGCCACGTCGGGGCAGAGCACGATGTCGCCGAGCAGGGCCGGCTCGCCGCCGGCCGGGGCGCTCTCGCCCGGGCCGTGATCGACGCTGCCCTCGTCCATGGGGAACGCGAGCACGTCGGTGGGCCCGTCGCCACCCATCCAGCGGTGGTTGAGCTCGGTCATGTAGTCGACGTCGACCAGCAGCACGGAGAGCTCGGCGAGAGGGTTGACCCCCATCTCGTCGAGGGCGTGCCGGGCGACGGCGAGCACGGCGTCGGTGTCGACCTCGACACCGGACTCGTTGGCGATCTCGATGGACAACTGGATTCCCCTGCTCTAGCGGCGCCGGCCGGAACGGCCGCCCTGTGCGGCCCGCCCCGGTACGGCGTGCACGCTCTGCGCCTGCTGGTTCTCCCGCTCGGCATCCCAGCGGGCGTACGCGTCGACGATCTCCCCGACCAACCGGTGCCGGACCACGTCGGAGCTGGACAGCTGGGCGAAGTGCACGTCGTCCACCCCGTCCAGGATCTCCCGGACCATACGCAGGCCGCTGGTCGTCCCGCCGGGCAGGTCGACCTGGGTCACGTCACCGGTCACGACGATCTTGGAATTGAAGCCGAGTCGGGTGAGGAACATCTTCATCTGCTCGGGCGTGGTGTTCTGCGCCTCGTCGAGAATGATGAAGGCGTCGTTGAGCGTCCGGCCACGCATGTACGCCAGCGGCGCGACCTCGATCGTCCCGGCGGCCATCAGCTTCGGGATCGACTCCGGGTCGAGCATGTCGTGCAGCGCGTCGTAGAGCGGACGCAGGTAGGGGTCGATCTTCTCGTTGAGCGTGCCGGGCAGGAAGCCCAGCCGCTCACCCGCCTCGACCGCCGGCCGGGTGAGGATGATCCGGCTGACCTGCTTGGCCTGGAGGGCCTGCACGGCCTTCGCCATCGCCAGGTAGGTCTTGCCGGTACCGGCCGGGCCGATGCCGAAGACGATGGTGTTCGCGTCGATCGCGTCGACGTAGCGCTTCTGCCCGAGCGTCTTGGGGCGGATGGTGCGACCGCGCCGGGAGAGGATGTTGAGCGTCAGGACCTCGGCGGGCCGCTCGGCGCTGCCCTGCTCGAGCATGCCGACGGTACGCCGGACGGCGTCAGTGGTCAGGGTCTCGCCTTTCTCGATGAGTTCGAGCAGCTCACTGAAGAGGCGCTCGGCGAGGGCGTTGTCCGCGGGCGCGCCGGTGATGGTGATCTCGTTGCCACGGACGTGCACGTCACTGTTGACCGAGCGTTCGACGAGTCGCAGGATCTCGTCACCCGCACCGAGCAGGTTGACCATGATCTTCGGATCGGAGACCGTGATCCTGGTCTGCACCTGGGGCGGGCCGGGAGGTGGGGTGCCGGTCATAGGTCGGGCCGAGGGGCCCTGTGCCACCTGCTCTCGATCTCGGGGCGCCGGCCCTGGTGGCGCGGCGTACGACGTACCACCCATCGTATCGGTTCAACAGCGCCGACACCGTGCGCATTTCCCCGCCCTGAGACCGGGCCACCCGGCCGGGACGGACCGGGACGAACCAGGCGATCGGCCACCTCGCGCAAGCCGGCGGGGCGGGCCGGCGGCGTCCTCCGGCCCGCCCCGGCCGGTCAACCGCCCTGGCGGAAGTCGTACCGGTCGAAGGTCTCCTGGCGGCGGGTGAAGCGGTAGGTGGCCCAGTGCATCCGGATCACCGTCCCGTGCTCGTCCCGGGTCAGCCGGAGCAGCTCGCCGGCTTCCCGGCCGGAGACCGTGCGGTACACGTCCGGCTGGTCGGGCAGCGGCGCGAAGACCGCCGGCGGCCGACCGGCCGGGTCGTCGGCGCCCCGCGCCCGCAGCGCCCCGTCGTGCCAGGAGAAGACGTACTCGTAGCCCTCGCCCCACCACCGGCCGAGCAGGCCGCGCAGCGGCGCGGGCGCCGGCGGGCCGGGCCGCCACGGCTCGATCTGCGCCGGGTCGTGCTCGACGGCCGCGGCGAGCAGCCGGTGCGGCAGGTCGAGCGCCGCGGCGGCGCCGCCGGAGGAGAGCAGCACCGCGCAGCCCATCGCGCCGGGGGTGCCCTCGCCGCCGCGCCGGCCGTACACCCCGGCCAGGAAGCCCGGCATCGCGCCGTCGTGCCCGACGTGCACCACCCGCTCACCCTGCGGCACCAGGATCAGGCCGAGCCCGAAGCCGGCGGCCCAGAGCGTCTCGTCGGTCACCGTCAGCGGCCAGCGCATCTCGTCCAGGGTGGTGGGGGCGAGCACCGCGCCCGCCGGGTCGAGCGCCGCCGGGTCGGCCAGGAAGGCGGCCCAGCGGGCCATGTCCCCGGCGGTGCTCCAGAGCTGGGCCGCCGGGCCGACCGCGCCGAAGTCGGTCGGCGGTTCCGGGTGCGCCTCGTCGGAGTAGGCGTCGACCAGGAACCCGGTGGCGGCGGTGGGCCCGGGTGTCACGGTGGTCGCGGTCAGCCCCAGCGGTACGAGCACCCGCTCGGCGAGCACCTCCGCCCAGGTGCCACCGCGCAACCGGCCGACCAGCTGCCCTAGCAGCGCCATGCCCAGGTTGGAGTAGTGGTAGCGGCGGGCCGGTGGCAGCACCCGCTCGGCCCGGGCCAGGTCGGCCAGGAGCTGGTCGGCGTCGGGCGCACGCAGGCTGTCCCATACGTCGCCGTACGGCTCGCGTTGCAGCCCGGCGGTGTGCGAGAGCAGCCGGCGCACGGTCAGCTCACCGTGCGCCGGCAGGTCCAGATGCCGGCCCACCGGGTCGTCCAGGTCGAGCAGGCCGTCGTCGCGGCACTGCAGGGTCAGCACGGCGGTGAAGGTCTTGGTGACCGAGCCGATCCGGAACTGCGTCGCCGGGCCGAGGGCGGTGTCGTTGCCGGTGCCGCCGACCGCGCAGCTCCACAGCGGCCGGTCGGCCCGGTGCAGCGCGGCCGACACCGCCGGGATCCGGGCCTGCGCCTGCACCTGGCGCACCATCCGGTCCAGCCGGTCCGCCACCTCGCTCACCCGAGGTCCCGGGCCAGCATCGGGCCCAGCGGCGCGCCACCGAGCAGGTGGGCGTGCGCGTGGAAGACCTCCTGGCCGCCGTACGCCCCGGTGTTGAACATCAGCCGGAAACCGTCGCCGAGCAGGCCCTCGTCGTCGGCCACCGCGGCGGCCGTGGCCAGCACCTCGCCGGCGAGCCCCGGGTCGCCCTGGGCCAGCGTGGCGACGTCGGCGTAGTGCTCCTTCGGGATGACCAGCACGTGCACCGGCGCCTTCGGGTCGATGTCGCGGAAGGCGAGGGTGGTGGGGGTTTCCCGGACGACGGTGGCCGGGATCTCCCCGGCGACGATTCGGCAGAACAGGCAGTCGCTTCCCATCGGGGCATGCTAAGCGCTGCACCGGGGCCGGATGGGCGAGGCCGGGCCGCTGCGGCATGATGGCCCGCGTGACTTCACGGGCGGTACTGGTGACGGGGGGCTCGCGCGGCATCGGGCGGGCCGTGGTCCAGGCCTTCGCGGCCGGCGGTGACCGGGTGGCGATCCACCACCGGGACTCGGCGGACCTCGCCGAGGAGTTGCGCGCGCAGCTGCCCGGCGACGGGCACGTGGTCCTGCGGGCCGATCTCGCCGACCCGGAGGCGGTCCGCACGATGGTCGACCGGGCCGCCGAGCTGCTGGGCGGGCTGGACGTGCTGGTCAACAACGCCGGCATGTTCGGGCCGGCCGACCCGCCGCACCCGGTCTTCGAAAGCTCCTACGAACAGTGGCGGCAGCGCTGGCGGGAGGTGCTCGACACCAACCTCTTCGGCGCGGCCAACGCGACCTGGTGCGCCGCCCAGCACATGCGCGAGCGCGGCGGCCGGATCGTCAACGTGTCCTCCCGTGGCGCGTTCCGGGGCGAGCCAGGGAACCCGGCGTACGGGGCGAGCAAGGCCGGGTTGAACGCGCTCGGCCAGTCGTTGGCGGTGGCGCTGGCCCCGTACGGCATCGCGGTGGCCACGGTCGCGCCCGGCTTCGTGGCGACCGACATGACCAACGAGCACCTGAAGGCCGAACGGGGCGCGGCCGTACGGGCGCAGAGCCCGTTCAACCGGGTGGCCCGCCCCGAGGAGATCGCCGCCGCGGTGCACTGGCTCGCCTCCCCCGAGGCGGAGTGGGCCTCCGGCACCATCGTCGACCTGAACGGCGCCTCCTACCTCCGCACCTAACCCCGCCCCCACCCCACCCCCCCCCGGCCGATCATGCAGTTGTGGTGCCCGGTAACTGGCATTACGCCCCTTTGGTGAGGCACCACAACTGCATGATCGCCGCGGAGGGCGGGGGGTGCGGGGGGTGCGGGGGGTGCGGGGGCGCAGGGGGCGGGTGGGTTACCAGCGGAGTAGGCGGGTGGCGAGAACGCTGAGGGCGGCCACGCCGGCGGTGGAGGTGCGCAGCACCGACTCGCCGAGGCGGACCGGGCGGGCGCCGGCCTCGGCGAAGGCGTCCAGCTCGGCCGGGGCGACGCCGCCCTCGGGGCCGACCACCAGCACGATCTCGCCGGCGTCCGGCAGGTCGGCGGTGGTGAGGCGCCCGTCGGCCTCCTCGTGCAGCACGAACGCGGCGGCGGCCCCGGCGATCCGGCGGGCCACCTGGACGGTCGACTCGTCCGGCGCGCCGGCCACCACCGGAAGCCAGGGCCGGCGGGCCTGCTTGGCCGCCTCGCGGGAGGTCGCGACCCACTTCTCCCGGGCCCGTACCCCCCGGTCGCCGCGCCACTGGGCCACCGAGCGGGACGCCGCCCAGGGCACGATCTCGTCCACCCCGACCTCGGTCATCGCCTGCACGGCCAGCTCGCCCCGGTCGCCCTTGGCGATGCCCTGCACCACCACCAACCGTGGAACGGCCGCGTCGGCGTACCCCCGGGAGGTGATGTCGAGTTCCAGGCTGCCCCGGCCGACGGCGGTGACCACGGCGGTCGCCGTGCCACCCCGGCCGTCGGCGAGCAGCAGCTCCTCGCCCACCCGCAGCCGTTGCACGGTGGCCGCGTGGTGCCCCTCGGGCCCGCCGAGGGTCAGCGAGTCGGCGGCGGGCAGCGGATCGACCAGGAAGAGCGGCGCGGACACGATCAACAGGCTAGCCGCCCCGGACCGGCCGGGGCGGCTGACCCGGCTACGACTCAGGCGTGGCCGTTGAACGCGTCCCGCATCCGGGAGAAGAAGCCGCCCTGCTTGGTCAGCTCGGCGACCTCCTCGCCCCGGGTCTTGGCGAAGTCGCGCAGCATCTTCTCCTGATCGGCGTCGAGCTTGGTGGGGGTACGCACGTCGAGGTGCACGTAGAGGTCGCCCCGGCCGGTGCCGCGCAGGTGTGGCACCCCGCGGGCGCGCAGCCGCAGCGTGCTGCCCGGCTGGGTGCCGGACTTGACGTCGACGGTCTCCTCGCTGTCCAGCGTCTTGATGGTCAGCCGGGTGCCGAGGGCCGCCGCCGTCATCGGCACGGTCACCCGGCAGTGCAGGTCGTCGCCCTTGCGCGAGTAGACGTCGTGCGGCCGCTCGTGGATCTCGACGTAGAGGTCGCCGGCGGTGCCGCCGCCGGGGCCGACCTCACCCTGCTGGGCCAGCCGGATCCGCATGCCGTCCTCGACCCCGGCCGGGATCTTGACGGTCAGCGAGCGGCGGGTACGCACCCGCCCGTCACCGGCGCACGTCGGGCACGGGTGCGGGATCGTGGTGCCGTAGCCCTGGCAGACGGTGCACGGCCGGGCGGAGACCACCTGGCCGAGGAAGGTGCGCTGCACGGACTGCACCTCGCCGCGACCACCGCAGGCCTCACAGGTGGCCAGGTGGGTGCCGGCGGCGGTGCCGGCGCCGGAGCAGGTGGTGCAGAGCACGGCGGTGTCGACGGTGATCGGCGCCTCGACGCCGAACGCGGTCTCGTGCAGGTCGAGCTCCAGCCGCAGGATCGCGTCGGCGCCCGGCCGGGTGCGCGGCCGCGGCCCGCGGGCGCCGCCCGCGGCCCCGCCGAAGAACGCGTCCATGATGTCCTGGAACCCGACGAACGGGCCGGCCCCGCCGGGACCGCCCGGGCCGCCGGCGCCCCCGCCGCCCGGGGCGAGCGGGTCACCGCCCAGGTCGACGATCTGCCGTTTCCGGTCGTCCGAGAGGACCTCGTACGCGGCGTTGATGTCCTTGAACTTCTCCTGAGCCTCCGGATCCGGATTGACGTCCGGGTGGAACTGGCGCGCCAGCTTGCGGTAGGCGCGCTTGATCTCGTCGTCGGAGGCTTCCCGGCTCACACCGAGAATGCCGTAGTAGTCCCTGGCCACTGCGTTCCGTGTCCTCATGTTCGTCTCGCGTTGCGTTGCGCCGGTCGGCGGCCGGAGCCGGCCGTCGGCGCCCTGACTGGTCAGTTCTGGGCCAGCAGCTCGCCCACGTAGCGTGCCACGGCGCGCACCGTGGCGATGGTCCCGGGGTAGTCCATCCGGGTGGGCCCCAGCACCCCCAGGCCGCCCACGATGGTGGCGCCCGGGCCGTAGCCGGTGCTGACCACCGAGGCGGCGCGGAGGTTGTCGAACTCGTTCTCGTCGCCGATCAGCACCCGGGTCGTGCTCGGCTCCGTCTCGCCGATGAGCTTGAGCAGCACGACCTCCTCCTCCAGCGCCTCGAGGATCGGCCGCAGCGAGCCCTGGAAGTCGAGCAGGCCGCCCCGGGTCAGGTTGGCGGTGCCGGCCAGCGCGAGCCGCTCCTCGTGCCGCTCGACCAGCGTCTCCAGCAGCACGGTGGAGAGGGTGGTCATCGCCGGGCGCAGCTCGGTCGGCACCTCGTCGACCAGCGCCTGCACCAGCGGCGGTGTGTCGGAGAGCCGGGTGCCGGCCAGCTTCTCGTTGACCAACCGGCGCAGGTCGGTGACGTCGTCGGCGGGGATCGGCGCGGGCATCTCCACCAGCCGCTGCTCGACCCGTCCGGTGTCGGCGATCATGACCAGCATCAGTCGGGTGGTGGAGATCGGCACCAGTTCCAGGTGCCGGACCGACGACCGGGCCAGGCTCGGGTACTGCACGACGGCGACCTGCCGGGTCAACTGGGCCAGCAGCCGGACCGTACGATGCACCACGTCGTCGAGGTCGACCGCGCCGACCAGGAAGCGCTCGATCGCCCGGCGCTCGGCCGGGCTGAGCGGCTTGACCCGGGACAGCCGGTCGACGAAGAGCCGGTAGCCGCGGTCGGTGGGCACCCGGCCGGCGCTGGTGTGCGGCTGCCGGATGTAGCCCTCTTCCTCGAGCACGGCCATGTCGTTGCGGACCGTCGCGGGCGAGACCCCGAGCTGGTGTCGCTCGACCAGCGCGCGGCTGCCGACCGGCTCCTGCGTGGCGACGTAGTCCTCGACGATGGCGCGGAGCACGGCGAGCTTGCGGTCGTCGAGACCCATTCCCCCCACCTCCTACGCGCCTCGGCCGGCGGCACTGTGCACCGCCGGCGGCTCTCCTGGCACTCGACTGTAGCGAGTGCCAGTCTACGTCGGCAGGCCCGCCAGCGCGATGATCAACGACGGACCGCGGGTGCGGCCCTGCCCACGTCCCGCCGATCCGGACGACAGCGCTCTGGTGCGGCGTTGCCGGCTGCCCCTACCGTGACGTTCATGACTGAACCACCTCGCCCTCCCGGCGCCGGGGAGCCCGGCGGCAACCCGCCGGAGCCGAACCCGCCGTACGCAGCTCCCGGCCCGTCCGCAGCGGACGAGCCGCCCACCGCACCACTGTCCGGGGCCCCGGGCCCGGGCGGCTATCCCCCGCCCGGCGGCTATCCGCCACCCGGCGGTGACCTGCCACCGTCAGGCGGCTACCCACCCCCAGGTGGGCCCCCGGGCGGCTACCCGCCCCCGGGCGTCGGCTATCCGACCGGCGGGGCCTACGGCGCTCCCGGCGGCGGGTTCGCCAACAACGAGGACAAGACCTGGACGCTCGTCGCGCACTTCGGCGGGGCGGCCGGGATGTTCCTCAGCGGCGGCGTGCTCGGCTGGATCGCCCCGCTGGTGGCGATGCTGGCCCGGGGCAACCAGTCCCCGACGGTCCGGGCGCACGCCGTGGCGGCGCTCAACTTCCAGCTGATCTGGTCGATCGTCGGCGTGATCGGCTGGGTGCTCTCCTGCATCCTCATCGGTTTCATCGGCGTCGCCGCGGCGGTCATCCTCGGCACGGTCTTCGGCATCCTCGCCGGGATCAAGGCCAACGAGGGCCAGCTCTACCGCTACCCGATGTCGGCGAGCTTCATCAAGTGATCCCGGCCGGCCGCTCCCCCGGCCGGTCGGGCACCGCTCACGGCAGCAGGTCGCGGACGACGGCGTCGGCCAGCAGCCGGCCCCGCAGGGTGAGCACGGCCCGACCGGCCGCGTACGGTCCGGCGTCCAGCAGGCCGTCGGCCAGCGCCCGCGCGGCGGCGGCCCGGCCGGCGGCGTCCAGCACCTCCAGCGGCAGCCCGGAGGCGAGCCGCAGCCGCAGCATGACGTCCTCCATGTGCGCCTCGTCGGACGTGAGCACCTCCCGGGCCAGGCCGGGGGACGTCCCGGCGGCGAGCCGCTGGGCGTACGCCCCGGGGTGCTTCACGTTCCACCAGCGCACTCCGCCGACGTGGCTGTGCGCCCCCGGCCCGAGCCCCCACCAGTCGGCGCCGGCCCAGTAGAGCAGGTTGTGCCGGCACCGGGCGGCCGGCGTCCGGGCCCAGTTGGAGACCTCGTACCAGGAGAAGCCGGCCGCGCCGAGCGCCGCCTCCGCCGCCAGGTAGCGGTCGGCCGCCACGTCGTCGCTCGGGTACGGCAGCTCGCCACGGCGCATCCGGGCGGCGAGCCTGGTGCCGTCCTCCACGATCAGGGCGTACGCGCTGACGTGGTCGACACCGGCGGCGACCACCTGCTCGAGCGAGCGGGCGAAGTCCTCGGCGCTCTCCCCCGGCGTGCCGTAGATCAGGTCCAGGTTGACGTGGTCGAACCCGGCGTCGCGCGCCTCCAGGGCGGCGGCGGTGGCCCGACCCGCGCTGTGCTTGCGGTCCAGGATCGCCAGCACCCCCGGCGCGGCGGACTGCATGCCCAGGGAGATCCGGGTGTAGCCCGCCGCCCGCAGCGTCTTGAGCGACTCTGGCGTGACCGACTCCGGGTTGGCCTCGGTGGTCACCTCGACGTCGGCGGCCAGCCCCCAGGTGCGGTCGATCGCGTCGAGGATCCGGGCCAGGTCGTCGGCGGGGAGCAGGGTCGGGGTGCCGCCGCCGACGAAGACGGTGTCCACCCGCTTCGGCGGGGCGTCGCCGAGCACCCGGGCGGCGAGCCGCAGCTCGGCGAGCACGGAGTCGGCGTACTCCTCCCGGCTCGCCCCACCGCCCAGCTCGCCGGCGGTGTAGGTGTTGAAGTCGCAGTAGCCGCAGCGGCTGGCGCAGAAGGGCACGTGCACGTACACGCCGAAACCCCGCGCGCCGACGTCGGCGGTCGCGGTGGAGGGTAGCGATCCGTCGACGGGGACGGTCTCGCCTTCTGGAAGCACGCCGGGCATGAGCACTAGTGTGCCCGCATGACCTCTCCCGACGCGCTGGTGCGGGTCGCCACGGCTCGCGGGGTGACCACCCTCACCCTGGACAGCCCGCACAACCGCAACGCGCTCTCCACCCCGCTGATGACGCAGCTGCTCGCCGGGCTGGCCGCCGCTGTCGCCGACGACGGCGTCCGGATGGTGGTGCTCGACCACACCGGCCCGGTCTTCTGCTCCGGCGCGGACCTGAAGGAGACCGCCGCCGCGTACGCCAGCGGGACGGTGCCGGCCGGGAAGCTCGGCGACGTCCTCGCCGCGGTCTGGGAGTGCCCCAAGCCCGTACTCGCCCGGGTCGCCGGGCCGGCCCGGGCCGGCGGGCTGGGTCTGATCGCGGCGGCGGACCTGGCGGTCTGCGCCGAGGAGGCGACCTTCGCCTTCACCGAGGTGCGGATCGGCGTGATCCCGGCGGTGATCTCGGCGACCGTGCTGCCCCGGCTGCACCCGCGGGCGGCGGCCGAGCTCTACCTGACCGGCGACACCTTCGACGGCCGGCGGGCCGCCGAGATCGGGCTGGTCACCGCGGCGGTGCCCGCCGACGGGCTGGACGCGGCGGTGGAGCGGTACTGCGCGTCGCTGGTGCGCGGGGCGCCGGGCGCGTTGGCCGGCGCCAAGCAGTTGCTGCGCCGCCCGGCCGCGGGCGACCTGCGGGCCGAGATCGCCGAGCTGGCCGCGCTGTCGACCGGCTACTTCCTCTCCGAGGAGGGGCGGGAGGGCGTCACGGCGTTCCGGGAGAAGCGATTGACTCGATGGGTGGCCGGTCTTGACGGTGGTCGCGCCGATCACGCGGACTAGCGCCGGGGCATCTGCCTCGGCTCGGCCGGGCGGTCGGCTGGGACGGATCAGCGCCGGGACGCCGCCGCGGCGCGGCGGCGTCCCGGCGTCCGTCCGGGTCACCAGGCGGTCGCGCCGCCGTCGACCGGATAGTTCGCGCCGGTGATGTACGACGCCCGGTCGGACGCGAGGAAGACCACCAGCTCGGCGACCTCCTCCGGGCGGGCGAAGCGCTTGACGAGCGTCTTGTTGGTGATCGCGTCCCGGGCCACCTGGTCGTCACCGAGGTCGCGCTCACTGGCCGGGCTCAGGATCGGCCCGGGACTGATCGCCACCGCACGGATCCCGTGCGGCGCGCCTTCGAGCGCGAGTTGCCGCGTCATGCCGATGATGCCCGCGTTCGCGGCGGCGTGCCCGACCATCGGCGGGACGTGGCCACCGATCATGCCGGCCATGGAAGCGGCGCTGATGATGACGCCGCCGCCGCGCCGGACCAGGTGCGTCCAAGCGAACTTCGACACGAAGAAGGGAATGTCGAGTTCGCCGGTGATGGTGGCCCGCCAGTCCTCGACGGAGAAGTCGGGCATCGGGCCGAAGCGGAGCGAGGCGGCGTTGTTGTAGACCACGTCGAGTCCGCCATAGGCCGCGACGGCGTCCTCGACCAGCTGGCGCACCTGTTCCGGATCGGTGAGGTCGACCGGCGCGATGCCCGTCATCTCGCCGCCGGCACGCCGGACGAGTTCGACCGTCTCGTTGTTGCCCTCGACCTGGATGTCGGCCCCGACGACCCGCGCGCCTTCCCGCGCGAAGGCCAGCGACGCGACGCGTCCCAGCCCTCCGCCCGTGCCGGTGATGAGCACTACCTTGCCGTCCAGCGTTCCCATGGAACTGCTCCTTGGTGTCTGCCCTGTCCGGACGGCTTGTGGCGGGCCGTTCGGGCACCTGCGGGACGTCGCCGGTCGGGCGACGGTCCCCTGTAATTGACATGTCAATCGTATGCAAGTGCTTGACCGGTCAACCACATTTCGGCTCCGGGCGTCGCGGTGACGCTCCTGACACGTCGCCGGGCGAGAGGTACGGTGCTCTGTCACGGTTTCGGGCATTCCGCAGCAGACGCCGCTGGCCGGGTCCAAGACTCCGATTATCGCCGAACCAGGGCGGACGGGAGGCCGGTACGCGCAGGTGAGAGCGCGGCCGGAGCGGGAACGCCCGGTCGGTGCGGGCCGCCCCGGCCCGGTCCAAACCGGTCGGACGACCCGGATCGGCCGCTGCGGGACGTACGCTTGTCGGACTGTCGAACAGGGGGTGTGGGTGCGAACTCGGGCGGTCGTGGCGGGTGGCGTCGTTCTCGTCCTCCTCGCCGTGGTGGGAGTCCTGCTCGTCGTCCGGCGCCTCGGCAGTGATCTGCGCCTGCCGCTGGCCAGCCGGACCTGCACCGTGCAGGCCGACGGTCGGGTGGAACTCGACGCCGACCAGATGGCCAACGCGGCGACCATCGCGGCGATCGGCGCCAAGCGGGGCATGCCGGAGCGGGCCGTGGTGGTGGCGCTGGCCACCGCCTACCAGGAGTCCGGGCTGCGCAACCTCGCCAGTGGCGACCGGGACTCCGTCGGGCTGTTCCAGCAGCGACCCAGCCAGGGCTGGGGCACCCCGGAGAAGATCCGCGACCCCCGCTACGCGTCCGACCGGTTCTACGCCGCGCTGAAGAAGGTGCGCGGCTGGGAGCGGATGCGGGTCACGGACGCCGCCCAGCGGGTGCAGCGCTCGGCCTTTCCCGAGGCGTACCAGAAGTGGGCCGACGAGTCGGCGGTGCTCAGCCGGGCGCTGCTCGGCGACGCGACCGGCGCGGTGGCCTGCACCGTGGGCCGCACCCCGGTGATGCGCGGCGAGGCGGCGGCGGCCGCGCTGACCCGCAACCTGGCGCTGGACTGGGGGCTGGCGAGCAGCACGGTCCCGGTCGAGGTCACCGGGTTCACCCTCGCCGCGGCCGACCAGCGCAACGGCTGGCGCTACGCCCACTGGCTGGTCTCGCACGCCCAGGACCACGGGGTGAAGCGGGTCCGCTTCGGCGACCTGGAGTGGACCGCCCGCGACGGTACCTGGAGCGCGGCCGGCGGCGATCCCCAGGCCACCCCGCAGGTGGTTGCCGAGGTGTTCGCCGCGGGCTGACCAGCCCTGATTTCCTTACCGGCAGTTACCGCACAATCCGTCAAAACTGCCCAAACCGTGCATTTTTGGCCGCTGCGCACACGGACCGGAGTCATCCCGCTGCCGGGTGTCCGGGTCCGGCCAGCGCGCGTCCTCCGCCCTCCCCGACGCGGCACTGCGCGCGTTACGATCGGCGGCCTGTGCCAGAAATGGATCCACCTCATGGGGAGGGGTACGACGGGTGTTCGATTACGGTGACCGGACCGGCTACGAACCGATCAGCGACACTGACCGCAAGGAGTTCCACGAGCAGGGCTTCCTCCTGCTGCGCAACGTCCTGACGGAGGACCACCGGGCGGCGCTGGAGGCGGCGGTCGACCGCGTCTACGCGGAGGAGCAGGCCAAGGGCAACACCAAGAAGGACGGCACCCTGCACCTGCTGGGCTTCCTGGAGCGCGACGAGCTCTTCGGCGAGCTGCTGACCCACCCGATCGCCTTCCCGTACATGTGGGGCCTGGCCGGCTGGAACATCTACACGCACCACAACCACCTGGACGTCACCCCGCCGGCCCTCGAGCCGGAGAAGCCGTACTGGGGTTGGCACCAGGACGGGTACCGGCAGAACTCCGACCCCGAGACGATGGACCCCAACCTGCCCCGCCCGATGTTCTCGCTCAAGGTCGCGTACGTGCTCTCCGACCTCTCCGAGACCGGGCGCGGCGCCACCAAGGTCATCCCGGGCAGCCACCTGTGGAACTCGCTGGACCGGCCCAAGGATCTGAGCGTGCACAACCCCGACCCGGAGGGCACGGTGGAGATCACCGCGAACCCGGGCGACGCCTTCATCTTCGACCGCCGGCAGTGGCACTCCCGCTCGACGAACCTGTCGAACATCACCCGCAAGATGCTCTTCGTGGGCTACACCTACCGGTGGATCCGCCCGCTGGACGAGCTGCACCCGGACCTGGACGGCGAGTGGTACCGCAACCGCACGCCGGTGCAGCGCCAGCTGATCGGTGAGGGCACCCACACCGCGAACTACTGGGGCATCAACTGGGACGGCTACGTCGACGACGAGATCCCGCTGCGCAAGGAGCTCAAGGAGCGCGGCCTGCTGGACCGCAGCGTCCCCTGGCTCCGCTGAGCCGATGAGGAGGGGCCTCCGCCGCCGCCCCCGGGCGCGGTAGGGGCCCCTTTTCCGTGCCCGGCGAGCCGGGCTACCGGCCGGCGAGGCGGCGGCGGACCTTCTCCCGGGTCGACTCCGGCAGCTCGGGGACCTCCAGCAGTCGAGGCAGCAGCTCGGGCTCCAGGCTGGTGGCCCGGAAGACCTCGCCGATGCTCACGCCGTGGGTGGGCCGATCCACCACCTCGACCGGGTCGCCCGGGCCGATCTCCCCCTCGCGCAGCACCCGCAGGTACGCCCCGGGCAGGGCCCGGGCGGTGAACCGCTTGATCAGGTCGGGAACTCCCCAGAAGCCGGCGAAGGTGGTGCACGGCGTCCGGGGCTTGGTCACCTGGAGCAGCGCGGATCCGATCTGCCACTGCTCGCCGATCACCGCACCGGTCACGTCGACCGCGTACGTGGTGAGGTTCTCGCCGAAGTTGCCGGGCCCGAGGTCGCGGCCCAGCTCGGTCGCCCACCAGCCGGCGTCCTCCTCCGCGTAGGCGTAGAGCGCCTGGTCCGGGCCGCCGTGGTGAGCGCGCTCGCCGATGAAGTCGCCGACCACCCCGCCGGCGCGGACCAGCACCGGCCCGTCGACCGGCCGCTTGTCGATTCCGCTACGGCCGCTCGCGTCGCCGGCCCACTCGGCCTCGGTGACCACACCGAGGTTCACCGCTGCCACCCTGCCCGTCATGGCGGTCAGCCTAGCCGCGCCCCGCGCGCGAGTGGAGACGGCTAGATCCACACCAGGTCGGCGGCAGTGCGGTATCCCCCGGCACCGGAAATCGCCATATCGGCGAACTGGAGTCGATGAAGGTCGACTCCAGTTCGGCCGGGCCGCCGCCTGGTCAGCCCTTGACCGCGCCGGCCACCAGCCCGGAGACCATCCGCCGCTGCACCAGCAGGAAGAACACGATCACCGGCAGGGTGAAGAGGGTGGACGCCGCCATCACCGGCCCCCAGGCGGTGTCATCCCGACCGAAGAAGAAGGTCATCGCCACCGGCAGGGTGTAGCGGTCCTGGTCGTTGATGAACGTGAGCGCGAAGATCAGTTCGTTCCAGGCGGTGATGAACGAGAAGATGCTGGTGGCGACCAGCCCTGGGGCGACCAGCGGGAAGAGGATCCGCCGGAAGATCTGGGTCCGGCTGGCCCCGTCGATCGCCGCCGCCTCCTCCAGCTCCTTCGGCACGGCGGCGACGAAGCCGCGCAGCATCCACACCGCGAACGGCAGCGAGAACCCCAGGTAGGTCAGGACCAGGCTGAGCAGGTTGTTGTAGAGCCCGAGCCGCTGGATCATCAGGAACAGCGGGATGACCAGGGCCTCCAGCGGGATCATCTGCACCACCAGCAGCATGATCAGGATGCTGGTGCGCAGTCGGAACCGGAACCGGGCCACCGCGGTGGCGGCCAGCAGCGCGACCAGACCGCTGAGCAGCACGGTCGCGACCGCGACCAGCGCGCTGTTCAGGAAGAAGTCGGCGAAGGTCACGCCGGGGATGAGGTTGCCGGTCAGGATCTCCCGGTAGTGCTCCAGCGTGGGGTGGGTGGGCACCGGTTGCGGAGTGGTCGAGAAGATCTCCCGGCTGGGCTTCAGCGACGTGGCGATCATCCAGTAGACCGGGAAGGCCGCGAAGAGCGCCACCAGCAGCCCGGCGCCGTTGAGCGCGACCTTCTTCACGACTCGTCCTCCTGCCTGAGCACCATCCGTACGTAGAGGCCGGTCACCACGAGCAGGATCAGGGTGAGGATCACCGCGATGGCCGCGCCGAGGCCGTACTTCGGCGGTGGCGAGAACGCCTCGGCGTACGAGTAGATGGAGAGCATGAACGTCGGCCGGTCCTGGGTGCCGCCGGCCAGCACGAACTGCTGGGTGAAGACCTTGAAGTCCCAGATGGTGGAGAGCACGATCAGGATCCCGAAGACCGGGCGCAGCAGCGGGAAGGTGATCCGCCAGAACACCCGCCACGGCCCGGCGCCGTCCACCCTGGCGGCCTCGTGCAGCTCGCTCGGCACGCTCTTCAGCCCGGCCAGCACGCTGACCGCGATGAACGGGAACGAGTGCCAGACCACCACCAGCGTCAGGATCGAGAAGAAGAGCAGCGGCGAGTTGAACCAGCCGTAGCCGGTCCAGTCGCTGCGGCCGAAGAGGCCCTGCGACAGGCCGTCCGGCAGCGCGTTGAACAGCCAGGTGACCAGGCCGCTGGTGTCGTCGAAGATCCACTTCCAGACGATGGTGCCGGTCAGCGCCGGCGTCGCCCAGGCCAGCATCACGCAGCTGGCCACGAAGGTGGCCATCTTGCGGCCGAGCCGGTTGAGCAGCAGCCCGACCAGGGTGCCCAGGATCATCGTGAGCGCCACGTTGGCCACCGCGAAGAGCACGGTGTTGCGCAGCACCGTCCGGAAGAACGGATCGCTGAGGATCTGGGTGTAGTTGCCCAGCCCGACCCAGGGCCACTCCCGGTCGCCCCGCAGCTGGCGGACGTTGTTGAGCCGGTGGAACGACATCACCACCACCTGGCCGAGCGGCCAGAGCAGCAGCACGCCGATGATGGCCAGACAGGGCAGGAGCAGCGCGTACGGCAGCAGGTTGTCGACCCGTCGACGCCGCCGCGCGGGGGTCTCCCGCGCGGCCGACGTCTCCGGTGCCTCGGTCAGCGTGGTCACTTGGCGTTGAGGATGCTTTCCATCTCCGCGGCCGCGTCGGCGGTGGCCTTCTCGACCGTCTTCTGACCCTTCATGACCGAGCTGTTCATCGCCTGGGTCACCGTCTTGGTACGGCTGACCTCCACCCACTTCGGGGTGAGCGGCGTGACCTTGGTGTTCTGCATCGTGGTCGCGAACGCCGACATGATCTTGTCATTGGTGTACTTCTCGCCGCCGACCAGGTCCTGGTAGACCGGGAAGAAGCCGAGGCTGTCGGCGAAGGTCTGCGCGTTCTTCTTGTTCAGCAGCACGGTCAGGTAGTCCCAGGCGAGATCCTGCCGCTCGCTGTCCTTCCAGAGAGCGATGTCGGACCCGCCGGCGAAACCGGGCGCCGCCTTGCCGTCCGGGCCCGGGATCGGGAAGGTGCCCCACACCTTCTCGATGTCGGGGTTGTCCTTCTTGATCGCGCCCTGCTGCCAGCTGCCGGCGAACGCCATCGCCGCCTTGCCGGTGGCGAACTGGGTCCGGGCGTCGATCTCGTTCCACCCGGCGGCGGCCGGCGGGGCGACCTTGTGCACGGTCACCAGGTCGGTCCAGAACTTGACCGCCTTCTGCGCCTCCGGCGTGGTGTAGCCGGACTTCCAACTGCCGCCCTGGTCGGTGGCGATCTCGCCGCCGGCGCCCCAGAGGAAGGAGTAGAAGGGCAGCTCGGAGTTGCCGGGCAGGGCGATGCCGTAGGTGTTCGGCTTCTTGGCCTGCACGGTCTTGGCCACGGTCACCAGCTCGTCCCACGTGGTCGGCGGCTTGACGCCGGCCTCGGCGAACCAGTCGGTGCGGTAGTAGATCGCCCGCACGCCCGCGTACCAGGGCACGCCGTACTGCTTGCCGTCGAGCTGCGCGTTGCGCACCAGGTCGGGCAGGATGTCCTTGCCGTCGGCCCAGCCACCCATCCGGCCGCTCAGGTCGGCCAGCGCCTCCTGCGCCGCCCAGCCCTGGGTCTCGGTGTTGCCCAGCTCGGTGACGTCCGGCCCCTCACCGCCGGCGAGGGCGGCCTGGAACTTCTTCGGCGCCTCCAGCCACGGGATGTACTGCACCACGACGTCGGTGTCCGGGTGCTTCTGCCGGAACTCGGTCTCGACGGTGTCGAGGAAGCTGGTCTGGGCGTCGCTGCCCTCGCCCATCATCCAGACCGTCAGCTTGCTCGTGTCGGCCGCGCCGTCGTCGCTCGAGCCGCCACAACCGGCCAGCGCCATCGCGGCCGAGGCCACCACGGCGGTGACCGGGGCCAGCCGCTTCCACCTGTTCACGCCACATCTCCCCTCGCGCCGCCTGGCACTAACCTTCTCCGCCGCACCTTAGTAGGAAAAAATCCTTTACGACAGTGGGGCGGTCGGCGGAAGCGACGCGACCGTACCGCAGGTCGGGCCGAAGGGGCAGGGGTGGCACCGGGGCGAATCCGGGCGTACCACGACGAAGGGGCGCCCGGCCGATGGCCGGGCGCCCCTTCGTGGGTCGAGCTACGAATTACCGGTAGTTGACGCTGCGCCGCCGGCCCACGCCGGCGACCAGAGCCACCGCGATGGCGGCCACCACGACCTGCACCAGCAGCTCGGCCCAGTCGACCCCGGCGGTCTCGGTCGCGAGGCCCAGCGCGCGGGCCAGCACCGTACCGAGCAGCGCGGCGCCCACACCGATCAGCATGTGCAGCCACATCGGCATGTTCTGCCGGCCCGGAACGACCAGCCGGCCCAGCGCTCCGACGATCAGACCCACGACGAGCGCAGTGACGATGCCCCAAACGGTCAGCTCCACGATCGCCCTCCTCAAAGGAAACGTCTCACACGTTTTGTGTGCTTACTGTCGTGACCACAAGATTCCCGGTCGGCCGAGAAACCAAACCGACTTTCCGGCACAGTGGGCGCCGGACGTTCGGTACCGGCACGTTCTCCCCGCGCTGCCGGCGCTCAACTCCTACTGGCGGCGCTCGGCCGCGGCTGCCGGCGCTCGGCGCGGGCCGCGCCGCGCGGCACACGCGGACGGGCGCCCGACCTCTGGGAGATCGGACGCCCGTCGAAGAGTTCCCTTGCCACCGGCCGCCGGCCGGTCCGCCGGCGTCACCGGGTCATGCCGTGGCCGTTACCGCGTGACGCGGCGACGCCGGCCGACGCCGGCCACCAGGGCCACCGCGATGGCGGCCAGCACGACCTGGACCAGCAGCTCGCCCCAGTCGATCCCGGCGGTCTCGGTGGCGATGCCCACCGCCCGCGCCAGCACCGTACCGAGCAGCGCGGCACCCACGCCGATCAGCATGTGCAGCCAGATCGGCATGTCCTGCCGGCCCGGGACGACCAGACGGCCCAGCGCCCCGATGATCAGACCAACGATGAGCGCGGTGATGATGCCCCACACGGTCAGCTCCACGGTCGCCCTCCTTCAAGAATGTGTCACACGGTGTGTGCTTCCTGTCGTGGCCGCTAAGTTCCCGGGCCACCGAAACGCCAAACCGGTTCACCGCGGACACCATTCGGCGGGAGTCGATACGATCCGCCGCGCCGGCACCCGCCGGAGCACTGTCCACGCAGGTCGGAGGCGGTGTTGCTGGGGCGAAGGCCCGAATCCGGGCAGCGAAAATTTCCGCCACCACCGCGCCCGGAGACGCGGACGGCCGGCGCCCCAGGCCCGGGTGGGCGGGACCTGGCGGTCCCGACCCCGGGCGGGGCGCCGGCCGTCGTACGTCGTCGACGCCGGAGAGATGGGCGGCTACTTCTTGCCGGCCGCCTTGCCGTCACCGCTGTCGGACGAGAGCGCGGCGATGAAGGCCTCCTGCGGAACCTCCACCCGGCCGACCATCTTCATCCGCTTCTTGCCCTCCTTCTGCTTCTCCAGCAGCTTGCGCTTGCGGCTGATGTCACCGCCGTAGCACTTGGCGAGCACGTCCTTGCGGATCGCCCGGATGGTCTCCCGGGCGATCACCCGGCTGCCGATCGCCGCCTGGATCGGCACCTCGAACTGCTGCCGCGGAATGAGGTTGCGCAGCTTCGCGGCGATGGTGACGCCGTAGTTGTACGCCTTGTCCTTGTGCACGATGGCGCTGAACGCGTCCACCGGCTCGCCGTGCAGCAGGATGTCCACCTTGACCAGATCGGACGCCTGCTCGCCGGAGGGCTCGTAGTCCAGCGAGGCGTAGCCCTTGGTACGGCTCTTCAGCTGGTCGAAGAAGTCGTAGATGATCTCGGCGAGCGGCAGCGTGTAGCGCAGCTCCACCCGGTCGGCGGAGAGGTAGTCCATGCCGAGCAGGTTGCCGCGCCGCCCCTGGCAGAGCTCCATCACCGCGCCCACGTAGTCGTTCGGGGTGAGCACGGTCGCCCGCACGGTCGGCTCGTACACCTCGGCGATCTTGCCGGTGGGGTACTCACTCGGGTTGGTGACCACGATCTCCTGGCCGTCCTCGGTGATGGCCCGGTAGACCACGTTCGGCGCGGTGGAGATCAGGTCGAGGTTGTACTCCCGCTCCAGCCGCTCCCGGATGATCTCCAGGTGCAGCAGGCCGAGGAAGCCGCAGCGGAACCCGAAGCCGAGCGCGCCCGACGTCTCCGGCTCGTAGTCCAGCGCGGCGTCGTTGAGCTTGAGCTTGTCCAGCGCCTCGCGCAGGTTGGGGTAGTCGGACCCGTCGATCGGGTAAAGGCCGGAGTAGACCATCGGCTTCGGGTCCTTGTAGCCGCCCAGCGCCTGCGTGGCCGGCCGGCTGTTGATGGTGACCGTGTCGCCGACCCGGGACTGCCGGACGTCCTTCACCCCGGTGATCAGGTAGCCCACCTCGCCGACCCCGAGCGCGTCGGCCTTCACCATCTCGGGCGAGATGACGCCGATCTCCAGCAGTTCGTGCACCGCGGCGGTGGACATCATCTTGATCCGGTCGCGGGCGCCGATCCGCCCGTCGATCACCCGGACGTAGGTGACCACGCCCCGGTAGACGTCGTAGACCGAGTCGAAGATCATCGCCCGGGCGGGCGCCTCGGGGTCGCCGACCGGCGGCTTGAACTGCCGGACGATCTCGTCGAGCAGGTAGGGCACCCCTTCGCCGGTCTTGCCGGAGACCTTGATGCAGTCGGCCGGGTCGCCACCGATCAGGTGGGCCAACTCCTCGGCGTACTTCTCCGGCTGGGCGGCCGGCAGATCGATCTTGTTGAGCACCGGGATGACGTGCAGGTCGTTCTCGAGCGCCAGGTAGAGGTTGGCCAGCGTCTGCGCCTCGATGCCCTGGGCGGCGTCGACCAGCAGGATCGCGCCCTCACAGGCGGCCAGCGAGCGGGAGACCTCGTAGGTGAAGTCGACGTGACCGGGGGTGTCGATCATGTTGAGCACGGCCTGCTCGCCGGCCCGGTCGCCCTCCCGCACGGTCCACGGCATCCGGACGGCCTGGCTCTTGATGGTGATGCCGCGCTCGCGCTCGATGTCCATCCGGTCGAGGTACTGGGCACGCATCTGCCGGGGGTCGACCACGCCGGTGAGCTGCAGCATCCGGTCGGCCAGGGTCGACTTCCCGTGGTCGATGTGGGCGATGATGCAGAAGTTCCTGATCCGCGCCGGGTCGGTGGCACCAGGAGCGTTCGCGCCGGAATCGAGCGTCGGTGGCACAGCTGTCCGTTCTGGTCGGCTGACGTGAGCGGGCCGGCGTGACGCCGGCCCCCTCTATGCTCCCACGCCGCCCCGGACGCGGTCGGATCACTCCTCCGGCGGCTCGACGAAGAGCGCGGCGAGGCGCGGCAGCCGCCGTCGGGCCTCCTCTTCGTCGTCGAAGTCCCAGAAGTCGTTGAGGTCGGGCGTGGTGACCGGGTCGCGGTCGGCGGGCAGGTCGGTCGCGGTCGCCTTCCGGTAGGCCTCCCAGGGCACCGCCAGCATGTCCTCCGACTGGAACTCCTCGCCGGTGAGCGCGGCGGCACGGATCTGGGGCAGCTCGGCCAGCGAGTCGGGGTCGGCGGCGGCGCGGGCGTAGACCTCCCGGCCCTGGGTCATCAGCCAGCCGCGGAAGTATTCGAAACCGTCGTCGGAAGCGCCCCCGTTGATCAGGTAGGCGGCGCCCCACAGGTCGACCCGGAACGAGGCGGCGAGCACCCGCCGCTGGTGGTGGGCGTAGCCGACGATGTCGGCCGGGTCGCGCTCGGCCAGCAGCGCCACCGCCCGGGCCGCGACCGCGCTGGCCTCACCACCGCCGCCGGCCCGGGCCCGGTCGATCAACTGCCAGAAGTCGTCGGTCCTCATGGCCTGGCAGTCTCGCAGACCGCCCGGCCCGGGCCCGACGGGACGAGCCCGACGCGGGCCCGGAAGTCGTCGGTGTGCACGGCTGCATCCTGCCCGCCGGGTACGACAGCATGGGAGGCGTGCCCGCCGACCCGCCACCGCCGTACCACGCGACCGCCGTACGGCCGGGCTGGGACGAGCTGCCGGCCGGCCTGCGCTCGGCGCTGGCCGCGCGGCTGGGCGGCCCGGTCATCGCCGTCCGGGTCGCCGGGGCCGGTTTCACCCGGGGCTTCGCCGCGGTGCTGACCACGGCCGACGGGGCGACCGCCTTCGTCAAGGCGGCGGCGTCGGCCGACCAGCCCCGGTTGGTCGACTGGTACGCCCGGGAGGCCGCCGTCCTCGCCCGGCTCCCGGCCGGGCTGCCGGTCCCCCGGCTGCGCTGGGCCCTCGACGCCGCCGGCTGGTACGCCATCTGCCTGGACGCCGTGGACGGCCGCACCCCGCGGCTGCCCTGGGCGCCGGCGGAGCTCGCCGCCACCCTCGCCGGATACACCGAGGTTGCCGCCGCGCTCGCGGACCCGCCGGCCGACCTGCTCGCCCTCGACCCGCCCCGGCTCGCCGACCTGGCCCGTGAGGACATCCTCTGGTGGGGTGAGGTGGCCGCCGGCCGCGAGCCGCCGCCCGCACTGCCCGCCGCGCTGGCGGACCGCCTCCCCGAGCTGGTCGCGTTGGAGTCGCGGTTGCCCGGGTACGCCGCCGCCGGCCCACCGGACGGGTTGATCCACGGCGACCTGCGGCTGGACAACGTGCTCATCGACCGGGGCGGCCGGGCGTGGTTCTGCGACTGGGCCTGGCTGTGCCGTGGCCCGGCCTGGTTCGACCTGGCGGGCCTGCTGATCACGGGTCACGCCAGCGGGCTGGACGTGGACCGGCTCTTCGCCGACCATCCGACCACCGCCGGCGCGCCCGCGGACGCGCTGGACGTGACGCTGGCCGCGCTGGCCGGGTACTTCCTCACCACCGCGGCCGCGACTGCGCCGACCGCCTCCCCGCAGATCCGCCGGCACAACCGGTGGAGCGGCGAGCAGGCCCTGGCCTGGCTGGCGGCCCGCCGGGGCTGGACCTGACCGGCGCCGGCGGCTCGGGCATGATGGTCCGGACGATCCGCCCCGGCGACGTCGTCCCGAGCCGTTTTGGCTCGTCCCGGTCCGACCTGGTAACCTGGCTTTTCGCGCGGCGACGACGCATGCTCCGTCACGCGCACAAGCTGACCAACCCGAGCTATCAAGACGAGGCTGTCGCGTGGCGAACATCAAGTCCCAGATCAAGCGCAACCGGCAGAACGAGAAGCGCCGGCTGCGGAACAAGTCGGTCAAGTCGTCGCTGAAGACCGCCATCCGCAAGTTCAACGAGGCCGCCGAGACCGGCGACGTCGAGCAGGCCACCGCCCTCATGCAGGACGCCTCGCGCAAGCTCGACAAGGCGGTCAGCAAGGGTGTGATCCACGCCAACCAGGCCGCGAACCGCAAGTCCGCGATCGCCAAGCGCGTGGTGACGCTGGCCGCCTGACCCGGCGGTTCCATAACTCACCGGAAGCCCTCGGCACCACGCCGAGGGCTTCTGGCTGTCTACGGTCAGGACGGCGGGGCGGTGCGGTGCCGGCCGGCGCCGGCGTCGTCCGACCGGGCGGCGGGCTCGGTGGAGACCACGATCCCGGGCACGCTGTGGGTGACCCACTCCACCCGGGCACGCCCGACGACCGGCTCCATCTGCCGGCGGAACCGGTCCCGCTCCTGCTCGGGTACGAGCGCCGCGGAGCGCACCACCACCGCGGCCACCATGTCGTTGAGCTTGACCATGACCGCGACGGCCGCCGGCAGCACCAGCACGGCCCACCAGCTGACCAGCTCGGCGAGGGCGAGCAGCACGGCCAGCGCGACGGCGCCCTCGAAGAAGAGGAAGCAGAGCACCCCGCCCGGATTGACGAATCGCAGCCCGAGGGCCCGGGCGTAGAGCGGGCGGTACTGCTCCTCGTCGGCCGGGAGCGTGGCCCAGGTCATCCGGGTCGGTCCGGTCACCGGGCGCCACCCGCGCGGGCCGCCGCCACCGAGAAGACGGCCCGCTCCAGGGCGTACGCCCGGTCGTCGGAGCCGCCCTTGACCGCCGCGTTGCACTCGGCGGCCACCTGCATGGCCTGGACCAGCCCCTCCGGGGTCCAGCCGCGGCCCTGCCGCTGCGCCCGCTCGATCTTCCACGCCGGCATGCCGAGGCTGCTCGCCAGCTGGTAGGGGCTGCCCCGGCCGGCGGAGGCCACCCGGGCCACGGTGCGGACGCCGTCGGCGAGGGCGTCGGCGATCGGCACCGGGTCGACCCCGACGTGCAGCGCCCAGCGCAGGGCCTCCAACGCGGCCGGCACGTCGCCGACCATGGTGGCGTCGGCCACCGTGAAGCCGCTCACCTCCACCCGGCCCCGGTAGTAACGCGAGACCGTGTCCGCGCTGATCCGCCCGTCGGTGTCGGCGATCAGCTGCGAACAGGCGGCGGCCAGCTCGCGCAGGTCGTTGCCGACCGCCGCGATCAACGCCTCGGCGGCGTCGTCGGTGCACTTGCCACCGGCCCGGCGGATCTCGTCGCGGACGAAGGCGACCCGGTCCCGGTGCCCCTTGAGCTTCGCCGCGGGCACCACCGTCGCGCCGGCCGCCTTCAAGCCCTCGGCGAACGCCTTCCCCTTGGCCGCGCCGAGGTGCAGCACGATCAGCTGCACCTCCGGGTCGGGGTTCTTCGCGTACGCCAGCAGCGCCGCCACCAGGTCCTTGCGGGCGTCCTGGCCGGAGCGCAGCACCAGCACCCGCCGCCCGCCGAACAGGGACGGGCTGAGCATCTCGGCGATCTCCCCCACCGCGAGCGCGCCGGCCTGGTACTCGCGTACGTCCACGTCGGGGTCGACGCTGCGCGCCTTCGCGACGGCTTCGGCCACCGCGCGCGTGGCGAGCAGCTCCTCATCACCGAGGACGAGCAGAATGGGGGCGAGGCTGGCGGGGGTCACGTCGCCCATATTCGCACGCCCCACGGTGGGATCGTGCCTGCTCATCGGCCGCTCGGGCGGCGGAGCCCGCACTCAGTGCAAATCCAGACATTTATTTCAATTCCCCAGATAAACCAACAAATCGCCACCCAGGACGCCGTAGACCTGGCCGGTGAATTCGGGGTGCACCGCCCTCGGCCGGTGGACCCGCCAGTGCGCGGTGGGTCGCGCCGCCCGTCGCCCGTCGCCCGTCGCCCGTCGCCCGTCGCCCGTCGCCCGTGGAGCGTGGACCGTCCGGCCGCCCTCGCCAGCCCCGTCAGGGCTGCGTCCCGGCGCTGAGGCCCCGCGCCACCACCGCGAGGCCGCCGTACCCGCGTACGGCCGCCACGTCTCCGTCGGTGTCGGTACGCAGCACCCGCACCCCGCCTCGCGAGAGCCGGGCGAGCAGTGCCGGGTGCGGATGCCCGTACGTGTTCCCCGCCCCCACCGGCACCAGCGCGACGGCCGGGCGGACCGCGTCGAGGAAGGCTCCGTCCTGATAGCCCGACCCGTGGTGCGCCACCTTCAACACCTCGGCCCGGAACGCGCTCGGCGGCATCCGGTCAAGCAGGGCCTGCTGCTCCTCGGACTCCGCGTCACCCGGGAGCAGGATCCGCACCCCCGCCACCGTGGCGCGCAGCACCAGCGAGTTGTTGTTGGGATCAGACCGGGTGCCGCGCAGCGGGTACGGCGGGCCGAGGACGACCAGCGCCACCCCACCGACCCGGTACGTCCAGCCGGCCGGCGCGGTGACCAGCCGGGCCCGCCCACCGGCCGCCGCCGCCCGGACCAGTTCCTGCCCGGTCTCCGGCTCGCTCCACCCCGGAGTGAGCACCTCGCTCACCCGCCGGCCACGGAACACCCCGGCTACCCCGCCGACGTGGTCGGCGTGGAAGTGGCTCACCACCAGCAACGACACCTCACGGATGCCGAGCCGGCGCAGGCAGCCGTCCACCGCTGCCGGCTCCGGCCCGGCGTCGACCACCACCGCTCGCCCGGCCGCGACCGGAAGCACCACCGCGTCGCCCTGCCCGACCGCGCAGACGACCACCACCCAGCCGGAGGGCGGCCAGCCCCGGGCGACCAGCCGGACCGGCAGGGTGCCGAGCACCACCGCCACGGTCACCACCGCCACGAGTCGGCGCACCACCGGCCGCCGGATGGCAACCAGCAGCGCCACGGTCAACGCCGCCAGTAGCAGCGCGCCCGGAACCCCGCCCATCCAGGGCAGCGTGCCCGCCGGCAACGCGGCGCCGTGCCGGGCCACCAGCACCAACCAGAACGCCGGCCAGCTCGCCAGCCACGCGACGAACTCCGCGCCGGGCGGCCAGAGCGGTGAGATCATCGCGGCCAGCACCCCGAGCACCGTGGCCGGCGCGATGGCCGGCACTGCGAGCAGGTTGGCCGGCACCGCGACCAGGCTGACCGTGCCGGAGAGCCCGGCGACCACGGGTCCGCAGGCCAGCTGGGCGGCCGCGGGCACGGCCAGCGCCTCGGCCAGCCCGGCCGGCACGCCCCGCCGGCGCAGCCCGTCGCGCCACCGCGGGGCGAGCAACAGCAGGCCGCCGGTGGCGAGCACGGAGAGCGCGAAGCCCGGGTCGCCGGCCAGCTCGGGGTCGAGCAGCACCAGCACCGTGACCGCGGCGGCCAGCGCGGGCAGCGCGGCACGGGGGCGGCCGGCGGCCAGCGCGGCGAGCCCGATCGCGCCCATCGTGCCGGCGCGCACCACGCTCGGCGAGGGGCGGACCAGGATGACGAAGCCCACCAGGGCCACCGCGCAGAGGCCGGCCGCGAGCCACGGCCCGGCCCGGGACCAGCGGGCGACCAGGAGCACCGCACCCACGACGATCGCCACGTTGGAGCCGGAGACCGCGTTGAGATGGGTCATGCCGGTGGCCCGGAAGTCCTCCTCGACGGTGGGCAGCAGCCGGCTGGTGTCGCCGACCACCAGCCCCGGCAACAGCCCGCCCTGCTCGGCGGGGAGCGGCGCGCAGGCCCGTTGCAGCCCGTCGCGGAGCGATCCGGCAGCGCGCTGCGGCCAGGACGGCGGACCGCGCCGCAGCGGCGGACCGGCGGCGCTGAACACGGCGGCGGTGAGGTCGCCGCCGCGGGGCAGGCCGAGCCGCCCCTCCGCGGTGAGCCGCTGACCGGGCAGCAGTCCACGCCAGGCCGGGTCGTTGACCAGCGCCAGCACCCGGACGGACGCGCTGATCCGCTGGCCGTCCGGCCCGACGAGGCCGACCAGCCGGGCGGGCACCAGCAGGGTGGCCGGGCGGCCGGGGGCACCGCGGATCGGTCGCGGATCGTCCCGTACGACCAGCTCGGCGGTGACGCTCGCCCGCTGCTCGGCGAGGACACGCACGGCGGGCGCGTCCCGTACGGCCAGCCGGGCGGCGGTGGCCGTGCCGCCGCAGACGACGCCGAGCGCCACCGCGACGGCGATCCACCCGTAGCGCCGGACGGCAGCCCGCGGCCGCCCGAGCCGACCCAACAGGTGCAGCGCACCGACGGCCGCCAGCGCGCCCGCCACCCCTGCCATCAGCAGCGCCCTCGGCGCGTCGAGGTAGAGCCCGGCCAGGGCGCTGAGCCAGGCCGCCACCGCCAGCCCGGCCAGCCGCAGGTCCGGCGGGTCGGCGGACAGCGACGTGCCGGTCGGGGCCTGCTCCGGCACTGACGATTGAGCGGTGGCGGCGTGGGGCGGGCGCGGTGGACTGCTCACACCGTCACCAGTTCCTTGAGCTGTTCGTAGCGGGCGTCGCCGATTCCCTCGACCTGCCGCAGGTCGCCGACCGACCGGAAGCCACCGTGCTGCTCGCGATGGGTGAGGATGCGCTGGGCGAGCACCGGGCCGACCCCGGGCAGCGCGTCGAGCTGCGCCAGGGTCGCGGTGTTGAGGTTGACCGGCCCGCCGGCGCCGGGTGCCGCGCCCACGCCGGGCGGTGCCGCACCGGGCGCCGGCTGGCCGGCGGCGCCGGGCGGCGCGGGCACCCCGACCACGATCAGCTCACCGTCGACGACCTTGCGGGCCGGGTTGAGCAGGGCCACGTCGACCCCGGGCAGCGCCCCACCGGCCGCCGCCACGGCGTCGGCGAGCCGGGCCCCGGGCGGCAGCCGCACCAGCCCGGGACGGCGTACCTTGCCCGCGACGGCCACCACCAGCTCACCGGCCGGGGTGGCCCCCGCCTCGGTGACGTCGGCCGCGACGGGGGCGGCGGCGCTCGCCGGTGACGGGACCGGCTCGGCGCGTGGCCTGGAGCGCCAGGCCCAGAGCCCGGCCCCGAGCACCACCACCACGGCGACGGCCGCCAGGGCACGCACCCCACGCCGCCCCGGATCGAACGCGCCCGGTCCGGGCAGCCGAGCCACCGCACCCGCCGCCGGCTCACCCGCCGCCGCCCGGTCAACCCCCTCGTCGGGCGAGGCGACCCGCACCCGGGAGACCGCACGGTCCAGCGGCGCACCCGAGGCCAGACCGGCCGGCAGCGCGGCCGGCGCCGCGCGGTCCAGCGGCGCACCGGCGGCCCGGCGATCCAGCGGAGCACCCGACGTCGCGAGGTTCAGCGGCGCGCTGGAGGTCGCGAGGTCCACCGACGCGCCAGGGGCCGGGCGGTGCAGCGGCGCGCGGTCCGCCGAGGCGGCGTGGGTCGGGTGTGCCGCGACCGGGTCGGCGAACGACGAGGCGGCTGCCGGCGCCGGCCCGGTGGGCGGTGCGGCCGTCAGGCGCAGCAGGCGTTGCCGTACCACGGTCTCGTCGTCGTGTGACACGGCGTGACGCTACGGCCGCTACCGGCCGGAACAGCCCCACCCGGCGTCGGCTGTGGACAGCCGAGCAGGCTGTGGAAAACGCCCTGATCACGCTGGTCTGTGCTAGCAGGGTCGGCGCGTCGGGTCAGTGTGCTTCCGGGTCAAGTCCGAGCGCCGCGCGCCCGCCGTCGACCGGGAGGATCACCCCGTTGACGAAGCCCGCCGACGGCGAGAGAAGCCATGCGACGGCATCCGCCACCTCCTCGACCCGACCGATCCGGCCCACCGGATGCAGCCGGTTCAGCTCCGCGCCGATCCGGGCGGCCTCAGCCGGATCCTGCCCGGCGAGGAAGTCGGCGTGCCGCTCGGTGCCGATCGAGCCCAGCGCGACCGCGTTGGTCCGAATCCCCTGCGGCCCGTACTCGACGGCGAGGGCCCGGGTCAGCCCCTCGACCGCGGCCTTCGCGGTGGCGTACGGCAGGCAGCCGGGCACCGGCCGGGTGGCCTGGTGGGAGGAGACGTTCACGATCGCCCCGCCGGTGCCGGCGGCGAGGAACCGGCGGACCGCCGTCGCGGCACCCGCGACGGCCGGCCGCAGGTTTGCCCCGATCAGGTCGAGCACCTCGCCGACCGGCGCGGCGTGCACCGAGGCGTCCCGGAACACCGCGGCGTTGTTGACCCACCCGGTCAGCGGCTCGGCCCGCTCGGCGAAATCGGCGGCGCGGGCGGTGACATCCTCGTCGCCGGCGTCGCCGACCACGCCGATCAGGCGGTCGGCGGCCGGATGACCGGGGAGCCATCCGAGCGCCTCGGCGTCGTGCTCGACCACGACCACGGTGCCGCCGGCGGTCAGCAGCCGCTGCACGACGGCCCGACCCACACCCCGGCCTCCGCCGGTCACCACAGAGGACACCGCCGCTGCTCCTCTCCCGGCACACACTGACGCCGGCCCGCTCAGCCCGACAGTCTCAAATATGGGGCAGTTCGACAGCGTCCGTCAGCTCTGGCCGGGGTCGCCGGACGCCGCCGGACGGCGGTGCACCACCACGCAGGCCAGGCCCGGTCCGGCATGCGCGGCGACCACCGCGCCGGCCTCCGACAGATACGTCTCGCGCACCTGGTCGCCGAGCCGCTCGATCAGCGCGGCGCGCAGCGCCTCGGCCCGCTGCGCCGCGGCGAGGTGGTGCACGCCCAGGTCGACCTCGGCGTCCCCGGCCGCCTCGACGGCCAGGTCGATGAGCCGTGCCACGCCCCGACTGGCGGTGCGGACCTTGTCCTTGAGCACGATCGCCCCGTCCGGCATGTGCATGATCGGCTTCACCGAAAGCGCGGTGCCGAGCAGCGCCTCGGCCGCGTTGATCCGGCCACCCTTGCGGAGGAACTCCAGGGTGTCCACGTAGAAGTAGATGGTGGTCCGGGCCACCGCGTCGAGCGCGGCCTGACGTACCCCCGCCAGATCCGCGCCCCCGGCGGCGGCCTCCGCGGCGGCGAGCACCGGGAAACCCAGGCCCAGACCGGTGGAGCGGCTGTCGACCACCGCGACCCGGCCGCCGAGCTCGTCGGCGGCCAGCCGGGCCGCCTCGACCGTGCCGGAGAGCTCCGCCGACAGGTGCACCGACAGCACACCCTCCGCGCCGGCGTCGAGCAGCTTGCGGTACGTCTGCGCGAACTGCTCCGGGGCGGGGCGGGAGGTGCTCGCCGAGACCCGCCGGCCGCTGAGCGCCCGGGTCGCGTCGGTGGGGTGGACCTCCACCCCCTCCAGCCCCTCCGCGCCGTTGAGCACGACGGTCAGCGGCACCACGGTCAGCCGATGCGCGTGCACCAGCTCGGGCGGGAGGTAGGCGGTGGAGTCGGTGACGACCGCGACGGGCATGCCCGGCACGCTAGCCGATGCCGACCCCGTCCGACGAGGCCGCGTCAGACCGCGTCGGCGACGGCCGGCGCGACGACCAGCCCGACGTTGTGCGACCGCAGGTGCCAGCCCCGTACGTCGTCGTGGCGCAGCTCGGTCCAGTGGCAGTTCTGCAGCGAGCCGACGGTACGCAGCACGCCCGACTCCCAGCCGAGCAGGTGCCCGACGCCCTGCCGGGCGCCGCCGCCGTGGGTGGCGACCACGACGGTGCCACCGGGCACGGCGTCGGCGGCCTCGGTGAGCGCCGCGCCGACCCGCTTGCCCAGGTCGTCCAGGGTCTCGATGTCCGCCCCCGGGTCCGGGTCGCCGGCCCGCCAGCGGGCGTACTCGGCGGGGAACTGCTCGGCGACCTCGGTGAGGGTGAGCCCCTGCCAGCGCCCGAAGTGGCGTTCCCGCAGCCGGGCGTCGCTGCGTACCGGCAGCCCGGTCAGGGCGGCCAGCGCGGCCGCGGTCTCCGCGGCCCGGCTGAGGTCGCTGGCGACCAGGGCGTCCGGACGCAGCCCGGCGAGCAGCGGCGCGGCGGCGCGGGCCTGCTCCCGGCCGAGATCGTTCAGGGGTACGTCGGTCTGGCCCTGGACCCGGTTGGCGGCGTTCCAGTCGGTGTTGCCGTGCCGCCAGATGATCAGGCGGGTCATTCCGCGGCGGAACCCGTGCCGGACTCGGCGTCGACCAGGTCGCGGTCGACGAACGGGATCGTCGGGCAGTCCTTCCACAGCCGGTCGAGGGCGTAGAACTCGCGCTCCTCGGTGTGCTGGACGTGCACCACGATGTCGACGTAGTCGAGCAGCACCCACCGACCGCCACGCTCGCCCTCGCGCCGCACCGGCTTGGCCTTCTCCGGCAGCTCCAGCAGGCGCTCCTCGATGGCGTCGACGATGGCGAGCACCTGACGCTCGTTCGGGGCCGCGGCGAGCAGGAACGCGTCGGTGATGGCGAGCTGGTCGCCTACATCGATGATGACGATGTCCTGCGCCTTCTTGTCGGCGGCGGCCTGGGCCGCGGCGGTCGCCAGCTCGTACGCGCGTTCAGAAACTGTCACCGTTCTCCTTCGATCAACCGTGCGACCCTTCAAGCGTCTCACATGCGGCGGCGTCCCGACTTGTCAGTTCTGGTCGATTACCCGGCCAGACGCCGCATAGCGGGCGTCGTCACGCCTGATAAAGGCGCCGCTTGGCGATGTACTGCACCACACCGTCGGGCACCAGGTACCAGACCGGCTCACCCCGGGCGACCCGGTCGCGGCAGTTGGTGGACGAGATGGCCATCGCAGGCACCTGCACCAGACTCACCGTGTCGGCGGGCAGATGCTCGTCGGTGAGCTTGAACCCCGGCCGGGTCACCCCGATGAAGTGAGCCAGTTCGAAGATCTCGTCCAGGTCCTTCCAGGAGAGGATCTTCGACAGCGCGTCCGCGCCGGTGATGAAGTAGAGCTGCACCTTCGGCCCGTACTCGTTCTGCAGATCGCGCAGGGTGTCGACGGTGTAGGTGGGGCCGCCCCGGTCGATGTCGACCCGGCTGACCTGGAAGCGGGGGTTGGAGGCGGTGGCGATCACCGTCATCAGGTAGCGGTCCTCGGCCGGGCTGACCGGCTCGTCCGCCTTCTGCCACGGCTGACCGGTGGGGACGAAGACCACCTCGTCGAGACCGAACCGGTCCGCCACCTCGCTGGCCGCGACGAGGTGCCCGTGGTGGATCGGGTCGAAGGTGCCACCCATGATCCCGATCCGCCGGATATCTTCCTCCACCCCGTGATCGTAGGCCGGACGCCGTCGCCGCCAGCTCGGGCCCAGCCCGGCGTGTGACCTTCCGGACGGGGTGGACCCGCGGGAAGGCCCGGCCCATATACTCGTCTGCAAGTAATCGTCAGCGAGCAGCGGAGGCCGCCATGCCGAGGCAGCGCAAGGTCGGCAACCTACTGGCCCTGGCCGTGCTCTCCGCCCTCGCCCAGCGGCCCATGCACCCGTACGAGATCGCCACCACTCTCCGCGCCTGGGGCAAGGACCAGGACATGGAGATCAAGTGGGGCTCCTTCTACACCGTCGTCCGCAACCTGGACCGACACGGCCTGATCACGGCGGTGGAGAGCGTCCGCGCCGGCCGGCGCCCCGAGCGCACCGTCTACCAGATCACCGAGGCGGGCCGGGCCGAGCTGGTCGACTGGGCGCGCGAGCTGGTGTCGACCCCGGAGCCGGAGCACCCCCGCTTCCGCGCCGGGCTCTCGGTACTCGCCGTGCTGCACCCCGACGAGGCGGCCGCGCTGCTGCGGCAACGCCTGGAGTTGCTGGAGGAGGGGATCGGGGTTGGGCGGGACGCGCTCACCGAGCACCTGCGGCAGATCCCGCGGCTGTTCCTGGTCGAGTCGGAGTACGACCTGGCCATCCGGGAGGCCGAGGCGACCTGGATCCGGGCCCTGCTGGCCGAACTGCGCGCCGGCACCTACCCGGGGCTCGACCAGTGGCGGGCCTTCCACGAGACCGGCGAGCTGCCGCCGGAGCTGACCGATCTCGCCGAGGGGGGTGGCTCCACGCAGTGACAGACGGCCCCGGCGCGGTGCGCCAACACCACGCCGGGGCCCTACCTCGGTACCGCACCTGGGAAGGTGCTCCGGCCCGAAGCGGCAACCACGAGGATAGCCGGGCTCCCTCCCAGGTCGGTGCCACCCGCGAGCACCGACGACCAGGGAGACCACCATGACCACAGTGCGCACGGCCATCGTCATCGGCGGCGGCATCGCCGGCCCGGTGACCGCGCTGGCGCTGCACCGCGCCGGCATCACCGCCACCGTCCACGAGGCGTACCCGAGCAGCGCCGACGGCCTCGGCGGCACCATCGCGCTCGCCCCCAACGGCGTCGCCGCGCTGCGCGCCGTTGGCGCGGAGAGCGCGGTGACCGAGCTCGCCACCCCGATCCACCGCACCGCGATGGGCGTCGGCCGTAAACACCTCGAACTGCCGGGGCTGGTCGGCGTACCGCCGCTGCGGGTGGTGCACCGCGCCGACCTGCACCGCGCGCTGCACGACCGGGCCGTGGCCGAGGGCGTGCCGATCGCGTACGGCAAGCGCCTGGTCGACGCGCGGGAGACGGCGGCCGGCGTCATCGCGCGGTTCGCCGACGGCAGCACCACCACCGCCGACATCCTCGTCGGCGCCGACGGAATCCGCTCGACCGTCCGTACGCTCATCGACCCGGACGCGCCCGGCCCGCGCCCCACCGGGCTGCTCGGCTTCGAGGCGGTGGCCCGGCACGAGGTGGACGCCGAGCCGGGCACCATGACCTTCGCCTTCGGCCGGCGCGGCTACTACCTCTACTGGCCGGAGCCGGGCGGCGGCACCCGGTGGGGGGTGAACCTGCCGCAGCAGCGGCTGATGACCCTCGCCGAGGCCCGCGCGGTGCCGGCCGCCGAGTGGCTGCGGGTCCTGCGCGCCGCCTACGGCGACGACGACCCCGGCCGGCAGCTGATGCTGACCAGCGACGCCGACGACCTGCAGGTGGTGGGCTCCCTACTGATCATGCCGCCGGTGCCGCGCTGGCACCGTGGACGGATGGTGCTGGTGGGCGACTCGGCGCACGCGCCGTCGAACAGCTCCGGGCAGGGTGCGTCGCTGGCCATCGAGAGCGCCGTGCAGCTCGCCCGCTGCCTGCGCGACCTGCCCGACGTCGGCGCAGCGTTCGCCGCCTACGAGCGGCTGCGGCGCGGCCGGGTGGAGAAGGTCGCCGCCCGGGCGGCCCGGATCAACCGGGCCAAGGCGCCCGGCGCGCTGGCCCGGACGCTGATGCCGCTGCTCATGCCGCTGCTGATGAAGACGGCGATGGATCCGGAGCGGACGGTGGGTCACGAGCAGCGCTACGTCATCGACTGGGACGCCCCGGTGACCTCCGACCCGGCGGTGCGCTGACCCGTCACCGGGCCGCCGGCGCGCGCCGCCTTTCCGCGCGCGCCGGCGGTCGGGTCAGGCCGCGGCGGCGGCGACCGCGGTGCGGGCGATGAGCGCCCGCCGCAGGTCGTCGTCGGCGTCGGTGACCACCCGGCGCAGGCCGGGCGTCAGGTCGTCGCGGGCCAGCAGCGCCACGGCGGCCTCCCGGGTCGGCTGCGCCACGGCGTAGCGGGGAAAGGCCAGGCTAGCCACCCGGTCGGCGGTCCACGGGGTACGCAGCCGCGCCACGGCGGGCATCTCGGCGAAGTACCGCTCGACGTACGCCGCGGTCAGCTCGGCCTGCTCGGGCTGCCAGAAGCCCTCCGCGGTCGCCTCGACCAGCCGGTTGGAGAGCTCGGTGTTGCTGACGATGATCTCCCAGGCCGCCTGCTTCGCCGCCGCGTCGGGCAGTGCCGCGCGGCAGCGGGCGGCCCGTTCGGCACCGGCCGCGCTCGGGTCCGCCGCTTCCTCGGCGGCGATCTCGGCCTCACCGGCGGCGCCGAGCACCACCAGCCGGCGCAGCACCGCCCAGCGCAGCTCGGCGTCGACGGCCAGCCCGGCGGGCACCGCGCGGCCGGCCAGCCAACCGGTCAGCAGGTCGGCGTCGATGGTGGCCGCGATCAGCCCTCGGGCGGCGGCGAGCTGCAGCGACTCGCCGGGCGCGGCGTCGGCGAGCAGCCGGGCGCAGGCGTCGCTGATCCGGGCCAGTGCCGCCTCCCGGGTGGCCGGATCGAGGTAGCGGTCGACCAGCGACCGGCTCAGGGTGAGCACGTCCTCGGTGATGATCACCTCGGTCTCCGCGGGGAGCGCGGCGGCGATCAGCGCGACCACGCCGGCGACCGGACGCTCGCCGTCCGTGGCCGCGTCCAGCGCCTCACCCCAGAGCAGCGCCCGGGCCAGCGGATCGGCCAGGCCGGGGAGCACCAGCGGTACGGCGTCGGCCGAGGCCGGATCGAGGCGCACCTTGGCGAAGGTCAGGTCACCGTCGTTGGGCAGCAGCAGGCGGGCGGCCGGTGCGCCGGTCAGCTCGTGCAGAACCGTCCGGCCGCCGTCGGCGCCCGGGTCGAGATCGACCTCGACCCGGTCGCGCGTGCCGTCGACGGCGTAGCGGCCCACGCCGATCCGGTGCGGGCGCAGCACCGGATGCGACTCGGGAGCGGTCTGCACCACGGCCACCTCGCTGTAGCGGCCGTCGGCGTCCACCGTGACCTCGGCGCGCAACGTGTTGACCTGCGCCCGGCGCAGCCAGCGCTCGGCCCAGTCGGAGAGGTCCCGACCGCTGGCGGTGGAGAGACTGGCCAGCAGGTCGTCGAGGGTGGCGTTGCCGAAGCGGTGCGCCGCGAAGTGCGCGTTGAGACCGGCGAGGAATGCCTCGTCGCCGAGCCAGGCGACCAGCTGCCGCAGCACGCTGGCGCCCTTGGCGTAGGAGATGCCGTCGAAGTTGAGCAGGCCCTGGGCGGCGTCGGCCACCTCCTGCGGAGCGACCGGGTGGGTGGAGGGACGCTGGTCGGCGGCGTAGCCCCAGGCCTTGCGGCGCATGGCGAAGGTCGTCCAGGCCTGGTCGAACCGGGTCGCCTCGGCGGTCACCCGGGTGCCCAGGTACTCGGCGAACGACTCGTTCAGCCACAGGTCGTCCCACCAGCGCATGGTGACCAGGTCGCCGAACCACATGTGCGCCATCTCGTGGGCGATGGTGCTGGCCCGCAGCTCCCGCTGGCTGTCGGTCACCGCCGAACGGAACACGTAGTCGTCGCGGAACGTCACGAGACCCGGGTTCTCCATCGCGCCGGCGTTGAACTCCGGCACGAACGCCTGGTCGTACTTGCCGAACGGGTAGCGCTCGGTGAAGAGCTGGTGGAACCGGTCCAGGCACTGTCTGGTGACGGTGAAGATCTCCTCGGCGTCGGCGTCCAGGTGCTCGGCGAGCGAGCGGCGGCAGTAGAGGCCCAGCGGGATCCCGTCGTGCTCGTCGCGGCGGACGTGGTAGGGCCCGGCGATCAGCGAGAAGAAGTAGGTGGCCAGCGGCGCGGTAGGGGCGAACTCCCAGCGGCCGGGCGCCGGGTTGGCGGCCACCTCGGCGTTGCCGGCGACTGTCCACTCCGGCGGGGCGGTGACCGCGAGGGTGACCGGCGCCTTGAGGTCGGGCTGGTCGAAGGCGGCGAAGATGCGCTGCACGTCGTCGAGGAAGGACATGGCGTAGAGGTAGGTCTCGCCGTCGGCCGGGTCGACGAAGCGGTGCATTCCCTCGCCGGTGTTGGAGTAGGCCATCTCGGCCTCGACGACGAGCGTGTTCTCGGCGCGCAGACCGGTCAGCGGCAGCCGGTTGTCGTCGAGCGCGTCGGGGTCGAGGTCGTCGCCGTTGAGCCGTACGGCCAGCAGCTTGGCGGGTTTGACCTCGGCGAAGGTCGCGGTGTCGGGGGTGGCTCGGAACCGGATCGTGACGTGCGAGTGGAACCGCTCGCCGTCGCCGGTCAGGTCGAGGTCCACCTGGTAGGACTCGACGGTAATCGACGCGCCACGCGCGGTCGCCTCTACACGGGTCAGGCTCGGCATCCGCTTATCCTGCCCGATGGGGATCCGGAGACGTTCCCCCCGCGACGCGTGGCACTGGAGGAAACACCATGTCTGTGCACCCCAAGGGCGACTTCGACCTGTCCCGGGCGGTCTGGCAGCGGGCCGACGGCGACACTTCCGAGAGCGCCGTGGAGGTCGCCTTCGTCGACGACCTGATCGGCATGCGCAACTCGGCCGAGCCGGACGGGCCGGTGCTGGTCTTCACCCAGGCCGAGTGGGACGCCTTCGTCGCGGGCGCCCAGGACGGCGAGTTCGACCTGGACTGAGACGGCCGGCGTCACGAGTCGCCGTCGCCCCAGCCCAGGCCGCCCGGACCGGGGGCGTGGTGGAAGCCGGGGTGGCCGGCCACGTCGGCGCAGCGCTCCCCGTCGGGGCCGACCGCGCCGCAGAAGAGCCGCTCGGCCCGGTGCCAGGCATCGGCGGGTGACAGGGCGGCCGCGCCGAGCGCCAGCTCGGGGCGGAGCAGGCTCAGCGCCTCGGCGTAGGCGACCGCCAGCTCCCGGGCGTCGACCGGGCCGGCCGCCGTGAAGCCCAGGTGCACGGTGAAGTGACGCGGCGGTCGGGTGGACCGCCGAGGCGGCGCGATCAGCGGGGTGTCAGCCCCGCCCGGCCCGACACCGGGCGCACCGATCGCCCGCCGCTACCGCCAGTACGGCGAACCGTTGCCCCGCATTCGTCCCTCCCCGTGATCGGTGATGCCGTGCCGCCCCGCCGCGCCGGCCCCTCCGGCCGTCTGCCCGCGCGGGCCGCTCCACGCAGCGAACCAGGTTTCCGGGCCCCTGGGAGGGGCCAGCGGATGCTTCGGTCCGCTGGCCCCTCCCCCACCGGCCCGCTCGGCGTTGGCCCGAGCGGCCCGGCGGCGGGGTTCAGGGGCGCTGACCTGGGTAGTCCGGCGTCAGGAAGATCCGGCGGCGACGCCCGTCACCCGCCTCAGGAGGCCCGATGGCGACCATCCCGGCCGACCGCAGTCCGGAGAGCACCCTCGCCCTGCTCCGCGACGGCTACCGGTTCATCGGCGCGCGCTGCGACCGGTACGACAGCGACATCTTCCAGACCCGGCTGCTGCTGAGACGGACCATCTGCCTGCGCGGCCGGCCCGCCGCCGAACTCTTCTACGACCCGGAACGCTTCCAGCGGGCCGGCGCGATGCCGCTGCGGGTGCAGCGGACGCTCACCGGACGCGGTGGGGTGCAGGGCCTGGACGGCGCGGCACACCGGGACCGCAAGACGATGCTGATGGCGCTGATGACGCCGACCGCCGTGCGGCACCTCGCCCAGCTCTTCGACGACGAGTGGCGGGCCCGGGTCCCGGTCTGGGAGGGGGCCGGACCGGTGGTGCTCTATCGGGAGCTGGGGCGGATGCTCACCCGGACGGTTTGCGCCTGGGCCGGGGTGCCGCTGGCCGAGGGGCAGGTCGTGCGCCGCACCGACGACCTGCACGCGATGATCGGCAGCGGGGCGGCCATCGGGCCGACGCACTGGCGGGGGCTGCTGGCCCGTCGCCGCGGCGAACGATGGCTGGCCGACCTCGTCGACCGGGTCCGGGCCGGCGCGCTGCCGGCGCCGGCCGGCAGCGCGCTGCGGGTCATCGCCGACCACCACGACACCCAGGGCCGGCCGTTGCCGCGCCGGATCGCCGCGGTCGAGCTGCTCAACGTGCTGCGGCCGACCGTCGCGGTCGACCGGTTCATCGTCTTCGCGGCGCTCGCCCTGCACGACCATCCGGCGTGGCGACAGCGGGTCCGCGACGACGACGAGGCCACCGGTTGGTTCGTCCAGGAGGTCCGGCGCTACTACCCGTTCTTTCCGGTCGCCGCGGCCCGGGTGCGGCGCTCCTTCGACTGGCAGGGCTACCACTTCCCCCGCCGACGGCGGGTGCTGCTCGACCTCTACGGCACCAATCACCACCCGGCGCTCTGGCCGGAGCCGGAGCTGTTCCGGCCGGAACGGCACGCCGGAGGCCGGCCTGATCCGTTCGGGCTGATCCCGCAGGGCGGCGGGGAGCACACCACCGGGCACCGCTGCGCCGGCGAGTGGATCACCATCGAGTTGATGAAGCGGGCGGTGACCAACCTGACCAGCTGCATGCTCTACGACGTGCCGCCGCAGGACCTGGCGGTGAGCCTGCATCGGTTGCCGACGCTGCCGCCCAGCGGTTTCGTGATCACAAACGTGCGGCGCACCGCCTGACCGGCGGGCCGGACCACGGCCCGGCCCACCGGTCAGGGGTGCAGCACCGTACGCAGGCAGCCGTCCTGCTTCTTCTCGAACAGCTCGTACCCGCGTACCCCCTGCTCCAGCGGCAGCGGGTGGGTGGCCAGGTAGCCGGGATCGATCTCGCCGGTGACGACCCGGTCCAGCAGCATCGGGATGTAGCGCTGGGCGTGCATCTGCCCCATCCGCAGCACCAGCGCCTTGTTCATCGCCGCGCCGAGCGGGAACTTGTCGACCAGGCCCGCGTAGACGCCGACGATGCTCACCGTGCCGCCCTTGCGACAGGCCATGATCGCCTGCCGGACCGAGACCAACCGGTCGGTCTCCAACCGGGCCGCCTGCTTGACCCGGTCGTACGCGTAGCTCGGGCCGACGTCGTGCGACTCCATCCCGACCGCCTCGATGCAGGCATCCGGACCCCGCCCGGCGGTCATCTCGCGGAGCGCCTCCAGCACGTCGGTCTCGGCGTAGTTGATCGTCTCCACACCGAGCCGCCCGGCGGCGGTGGCCAGCCGCTCCGGCAGCCGGTCGATGACGATGACCCGATCGGCGCCGAGGATCTGCGCGCTGCGGGCCGCCATCTGGCCGACCCCACCGGCGCCCCAGACGGCCACCACCTCGCCGCCCTTCAGGGCGCAGAAGTCGGCCGCCATCCAGCCGGTGGGCAGCGCGTCGGAGGTGAAGACCACGGCGTCGTCGGGCACCCCCTCGGGAACGGCGAACGCGCCGATGTCGCCGAAGGGGACCCGGATGTACTCGGCGTGACTGCCGGCGTAGCCACCGGCGGCGTGCGAGTAGCCGAGGATGCCGGCCGGCGAGTGACCCCAGAGCTTCTCGGTGAAGACCGGCTGCGGGTTGGAGTTGTCGCAGAGCGAGTACTGCTCGGTGCGGCAGTACCAGCAGGCGCCGCAGGCCACCACCGAGCCGACCACCACCCGGTCGCCGACCCGCAGTCGCCGCACCCCGGGGCCGGTCTCCACCACCTCGCCCATGAACTCGTGGCCGAGGACGTCACCCTCACGCATCGCCGGCAGGTAGCCGTTGATCAGGTGCAGGTCCGAACCGCAGACGCTGCTCGCGCGCACCCGGACGATGATGTCGCCGTCGGCCCGCAGCCGGGGCTCGGGCACGTCGCGCACCGCCAGCTTGCCGACACCTTCCCAGCACAGCGCCCTCATGCCCGTCCTCCCGCGCTCAACTTCTCCCGGACCCGGTCGGTCGCCCGCTCCTGCCGCGGGCTGCGACCGGACGGGTCGTGCCGGGTGTCGATGATCTGGCCGCACTCGATCAGTGACTTCACCCGGCGCAGGGTGTCCCGCAAGGCCAGGTCCGGCTCGTTCCCGGCGGCCAGGCCGAACGCCCGGCGCAGCGGGGTGGCCCGGTAGCGCAGTTCGGCCCGGATCTCGGTGCCCCGGCCCTGCGGGGCGTCGACCAACTCGACCCGCCCCTGCTGCGGGACCGGCCCGTCGGTGACCCGCCAGCGCAGTACGCCCGGCCCGTCGACGGTGATCTCGGCCCGCCACCCACCGTTCCCGTCGGCCGGATCGATCGACTCGCACCGCCACCGGTCGCCGTCGAGCTGCTCCAGGCTCGCCCACTCGGCCAGCGCCCGGTCCAGCCGCTCCCGGTCGGTCCAGAACCCGATCACCGCGTCCCGGGGCCGGTCCACGGTGACCCCTCGACGCACCACGTACCAGCCGTCCCGTCGCTCCGGTTGCCGCCGGCGCCGCCGGCGGGCCACCACCCGGCCCACCCCGGCGGCGGCCAAGGTGCCGGCGCCGAGCAGGGCCCACCTCGTCGCGTTGCTGGTCATCACGTCTCCTCCGTCCGGGCTGCTGCGGGGACTGACGCCCGTACCGGCAGCGCTACCCCGCACCCACCGCTCGAAACAACGATCCCGACGCACTCCGCCCCGTGATCGGGCGCTTCCCCACCCGACCCCGGCGGGACCTCGGTCCGGAACGGGGTCGGGCGGTTCGCTACCCGATCACGGGGCGGGTACGCGCTGACCGGATCGGTCAGGAGTTCACCGGCCGGCGGCCTGCTGCGCCTGGTCCTTGACGTCCTGCGCGGCCGAGCGGGTGTCGTCCTTGACCGCGTGCACCGCGTCCCGCGCGGTCGCCTGCACGGACTGCGTGGCCTGCTGCGCCGGCTCGCGCAGCTCGTCCCGGAGCTCGCTGGCGACCTCGGTCAGCTTCTCCTTCACCGCGCCGCTGTGCTCGCCGGCCTTCTCCTTGATCTGCGTCGCCACCTGCTGCTCGCGGCGGGTCGCCGGGATCAGCGAGGAAGCCAACCAGCCGACGCCGAACGCGATCAGGCCGGCGGCGAGCGGGTTGCCCTCCGACTTCTGCCGGATGACCTGCGGGGCACGCTGCGCGGCGTCGCCGACCGTGGAAGCCGCCGAGTGCGCGGCGTCGCCGACCGTGGAAGCCGCCGAGTGCGCGGCGTCACTGACGCTGGACGCCGCCGACGAGGCGCGGTCGCCCACCGAGTGGGCGGCGTGGCCGGTGCCGTGGCCGAGGTCCGACGCGGTTCCCATGACCTTGTCCCTCACATTCTGCAGCGCGGTACGGGCCCGCTGCTTACGGTCGTCGACGATGCGGCTCGGGCTGACCTTGTACGCCAGCGCGTCCACATCGGAGCTGAGGCTGTTTCGGGTGGCTTCGATCTCCCGGCGGATCTGGTCGGGATCGGTGCTCATCGGGTGACTCCCTCCGGGTGGGGCTTGAGCGCGTCGGGGATCCGCTGCACGCTGTCGTTGGTCTGCTTGAGGCCGCGTACGCGCTGCGCGTTCTTCTTGGCCATGGAGTAGAGGACCGCGGCGATCGCGGCCCAGAGAACGGCCACGATCAGCCCCGCCCAGCCGGCGTCCATCACGTTGGACAGCCCGGCCCAGAGCGCCAGCGAGAGGAAGAGGGCCACCATGTAGCCGCCGAAGCCGGCGCCGCCGAAGAGACCGGCGGCCTTGCCCGCCTTGCGCCCCTCCTGGCGGATCTCGGCCTTCGCCAGCTCCACCTCCTGCCGCATCAGCGTGGACAGGTCGCTGGTGACCTGACGCATCAGCTCACCGATGGAACTTCCCTTGACCTCCGCCGCGGTGTGCGGGGCGCCCGTGGCGGGTCCGGAGTCCAGTCCGGACCCCTGCGTCGGCATGCTCATGCCGCCGCCTCCCTTCGGATGGTTCGGTCGCTCACGGACGCACCGTCCCGCTCGACGGGACACCGGGCAGCGGGTCGGTCTGGGTCACCGGCGGCAGCGGCTGGCCGGTGCCACCGGCCGGGTCCGCGTAGCTGGTGGTGGTCTGCGGGTCGGCGTACGCGCCCGGGGTCGGGTCGAGGTAGCCGCCCGGCGGCACCTGCTCCGGGACCTGGCGCTGGGTCGGCGGGGTGGGGATGACGGCGGTGCGCTCGGGGTCGTCGTACCGGTCGTACGCCTGCCGGCCGGAGTCGCCACCGGCGGCGGAGATGTTGCGGGTCAGCCGACCGGCGAGCACACCGAGCACGGCCGCGCCGACCAGGAAGGTGCCCGGGTTGCGCCGGGCGTAGTCGCGCACCTCGGTGACCAGGTCACCGGGCTCGCGCGCCTCCAACCAGCCGGCGACGCCGTGCACCCGGTCGGCGGCCTGCCGGGCCAGCTCGCTCACCGGGCCGGCCTGGCCACCCTGCTCGGCCATCGTGCGCATCTCGTCGGCCAGCGACCGGAGCCCGCCGGCGGCCCGACGCTGCTGCTCGCCGGTCTGGGCGGCGAGCTGGGTGCGGGCCTCTCCGTAGAGGTTGCGCGCCTGCTGCGCGGCCTCGCGGCCGACCTCCTTGCCCTGTTCCTTGGCGGTCTCGGCGACCGCGCCGCCGGCGTGCGCGGCCTCCGAGCCGACCTGACGGGCCTGCTCGCGGACGCCGCCGCCGTTGGTGGACTCGTACGTCGAAGAGGTGGGTGACAGATCGTGAGTCATGATTTCCCTTCCGCTCGCAATTCCGTCGCGGTTGCACTGGGGGATCGGCGCCGGGTCGCCCCGGCGCCGCCGATTCACCTACCCTCCGTTGCCGCGTCCATACCTGTTCCGTCATTTCTCTGCGCCGCGGTCGGCCGCGACTTCACAATGGAGGACCGGCGGGCGGGACAGATCCACGGAGGTGGCATCGATGGCACGGGGCGCACGCGGTGGCCGACCGGCGGGGCCGAAGCCTCGGGTCCAGCTGGCCGCCGCGGCGGTGGCCGGGGTCTTCCTCCTGATCGGCGCGCTGGGCTTCGTCCCGGGTGTCACCACCCGCTACGACGAGCTGGGCCCCGCCACGCACCACTCGGGCGCCCTGCTGTTCGGCGTGTTCCAGGTGTCGATCCTGCACAACGCGGTGCACCTCTTCTTCGGCCTGCTCGGCCTGGCGCTGGCCCGCACCGTCGCGGGCTCCCGGGTCTTCCTCGGTGCCGGCGGCGCCCTCTACCTCGGCATCTGGCTGTACGGGTTCGTGATCCACCAGGAGAGCGTGGTCAACTTCCTGCCGGTCAACAACGCGGACAACTGGCTGCACCTCGGGCTCGGGTTCGGCATGCTCGCGCTCGGCCTGCTCCTGTCGAACCAGGTCGGCACGGGCACCCGGCTGGACACCCCCGCCGGCCGGCCCTGACCTCGGGCTCGACCCTCCCGCCGTTCCGCCGGCGACGCGCCGGTGCGGCGTTTGCCGATTCCGCCGGCGGGGCAACGCAGAGTTACCGGGTCACCGGGCGGAGGGGGATTGAGATGCCACGTTGGTTGCGGGACAACGCACTGGCCGTCGCCATGTTCGGCGCGTTCTTCGTCTTCCTGGTGCTGCAGAGCGTGTTCGGTTGGCAGACGCACAACGAGGAGCTGGCCGAGTTTGGGGCCGCCCCGATCGGTTGGCCGGCATACCTGGCCAGTGGGCACTTCGCCGAGGCGGTCTTCGAGAACTGGGAGTCGGAGTTCCTGCAAATGGGTGGCTACGTCCTGCTCACCGCGTACCTGGTGCAGCGGGGGTCGGCGGAGTCGAAGCCGGAGGGCCAGAACGACCGGCCGGAGGACGACGAGCGCCGGGCCACCCCGCAGTCACCCTGGCCGGTGCGGGTCGGCGGGCTGCCGCTGGTCGTCTACCGGAACAGCCTCTCCCTCGCACTGCTGCTCATCTTCGCCGGCTCGTTCGTCGGGCACCTGCTGGGCGGCACCGCGCAGTACAACGCCGAGCAGGCGCTGCAGAGTGGCGCGCCGCCGATCGGCGCGCTCCAGTTCCTCGGCACCAGCGACTTCTGGTTCCAGTCCATGCAGAACTGGCAGAGCGAGTTCCTCGCGGTGGACACCCTGGTCGTGCTGAGCATCTTCCTGCGCCAGCACGCCTCGCCCGAGTCGAAGCCGGTCACCGTCGCCCACGCCGAGACCGGCGCCTGAGCCCGACGGTCAGGCCGGCACCAGCAGCTGCTTGGCGAAGCAGACGCTGTACGGGTTGTCCACGTACGGGCCGTAGACCGGGATCCGCGCGTAACCGCACGAGGTGTAGAGCCCGATCGCGGCCGGCAGGTACGTCCCGGTCTCCAGGCAGAGCACCGCGTGCCCGCGCTGGAAGGCCAGCTCCTCCAGCGCGGCCAGCAGCTGACGGGCGATCCCCCGGCCCCGGTACGCCGGCCGCACGTACATCCGCTTGATCTCACCGGTGCCCTCGTCGAGCGCCTGGAGCCCGCCGCAGGCGACCGCCCGCCCGTTGACCACCACCGCGAGATAGCGGATGTCGTCATGGGTCACGGTGACCTGCCCGTCCAGCCCGCCGTCGGCCTCCCGCAGCTCCCGCTGCTGGGCGGTCACCAGGGCGGCGATCTCCGGATCGGTGGCGGGACGTGACTCGATCAGCATCGCCCCACGGTATGCCGGGTGGATTTCACCCAGGTTTCCGGGATACGACCCGATCACGGACGGTACGAGGCTAGTCAGCGTCCTCGAGGTCGTCCGCCACATCGGCGCCGATCCCGTCGCCCTCGATCTCGTCCTCCGGACGCACCCGGCGGGCCTTGCGCGCGGCCAACCGCTCGGCCGCGTTGGCCCGGCTCGACTTCTCCTCCAACCGCACGTCGGCGCCCCGGATGTGTGGGACGAAGTCGGCGTAGTGGGTGGGCTGCCAGTCGAACTCGCGCTCGCCGATCCGGACCAGGTCGCCGGGCTGCGCGCCGGTCTTGGCCAGCTTCTCCTCGACGCCCAGCCGGGCCAGCCGGTCGGCCAGGTAGCCGACCGCCTCGTCGTTGTCGAAGTTGGTCTGCCGGACCCAGCGCTCCGGGCGGGTGCCGCGCACCGTGTACGAGCCGTCCGACTCGGCCTCGATGGTGAACCCGGCGTCGTCCACCGCGGTCGGCCGGATCACGATCCGGGTCGGCTCGGCCGGCGGGGTCGCCGCGCGGGCCGCATCCACCAGCTCCGCCATCGCGTACATGAGCTCCTTGAGCCCCTCGCGGGTGGCGGCGGAGACCTCGAACACCCGGAAACCGCGCGCCTCGAGGTCGGGACGGACGATCTCGGCCAGGTCCCGGCCGTCCGGCACGTCGATCTTGTTGAGCGCCACCAGCCGGGGCCGGTCGGCGAGACCGCCGTACTCGTTCAGCTCGGCCTCGATGGTGTCGATGTCGGCCAGCGGGTCCCGGTCGAGCTCCAGCGTCGCGGTGTCGATGACGTGCACCAGCACCGCGCAGCGCTCGATGTGCCGCAGGAACTCCAGGCCCAGACCCTTGCCGCTGGCCGCGCCGGGGATCAGCCCGGGCACGTCGGCGACGGTGAAGGTGTGGTTGTCCACCCGGACCACGCCGAGGTTGGGCACCAGGGTGGTGAACGGGTAGTCGGCGATCTTCGGTTTGGCGGCGGAGATCACCGAGATCAGCGACGACTTGCCGGCAGACGGGAAGCCGACCAGGCCGACGTCGGCCACGCTCTTGAGCTCGAGCACCACGTCCAGCTTGTCGCCGGGCTCGCCGAGCTCGGCGAAGCCGGGCGCCTTGCGCCGGGCGTTGGCCAGCGACGCGTTGCCGCGACCGCCCCGACCGCCACGGGCCGCCTCGAAGGTGGTGCCCGCGCCGACCATGTCGGCCAGGACGGTGCCGTCGAGAGTCTGCACCACGGTGCCGTTCGGCACCTTGATGACCAGGTCGTGGCCGTTGGCGCCGTCCCGGTTCGAGCCGGCGCCACCCTTGCCGTTCTCGGCCTTCATGTGCGGACGGAAGTGGAAGTCCAGCAGCGTGGTCACCTGCGGGTCGACGACCAGCGAGACGCTGCCGCCGTGCCCGCCGTTTCCGCCGTCCGGGCCGCCGAAGGGCTTGAACTTCTCCCGGTGGATCGAGACACAGCCGTGCCCGCCGTCGCCGGCCTGCATGTGCAGGACGACCCGGTCAACGAACGTCGTCACGACGTCAATCCTTCCAGCGGGGACCGCCCCGCGCGAGAAAAAGCGAAGCGGGCCGGGACCCGGAGGTCCGCGGCCCGCAAAGCCTTCGAGTTACTGCTGCGGCACGATGCTGACGGTCTTGCGACCACGCTTGGTGCCGAACTGGACCGAACCGGCGGACAGCGCGAAGAGCGTGTCGTCGCCGCCACGGCCGACCAGGTCACCGGGGTGGAACTTGGTGCCACGCTGCCGGACGATGATCTCGCCGGCGCTGACGACCTGACCACCGAAGCGCTTCACGCCGAGCCGCTGGGCCGCGGAGTCACGGCCGTTACGCGAGCTGGACGCACCCTTTTTGTGAGCCATTGGAGGACGACCTACTTCCCGCTGGAGATGCCGGTCACCTTGACCTGGGTCAGCGGCTGGCGGTGACCCTGGCGCTTGTGGTAGCCGGTCTTGTTCTTGAACTTGTGGATCTTGATCTTCGGGCCCTTGGTGTGCGCGGCGATCTCGCCGGACACCGCGACCTTGGCAAGCTTCGCCGCGTCGGTCACCAGGTCGTCACCGTCGACGAGGAGCACCGCGGTGAGCTTCACCGCGTCACCGGGGGCACCGGTGAGCTTCTCGACCTCGATCACGTCGCCCTCGGCGACCTTGTACTGCTTGCCGCCGGTCTTGACGATCGCGTACATCGGAGGCGGACTCCCTGTCGTTGAGGCTGCTGGCGGTCGTCCCCGCGGCGGCTCGCCGGGTAGCAGTGGCACGGCGGCGCGGGCACGCGGGAACTCGGCACACCAAAGTGCGCCGCAGGTTAGCGTACGCCATGCCCGGCCCGCGACCCAAACCGACCCGGCCGGTCAGCGCGGGCAGAGCTGGTCCAGGCGCTGCTGGAGGCGGTCCAGCTCGGTCTCGTCGACCGCGTCGACGTCGGCGCCCATCGCGCCGACCTCCGCGCCCAGGTCGCTGAGCAGCGTCGTCAGCTGCGGATCGGTGGCTCGGGCCGCCTGCTCACGCAGGGCGCTCCGCCAGCCGGTGAGGGCCGCCTCGGCCCGCAGCCGGGCAGCCTCAGCCCCCGTGCTGTCGCTCGCGCCGGCCGCCGCGAGCATCCTGCCCAACTCTTCGACGTACGTCTGGATCCCGGTGACGCTGGCCTGCTGCGCGGCGGCGCAGACCGCCGGGCTGTTCCCGGCGCCCGCCACCGCGCTCCCGGCGGTGGTCGGCGTGCCGGCCGCCGGGGCGCTGCCGGCCGTGGTCGCCGGGGCGTCGGCCGGTCGGGCGCCCGCGCATCCGGCGGTCGAGGAGAGCCCGACGGTCAGCGCGGTGACGGTGAGCAGGCGGCGCATTCTCTCCTCCTTGACCGGTTCCGGCCGGGCCACCCGGATCCGGTCCGAGGTGGCTCGGGGTACGGGACAGGGCCCCGTCCCCGGTCACATTGCCGGGGCCGGGGCCCTGTCAAACACCTGCCTGGTCAGACCCTCACGGACGGGTACGCCGCCGGGCGCCACCACGGCGGGACCGACGACGACCCGCGGTGCCCTCGGCCTCGTCGGCGTCCTCGCCGAGCGCGTCCGGGTCGTCCGCCGCGGCCAGCCGGGCCGACTCGCCCTGCTGGCTGTCGGCGACGGCGGGCGCGGCTTCGGTGTCCGCCGCGTAGCGCGACAGGTCGTAGCCCATCGTGTCGTGGTAGTCGGCCTCCGTGTCGGTGGCCACGGCCGGCTCGCTGATCTCGACCGTCGCGCGCTCCGCCGGCGTGCTCTTGCGCGCCCGGCGCCGCGACGCCCCGCTGGTCGGCTCGGCCGCCGGGGTGGTGACCGCCGAGGCGACCGCCTTGACCTTCTCCCCGGCCCCACCGGTACGCGGCTTCTCCGGCACCGGCTCGGTGTGAATGATCACGCCGCGGCCCTTGCAGCACTCGCAGGTCTCGCTGAACGCCTCGAGCAGGCCGGCGCCGATCCGCTTACGGGTCATCTGCACCAGACCGAGCGAGGTGATCTCGGTGACCTGGTGCTTGGTGCGGTCCCGGCCGAGGCACTCGGTGAGCCGGCGCAGCACCAGCTCCCGGTTCGACTCCAGGACCATGTCGATGAAGTCGATCACGACGATGCCGCCGAGGTCGCGCAGCCGCAGCTGACGCACGATCTCCTCGGCCGCCTCCAGGTTGTTGCGGGTGACCGTCTCCTCCAGGTTGCCCCCGGAGCCGGTGTACTTGCCGGTGTTGACGTCGATGACCGTCATCGCCTCGGTCCGGTCGATCACCAGCGACCCGCCGGAGGGGAGGAAGACCTTGCGGTCCAGCCCCTTGAGGATCTGCTCGTCGATCCGGTACTCGGCGAAGACGTCGGTGGTGCCGGTGTGCCGGCGCAGCCGGGCGACCAGGTCGGGCGAGACGTGCGACAGGTACGACTCGACGATGTCGTACGACTGCTCGCCCTCGATCACCAGCTCGCGGAAGTCCTCGTTGAAGAGGTCCCGGACCACCCGGATCACCAGGTCCGGCTCCTCGTAGAGCAGCACCGGGGCACCACCCTCGGCCGCCTTGGCCTGGATGTCCTCCCACTGCGCCTGGAGCCGCTTGACATCCCGGGCCAGCTCGTCCTCGCTGGCGCCCTCGGCGGCCGTCCGGACGATTACGCCCGCGCCGTCCGGGACCAGCTTCTTCAGCACGTCCCGCAGCCGCTTGCGCTCGGTGTCGGGCAGCTTGCGGCTGATCCCGGAGGCGTTGCCGTTGGGCACGTAGACCAGGTGCCGGCCGGAGAGCGCGATGTGGCTGGTCAGCCGGGCGCCCTTGTGCCCGATCGGGTCCTTGGTGACCTGCACCAGCACCGAGTCGCCGGACTTCAGCGCCTGCTCGATCGAGCGCGCCCGCCCCTCCAGGCCGCTGGTGTCCCAGTTGACCTCACCGGCATAGAGGACCGCGTTGCGACCCCGACCGACGTCGACGAAGGCCGCCTCCATGCTGGGCAGGACGTTCTGCACCTTGCCCAGGTAGACGTTGCCGGCCATCGTCCCGGAGGAGTTGCGGGTCACGTAGTGCTCGACCAGCACGCCGTCCTCGAGGACCGCGATCTGGGTACGGTCGCCGCGCTGGCGGACGGCCATCACCCGGTCGACCGCCTCCCGGCGGGCCAGGAACTCCGACTCGCTGAGGATCGGCGGCCGGGTGCGCCGCTGCTCCCGGCCGTCCCGGCGGCGCTGGCGCTTGGCCTCCAGCCGGGTCGAGCCCGAGACGCCCTGCACCTCGTCCACGGTGCGGCGCGGCTCGCGGATCTTGACCACGGTGGGGACGCCGTCGTCCGCGCCCCCCTCGACGTCGCCGGCACCCCGGCGGCGGCGACGCCGACGGCGGCGGGTCAGCCCGTCCCCGTCGGTCTCCTCGTCCTCGTCGCCCTCGCCCTCGGCCTCGGTCTCCGCCTCGGCCTGCGTCGCCTCCTCGGACTCCTCGTCCTCGGAGTCGTCGGCGCCGCCCTTACCCCGACCCCGACCACGACGGCCGCGCCGACGCCGACGCCGGGCAGCGGCGCTCTCCTCGTCCTCGTCCTCGTCCGTCTCCTCGGCGGCCTCTTCGGCCTCCTCGGTCAGCTCCTGCTCCGCCTCGGCCGGCTCCACCGGCTCGACCTCGCGGCGCCCGCGCCGCCGACGGCGCGACGGCTCGGCCGCCTCCTCGGCGGCCGGCTCCTCGACGACCGGGGCGGGGGTGGGCTCGACCTGCACGACCGGCACCGACTCCGGCTGCGGGGCCATGAACAGCACGGTGGGCGCGGAGAGCGTGGCCCGCCGCCGGCGGGTACGCGGCTGCTCCGGCTCGGCGGCCTCGGCGGGCTCGCTCAACTGCTCGGTGGTGCCGGCCACGGCGACACCTGGCGACACCTCGCCGGACGGGGCCTCGGCGCCACGACCGGGCTCAGCCATGCCGCCGGTCACCGGCTCCTCCGCCGCAGCGGTGGGGGCCGGCGGTGCGGCCTCGGCCGGCAGCTCGCCGGCCGGCGCCTCCGCAGCCGGCTCGGCCACCGCGGGGGTGGCCTTCTTCCGCCGGGTACGGGTGACCTTGACCGGCGGAACGACCTCCGGGGAGGCGTCCTCGGCCGCCGCCGCGACCAGCGGCTCCTCGGCGGCCTTGGCGGGCGTCGCCTTGCGGCGGCGACGCGTGGTCTTCGGGGCGGTGTCGAGGTCACCGGAGACCGGCGCCAACACCTCCGCCTGCGGGGACTCGTCGCTACCGGTGCTCACGGCGGGCGCCTCGACCGGCGCCTCGGCCTGCTCCGGCTGGTTCAGCGGCGCGGCCCGGCGGCGGGTGACCCGGGTCCGCCGGGTGGGCGCGGGTTCGGCGACCTCGCCACCGGCCTCGACCGCGGGCTCCGGGCCCCGGTCGCCGACGGCGCCCCGGCTCTCGCCGGCCCCGCCGTCGACGGGGTTGTGCTGCTCGGCGGTTTCGCCGGCCGGCTGTGAACCGGTCCGTTCGCCGCCCTCGGGCTCGTTCTCGAGCATGGACGTTCTCCAGTTCTGGCTGCCCCGGGCGCGGGTGAGCGCTGCCACGCAGGGTCGCCGCAAAGTGTTTCCGCCGGGCGCGCGAGGTGCGCGACCGCCGAAGTCTGCCTATCTTCCGAGCGCTGACCGTCGGTCAGTGCCCACCGATGGTTGCCCCGTCGCGGTCCGCATCCAACGGATCCACGATCGCGCCCTGCGCGGTCAACGTGCCCTGAGCCAGCCGGGTCACTCGCGGTGGAACCGGCGGCTCCAGGTCGGCCACCACGCGGAGGCCGGAAAGGACGTCATCGGGTCGTACGGACGGGGTGACCTGCCGCACGACCACTTCGAGTATCGCACACGGTACGGCCGGTCCCCCGGAAGGAGTCGCTGTCGGCGCCGCCACATCGATGGCGATGACCGCCTGCCGCGCGTCGAAGGTGCGACGTCCCTGCTTGGTCATCCGCTCGACCAGCACCTCGTCGACGGCGGTGAAGGCCTCCACCGCGGCGCGCAGCGTCGCCGGCTCGATTCCCGGCAGCTCGATGCGCCAGTCCGACGCCTCGATCCGGTCGGGCAGGCTGCCGCCGGTCGCCACCACCGCGTCCAGCACGTCGAGGCCGGGCGAGAGGGCGGCGTCCAGCGCGGCGCGCAGCGCGGCCGGGTCGACCGGTGCCTGCAGACCGATCTCCAGGTACTCCGCCTCGCTCGCCACGCCGGTCGGCGCGGCGCTGGCGTACGAGATCTTGGGGTGCGGGGTGAAGCCCTGCGAGTAGGCGATGGGCACACCGGCCCGACGTACGGCCCGCTCGAAGGCCCGGGCGAAGTCCCGGTGCGAGGTGAATCGCAGCGGCCCGCGCTTGGCGTACCGGATCCGGACGCGCTGGACGACCGGCGCCTGCCCGCCCTCCGGCTGTGGTCTCTTACTGATCGTCGTGCTCCTCGCTCGGTCAGTCACGCGTTGATCATGAAGTTATTGTCCGCGACACGCCGTACCGGTGACAACAACTTCATGATCAACGCAGCTGGGCCCCGCGTGGGGGCCAGCGGGGACTGGTCAGGGGTGGGCGGGGGTGGCGGGGGTGACGCTGGGGACCTTGAGGCCGGAACCGGCGATCGGGGTCAACGGGAGCAGTTTCTTCCCGGTCGGGCCGATCTGGATCTCGGTGTCCATGGCGGGGCAGACGCCGCAGTCGAAGCACGGGGTCCACCGGCAGTCGTCCTGCTCGTACTCGGAGAGGGAGTCCTGCCAGTCCTGCCAGAGCCAGTCCTTGTCCAGCCCGGAGTCCAGGTGGTCCCAGGGCAGCACCTCAAGCTCGTCGCGCTGCCGGGTGGTGTACCAGTCGAGGTCCACCCCGAACGCCGGCAGCATCTCGGCCGCGGCGTCCACCCAGCGCTGGTAGGAGAAGTGCTCGCTCCAGCCGTCGAAGCGGCCACCGTTCTCCCAGACCTTGCGGATCACCGCGCCGACCCGGCGGTCACCGCGACTGAGCAGGCCCTCGATCAGCGACGGCTCGCCGTCGTGGTAGCGGAAGCCGATCGCCCGGCCCAGCGAGCGGTCGGAGTTGATCTCCTGCTTGAGCATCTTGAGCCGGTTGTCGATGACCTCCGGCCGCTCCATCGCCGCCCACTGGAACGGGGTGTGCGGCTTCGGCACGAACCCGCCGATGGAGACCGTGCAGCGGATGTCCTTCGACCCGGTGGCGGCCCGACCGGCCTTGATGACCTCGTGGGCCATCCGGGCGATCTGGAGCACGTCCTCGTCGGTCTCGGTGGGCAGGCCGCACATGAAGTAGAGCTTCACCTGCCGCCAGCCGTTGGTGTAGGCGGTGACGACGGTGCGGATGAGGTCCTCCTCGGACACCATCTTGTTGATCACCTTGCGGATCCGCTCCGACCCGCCCTCGGGGGCGAAGGTCAGGCCGGTCCGCCGCCCGTTGCGGGACAACTCCTGGGCCAGGTCGATGTTGAACGCGTCGACCCGGGTCGACGGCAGCGACAGCGAGACGTTCGTGCCCTCGTACTGCTGGGCGAGGCCCGAGCACATGTCGCCGATCTCGGAGTGGTCGGCGGAGGAGAGCGAGAGCAGGCCCACCTCGTGGAAGCCGGAGAACTCCAGGCCCTCGCGGACCATCTGACCGACCGTGGTGATCGACCGTTCCCGCACCGGTCGGGTGATCATGCCGGCCTGGCAGAACCGGCAGCCCCGGGTGCAGCCCCGGAAGATCTCCACCGCGTACCGCTCGTGCACCGTCTCGGCGAGCGGCACCAGCGGCTTCTTCGGGTACGGCCAGGCGTCCAGGTCCATCGTCGTGCGCTTGTGCACCCGGAACGGCACGTCCGCCCGGTTCGGCACGACCCGCTGGATCCGGCCGTCGGGCAGGTAGTCCACGTCGTAGAAGCGCGGCACGTAGACGCTCTCGGTGCGGGCCAGGCGCAGCAGCAGCTCGTCGCGCCCGCCCGGGGAGCCCTCGGCCTTCCACTCGCGGACGATCGTGGTGATCTCGAGGACCGCCTCCTCGCCGTCGCCGAGCACGGCGGCGTCGATGAAGTCGGCGATCGGCTCCGGGTTGAACGCCGCGTGCCCGCCGGCCACGATCACCGGGTCGGCGTCGGTGCGGTCGCCCGCCAGCATCGGGATGCCGGCCAGGTCGATCGCGGTGAGCAGGTTGGTGTAGCCCAGCTCGGTGGAGAAGGAGATGCCGAACACGTCGAAGTCGCGTACCCGGCGGTGCGCGTCGACGGTGAACTGCGGCACGCCGTTCGCGCGCATCAGCGTCTCCAGGTCCGGCCAGACCGCGTACGTCCGCTCGGCGAGCACGTCGGGCAGCTCGTTGAGCACCTCGTAGAGGATCTGCACGCCCTGGTTGGGCAGACCGACCTCGTACGCGTCGGGGTACATCAACGCCCAGCGCACCGTGGCCGCGTCCCAGTCCTTGACCACCGCGCCCAACTCGCCACCGACGTACTGGATGGGCTTGGTCACCTGGGGCAGCAGCGGCTCCAGCCGGGGCCAGACGGAGTTGGCCGCGACAGGGCGCGGCGTCGTGGACGGGACGCTCATGAAGCCCAAGGGTACGCGCCCGTCCGGCAATGGCCGCGCGCAGTGCGCGGCATCCCGGCGGTGGGCGGATCGCCGAAACTGGCACCCCGGTACTAACCTCGGACCGGCGCGAGAGGAGATTGCCGCGATGCCGGAGCCGCAGCCGGGCGCAGACCGGCCGGCCGACGGGAAGACCCCGGGCACGGAGCCGGACCGCGATCCGACCGTCGCCGGGGAGGGGACCTCCTCCCCCGTACCGCCGGAGGGCGTGTCCCACCCGGGCCCACCGACCCCGCTCGAGCCGCAACCCGGCACGGCGTCTGGTGACGACGGCGACCGTCGGCCCGCCGAGCCGCAGCCGGCGAGCGAGTCGGCGAGCGAGTCGGCCGGCCCCGAGGGCACCCGGCCACTCACCGAGCCGGCGGCCGACCCGGCGGATCCCGCCAGCGACGACGGGGCGGCGTCGGACGGTCCCTCCGGCACCCGGCGGCTACCCGTCGCCGAGGCCGCGGGCGATCCGACACCGCCACGGTGGAGCGGCTCCGCCCCGGTGCCGCCACCGCCACCGCGCCGGCGCGCCTGGGGCGAGTCGGCCGAGCCGACCCCGGTGCCGCCCGCGCCGCCGGAACCTCCCGAGCACCGGGTTCCGGTCGACCCGTGGGCCGGCGCGGACACCGGCGGCTGGGAGCTGCCCTCGGCCGAGCTGCCGCCGCTGCCGCCGACGGTCTCCTATCCGGCGCCCCCGCCGACCCGCCCGTACTCGGGACCACCCGCGCCGGTCCCCCCGCCGCCGGTCTCGCCGGCGCCCCACGTTCCGCCACACCAGGTCGCGCCGCGCCATCCGGCACCGGCCCCGCCGGTCGCGCGACCTCCGGTGCCGGCCCGCCCGGCGCCGCCCGCCCCGCCGGCGCCGCCGAAGCAGCGCCGGTCGAAACGGTCGCCCGCCCCACCGCCGGCCGCGCCGCCGCCCGACTGGCGTGCCCCCAAGGGGTACGTCCCGGTGCGCAAGCGGCGCCGCTGGCCGTGGCTGCTGCTGCTCACCCTCGCCTGCTGCTGCGGCTGCCCGGCCTACTACGGCATGCCGATCTCGGCGCAGTATCCGGCGAAGGCCAGCCTCCCGGGTCGGGTGGCCGACCTGTCGCTGCGCGAGGACAGCCGCAGCGAGCAGGCCGCCCGGCAGTTGGAGACCGAGGTACGCAAGGCGCACTGGCTCGCCGAGGACACCTTCGCCGGCGTCTACACCACGGCGGACGGCAAGCCGGTGACGGTCTTCGGCGGGACCGGCTTCCGGCTGACCCCGGAGGCCGACGCGGACGACGAGATCACCCGGCTGACCGAGCAGTACCAGCTCGACGCCGCCGAGAAGGTCGACACTGGCGTACGCGGCCGGCACGAGCGCTGCGCGGTGGGCAGCGCCGACGGCACCGACGTGGTGGTCTGCACCTCGGTCGACCACGGCAGCATCGCCACCGGAGTCTTCACCCGGCTCTCCGTGCAGGACAGCGCGGCCCTGCTCGACACCCTGCGCGGACAGATCGTGACGGCCGGCCGGAACTGAGGCCGGTCCGATCGGGCCGGGCGGCTCCGTGTCGGCGGGACGCCCGGGTCAGGCCGGGCCCTCGCGGGTCGGGTCCGGGTGGGCGCGCGGCGGGGCGTACCGGGAGACGTACTCCTGGCCGGTGAGCTTCTGGATCTCGCTCATCATCTCGTCGGTCATCGCGCGCAGCGAGGTGCGGTCGTCCGGCCGGCCGGTGAAGTCCAGCGGCTTGCCGAACCGCACGATGACCTTGCCCGCGCCCGGGCGTGGCAACCGCGCACCGATCGGCTGCACCTTCTCGGTGCCGATCATGCCGACGGGAATGATCGGCACGCCGGCGGAGATGGCCAGCCGGACCGCGCCGGTGCGCCCCCGGTAGAGCCGCCCGTCCGGCGACCGGGTCCCCTCCGGGTAGACCACCACCAGGTCGCCGCCCTTGAGGGCCGGGATGGCCGCGTCGAAGGCGGTGAGGGCAGCGCGCCCGCCGGCCCGCTCCACCGGGATCGCACCGAGCCCGGTGAGGACGAACTTGGAGAACGCCCCCTTCAGGCCGACGCCCTTGAAGTACTCGGACTTCGCCCAGAACGCCAGGTGCCGCGGCACCACCGTGCCCACGAAGAGCTCGTCGGCGACCGAGAGGTGGTTGCCGGCGAGGATCGCCCCGCCGGTCTCCGGCACGTGCTCCAACCCCTCCACGGTCGGCCGGAAGGCCAGCCTCATCGTGGGCCCCACGGTGAGCTTGCCGATGGTGTAGAGCAGCGGCACTGGTCCTCCGGCGAGTCGTGTACGAAGCAGGCGGTGTCACGGTAGCCGACGACCCCCCGCCACCCCGAACGGGTGGCGAACCATCCGGGTGCACTACGTGGCGATCCTGCTCGGCTGCCCCGGGCGGCGGGAGGGCGGATCTGCCCCGGCACGGCATGACCAGCGTCACGCCGCCGGTTGTCACGGCACGCCCCGGCCGATCCGTCGTGACGGTGTCGGATCTATCAGGGAGGTAGTCGTGCAGCGGATGAACCCCGCCGAGGTGGCGCCGCAGGCGTACCAGGCCGTCATGGGGATGGAGAAGTACGTCCGGGCGAACGTCGAGCACACCGTGCTGGAGTTGGTGAAGCTGCGGGCCTCGATGCTGAACGGGTGCGCGTACTGCGTGGACATGCACAGCCGGGACGCCCTGGCCAACGGCGAGTCGAGCCGGCGGCTCTTCGCCGTGGCCACCTGGCGCGAGGCACCGTTCTTCGACGAGCGGGAGCGGGCCGCGCTGGCGCTCACCGACGCGGTCACCAAGCTCGGTGAGCACGGCGTGCCCGACGAGGTGTGGGACACCGCCGCGAAGGTCTGGTCGGAGAAGGAACTGGCCGACCTGGTCATCGCGATTGCCACAATCAACGTGTGGAATCGGATCGGCGTGACGATGCAGTTGGAGCCTCCGGCGCAGGTGTGACGACTGCTTCGGCAGCAGAGGCGGCCGGTGCGCTCCAGGCGCACCGGCCGATGCTGCTCGGCCTCGCCTATCGCCTGCTCGGCAGCCGGTACGACGCGGAGGACGTGCTCCAGGAGGCGTACCTGCGCTGGCTGGACGTGGACCGCTCGGCGGTGGCGGAGCCCCGGCGCTACCTCTCCCGGGTGGTCACCCGGCTGGCCCTGGACCGGCTGCGAGTCCGGCAGGCGGCACGCGAGACGTACGTCGGAACGTGGCTGCCGGAGCCGGTGCCGACCGAGTCCTCGCCGTTCGGTCCGTTGGACCGCGCCGAGCTACGCGACTCGCTCTCCACCGCGCTGCTGCACGTGCTGGAGCGGCTCACCCCGCCGGAGCGTGCGGTGTACGTCCTGCACACCGCCTTCGACCTGCCGTACGCCGAGATCGCCGAGATCCTGGACCGGACCCCCGAGGACTGCCGGCAGCTGCACCACCGGGCGGCCACCCGGGTACGGCAGGAGCAGCGCCGGTTCACCGCCAGCCGACCCGAACGGGAACGGCTGCTGGACGCGTTCCTGGCCGCTGCCCGGGACGGGGACCTGGCGACGCTCACCGGCCTGGTTGCCAGGGACGCCACGGCCTGGAGCGACGGCGGTGGTCGGGTGTCGGCCGCCCGCAACCCGATCACCGGCGCGGACCGGATCGCCCGGTTCTTCGCCGGGATCTACGGTCCACACCGCCGGTGGACGGCGCGCCGGCTGGAGCTCAACGGGGAGCCCGCCGTGCTGCTCACCCGCGCGGACGGCAACCGGTACACGCTGAGCGTCACCGCGGCCGACGGCCTGATCACCGGCATCTACATGGTCGGCAACCCGGCGAAGCTACCGCCCACCGACTGAACCGGGCGCCGTCCGCCGGCGTCGGTGGCGGTGGGGGTTCAGCCCAGCTCGGGGAACCAGAGCGCGATCTCGCGCTTCGCGCTGTCCGTGGAGTCCGAGGCGTGCACGAGGTTCTCCCGGTTGGACAGGGAGAAGTCGCCACGGATGGTGCCGGCCGTCGCCCGCCGTCCGTCGGTGGCCCCGACGAGCCCGCGGACCACCTCGATGACCTGGTCGCCGGAGAGCACCAGGGCGACCAGCGGGCCGCCGGTCATGAAGGCCTTCAGCGGCGGGTAGAAGGGCTTGTCCACGTGCTCGGCGTAGTGCTCGTCGGCCAGCGCGGCGTCCATCGTCCGGGTCACCATCGCGTCGATCCGCAGCCCCTTGCGCTCGAAGCGGGAGATGACCTCGCCCACCAGCCCGCGACGGACCGCGTCGGGCTTGATCAGTACGAGGGTGCGCTCGTCGGGGGTGCTGGACACGCTGGGTTCCTCCTGTGCGCGGAAGACGGTCGGGCTGGGTACGGTCAGCCTAGCGACCCGGTCCCGGCACCGGCGCGGCGGCTGGCCTTTCCCCCGGTGGCCGCCGCGGCCTAGCCTGGCCCTTGACCCCCGGGAGGTCCACAGTGGCGAATGGCGGGAGCCGACCCATCGCGCCGGTACGCAAGTTGATCGCCGCGGTGCTCGGCACCGTGGCCACCTTCGTGATCCTCTTCGGCCTCGGCATGACCAGCTGGGCCATCGTGGCGCTCGGGGTCGCCCTGTTGGTGCTGGCCATCGCGCTGGCCACGGTCCGGGGCGGCGGGCGCACCTGGGTGGTCGGCGAGGGGCACGTGCACAGCGCGTCCGAGCCGCCCACCCAGTACGCGTTCGGCCGGTGCGAGCTGCAGCTGGTCATCGACGCGCCCGGGCTGCCGCCGCGGAGCAAGAAGATCATCGAGCCGCGGGTGCCGGTCGCCAAGTGGCCGTCGCTCGGCCAGACCCTGCCGATCCGGGTCGCCCTGGACGACCAGCGGCACGTCCGGGTGCTCTGGGACGAGGTGCCCACGCACGCCGAGACCGCCGCCGCGGCAAGCGCAGACCTGCCGCCGGAGTACGCCGGGGCCGAGCCGATCGACGAGATGCTGATCGAGCAGGACGCCCCGCCGTGGGCCGGGCGCTCCGCCGAGGACGACTTCCGGGACGACTTCCGCGACCCGCTGGCCCCCGACCCGGTGCGCGACGAACCGGTCGGCCCGCCCGAGGAGCGCGAGCCGGTGGTGGTGCACCAGCGCCCGGGCGGCCCGGTCGTGCTGGAGGGGACGCTGGTCGAGCAGCCGGCGGCCAACCCGCTGCCCCGCCGGGCCACCCCGGCCCCGCGCTCGCCGGCCGAGGAGCAGTTCGACGCCCCTGCCGAGGCCGCGGCCGGGCCCACCGCCCCGGCGGACCCGCTGGACCCGCCGGACCCGCTGGACCCGCTCGACCTACCGCTTGACGATCCCGCGCCCACCCGCCAGCCGGCCAGGGACGCGCAGGTCAGCCCGGAGGAGCTGGACGAGGCGATCTTCGGTTACGAACCGGAGGCGGCCGCGACCGACCCGATCGTGGCGGGCGCGCCGATCAGCGGGGTCGGGCTGACCCTGCTGGTCACCGACCTGTCCCGCTCGCTCGACTTCTACCGCGGCAGGCTCGGCTTCACCGAGGTCGACCGGGGCGCCGGAAACGCCGTGCTCGCCTCCGGGACGACCCGGCTGGTGCTGCGCGAGGTGACCGAGGCCGCCCCGGTCAGCCGCCGGCTGGTGCACGTCAACCTCGAGGTGGACGACATCCAGGCGGCGTACGAGCGGCTGCGCGACACGGGCGTGCGCTTCACGTACGCGCCCCGGGTGGTGAACCGGGGCACGAAGCTGGAGGTGTGGGCCGCCGCCTTCCGGGATCCCGACGGCCACGGCATCGCGCTCACCCAGTGGCGCGAACGCGCCGAGGCCTGACTCGACAGTCGCGTCGTCAGCGGGTGACCGGTGGCGGATGTACCGCCCGGGTTGACGGTGCTCGTCGCTGTCGAACTGCTCCAGATATGAACATCCGCCCCGTGCCTGCACCCGCACCCGTGCTGGTGCTGGTGCCCGTGCCGGTGCTGGTGCCCGTGCCGGTGCCGGTGCCGGTGCCGGTGCCGGTGCCGGTGCCGGTGCCGATGCTGGTGCCGTGCCGTGCCGTGCCGTGCCGTGCCGTGCCGTGCCGTGCCGGTGCTGGTGCTGGTGCCGTGCCGGTGCGGGTGCGGGTGCGGGTGCTAACGCCGGCGCCGGTGCCGGTGGTTCAGATATGGAGCAGATCGACAGCGTCCGGTTGCACCGGCCCACGGAGCATGGATGCCACCTCCACAAAACCGGCCACCCCACGCCTCAGCCCAGGACCACCCGGACCTCAGCCCAGGATCACCCGGCGGACGTGCAGGGCGTAGGCCCATACCAGGGCGAAGATGACGCCGAGCGCGAGCAGCGACCAGTGCAACAGGCCGGCGAGCATCAGCAGACCCTGCAGCACGGTGCCCGCGTGCCAGGCCCACGGCCGGCGCATCATGCCGGCCAGCACCACCGCCGCCACGGCCAACGCCACCACCACGCCGATCGCCGCACCACCCAGGTCGCCGCCGATCACCCGGATCGGCTGGATGGCGAGCAGCAGCACCAGCGCCTCGATGGTCAACGCGCCCGCGCCGAGACCGCGCACCGCCCGCTCCGGGTTGCGCAGCCCCGAGCGCCGCGGCTGCTCCGGCTCGCTCATCGCTTCAGCAGCCGGCGTGCGTCGGCCACGGTCACCACCGACCCGGTGATCAGCACGCCTACCCCACTCAACTCGCCGGGTACGTCCTCCTCGGCCAACGCGACCGCCGTCTCGATCGCGTCCGGCATCTCCTCGGCCACCTCGACCCGGTCCGGGCCGAACACCTCGGCGGCCAGCTCGGCCAGCTCGGCGGTCGGCATCGCCCGCGGCGAGCTGTTCCGGGTGACCACGAGCTGGTCGACCACCGGCTCCAGCAGCTCCAGCAGGGCCGGGGCGTCCTTGTCACCGAGCACGCCGACGACCGCGACGAGCTTGCTGAAGGCGAACTCCTCCTGGAGCGCGGTGACGGTCGCGGCCATCCCGTGGGGGTTGTGCGCGCCGTCGAGCAGGATGGTCGGCGCGCTGCGTACCCGCTCCAGGCGACCGGGCGAACTGGCCGTCGCGAAGCCCTCGCGGACGGCCTCGATGTCGAGCTGGCGGCGGGTGCCGGCGCCGAGGAACGCCTCGACCGCGGCGAGCGCGACGGCCGCGTTCTGCGCCTGGTGGGCACCGTGCAGCGGGATGAACACCTCTTCGTAGACACCGCCCAGCCCCTGCAGGGTCAGGACCTGGCCGCCGACGGCGACCGCCTTGCGCAGCACGCCGAACTCGGAGCCCTCCCGAGCGATGGTCGCGCCGACCTCGGCGCAGCGCTCCAGGATCGGCCGGGCCGCCTCCTCCTCCTGCGCCGCCGAGATCACCGTGGCGCCGGCGTGGATGATGCCGGCCTTGTGCAGCGCGATGTCCTCGACGGTGTCGCCGAGCCACTCGGTGTGGTCCAACCCGATCGGGGTGATCACGGCCACCCCGGCCTGGAGCACGTTCGTCGAGTCCTCGGCGCCGCCGAGGCCCACCTCGACCACCGCCACGTCGACCGGGGCGTCGGCGAAGGTGGCGAAGGCCATCGCGGTGGTCATGTCGAAGTAGGTCAGCGGCTCGGCCGAGCGCTCGTCGACCAGCCGGGCCAGCGGGGCGATCTCCCGGTAGGTGGCCGCGAAGCGCTCCTCGCTGACCGGCTCCCCGTCCAGGCTGATCCGCTCGCGCACGGTTTCCAGGTGCGGGCTGGTGTAGCGGCCGGTGTGCAGCCCGAACGCCCGCAGCAGCGAGTCGATCATCCGGGCGGTCGAGGTCTTACCGTTGGTGCCGGTCAGGTGGATCGACGGGTACGCCCGCTGCGGGCTGCCGAGCAGGTCGAGCAGGGACTCGATCCGGTCCAGTTCGAAGACCATCCGGGTGAAGCCCCGCTCGGCCAGTTCGGCCTCGACCTTGGCGAAGTCGGAGTGATCGGTCACGAGGGCAGCGCCTCCAGGGCAGCGTCGATGCGGAGCAGATCGGCCTCGGCGGTGGCGAGCCGGTCACGGATCTTGGCGACCACCGGTTCGGGCGCCTTGCCGACGAAGGCCGGGTTGTCGAGCTTGCCCCGAGCCTGCGCGACCTCCTTCTCGGCGGCCGCGCGGTCCTTGGTCAGCCGGGCCCGCTCGGCGGCCACGTCGATCGAGCCGCGGGTGTCCAGCGCCACGCTCACCTCGCCGGGCATCGCCAGCGTCGCGCTCGCCTGGAACCCGTCGGCGGCCGGGTCGAGCCGGGCCAGCGACCGGATCAGCGGCTCGTGCGCGGTGATCCCGGCCGTGGTGAGGCCGTCCAGCCGCGCGGCGACCCGCTGGGTGGGGCGCAGCCCCTGGTCGGAACGGAACCGCCGGATCTCGGTGACCACCCGCTGCACCGCGCCGACCTCCGCCTCCGCGGCGTCGTCGAGCCGGGCCCGGTCGGCCACCGGCCAGGGCGCCCGCATCACCGTCTCGCCGCCGGTGAGCGCGATCCAGAGCTCCTCGGTGACGAACGGAATGATCGGGTGCAGCAGCCGCAGCAGCTGGTCGAGCACGTGGCCGAGGACCCGGCGGCTGACCTCGGCCGCCGGCCCGCCCTCGGCGAGCACCGGCTTGGACAGCTCTACGTACCAGTCGCAGACGTCGTCCCAGGCGAAGTGGTAGAGCAGGTCGCAGACCTTTGCGAACTCGTACGCCTCGAACTGCTCGTCCACCTCGGCGGTCACGTGCGCCAGCCGGGACAGGATCCACCGGTCGACGGTGGACAGCTCCTCGGCGGCCGGCAGCGGGCCGTCCGCCCGGGCGCCGTTGATCAGCGCGAACCGGGTGGCGTTCCAGAGCTTGTTGCAGAAGTTGCGGGAGCCCTGGCACCACTCCTCGCTGACCGGCACGTCCTGGCCGGGGTTACCGCCCCGAGCCAGGGTGAACCGGGTGGCGTCGGCGCCGTACCGGTCGATCCAGTCCAGCGGGTCGACCACGTTGCCGAACGACTTCGACATCTTCTTGCCGAACTGGTCGCGCACCATTCCGTGCAGGGCGACCACGTCGAACGGCGGCCGGCCGTCCATCGCGTAGAGGCCGAACATCATCATCCGGGCGACCCAGAAGAACAGGATGTCGTACCCGGTGACCAGCACGCTGGTCGGGTAGAACTTCGCCAGCTCCGGGGTCTGCTCGGGCCAGCCGAGCGTGGAGAACGGCCACAGGCCGCTGGAGAACCAGGTGTCGAGGACGTCCTCGTCCTGGTGCCAGCCCTCGCCGGTCGGCGGCTCCTCGTCGGGGCCGACGCAGACGATCTCGCCCGCCGGGCCGTACCAGACCGGGATGCGGTGCCCCCACCAGAGCTGGCGGGAGATGCACCAGTCGTGCATGTTGTCGACCCAGGCGAAGTAGCGCTTGGCCAGCTCGGCCGGCTCGATCCGGACCCGCCCGTCGCGCACCGCGTCACCGGCGGCCTGGGCCAGCGGGGCGGTGTTGACGAACCACTGCAACGACAGCCGCGGCTCGACCGTCGTACGGCAGCGCGAGCAGTGCCCGACCGCGTGCACGTACGGGCGCTTCTCCGCGACGATCCGTCCCTGCTCCCGCAGGGCGGCGACGATCGCGGGTCGGGCCTCGAAGCGGTCCAGCCCCTCGAACGGCCCGGGCACGGTGATCACGCCGCGCTCGTCCATCACGGTCAGCGAGGGCAGGTCGTGCCGCTGGCCGATCTCGAAGTCGTTGGGGTCGTGCGCCGGCGTCACCTTGACCATGCCGGTGCCGAAGCTCGGGTCGACGTGCGCGTCGGCCACGATCGGGATGCGCCGGCCGGTGAGCGGCAGCTCGACCTCGGTGCCGATCAGGTGCCGGTACCGCTCGTCGTCGGGGTGCACCGCCACCGCGGTGTCGCCGAGCATGGTCTCGGCCCGGGTGGTGGCCACCACCACCTCGTCGCTGTACCGGATGGAGATCAGCTCACCGTCGTCCTCGGTGTGCTCGACCTCGATGTCGGAGAGCGCGGTCAGGCAGCGCGGGCACCAGTTGATGATCCGGTTGGCCCGGTAGATGAGGCCGTCGTCGTACAGCTTCTTGAAGATCGTCTGGACGGCCCGGGACAGGCCCTCGTCCATGGTGAAGCGCTCGCGGTCCCAGTCGACGGAGTCGCCGAGGCGGCGCATCTGGCCGAGGATGGCCCCGCCGGACTCGGCCTTCCACTGCCAGACCCGCTCGACGAACTTCTCCCGACCCAGGTCGTGGCGGGACAGCCCCTGGGCGGCGAGCTGCCGCTCGACGACGTTCTGGGTGGCGATGCCGGCGTGGTCCATGCCGGGCAGCCAGAGCGCCTCGAAGCCCTGCATCCGCTTACGCCGCACCAGGGCGTCCTGAACGGTGTGGTCCAGGGCGTGGCCCATGTGCAGCGAGCCGGTCACGTTCGGCGGCGGGATGACGATGGTGAAGGGCGGCTTGTCGCTCTGCGTGGTAGCCCGGAAGTGGCCGGCGGCTACCCACTGCTCGTACCGTCGCTGCTCTACCTCGCCCGGCTGGTACTGGCCGGGCAGGGTGGGGGCGTCGGGGCGTCGGGCATCCAGTCTCTCGGTCACCTGACAAGTCTACGGAGGGGTTCGGCGGACCTGACGTGCGCCACCGATGGTTCGCGTACGGTGTCGGCTATGTCCGACGCACATCTCACCGAACGTCCGCTCGGCGACGGACCGGAGCCCGTCGAGCTGACCGAGGAGCCGATCCAGCTGAGCAACCGGGACCCCGGCGCTGCGCCCGAGCCGCGGGCGACCTGGTCGCGGCGGAAGCGGATCGGCTGGGCCGTGGCGCTCGCGGTCGGACTCGCGGGCGCCGGCGCCCTCGGCGTGGCCGGCTGGCGGATCGCCGACCAGAAGGACACCCGGCTGGCCACCCCGGACCGGGTGGCCGGGCTGACCCGCGACGACACCGAGCGGGCCCGCAGCACCGCCGACTACCTGCGCAGCGGCTTCGCCGCCGACATCGAGCTGGACCGCAGCTTCGGCACCGTCTACCGCGACCCGGCCGACGACAAGCGCTCGGTCCTCGTCTTCGGCGGGACCACCCTGCTCTGGCAGCCGGAGCGGGACCTGGACAGCCTCTTCGGCCTGATGGCCGACGAGACGGGCAAGGTGGATGGCCTGCGCGAGGTGCCCGCCGGCGACCTGGGTGGCGTGATGAAGTGCGGTACCACCAGCGGCGAGGGCGGCGACTTCGCCGTCTGCGGCTGGGCCGACCACGGCAGCGTGGTGATGGGGATGTTCCCCGGCCGCGCCGTCGACGACGCCGGCGCGCTCTTCCGCGACCTGCGCGCCGGCATCCAGACCCGCGGCTGACCGCGGGCGCCGCCTCACGCGGTGTCTTTCGCCTGACGCAGAAACGCCGTCAGGGCCACCCCAGATTGGAGTGGCCCTGACGGGAACGATTGTCCGGCGGCGTCCTACTCTCCCACACCCTCCCGAGTGCAGTACCATCGGCGCTGGAGGGCTTAGCTTCCGGGT